>NZ_VSSS01000014.1 GCF_008123425.1 Bradyrhizobium rifense
AGATGTGTATAAGAGACAGGTCACCGTGGCTGCCATCGCAGCGCGTCGAGCACATGCAGCGCAACAAGCTGGTATTCGACAGCCGCAAGCCCTCGCGCACGCGCTCGGCTCCGATGTGATCAAGCGCATGCGCGCAGACTTCGTCCAGTTCCCGCCATTCGCAGGCGGCAACAAGCATTTTCCGATGCTGACGCGGATGGTGCGGCCCAAGTCTTAGAGAACCGAGAGTGTGGAAAAAACCAGGGCGTGAACCCATAAATTCGGATTGGTCGGCGGAGCTAATGGACTGCGCCGCCTTCGGTCACCTGCGTCCGAACAGTCCTCCGACCACGCCGCCGATCAGTCCGCCGGGGCCGCCCCCACCGTTGTGATGGTGAGCACCCGTGCGACGACGGGCCGAATGGTCGGCATCAGATTTGTCGCTACCGCTGAGGCTGGCAGGCGCCGCCGAGGCGGACTCGGTCAGTAGCGCCTGATGCTGCACCAGGTTCAGGAAGCCGGTTCTGGGATAGCCGCGTGCCGCCTGCCAGCGCGTGATGACGGCGCGGGTCGACCCGTCGAAGCGTCCGTTGACCTTGGTGTCGAAACCGAGACCGGTCAGCCGGCGCTGTACGTCGCGACGCCGTCCCTTGTTGAGGCCGATCTGATCTTCGGTTTCCTGACTTGCCTCGCCTGCCACCATCGTCGGATCGACGGATGCGATCAGCTCGCGGTCGGCCGTGCTCGGACCGGCTGTGGCGGCATTTGCACCGACGAGAATTCCCAAGACTGATAATGCGAGGATGAAGACACGCAATGGCATATTCTTCGCTGATCTTGAGTCTCGCAATGATTTCGCGTTGAACACCTGTATCGGTTCAAACAGCACCGCTGTGACACTCGAACGTCCGGCGGCGTCTAAATCAAAGGTCAACTCCGGGTTTCGTCGCTGGCAACTGTTACGGGGGGCAATTGTTCCCTAGCAGGCGTCGGTTGTTACACGACATTGCGCTGAGACTGCCCAACAAGAAGTCGGCGATGGACCGCGGCGGCATCCTTGCCAGCTTTCCGATGCTGACGCGGACGGTTAGGCCCAACGCCGCCTGGGGGCGTGGACTCAGAGCGGACGATTTCGGTCTGTCGTCGAGGAACAGTCGGCCTTCGCCTCGCGGCCGCACCGCGGTCGTTTATATCTGCGTCGAGGTGATCGTCATGCGATGGACTTCCATCTTTTGACCGATGCCCTTCAGGTTCTCGTAGTTGCGCGATACCGAGCGCGAGTTGACGATGTCACTGACGCCCGGTGCCTCCATCACCGTTGCACTGATGCAGATTTCGTCGACATCGGCGAGACCTTGCACGCGTGCGGCGATATTCACGTCCTGCCCGAAATAGTCGATCCGGTCGTTGAGCGTCACCGCAATCGCTCGACCCTTGTGGACACCGACCTTGAGGCCGAGCGGCCGCGAAGCGGTCCGGTTGAATCGCGACAGTTCTTCGATCATCTCGATGGAGGCGCAAACGGCGTCCTGGGGACGCTCGAATCCGGCCATGACCGCGTCGCCGATCGTCTTGATAATGGTGCCGGATCGTTCCCGGATGATCCTGTTCAAAATCTCGAAGTGTTGACGAACCAAAAAATACGCGTTCACGTCACCAACGCTTTCATACAGCGGCGTCGACTGCTTCAGATCGGTGAACAGGAAAGTCATGTCCGAGACATTGATGCTCTCGCCCTCATCCACCAGCTGCGCCTTGTAGAGTTCGCGAAAGCTCGGGGTGAGCAGCAACCGCTTGCCGGACAGGAACGGTTCATATTCGACCAGATGGGGCGTGAAACCCGGGGGATACTGGACGAACCAGAAGCGACCGCAATCGCCAGTGCGGTTCTCGATCCGGATGGTGTGCTTGCCTGGGTTGAGATCGGCCGTCTGCCGGAACGAAAAACGTCCGTCGCCGAGGACCATGTCTCTCGGTGCCGTGGGGCGGTCCGGTAGCAGAAAGCGGCCCGACTCGAGCTGGACCAGCGTCTCTTGCCGTTCTGCCGGCTCCCCGCCCGCGAAGAAGACCACAAGGAGTTTGTGGCAGAGGTCCAGCACCTCGAAACGGCCAGCTGTGACATCGAAGTCGAAGCTGCGGTGCTCATGGGCCTTGATATCGGCGAATCCGCGCGAGAGCGCAGCAACAAGCTGCTGGTGCGTCATCCCGTGCGGAGCGATGAAACCTTTCGAAAAGCTGTAGCGCAGGTAAAAGTCCTCAACAGTCAGCATTTCGGGATGGCGAAATATGATGTCGCGCACGCCGCTCGAGACCGTAAAGGTAACCTGAATGTAGTCGTCCAGCGACGCATCGTTGACCGCGTTGCAGAACGCGCACTGAAAGCGTGGATGGACCTGGTCGAGCTCGCGAAAGCTGCCGGCGACCTGCGGGCAATAGGCGCAGATGAGCAGCCAGTCCATCTCGAACAGGCCCACCTTGGCGGTGTGCACGTACAGCTCTATCGCGTCTGCCTCGGACAGACCGACGAGGCGGCCGTACTGGATCGGGTTGACGCGAAAGAGATCGTAGTCGTCGGCGGTACGGATGAAGCGTTCGAGATCCGAGAGAACATTCGGGGCCCAGCTTCTTGCCGATCCGAGCGCGCCGAGGCGTTGGCTCAGGAGAGTCTCCTTGACCGGAGACGGGGCACTCATCTCAAGCCTCCTATGGACTGACTTCAGCCGCTGCTCCGCTCGTCCATTTCAAGACCGGCGGCGGCGGCAACCCGCCTGCCTGCGCGCAGGAGTGCAAACTCTCGTCACTGAGCGGTAGCCGGGTCGGCCGTATCGGCAAGCACGATCAGCAAGTCGGTGCGTCGAGCTGCCCGTGCGGGCACTTGAAGCGATGCTCCGCGACAGCGCACCAATGTATCCTCGGCTCCACCCTCGTCGCAAGCAACCAACGCATGCATGGGCGGACAAGCGGACACGAGGCGTGCCCCTTACTGAGTACCTCGATTTATCGGTGCACTGCCTGGTGAGCCCTTCGATCGTTTTATTGTGCTGCTCGCGGGATCCCGGCGCGCTCTAGTGCCCGCCAAGATAGGCCGTGATCAGCTTGGGATCGTGGATGAGATCCTTGGCGGGGCCGGACTGCACGATCTCGCCGGTCTCGAGCACGTAGCCGTAGGAAGGATTACGGTGCCAGTGCACTCAACTAGACGCGGGTTGAGTGGGGTTGCGTGCCGTCCACCACTGTCACCGTAATTCCACGTTCCGCGATTGCCGCGAGGAGCTGCCGGAAGGGTTTAACTGCGTAACCGTAAGCTCACCTTAGGGCGCTAACGGCCCCGGATCGATTAATCGGGCTCCGCTTGCGAGCAATAGAAACATCGTCTGATAGCCGCGATATCTCGCGGCCATTCGCGTTCTCTCACGGCCCTTACCCAGGACAGTGCCAGACTGGTCGCAAACCCGCCATTCCCAACCACGACGATTGCGATCGATCAACATAAGCTCCAGCATTGAAGCTAAGCCACCCTGGATGCTGCACCGGGGGTTGGACCGCCGAAATTTATAGAAAACGGGAAAGTTGTCGCCGATAGCGCATCAATTGCGCTTTGCTCCTCCGACAGGCGCTTGATCAAGAACTCGCGTTCAAGATCTGATAAGCGTGTGCTCAGCAGACGGCGGTAGCGGTGGATATTGTTGCGATGGGCACGAAGGCACGCCAGTTTTTCATCCATTGTCATCTGGGCCTCCGAAGTTCACGCCGCGGCCGCACGTTCAGTCGAACGGAGGCGGTAAGGCTTTCCACCGGGTGGCGTTCGAGGGCCACCGTCCAGGGCGCATAGCGCTTCCAATATGTCATCGATCGATACCGGCTTTTTGAGCCCGGCAGGGGCGCGCATCGACGGGCAAGAGGCTATCGCAGATGCGTCGGACGCCCATGAAGCCAGAATTGCGCGCTTCTCGGCCGACGTTAGGGCCGGATGATTCAGGACGTCTTGCGGCGTTTCAAACACCGTACCGGGATGAAGCAGCGCGTTGAAGTCGAAAACGTTGTCGTCAGCGGTCGTCGGCCGCATGGTCTTCTCCTTTTCATGGACGAATGGATGGGAGCCGCACGACTTGCAGCGCGGCCCCCGCGGCGCTTGGGCTAGGCGGCGGCTTTGGCTTCAAGCCTCCGCACGTTGCCGGTCGAGGCATCACCAATCGCAATACGGCGCGGCTTCATGGCTTCCGGGATCTCGCGAACGAGTTCGATGGTCAGCAAGCCATTGTCGAACGCGGCGCTTTTGACCTCGACATATTCGGCGAGGCTGAACTGACGCTTGAAGCTGCGGGTCGAGATACCGCGGTAGAGGAAATCACGCTCGGTCTTGTCGGATTTACTGCCCTCGACCGTGACTACGTTCTGCTCGGCAGTGATCTCGATGTCTTCGGGCGCAAAACCCGCAACCGCCAGCGAAATTTGGTAGCGGTCGTCAGCCAGCCGTTCGATGTTGTAGGGCGGGTAGTTGTCCTCGCTGGCCCGTTGAGCCGTTTCCGCGAGGTCAAAAAGGCGGTCGAAACCAATGGTCGAGCGCCAGAGAGGAGCGAAATCGTAGGTGCGCATAGCCAAATCCTCCTAAGAGCAAGATGTCTACGAGCGGCACCGGACACAGCCGGTGCCCGTCTCTTGGCCCGGGCCCGTGAGGCGCCCGGACGCCATCCGTCCGATGGCGACAAGAAAATTAGCAAAGCTGATTTTGGTTTCAAGAGGGGTTTAAAAAAAATCGCTGGACCCGTCGTCAAGGTGCAACGAAGCGAGTTTGCGTTTGACGGTTGATATCGGATATCCGGGAGATGAGGGTCGGCGGTTGAAGCCCCCGCCATCCCACAAGCGGCGAGCATGGCATCATGCCACTGTTTTGCCCGACGGATCAAGTGGATTTCGTAAAATCCGCAATTGTTGCGACTAAGCGATTGATGTCGCTGCCACCGGCTACTGTGCATGGGGTTGTTTTCGCTATTTCTGTGTCGGGAGGCTCGCCGGGCCTGATCCTGACCGGCGCTAGTGTCCGCCGAGATAGGCCGTGATCAGCTTGGGATCGTGGATGAGATCCCTGGCGGGGCCGGACTGCACGATCTCGCCGGTCTCGAGCACGTAGCCGTAGTCGGCCGTCTCCAGCGCGGCGCGGGCGTTCTGCTCGACCAGCAGGATCGAGACGCCGAGGTCGCGGAGCGACGCGATGGTGCGAAAGATCTCGCGCACGATCAGCGGCGCGAGACCGAGGCTGGGTTCGTCCAGCATGAGCAGTTTCGGCTTGGCCATCAGCGCGCGCCCGAGCGCGAGCATCTGGCGCTCGCCGCCGGAGAGGGTGCCTGCCGCCTGGCGTTGCCGTTCCTTCAGGCGAGGGAAGCGATCATAGACCTCGCCCAGCGTCTTCTGGACGCCCGAGCGGTCGCGCAGGCTGTAGGAGCCGAGCAGGAGATTGTCGGCGACCGACATGTCGGAGAACAGCTCGCGCTTCTCCGGGACAAGGCACAGCCGGCGCTCGACGCGATCCTCGACGGACATTTTTCCGACGTCGTTGCCCTGAAACACCATGCGGCCGCGCGAGGCGAGCAGCCCGATGGCGGCCATCAGAAGCGTGGTCTTGCCGGCACCGTTCGGGCCGATCACGGTGACGATCTGACCTTCTTCGATCGACAGCGAGACGTTGCGGACCGCCTCGACATTGTCGTAGCAGACGGTCACATCCGTCATGGCAAACATCTCGCTCACGCGACGCCTCCGAGATAGGCCTCTTGAACCCGCTCGTCGCTGCGGATCGCCGCTGGCGCGCCTTCGCAAAGCTTGGAGCCGAAATCGAGCACCACGATGCGGTCGACCAGCGACATCACGAACTCCATGTCATGCTCGACGATCAGGATGGTCAGATGATCGGAGCGCAGCGAGCGGAGCAACTCCGCAAGCCTGAGCTTCTCCTGGCGGCGCAAGCCCGCGGCCGGCTCGTCGAGGACGAGCAGGGCAGGATCGGCGGCGAGTGCGCGGGCGATCTCGAGGATACGCTGATTGCCGAGCGGCAGATTGCCTGCGAGCTCAAATGGCTTTTCGCCGAGCCCGACGCGTTCGAGCTGCATCATGGCCTCGTGCCGGGTGCTGGCCTCCTCATGCTGGTTGAGGCGGAAGGCGCCGGCGAACAAGCCGGTGCGTGTGCGGGCGTAGGTGCCGAGCATCACGTTTTCGAGGAGGCTCATGCGCGGCCGCAGCTTCACATGCTGGAAGGTCCTGGCGACGCCGGCCTTGGCGATGCGGGATTGAGGATCACGCGTGATCGGACGCCCCGCAAAGACGATCTCGCCCTTGTTGACCCGCAGCGCGCCGGTCAGGCAGTTGAACATCGTGCTCTTGCCGGCGCCGTTCGGGCCGATGACCGCGAGGATCTCGCCGGAGCGGACCTCGAAGCTGACATTGTTGACCGCGACGAGGCCGCCGAATCGACGCTCGGCGCCATCGACCTTCAGAAGCAGCTCGCCCGGCGTCGGTTGGGGGCGACGCGGCAGCGGCGGCGCAGGCTGCGGCCGCTCGCGTTTGATCTTCGGCAAATGGCGCGCAACGAAGGGGACGATGCCCTGCCGCGCCCATTGCAGGAACAGAATGAACAACGCGGAGAAGGCGACGATCTCGAGCTGCCCCGAGGCGCCCTTGGCAATCAGCGGCAGATAGTCCTGCACACTGTTCTTGAGCAGGGTGACGACGGCGGCACCCACCACGCCGCCGAGCAGGCTGCCGGCGCCGCCGACCATCGACATCATCAGATATTCGATACCCATGCCGGCATCGAACGGACCCGGACTGATGAAGCGGCTCATATGGGCGTAGAGCCACCCCGAGAGCGAAGCCAGAAAGGCCGCGATCACGAAGGTCACGAGCTTGATCCGGAAGGCGTTGATGCCGAGGCTCTCGACCAGCGTATTGCCGCCGCGCAGCGCGCGCATGGCGCGGCCGAGCCTGGAGTCCAGCAGATTGTATCCGAGCAGGAGGACGGTAGCGACGATGCCCCAGATCAGGAAATAGATCTGCGCGCTCGAGACCAGCGCGAACGATCCGATGCTGATCGGCGGGATCGACGAGATGCCGTTGAAGCGGCCGAGCCCCTCGACATTGCCGAACAGGAAGCCGATGGCGAGACCCCAGGCAACGGTCGAGAGCGACAGGAAATGGCCCTGAAGCCGCAACGTAACGACGCCGAGGATGGCCGCGACGCAGCAGGTCAGCGCCACGCCGAACAGGAGGCCGAGCCATGGAGAGTATCCGTTCAATGCGGAGACCCAGGCGGTCGCATAGGCCGCGATGCCGACGAACGCAGCCTGTCCGAACGACACGATACCGCCGACGCCGGTGAGTAGCGCAAGGCCGATGGCAACCAGCGAATAGATGCCGATATAGTTCATCAGCGTGATGCTGAAGGGGCTCAGGACCAGAGGCGCGAGCGCGAGGCACACCACCGCCGCCATTGCCGCGAGTTGAACGTGAAGGCGCGTCATTCCTCGATCTCCTCCTCGGAATGCAGCGAGGCGAGGGATCGCCAGATCAGGATCGGGATCAGCAGCGAGAACACGATGACGTCCTTGAGCGCGCTGCTCTCGAAGGACGCAAAACTTTCGAGGATGCCGACGCCGACGGCGCCGATCGCAGCACCGGGATAGCTGGTCATGCCGCCGACAATGGCGCCGACGAAGGCCTTGAGGCCGATCAGGAAGCCGGAATCGTAGAACACCGTGTTGACCGGCGCGATCAGGATTCCGGAGACGCCGGCCATCAGCGATCCCAGCAGATAGGCGATCGTGCCGGCGCGGGCGGGCCGTATCCCCATCAGGCGCGAACCGGTCCGGTTCACAGCCGTGGCACGCAGCGATTTTCCGACCAGCGTAAAGTCGAAGAACAGATAGAGCAGTCCGCTGAAGACGAGGGCCGCGATCACGATCAGCATGGTCTGGCCCGACACCAGCGCGCCGGCGAACTCGGTCGAGAACGAGGTCAGCGGTTCGGTCCGGACACCTTCGGGGCCGAAGAACAGCAGGCCGAGGCCCACCAGTGCGAAATGCAGTGCGACGGAGACCGTCAGGAGCAACAGCACTGTTCCGTCCGCGATGGGACGGAACACGATCCGGTCCAGCAGCGGTGCGATCGGCGTGATCAGCATCAAGGCCAGGACGAGTCTGACGGCGAGAGGAGGATCGGCGCGCATTGTCAGCCAGGCGACGCCAACGACGGCGAGCGGAAGTACGAGATAAAAAAGAAGGGCACGCGGCAGCAAGCGAAGCTCGCCGGAGCGCAGCAGCGAGATGATCTCGATCAGGGTCGCGAGGCACGCGAGGATGACGACGAGCGCGCCGGTCCCGGGAAAACGCTTCGCATCGAGGGCTGCCAGCGTCAGCGCGGTGAATGCGGCGATGTCGCCAAAGGGAATGAAGATGACCCGTGTCACCGTGAAGATGAGGACGGTCCCGATCGCCACCAGTGCATAGACTGCGCCGGTGGCGATTCCGTCGATCCCAAGGATGGCTGCGATGTCACTCGTCATTGAGACGCCGTTCCCCCGTTCTGACTGCCTGCCGCCGTCCGACTACGGTGCGTACTTCCAGGCGCCGCCGCTCAGGCGCACCACGACGAGCGAGCGCTCGTCGACGCCGGTCACGGAACCCGGCTTGAAGTTATAGACGGCATGGACGCCCGGCAGCTCCTTGGTGCTGAGGATCGCGTCTCGCAGGGCGGTGTGGAATTCCGCCGTTCCGGGTTTCGCGGTCTTGAGCGCGCGCTCGGCGGCATTGGCGAAAATCAGCCAGGCGTCGAAGGAGTAGGCTGAGAAGCCGTCGGTGGTCGGAATGTTGTGGGTCTTCTGGTAGACGGCTCGGAAATCCAGCGCGATCTTCTTGGCGAAGTGCTCGTCGGGCAGCTGCTCGGCGACGATCACCGGACCGGCGGAGACCTGGATGCCGTCGGCCGCCTTGCCGCCGACATTGACGAAGTCCGGATTGACCAGCGCGACCGTGCCGTAGGTGTTTCCCTTGAAGCCGCGGTCGGCGAGGCTGAGCAGAGGCAGCGCGCCTTGCGTCCCGGAGCCGCCGTCCAGCACGGCGTCCGGCCGGGCGGCAAGCACCTTCAGAATCTGTGCGGTGACAGAGGTGTCGGTGCGGGCGTATCGCTCGTTGGTCTGGATCTTGATATCGCCGGCGGTTTCGGCAGCCTTGGCGCCGTTGTAGACGAGATCGCCCCAGGCATCGGAGAAGCCGATATAGCCGATGTTCTTCATGCCATCGCGCTTCATGCGATCGGCGACGATCTTGACGAGTAGGGACGCCGGCTGCGGCACCGACACCACCCACTGCTCGGGTGTTTCCGGCAGCTTGCCGATCGGCGAGACCGCGATCATCGGCACCTTCAGCTCGCTCGCCACCGCCGCCATGGCGATGGTCGACGGTGCCGTCGCGGTGCCGATCAGCAGGTCGACCTTCTCTTCTTCCACCAGCTTGCGCGCGTTGCGGGTCGCGGCCGACGGGTCGGAGCCGTCGTCGAGCTGGATCAGGCGAATGGTTTCGCCGTTGATGGTCTTCTTGTATTCATAGGCCGCGTTGATGCCGCGCCCATAGGGGATGCCGATCGACGAGCCGTTGCCGCTGAGTGAGGTAACGAAGCCGATAGTGATGTCGGCCTGCGCAGCCGGAGCTGCGACCACGCCGGCGACAAGTGCAAGTAAGCTCAGAGTCTTGCGCATTTGCGTTCTCCTCCGTTGATGCTGGATAGGAATGCTTCGATGCCGCCGCGCGGGGACTCCGAACGACGAACCAACCGATTGAAAACATTGCTGCGGCGCCAAATGCCGGGCGCGACCGAAGAGAGTGTGCTCGCCCGGGCGCTCAGCAGCCATGATGTTGCTTGCCGCGCGAACCACGGACCGGCGATGCTGTCACTGCCGGCTGTTCGAGCACGGCGACTGTCCACACGATTGAGTCTCTCAAAATCGGTGCCCTGCAACATCATTGTCATGGCCACCGGTCCCTGACCGGCGAGGAATTACTTAAAGCCTAAAGTATTGTCGGTGGCGCCGTCAACACGTGTCACGGGGCTGTCAGAAAAAAATGTTGTTGCATACAATTTCGTCAGTGTGCGGCGTTTCCCTGCTCCTCGACCGGACGAAAACGCCGTGCCCGCCTGGCCGTGACGGTGTCGGTTGTCGGCTCTGCCGCGCGCATTTGACGCGTGAATTAGTTTATGGTTGAAATATATTCATCGGCAGACGACGACCGATCCTCCGACCACCGCTTGAGGAGAAGGACGATGCGCATCTTCTGGCAGAGCTTCGTTGATGCGAGCGTCAACGCGCCCTACATGGCGCGGCTGTCGGAATACCTCAACAACATCGCTGCACCAGGCACGACGGTTCACGTCGAGGGCATCAGTCCGCCGGACCGCGAGTTCGGACGGCTTGCGGAATTGCGCTGCGCCGTCCAGGCCATCGACAACGGCATCGCGGCGGAGGAGGGCGGGTTCGATGCCTTTGTCATGGGGCATTTTCAGGATCCCGGCCTCTATGAGCTGCGTTCGGCGCTCGACATTCCCGTGATCGGGACCGGCGAGGCGACGTTGCTGGCGGCCTCGCAGCTCGGCCGCCGACTTGGCCTTGTCACGCTCGATCCCGTCTTCGAGGTCTGGCACTACGAGCAGGCCGAACGTCACGGCCTCGGCGGTCGCGTGGTCCACGTGACCGGTCTTGGCTGCAAGCCGGAAGATTTCGCCGATGCGTTTGCCGGCGACAATGCTGCGCAAGCCCGCATGATCGAGGATTTTGTCGCCTGCGCGCTTCCTCTGGTCGAGCGCGGCGCGGATGTCGTGATCCCCGCCGGCGTATTGCCTGGCCTCCTGATCGGGAAGGAGCATGGCCTGAAGGTTGGCCACGCGCCGGTGGTCAATTGCGCAGCCGTGGCGCTGAAGAGCGCCGAGATGTGGGTGCAGCTCCGGCAGCTCAATGGCACCGAACCAAGCCGCGGGCCGAGCTTCAGGCGGGCCAGCGCCCAGGCGCGCGCTGATTTCCGCGCGTTGCTCGCCCGTAACAGCCGTTAATCCCGGATAAGCTAGTCTTGGAGAACAAGTCATGATGACTCCCGAAAAGATCCTGTACGAGACTGAGGTGACGGCGACCGGAGGTCGGGACGGCAAGGCCGCCAGCGTCGACGGTCTGCTGTCGGTGTCGCTGTCCTTGCCGAAATCGATGGGCGGCCCTGGCGGCGAAGGCACCAATCCCGAGCAGCTCTTTGCGGCCGGCTACGCCGCGTGCTTTCTCGGTGCAGTCAAGCTCGTCGCGCGGACGCGGAAGGTGGCGCCCTCCGCCGAGCCGTCCGTGACCGCGAAGGTCGCGATGGGGCCGGTTCCCGTTGGATATGCGCTCGCTGTCGAGCTGAAGGTCAATCTGCCTGGTGTCGAGAAGGCAGTGGCCGAAGAGGTCGTTGCCGGCGCGCATGAACGCTGCCCCTATTCGAACGCAACCCGTGGCAATATTGACGTGAAACTGACGGTGGTTTGAGGCGGATGAACGAGGGCGGTCGGTGACCAAGACCTTACGTACACCGTATGATGGCGTCGTGATTGCGGCTCCCGTCACCATTCCTTATGTGCGCTACTCCATCGAGAGCGCGCAGTGGTGGATCGGGCGGGCGCTCAGCGCGCTCGTTGCGCAGGCCGGCATCAAGGCGTCCGATATCGATGGTCTGTGCGTCTCCAGCTTCACCATGGGCACTGACAGCGGTGTCGGACTGACGCAGCATTTCGGGCTCTGCGTGCGATGGCTGGATACGATTCCGCTCGGTGGCGCCAGCGCCATCGCAGGGTTGCGAAAGGCGGCGCGCGCGGTTCAGGCCCATGACGCCGACATCGTGGCGTGCGTGGCGGGCGACACCAACCACGTCGATTCCTTCCGGCTGACGCTGGAGAATTTTTCGCGGTTCAACCAGGACGCCGTCTATCCTTACGGAGCCGGCGGCGCCAATGCGAGCTTCGCGCTGATTGCGCGCAACTACATGCGAACCTTCGGTGTCACGCGTGAAGATGTCGGCAGGATCGCCGTCGCCCAGCGCACCAATGCCCTGCGCAACCCGCACGCGCTGATGAAGGCGCCGCTGACGATGGAGCAATATCTCGCGGCCCGGCCGATTTCTGATCCGATCCACCTGTTCGATTGCGTGATGCCCTGCGCCGGCGCGGAAGCGTTCCTCGTCATGCGCGAAGAGACGGCGGCGTCGTTGGACCTGCCGGCCGCACGACTTCTGTCGACGATCGAGCGGCACAACGCCTTCGCCGACGATCCGATGCAGGTGCGGGGCGGTTGGGCGATGGACATCGGCGATCTCTATGCGATGGCCGGCGTGAAGCCCGATGATCTCGACGTCGTGCAGACCTATGACGACTATCCCGTCATCACGATGATGCAGTTCGAGGATCTCGGCTTCTGCAAGAAGGGGGAGGGGGCCGAGTTCGTGCGCCAGCATGATCTCACCATCGATGGTGACTTTCCGCACAACACGTCGGGCGGACAGCTTTCGGTCGGGCAGGCCGGTGCCGCCGGCGCCTATCTCGGTCTCGTCGAGGGATTGCGGCAGGTTCTGGGGACTGCAGGCCCCACCCAGGTCAGGAATGCAAGCCTCGCCTTGGCCTCCGGGTTCGGTATGATCAACTATGACCGCGGTCTGGCCTCGGGCGCCGCGATCCTTGCAGGGCCTTCGCGATGATAGAGCCGATCAAGCCGCCCCGGCGCAAGAACCCGTTGCTGCGGACGCGGCTGCCTGCCTCGCCACCGCGACCGCGCAGCAGGACGTCGCACGGGTTCACACGGGCGGCCGCGGAAGGCCGCTTCATGCTGCAAAGCTGCGAAGCTTGCGGCTCTTTTGCTTATCCGGCGCGTGAGGCATGTCCGTCTTGCCTGTCGGCCGGCCTTGCCTTCGTCGACGCACCGCGCCGGGGCACGCTGCTCGCCGAGACGACGGCACGCGTGCCGAGCGACGTCTATTTCCGCGAACGGGCGCCGTGGCGAATCGGCCTCGTCAAGATGGATTGCGGTCCGACGATCGTCGCACATCTCCATGCTGACTGTGCGGAGGGCGCACCGGTCCGCATGTCGTTTCAACTCGACAAGAGCGGCCAGGCGGTGGCCTTTGCCCATCCCGAGGGGGAGACTCCCAACATGGCAGACGACAAGCAGTGGCGGGAAATGACGGCCGATCCGAAATTCCGGCGCGTGCTCGTGACCAACGGCCGCAGCGTGATCGGCCAGGAAGCTGTCGCTGCCTTGAAGGCCGCTGGCGCCAAGACGGTGTTCGTCGGCGTAGCCGAACCGTGGCGGCCGTTCGCCGGCGAGAGGCTGCTGCGCGGTCAGGACGGGATCGAGATCGTGACGCTTGACGCGGCCGACGAAAAATCTGCGGCCGATCTCGCAGCCGACATCGGCGGCAAGGTCGATATCCTCATCAACACGACGGAGTATGTGCGGCCGGGCGGCCTGCTCGACCGCAGGGGCACGAGCATCGCACGCGACGAGATCGACCAGGCCTATCTTGGCTTCATCAACCTCGCGCAGGCGTTTGGACCTGCTATGCGGATGCGCGGCGCCGATGGCATCAACAACAGTGCCGCGTGGGTCAACATTCTCTCGGTCTATGCGCTGGCGAACTGGCCTGCCTTTGGCGCCTATTCGGCCTCGCAAGCGGCGTGCCTGTCGCTGTCGCACTGCCTGCGCGCGGAGCTCAGGCCCGGTGGCGTCAGGGTGATGAACCTGTTCGCCGGGCCCGTCGACACCGAATGGTTCCAGACCGTGCCGCCGCCGAAGGTCGCGCCGCGCGCAATCGCGCAGGCGATCGTGTCGGGGCTGAGAGGCGGGCTCGAGGAGTTGTATGTCGGAGATGTCGCCGAAGAGATCCGGCAACGCCTGGCGGCCAATCCGAAAGCGCTCGAGCGCGAGCTCGATAGGTGAGATGCAGATTTCAAGCAAGCCGCAGGACGTGACGATGCAAAGCAACAATCTCCTGGAGCTGGCGGGTGCGATTTCCTCCGGCGCGGTGCGCGTGGTCGATCTGACCTTTACGCTCAGTCCGGACTTTCCGGTCATCGTGTTGCCGCCGGAGTTCGGCCAGGCAGCGCCGGTCCGCATCCAGGAAATCTCGCGATATGACGGTCGCGGCCCGGCCTGGTACTGGAACAACATCACCTTTGGTGAACACACCGGCACGCATTTCGACGCGCCGATTCACTGGTTCACCGGCAAGAACCTGCCAAACAATGCCGTCGACACCATGCCGGCCAAGGACATGATCGCTCCCGCCTGTGTCATCGACTGCTCCGCGCAGACGGCTCAGGATCCGGACTTTCTGCTCACGGTCCCGCTGGTCGAAGCCTGGGAAGCAACGCACGGCCGGATTCCAGAGCGGAATTGGGTGCTGCTGCGGACCGACTGGTCGAAGAAGGGCTGGCGCGACTATTCCAATCTCGGGGATGACGGCGCGCACACGCCGGGCCCGAACCCGGCCGTGATGAAGTGGCTGGTCGAGGAGCGCGGCATCATCGGGTTCGGCAACGAGACCATCGGTACGGATGCGGGGCAGGCCGGGCATTTCGAGCCGCCTTATCCGGCGCATCATTTCCTGCACGGCGCGGGCCGCTACGGCCTGCAATGCTTGTGCAACCTGGATCAGCTTCCGGCCACCGGCGCCATCATCGTGGCCTCGCCGCTGAAGATCCAGAACGGCTCCGGCAGTCCGCTTCGCGTCATCGCGCTGGTCTCGTCAACCTGAAGTGAATCAATGGCGCTTGCCAATCAGAACAAGAAATATTCGCGAAAGACAGGTGCCATGAACTCGATCAAGAGCCTGCTAGTCTCCACTGCATTGCTTCTCGCCGTCCCGCAGCTTGCGCAGGCCGAGATCCTCGTTGGCTTCGTTACCGGCCTCAGTGGGCCGGTGTCGTCGATTGGAATTCCGAACGCGAAGGGGATCGCAGCGGGCCAAGCTTATATCGGCGAGATCGGCGGCGAGAAGATTCGAGTCATCCAGCTTGATGACGGCTCCGATCCGACGGCGTCTGCGCGCAACGCTCGCAAGCTTGTCGAGCAGGAGAAGGTCGACGTTCTCATCGGCACGTCCGGTGCGCCGCAGACGCTCGCGATGGCGACGGCGGCCATCGAGATGAAGATTCCGATGATCGCGGTGTCGCCGATCGCGCCGGTGCCGGCAGGCGACGGTGGCCCCTGGGTCGTGCAGACGCCGCAGCCAACGCCCCTTCTCGTGCAAGGCATCGTCGACCACATGAAGGCGAAGGGCCTGAAGACCGTCGCGTTCATCGGCTTCTCCGATGCGTTCGGCGACCTCATGTACAATTCGCTCGAGCAAAGTGCGAAGACCGCCGACATCAAGATCATTGCCAACGAACGCTACGCGAGGTCGGATTCCTCGGTGACGGCCCAGGTGCTGCGCGCTCTCGCCGCGCGTCCCGACGCGATCATGCTCGGCGGCACCGGGACGCCCGGCGCGTTGCCGGTCATCGCCTTGTCCGAGCGCGGGTACAAGGGGCCGCTATACGGCAACCACGGGCTGATCAGCGCCGATTTCCTCCGTCTTGCCGGCAAGGCCGCCAACGGCATCATCTGCCCGACTGGACCTGTGACCGCGGCGGAGCAGCTTCCGGCCAGCAATCCGATTCAGAAGGTGGCCCTGGATTTCCGTGCGGCCTTCGAGAAGGCGAACGGCGAGGTGCCGACGGATTCATTCTCGTCCTATTCCTTCGACGGCTGGCTGGTGCTCGCCGATGCCGCCAAGCGCGCGATGGCAACCGGCGCCAAGCCGGGCTCGCCGGAATTTCGCACCGCGCTTCGTCAAGCGCTGTTCACGACCAAGGAGGTCGTGGGAACGCAGGGCGTC
Source organism: Bradyrhizobium rifense (assembly GCF_008123425.1). GTDB lineage: Bacteria > Pseudomonadota > Alphaproteobacteria > Rhizobiales > Xanthobacteraceae > Bradyrhizobium > Bradyrhizobium rifense. Next base: position 15,909 of record NZ_VSSS01000014.1, read on the forward strand.
TACACCTATACGCCGGCGGATCGGCATGGCGTCGACGATCGCTCACGCATCATGGTCCAGATCGAGGACGGCAAATACAAGCTGTTGCCCTGAGCGAGGCGCAGATGACGGAGAGCAGCGTGCAGGCAAAGGCCGCCGTGGTCGGGGAGGGGAGTGTGACGCCAGCCTGGGCGCACGCGGTCGAGCTGTTTCCCCCGTCCGACCGGATCCTCTCCACCATCCTCACGCGGCAGGCGGAACGCTACGGTGAGCGCATCCTGCTGGTCGCGGGTGAGACGCGCTGGAGCTTTGCGCAGACCGCGGTGATCGCGGCCGCGTCGTCCCAGGCGCTCGTCGATGCCGGCATCAAGCCGGGTGATCGCGTCGCGCTGATGTGCTCGAACCGTCCGGAGTTTTTGCAGGTTTATCTCGGCTGTGCATGGCTCGGCGCCATCGCAGCCCGATCAATACCGCGCTGCGCGGCTTCCAGCTCTCCCACATCTTCGGCAACTCGCGTCCCGCGCTCCTCGTCGTCGAGGCTCAGTTCGCTAGCGCGATCGAGAGCGTCGATGCGGGTGTCGAGCTGCCGCCTCGGACCTGGATCATCGGAGCTGCCGCCGGGGAAATCGATGCCAGGCTTTCCGCGTTACCGTTGCCGGCTCTCGGAGCCGCGGCCCCGGCGGGCGCCGTCTGCCCCGGCGACACCGTTGCGATCCTCTACACATCGGGCACCACCGGGCCGGCAAAGGGTGTGTGTTGTCCGCAGGCGCAACTGTTCTGGTGGGGCATCTATTCGGCGCGTGCGCTCGGAATCCGCGAGGGCGATGTGCTGTTCACGACGCTGCCCCTGTTCCACACCAACGCGCTGAATGCGTTCTATCAGGCGCTCCTGAACGGATGCACCTACGTGCTGGAGCCGAAATTCTCCGCCTCGGGCTTTTGGGCCGCCGCTCAACGGCACAATGCGACGGTCGGTTATCTGCTCGGCGCGATGGCGTCGATGCTTCTGGCGCAGCCGAAGACTACGAACGATTCGACACATCGCCTTCGCGTCGCGCTTGGCGGCGGCGTGCCGCCGCAGATCCACGGTCCGTTCCGCGAACGCTTTGGCGTACCGCTAGTCGACGGCTACGGGTCGACCGAAACGAACTTCGTGTTCGCCGGCACGATTCCATCCGATCGTCCGGGAACGATGGGCTATCTGGCCGAAGGCATCGAAGCGCGGATCGTCGACGAGAATGATTCAGCGCTTCCTGACGGACAGGCCGGCGAGCTCGTGCTTCGGGCCCAAGAGCCCTTTGCTTTCGCCACCGGCTATTTTGGCATGCCGGAGAAGACGGTCGAAGCCTGGCGAAATCTGTGGTTTCACTCGGGCGATCGTGTGGTTCGAGATTCTGACGGACACTATCGTTTCATCGACCGCATGAAGGATTCGATCCGCAGGCGTGGCGAGAACGTATCCTCCTGGGAGGTCGAGCAGACCATCCAGTCCCATCCCGCGGTCGCCGCCTGCGCGATCTACCCGCTGCCGTCGGAACTGGGAGAGGACGAGGTTGCGGCTGCGATCCTGCTGGAACCAGGGCAATCGCTGGAGCCCGTCGACATCGTCAGGCATTGCGAAGGACAAATCGCTTATTTCGCCATCCCGCGCTACGTGCGCATTTTGAGCCAGATGCCGCTGACGGAGAACGGCAAGATCAAGAAGGGTGTGCTGCGCGACGCGGGCGTCACTGCGGATACATGGGATCGCGAGGCAGCCGGAGTGAAGGTTAGACGCTGACCGCTGCGCCGTTCAGGGTTTTTGCAGAGCTTCCCTGACGGCGCCCTTGAGCTCGTCGAGTTCGCCGATCAAGCCGTCGAACCGGTCCGCCGGGAAATCCGCCAGCAGCTCGGCAAGCCATGCGCCGTGGCTCTTGGCCATTCGCCTGAAGGTCTTGCGGCCTTCGACCGTCATGCAGACAATCTGCACGCGGCGGTCGAGGTTCGACGGCGTGCGGGTAATGTATCCGTCCGCGACCAGGCGGTCCACGATCGGCGTGAGGTTCCCGGCCGAGACCATCAGGCGCTTGGGCAGCTCTCCCAGCACAAGCCCGCTCGGTTCGCGGTCGAGCTGAGCCAGAACATCGAAGCGGGGCATCGTGAAATCGAACTCATCGCGAAACCGGCGCCGCAGCTCCCCTTCGATCAGGGTCGTGCAGGCGAGCAGCCGGAGCCAAACTCGCGTTTGAGCCCTGTACTCGGCCTCCTGATCCTCCCCATTCCTGGCTGATACAGGCGTGGACTCTTTCGCGAGTGCCAATCGAATCTCCCGGGCTTCGTAGCTTGTTGAAAGCTGGCGCAGCTCTCATGGTCGATAGCAAGATAGTTCGTGCCAAAAGTAAATTCAAGGCTGAGCCCTGGCGTCTCGGAACCGGCGCTGCTCTGTATCCAATTTGCACTGAATCTCAAGATCGACACTAGAGGGCCGAACCTGTCGCCGAGGTCTTTGCAGAACCCACCTTGACAAGGCACGCACCAGCGAAATATTTTAGGCTTAAAATAATTGAGGTGAAGGTTCAGCACAGGGCGTGACCCCGCGAAAGCGAGGCCGCGCAGTGAGCGGAGGAGGGATCAGATGAGCTCCGTTGCAAAAGTCATCAGGCGCGAATGGCTGGACTGGCCGTTTTTCGAGCCGCGTCATCATGCGATTGGCGATGCACTCGACCGCTTCGTGAAGTCGGGGGCCCTCGACAAGATCGATCACAGCGACATCGATGGCGCCTGCCGCAGGCTCGTGCGCGCGATGGGTGAGGCGGGGTTGCTCGATTGCGCGGTCGCGGCTCCCGATGGCGATGCCACGACAATCGATTCTCGTTCGATCTGCCTGTCGCGCGAATCGCTCGCCTATGCCGATGGCCTGGCCGATTTTGCCTTCGCCATGCAGGGGCTCGGCTCTGGCGCGATTGCGCTCGGCGGTTCGGCGGAGCTGCGCAAGGCCGTGCTGCCAAAGGTTCGTTCAGGCGAATGGCTCGCGGCCTTCGCGCTGTCCGAGAAGGAAGCCGGATCTGACGTTGCGGCGATGTCATGCACGGCGCGGGTTGACGGAAACGACTACGTCATCGATGGCGAGAAGACCTGGATTTCCAACGGCGGCATTGCCGACGTCTACACGCTGTTTGCACGAACGGGCGAGGCGCCGGGCGCGCGCGGCATCTCGGCCTTCGTCGTCTTTCCCGATGATCCCGGCTTTGGCATCGCCGAGCGCATCGACGTCATCGCGCCGCATCCGCTGGCGACGTTGCGCTTTAGCAATTGCCGGATCCCGGCGAGCCGTCGCCTCGGCGCGCCGGGCGGCGGGTTCAAGCTTGCAATGCAGACGCTGGATATTTTCCGCGCATCGGTCGCAGCTGCAGCCCTCGGCTTTACCCGGCGCGCGCTCGACGAGGCGTTGTCGCACGCGCGCAGCCGGAAGATGTTCGGTGCGACCTTGGGAGATCTTCAGCTGACCCAGGCCGCGCTCGGCGACATGGCGACTGACACCGACGCCGCCGCGCTGCTGACCTGCCGCGCGGCCTGGCGCCGCGATGTCCAGAAGCTTCCGACGACGCGCGAAGCGGCGATGGCGAAGCTGACGGCCACCGAGACTGCGCAGCGCGTCATCGACCGCGCCGTGCAGATGTTCGGCGGCCGCGGCGTGCGCAAGGGCGAGATCGTCGAAAGTCTCTATCGCGAAATCCGCGCGCTACGCATCTACGAGGGCGCGACCGAGGTTCAGAAATTGATTGTCGCGCGCGACCTGTTGAAGCCGCGCTGAGGGGGCTGAGAATTCCGCATGAGCACGATGAGAGAGCCGGAGGCCGGCGCGACCAGCGGTCTGCAAGTGCTTCAGCCCAGCGGCTGGCCGCAGCCGAAGGGCTATTCTAACGGTATCATGGCCGAGGGACGCCTTGTCGTGACGGGTGGTGTCGTCGGCTGGGACGTCGCAGGCCGGTTTGCCGACGGGTTTGTAGCGCAGGTCCGCCAGGCGCTCGAAAATATCGTCGCGATCCTGGCGGAGGGCGGTGCGAGACCCGACCATCTCGTGCGACTGACCTGGTACGTCGTGGACATGGACGAATACGTGTCGAACCTGAAAGCGCTCGGCAAAGTCTATCGCGAGGTGATTGGCACCCATTACCCCAGCATGGCGCTGGTGCAGATCGTGCGTCTCGTCGAGCCGTCCTCGCGTGTCGAGATCGAAGCGACGGCCGTCGTCCCGCGCTGATGAGGGCGCAAAGGGTCGATTAGAGCAGAAATATAGCTCTGTGACTTCAATCGCCGGGTGCTAGCGGTCGATCCAAACCGTCATGCCCGGCTCAAGGCCTGTCAACTCTCCCGCTGGGTCGAGGCGCAGGCGCAGCGTGTTGCGGTCATGATCGCCGATCACCCGCTCGGCCTGCCAGGTGGCGAACACGCCGAGCGGCCGCAGCTCGGTGACGACCGCCTTGGTTGCGGCGTCGGCGCCGCGCCGCATCACGTTCGCCGTCTCTCCCATCGCGAGACGATCGAGGTGATCTTCGCGCACGTTGAATGAGAGCCATTGCTTGCCCGCCGCCTCGACCACCAGGATCGGCTGGCCCGCGCGAACGTTTTCGCCGACCTCGGCGGCGATGACGCTGACCACGCCGTCGGCCGGTGCGCGCAACACCATCTTGTCCAGGCGGCGCTCGAGCACGGTGACCGCGGCGGCCGCGGCCTGCACCTGCGTGTCCGCGATCGCGCGCTCTTCCCGGGTCGGTCCCGCCACCGCGGCATCGTAATTGGCCTGGGCCTCGGCGACGTCGGCACGCGCGCTGGCAACGTCGTTCTCGGCCTGGTCGAGCGACTGCTGGGATTCGAAGCTCTGGCGCGCCAGCGTGCTCGTCCTGGTGAGTTGGGCCTGCACATAGTCGAGGCGGGCGCTGGCCTTGGCGATGGCGGCTTTCAGCGAGTCGACCTGCTCACGGCGGACGCCGGCATAGACGTTGTTGCGGTTGGCGGTTACTGATGCCAGTGCGGCGCGCGCCTGATCCGCCTGTGCCGTCAACTCCACTGCGGAGAGCCGTGCCAGAATATCGCCCGCGCGCACAGTGGCGCCCTTCTCGACCGCAATCGACTGGAGCTGTCCGGTCACCTCCGGCTCCACTCTCACTTCGGTCGTGCGCACGACACCGACGAGTGCAGGCGGTGATCCGGAACGATTTGCGGACATGATCAGGATGCCCGCGACGAGCGCGAGCGCAATAATGGCCGCAAGCCTAGCCTTGCGCATGTCGCTGTCCTCTCTTGACGACGAATGCCGAGATCACCGCAAGCGCGAAATAGACCAGCGCCAGCAACCAGAGCCCGAGCCAGTCATGGGTGACCTCCCAGATACTGGCGCCGAGCTGATTGATGCGCACGAGACCGTCGATCGCGGAATCGGCGGGGAAAATCCGGCCGAAGGCGAGGGCCACATCGGGAATCGCCTCGCGCGGCCATGCAAAGCCGGCCATGAAGAACTGCGGCAGGCTGGTCGCCAGCAGCAGGATGGTCGCGTTCTCCGGCCGCGTGAACCAGGCTCCGACCGCCTGGCCCATAAAACTCGTCGCCAGCAGGAAGATGGTCGCGAGCGCGAAAATCTGCGGCAGATGGCCGAGTGTCGAGAAACCGTAGATACGCGGCAGCACGATGAGATAGAGCGCGACCGCCGGCAGGTAGATGGTCAGATGCGCGACGCCGCGGCCGAGCACGCCGGTGAACGCGCCGCCGCGGCCCGCCAGCGCCGAGCCGGTCAGCATCGCCGCGCCAATCAGCAGGGTCTGCTGGAGGATCAGCACGAAGGCTGCCGGAACGACATAGCTCGCATAGCCGCCGACCGGGTTGAAGATCGGTTGCAGCAGAACGTCGGCCGGGCTCGCGCTTGCAAGCTTCGCCTTGACCAGGCTGCCATCCGAGCGTCCGCCGCGTGACACGAGTTCGGACGTCAGGGCGCCGAGCGCGGTGGCCACGCCGCTTGCAGTTGATCTGAAGACGAAGAGGTAGGTGGCGTCCGCATAGACCGGGATGTGCGCGGTGATGCCCTTGAGCACGTCGCGCTCGGTGCCTGCCGGAATGTCGACGGCGGCAAAGGCCTCTCCGCGATCGATTGCGGTGTGTGCCTCCGCAAGCGTGCGGGCGCGAACCGCAACGCTCAATGCGCCGCTCGCATCCAGCGTCTCGACCATCCGGCGGCTGAGATCGCTGAGATCGTTGTCGACGACCGCGATCGGAAGCTTGCGCAGGATCTGGTTCAGATAGGGCTGCGGGTAATAGACACCGTAAACCAGCGGCGCCAGGAACAGCACGCTAAAGGCGCTCCGCGTTCCCACCACGCGCCGCCACTCCGCGGTGAAGGCGCCGCCGATGCCGCGCGGTGCGGACTCGATCACCGGGGGCTCTTCGGGGCGCGCCGCCTCGAACCAGCCGCTGCGCGTCAGGTTCGCCATGCGCAGCCAGGCCAGGCCGGCAAACAGCAGCGCGAGGCCCGCGAGCGCCGCAAAGGGGACGGCGGATTCCGCGATCGGCAACCCGCGCGCCGCCTGTCCCAGCAGGACGGCCATGTACCAGCGCAGCGGCAGGATCGCGCTCCACACATGCGCAAAGGCGTTCATGCCGACGGTGGGAAATCCGACGCCGGCATAGCCGAATGCGGGAGAGGCAAACAGGCCAGCAAGCCCGAGCCCGGTCGCAAGGTCGCGGACCAGCAGCTGGAGCAGGGCGCCCAGCGACAGGTAGGCAATGATCAGGAGCGAGCCGGCGGCGATCATCAGCGGCAGGTCGCCCTTGAAGGGGACTTCGAGCACACCTTCGAGCACCAGCGGCTCGGCCAGCATGATCACGAGGAAGATGCAAAACAGCGGTGCGAGCTTGCCGGCCAGCGCTGTCACCGGATCACCTCCGGCGCTTGCGAGCCACGCCCGCGCATCGCGGCGGCGGAATTCAGAGCCGACCGAGTAGCCCGCAGCGAGCGTCATCACCACGTGGATGATCGTCGGCAGCAGCGCGCGCAGCAGGAACTGCGCATAGTTCTTCTGCGGATTGACCAGCGCGATGGTCTCGGTCGAGAGCGTCCCGATCGAAGCCGCCGCGGGCGCGGCGCGCTTGGCGGGAGCGGCCACGGCCGCCGCAGCGGACAGCGCATCGCTCAGACCCGACGAGGCGATGCCCGCCGCCGTCAGGAACTGCTGGTTATAGAAGGCGACCACCTGCGGGCGGCGTTGCGCCTGCAGGTCGCGCTCGAAATCCGGCGGGATATGGATCGCCGAGATCGCCTTGCCCGACCGGATGTCCTGCACCGCCGTGGACAATGTCCCGGAACGGTCGACGATGTTCAGGCTCGGCGACGCCGCGACGTATTCCACCAGCGCGCGCGAGGCGTCCGACTTGTCCTCGTCGACGACAGTCACGCCGAGCCCGCGGATGACCGGCTGGCTAAAGACCGTGGTGAGCACCACGAACGCAAACAGAGGCACGCCGAAGATCAGGAGCAGTGCCACGCGATCGTGAAACAGCCAGCGGCATTCGCGTCGCGCGACCAGCAGAAATCCGGGCTTTGGCGCCGGCCTCATGGCCGCGACTTCCAGTCGAGATAGGCGCTCATTCCCGGTCGCAGCTCGGGCACCGGCAGCACCGGATAGGCGCGGATCGAAAACGTCCGCAGGTCGAAATCACCGGTCGCACGTGTGGCCCGCCAGCTTGCATATTCGCCCTTGGTGGCTATGAGCTTGACCTCAACCGTGACGGAGCGGTCGCCCAGCGCCGGAATGCGGACATCGAAGCGATCGCCGACCTTCAGGCCTTTGACGAGATCCTCGCGAAGATCGAAGTGCACCCAGAGGTCGGCCAGATTGATCAAGGTGACGAGCGGGACGCCCGGCGACACGTATTCGCCAGGCTCCACGTTGCGCTGGTAGACCTGGGAGGCGATGGGCGCGTAGACCACAAGCTGATCGATGATCGACTGGACGCTCTGGATGTCGGCGCTGGCCTTTTCGACATTGCTCCCGGCAATGGCCCGCTCCTCCTTGGTGTAGCCGTTGACTGCCTGCTCATAGGCCGATTTGGCCTGATCGACCGCGCGCTCGCTCTCATGCAGCGCATCGGTCGCCTGGTCGAGGCGGGCCTGCGGCGCGTTGCCCTGATCGGTCAAAGTGTGCGTGCGGTCGTACGTCTTCTGCGCCAGCACGAGCGCCGCCTGCGCCCGCTCCATTTCCGCCTTCCGTGCCGCGATCACCTCCGCCCGCGTTCCGACCAGCACATTGGCAAGCTGCGCATCCGCAACAGCCTTGGCCGCCTTCATCTGTTCGTGCTTGGCCAGCGTCTCGGGATTGTCGATCTGGACGAGCACTGCGCCCGCAGCAACGTTCTGGCCGCGCTCGACGGGAATCTTGCCGACCCGTCCGTCCACGCGCGCCGCGATATCGAGCCGCGTTGCATCGACCTCGCCCTGGACCAGCAAGGGTTGAGGCCGCAACAGATAGAAGACGGAAAGCCCGACGACGGCAGCCGCAACGACACCGACGATGACGGAGGGTGTGCGTGTCGGGTTGGGCGCGGCTTTCACCTGTCCGTCACCCGGCGCGTCGGGCTTGCTTTGAATGTCCTTGTCAGAGCTCGGCACGTCCATGCCTGACTCCCTTTCTGATGGCCGGATGGCCATTTACTTTATTCGGTTGTCAGGCCCGGCTGCAATCGCGAGGCGATGAATTGTTTGAGTCAGAACGGACCATGTAGCCTGCCCGTTGCCCACGCTTGGACGTTTGATGTCCGACTTGTTGAAAGCTGCTGCTCTCGCTTCGTTCGTTGTCCCGATGCCCACGGAGGGGGGCAAGGGATCAAGCAGCAAACCCATCCCAGCGATGACATTCCTGTCCAAGATGAATGACCGCGATCGGGTCATAGTCGCGTCACCTGACCCGGTCCGTGGTCGGGCCAGGATGCAGGTGCGACATGCCAAACGCCGTCACGAAATCAACCCCCGCGATCCCTCGTCTCTTCGTCCTCGAACTGAATGCAGGCTGCATTCACGCCATGAAAACAGATGGCTCGGAACGCACGACCATCGTGACCGGCTGCCACCTTCCGGACGGCATCGTCGTGGATGTCGAGGCTGGCCATATCTACTGGACCAACATGGGGATCCCGAGCCTGGATGACGGGTCCATCGAGCGCGCCGACATCGACGGCAAGAACCGCAAGACAATCGTCCCGCAGGGACACACCCACACGCCGAAGCAGATCATTCTCGATAAGAAGAGTGGCAAGCTCTATTGGTGCGACCGCGAGGGCATGCGCCTCATGCGCTGCAACCTCGACGGCTCGCGGTTGGAGACGCTCATCGAGGCGGGGCGCGGCGAGGCCGATAGCAAGGATCAGACCCGGTGGTGCGTCGGCCTGGCGATCGATCCGAAATTCGGACGGATCTACTGGACGCAAAAGGGCCCCGACAATGCCGGGCTCGGCCGCATCTTCCGCGCCAATGTCGAAATACCCGCCGGCCAGACCGCAGCCACGAGATCCGACATCGAGATCTTCTACGACGGCCTGCCGGAGCCGATCGATCTGGAGATCGATCACAAGAACCGAGTTCTCTACTGGACCGACCGCGGTGATCCACCGCGCGGCAACACGGTGAACCGGGCGTCGATCGACCACAAGCCTGCCGAGTCCGAGATCGTGGTGACCCATCTCATGGAGGGGATCGGCATCGCGCTCGACGTCCCGAACGATCGCATGTTCGTGACCGATTTCGCCGGCTCGATCTACTCCGCACGGCTCGACGGATCCGGCGAGCGCAACTTCCTCTTCGCCCAGGGCAACCTCACCGGCATCGCCTACGCCGAAGTCTGACAACGCATTGGAGAGAATGACATGACCGACACCAAGCCCATTCGCCGCATCGCCATCATCGGCACCGGCGTGATCGGTGCGAGCTGGAGCTCGCTGTTTCTCGCCAAGGGACTTCAGGTCGTCGCGACCGATATCGCGCCGAACGCAGAGGTAGCTCTGAGGAAATTCGTCGAGACGGCCTGGCCGGCGCTCAAGCGATTGGGCCTGTCGCCCGGAGCGTCGCAGTCGAATCTCACCTTCACGCCCGATATCGCGCAGGCACTCGCCGGCGCCGACCTCGTCCAGGAGAACGGGCCGGAGCGGATCGAGTTCAAGCAGAAGCTCTATGGCCAGCTCGACGAGCTGTTGCCGCCCGACGTGATCATCGCATCGAGCTCGTCGGGGCTCACCATGAGCGAAATCCAGAAGGGCGCCGCGTCCCATCCCGAGCGCTGCGTCATCGCCCATCCATTCAATCCGCCCCACTTGATTCCGCTGACGGAGATCGTCGGCGGGGCAAAGACCTCGGAAGCCACGATCCGGCGCGCCGCAGAATTCTACACGTCGATCGGGCAACGGACGGTGCGCCTCAACAAGGAAATGCCGGGCCATGTCGCCAACCGCCTGCAGGCCGCGCTGAGCCGCGAGGTCTATTACCTCGTCGCCGAGGGTGTGGTGAGCGCCGCCGACGTCGACACCGCCCTGAGTTGGGGTCCGGGCCTGCGCTGGGGCGTCATGGGCAGCCTGATGCTCAATCATCTCGGCGGCGGTCCGGGCGGCATCGAGCACTTCTTCCAGCAGTTCACTGGCCCGATGACGGCCTGGTGGAAGACGCTCGGCTCGCCGGTGCTGACGCCGGATGTGCAAAAGAAGCTCATCGACAGCGTCCATGCCGAGGCCGGGTCGCGCACCATCGAGCAGCTGGAGGCGGAGCGCGATGAAATTCTGCTCGGCCTGATCGAGTTGCGCAAGAAAGCGGCCAAGCCGGGCTGACGAAACCGCCTGCGCCGACGAGATCAATCACAGCTTCAACCCGTCCTTCACTTTTCCGGCTTCCGAGCCGCAGCGAGGAGAGATCGCAAATGCCCACCGCAACCACAGCAGGCAAGACCGCCGCGCCGAAGCCGGCGCCCGCACCCGATGGCGACTTCTATCAACTGGTCGACCTTCTCACCCCGGACGAAAAGGCGCTCGTCAAGAAGGTGCGGACCTACATGGAGACCAAGGTTCAGCCGGTCATCAACAAGTACTGGTCCGACGATGCGTTTCCGTTCGAGCTGCTGCCGTCGTTCAAGGAGCTCGGCCTCGGCGGGCTCGGCTTCGAGGGATATGGCTGCGCCGGCGGGAGCCAGAAGCTGTTCGGTTTCGTCGCGATGGAGCTGGCGCGCACCGATGCTTCGTTCTGCACGTTCTTCGGCGTGCATAGCGGCCTCGCCATGGGCTCGATCTATCTCGATGGCTCCGAGGAGCAGAAGCAGAAATGGCTGCCGGCGATGGCGCGTTGGGAAAAGATCGGCTGCTTCGGCCTCACCGAGCCGCTGGTCGGCTCCGGAACGAGCGGTGGACTTACCACGACGGCCAAGCGTGAGGGCGACACCTGGGTTCTCAACGGACAGAAGCGGTGGATCGGCAACGCGCCGTGGTGCGACATCTCCATCATCTGGGCGCGCGATCTCGCCGACAATCAGGTTAAAGGCTTCATCGTCGAGAACAAGTCGACGCCTGGTTTCAGCGTCGAGAAGATCGAGCACAAGATCGCGCTCAAGGTGGTCCAGAACGGCCAGATCACGCTGAAGGACGTGCGGGTGCCTGAAGCAAACCGCCTCCAGGGCGGCAATTCGTTCCGCGACACCGCGCGCGTGCTGCGGATGACGCGGTACATGGTGGGCTGGGCGTCAACCGGCATCCAGATGGGCGCATACGAGGCCACCCTCAAATACGCCCAGGAGCGACTGCAATTCGGCAAGCCGATCGCCTCGTTCCAGCTGATCCAGGATCTGCTCGCCAAGATGCTTGGCAATCTGACCGCGTGCCAGTGCCTGATGCTCCGCCTGGCGCAACTCGATGACGAAGGCAAGCTTGGCGACCATCACGCGGCACTGGCGAAGGCGTTCTGCACCTCGAAATCGCGCGAGACGGTCTCCTGGGGCCGCGAGGTACTGGGCGGCAACGGCATCGTCGCCGACTACAACGTCGCGCGCTTCTTCGCCGACGCCGAGGCGCTCTATTCCTACGAAGGCACGTATCAGATGCAGAATCTGATCGTCGGCAAGGCCATCACCGGTCACGGCGCTTTCCTCTGACCTCTCAGCGGCGCCGGCGCACCCGCGCCGGCCGCCCTACCAGGAGACATCACTATGGTTTCGGGAACTGCACCGTTCACCCCTTCGCCTGCAACAGCACCAGCCTCAGCCCCCAGAGCGGCGCTGGCGCTTGCGAACGTCCTGTACGAGAAAAAGGGTGCGATCGCCTACGTCACGGTCAATCGGCCGAAAGTGCTCAACGCGCTCAACACGCCGACCTGGACCGATCTGCATACTGCGTTCGAGGACGCCAAGGCAGACGCGTCAGTGCGCGGAGTGATCCTCACCGGCGCCGGCGACAAGGCGTTCATCGCCGGCGCCGACATCAGTGAGCTCGCGCATGTCGACGCCTACGATGCCGAGGAGTCCAGCCGGTTCGGGCAGGGTGTGCTGGACCTCATCGAAAATCTCGGCAAGCCGGTGATCGGGGCGATCAACGGCTTCGCACTCGGTGGCGGCTGCGAGACCGCGATGGCTTGCACCATCAGGATCGCGGCGGAGCACGCCAAATTCGGTCAACCCGAGGTCAAGCTGGGCCTGCTGCCAGGCGGTGGTGGCACGCAGCGCCTGCCGCGCCTGGTGGGAAAAGGGCGTGCGCTCCAGCTGATCCTCACGGGTGAGACGATTTCCGCGCAGGAGGCTTATCGCATCGGGCTCGTCAACGAAGTCGTTGCCGCGGGCAGCCTGATTGATCGTGCCGAAGCGATTCTGAAGCAGATCATGGCTAACGCGCCGATCGCGGTGAAGTTCTCGCTGGATGCCGCCAACAAAGGCATGGACACGAGCCAAGCCGAAGGCTTCGCGCTGGAAGCCTCCTTCTTCGGCATTTGCGCCGCCACCGAAGACAAGAAGGAAGGCACCGCTGCCTTCCTCGAGAAACGGGCGCCGCAGTTTCGCGGACGCTGAAGCAAGGCCGCCCTCTACGAGTTCTGGAAAGGACCACCCATGGCAAACGATAACATTTTCTCCGGACTGAAGGTGGTGGATCTCGCGAGTTTCATCGCGGGTCCCAGCGCGGCCGTGATCTTGTCCGATTTCGGGGCCGACGTGATCAAGGTGGAGCCGCCGAGCGGCGAGCTGTGGCGACACGCGAACCATCTCCCGCCGCAACCGGTCGCCGACGATGCCTATCCCTGGCATCTGGCCAATCGAAACAAGCGCGGTATGGCGCTGGATCTGAAATCTCCGGGCGCCCATCAGGTCCTCGAGAAGCTGGTCAAATGGGCTGACGTTCTCATCGTCAACACGCCGCATCCCGCGCGCAAGAAACTGAAGCTCGAATATGAAGATGTGGCGGGATGGAATCCGCGGCTGATCTACGCCGACATCACGGGCTTCGGCGACAAAGGGCCGGATGCGAATCTCCCCGGCTTCGACATCACGTCGTACTGGGCCCGTAGCGGGTTGCTGTCGATGACGCGCGATGCCGGTGCGCCGCCGACCTGGCCCGTGGCCGGCAGCGGCGACAATGCCACCGCGGTCGGGCTCTATTCGGCGATCGTCACCGCCCTATATCGTCGCGAGCGCACGGGGGCGGGGGCGCATGTCACGACCTCGCTACTCGCCGAGGGGGTGTGGTCCGCCAGCGTCTCGATCCAGGCCGCACTCTGCGACGCGAAATTCTTCGGGCTGCATGATCGTATGCACCCGGCAAATGCCGCCATGAACGTCTATCGCGCCAAGGATGATACCTGGTTCGTCCTCATCATCACGCCCGACAAAATGGAGGCCGTGGCGAAGGCGATCGGCCGGCCCGATCTCCTGACCGATCCGCGGTTCTCCGACCCGGCCAAGCTGATGGCGAACATGGCGGAGCTTACGGCGATTCTCGACCAGACCTTCTGTTCCGAGCCGATGTCACATTGGTACGAGGTGTTCAACGGCGTCCACGTGACGTTCGGAGCGGTACGCGGTCCGCAGGAGGTGATCAACGATCCACAGCTCCGGGCGAACGACATCATCGTTCCGCTCGAGGGTGCCGGGGGCAAGCTGACGTCCACGATATCGAGCCCGCTTCAGGTGCACGGCGTCGCCAAGGTGTCCGCGAAACGCGCCCCGAAGATTGGAGAACACAACGACGAAGTGCTTCGGCAGCTGGGATTCAGCGCGGCGGAAATCGATGGTCTGCATGCGAGCGGCACCGTTCCGAAGGCGAAGGAACACGCGGCCTAGTGCGGCGGCGGGGGCGCGGCGGCAGGCCGCCGCGCCCCCCGCGCTCGCAGTGAAAATCACCAAAGGGACCAGGAGTTCGCCAATGGATGAGATCGTCACCGAACAGGCCGCAGGCATCCTGCGCATCCAGTTGAACCGCCCGACAAAGCGGAACGCGATGACGTCGGCCATGTACGTGGCTCTCGCGGACATCTTCAACGCGGCGGCGAAAGACGAGAGCACGCGTGTCGTCCTCTGGCATGGCGCGGGAGATTCGTTCTGTGCCGGCAACGATATCGAGGACTTTCTGAAGAATCCGCCAGGGGCGGGAGAATCGCCGCAGTCCCGGCTGATGGACGCGCTGCTCGGCTTCGACAAGCCGCTGGTCGCGGCAGTCCACGGCGCCGCCATCGGCGGCGGCACGACCATGCTGACGCATTGCGATTTCATCTACGCGGGCGAGAGCGCAAAATTCCAGATGCCCTTCATCAATCTGGCGCTTGTTCCGGAGTTCGGATCGAGTTGCTCCGTGCCGGCGCGGATCGGTCACGTCCGTGCGGCCGAACTGATTTTGATGGGATCTCCCTTTGATGCCAAGCGCGCTGCGGAGCTGGGTCTGGTCACCGAAGTTGTTCCCGATAGCGATCTCCGGGCGAAGGCAACCGACACGGCCCGGAAGTTGGCCGCGAAGCCGGCCGCAGCGATGCAGGCTAGCAAGAGGCTCATGAAGCAGCCATTTCGCGAGCAGATCAGGGCCGCGATGAAGGCCGAGAACGAAGAGTTCAGCGCGCAGGTTCGCTCCGAGGACGCAAGAGAGGCGTTCACGGCCTTCGTGGAAAAGCGCAAGCCCGACTTCAGCCGAAAGATCAAGTCCCAGACGACTGCATGACCGGCGAAAAGCCGATGGACGCGCGCGCGGGCGTTCGCCATCGCGCGGTGACGCTCAAAAATGGATCGGCCGCATTTGCTCGAATTCGTCGCGGCAGGCTTGACTGAAGTCACGCAACAGATCGATCGTGCCGTCGATGGCCATTTCGCGTAGCTCGACGAAGCTCTTGTCCGGCTCCAGATAGGTGTCCAGGATTTTGCGGGTGACATCCTCGGCATGATGGACCACCGGCTTCGAAGATATCGCCCGCATCGCGCTCATTTTTGCGTAAAGGCTGACCAGGCTGGGAATGTCGGCCTTATCGTGCTGGAGCGCATCGATGTAACATTTGGCGGCGTCTTCGATGAAGTCCCTGTACAGGGTCTGCCGGCGAGTCTCCTCGTGAAGAACCCACTGGGCGCGGACCTGGCTTCGCTGGCTCCGCCAATTCGCTATTCCGCTTGTCAGACCGCCCACGGCCGCTCCCGTGAGAGCAGCGAGCGCGGAGATGATGGAGGCGTCCACAGGTGTTATCTCCAACCGGCCGGAGAAGCCGGCAGTCACGGGTATCGGGCCTGTCTTTCGACTATGACGCGGGGGACCGCGGCCCTTCGGAAATCAGCCGCGAGCTCCGTTGGCCCGACAGATACGACCAGAACCACTGCGTCTGGACTCGAAACCTGTTCTGAAGCTGCGGCAGCGCAAGCACGTGCAGCGCGGCCCATATCAGCCAGGTCACAAAGCCGCTGCTGTGCAAATGGCGGGTCTCGAGGATGGCGAAGTTCTTGCCAACCACCGCCATATTGCCCTTGTTGCGATACCGAAACGGACGACCATCCTTGTGTCCCCTGACACGGTTGGCGATGACATGCCCGACGAATCGTCCCTGCTGAATGGCCGCCTGGGCCACGCCGGGGACGGGATGGCCATCCTGGGTCATCGTGGCAGCATCTCCAGCTACAAAGACGTTGGGCGCCTCGGGAACGTCCATGAAGGCGCCGACGACTGCGCGCCCGGCGCGGTCCGTCTGAGTCCCGAGCATTTTCACGACCGGCGAAGCGCTGACGCCGGCTGTCCACAGCACGGTGGCGCTGGGAATGCGGACGCCGGCCGCGATTACGCCCTGATCGTCGACCTTCTCGACCTTCACGCCCGTCGAAACTTCGACGCCGAGTTTCGCGAGTCGCTTGGCGGCCTTTCGCGACAGCGGTTCCGCGAAGGTTGGTAGAATGCGTGTGCCGCCATCCAGCAGGACAATTCGGCTCTTGGCCGGGTCGATCCTGCGGAAATTATTGCGCAGGGTCACCGAGACCAGCTGAGCGATCGAAGCGGCAAGCTCGACGCCGGTCGGGCCGGCGCCCACCAAGAGGAAAGTCATTTGTCGAGCGCGTTCCTGCTCGTCATCGGTTGCTTCCGCCAATTCAAACGCACTCAGGATCCTGGTCCGGATCGTTTCGGCGTCGTTCAGGCTCTTGAGGCCCGGTGCGAACTGGGCGAACTCGTCATGACCGAAATAGCTCGGACGCATTCCAGTCGCGATCACCAGGAAGTCGTACGCGAGCTTTCGACTGCCGATCTCCGGGCAGACGGCCTCGACGGTACGTGCTCCCGGGTTGATACCCTTGACCTCGGCCAGCAACACGCTGAGATTTTTCTGTTTCGCCTCGAGCTGCCGGATCGGCGCCGCGATCTCGGATGGTGACAGAACAGCGGTGGCGACCTGGTACAGCAGCGGCTGAAAGATGTGGTGATTGCGCCGGTCGATCAGCGTGATGTCGACATCGGACCGCTTCAGGGCCCGTGCCGCCGCGACACCGGCAAAGCCGCCGCCAACGATCAGGACGTGCTTTTTGCCCGGGGCCGGCTTTGCCAACGGCTGCTCATCTTGCGGGAACGATTTGGTGAGAATTGTCGTCATGGGTACACCGACTCTCCAGGGCCAGCCGCCCCCGTCAGGATCAACTACAGCGGAGCCCCGGATTAATCTTGGATGGCGCTGCGGTGCATTGAACGACCGTGCCTGATCATCCGGCGAAGGGCCTGAGGCGCTCGTACAGCAAGCGCGGGAGAATCAGCCCGAAGGCCATGGCCATGATAATCGAAAGTGCCGTGGTACCGCTCACGGCGATACTGGTCAGCAGAGCGACCGGTGCACCCGGGCCGATTGAGAGCAATTCGACAAGGCCCGTCGCGGCGTTGAACAGGAAGAAGCCCGGCATCAATGAGACAACGGCGGAGAAGGCGACGGCCGCGAAGGGCAGATGCAGCCGATCGACGACGGGCGCGGTGAGGGCACTGGCCAGCAGGCAGGCAACGAGTGCCCCGATGGGAGCACCAACACCGGCGGAGATCGCCGTCCAGCGTGCGGCATGCGCAAGCATGCCGACTGCTATCGGGAAAGGCAGCAGACGCCACGGCATCGAGAAGAACGTGCCGAAGGAAGCGACTGCTGATCCTGCTGCAATCACGTCGACGATCAGGGGCACGGGCGGAGCTGGTCTGGCCATCGCGAGCGTCCCGCCGGCGGCCGTGAACCCGAATAGACCGCCGGCGCAGATCAGCAACACTATAACGCCGGCGTAGGCCAGGCGTGTGATGCCAAGCGCGATACGCGTACGAGCGAGGTCGATGGCACCGTTGAGGATATGCGGACCGGGGACCAGCACCATGCAGGGACAGAAGGCGATCAGCGTTGTTGCATCTGATAGGCGGAAACGGCCGGCGGCAGCCGCCACGGCACCGGCGACTAGCGCGGCGCAAAGCGGCTGAACCAGCGGGTTATTGCTGAAGCCAGACAGCCAGCGCCTGACGAGCGCTCCGATGGCGGCGCTCGCCGCGATCAGCAGAAGGTTTACCGCATCGAGTGTGCCGAAGATGACGCCCAGCGAAGCCGCGCCAACGGCCGCGAACAGGGCAAAGCGCGGCGTGGAAGCCGGCGGCAGACTGCCAGCCGATTCCAGCGCGGATTTCGAGGCCGCGCTCGGCAGGGTGCCGTCACAGATCTGATCTATCACCGTCGTAACGGCGAGTACCCTGCCCATGTCGACGCCGAGCGGCCTGGCGGGCGCCGTTTGTGAGACGAGCGAGCCGTCGAGTTTGATGATGAGCTCGTCCCATTGCGGAAGAACCTTCACCGCCACGCCGAGCACGCGCCCAAGGCGCGTGGCAGCGACAACCGTCCGTTCCGTGGTCTGACCGTGAGCAAACAGAAGGGCCGCCGCCAGCGCGGTCGTGTTCAGCGCCATCTCGCTCGACGGTGGCTCGGCGCGCGAGCTCTCCTGCTTTCGCTCGCTCAATTGCGTTGCGCGGTCCAGTAACCCGAGCATCGTGAACTTCCCGAATAGCCGCTCCACCGTCCGCGACCCGAGCTCCCCGAAAGTCTTCCGGTGCCTGAGGCAAATTTATCTTGGACTGTCACCGAGGCGCGGACCGAACCGGATCTCGCGACGTATCCCCTGAATTTCACGAGGTTGGGATGGGTAACGACTCCATCGGCGATATTGACCGTGAAGTTGTAGCTGGGATCGCACGCGCCCCCTTGCGTGACGAAGACGAGATCCCAGGAGCCGTCATAGGCCGATCGCGCCTGCGCGGCTGGCGCCACCAGGCAAAGAGCTGCAATCGTCCAGAGCAAATGCGTCTTCATTGATAGTTCTCCGTGGGCTCGGCGTCCGTTTCCGCACAAACGGAACGAATCTCGCCGATGTTCAAACCAGGAATCCAAGCGTCACAGACATCAGGCGATGATCTGCTCTAGGAAAGATTGGTACAAAGCGCTTGTTGAAAAGTGCTCAGACCGCTTTGAATCGTGCGTTCACGAAAGATGCTGGCGAGACCAGGCGCCCCAGCCAATTATTTTGAGCAGGATTGGCACCAATCGAGCAGCCATCTTCAATCGTGGCCACGGCCGCGCAGACATACTGAACGCACGCACTGTCGCTGTTCGAACGGAACATGACAGGTCGCATTCGGAATGAACCTGGAGCCGCGAGATGAACGTCAAGTCCATTGCTGGCCAGCTTGGGGAAGGACGATCTCGACCTGACCATCGGCTCGCTGCCCATCGGAGTGTCTCCGACTTCGTCGCCCTCACAAAGCCGCGCGTGATGATGCTCGCGCTTTTCACGGCGCTTGTCGGATTGAGCTGCGCTCCGGTTCGACTTGATCCGCTAACGACCGTTATGGCGGTTCTTGCAATTGCGGCGGGAGCGGGAGCCGCCGGCGTGCTCAATATGTGGTACGACGCGGATATCGATGCGATCATGAGCCGCACTGCTATGCGGCCAATTCCTCGCGGCAAGGTCTCTCGGTTCGAGGCGCTTGTCCTTGGGCTTCTTCTTGGCGGTTTCTCCGTAGTGGCTCTCGCCCTGGCGACGAACCTCATGGCAGCCGCGTTGTTGGCGGGAACGATCCTCTTCTATGTTGTCGTGTACACGGCGTGGCTGAAGCGGTCCACACGCCAGAACATCGTCATCGGCGGCGCCGCCGGTGCGCTGCCGCCCGTGATCGGATGGGCCGCGGCAACTGGCGACATCGGGCTGGAGCCGCTCGCGCTGTTCCTCATCATCTTTCTCTGGACGCCGCCGCATTTCTGGGCGCTGGCGCTTAACCGCACCGACGACTACGCGCGTGCGGGCGTGCCGATGCTGCCGGTTGTCGCGGGCCGCACTGCGACGACGCGGCAGATCCTGATCTACAGCGGCCTTCTGGCTCTCGCCTCGGAGCTGCCCTGGGCGATCGGGTTCGCAGGCACGATGTATGGTGCGATCGCCTCCATCGGCGGAGCGATCTTCGTTCTGCGCGCGGCTCGCTTGAACCGGACTGTCGAGGCCGATCGCCGCACCGCTCAACGACTATTTGTATTCTCCATCGCCTATTTGTTCGTGCTGTTCGCGGCTCTCCTGATCGACCATCGAGGCGAGCCGTCGTCATTCATGCGCGCGTCGCAGAATGGCATCGTCAACTTCAGCGAGGTCTGACATGCGCTATGGTTTACTTGCTGTCGTCCTGATCAGTGCCGCGACCCTCGGCGGCTGCGAAGGCGTGCTCGATCCGAAAGGGCCGATCGCGCTGGCCGAGCGGCAAATTCTGATCAACGCGCTCGGCATCATGCTGGCGATCGTGATCCCGGTGATCCTCGCCACACTTGGCTTCGCCTTCTGGTTTCGTGCATCGAACGAGCGCGCGCGCTATCGGCCGGATTTCACATACTCCGGGCGTCTTGAGTTGCTGGTTTGGTCCATCCCCGGGATGACGGTGCTCCTGGTTGGCGGCGTCGCATGGATCGGCGCACATGATCTCGATCCGGGCAGGCCGATCAGCTCGACGGTCAAGCCTGTCAACGTTCAGGTCGTCTCGCTCGATTGGAAATGGCTCTTCATTTATCCGGACGAGGGGATCGCGAGCGTCAACAAGCTGGTTGTGCCGGTTGGGACGCCGGTCAGCTTCGAGCTGACATCATCGAGCGTCATGAACAGCTTCTTCGTGCCTCAGCTCGGGAGCCAGATCTACACCATGTCGGGAATGGCGACCCGCCTCCACCTGCAGGCGGACCATCTGGGAACCTATCCAGGGATCTCCGCCATGTTCAGCGGTGACGGCTTTCCCGACATGCACTTCACGGTCGATGCAGTGACAGACGACAAATTTGCGCAATGGGTGCGGCAGACCCGCGAAACCGGTTCGGTCCTCGATAAGCAGGGTTACGCCGATCTGGTCAAGCCGAGCAGGGCGGTTGCGCCGTTCACCTATCGTGGCGTCGCCCCCGATCTGTTCGGCAGCATCGTAAACGCCGGCATGGGTACCCAAGACTCCCATCAAGACGCTTCTCTATCAGTTTGTTCAACCTCGCAGAGGGCCGAGCGATGAATTTCCTTGGAAAGCTCGATTGGAACGCGATTCCCCTGCATGAGCCGATCATCATGGGTGCAACGGGCTTCATGGTCCTGGTCGTGCTGGTTGTTCTCGGATTCGTCACGGTGAAGGGGGCCTGGCCCTATCTATGGCGCGAGTGGCTCACCTCCGTCGATCACAAGCGGATAGGCGCCATGTATTGCATCCTGGCGCTCGTCATGATGCTGCGCGGCTTCAGCGATGCGATCATGATCCGCTCGCAGCAGGCGCTCGCAGCCGGCGGTGCACAAGGTTATCTGCCGCCGGAGCATTTCAATCAGATTTTCTCTGCCCACGGCACGATCATGATCTTGTTCATGGCCATGCCGTTCGTGGTCGGGCTCATGAACTTCGCAGTGCCGCTGCAACTCGGCGTTCGCGACGTGGCATTCCCCACCCTCAATTCCGTCAGCTTCTGGCTGACTGCCTCGGGCGCGTTGTTGGTCAACATTTCGCTGGCGGTCGGTGAGTTTTCAAAAGCCACCTGGTGGGGCTATCCTCCCCTGAGCGAAATGCAATATTCGCCCGGCGTCGGCGTCGACTACTATCTCTGGTCGCTGCAAATCTCCGGTATCGGCACCTTGTTGGCGGGAATAAATTTCGTCACAACAATCCTCAAGCTGCGCGCGCCAGGGATGAGCTATATGCGCATGCCGGTCTTCTGCTGGACCGCGCTTGCCGCTAACCTGCTCATTGTCGCGGCGTTTCCGGTCCTGACCGCCACGCTCGCGATGCTGGCGCTCGATCGCTATCTCGGCTTTCACTTCTTCTCGCTCGAAGGCCAGGGCAATCAGATGCTGTACTCGAACCTGTTCTGGGTGTGGGGGCATCCCGAAGTCTACATCCTGATCCTGCCGGCGTTCGGGGTATTCTCGGAGGTGATGGCGACCTTCTCTGGCAAGCCGCTGTTCGGCTACCGCTCGATGGTCGCCGCGACGATGACCATCTGTGTCCTCTCCTTTCTGGTCTGGCTGCACCACTTCTTCACGATGGGGGCAAGCGCAAACGTCAACGGCTTCTTCGGCGTCATGAGCATGATCATTGCTTTGCCGACGGGCGCGAAGGTCTTCAACTGGCTGTTCACGATGTACGGCGGTCGGGTTCGGTTCTCGGTGCCGGTGCTGTGGTCGATTGGCTTCATAGTGACTTTCGTCATCGGCGGCATGACCGGCGTGCTCATGGCAGTGCCCCCGGCTGACTTCCAGCTGCACAACAGTGTGTTCCTGGTCGCGCACTTCCACAACGTCGCCATCGGCGGTGTCGTGTTCGGTGTGATGGCGGGGTACAATTATTGGTTCCCAAAGGCGTTCGGATTCAAGCTCGACGAACGCTGGGGCAGAGCTTCGTTCTGGTGCTGGTTCGTCGGCTTCTATGTTGCCTTCATGCCGCTCTACGTGCTCGGCCTGATGGGTATGACCCGGCGCATGCAACATTACGATAATCTGTCGTGGCAACCGTGGTTGATCGCGGCGGCATTCGGCACTGCCATCATCCTGGTCGGTGTCGTGTGCCAGATCGTGCAACTCGTGGTGTCGATCCGTCATCGTGAGGAATTGCGGGACGTGACCGGTGACCCCTGGAATGCCCGCACGCTGGAATGGGCGACGGCGTCGCCGCCGCCGGCATGGAATTTTGCATTCCAGCCCAAGGTCGCCGGACTGGACGCGTTCTGGAGCAGCAAGAGCCACGCCCAAGCGACGAGGGAGGAGCCAGCGCCGCCGCGCAATTACGAGCCCGTCGAAATGCCGAAGAACAGCGCAACGGGCTTTGTTACTGCGTTCTTCGCCGTCGTCATCGGCTTTGCGCTGATCTGGCACATCTGGTGGCTGGCCGGCGTCGGGATGTTCGGCGCATTCGTGACGCTACTTGCCTTCTCATTCCGCCGACACAACGAAATTGAGGTGCCGGCCGAGGAGATCGCTCGGTTCGTACGGGCCCATCAGGCTGGAGTTGCAGCATGAATATCGCCGTAGCAATTGATCAGATTCCGCAGGAGGCACTGCCAAGCGCCAGTGAAGCGGGACCTGCTCCAAAGAGGATCGTGGTCGCCTTTGGCTTCTGGATCTTCCTGCTGAGTGACATCGTCATGTTCGCCGCGCTGTTCGCGAGCTACGCGGTCCTCGTGCGCTCCACGGCCGGCGGCCCGACCGGCGCCCAGCTGTTCAATCAGACGACGGTAGCGATCGAGACGGCCTGCCTGCTCTTTTCGAGCTACACTTGCGGGCTGATGTCCTTGGCGGTGAATTCGCGCCGGTATTTAAGGACCTATTTGGGTGCGCTGATCACGTTCGCACTCGGAGCCATATTTCTTGGTCTCGAGATCCGCGAATTCCTGAGCATGATAGCCATTGGTGCGGCGCCGCAGCGGAGTGCGTTTCTGTCCGCATTCTTCACGCTTGTCGGATGCCACGGCCTGCACGTTGCGCTCGGACTGATCTGGCTGACCGTGATGATGGTGCAGGTTGCGGTATTTGGATTCGCCGCGAGGGTGCAGCATCGCCTGCTCTGCTTCTCGTTGTTCTGGCACGCGCTCGATATCGTCTGGGTCGGAGTCTTGACGGTGGTTTATCTGATGGGAGTGAGTTCATGACCGAGGTTCGACACGAACGCGCACCCGGAGACCGGCCGAGCCGCGAGATGAACGAATCGGCTCCATCCGAGTTTCTCGTCTACACGATCGGCCTGGTTGTGGCGGTTCTTCTCACGGCCACGTCGTTTTGGACGGCGAACACGACGCTGCTCTGGTCAGGCGGTGTCGTCCTCGGGCTCGCGGTCCTGGCTATTGCCCAGATGGGCATTCACCTGGTGTTTTTCCTGCACATCAGCAGCGGGCCGGAAAGCACCAACAACGTGCTCGCACTCGCCTTTGGCGCTCTCATCGTATTCGTCGTGATCGCCGGCACGATGTGGATCGTGGCTGATATGAATACGAACATGATGATGCCGTCGGGCGCGCCGATGAGTATGAGGATGCAACATTGAGGAGCGTCGCAGGGACGGGCGCTGTCGATCGATCATGCCCGTCCCCGCGCAATTTATTTTGCGGTGCTGGGGACTTCGTCGATCAAGAGGCATTTGTCCCCACGCGCTGTCGAACAGCGCTGAGGGATGGACGTCTTACGAGCTGACTATCTTGTGGTGCGTTTGCGTGGGCTATTGGTATCCCTGGCGCCGGGCATTTGGGTGATTTCTACCTGGATCACCTGCCTGCAAGCATCGCTAAGCTCGGAGCTCCGTTCTCTGAGACAAATCGCTATGTCGTCCGCATTTGGGATGAACGCGCTGCAAAGTCTGAACGCGTCGGGCGTGCATGCCGCGCGCTGTTCCGGTGTCCCTTGCGAGAACGAGGGCGCAGGCCAGCTCGTGGCGAGCAGCAGGCACAGGGACGTACCCCGTGCTAGGGATCTCGACCACCGTGGCATCCGTCTATCTGAGCTTTTCGTTTTCATCAGGAGTCTCGCGCTGATTAATCGAGGCCGATACCCGGCCTCGTCAAGCAGACATCGATACGCGCTGGTCCGAGCACGGGCTTGTCGCAAAACGTCAGCATTTGTAGCTTTCGACCCTGCCTCGGCGCACCGCGACCGGGAGCGGACCTGTGGGGGCGGGCAATATGGAGCTGCTCGGTTCGGGCCGGTTTGTATCAACGGCGAGCCGCACGAACTGCCAAGTCATCACACGTTCATCCAAGCGTCGAGTGTGATGCAGACGCTAGTGTTGGATCTTGGAATGATGCGCCTGACACCGACTGCTGGCGGGGCGAAGACATGCTCAAGGGATTTACGGCTCCTCGGTCGCCTCGGGGGATTGCTGCATTGGTCCCGCCGCCACCTTGGCACTTCGCTGGTGACGTGCTCGCGGTGGAATTCTGGAATGATCCAGATGTATCGGTCCAGATCCTCCCGTTGGGTGTGGAGCTTGATGAGCGAGGCCGAGGCCACTCGGTCGCACTCTTCACGGACTATCAGTTCACGGCGCAGAACGAGGAGTATCTGGACCCGGCCAGATATCAGTGCCGCGGGTTCAGCGTTCTCCTCGACGCGGTATGGAAGGGGACTCCAATAGCGTGGTGCCCTTACTGCTATGTGGACAACGACGCTGCATTGATGAGAGGCTGGATTCAGGGCTATCCGAGAAAGTTCGGCACTGTGCACCTGACGCGCACCTTTGCCGCGGCGAGCATGGCTTCGGCGCCACTCGTCAACGATGGCAGATTTTCGGCCTGCATGTCCGCTCACGGCCGCTTGCTGGTGCAGGCGAGCGTCACCTTGCGCGAAAAGGTCGAGCGTCTTGTCGGGTTTCTCGACCGCCGGATTGTGGGGCGGCGGTATTTTCCGCGGCTTTCCGCCGGCATGCACGACAAGCCGGCCGTGGATGAACTCGTTCGATGTGTCTCGGATCATTCTCTGATCACAAACATCTGGATCGGCGAGGGTGAGCTCAATTTTCCGGAGGCCTACGGAGAGGAATTGGAGATGCTGGGTCCGCTCAAGGTGGGACGCGCATATCGGTTCTCGTTCTCTTATTCCGTCACCGACATCGAAGTTCTGGCAGACCTGACGGCGTAGCGGCCGGCGTGTTCCGGATTGCGACAGGAATCAACAAACCGCCGCATTTCAATCAAATCAAGCGGGGCTGGTTCCGGTAGCATCGGTACTGAAAGCAATGCACCAGGACACGGGAATGCTGAAGGGCTTTACAGTTCCGAAGTCGCCATTCGGTCAGGCCGCTCTCACTCCGCCGCCACCCTGGCACTATGCTGGCGATGCTGTCGGGGTCGAGTTCTGGGCCGACCCCGACGCGACAGCAGCGACATTGCCGCGTGGCCTTTCCCCGGATCCGGACTCGAGCGGTCACGCCGTCATGCTGTTCCTGGATTGGCAATTCACCGCCCAGGACGACGAATACCTCGAACCGGCCCGTTATCAATATCGCGAGGCGCTTGTCTTGGTCGATGCGATGTATGCCGACGTCCCGGTCATGTGGTGTCCGTACATCTATGTCGACAATGACGCTGCGCTGGCGCGCGGTTGGACGCAGGGATTTCCGAAG
This sequence comes from Bradyrhizobium rifense, assembly GCF_008123425.1. Classification (GTDB taxonomy): domain Bacteria; phylum Pseudomonadota; class Alphaproteobacteria; order Rhizobiales; family Xanthobacteraceae; genus Bradyrhizobium; species Bradyrhizobium rifense. The sequence continues at coordinate 42,000 of NZ_VSSS01000014.1, forward strand.
AAGATGGGCAGCATCTGTCAGACGCGCTCCTTTGCGGCCTCAGGGCCCGCCGCGGCGCCGATCGCGCCCGGCAGCCGGTTTGGTGCCAGCCTCTCGGCGCATGGCCAGCGTCTTGCGGAAGCGTGCGTTACCTTGCGCAAGCCGGTCGAAGACGGACTGTCTCTGCTCTCCCGCCCCACGGTGTTGCTGAGATACTTTCCGAGACTGGTGGCCGGAGGCCAGGACAATCCTGCGGTCGACGAGCTTGCGATGTCGGTCACCGACAATCTCACCGTTGCCGGCGCATGGATCGGGACGGGCGAACTCAATTTTCCGGAAACGAACGGCGAAGAACTCCATGCGCTCGCACCGAGGCGGATCGAGGCGGGATTCCGCTATTCACTTTCCTACTCAACCAGTGATCTGAAGGTCCTTGAAGACCGGGGCTCGTAAGCGGCCTACTCCCGGTTCTGGACGTCGATCTATTTGGAAACAGAGGGGTTTTCTCGTTTTCGAACGTTTGCCCAACAAAAGAGCATTTGTTCATTTAACTGTTCAGAACACTACTTAACAAGCCATGAGGGTCCCCTTGCTGCACTCTCTCGCCGATCCGGGGCTGGCGGCCTGATCGTCGAGGACATGACTATGGCAGGACTTCCGGCTACCGCACTAGAACCATCCTCGGCATCTGACCAGCAGTTCAACCTGGTGGCGAACAGCCTGGCCACGCTGCTTGAGACGGCAAGACGGGAGCTGGAACGTGATCGAGATGCGGCCAGGTTGTCGCTGGCCACGGCATCTCACATCCTGCAAGCGGAGATCGAGCGACATTCGGGCGCCAACGGTACCGCAAGGGGCGGTCTGGCTGCCTGGCAGATCCTGCGCGTGCGGGCCTACATTGACGGCAATCTGCACCGTACCATTCACATTCGGGATCTCAGTGCAGTCGCACGTCGAAGCCCGGCGCATTTTTCCCGGAAGTTCAAGCTGGCTGTCGGGGAGTCGCCGCATGCTTACGTGGTGAGAAGACGCCTGGAGAGAGCCTGCCACCTCATGATGACCAGTGCGGCGTCGCTGAGTGAAATTGCCCTGAGCGTAGGCTTTTCCGATCAGGCGCATCTATGCAGGCTCTTCCGACAAGCCTTTGGTCAGAGCCCGGCCAACTGGCGACGCGAGCGCGGAATCCCCTGCGAGCCTACCCCCAGAACCGACATGGACGAGAATGCCGCATGAGCGGTCGGCAGGGGACAGTCTTCAGCTTCGGCCCCTTTGAACTGTCAATCGCAAACAGACTTTTGACGAACGACACGAAAGTCGTGCCGCTGGGCGCGCGTGCCATGGATCTCCTCATCGTCCTGGTGGAGCAGGCAACCAAGGTTGTCGGCAGGAGGACGCTGATCGAACGTGTTTGGCCGGAGAGGGGCGCTGAGCAAGCCAGTTTGCGTGTCCATATCTCGGCGCTGCGGAAGGCGCTCGATCAAAGCGACCCCGGCAGGCGATATATCGCCAATATACCCGGGCGAGGGTACAGTTTTGTCGTGCCGGTCACTTCACGTGACTCCCAAGCATCGGAGAATCCCAAGGGGCCTTCGAGGGCCCGAGTGCCTGCGCGCTTGATGCGGATGCTTGGGCGAGAAGACGCCGTGGCCGAGATCCAGGCGAAGCTGGCCGAGCAGAAATTTGTCACGATCGTTGGGCCTGGCGGCGTCGGCAAGACCACGGTGGCCGTTGCAGTCGTCCATGAAATGGGCGCAGTTTTCGACGGCCAGGTTCTTTTCATTGACCTCAGTGCGCTCGGCGAGTCTTCACTCGTCGCGCCAGCCATCGCCACGTCACTCGGCATGTCGGTGCAGACAGCCAATGTCGTACCTATCTTGATCGATCGTCTGCGGGAAAGGCCAATGCTCGTCGTGCTCGATTGTTGCGAGCATCTGATCGCCGGAGCCGCGGCCGTCGCGGAGGAACTGGTTCGCCGTGTCCCGACATTGCATTTGCTCGCGACCAGCCGGGAGGCCATGCGCGTCGAGGGGGAGCATGTCTACGAACTCGGTGGGCTTGAATGCCCTCCGGATGACAGCAACCTGTCGGCGCGGGACGTGCTGCGATACCCATCCGTTCAGCTGCTGATCGATCGTGTGCGGGCCGTGCGAAGTGACTTCGAGCTGGCGGATGCGGACGCGCCGATTGCCGCGGCAATCTGCCGGCGGCTTGATGGTATTCCGTTGGCCGTCGAACTAGCGGCCTGCCGGGTCGATATATTCGGCCTTGGCAAGACGGCAAGCCTGCTCGACGAACGACTGAACCTGTCATGGGTGGGGCGCCGAACCGCCCCGTCCAGGCATCAGACGTTGAACGCCACGTTGGAGTGGAGCTACGATCTGCTCGGCGAGGCCGAGAAGCGCATCTTGAATCGGCTCAGCGTATTTGCCGGTGGCTTCACGTTCGAAGCGGCAGTCGCCGTTGTGGCTGACGAGGCGGTGGATGAAGCAAATGTATCGGATTGCATTTGGGAGCTTCGTTCGAAATCGATGATTGCCGCTCAGGGACAGGACGGGCGGCTGCGCTTGCTTGACCCTACCCTCGCGTTTGCCTTGCAACGACTGGCCAGGAGCGAGGAGCAGGACCTTTTTCGCCGCCGTCACGCTCTCTATTTCACAGATCTGTTCAGACAGGGGGCCGCGATGGACATATCGGGTTGGCCCAAGGCGCTCGGGATCGAGGTCGACAATCTCAGAGCCGCCCTGAATTGGGCATTTTCCGCCAAGGGCGATACGAGGATCGGCGTTGAACTCGCCGCGGCATCGGCAAGCGCCTGGATGGGCATGGCGCTGCTCACCGAATGCGTGGAATGGATGAGAAAGGCGATAAGCCATCTCGACGACATGAATTCTGGCACGCGACAGGAGATGGTCCTCCAGTCGGCCCTCGCGAGTTGCGTGATGTTCACGGGCGGTATGACGGAAAAATCATACGCGACATGGGCCAAGGCGCTGCTTCTCGCCGAGGGCCTCAACGACGTCGACTATCAGATGGACGCTGTGCTTGTGTTGTGGGCGCACGAGTTGCGTGTTCCGAACTATCCGCAAGCGATCGCGCTTGCGGACCGGGGCGGCACTTTTTCGGAAGGAACAGGCCGGATCGGCGCCATCGCCACGGCAAACTATATGCGGGGCATCGCGTACTACCATGTCGGCCGCATTGCGGAAGCACAAGGCCTGCTGGAATTGTCGCTGCATCGTGATGACGAGGCTGCGCGACAATTGCTGATCAAGCGGTTTGGCTATGATCGCAAGGTCGACAATCTGGCCGGTCTTGCGACGCTGGCGTGGTTGCGCGGCTCTCCGGACCAGGCCCGCAGATTCAATCAGATGGCGGTCGCCGAGGCGCGCCAATCCAATCTGACCGTGAACCTTTGCGGCGCGCTGACCTTTGCGGGCCTCATCGCGTATTTCACAAATCCGGATGACGGCGAAGCCGAGGCACTCCTGGACGAGCTCGTCACCCATGCCGGGAAATTCGCTCTGCACAACTATCAGGGGCTCGGTCTCGGGATGCAGGCTCTCTACGAAGTCAGGCGAGGAGGGCAAATCAGTGCTGCCTCCGCCATGCTTGACTCAGGTCTCGAGAAACTGTCCGCGGCACGCTACGGAATTTTCGACTGGTTCTTGCAGGCGGAGTTTGCGATGTGCATGGCCCTCGCGGGCCGATCGAGGGAAGCGCTTGATGTGTTCGAACGGGCGAAGATCGATCTCGACGAAAGCCGATGGTACGGCCCGGAGCTACACCGTATCAGAGGCGAGCTGGCGCTGAGCTGCGGCGAGGGATTGGCGGTCGGGAGGCAATACTTCCAGCGCGCGTTCGAGCTTGCAAACAGGCAAGCGAGCTTGTCGTGGGCGCTCAGGGCGGCGACGAGTCTCGCGATTGCCGAAGAGTCGACGGGGCGAAAAGAGGCCGCGAGACAGGTGCTGCAAGCGACTTGCTCGAAGTTCCGGGAGGATTTCGAGACGTTCGATCTGCGGCTGGCCAGGCAGGCGCTGAACGGTTCACACCGGCGTGATGGCATCGCAAATTCGGTGCCGTGACGGGCTTGTTGCTGAAAGGAGTTTCGTTTAACAATTGATCGGTTGACGTGCGTTTGCGCAAGACTGACGGCGAACGGTGCGATAACCAAATCGTCGACGGTCTTGGCGGAATTATTCATGTCAGTCCAGCCAATTGGCTCACCAAGTGCAATCCGGCTTCGGTTTGGCCCGTTCGAGCTGAATGTCGCAGAACGGTCTCTCAGCAAGGCGGACCGGGTCATTCCCTTGGGTGGCAGAGCCTACGATATCCTGCTCGCCTTGCTTGAAAACGCCGGTGACGTCGTCCCGAAGTCCGAACTGATCGCCAGGGCATGGCCTGACGTAACGGTCGAGGAAGGCAGTCTTCGCGTCCATCTATCGGGGCTGCGCAAGACGCTGGGTGACGGTCAATTCGGTAACAAATACATCGCGAACATCCAGGGCCGCGGCTATAGCTTCATTGCGCCGGTCACGCCGCTTCCCGCGGCCCGCGACAGCGGTGACGCATCCTTGGGATTGTCCAACCTGCCGCCGGCACTGGGCCGCATGGTTGGGCGCAATAACGTGATCCTCGAGATTCGGCGTTTGCTGGAGACGGAACATCGCCTGATCACGATTCTGGGTGCAGGGGGCATCGGCAAGACGACGGTTGCCCTGTCTGTGGCGCACGGGGCGCTGGCGGACTTTCCGGGGTCTGTATTTTTTGTCGATCTTTCGATGGTGACCGGCAAGGAGCAAGTCATCGGTGCTGTCGCTTCCGCGGTCGGGCTCGCCCCGCAGCTGGTCGATTCGAGGGCGGCGTTGCTCAATTTCCTGAGCGCTCGCAGGGCGCTCGTCGTTCTCGACAGTTGCGAGCATCTTGTCGAGAGAACCGCGGAGATCGCCGACTATATTTTCCAGAATACCAGTGACGTCTACGTACTCGCGACCAGCAGGGAGACCTTGCGCGTTCCCGGCGAGCGCGTACTTCATCTTTGTCCACTGGACTGCCCGCCAGAGCAGCCGCGACCGACTGCGTCAGAGGTGCTTGCTTATCCGGCAGCACGGTTGTTCGCCGAACGAGTCAGTGCTCGCCGAGGCAGCTTTTCGCTCAGTGACGACGAAGCCCCCATGGTTGCCGAGATTTGCCGCAAGCTCGACGGCATCGCCCTGGCCATCGAACTCGCCGCTGGAAGGGCCGCCGTTTTCGGCGTCAGAAGTACCGTGGCAAGATTGGGGTCTCGCCTCGATCTGCTGAAGTCCGGTCGCCGGACGGCAAATCCGCGGCATCAGACGCTCAAGGCAACGCTGGACTGGAGCCACGATCATCTGTCCGAGCTCGAACGAATCGTGCTGCGCCGTGTCGCGATCTTCATCGGGCATTTTTCGCTGGAAGCGGCGTGTACGGTTGCAGAGCAGGAGGGAATTGGCCGGTCCGAGATCGAGGGGACGATCGAAAATCTGGTCAACAAATCGCTCGTTGTGGCGTGGCCCAGCTATCGGCGGATGCTTTACCGATTGCTCGACACCACGCGCTCCTATGCCTTGGAGAAACTCGCCGCAAGCGGTGAACATAATTGGGTGGCGGCGTGTCATGCGAGCTATTTGAGCCGATCATTGGATGGCACCCGCAGCAACCTTTTCGATCTGGAACCCGGACAATCTCTGGCAGATACGATCCAGCACTATCTCGGGGATATCCGTGCCGCGCTGGAATGGGCCTTTGGTCCCGATGGAAACGATGGCGCCGCCATCCGGATGGCGGCGGCCGCCTCGCAATTGCTTCTGGCTAAGTCGCTTTTCATGGAGTGCCGGGATTGGATGGAGAGGGCGATCGATCGAATTGGTACGGACTGCGACCCGCGCGATCAGATGGAAATCCACGCCTCTCTTGCCTTGTCGCTGATGTTCACTGCCGGGAACAGCGAGCGGGTTCGCGATGCCTTCAATTCGGCGCTGGCGTTCGCTGAGCAGCGCGAGGATGCCTACCAGCAACTGCGCCTTCTCAGCGGGCTGTCGATGTATCTTCATCGTACGATCGATGCGGCGGGTAGTCTTGAAGTTGCGCGACGCGCGGAGTCTGTTGCGAGCAAGACCGGAAATCCGGAAGACGCTGCGCTTGTGGATTCGATGCTGGGATCGGCGTATTACATGCTTGCGGACCACGTCCGCGCGCCGAAATACCTCGAGCGAGCCCTGCACGGGGCCCCGGCTTCCCGGCGGTTCAACGCAACTCAATATCTGTTTGATCTGCGCACGACTTCTCTGTTCAACCTTACCAGATCGCATTGGTTCGCGGGCAATCTCGACAGGGCCTCCAATTATGCTGCAAGAGCGGTCGAGGAGGCGGAGAAGTCGGATCATCCGATCGCCCTGTGTCGCGCTCTTATTCTGACGATGCCGCTCTATTTCTGGGTCGACGATTTGGCCGAGGCCGAGCGGAATCTCTCTGCGCTCGAGCTCACCTCCGAGAAATATTCATTGGAGCCGTTTCGCGCCGTCGCCCTGGGACTTCGCGGACGTTATCTGGTCCGTGTCGGTCAGATGGCGGACGGCATGTGTCATTTGCGGAACAGCTTGGACAAGCTCCGGGCGCTCCGATACGAAATGCTTGTAACCGATTTTGTTTCCGAGCTGGCGATCGGTCTCGCAAGACAAAACGAGCCCGCGGAAGCGCTGGCTCTCATCGACGGTTCGATCGCCACGCAGATCGGATCGAACAGGCCTCTTCACCTTCCGGCGCTGTTGCTGGCGAAGGGTTCGGCCCTTTTGTCAGGCGAGCCCCAACAGCGTGATCTGGCTATGGCGTCTTTCGAGGAGGCGATGACGCTGGCAGGGCAGCAATCCGCGCTGTCGTTCGAACTGCGGGCGGGATTGGAGCTTGCGCGGCTTTGGATGGACCGGGGGCAGATCCGAAAAGCCCATGGTCTCGTTGGCGCTGTTTACGGCCGGTTTACCGAGGGCTTCGAAACGCCGGATCTCGTGTCGGCGAGGCGGCTCCTCGAGCAGACGCGGGTTCGTGCGCGGCGAGCCGGATGAAAGGCGAAGCGTTATCGCGTGGTGACAATGCCCAGGGTCTGCGCGCGTGACACGGCCTGCGCGCGCTTCTCCACACCCAGCTTGCTGAAAACGCTCTTGAGGTGCGACTTCACGGTCTCGGGACCGATATCGAGGCTTCGGGCGATTTCCTTGTTTGACAATCCATCCGCGATCCGCGTGAGAATGTCGGTCTCGCGACGGCTCAATGCGCCGAGAATCCGTGCGCTCGAACTCGGCGCCGAGCGATCCTGTCGTGCGCGCTGGAGGCCCGTCGCGAGACGATCGACGTAGGGGATCAGGTCCGCCTTGAGGTTTCCTCCCTCCCGGGTCGCCCGGAGAAGCTCTGAAATGGCTGGCCCCTCGTCGAGCACGGTCTGATAGAGACCGGCCGCCGCACACGCGGCAAGCACGCGACGAAACCGGCTCACAGCCTCCGCGGCCTTGCCCGCGCTGAGCTGAACTGCCGACTGACGGATCGCAATGCAGATCAGGAATTGACGGTGTTCCATGGCTTCGGCTTCGTGCTGCAATTGTTGCAGGATTGAAATGGCCTCGTCCGGGCGAGCTTGCTGGCCCAGCAAATGAGCGCGGGTCAATCTGTGGTACCATCCAATCTCCGACCAGGCGCCAGGCCTCGGTGCGGGGTATTTGAGTGCCAGGCGTTCGAGGCGATCGACGCAGGCGGCGGCTTCATCCAGCCGGCCATCGTTCAAATAGAGCCGTGCCTGCTCGGCGATCACGCCGGCCGAGAGCCTCCCCCAATCCCGCGCGACGCCGAGATTTTCGGCGCGCTCCAACAGAGTGCGCGCCCGCTCGAAGTTCATCCGCGCCGCGGCGACCCGGGAGATCACGAAATAGGTGCTCCACACGCAGTCGAGCATCGTCCCCGAGTTGATCAGCGGGACGCGATCGATCACCCAGGCTTCCGCCTCATCGAGCAGGCCTTGCTCGTACTTCATTCGCGCGATCAGGCTTGCGGGCAAGGCCGCGGCAACCGAATTCGGCCCGACATCCTGCTCGGCGATCCGAAAACCCTCGCGGTAGTGCTCGTCTGCCGCCGCCAGACGTATCTGCCGCTCTTCTGCGAGCCCGTTCAGGCAGTGTCGGTACACCGAAGCAAATACGTTTCTGCGATCCTCCTCGACCGAATAGGGTATCCAGGGTGTTGCATGGAACTGCTTGAGGTTGCCCGCCTTCATATGACTGAAGCGAACGACGTTTGAGGCGACGTTCGCGGTCCAGGGATCGGACGAACGATTCACGCAATCCTGTGCCAGAGGCAGCGGGCTCTCGCTGTCATCCTTCAGCGCGATGGCGACCGAGCGAATCGCCTGGCATTCGCACAGCAAGTTGCCATCGGGCAGTGGCGTTGCCGCGATATCGACTTCGATGTCGGCCGCGAGCTTCAGGGCCTCCTCAAAGCGAAGCGCGAGCGCCAATCCCCAGGCGATCGCCAACCGGACCTCGCACTGTCCTCGCATGAGTTCGTCGGGAAATTGGCGCTGCCATTCCAGAAGGGTGAAGAGATCGCCTCGCTTGATCAAGGCCATCGCGCAATTGTTGATCCAGCCGATCGCACGATCGGAAGCGCCGGCCGCAATCGCGTGCTGAACCGCCTCGGTCCACAATTCATGAGAGGCATACCATAGCGCCGCACGCCCGTGCAGTTCAGGAATCTCGAGGCCGCGATCCGCCTCCAGCCGCTGTCTCAGATACTCGGCAAGCAGCGTGTGATAGCGAAACCAGACACCGTCATTGTCGAGTGGCGTGAGCAGCATTTGGCGCTGGGCAAGGGATGCCAGGATTATGCGGCTCGAGCTCGAGCCCGTTACCGCCTCGCACAGGGGGCCGGAGAGCCTGTCAAGAACGGCCGTTCGCAACATGAAGTCGACCAGTTCGGCCGGGAGCCCATCCAGCATCTCGGTCAGGTAGGTGGCGATTGGACGCTGCGAACCCGAGAGATTGTGGACATACTCTCTTAGACCGGATCCGGACTGCGAAGGCATGGAGGAGATAATTCGAAGCGCCGCGGGCCACCCTTCGGTCTTGCGTTGCAGGAGTTGGACGTCGGGGATTTCCAGGACCCCGGGCTTGGTGCCGTCCAGAAATGCCTTTGTCTCCTGCATGTCGAACCGCAGCGCTTCGGCGTCGATCTCGATCAGCTGGTTCTGAGCGCGCAAGGTCGCGAGCGGCAGCGGAGGTTCGGTACGCGTCGTCAGCACCACATGACAGTGGGACGGTGCGTGCTTCAGAAAATACGCAACGGTCTGATGGATGCGGGAAGCGCTGACCCAGTGATAGTCCTCGAGAAACAAGTAAACATCATCCTCGATCTCGGCCAGATCGTTGATCAGGCTCGACAGGATCGCCGTTGGGTCGATCAGATTGTTCTCGAGAATCAGCCCGATCGCGCCGGCGCCGACGCCCGGGCAGGCGTGGTGCAGGGCCTGCGAAACGTAAAACAGAAACCGAGTGGCCTCGTCGTCGTCCGGATCAATCGTCAGCCACGCAACGGCATTGCCGTCTTGCTCGAGCGTCTCGGCCCAGGTGGCGGCCAGTGAGCTCTTGCCGAAGCCGGCCGGAGCCTTGATGACGCCAAGTCGCTTGGCCAGAAGCTCGGACAAGATGGCGAGGAGCCGGGGGCGCGCGACCAGCCCGCCGAACCGTGCCGGCAAGATCTTGGTCGCGAGAAATGGCAGCTGTCCCCCGCCGGGCAAGGGGCCCGTTCCATGAGCCGGATGGCTGGAGTGCGGCTGAATCAAGGGCTCCCCCTAACCACGTCGGTCCTCCCCCCATTCGGGGGATGCAAACAATGGCGAAAGTGTACGATCTCTGTCAGCGAGAGGGAAGCGCCGGGCATTGTCGGTTGTGTGCAGTCCGCACGCCGGTCGCCGCGTGCTGGTCCCTTCAGATCCGCGCGTGGAGCCGAAAGCAAGCTGATGTCTATCAAGAACGCACGCTTGGGTTTCGCGCGGAGCAATGAACATCCAGGAAAAGCACCCCAAGCCCGTGCCAACAGCCATGGCTGACGACGAGCCTCGTGGAAATCTGCGGTTTGGCCCCTTCGAGCTTTCGAGCAAAGAGAGGGCGCTTCGGCGCGACGGCGTGGCGCTGCCCCTCGGCAGCAGGGCCCTCGAGATCCTGATCTACCTTGCGGAGCGACCGGGCAAGGTGATCGCAAAGCAGGAGTTGATCGATCACGTCTGGCCGGACGTGACGGTCGAGGAGGGGAGCATCCGGGTCCACGTGGCCGCGATCCGCAAGGCGCTTGGCGACGGCCAATTCGGCAACCGCTACATCGCAAACATCAAGGGACGGGGCTACTCCTTCGTCGGCACATTGGCCTCCCTTGAAGGCGCCACCGAAAGCAGGGCCGCCAGGTCCCGGCATCAAGCCGGGCTTCCGGTGCGACCGATCATGATGATTGGACGCGAGACGTTCGTCACTGAGGTCGGCGACAGGCTTCTGAAAGATCGGTTCGTGACACTGCTCGGTCCCGGCGGCATCGGCAAGACAGCCATCGCTCTGGCCGTCGGCCGCGTCGTCGCCGAGGCGTTCGGCAGGGAGATATTTTTTGTCGATCTGGAAAGTGTCACCGATCCGCACCATGTTGCCGCGGCCGTTGCGACATCCCTGGGGTTTTCACTCAAATCGAAAGACCCAGGCCCGGAGCTGGTCGACCTCATCCGGTCGCGGAGGCTCCTCATCATACTCGACAGCTGCGAGCATGTGATCGAGGCGGTCGCATCGTTTGCCGAACAACTCTACCAGCAAACGGAAGAGATTCATGTTCTGACCACGAGCCGGGAATTGTTGAAAGTCGAGGGTGAGCATTGCTGCCGGGTTCTTCCTCTTGATTTTCCGCCAGGCGATTCGGAGCAAACGGCAAATGCAGTGCTGCGATATCCGGCAGTGCAGTTGTTCGTACGGCGCGTGGCAATGCGAGCAGGTCGTGTCGTTCTCTCCGACCAGGAGGCGCCATTCGTCGCGGACATATGCCGAAAGCTGGATGGGATTCCGCTGGCGATCGAGCTGGCCGCGGGGCAGGTCGCCGCCCTTGGCCTGGAGAACACGGTTGACCTCCTGGTCTCCCGGCTGGAATTGCTGAGACTGAGCCATCGGACGGCAGTCGCCAGACATCGGACGCTCAAGGCGACCCTGGATTGGAGCTACGATCTGCTGTCCGACGCAGAGAGGATCGTCTTTCGACGCATCGCTGCTTTCGTTGGACATTTCACTCTCGATGCCGCGCGGTCTGTTGCCGGAGAACCCGGTGTGGCCGCCGAGGACATTTTCGACGCCGTCGCAGGGCTGGTCGAGAAGTCGTTGATAACAACTCGGATCGATGTCGTGCAGGCGCAGTATCGGCTGCCGAACACGACCCGGGCATACGCACTGGCAAAACTGGAGGAGCATGACGAAGTCGACATGGTCTTCGGCCGGCATGCGGAGTACCTCGCCGGACATCTCGAAGCGCTGAGGGAGTTTCTATCAGGTCTGCCGGGCACCGAAAAAGCCGCGGCTTATTCCGACCAATTGAGCAACGTCCGTGCGGCGCTCGAATGGAGCTTTGGGCCGCGCGGCGATGCCGAGACGGCAACGAGACTGGCCGCCGCTTCCACGCAGGTGTTTCTGGAGCTGTCGCTGCTGATCGAATGCCAGGCATGGGCCGAGCGCGCAATGGCGGGCCTGGGAGGTCCGCATCAATACTCCCGCTTCGCCATGGAGATCTCTGCATCAATTCCGCTGGCCTTGATGCATACGGAAAGCAACGATCAACGCGTGCGGACTGCTTTCGCGAACGCGCTGGATATTGCAATCGAACAGGGCGATCTCGCTCACGAGCTGAGGGTTCTCAGCGGACTTTTCATGTATTCGCACTGGACCATGGACATCCGAGGTGCGAGCGAGATCGCCACCCGGAGCAGGAAACTGGCGTCGACAACGGGAAATCACGACGACATGGCGCTGGCGGAAGCAATGCTGGCGGCCTCCGAACATCTGTCGGGAAATCACCTTGCCACACAGCTACATTGCGAAGCGGGTCTCCGGCACCTGGCGTCCAGACCGCGCCCCCGAACGGAACCATATCTCTTTCACTATACGAGCTTTCTGCTCGTCGGCATGACACGTTCTCTCCTGTACAGGGGCTTGCTCGGCCAATCGCTGGACTATGCAAGGCGCGCCAGAGAGGAAGCCAAGAGGTCAGGCAACCCCGCCACGTTATGCCGATCCCTGGCCTTGATCCTTCCTGTGTTTCTGGCCATGGCGGACCTGAGCCAATCGGACCAGTACATTGGTGAGCTGAGTGAGCTCTCCGTTGCGCATTCCCTGATGCCATATCGCGCCATAGCGGCTGGCCTGAAGGGCCAATGGCTGCTTCTTCAGGACAAGCGCAGCGAAGCAATCCAATTGTTGAAGAGGGCCCTGGAAGAGCTTCACGCCCAGCATCATGAGATGCTGAACATGGATTTTACCTGCGATTTGGCCGTCGCGCTTGCGGACCTCGGTGAGCATGAGCAGGCGCTGACCCTCACGGTGAATGCAATCGCGCAACAGCAGCGTGCCGGCAAATTCTTGCACATGCCCGCCCTGTTCAGGATGAAAGGCCTCATCCTGGCGTCTCGATCCGCGGAGGATCATTCCGGCGCCGAAGCAAGCCTGCTGTCGGCAATCGACTGGGCCAAACGCCAGTCCGCCACCCTGTTCGAATTGAAGGCCGCGACGGACTTGGCCGGGCTGTTGCTGAAACAGGATCGCATGCCGGAAGCTTACGAATATCTCGGCGCGAGTCTTGATCGAATGCCGGCCGGAATTTCATTTCCTGTTCGGACCCGCGCCGTGCAGATGCTCGGCCAGCTCCAATCCGGAACCGAGGACGTCGGCTGAACGGTGCGCCATCCGCAGCCGTGTGCCGTCTGCGCAGGCGGGTTCAAGTCCTCGCATTCCGATCCAAGCCCCGGCAGCGCAGTTGGGTGCACGCTGTGGCAGGAACGGTCACAGCATGGGTTATGTCATGGGTAAGCTGGTCGCGGATATCATTGTCGAGACCTTGCAAAGCGCAGGCGTCAAGCATTGTTACGGCGTCGTCGGCGACACCCTCAATCTGATCGCCCGCTCCCTCGAGAAAAGCGAGATCGAGTGGATATCGATGAGACACGAGGAGGCGGGAGCGTTCGCCGCGCAGGCGGAGGCGCAACTCGCCGATCGCCTGACGGCAGTTGCCGGCAGCTGCGGACCCGGAAGCCTGCATTTCATCAACGGGATCTTCGAGGCCAATCGCAATCGTGCGCCCGTGATCCTGATCGCAAGTCAGATCATTCGCGACGAACTGGGCTTCGATTTCATCCAGGAGGTCGACTTCAAGCAGGTCTACAGGGATTGCAGCGTCTTCTGCGACATGATCCATACCCCGGAACAGGCGCGCCGGAAGACGGTGATCGCCTGCCAGACGGCTCTGGCGAAACGCGGTGTTGCCGTGCTGATCGTGCCGGCGGATATCTCCGCCTCGAGCGTTGATGACAAGATCCCCTATGCGGTGCACGTCGCCAGGCCCGTCACCAGGCCGAACGATACGGATCTTGATGGGATCGCAGAGATCCTCAACACGAGTGAAAATGTCGTCCTGTACGGCGGCTCAGGCTGTCAGGGGGCGCATCAGGAGATTCTCGCAGTCGCCAACAGGCTGAAGGCGCCGATTGCGCATACGTCACGGGCCAAGGATTTTCTCGAGTTTGACAATCCCTACAACATTGGAATGACTGGGATGCTCGGCAACGAGGCCGGGTACCACGCCTTGCTGGACTGCGACGCGTTGCTGATGCTGGGCGCGGACTTTGCCTGGCGGCAATTCTACCCGGACAAGGCCAAGATCGTACAGGTCGATATCGACCCGACCCATCTGGGACGGCGTCATCCGATCACGAAGGGTGTCGTCGGCGATGTGAAGGCGACACTGGAGACTTTGCTGCCGAAGCTGGTCGAGCGCACCGACGCCTCGTTCCGAAGCGCGTATGTGAAGCGCTATGCGAAATATCGGGAAGCCGAACGGGCCAAGGTTGCTGCCGGCCACGATGGCAGTATTCCCGGAAGCTATCTGACTCAGGTGATCAGCCGCCATGCGGCAAAGGATGCGTTGTTCACCGCCGATGACGGCACCCCGGCTGCCTGGGCCTATCGCCATATCGAGGCGAACGGGCAGCGCCGCATGTTCGCCAGCCTGCTTCATGGAACGATGGCCAACGGCATGCCGTCGTCCATCGGGCTCCAGAAGGCAGCACCCGGCCGCCAGGTCATATGCATGGCAGGCGACGGTGGAATTTCGATGCTGTTCGGAGACCTGATGACGGTCGTCTCGCAGGAACTGCCCATCAAAATTGCCGTCTATGACAACGGCAAGCTTGGCTTTGTCGAGATCGAGCAAAAGGCGGAAGGCATGCTCGATACCTTCACGAAGTTGAAGAATCCAAATTTCGCCGGCGTTGCGCGTGCGCTGGGTCTCTGGGGCCAGACCGTTTCGGACGCAAGCGAGCTGGAGACCGCAGTCAAGGACTGGCTGGCGCAACCGGGACCGGCGCTTCTGCACGTGCACGTCAACCCGATGCAGCTCGTCATGCCGCCATTCATGCAGGTCGAGCCTGCAATCGGGATGGCGCTCTATTCCGCTCGTGCCGTCCTGCACGGTCGCGGAGGCGACGTCTGGGAAATGGTGAAGGAGAATTTCCTCTAGTCGAGGTCGCCGTCCCTCAGCAGCACTGTGGCTTCGCCGCACGGCGCTGAGAGCGGCCGAGCATTGCCGTCATGGGTCGATCGAGATTGCCGAAACCGCCGCAGCCATCGGCTTTGCCCATGGCAAAATATCTTGCGGTCGTCGGGGGCGCACTCGCCGTTCTTCTGCTGATAGCCGGCTGGTCTTTGCCGGAGCTGCCGGACAGGTTTTCCGATCGGCCGAACAGCACCGGCGCGGCCGCCATCCGGATTGCATCCGAGCGCAAATGGCCGGAGAAGGTCGTCTTGGATACCAGCCAGCCGACATTTTTTTCCCCATCCATCGATGTGGCGCCGGCCCGCGACTTGGTCGAGCGTCTGCCCGATGACAGGACGGATCAACCGGTCGTCGCCCCTCAGGCCGACGCGGCGGCGAAGCCGGATGTTCGACCGGCCGTTGCCGAGCATCCACCCGTGCGAACCAGGCACAGGAGGTCCAGGGCAATTCCATCGGTTCGTGTGGCAAGAGCTCGCAGTCCCAATGAGCTCCAGGGACCGGCCGAGGCGTGCTGCTGGTTTGAGCCGATGGACAGGCGCGCACTATCGAGACCTGCCTCGCGCAATCGCCTCGCGCGTCGTGACTCATGGACCGAATGGCATTTTCCAGAGACAAATTGAAAGTCGGGCTGCTCTGCCAGCCTCGTCCTTGTCGTTCTGCCGACCTCACATCCAACATGCGCACAATTGTCCAATACGCGCAGTCATGGGGTCGCTACGCTGATGGCGACCATGTCGCAATGCTTGGGGGGGCGGGCTCTAGACGCCGCAATCCCGGCGCTGCGCAGGCAAATCGTCGGTGGAAGAGATGGGCAAGGCTTCGGTGCGTTGACGATGAAGATTCTCGCTACGCTGCCGACGAAAGGCCGGGATCTCCGGCTGGACCTGTTCCGAGGTGTGGCAAATTGGGGAATCTTCCTCGACCATATCCCCAACAACATCGTGAACTGGGTGACAACGCGCAACTACGGCTTCAGCGATGCCGCGGATCTCTTCATCTTCATTTCCGGCTACACGGTCGCCTTCGTCTTTGCGCGGATGATGCTCGAACGCGGGTTTGTCATTGGCGCGACCAGGCTTCTGAAGCGCGTCTGGCAGATTTATGTCGCCCACGTCTTCCTCTTCGTGCTCTATCTCGCCGAAATCGGATATGTTGCGCAGAGATCTGGCAACTCCGGTTTCACCGACGATTTCAACATCCGGGGCTTCCTGGCAAATCCTGCGCAGTTCCTGTTCGAGGGGCTGATCCTTCGCTTCAAGCCGGTGAACATGGATGTGCTGCCGCTTTACATCGTGCTGATGGGCGTCTTCCCGCCGATACTCTGGCTGATGCTGCGCAGACCCAATATGACCCTGGCCGCCTCGGGGGTGCTCTATTTGGCGGCCAGGCACTTCGGCTGGAACGTTTCGGCCTATCCAACCGGCCTCTGGTACTTCAATCCATTCGCGTGGCAGTTTCTGTTCACGTTCGGGGCCTGGTTTGCGCTTGGCGGATCGGGGCAGGCGATGCCGTTCATCCGGTCGCGGACCGCGTTGGTGCTCGGCATCGGCTATCTTCTGTTCGCTCTGGTGATGACGATGGCGGCTCGGTTTGACGGACTACGGGCACTGATCCCGCCGGAGATCTATGGCGCCTTCAATCCGAACGACAAGACCAACCTCGCGCCTTATCGCCTGCTGCACTTCGTCGTGTTCGCGTTCTTCGTCGTTCGTCTGTTGCCACGCGATTGGCCGGCGCTGGAATGGGCGATCTTTCGGCCCGCAATCAAATGCGGTCAACAGTCGCTCGAAGTGTTTTGCGCCGGGATATTCCTGTCCTTTGCCGCACATGTCGTGCTGGTCGAGGTCTCCGGCGCGATCTGGATGCAGATCGTGGTCAGCATTGTCGGGATCCTGATGATGACCGCGCTGGCGTACTACCGCTCCTGGTCGAAGCGCGTCGACAAGGCGCCGAAGGCCAAGCCGGCCGTTGTGGCGGCAGGCTGAGCGTCGCGCGGGGCGGAGTTTGCAAACACGATTTGCGATGAAGCGCTCACGATTTCATGGATCGATCCAGGCCGTGCTTCTGCCGCCATTTCGGGCCCGGCCCCCGCATGTAGTGAGCTTCGGGGCGGTATCGCATGCGCGGGCCGTCATTCCCCAGGAGGAACCGGAATATGGCCAAAGCAGCCTTTCGGGCCAAGCTCTTCGGATCTCTTGCCAGAGCCGGGTAGATCATCTTCTGTCTCCATCGCCACCGTTGGCAAATGCTTGCGCAGTAGATGAGCTCGAAGGCGTTTGAATTCGAGAGGAAGGCGTTTGTCGTCTTATATGGGCGGTATAGGGACGCCCATGACGGATTCGGTGACCTGAAGCACTGACACCACAAGCTCCTGCTCTGGAGCCTGTACGTTGGGTTAGGCGTCGCTCCCTTTCAATCGGGAATTTGTCGAGGAACGTCCTTCCATGTTCCCGCGCGACTCGAGGCATGAATGGTCTCGACGAGCGTTTGGATGCGCAGGCCCGCGCGGAAGTTGAATGGCTCCGGCTGACGTCCAGCGATAGCATCAAGGTACCCTGCAGCTTCGATCGCTTTCAGGTCATTGAAGCCAAGCTGATGGCCCGGCGCAACGCAGAACAGGCCGTATGGCCGATGGTCCGGGCTCGCCTCGATCCGGCGGAATCCCTGACGGCCACGGCGGTCATCGGTCGAGAAGAAGTGCAACTCGTTGAATCGTTCCTGGCTGAAGGCGAGGGCGCCTTTGGTTCCATAGACTTCGAAGTCGTGTTGCATCTTCCGCCCGGTCGCAATCCAATTCCCCTCGATCGAGCCGGAGGCACCGTTCGCGAAACGGAGGAAGGCTCGCCCGACATCGTCGACTTCGACACGCCTCCGGCCGCCTTTGCTGTCGGGACGTTCCTTGATCATCGTCACGCAATCTCCCATGACCCGGGTGATCGGTCCAGCGGCCGGACCCACTAAGAATTCGGCCGTTGCCAATGCGTGGCTGCCAATGTCGGCCAGCGCGCCGCCACCAGCCGGATCATGCCGGAAGGTGAACGGCCCAGCGCTGTCTGCCATGTAATCTTCGGCGTGGACTCCGCGGTAGCCGCGTAATTCGCCGAGCTCTCCGGCGGCGATCATGTCGCGCGCGAGTTGCAGCATCGGGTTACAAAGGTAATTGAAACCGACTTGTGTCTTTACACCGGCCGCTTCAGCGGCCTCGGCCATTTCGCGGGAGTCTGTGTCAAGCGGAGCCAGTGGCTTCTCGCAGTAGACATGTTTGCCACCGGCAATCGCAGCCAGGGCCATTTCCTTGTGGAGCGCGTTGGGCGTGGTGATGTTCACGACGTCGATGGCTGGGTCCACCACGAGCGAGCGCCAGTCGGAGGTCCCGCGCGCGAAGCCCAGGGCCGAGGCTGCTCTCACCGCCGCCTCGCCGCTGATATCCGCAATCGTATGCAGTTCCAGCTCGAAAGGCAGGTCGAAGACGCGCGCGGCTATGGAGTAAGCGAAAGCGTGCGCCTTGCCCATGAAGCCGCTACCGATAAGACCGATGCGAAGCTTCGGTTTGGTCATGTCGGAATTCCCTGTTCATGATGAGGTCGGAGTTGAGGCGACCAGCGCAAAAGTCCAGCGCGGAATGTCGTTGACGTTACCGTCATTGGCAATAATTGTTGCGAAAAAATATGATTGTCAATATTCGATGCGCGAGGTTATGTTCCTCACAAATCGTCGAGGGAGGAGACTACATGACCGG
Organism: Bradyrhizobium rifense; assembly: GCF_008123425.1. Taxonomy (GTDB): domain Bacteria; phylum Pseudomonadota; class Alphaproteobacteria; order Rhizobiales; family Xanthobacteraceae; genus Bradyrhizobium; species Bradyrhizobium rifense. The sequence goes on from NZ_VSSS01000014.1 coordinate 60,562, forward strand.
CGCCACAATCCGACTCACAATGGCCCAGGCCGTGGTGCGATGGCTGACTCAGCAGTTCACCGAAATCGAAGGTGTTCGCGCGCCCCTGTTCGCCGGCGTGTTCGGTATTTTTGGTCATGGGAACGTCACCTGCCTGTCCGAGGCGCTGGAGGCGGTGCAGGATCGTCTGCCCACATGGCGCGGGCAGAACGAGCAGTCGATGGCGTTGGCAGCCGTTGGTTTTGCCAAGGCCAAGCTTCGGCGGCAAATCATGGTAGCGACGTCGTCCATTGGCCCCGGCGCTCTGAACATGGTGACGGCGGCGGGAACAGCTCACGCAAATCGCTTGCCGCTTCTTCTCATAGCTGGCGATACGTTCACCAATCGGCTACCGGATCCGGTTCTTCAGCAGGTCGAGCATTTTGGCGACCCGACCGTTACGGTGAACGACGCTTTCAAGGCGGTTACGCGCTATTGGGATCGGATCACCCATCCCGCGCAGATCATTTCTTCGCTCCCGCAGGCCGTGGCCGCGATGCTCGATCCGGCCGACTGTGGCCCGGCCTTTCTCGCTCTGCCTCAGGACACCCAGGAGGTGGCATTCGACTACCCCGAGGCCTTCTTCGAGTCTCGAACCTGGACCATTCCGCGGGCGCGTCCCGATCGTCAGAAACTCGCGGAAGCAGTCGCGCTGCTCAAGACCGCGAAGAAGCCGATCCTCATCTCCGGCGGCGGCGTACGCTACTCGCTGGCGGGAGATGTCGTCGCGGATTTCGCGGTCAAGCGCGGAATTCCTATTGTGGAGACCGTCGCCGGCAAGGGCGCCGTGACCCACTTTCACCCGGCGCATGCGGGCCCGATCGGAATTATCGGCTCAACGTCGGCGAACGCGCTCGCAGCCGAAGCCGACGTGATCGTTGCGATCGGAACGCGTCTTCAGGATTTCACGACGGGCTCATGGACCGCTTTCGGCCCGGATGCGCGCTTCATCTCGATCAACGCGGCCAGGTTCGATGCGGTAAAGCATCGTGCGCTGGCGGTGGTGGGCGACGCGCGCGAGACGGTTGCAGAGCTGGACGCGGAGCTCGGCGCGTGGCGCGTCGACCCAGCCCACATGACGCGTGCCCAGATGCTCTTTAGGGAATGGGACGCGCTGCTCGAGTCATTGCAGGCCGCCAGCAATGCTCCGGTGCCGACCTACGCGCAGATAGTCCAGGCAGTGAATGCGTCCGCCGGCGACAGAGATACCTTGATTTCAGCGGCCGGCGGCCTCCCGGGTGAAGTGGCAAAGGGCTGGCGCGTCAAGGCGCCGAATACCTTCGATCTCGAGTTCGGCTTCTCTTGCATGGGCTACGAGATCGCCGCTGGTTGGGGCCATGCGATGGCCAATTCCGGGCCCGGCGGGCTCGGCGGCACGCCCATCGTGATGGTCGGCGACGGCACCTATTTGATGATGAACTCCGACATCTACTCGACGGTTCTGAGCGGTCACAAGATGATCGTTGTGGTCTGTGACAACGGCGGGTTTGCGGTGATCAACCGGTTACAACAATTCAAAGGCGTGCCGGGCTTCAATAATCTGTTGACCGATTGTCGAGTTCAGAATCGCGACAATCCTCCTCACGTTGATTTTGCCAAGCACGCCGAGTCCATGGGGGCGGCTGCACGGCGCTGCGAGAGCCTCGCCGACCTTGTTGCAGCACTCGAATGGGCCAAAGGCAACGATCGCACCACGGTGCTTTCGATCGCCTCGGACGCCTATTCGTGGGTTCCTGGCGACGCCGACTGGGATGTCGGCGTGCCCGAAATATCCTCGCGCGCGACGGTTCGAGATGCGCGCAAGCAACAAGAAGCTATCCGCGCGAAACAGCGCATCGGAGTGTGATGAGCCATGAAAGCGAAACTTGGAATTGCCCCCATTGCCTGGTGGAACGACGATCTTGCCGAGCTGTCCGATGACGTGAATCTGGAGGAGTGCTTACACCAGGCGAGTGTCGCCGGTTTCACGGGAATGGAAACCGGTCGGCGCTTCCCCATGAACATGGAGGAACTCGGGCCGATACTCGCCCGATTTGGCATTTCCGTGTGCGGTGGCTGGTTCTCCGGCCTTCTGCTCGACGGCGACATCGAACGGGAAAAAGACCGCATCCGTGCCCAGATGGACTTCTTCATTGCGGCGAAGGCGCCCTGCATCGTCTACGGCGAAACTGCGCGTTCGATCCAGGGGGTTCGCTCCGCGCCGCTCGATACCAAACCCAAGCTTTCCGAGGAGGAAGTCAGGGCATATGGACGCAAGATGACGGTTTTCGCTGAGTGGTGTGCGGGGCAGGGAATGCCGATCGCCTACCATCACCACATGGCTGCGGCGATCGAGACCGAAGCTGAACTCGACCTGCTTATGGCGAATTCGGGAGAGGCGTTACCGCTGTTGTTCGATGCCGGCCACATGGCTTTTGCCGGCGGCGACGTCTTGCGTGTCATCGATAAACATCACTCCCGCATCAGCCATGTGCATACCAAGGACGTCCGCAGCAGCGTCATCGAAAAGCTCGACCGGAAGCGAGACAGTTTCCTCGACGCGGTGGTGAAAGGGGCGTTCACTGTACCGGGCGACGGCTCGCTCGACTTTGTCGCGATCATCGCCCGTCTCGCGTCCTATGGCTACGAGGGGTGGTTCGTCGTCGAAGCGGAGCAGGACCCGAAGATCAGTCCGCCGTTGGAAATGGCCAGGAAAGGGCACGCGGAACTGATCCGCCTGATGGCGTCGGCCGGTTATGAGGTCGTGCCATGAACCGCACGGATCGGGTGTCGCCGCATTCCAGGAACCGCTCAGGTCTTGCCCTGGATCGGCGGGGCAATATTGGCACGAGGTTGGGGTGGAGGTGAAATGAGCATCGGAATAGGAGTCATCGGGACAGGTGTGATGGGCGCCGAGCATGCTCGGATACTCCGGCACGAGACCCCCGGTGCTCATCTTGCGGGGATTTTTGATGCGGACGCGGCCCGGGCGCAGGCAGTTGCCTCTGGAGCAACCGTCTTTTCCGATCCTCAATCGTTAATCGCGTCGGATCAGATCGACGCGATCGTGATTGCATCTCCCGACTCAACACATGCGTCGCTAACACGCGCCTGCATCGCGGCGGGCAAGCCGGTTCTCTGCGAAAAGCCGTTGGCGTCTTCAGCGGCTGATGCCCTGGAGGTGGTGAAGGCTGAAGTCGGTTTGGGTCGTAAGCTCATTCAGGTCGGATACATGCGCCGGTTTGACCCCGGCTATCGGGAGATCAAGCGCGTCAAAGACGCCGGTTCCTTGGGTGGGTCCGTGCTATTGCACAACGTGCACCGCAACGTTCGCGCGCCGGATTGGTTCAACGGTCCGATGGCCATCACGAATTCGTTCGTCCACGAGATCGACGCGAGCCGTTGGCTCCTGGGATCGGAGATGGTTTCTGCGCGCGTGGCGGCGGGGCCGGGCGGCGAACCCCTCATGATCACGATGAAAACCGACAAGGACGAGCTTGTTTCGACTGAGGTTTTCGTAAACGCCAGCTACGGCTATCACGTCCATGTGGAGCTGGTAGGTCGGCAAGGCACGATATCGCTGGCTCCGGCATCGCTGACGCTGCTGAACAGAGATCGAGCTGGTGGTCTTTCGTATCCGGACAATTGGGTGCCCAGGTTCGAAGAGGCATACCGCAGGCAGATGGCTGATTGGGTCAGCGCAGTGAAAGCCGGTGCCTCAGTCGGAGCGAGCGCATGGGATGGCTATGTCGCCTCGGCCATCGCGGAGCAAATCGCCGGGGCCCTCGCCGGAGGGGGTGTGGCAACCCTGAAATATGGACCGCGTCCTCCCTTGTATGACTGACCGATAGCAAGCGAACGCCGTTGCACGCGAGACCCGGGAGAGGAAACGATGATCAAGTATGCAGTTGTCGGCGCGGGCTGGATCTCGCAACAAGCCTTTCTGCCAGGGGTCGCGCAGTCCGAAAACTCAAAGGTCAGCGCGATCGTGACGGGCGATCGGGACAAGGCCGCCCGGTTGGCGAATTTCTACGGTGTTGGCCGGATCGTCGACTACGACGGATACGATGCCCTTCTAGGAAGCTCTGAGATCGACGCGGTGTATATTGCTCTGCCCAACGACTTGCATGCAGACCACGCAATTCGCGCCGCTCGGGCCGGCAAGCACGTCCTGGTCGAGAAGCCGCTGGCTACGAGCGAACAGGATGCGCTCGCCATGATCGCCGCTGCGCGTGAGGCCGGCGTGTTTCTGATGACGGCCTACAGGCTCCACAATGAACCTGGAACCGTCGCGGTTCTCGAGCACATCCGCAGCGGTGCGATCGGCCAACCGCTTTTCTTTCAATCGATGTTCAGCTTCCAGGCAGCGGCAGGCAACCACAGACTGAAAGCCGCGAGCTGGGGTGGGCCGCTACAGGATCTCGGCGTTTATTGCGTCAATGCGGCTCGTCACATCTTTGCTGAAGAGCCGATCGAGGCAATGGCGATGGTGAACCGGCCGATCGATGACCCGCGCTTTCGCGAAGTGGAGGCGTCCGTCGCAGCCTTGCTGCGTTTTCCTTCAGGCGGTTTGGCGCAATTCGTCGCCAGCTTCGGGGCCGCCCCCGTCGACACTTATCGGGTCGTCGGAACGTCGGGCGATCTCGAACTCGACCCCGGCTTCAGGTTCGAGACGGCAACAAAGCTGCGCCTGCGCCGCGACGGCGATGTCCGAGAAACCCAGTTTCCGCAGATCGACCACTTTGGTGCGCAGGTAAAATACTTCTCAGATTGCATCATGGCTGGAACGCCGCCCGAGGCTGATGGTGAGGAGGGCTTGGCGGACTTGCGCGCGCTGGTCGCAATTGAAAAAGCCGGCCTGACTGGACAGCCACAATCCATTACATCTCCTCCACGTGGCCGCCATCCAACGCCCGACATGGTGCGACTTACCCCTGCAACCGATCGACGACTGGTTTTATGAGGCGCTGCGTGGCCCTGCGCGCCCCTTGCCGGATGACGAAAGTCGAGAACGTGACGAGCTACCGCAAGTCAGCTCGCGTTGTTCTATTGACCGGTAACTGTTGGAATCCGCGGATTGATGTCGTTCTTCTGTAGTCTTGCTGCCAGCGCCACTGTCAAGGCCTGGGCAAGGCACATCGGAGCGGCAAGGGAACGCGAAAACGTGTACTCATGCTCTGGAACCGCGAACAGGACGCGGGCGCTCTTTGCCAACGGAGACAGTGTGCTGTCCGATATCGCGATGATGGGAATCCCATTGCGTCCGGCTTCGTCCACGACATTGACGACCTCGTTTGCGTAGAACCGGAACGATACCGCCAGGAGCACGTCCTTCTTGCGGATCGTGCGCGCGATATGTGTCGCGAGTCCGCCGCCTGCGTCGAGCAAAACACAGCGCTTGTTCAGCATGGTCAATATGTAGCGAAGGAATTCGACGACGGGTGCCGAACGCAATTGCCCGATCAGAAAAACGGAATCGGCCTTTTCAAGGAGGGTCACCGCGTCCGAGAGAGCTTTCGGCGAAATGTCCGCGAGCATGTCCTGGAGGGAGGCAATGTCACGGACCACCAGGTCGCGTAGGAAACCAACTTCGCTGCGATCAGCGCGGGCGCCCAACTCGATGTCGAGAGCTTTGATGCGTGCCTCGAAACCCGGGGCGGCGGTTGACAGGCGCCGTTGAAATAAGGCTTGAAGCTCCTTGAAACCTTCATAGCCAAGTGACTGGGCGAAGCGCACGAAGCTTGAGGCATGGATGCCGCAGCGATCGGCGATAGCGTTTACCGATAGGACCGCGACATCATTCGGGTTCTGGGTCAGATAAACGGCGATCTTTTGATAAGACTTGCTCATGTCATCATGGCGATCGTGGATGACACGGATCAATTCCTCATAGTCTTCCGGTGTCTTCACGTCCTGCATTTAAGGTGCTCTCACTATTGGTTTCATCGCGAATGCCGACAACGTCGTTCCCGTTCGGAGCCTGACCGTTGACGACGGACTAAGACCCAGGGGACTCACGTGGCCTCGCACGAACATCGTGGTGGCGCAGAATCATCGACGACGCCAAAGAACAATTATTGACAGTTTTGCACATCTGCAATAACTCTTGCAAGTAAATCGAACATGTGTCGGCGGGAGGAACGGTGGCGATCAAATTTGCATTGCTCGGATGCGGGCGCATCGGCGTCATGCATGCTCAGAATCTAGCCCAGGCGGACGGCGCACGCCTGGAGACGGTATTCGATCCGAACGTAGCTGCTGCCGAGGCGGTCGCCAGAGCAAATGGCTGCACGGTAAGCACAAGTGCGGAAGATGCCGTTGATAAGGCCGACGCGGTTCTGATCGCGACGTCAACTGCCACGCATGCCGATCTGATCGAGCTCGCTGCAAAGGCCGGCAAGGCGATTTTGTGCGAGAAGCCGATTGATCTCAGTCTCGATCGGGTACGAGCATGCCGCAAGGCCATCGAAGGTTGCAAGGTACCAATTCAGATTGGCTTCAATCGCCGCTTTGACCCCGGGCATAGGGCCGCGCGCGACGCCTGTGCAGCGGGCAAGATCGGGAAACTTGAGCAAGTCGTCATCACGTCGCGCGATCCCGGCATGCCGCCGCGAGGTTACACTGCGGTCTCGGGCGGTATCTTCCGTGACATGACGATCCACGATTTTGACGTGGCGCGTTTCATGCTGAACGACGAGCCGACCGAGGTCTTCGCGACCGGCAGCGCGCTTGTTGATCCCACCATCGGATCCGAGTTTGGCGACTTCGACTCCATCATGGTGATCATGCGCAGTGCTGATGGAAAGCTGTGCCATATCAACAACTCTCGACGCGCAAGCTTCGGCTACGATCAGCGGATCGAGCTGTTTGGCAGCGAGGGGATGATCATCTCTGACAACAAGAAGGCGCACGAGCTGAAGCTCTACGGATCGACCATGACTGATGCGGCCGAGCCCTACCTCAACTTCTTTATCGAGCGCTACGCGGAGGCCTACCGAGCCGAGATCGCGGCATTTATTGCGGCTATTCGCGATGGTCGGCCGACCCAGGCGACTTTTGACGACGGTTACCGCGCACTCGTGCTCGCTGAGGCTGCCGTCGAGTCTGCCAGGACCGGCAAGAAGGTTGAGGTCCGCGATATCGGATGACTTTGAATGGGGCCTGCTTGCGGGTGTCGAGCAGGGGAGGCAAGCTCAGCAGCGCCCTCACCAACCGTTGGGAAACTTGAATGACGTCGATGCATGGAAAGATCGCGATCGTCACCGGCGGTACGCAGGGACTCGGTGCCGCCATCGCCAAACTTTTTGCCGAGCGTGGTGCCAAAGGCATCGTAACGTGTGGTCGTGACGAGGTGAAGGGCCGAGCGAAGGCCGACGCGATCGCCGCGGCGACAGACGCAGCAGTCGTATTTGTGCGCGCCGACCTCACAAAGATCGAGGATTGCGCCAGAGTCGTGGCTGAGGCGGACAGAGCCTTCGGGCGCGTCGACGCCCTGGTAAACGCCGCGGGTGACACGAGTCGCGGCACGATCATCGATACGACCCCCGAATTGTTCGATAAGATTTTCGCCATCAACACGCGCGCGCCCTTCTTCCTCATGCAGGACGCGATCAAACTCATGCGTCGCGACAGGGTGCAGGGCACGATCGTCAACATCTCGTCGATGTCGGCGATGGGTGGCCAATCCTTCATAGCTGCATATTGCGCATCGAAAGGGGCTCTTGACACTCTGACGAGAAATGCGGGCCACGCGCTGTTGCGCAATCGCATCCGAGTGAATGGTCTCAACATTGGATGGATGGCCTCGGAAGGCGAGTTCAATACGCAGCAGGTCTTTCACGGCCGTACTGCGGACTGGCTCGAGGAAGCCGCCGCGCGACAACCCTTTGGTCGGTTGCTCAATCCCATCGAGGTGGCGCGCGCCGTCGCGTTCTTGTCGTGTGATGAGTCTGGCATGATGACGGGAGCCACGATCAACTTCGACCAAAGTATCTGGGGCGCGTACGATACGTCACCGCAGCCCGAAACGCCGCTCTGAGAAATTCAGGCAGAGGCTTTTTCTGAAATGTGCAGGCGCGGGTATGGCATCGCGCCAGGCAAGCGGGATGTGGTCTCGCGCACTCCCGATTTTCACTCGTTTCGCTCAAACCGCAACGAGTGCTCATGCAACGCCCATGAAATAGATGTTGCGAGATTGAGATTTGTGCAATATTAATTGCATCGATCGGGGAGGTGAGGCGGCCGGATAGAGCTGCCACCGCACGATGGAGGGAACGCGTGGCTTTGCTTGATGTGCGGAGCATCTCGAAGAGCTTTGGTGCCATTCGGGCACTGCATGACGTCAGCTTTTCGGTCGATGCGGGGGAGGTGGTCGGGCTGATGGGCGACAACGGCGCCGGCAAATCGACCATGGTAAAACTGATTGCCGGAAACTTCCCGCCGACCGAGGGGGCCGTCGTCGTTGATGGCAAGGCATGCCATTTCCACAGGCCGATCGAGGCCCGGGCTGAGGGCATCGAAGTTGTCTATCAGGAGCTCGCGCTTGCCGACAATCTGACCGCAGCGGAGAACGTCTTCCTCGGACGCGAAATCAAGAAGGGGATCTGGCCGCTCCGCATCCTCGACAAGCAGGCGATGATCAAGCGCGCCGGCGAGCTCTTCGCGGAACTCAAATCGGAAACGCGTCCCCGCGACCTCGTAAAGAAGATGTCAGGGGGACAGCGCCAGGCTGTTGCGATCGCCCGGGCCCGGCTGTCCAATGCCAAGCTCGTCCTGATGGACGAGCCGACCGCGGCGATTTCTGTACGACAGGTCGCCGAAGTGCTCGAGCTCATCCGCCGGCTGAAATCTCGGGGAGTATCGGTGATGCTGATCAGCCACCGCATGCCCGACGTGTTTACGGTCTGCGACCGCATCATTGTCCTTCGGCGCGGCTCAAAGGTTGCCGACAAGGAGACCGCGGCGACCTCACCGGAGCAGATCACCGGCCTGATTACGGGAGCGATCCGTGAAGCCTAGTGTCGCCAAAGCAATAGAAGAAACGCACGCCGCAATCAGTGACGTCGTCGGAGTTCGTGAGCAGACCACCCTCCAGCGCCTGATGGCAAGTCAGGCATTCTGGGTAGCCGTCGCACTTTTGGCTCTGGTAGTCTTCATGACGTGGTTGGAGCCGACCTTCGGCACGGCCGACAACGCGACGAACGTCACGCGCAACTTCGCTCCGCTTGCGATCATGAGCCTCGGCATGACTGTGGTCATCATCACGGGAGGTATTGATCTGTCCGTCGGCTCGGTGATGGGGCTCGTCGCCATCGTCACCGGGTTGCTGCTGACCTGGCACTATTCCTGGTACGTCGCCTTCGCGGCCGGGCTTTTGGCGGGATTGGCATGTGGAGCCTTCAATGGCTTCTTCGTTGCCTATATTGGTATGCCGTCCTTCGTCGTAACGCTTGGTATGCTGTCGATCGCGCGCTCGCTCGCCGTCGTGATCTCTGGGAATCAGATGCTCTACCAGTTTGGCCCAGACGCGCCGATCGTCAGGGCAATCGGCCAGGCGAAATGGCCGCTGCATGCGCCAGCCGGCTGGGCACCGCGCTGGATACCGGAGTTCTCCTCCCATTTTTGGGTCATGGTGATCCTTGCCCTCATCCTCGGTGCCATCTTCATCTTTACAGCGTGGGCGCGTCACCTCTATGCGATTGGCTCCAACGAGAACGCTGCGCGCCTGACCGGCGTGCCGGTCGACTGGATCAAGTTCCAGGCTTATGTGTTTTCGTCATTCACTGCCTCTGTCGCTTCGCTGCTGCTCCTCGGCTACAGCGGCTCAGCCATCAACGCGATGGGCACCGGCTACGAGCTTCGCGTTATCGCCGGCACCGTCATTGGCGGCGCCAACCTGATGGGCGGCTACGGAACTGCATTCGGGGCCGTGATAGGCTCTGCCTTTCTCGAAGTGATCCGCAACGCGCTTCTGATGGCCGGCATCGACTCGAACTGGCAGGGCGCCTTCGTTGGAATGTTCATCGTTATTGCCGTGCTTCTGGGCATGCAGACGAGCGGAACGTCGCTTGTTGCCACGGTCCGCGAATGGGTTGCCTGGAAGCGTGGCTAGGAATCCGACCACAAAAAGGGCGGAGGCTTGGCGTCAACAAACATGGAGGAGACACGTGAACAAGCATATTCTGATGGCGGCCGTCGCGTTTTCAGCGCTGATGGGAGGACAGGCCTGCGCGCAGCAGAAGTTCACTTTTGCGCTCGTTCCCAAGAACATGAACAATCCGTTCTTCGACCAGGCGCGCGACGGCTGCAAGAAGGCGGAAGCCGAGTCCAAGGGGGCCTTCCAATGCATGTATATCGGCCCCGGCGAGCATGGTGGTGGCGAGGAGCAGGTGCAGATCGTGCAGGACCTCGTCGCAAAGAAAGTGGACGGCATTGCTGTGTCACCGTCCAACGCGGCTGCGATGGCGGTTGCGTTGCAGGCCGCCAAGAGTGCCGGCATTCCCGTGCTGACCTGGGACTCGGACTTGCTGCCCGAGAACAAGGACCTGCGCCTTGCCTATATTGGCACCCATAACTACGAGATCGGCGTCAACATTGCCAAGATCGTGCAGACCATCAAGCCGAAGGGCGGCTCGATCTGCATCCAGTCCGGCGGCGCAGCAGCGGCTAACCACAACGAGCGCATGAAGGGCATCCGTGACACGCTGGCGGGCAAGGAGGCTGCCCAATCGCCCGGGGAACGGTTGACCGGACAGAATGGCTGGAAGGAGATCGACGGCTGCCCGCTCTACACCAACGACGATTTTCCGCTGTCGGTGCAGCAATTCCAGGACACCATGGCAAAGAACCCGAGCCTCGACGCGTTCACGCCGACGGGCGGCTTCCCGCAATTCGTGCCGGACGCTAACCGTGCTGCAGTCACGCCTTACAAGGACAAAATCGCCAAGAAGGATCTTGCGTTGGTGGTTGCCGACACGCTGCCGGTTCAGATCGACCAGATGAAGGAAGGATTCTCGCTCGGCCAAGTGGGCCAGCGTCCGTTCGAAATGGGCTACAAGACCATGTTCGCTTTGAAGGACGTCAAGGAAGGTAAAGCCCCGCCTAAAGATCCGACCTATACGGGCCTTGACGTTTGCACAACCAAGAACGTCGATACCTGCATCGCGAAGTAGTCCGTGCTTCAGGGCAGCGGGCGAGATCTTGCCCGCTGACTCCCTCATCGACACCACTGTCACTCTTGGAACGCCGGGCTGACCTTCGTAGAAAATCGCCAACGGTCAGGCCGCTTTAGCTGACTGGTGGCACATCAACCCGAGAAGCGGTCTGTCGGGGTAGAAGAACTTTGCGGCTGCTGCGGTCGCAAGAAGTGCTGCATTCTGCCCACTAAATTCGATTGATCTCGGAACGAGGTGTCCTCCGAGTGCGGCGACGGTCCCTGACAGGACGAAAGCGGACCAAAACAATACCGAACGCGGCATCCGCGTCGAAAAATAGAGTCCCATGGCCGCTGCGATGCCAAGCGTGATCACAGCGATCGCCAGACGCTCCGACGGGCCCCCGCTGTCGATGATCCAGTCCGCGCATGCGCTGGCGGCGGTTTGGGTCAGTAGTGCCGTGATCCAGAAGAAGCCGCGAACATTGGAGCGGTCTGTCGGGCCTGGCAGGTTTCCCGTGAGGCGATAGCAGATCACGAACGAGAATATGAGCAGGATGGCGATCAGCAGAATCGCACCGATGTCGCCGCCTCCCATCGAGATGTCGGCCGTCTTTGCCAGCACCGCACCCAAGAGACTGAGCAAGAATGTGGTGGACCAGAAGATTGTCCGCGGAAACCGCCGGGTCGCTCCCTGCAATATCGACATCGCAAGGAAGCACAGCAACAGCGCGACGATCACTCGTCCCGAGCGGTGAAGGTAGATATGACTGAGCGCACGGCCCGCGATCTCGCCCGCCATGGCAGCGAGAAGCCAGTAACCCCAGAACGCGGCCGTGAGCTCTCGGACGATACGCGTGCGAACCGACAGCGTGCCATTCTGGGCCCTCATGTCATCCTTCGTCTCGGCGTTCATCCTGCAAGCTCCGGATTGACAGCGGGACGGGGAGAGCGACGCGCCGCGCGCTTGCGTGCGAACCAGTCGCTGACGTTCTGGAGGTAGATGTAGACCACCGGCGTCGTGAACAGCGTCAAGAGCTGGGAAACGATCAGGCCGCCGACGATCGCGAAGCCGAGCGGCTGTCGCAATTCCGATCCGGTCCCCGTGCCGATCATCAGCGGAACGCCGCCGAGCATCGCGCACATGGTCGTCATCAGGATCGGACGGAATCTGGCCTTGCAGGCCTCCAGCGCGGACTGCTCAGTCGAAAGTCCCCGATGGCGCTCGGCGTGAAGCGCGAAATCGATCAGCATGATGCCGTTCTTTTGCACGAGGCCGATCAGCAGAACGATCCCGATCAACCCGATAACGTCGAGCCCGAAGCCGAACGTCCAGAGCGCCATGAGCGCGCCGAGCCCGGCGGATGGCAGCGTCGACAGGATCGTGACCGGATGGATCGTGCTTTCATAGAGCATGCCCAGGATCAGATAGACCGCGATAATCGCGGCCAGGATCAGGACGGGCGTGGAGGCGAGCGCAGACTGGAACGCCTGGGCGTTGCCCTGGAAGCTCGTCGCAATGGTCGAAGGCATATGCAGCGCGGCCGTCTCCTGCTGCACGGCGGCGACTGCCGTGCCGACCGCTGTGCCGGGCGACAGGTTGAAGCTCAGCGTGACCGACGGAAACTGGTTCTGATGGTTCACCGCCAGCGCCGCCGAGCCATATTCAATGGTCGTGAACTGACCGAGCGGCACCATCGATCCGTTCGATGAGCGGACGTAAATGCGGTTGAGCGCGTAGGGGCCGGTTTGGAACGACGGATCCACCTCGAGGATCACGTAGTAAGTGTTCAGCGTGGTGAAAAGTTGGGCGACGTGACGCTGGCCGAACGCGTCGTACAGCGTATTGTCTACCGCCGCCGGATCGATGCCGAGGCGGGAGGCGGCATCGCGGTCGATCTTGAGCTTGAGCTGGCGCGCGGCGTTGGCCTGATCGCTGGCGACGTCGGCGAACTCCGGCCGCTTTTTCAGTTTCTCGAACAGCTTGCCGGCCCAGCTGTTCAGCTCGTCCTGGTTCACATCCGTGAGCGTGAACTGGTACTGGGTCTTGGACAGGCGGCTGGCGAGATTGATGTCCTGCGTCGCCTGCATGAAGACTGCGATCCCCTGAAGCTTGGCGAGCTTGGTATCGAGCTGCCGGATTACCTCGTCGGCGCTGAACTGGCGCTCGTTCCGCGGCTTCAGCAGCACGAACAGTCGGCCGTTATTCTCGGTCACGGTGGGCCCGCCCGGGCCGATATAGCCCGTGGCGTTGGCGACCGAAGGGTCCTTCGCGATCACGTCGATCACGCCCCGTTGCAGCTCCGCCATCTCAGCCGGCGAGACGTCGGCCGAGGCTTCCGTGATGCCGGTGATCATGCCGGTGTCCTGCTGGGGAAAGAATCCTTTCGGAATGCCAGCGAACAGCACGCCCGTTGCCACAACGCTCGCAAGCATGACCACCAGCGTCGCCAGCTTGAAGCGCAACGCGACGGACAGAACAGCCTCGTAGCCGCGCTGGATCGCCACGAATCCGCGTTCCAGCGTTCGCGATATTACGCCCGGACCCCTGCCGTGGTCGGAGAGCAGGTAGGCGCACATCGTCGGTGTCAGCGTCACCGACACGAGCACGGAGACGGCGATCGCGACGCACACGGTGACCGCGAACTCCTGGAACATCCGTCCGATCACGCCACCCATCAGGAGCAGGGGAATGAACACCGCCACCAGCGACACCGAGATCGATATGATGGTGAAGGCGATCTCGCCGGCGCCCTTCAGCGCGGCCTCCAGCGGCGACAATCCCTCTTCGATATGCCGCGAGATGTTCTCGATCATGACGATGGCATCGTCGACGACGAAGCCGACCGCGATCGAAAGCCCCATCAGCGACAGATTGTCGAGGCTGTAGTTCAGGAGATACATCACGCCGAACGTGCCGATCAGCGAGATCGGTACTGAAATCGCGGGAATGATGGTCGCCCAGAAATTGCGCAGGAACAGGAAGATGACGCCGACCACGAGTGCGATGGTCAGGAGCAGCGTGAACTGCACGTCCGCGACGCTGGCGCGGATCGTCTGCGTCCGGTCCGATGCGATCGTGACCTTGATATCCGAGGGCAGGCCCGCGACCAGCTGCGGCAGCAGCTTCTTGATGCCGTCCACCGTGCTGATCACGTTGGCGCCCGGCTGGCGCTGAATGGCGAGGACCACTGACGGCTTGTCGTTGTACCAGCCGTGCAGCGTCAAATCCTCCGCCGCGACTTCGGCATGGCCGATGTCACGCAGCCGGACCGGTGCGCCGTTCCGATAGGCGATGATCAGATCGTCATAGCCCTTGGCGGTCAGCACCTGATCGTTGGTCGCGAGCGTGTAGGCCTGCTGATCGCCGTAGAGCACGCCCTTGGGCTGGTTGACGGTGACGTTGCCGAGCGTCGCGCGCAATTGCTCGAGATCGATGCCTGCCGCGGCGAGTTTCGCCGGATTGACCTGAACGCGGATCGACGGCTTCTGCATGCCGCCGATCGTGACCAATGACACGCCTGGCACCTGCGACAGTTTCTGCGCCAGGATGCTGTCGGCATAGTCGTCGACCTTGGTGAGCGGCTCGGTATCCGACGTCAGCGCGATCAGGAGCACCGGCACGTCGGCCGGATTGACCTTCCGGAAGATCGGCGGCGACGGCATGGTTTTCGGCAATTGCCCGGCCGCCGCATTGATCGCGGCCTGCACGTCCTGAGCGGCCGCGTCGGTGCTGCGGTTCAGTGCGAATTGCAGGGTGATCTCAGTGTTGCCGAAGCCGCTCGACGAGGTCATGGCGGTCAGGCCCGCGATCTGCCCGAACTGGCGCTCCAATGGCGTGGCGACCGAGGATCCCATGGTCTGAGGATCTGCGCCGGGCAGTTGCGCGGTGACCTGGATCGTTGGCGTGTCGACCGCCGGCAGGGCCGAGACGGGCAGCCTGAAGAAGGCAACCAGGCCGATCATCGTGATGCCGATTGCGAGGAAGGCCGTGGCGACGGGGTTGCGAATGAAGCCTCGGGAGATTCCTTGGGAGATGCTCATGGCAGCATACCTGCGCTTGCGGTGGTGGCGTTCTGGACCATGTCCTTGCGATTGTCGGGGACGACCTCGACCGATGTCCCGGGCTTCAGCCGGTACTGACCGGCGGTGACGACGGTTTCGTCACCCGACAGGCCCTGGTCGATCAGCACCTTGTCTTCGCGCGACTGGCCGGCTTTGATGTCGCGCGCGCTCACGATGTGGTTCGCATCGACGACGTAGACGAAGGTGCCGCCTGGTCCCTGCTGAACAGCCGTCAGCGGCACGGTTACGGCGTCATGGCGGAGCGCGACGGTGAGATGGATGTTGACGAAAGATCCTGGCCAGAGATTCTTCCTCTCATTCGGAAAGGACGCCTTCAGCCGCACCGTACCGGTCGATGCGTCCACCTGATTGTCGATCAGCATCAAGCTGCCATGGTCGAGCTTGTGGGTGTTGGCCGCGTCATAGGCGTCGACGGACGCCTCGCCGGACGCGATCGATTTCTGCACCTCGGGAATGTCGGTCGAGGGCAGGGTGAAAATGATCGAGATCGGCTGCAGTTGCGTAAGGATCACGAGCCCGATCGTGTCGGTTGGATGCACGATATTGCCGGGATCGATGTGGCGGATGCCGGTGATCCCGTCGAAGGGCGCGGTGATCGTGGTGTAGCTCAACTGGGTTTGCGCAGCCTCCAGCGCCGCCTTGTCGAGCGCGACCGTGCCCTGGCCCTGCGCCACCTGGGAATCCTGAGTGTCGAGCAATTGCTGGGTGGCAAATCCGCGCGTGGCAAGCGGCTGCGTCCGGGCGAGGTTGACTTGCGCGTTCTTCAAGGCCGCCTGATCACGGGCGAGGGCGGCCTCCGCCTGATCGACCTGTGCCTCGAACACGCGCGGATCGATTTTTGCCAGCACGTCGCCACGTTTCACGTTCTGCCCCTCGACGAAATCCACACTGTCGAGCGTCCCCTGGACCTGGGTGTGAATGGTCGCGGTGTTGATCGGTGTCACGGTGCCGAGCCCTTCGAGCACGATGGGCACGTCGCCCTTGTGCGCATGCGCAGCCGTCACCGGAACGGGCGGTGCTGCCTTGGATGCGAGCTTGGGCTCAGCCGCATGGCCAGGCGCGGCGTCGTGCAGGACATAAGCACCGATTCCGGTTCCGACCACGAGAGCCGTGCCGACGAGGAGAAAAGTCTTTCTGGACAGCATCGCTTTACACTCCATAGGGGCGGATTGGGCGGGTCGCATTCGCGACCAGCTCCTGGACGAAGGTTTCGGCGGCGCTCGCCGCGGCTCGTACATCGTTCGCAGCGCCCGAAGCGAACCCGATGATCCGCGTGTCGATATCGGCAGCGCGCAGCTCGCTGATGAGGTCGACCGGCGTGTCCTCGCGATCCTCGCCGCGCACGACAAGTCGGATGGCCGCGGCGGTAGGGACGATGCGAAACGATAGCGCCGTGCGGGATACGGCGATCGCAAGGAGGCCGGCACAGTCGATGGCTCCTTGCAGCACGAGTTCGAGCGCGGCACGGGCCGCTTGACCCTCCGCAATCAGGATCAGCCGGTGCGCATCGTGTCGTGCGAGCACGGAGGCAACGCCGCGCAAAATCTCATCAGGATCAGTGCTGCGTACGGAAACGGTGGACCATAGAGCGAGTGGCGTCAGACACCACCAGCGGCCAAGTTGTTCCGATGTCGCAACCAGCGCGGAGTTCGGCCCAGCAATGACGGCGACCGTGACCCGTGCGGCAGTGCGCGCGGGCCGCGCGGCGATCCTGTATGGCGAGCGCGTTGACATGGCTTGAAGTTGGACGCCGCGCCGCTATTATTCAAATGAATTGGTATAATCTACCAATTCACAATGTGCATAGAAGCCTCATGAGACTCCGCAACCTCGATCTCAATCTGCTCCTGGTGTTCGACGCGGTGTTGCGCGAGCGCAGCGTGATACGTGCCGCAGACAGCCTCGCCATCAGCCAGCCGGCCGTCAGTCACGCGCTCAACCGGCTGCGTCATGCGTTGAAGGACAAGTTGTTTATCCGCACACCCGCGGGAATGAGCCCGACCCCGAGAGCCGAGCAGCTCGCGCTTCCGGTTCGCAAGGCGCTCAACGAGCTGCAGCTCGCGGTCGAGGGGGACATCTTCGACCCCTCGACGGCAGACCGGCGTTTCACGATTGCGGTGAACAATTATGCCGCCGTGGTCGCGGTGGGACCGATCGTGGCTGCGGTGCGCGCACAGGCGCCAGCCGTGCGCCTGTCATTGGTGCCCAGCGGGACCCTGGATCTCAGGGACAAACTCGACCGCGGCGAGCTTGATCTTGCGTTGTCGGCGCAAGCCCTGGGCGGAGAGCGGTTTGCCTCGGAGCAGCTCATCGAGGATCGCTTCGTGGCCGTGCTCCGCAGCGGCCATCCAGCACTGCGGAAGCGGTTGACGACGGCATCACTGGCCGAGCTGCGGCATTTGGGGATCAGCTCGAGCGGTGAGAATTTGGAGTTCGTGGATACGTTCCTGAAGGCCCGGAAGAGCGCTCGTTTTGTCGCTTCCGAGGTGCCCTATCTCTCCGCAGGGGCGGTTCTGGTGCAGTCAAACCTGGTCACCATCCTCGGACGAAAGCTGGCGCTGGAGTTCCGCCGCGCCTATCCGATCGAGATCAGGGATCTGCCGTTCGAAGCGCCCACGCTGCACAGCGTGATGAGCTGGCATCGGCGCTTTGACGATGTTCCTGCCCACCGATGGCTGCGCAGCACTATCATCGGAGCCGCCACCACCTTGTGAATAGTGAACGCTCGTTGTCTCAAGTGGCCACGAACTCTCTCCGCCATACCGTCTGCATCCCTCACACCAATTAGCGCGTCGACTGCCACGCCAATA
Source organism: Bradyrhizobium rifense (assembly GCF_008123425.1). Lineage (GTDB taxonomy): Bacteria > Pseudomonadota > Alphaproteobacteria > Rhizobiales > Xanthobacteraceae > Bradyrhizobium > Bradyrhizobium rifense. The sequence continues at coordinate 78,607 of NZ_VSSS01000014.1, forward strand.
GTCTGCGCTCGGCCAGGGACATGGCAATCGACGTGACGTAGCCCGTCGCCCCTAGCAGGATCACGCCGGCAAACAAATCGGCAGAGCGGAATGCGCGTGCTGACAACAACACCCAGTGGCCGAGGCCGTCGAGCCCGGCGAGCACCTCGCAGACCACGGAGAGGATCAGCGCGACCGTCAGGCTGAGCCGCATGCCGGCGAGGATGTCGGGCAGGGCCGACGGCAATGCAATCTTGAAGACGATTGCGGGGCGCGACATCTGCAACGCGCGCGCGACCTCGTAGAGGCGCGGCTCGACGGCGGCGAAACCGTGAATGGTCGCAAGCATGATCGGCCAGATCGCACCGAAGGCGATCACAAACAGGGCCATCCCCTGCGTCAGGCCGAGCATCGCGATCGCGACGGGGATGATCGCGGATACCGGTAGTGGACGCAGGAATTCCAGCGATGGCGCGATGTAGATGCGCATCAGGCGAGACGATCCGATCAGGGCGCCGAGCGCAATGCCTGCAACCGAGGCAGCGAGCCAGCCATAGGCCATGTGTTCCAGCGTGCCGACGAGCTTGCTCGTGAGATCGCCGGTCGCAAAGCCACGCATCAGTGCGGCCCAGGCGCGGTCGGGGCCGGGCAAGAACACAGGTGAGATCAGCTTGAGGTTGGCGATAAGCTGCCAGAGCCCGACAAAGCCAGCCGCGACCGCAAAACTCGCAATACGCCAGATCATTGCGGTGGCGCTCATGAGCCTGCCCCGGCGATCGCGGCACGGCCGAACATGCGGCGCTGGACGACGACCAGCGCGAAGTTGAGCCCGTAGCCTATGATGCCGATCCAGACGAGATAAGCGAGCATCAGGTCGGCGCGCAGCGCCTGCTGCGCCTGCATGATGCCGGCGCCGAGGCCGAGCGGATTGATCGCGATCTCGACCGTCACCGCGACGATCAGTGCGATGCCGGCGGACAGGCGGAATGCGACGAAGATCCGCGGCAAAGCGGCTGGAATGATGATCTTGATGATCCGCTGCACCGGCGTCAGGCGCAGCGCCCGTGACACCTCCATCAATCGCGGCTCGACGCGGCGGACCGCGGTGCGGCTCAGGATCAGCATCGGCCAGACGCAGGCAAAGGCGACAATCACGATCTCCATGCGATAGCCGAAGCCGAGCGCGATCAGTGCGATCGGCAGCAGCGCGATCGACGGAATCGGTCGGATCGCCTCGATGGTTACTTCCATCAGCCGGTCGAGCATGCTCGAAACGCCGAAGGCTATTCCGAGCGCAAGCCCGATGACGCTGCCGATCGTGAGCCCCGCGAACGCCGCGAGCAAAGTGTCACGGGTAGCGATCGGAATCGTGAGGTCGGCGAGTGCTGCGGCCAGAGCGGCCAGGACTGCGCTCGGAGGTGCGAGGCTGTCGCTCTGCAAATGGGCGAGGCGGGCCCAGAGTTCGAAGACGAGCAGCACCACGAGCGGCAGCAACAGCGGTTTGGTGCGTTCGAGGCTCAATGTTCGGTCGCCTTGATGAAGTCGAACAATTGCCGGCGCAGCCGCAGGAATTCCGGGTGCTCGCGGGTGGCAAGCTGGTCGCGCGGGCGCGGCAGGTTCACATCCAGCTCGATCCCGATCCGCCCGGGATGCGGCAAGAGACCGATGACACGGTCGCCGAGATAGATCGCTTCGTCGAGATCGTGGGTCACGAAGACGACGGTCGTGTTGCTTGCCGCCGTCAACGACAGCACCTCGTCCTGGAGACCTTGCCGCGTCATCGCATCCAGCGCGCCGAATGGCTCGTCCATCAGCAGCGTGGTAGGCTCCTGTGCGAGACAGCGCGCGATCTGCAAACGCTGCTGCATGCCGCCGGACATTTCCGCCGGATATTTCTCGGCATGGGCGGGAAGGCCGACCTTGCGCAGCAACTCAGCGATCCGGTCGGGGCGCTCGCGGACGGGAATTCCGCAGGCCTCCAGCGCAAGCGAGATGTTGCCGGCTGCGGTTCGCCAGGGCAGCAGCGCCTTGCCATAGTCCTGGAATACGATCGCGACCTCGCGACGTGGTTCGAGCATCGGCTGGCCGTCGAAGGTGACGGCGCCGCCAGTCGGACGATAGAGGCCCGCCGCGAGCCGCAGCGCAGTGGTCTTGCCGCAACCGGAGGCGCCGACAATGCAGAGGAATTCGCCAGGACGCACCTCGAGATCGAGATTCTCGATAATGGTCTTGCCGCCGAGCCGAAGCGTCGCGCCGTTGAAGGTGATCAATGGCTTTTGCTGCCGCGCCGCCTTTGCTTCATCAAGTCTTGCAAGGACGGTCATCGGTCACTCTCGTTGGCGGGCGGGTAAACGAAATTGATGGTCGAGTGCAGGTGTCCCTCCAGCATTTCTTGAGCGCTTGGGACGTCCCGCGCCAGCACGCGGTCGGCGAGCATTTGATGGCTGCGGATGAATTCTGCACCGCTGTCGATCGCACGCATCATCACGCGCCGATAGCGGTAGGCCTGGTCATAGAGGTCTGAATGCGCACCGAGCATCCGCTGCGACCCGCAGGCGGCGAGCAGGGCAGTGTGAAAGCCCTTGTGCAGGCGGTCGAAATCGGCAGCGCCCTCGCGGAATTCGTTGCCAGTACGCTCGATGTGCCGGCGCATCTGATGCAGCGCGCTCACGATACCGGCCTCCCAGGCGTCATCGCCGTGGATGATGGCGAGCCGGACCGCCTCTTTTTCGACGGCAGTGCGCATGCAGGTGATGTCGGCCAGGTCCTCGCGGCTGACCTCGGCGACGCGAAAGCCGCGCTGGCCGATGCCGACGATCAATCCGCGCGACATCAGGCGCGACAATCCCTCGCGGAGCGGCGTGGCGCCGATCTCATAGCGCTGCACGAGATCGACGATGCCTAGCCGCGCCCCCGGCGCCAGACGTCCGGCGAGAATGTCCTGCTCGAGGAGAGTGGCAGCGCGCTCGCTCAAGGTGCCCGCCTCGCCGTTCGGACGTTCGACAGTGCGTTCGGAAGCCGGCATCGTATGGGTCCTCAGTTCAGCACCAGTTTGCTCGTATCGAGATTCGATTGCAGCATCTTCTGCGACGACATCACGTCGATCCACCAGGCGAGGCTTTCCGGCTTCAAACCCGGCTCAGACTGATTCGGAGGCGTCGCCTTGACGAGATCGAGCGGCTGTTTGGTGAACTTTGCGATCGAAGCGGAGGCCTTCTCGCGGTCACCGTTGACGATCACTGCCGCTTCCGCGATCGCATCGCGAAACTTCGTCACGGTCGCGGCGTTCTTCTCCGCCCATTCGCGCGAGGCGGCATAGAAGATGATCGGGTCGGTGCGGGCGAGGTCGACCGCGTAGCGCGCACCGACTGAGCCGAGGCCCGCATTGGTCATGCGGGTGACAAATGGCTCGGCGGTGAGGACGGCATCAACGCCCCCGGACTTGATGATGTCGGCCATGGTCGGGAAGGTCACCTCGACGAACTTGACGCTCTTGGGATCGACGCCTTTCTCCACCAGCCACTTCACGAACAGCACATGCAGGAAGGCGTTCAGCCCCGGTGCGCCGACTTTCTTGCCGACGAAATCCTTCGGCTCTTTGATGGTGATGCCGTTTCGGACGAAAGCCGTAATGGCGTTGTTCGACGTCGTGTTCATCACCGACGCGCCGGCGATGCCGACCAGATCGAGGCCGCCGTCGACGGCCTGGAGGAAGACCGTCGAAGTCGGTCCGCCAATCTCGATCGAGTTCGACAGGATCGCGGCCGGGATGTTCGAATTGATGGCAATCGGCGTCATCTCGACGTCAAGCCCGTGCTTTCTAAAAATGCCCTCGTCGACCGCGATCATGGCGGACGCACAGTCGGAGGTGGCCGTGCAACCGATCTGGATTTTCGCCTGTGCCGCCGCGGAGCCTGCCAATGCGCAAGACATCCCAAGCGAAATTCCGAGTGTGATTGCCAATCCTGCAAACTGCCTTTTCAAGCTGTCCTCCCAGTCCGCATTTTTTTCTCTTGATTATCGATATTTTATTCGATCATATATTTTTATCCAGAGCAAGGGGGTCCAAGGTGAAACTCGCTACATTCAGGTCGGCTGGTCAGGACAAGATCGGCGTGGTGCATTCCAATGACAGCCGGATCTTCGATATCGCTGCGGCCGCGGCGCGCGATGGACAGGATCCCGCCTTTACCTCGATGCTGGCGCTGATCGATGCCGGGCCACGCGCGCTGGAGCAGGCGGCGGCGCTGCTCGAGAAGCACGGCAAGGATCCGGCGCTATCGTCGGCGATAAGTTCGGTGGACGTCCTCGCGCCCGTGCCGGAGCCCCGGCAGATGCGCGACGGTATGTCGTTCCCGCTGCACATCCTGCAAGCGCCACGCGGGCAGCGGAAGCTCGTGGCGCGCGCCAAAGGAGACATGGCGGAACTGGCGCGGATCGACGCGGAGCCGCTCGGCGAGCTGCCCGAGGTCTATCGCAAGCAACCGATCTTCTACATTACCAACCGTTTCAGCGTCCGCGGCACCGACACCACAGTCAGGTGGCCGCGCTACAGCAAGGTGATGGATTACGAGCTCGAATTCGGGATCATCACCAGGAACAGGGGCGCGAATATCTCTGCGGCGAAGGCGAAGGATCACATCTTCGGCTACACCATCTTCAACGATTTCTCGGCGCGCGACGCGCAGCGCATCGAGATGGAAGGGCGCCTCGGCCCCGCCAAGGGCAAGAGCTTTGACGGCGGCAATGTGATGGGGCCGTGGATCGTGACACCGGATGAGATCGGCGATCCCTACAAGTTGAAGATGGAAGCGCGTGTCAACGGCGAGACCCGCTCAACGGGCGTCTCGGATGGGATGCTGTTCTCGTTCGAGGAGATCATCGCCCATGTTACGCAGGACGAGACGCTGATGCCGGGTGAATTCATCGGTTCGGGCACGGTGGGCAATGGCTGCGGGCTCGAGCTCGGTTGGTTTCTCGAACATGGCGATACGGTCGAGCTCGAAGTCGAAAAAATCGGGATCTTGAAAAACAGGGTCGAACGGCAGGACGCTTGAGCTCTCAACGGACAAGAAGAGGCAACGAGGAAACACCATGGCGCGCAAACTGATCGATATCTCCGTACCGCTGCAAAACGACGTGCCGGCCGATCCGCCGGGCAATCATCCGACCATTCAATACATCGATCATCAACAAGGCTTGCCACGCATGCTCCAGTTCTTCGATGGGCTGAAGGCGGAGGATCTGCCCGACGGTCAGGGTTGGGCGGTGGAGATGGTCAATCTTTCCACTCATAATGGCACCCATCTCGATGCCCCCTGGCACTTCCATCCCACGATGAACCGCGGCGAGCGCTCGTGGACCATCGATGAGGTGCCGCTGGAATGGTGCTTTCAGCCCGGTGTGAAGCTCGATTTCCGCCATCTTCCGGACGGATATGTGGCGACTGCCGGGGATGTCGAGGCCGAGCTGAAGCGGATCGGGCATACGCTGTCGTCGCTCGAGATCGTCGTCGTCAATACCAGCGCGGGCGTCAAATATGGCCGCCAGGACTACGTCACCTCGGGCTGCGGCATGGGCTATGAGGCGACCATGTATCTGCTGGAACGCGGCGTCCGGCTGACCGGGATCGATGGCTGGAGCTGGGACGCGCCCTTCGTCTACACCGCGAAGAAATATGCGGAGACCAGGGATGCCGGCTTGATCTGGGAGGGTCACAAGGCCGGACGCCACATCGGCTATTGTCATCTGGAGAAGCTGCACAATCTCGAGCTTCTGCCCTCGACCGGCTTCATGGTCTCATGCTTCCCCGTGAAGATCGAGCGGGCATCCGCGGGGTGGACGCGGGCGGTCGCAATCGTTGAGGGCTAAAGGTCGCAAGCAAATACCGGATAGATGGGTATTTCTCTATCGGTTCCTGGCGCGGCGCGTTCGATAGGTGTGGATCTACAGGCGTACGACTTCACCGGTTCGAACGCTCTCGTCGGCGGCAAAGACGATGCGGAGTGAGTTGATCGCGTCCTCGTGATGCTCGGACAGATCCACCTCGCCACGGACCGCACGCAGAAACAGCCGCTGCTCGCGCTCGCAGAGCTCCTGATGGTCGGGTTCATCCGCGGTCGAGATCAACTCGTCCGGCTTCGCAAAGCGGTCTTCGGTGTCGCGCGCTGCGTGATGGATGCGAAGCGCGTTGGTCCGTGTATGCGTGTCATGTTCGGCCGAACGCACGCCCGCATCGCTACTCTCTTTCGCGACGATCGACACGCTGCCGTTAGGGCCGATCATGTCCTTCACGAAATGAGCGGTCTCGCTCATCATTGGACCCCAGCCGACCTCGTACCAGCCGACGGATCCGTCGTCGAACATGATGTGAAGATGGCCGTAATTGTACACGGCCGGCGCGATTTCGCTCGTCAGTCGCGCCCCGACCGCGTGGACCGCGACGGGACGCGCTCGCGTCACTTGGCACATGATGTCGACGTAGTGGACGCCGCAATCGACGATCGGTGAAGTCGACCGCATGAGTCTCTTGTGCACCTCCCAGAAGGAGCCCGCAGACTGCTGGTTGAGATTCATGCGCATCACGAGCGGCTTTCCGAGCGTTCGGCCGATTTCGACGAACCGCGACCATGCGGGATGTACGCGCAGGATATAGCCGATCAGCAGCGCCTTTCCCGTCGCGTGTGCAGCGCTAACGACTTGTCGCGCCGCATCCAGCGTGTCGGCCAGCGGCTTTTCGCAGAAAACATGCGCGCCAGCAGCGAAAGCCTGCAACGCCATGGCGGCGTGATGCTCGGTGTAGGTGCAGATCGCGACGGCATCGGGACGCAAACTCGTGAGCGCCTCGTCGAAGCTTTCGAAGCGCGGAAGAGCGGGAAACTCGGCCTCGAGATCGTCGCGATCGGCCGCGCGAGAGGTGCAAAGACCGACGAGCTCGAAACCCTCGACCGATTGATAGGCGCGGGCATGGCTGGTTCCCATGGTGCCGAGGCCAACCACGAGAACGCGAACATTTTGCGGAGTCGAAATGGAGAGCGAGGACATGGCTCGATCGCGTCCTTAGTCAGGTGTTGTCCGCCGCCGCATCGTGCTCAGAGCCGTTGGGGGGCTGGCCTTCGATCCAGGTTTCCAGCACCCGCAGCTCGTCGTCGAGATGCACGAGGCTCGCGAGATAGCCTGGTGCGATTCGGCCAAGTTCAGTATCGCGCCGGAGAAACGTCGCCGGAACGCGTGATGCCATTGCGAGGGCATCGGCGAGCGGAAGCCTGACGACGTTGACGGCATAGCGCACCGCCTCATCCATGGTTAGAATCGAGCCGGCGAGCGTCCCGTCGTCGAGCCGCAGGCAACCGTCTGCACTCGTCACGCGGCGGCCCTGAAGATCGAAATGATCGGGGCCACCGGCCGCCGGCGGCATCGCGTCGGTAACCAGCATGAAACGATCGTGCCGCTTGGCGGCAAGCGCGTTGCGCAAATTCGCCTCGTGGACGTGATGGCCGTCGGCGATGAGGCCGACGAACACATCGTCGAGATCGAGCGCGGCGCCGACCATGCCCGGCTCGCGCCCGGTCGGCGCGCTCATCGCGTTGAACAAATGGGTGAACGCGCGCGCGCCTGCTTGCACGGCCCTGCGCGCCTCCTCGTAGCTCGCGTCGGAGTGGCCCAGCGAGACGAGCACGCCATGCCGCGCGAGCTCGGCGATGCTCTCGGTCGCGACCCGATTGGGCGCCAGCGTCAGCATGACCGCGCCGCAATTCGCCTTGGCGATTGTCGCGACGTCATCGCGCCCGAGGTCGCGGATGTAGCTGAGTTCATGCGCACCCTTGCGGCGCGGATCCAGGAAGGGCCCCTCCAGGTGAATGCCGAGTGCCGCAGGGGTCAGGCGCCGCGCCTCGCGCGTCGCAGCGATGGCAGCGGCCATCACCTGCGGCGCGTCGGTCACCAGCGTCGGCAGCAGCCCGATGGTCCCGTGTTTACGGTGCGCGGCCGCGATGCGTGCGATGCCTTCGGGCGTCGGGTCCTGGTTGAGCAGGACGCCGCCGCCGCCGTTGACCTGAACGTCGACATAGCCGGGCGCAAGCAGGCCGCCGCCGAGATCCCGCGCTGCGCCGTCAGGTCTCTCGGAGTGGGGAACGATTGCGGCAATGCGCGCACCTTCGACGACAACCGCGTGGTCATCGAGAAAGCGTTCTCCATCGAAAATCCGCGCGCCGGTCAGAACGATCATCAGACGGTCTCCGTTACCTTGCGCAGATTGCGCGGGCGGTCGGGATCGCGCCCGAGCCGGAGCGCAAGCGCTTCGGCAAGCCGGTAGAAGCGGTGGATCATGACGATGGGCTCCAACAGGGGAGCCCCGACTCGTGCCGTAGCGAGACGATCCGACTCATCGGCGCCGCCCGCTTCGATTGTGATCACCGTCGCGCCGGCGTCGGCCAGCGCCGTGAGCGTCGGCAGCATGCCTTCGCGCGCCGCGTCGGACGGCAGGAAGGCGATGACGGGGAAGCCCGGAGCGACAAGTTCGGCCGGGCCGTGCAGCACCTCGGCCGCGGAGTAGGCCTCGGCGTGAATCGCGCAGGTTTCCTTGAGTTTGAGTGCCGCTTCCGCGGCGATCGCAAGTGTTGCGCCGCGGCCGAGCACGAAAGCGCTGCGGGCATTTGCAAGTCTCTCCAGTATCGTCGCGGGCGGCGGCGCTGCTTGGGCGCGCAGGACGTCCGGCAGGCCGGCGAGGGCGGCTGCGAGCTGCCGATCCTCGCGCCAGGCCGCGACGAGGCTCGCCCCCCCGACGAGGCCGGCGATCATCGATTTGGTCGCGGCGACGGAACGTTCCGTGCCGGCGCAGAGCGGCAGCAGGATTTCGGCCTCTTGCGCGAGTGGCGAGGCCACGTCGTTGACCAATGCGAGAGCGAGCGCACCGCCGTCTCGTGCGGCACGCTGCATTTCCACGATGTCCGGGCTCCGCCCCGATTGCGAGATCGCGACGGAAACGCTCCCTGCGAGCCGCATCGGCGTCCGATAAAGCGTCGCAATCGAGGGACCGATGGAGGCACAAGGCACCCCCGAAAGAATCTCGACGAGATATTTCAGATAGAGCGCGCAGCAATCCGACGAACCACGGCCGATAGTTGCGACGAGCGGCGGGTCGAGGGCACGCAGACGTGCTCCGAGTTCAGCGAGTCGCTCGGCATTTTGACCGAGCTGGCGCGCAGCCGCGTCGCCTGCCTCGCCGATCTCCTGAAGCATCTGTGTCGTCATCGGTGCGTCTTTCGGGCCAGGGGCGACAGCGTGAGTTCGGAAACGAAATCATAGGCGTCGGCACGGTACCAGGATTTCGTGAACTCCACGCAGGCTCCGTCTGCGAGGTAGGCGATGCGCTGGATGTAGAGCGCCGGGCTGTCTGGCGCGACCCCGAGCAGTTCAGCATCGGCTTGATCGAGGAGGGTCGCGCGCAAGCGCTGCAGGCCCCGGGTTGGCCTGAAGCCCCTTGCGGAGAGTGCCTCGTAGAGCGAGGCGCCGACCGAATCCTGTCCAGGAAGAAAGCGTATCGGCACGGCGGCGCGTTCGATTGCCATGGGCGAACCGTCGGCCAGGCGCAGGCGTCCGAGTCGGAACACGCGGTCGTTTGGTCGTACGCCAAGCATCATCGCCTCTTCCGGCGTCGGCAGGAATACGCCGCGTTCGAGTTCGCGCGAGCTTGCCTCCAATCCGCGCAGCCGCATGTCTTCCGTGAAACTCGTCAGACGCGACGAGGGCTGTTCGACGCGCGGCGTTGCGCGATGGATGAAGGTGCCCGCGCCGTGGCGGTGAAACAGCACGCCTTCGGCAATCAGATCGGCGATCGCCTTTCGCAGCGTGGTGCGCGATATGTCGAGCAGCTCGCACAACACGCGCTCCGCCGGAAGCAGTTGCGTCTCCACGAAGCGTCCGGTCTCGATCTCGCGCCGAAGCGCGTCGACCACGGCACGATAGAGCTTTTGGCCCGGCGCCGTTTCGACCGTCATGGACATGCCGTGTCCTCCGCGAGCGTTCCGCCGGCGAGAAGGATCGCGCCGTCGACCGCGTCGCGCCGCGGCTGGGCGAGGCGCTTGGCCACATCAGGCGGCAGGAAGGGGCGCAAGGGCTCGCCGAAGCCGCCCGCGAGCGCAATGCGCTCGGCGCCGAGCGCGTTCAGCGCGTTCGCGAGCGCCGCGATCGCGCTGGCCGCTTCCCCGACGATTTCGCGCGCGCGCATATCTCCGGACCTGGCGACAGCCAGGATTTGGGGCGCGAAGGAGCCGTAGTCTCTGGGTCTGGCCTCCGCTGCCCAGCGGCTCATTCGCAACGGATCATCGTTGAAATGTCGCCCGAGCGCCTGGGCAAGTCCGCTCATCGGCTCGAGGCCGTCGATCGCACGCAGCGTCGCGCGCAACGCCGATTCGCCGAGGCGTGCGGCGGATCCGTCGTCGCCCAGCCAGAAGCCGCGTCCGCCGATGATAGTCGTTCGCGCTCCGACGCGAGCGATGCCCGCCGAGCCCGTGCCCGCGATGATCAGGCCGCCGTCGCCGACCCCGTTGGCTCCCACGCAGGCGGCGACAGCATCATTGACGGCGACGATACGCGCGAAGCCGGGCAGGGCGTCGGAGACACGCTCCGCTTCATTGTCGTCCGAAAGCCCGGCAAGGCTCAGGCCGACGGCGATCTCCTGCCGTGACGCGCCGGCACTGATCGCGGATTCGATGGTTTCGCGCACGACCCGCATCGCCTCGTCGAAGTCGAGATAGATGTTCGAAGCCGGCCCGAGGCCACGCCCGAGCTCGCGGCCAGACGAGTCCCGCAGTCTCGCGCGGCAACGGGTGGCGCCGCCGTCTACTCCGAGAAAGAACCGGGCTGTCGCCAAGGGGCCTCCTAAAAATATTCTTAACGCCTCTAGACAAGTGGTATGTCACGTGGATAAAACGAATACAAGAGGTATCTACCATTGGTATTCGCGATGTCGGTGTTGCCGAGTTTGGAGACGGGCGGAGAGAGGTGCGGCGGCACCACCGACGTCGTGACGACCGATGAGGCGATGTTTGCGGACGCAATGCTCGCCTCCTACCGCCGGGCGATTGCTTCGGTCGCGACTGTCTCCAGGGACATCCGCACGGCGGCACTTCGGCTCGCCGCCGTTTGGCGGGCCGGCGGGCGTCTGGTCTATGCCGGTGCAGGGTCTTCCGGCCTTGCGGCGGCCGAAGATGCTGCCGAGCTTCCCGGTACGTTCGGCCTTGACCAGAGCCGCATCGCGATCGTCTTGCCCGGCGGGACCGCCGAGCCATTTCGCATCGACAGCGCGGCGGAGGACGATGCCGCAGCCGGTGAGCGGTCCATGACCGAGCTTGGCGATCTCTCCCGCGACGCAGTGATTGCTGTATCGGCGAGCGGCTCGACACCGTTCACCGTCGCTGCGGCCGCAGAGGCGCGTCGCCGCGGTGCCTTCGTGGTCGGCATCGCGCACCATCCGGCCTCGCCGTTGCTCATCGGCGCCGACGCGTCGATCCTGCTTGAAAGCGGGGACGAGGCGCTGCGGGGCTCGACGCGGCTCGCGGCCGGAGCGGCGCAAAAGGCCGCGCTCGGCATGCTCTCATCATTGATGGGACTCGAGCTCGGTCACATCCACCAGGGGCTGATGGTCAATCTGAAGGCCGATAACGCGAAGTTGCGCGAGCGGGCGCGCGGAATCGTCGCAGCGATCGCAAGTGTCAGCGATGCCAAAGCGGCGGCGGCGTTGCGTGAGGCCGGCGGCGATGTCAAGCCAGCGGTGCTGATTGCCTGCGGCATCGCCAGCATGAGCGAAGCCGTCAACTGGCTCGCTGCTGCGGAAGGCCGCATCGACGACGCGTTGCGCCGCGCAAGGGTCAACGGAATCAAGGGCGAAGGCCCGAACAAGGGAGCGTAGCATGAGACGGACATTCAAGGCCGCATTGGGAGCTGAGGTTGCCGCGTTGGCATTGCTCGCGGGGCTGGCGTCGGCCCAGGCAGGCTCATTGAAGATCGAGAGCTGGCGTAATGACGACGCCGACATCTGGAACTCCAAAATCATTCCCGCCTTCAACAAGCACTATCCCGACATCAAGATCGAATTCGCGCCCTCGGCGCCCAAGGAATACAATGCCGCCCTCAACGCGCGGCTCGATGGGGGTACCGCCGGCGACCTTATTACCTGCCGTCCGTTCGACGCCTCGCTCGCGCTCTATCAGAAACATCAGCTCGATAGCGTCGACGGCATCAAGGGTATGGACAATTTCTCCGATGTCGCAAAGGCCGCATGGCAAACCGACGATGGCAAAACCACTTTCTGTGTTCCGATCGCATCCGTTATCGCCGGGTTCATCTACAACAAGGAGGCCTTCGCAAAGGTCGGCGTATCTGAGCCGAAGACGCTCGACGAATTCCACGCCGTACTCGAGAAGCTGAAGAAGGACGGGACCTATGTCCCGCTGGTGATGGGCACGGCTGACCAATGGGAGGCCGCAACCATGGGATTCCAGAACATCGGTCCCGACTCCTGGAAAGGCGAGACGGGTCGAGCCAATCTGATTACTGGCAAGGAGAAGCTCACCGACCCGCAATACGTTGCGGCCTTCAAGGAGATCGCAAGCTGGGCGCCTTATCTCGGATCGGGCTTCCAGGCGCAGACCTACGCCGACAGTCAGAATCTGTTCTCGCTCGGCAAGGGCGCGATCTATGCGGCTGGCTCGTGGGACATCTCGACGTTCCGGGGCCAAGCGAAATTCGCGATGGGTGCATTCCCGCCGCCGCAGCCGGCCGGCACGACGGATTGCTATATCTCAGATCACACCGACATCGCGATGGGCGTCAACGCAGCTTCGAAGAACAAGGAGGACGCCAAGAAGTTCCTGGAATGGCTGACGACGCCGGAATTCGCAACGATCTACACCAACGCGCTTCCCGGCTTCTTCTCCCTTTCCAAGACTCCGGTGAAGGTCGAAGACGATGTCGCTGCGGCGATGGTCGGATGGCGGCAGACCTGCAAGTCGACGATCCGCAATTCGTATCAGATACTGTCGCGAGGTACGCCGAATCTCGAAAACGAGCTCTGGAACGTGTCCGCGCAGGTGGTCAACGGCAAGCTGACGCCCGAGGCTGCCGGCAAGCAGCTCCAGGATGGTCTCGACAAGTGGTACAAGCCCGCCAAGTGATGTAGGTCCTAGGTCCCCTCTCTCCGCATTCGCGGGGAGAGGGACTGTCCCTCCCTGGTCGACAGTTGCTGCACGCTCCGCCAAAAGATGGCGCGAGCCGCAAGCGGACAGCGACGATAATTTACGGTAGGTGCACTCTTCCCGTCATGCCTGAACCGCTCTCGAACATCACCGTCCAGATGCCTCGCGCAAAACTCGCGGGCCTTCTGTTGTTCTTTCTCGGCCCTGCGGTGGCGATCTATTCCCTGTTTTCGATCTATCCGCTTGTCGCGACGATGGCGCTCTCCACCTACACGAGCGATCCGTCCGGAGCCCGATCTTTCGTCGGCCTCGCCAATTTCGAAACGCTGCTCGGCGATGCGCTTTGGTCAAAGCCATTCTGGAATGCCCTCGGAAACAATCTGATATTCTTCGCCGTGCATATGTGCGTGCAGAATCCGATCGGTATTGCGCTCGCAGGATTGCTCAGCCTGCCGGGTGTAAGGCTTAAGGGCTTTTATCGAACCGTGATGTTTCTCCCGACGATGCTGTCGGTAGTCATTGTCGGCTTCTCCTGGAACTTGATTCTTTCGCCGCTCTGGGGCGTGGCCGCTGGCGCTTTGAAAGCCGTCGGATTGGGCTCACTATTTGCTCCCTGGCTGGGACTCGAATCGAGCGCGCTCGTCACCCTGTCCCTGATGTCTGTCTGGCAATTCGTCGGCATCCCGATGATGTTGATCTACGCCGCGCTGCTCAACATCCCCGAAGAGTTGATCGACGCGGCACGTGTCGATGGGCTCGGACAGTTCCGCATCTTCTTCCACATCAAGCTTCCACTCGTCCTGCCGACGATCAGCCTGGTCTCGGTCTTGACCTTCGTCGCCAACTTCAACGCTTTCGATCTGATCTACTCGGTCAAGGGCGCGCTTGCGGGGCCGAATTTCACCACCGACATCCTCGGTACGTTTTTCTACCGCACTTTCTTCGGAAATCAGCTCCAGCTCGGCAATCCGACGATGGGCGCCGCGGTCGCGACCGTGATGTTTTTCATCATCCTTCTCGGCCTCTGCCTCTATCTCTTTCTCGTGCAACGGCGCATCCGCCGTTACGCTTTCTGAGGGGGAAGGCATGACGACGGACCAGCGCGCAAGGAGCATCGGTGTCCATCTCGTCCTGATTGCCTACAGCCTTCTGGCGGTAGGTCCAATCCTGCTCGTCGTGATGAATTCGTTCAAGGTGCGCAGCGCCATCTTCGGTAGCCCGCTCGCGCCGCCGGACGCATCAACCTTCAGCCTGGTCGGCTATGAGAAGGTGTTTCGCTCCTCACATATCCTCACGTACTATTCGAATTCGTTGATCGTGACCCTCGTCAGCATGGCGCTCGTCCTGCTGTTCGGGGCGATGGCGGCTTGGGCGCTTACCGAATATCGCTTCCGCGGTTCGACGGCGCTGGCGCTGTTCCTGTCGATCGGCATCATGGTGCCGATCCGGCTTGGCTCCGTCGCAATCCTGAACATGATGCGGTCCGCTGGCCTTAACGACACGCTGACGGCCTTGGTCCTGGTCTATGTCGCGCAGGGCCTGCCGATGTCGATCTTCATATTGAGCGAATTCATCCAGCAGATTCCCAAGGATTTGCGTGATGCCGCGCGCTGCGACGGCGTGCCGGAAACTCGCATCTTCTTCGAAGTGGTCGCTCCACTGCTGCGACCGGCCATCGCAACGGTCGCTGTCTTCACCATCGTGCCGATCTGGAACGACCTTTGGTTTCCATTGATCCTGACCTCGAGCGATTCGACCCATACGGTGACGCTCGGCGTGCAGCAGTTTCTCGGCCAGTACATCACCGACTGGAATTCCGTGCTCGCCGCACTGTCGATGGCGATCCTGCCGGTCGTCGTGATCTACGTCATCCTCTCGCGCCAGCTCATCGCAGGCCTCACCTCCGGCGCAGTCAAATAGGTTCTCAGAATGGCCAATCTGCGCATCGAGCACCTCAACAAGCGTTATGGCGCGACGACAGTGCTCAACGACGTCAACTTGAGCATCGGGGACGGCGAATTCGTCGTTCTCGTGGGCCCTTCAGGCTGCGGCAAGTCGACTCTGCTGCGGATGATTGCCGGGCTCGATGGTGCATCGGGTGGGGACATCCATATCGCTGACAAGCTTGTCAATACGCTCGCGCCCGCCGAACGCGGCATCGCGATGGTGTTCCAGTCCTACGCACTCTATCCGCACATGAATGTGCGCAAGAACATGACGTTCGGATTGAAGTTCACGGGCGTGCCGCCGACCGAGCGCGAGCGGCGCGTCGCGAAAGCGGCTCGCATGCTACGTCTCGAGGAGTTGCTCGAACGCTATCCGCGCGATCTCTCCGGCGGTCAGCGTCAGCGTGTCGCGATCGGCCGAGCGATCGTGCGTGAGCCCGCTGTTTTCCTGTTCGACGAGCCGCTCTCCAATCTCGACGCGGCCTTGCGTGTCTCGACCCGCGTTGAGATCGCGAATTTGCACAGGCTGCTGAAATCGACGATCGTCTATGTCACGCACGATCAGGTCGAAGCGATGACGCTTGCCGACCGCATCGTCGTGATGAACAAGGGATGCATCGAGCAGGTCGGCAAACCACTCGACCTCTATTATGAACCCGCCAATCTGTTCGTTGCCGGCTTCATCGGCTCGCCTGCGATGAATTTCTTCGAGGCAGAGGTCGGAGGCATCGAGGGCGGACGCGCGCGCGTGGCCGGCACCGCGTTTCGCAACTTCGATATGCCGGCGGCATCGCTGAAGGTCGGTGACGCGCTGACCGTCGGTGTCCGTCCGGAGCATCTTGTTCGGGGTGGGGCCGGTCCCTTCCTCGCCGAAGGCATCGTCGAGCTGGTCGAACGGCTTGGCGAGGCCTCCTTCGCCTATCTGCGCCGCGTTGACGGCAGGATATTCGTAGCGGAGGTCCGCGGCCGCCAGACGCCGGCGCCCGGCGAGACGGTGACACTCGTTGCCGCGAGTCCTGATGTCCACGTCTTCGACGCCTTAGGCCTGCGCGTTGCGACATAAACCCGTTGACGGAGGCGATGCGATGCCGACTGCAAGCAGGTGTGAAGGCGCGATCGTTCAGTCATGACGAATGTCGTACGCTATCTGACCCATCCTCAGGTGAATATCGATCCGTCGGTTCCCGTTCCTCGTTGGGGCCTGAGTGAGGTCGGCAAAGCGCGTACGGAAGCCGTGACGGCCACGGGGCTGCTGTCGGGTACCACGCAGGTCATCTCCAGCGGAGAGCGAAAGGCGATCGAGACTGCTGAGATCATTGCTGCAAAGATGGGGGTCGACGTGGAGGTGCGCGAAGCGATGCACGAGAACGACCGATCGGCCACAGGCTTCCTCGTCCCCGACGAGTTCGAGGCGATGGCCAATCAGTTCTTCGGGCATCCCCACACCAGCATTCGTGGCTGGGAACGAGCGATCGACGCCCAGCTGCGCATTGTCCGCGAGGTCGAGCATGTGCTGAGCCGCAACACGCCGGGCGACGTACTTCTTGTCGGCCACGGTGGCGTTGGTACTCTCTTGTACTGCCATTACTCCGGTCTGGGGATTGATCGCGCCCACGACCAGCCCGCTGGCGGCGGTTGCTTCTTCGCGTTCACCTCGCATGGACGTCGCGTGCTGCATGGCTGGCGTCGCCTCGAGGAGCTGTGATTTTCGCGAAAGGAAGCAGGGGCGGAGCAGGTTCAGAAGCGGCAGGCCGAGGGCTCGGTGGATTCACCACCAAGTCGTCGAGGGATACTGGCGGCAGCACAACCGAGCGGTATATTCCTGTTGGCGCGCCAGTCTTACGCCAGCACAACGACCGCTCGCCAATATCGAGACCCGTGCCAGACCATCCATCGCCGGCCCTTCGCGTTGCAGGGCACGCAGCTTCACGCCGTCAGCGAGCCACGCGAGGAATATAGTGTTCGAGTTCGGGATCCGGGAAATAGATGGTCCGGCCGAGTTCCGCGGAGCGATAGAGCCCCATCAGCATTTCCATGACGCCGACCCCGTCATCGAAGGTCTCTGTCGGACTCATGCCTCGCCTGAATGCCTCCACCATATGACGGTTCTCATCGGTGTAGCCGTAGATGCCGGCTTCGTCCTCGACAACCGGCATCAGACCTTGCTCGGAATTCTGCTTCTCGACCAGGTCTTCGCCCTCTGATCCTTTGATCGCTCGGGAGAGAAAGACCTTGAGGCCCGTCGAGAGTGAGGAGAACTCCATCGAATATTCGGGACCAAGCAATTCAAGTTGGATGCGCAGGCCGGCGCCGACATAGGCCCATGAGGTTGTCGCCTCGATCATCAATTGATGTCCGTCGGCATCTTCCAGCGTCAGCATCCCGCGCGCGAAATCCTCGACCGGACGTTTGGTGAAATCGACTCCCATTCGCGCCTTGAGGTCGGCAGCGTAGTGGGGGCGGGTCCATTTCAGATTGGCCGTCGTGGCGCTGGCGCTGAGCAGCCGCAAGGAGTCGCGCTTTGCGCCTGGCGCGGTCAGCATGAAGCGCGCGACCTCGACTGAATGGCACATCATGTCGGAGAGCACGCCGCCTCCTTGTTTGTCGCCTTGCCAGAACCAGGGCTCGTGCGGTCCCGAATGCTCCTCGGCGGCCCGCGCGAGATAGGGGCGTCCACTGCCGGGCACGGCTCGCCGCCAGATGATGTCCTTACCGCGCATCACCGCGGTCGAGAAAAGCTGGTTCTCCAGATAGCCGTGAAGCAGGCCTGCATCTTCGACGAGCCTGCGCATTTCCCGTGCTTCGGCAAGCGTACGGGCAAGGGGCTTTTCACAGGCAATGGCGCGCAGGGGAGCCCCTGCCTTGGTCACGCGGTGGATCTCGCGCATGATGTCGAGACGGCTGTCGTTCGGCGTCAGAATCCAAAGCGCATCGACCTCGCCGGACATCGACATCGCTTCGATGCTGTCAAACACCCGCGCCGGCCCAAGGCCAAGACTGCGCGCCTTGTCCGCGATGCGCGTGCGCCGCTCGGCAGAACGGCTGTAGACGCCGCCGACGCTGACGTTACGCACGCCGAGCATGGATTGCAGATGGAACGCGGCGATGAAGCCGCTGCCGACAAGGCCGATGCGCAGCTGGGGAAGTTCCGGGAGCTTCTGCATGTCAGAGACCCTTCTCAATGAAAATGCGGCGGTTCAGAGGGATTTGGGCATTCTGCGTTGTCTACCTGGGATCGCGGCCAAAAGGGCCTGTGTGTAGGGATGCTCCGGTCGATTCAGAAGATCTGCGGTTGGTCTGATCTCGACGATCTCGCCGAGGCGCATCACTGCGATCCGATCGCAGACCTGGGCAGCGACATTGAGATCGTGGGTGATGAACAGCACGGCCAACCGCAGCCGCGCCTTCAATGTCTCGAGCAGGGCGAGCACCTGCGCCTGGACCGAGACGTCGAGTGCTGACACTGGTTCGTCGGCCACCAGCACCTCCGGATCGAGTGCCAGCGCGCGCGCAATTCCGATCCGTTGGCGCTGTCCTCCTGAAAATTCATGCGGAAAGCGTCGCCCGGCCCTGGGGTCGAGACCCACCAGCGTTAGCAGCTCTTCGGCGCGCGCATAGGCCTGCGCCTTCGGGACGCCGTGCGCGATCGGCCCGTCGGCAATAATCTGCCCGACCCGGCGGCGCGGATTGAGCGAGGCGAAGGGATCCTGGAACACCATTTGGACGTGCTTGCGGGCGTCCCGCAGGCGGGCCCCACGGGCCTCGGAGAAATCCAGTTCGCCGATGCGGACCACGCCTGCATCGGCGTCGGTGAGACGCATCACCAGCCGGCCGATCGTGCTCTTGCCCGAGCCGGACTCTCCAACCAGGCCGAGCGTCTCGCCGCGCCGGATTTCGAAGGTCACATTTTTCACGGCGGCGACCTCGGTCGGCGAGCTGAACCAGTCGTTGCCACGATAGGTCTTTGCAAGTCCGTTCGCCGCGCAGGCGATCGGTTCGTCCTCAACCTCGGCTCGGGCCGGCGGGGTCCCGCCGGGCACCGCGGCGAGCAGCCGACGCGTATAGGGATGCTGTGGGCGTTCGAGCACGTCCGCCACTGACCCCTGTTCGACGACGCGGCCCTTCTCCATGACTGCGACGCGGTCCGCGATGTCGGCGACGACGCCGAAATCATGAGTGATGAACAGCACCGCCATGCCGCGCCGCTGCTGAATGTCTCGAATCAACCGAAGGATCTGCGCCTGCGTCGTGACGTCGAGTGCCGTGGTTGGTTCGTCCGCGACCAGGATCGACGGTTCGAGCGCGAGTGCCATGGCGATCATGGCACGCTGACGCTGGCCACCCGACAGTTGATGCGGGTAGCTGCGGATGATCCGCTCCAGATCGCGCATGCCTACCTCCTCGAGGAGGGCGCGCAAGCGGGCGTGCCGCTCAGTTGGCGTGAATTGGCCGTGCGCCTCGAACGCTTCCATGATCTGGTCGCCGATCCTGATCACAGGATTGAGCGCTGTCATCGGTTCCTGAAAGATCATCGCGATGCGTCGCCCGCGCAGCGTCCGCCATTCTACTGCCGGGAGGTTGAGCAAATCGCGTCCCTCAAAGTGAATGGCCCCTGCAACCGGGCGAATCGCCTTGGGCAGCAGGCCCATCACGGCGGCGGCGCAGACCGATTTGCCGGAGCCGGATTCACCGACGACGCAGAGGATTTGCCGCCGATAGAGAGCAAGTGAAAGGTCCTCGACGGCAGAGGCACGATCGGCGCCGGCGGGCAGCGCCAGCGTCAGCCGTTCGATCGTCAGGACCGCCTCTGCCATCTCGCTCATGCTGTCCGATCCGATATCACGGTGCTTCTCATCCTGGTTCACGCCGCCAGTGCAATGCCGTCCTTGCGATGGTCCGACGCGCCGAACATGACGCCCCTGGAAAGATCGACGTGAACGGCTTGGCAGCCTCCAAGCGGTTCGTCCGCCCGGATCACGCGATGACCGCGCGCAATCAATTCGTCAGCCACAGCGCCGGGAATCGTGGGTTCGAGCGTCAGAGTGCCATCAAACGCAAAGCTGCGTGGCGCATCCGAGGACTGCTGAATGTCGAGCCCACGATCGAGCACGCCGCTCAGGATCTGCATATGGCCCGCCGCCTGGTATTGTCCACCCATGACGCCAAAGGCCATGATCGGCTTGTCCCGCTTCGCCAGCATGCCCGGAATGATGGTGTGAAAGGGACGCTTTCGCGGCGCAATAGCATTGGGATGTCCTTCGACGAGGGAGAATCCCGAACCACGGTTCTGCAGGAGCACGCCCGAGCGGGGGGCGTAGATGCCGCTGCCGAAGGCGAAGAACAGCGAATTGATGAAAGACACCATGTTGCCGTCGCGGTCCGCGACGGCAACGTAAGCCGTGTCACGATGAACAGGCATGTCGAAATGCGCTGCTGCGCTGGCACGTTTCCGGTCGATGGAGGAGGCCAATGCCGTGACTGACGCATCCGAGAGCAGCGAGTCGGTATCGAGCGGATGGAATGCCGGATCGGCGACCAGCGCGTCACGCTGCCGGTAGGCGGTCTTGGTTGCCTCGGCAAGGAGGTGGATGCGATCCGCCTCATCGAGCGCCGGGTTGGCCATGTCGAAGCCAGCAAGGATGCGGGCGATCAGCAGCGCCGCGACGCCTTGTCCGTTAGGCGGACATTGCAGGATTTGATGGTCGCGATAGTCGGCGCTGATCGGCTCAACGTACTCCGGTCTGGCACTTGCCAGATCTTCAAGCTGCATCACTCCGCCCATCGCCTTCAATGTTGCGATGATTTCCTCGGCAACGGCACCTTGGTAAAACGCGGCGCGTCCCTCGCGTGCAATCCGGCGCAGCGTCGCGCCGAGTGCGGGATGATTGAGCCTGCTGCCGACGGCGGGCGCAGCGCCGCCGGGCAGATAGACCGGTACACCGGACTGATGTCGTTGGATGCGATCGGCGTAGCGTGCCCAGTCCAGCGCCGCGCGGGGCGTCACCACAAAGCCGGTTTCGGCCGCGCGGATCGCCGGCGCCAGAACCTCGTCAAGGCCTTTCGAACCATAGTCGGCAGAGAGGCGGCACCAGGCATCGACCGCACCTGGAACTGTGACGGCATGGGGTGAATCGTCCGGGATCGACGTCAGCCCCTGTTGCCGAAACCAGCCGAGCCCGGCTTTCGCCGGCGCTCGGCCCGAGCCGTTGATCGCGACAGCTTTGCCGGATGCGGGGGCATAGATCGCAAAACAGTCGCCACCGATGCCGGTCATATGCGGATCAATGACACCCTGGAGCGCGATCGCGGCAATGGCGGCATCGACTGCATTGCCGCCTGCGCGCAGGATCTCGACCGCAGCGAGCGTGACGGCCGGATGAGAGGTCGCGGCCATGCCCCGGTCGCCGACCGCCAGCGAGCGCCCCGGCACCATGAAATCGCGCTGTCCCCAGCTCATGCCGTGCTCCGGTTGTTGGGCCGTGTTGTGAGCGCCGCGGCAGCCGGTTCATCGCAAAGGATATCGACGTCTATGCCCAGCAGCAGCAGGTCGATGCCACCGGCAGCCGCAATCTGCGCCTCATAGCGCGCGGCCGCGCGCTCTGCGACGGCACTCACATTGCCTACAACCTCAATTCTGGGCGCGTGCTCCTTCATGCCGCGACGTCTGCCGCCGAGACGGGAAGAGCCAACGGGCCGGCATCCCTGCCGATGCCAAACAGCGAGCGATGCACGAGGTCGAGCGCGCTGCCGATCGCGCCGATCAGCGTGGCGCGATTGCCGAGCGTGCTGAGCTCGATACGAACGGGCTCGCGCATGCAGCGTCCCAGATGTTCATCGATCCGGAGCTTCAACTCGGGCCGTGCGCCGATACTGCCTCCCAAGATGATGATCTCCGAATCGAGGATGCTGTGCACGGCCAGGATCGCGGTCGTGAGGATCCGGCTGACCTCGTCGATCGTGATCCGTGCCGCCTCCTCGATGTCGAGCCGATCGAAGACATCGCGCACCGTGCTGCCGGGGCTGCCGCCGAGCCCGACATAGCGCTCGATGATGCCGACACTTCCGATGGCGGTTTCCAAGGTACCGTACCGAAGGCCGCGCGCATCGAAGGGATCGCCCCCAAGCGGCAGGTAGGCTATCTCGCCGGCCGCGCCGCGCGCACCGCGCACGAGATAGCCGTCCGAAAAGATGCCCATGCCGATGCCGGTGCCGACTGCGACGAAGGCGAAGCTGCGGGCTTTGCGGCTGTTGCCGCGCCAATGCTCGCCGATTGCCGCGAGATTGACATCATTCTCGATGGCGATGTCGATCCCGAGCCGTTCGCGCAGCGCGGCCCTCACGTCCAGGCTGTCCAGTCCGGGGATATTGGGCGCGATGACGATGCTGCCCGACGCCGGGTCGACCATTCCCGGACTTCCCATCACGCCGCCGCGCAAACGTTGTGCCGAGACAGAGGCCTGCTGAAGCAGGGCATCCTTCATGCGCTCGATCTGGGTGACCACGGCAGCGCCGCCGTCAGAGGATGTTGGTTCGATGCTCTCGGCGACGATCTCACCGTGCAGATCGGCAAGTGCGACGTGCAGTTTGGTGCCGCCAAGGTCGATGCCGAGCACGAAGGCGGCGTCCGGCCGGAGCGCATAGGTGACGGCACTTCTCCCCACGCTGCCCTGGATTTGCCCATCCTCATGGACCCAGCCGTCGCGCTCGAGATCACGCATCACTTCCGAGATGGTCTGCTTGGACAGGCCCGTGCTGCGGGCGATTTCGGCGCGCGATACCGAGCGATCACGCAGCAGGCGCTCAACCACAAGGCGCACGGATTGTTGTCGCGCCACGGGCGACGAGGGAGCGTCTTGCATGAGTCTGAGTCCAATTAGTCAATACTCCGAACTAATACGCCATCGAGCTTGGCGTCAAGAGGGGGTATGCGCAGATTTTATCCGCCAATGGGCCGCCGAACTGTAACTAAATTCCATACTGCAGCTCAATTCGTTCGAGATGTTTACAAATTGAATTGGGCATGCTTGTCTTGGCCCCCAGCGGCAGAGCCTGGGAAACGGCCTCGGAACGAAAGGAATTCCGTATGAAGCGGATCGGGACGGCGTTGGCGGCAATTCTGATGATCGTATCGGGCATTGTCTCGGCGAGTGCCGCGACATTGCGGGTCGGCATTCAGGACGATCCCGATGCGCTCGACCCGGCGCTCAGCGGCACTTACGCGGGCCGCTTCGTGTTTGCGGCGCTGTGCGACAAGCTCGTCGATATCTCTCCCGACCTCAAGATCGTGCCGCAGCTGGCAGAGGCATGGGAGTGGGCAGCGGACGGCAAGTCGATCACCTTTACGCTGCGCAAGAACGTCACGTTCCACGATGGCACCGCGTTCGATGCAGCGGCAGTCAAGTTCAATATCGAGCGCATGAAGACGATGCCGGATTCCAAGCGCAAGGCCGAACTGGCGCCGATCGCGAGCGTCGAGGTGCTTGCCGCCCACAAAGTGAAGTTCAACCTGTCGGAGCCGTTCGTGCCGCTGCTTGCCAATCTCAGCGATCGTGCCGGCATGATGGTCTCGCCCAAGGCTGCCACGGAGAAGGCTGGGGAATTTGCAGCCGCGCCGGTCTGCGCCGGTCCGTATCAATTTGTCGAGCGCAAGTCGCGCGACCTCATTCGCGTCAAGAAATATCCCGGCTATTGGAACGCTGCACAGGTCGGCTATGACGAAGTCGTTTATTACTACGTTCCTGACTCGACCGTGCGGCTGTCGCGTGTCCGGGCGGGCGATCTCGATCTCGCGGAGCGTGTCGCGCCGACCGATCTCAAGACCGTGCGCGACGATCCCAACCTCGCCCTGCATTCCGGCCAGGGACTTGCCGTCTCGCATTTGATGTTCAATGTCGGCGCTGGCGCGAAGGCCGATACGCCACTCGGCAAGAACGCGACGCTACGTCAGGCCTTTGAGCTCGCGATCGACCGCAACGTCATCAATCGCGTTGCCTTCAATGGCGAGTTCCTGGCGGATAACCAGATGATTCCGCCGTCATCTCCCTTCTACGATAGTGCGCGCAAGGCGCCGGCGCGCGACGTTGCCAAGGCCAAGGCAATGATCGCCGCCGCCGGGATGACGCATGTTCCGGTCGAAATCCAGTACGAGAATACGGCCGGCGATTCACGGGTCGCACAGATCATCCAGTCGATGGCGGGCGAGGCCGGCTTCGACGTCAAGCTGCTGCCCATGGAAACGACGACGGCGATCGAGCGCTACCTGAACGGCAATTTCGAAGCCTATATTGGCAACTGGAGCGGTCGCGCTGACCCGGACCCGACGCTGGTCGCCTTTTTCAGTTGCACCGGCTCTCAGAACGTCAACAAGTACTGCAACAAGGATCTCGATGCGATCCTGATGCAGGCCCGGGGCGAAGCTGACGAAGCCAAGCGCAAGGCACTCTACGCCAAGGCGACGGACATTTACCTGACGGCGCTTTCGTCGATTCCCTTGCATCACCCGAACTGGTTCTTTGCAGCCCGCAAATCGGTCGGCGGCATCGTCATGGTGCCGGATGGTCTCTTGCGTCTGGTCGGTGTCAGGCCTGTGAATTGATGCGCGCGCCCACCGACGCGCTTGCCATGGTGAGGACCAGTCTGCCCCGATGAAGACCCTACTTCTGCGCCGGCTTGCCGTTTTGCTTCCGACCCTGTTGCTGGTGTCGATGATGGTGTTCGGTCTGCAGAAGCTGCTGCCCGGCGATCCTGCGCTGGCGCTCGCCGGAGAGGAGCGTAATCCCGAAGTCGTCGAGTATCTTCGGCAGAAGTATCGCTTCAATGATCCGATCCCGGTGCAATACGGCGTCTGGTTGAAAGCCCTCGTGCACGGTGACTTCGGCACTTCGGTTCGCACCCGATTGCCGATCGGCACCATGCTGGTGGAAAAATTGCCGGTGACCTTTGAGCTTGCGATCCTGTCGATGCTGGTCGCGCTGCTGGTTGGGTTGCCAATCGGGATCTTCGCGGCGTTGGGGCGCGGGACGGTCTTCGACTATGGGGCCAGTCTGTTCGGGCTTGCCGGACTGTCGATCCCGCATTTCTGGCTGGGGATCATGCTGATCCTTCTGTTCTCGGTGAATCTCGGCTGGCTTCCGGCCGGAGGTTTTGTTTCGCCGTTTGAAAGCGTGCGAGGCAATTTGGTTTCGATGCTGATGCCCGCTCTGGTGCTCGGCACGGGCACCGCCGCGATCATGATGCGCCATGTCCGCAGCGCGATGATCGAGGCGATGAAGCAGGATTACGTGCGCACTGCTCGCGCGAAGGGCGTCCGCGAAAGCACCATTGTGCTGCGTCATGCGTTGCCGAACGCGCTGATCCCGGTGGTGACGCTGGGCACATTGCAATTCGGCGAATTGCTGGCCGGTGCGGTGTTGACGGAGCAGGTCTTTTCCATCCCGGGTTTCGGCAAGATGGTCGTCGACGGCGTATTCAGCCGCGATTATGCGGTGGTTCAGGCGGTCGTGCTCTGCACAGCAGCCGTATTCCTCCTGATGAGCCTGATTGCCGACATGGCTTATGTGCTGCTCAATCCGAGGCTCAGGTCATGAGCGCGATTGAGACCGCACCGGTCGCTAATCACGCGGGCGCCGCCGCTCGTTCGGAAATTCGTCGCCTGCTGCGCGAACCATCCGCCGTCATCGGGGCCACGATCATTCTGTTTTTCGTCGTGCTGGCGGTGTTTGCCTCGTGGATTGCGCCGTACGATCCAAACTCGCCGGACTGGATGGCGATCCGCGCGGCACCCGGTGCGGCACACTGGTTCGGCACCGACGATCTCGGCCGGGACGTGCTGTCGCGCGTGATCTTCGGCACGCAAGCCTCGCTTGGCGCCGGCCTGGTCTCCGTGACGGTCGCGGTGCTGATCGGTCTTCCGCTCGGTCTCATGGCCGGCTATTTCGGTGGCCTCATCGACATGGTGATCTCGCGCCTCGCCGATGCGCTGCTCGCTTGCCCCTTTCTGGTGCTGGCGATTGCGCTTGCCGCGTTCCTGGGCCCCAGCCTGCAAAACGCGATGATTGCCATCGGCATTTCCGCCGTGCCGGTGTTCGTTCGCGTTGCGCGTGCCGAGACGCTGGTTGTCTGCACCGAGGATTACATCGCGGCGGCCCGGTCCCAAGGCCTCGGCCATCTCGCCATCCTGATCGGACAGGTGCTGCCGAACGTGCTGGCGCCGACGATTGTGCAGGCGACGTTGACCATGGCGATCGCGGTTCTCGCCGAGGCGAGCCTGGCCTTTCTGGGGCTTGGCCAGCTTCCTCCTGCTCCGTCATGGGGCGCCATGCTCGATGTTGCCAGGCAATTTCTCGGCGAGGCGCCATGGATGGCATTCTGGCCCGGGCTCGCAATCATTGCGCTCGTCATCGGCTTCAACCTGATGGGTGACGGCCTGAATGATGCTCTCAATCCAAGGCGTTAGATGGAAGCCGCACTCTTGTTCGGCGAGGAGATCCGCTGATGAGTGTTTTAGCCAGTTGCGCCTGACAACGGGCTAGCCCAGAGCGTCGGCTTTTCCGATCAAGCACATCTGAGCAGGCTGTTCAGGCAGGCGTTTCGTCAGAGTCCAGCGAGCTGGAGGCGCGACCTTAAGAGCCGGCGCGGATGAGGACTATCCAACAGTGAGCGGTCAGAGTCATCGTCCAGTTTGTGCTCGATGATGGTGGACTCCGTTAGGGGAAGCGGGTGCCGACGTCGCTCCGCTGACGGAAGGCGTGCAGACTGCTCGCGCGTCATCCCAGATCCTCGGTTCTAGACCGCTGCATCCGCTGAGGGCGCCGCACCTTTCTCCAAACACCATGGTTCGCGCCTGCAGAACTTTGTTCGGTCTCGGTCATTGGAAAGGTGAGAAGGAAGTAAAATCCTTCGGTGACGCAGGACGTATGAACGCGGCCGCCCAAACTGCAGGCCAACTCGCCGACTATCGTAAGCCCTCGACCGTGCCGGACGGCTTCAGGTGCCGATCCATTGTCAGAGACAACGCACTTTACGATCTTGCCTGCGAGCACCAATTCCACTCGCAGTTCCGGATGTCTACAGTCGAACTGTGCATGCCGTGCCACATTGGTCATTAGCTCGGATACAATCAATCCAAGCTTCCAACAGCGTTCTCCTTCAAGCTGCAGGTCATCTGCTGAAAACAAGACACTTATCGCCAATCCAGCCAGTCGGTATTTCGTGATGGAGACGCAAACCCGCTGGAGGTACCTCGCGGCGTCGATGAGGCGCTCCTGAGCAGGCATCTGCAGCGCCCGATGAACATCGGACCATTGATGCAGGTGGTCTACGACGTCGAGCAGCGCGGTCTTGACCACCACGCTATTCGACTGCATCGCTTTGGCCGAAATCGCGCATATGGCGCAAGTGAGTTCGTTTTTGATTCTGTGGTCCAACTCTCGAAGAAGCAATGATCCACCGGAATCCGATAGCTGCGTCATCTCGTGCTCCACGAATGTTCATGACCCCTTGGTTAGGACACCGTTCTCAGCAAACCAGGAGTGTCCTCGCCCAAACACAGGAAGCAATGTCGTCGCAACGATGCAGATTTGGACACGTAACTTGCTCCTCTCGATGCTGATGCAGTAGCGGACCTGCTTCGCACGGTCTTGTTCATTCGTGTTCCACTTAGACGGTTGCTGCGCAGTCCTTGCGCAAAGCCGAGACACTGGTCGTCTTCCAAAATTCCCGCCGGCGGACGCATATCAATTGAAGGGCGATTTGAGGCGGCGGGCCGGGGCGGTTTGAAATCACCAAACGGACGATTTCGGGCATACCAGCGTATCAACGGTGGCTCTTTGACGGACTATGAAGTTGCCGCCTGGCGAGCTATGCTGGCCGGCAGTACGATAACATCGCTTCACGATAGTGGTTCTCGCGATGTGGCAATCGCCGCAGCCGATAGCGTTGTCCAGTGAGGTGCGGGATGAAGAGACTAGCCATTCTTGCACTGGCGATTACGGCGAGCTGCGGCAGTGCCTCGGCCCAATCGAGTGACAAAAAATACGGTCCCGGTGTAACCGATCAAGAGATCAAGCTCGGGCAGACGGCGGCGTATAGCGGCCCCGTTTCGACAGGCGCTGCAATTGGGCGGGGAGCGCTCGCCTACTTTGAAAAAGTGAATCGCGAAAAAGGCGGAGTGAACGGTCGAAAGATCAAGCTCATATCGCTTGACGATGCCTACAGTCCGCCGAAAGCCTACGAGCAGACACGCAAATTGGTCGAGGAGGACGGCGTTTTGGCGATTGCCGGTTCGGTCGGCTCCCCGACTGGCATTGCTGCTCAAGCCTATCTGAACAAGGCCGGCGTGCCGCAGCTATTTCAAATCTCGGGCAATCGCAAATTCAATGATCCAAAGAACTCGCCCTGGTCAACAGCTTTCTTTATTCCCAATTTTGTCGAGGGCCAGATCTTCGGAAAGCTCATTTTGAAGTCCAGGCCAAATGCGAAGATCGCTGTGCTGCACCCCCAGGATGAACTGGGGCGTGAGTACCTCGCCGGACTACGTTCCGGTCTTGGCGACAAGGCCGATACGATGATTGTGAAGGTGGCTACCTACGAATCTTCATCACCTACTATCGATTCACAGGTCGCCCAGCTTTCGTCGTCCGGCGCGGACCTCTTCTTCAATGCAGCGGTGGGCAAGTTTGCCGCTCAATCGATACGAGCTGCCCGATCCATGGGATGGAATGCGAGAATGATCGTTCCATCGATCTCCAACTCGGTTGCCACAATAATCAGACCGGCTGGCGTGGAAAACGCGAAGGGTCTGATTGGCGCGCAGTGGCAGAAAGATCCTACCGATCCAGAATGGTCGAATGACAAGGACGTCAAGGACTATCTGGAGTTCGCCCGGACGTATCTTCCGGGGGCGGACTTGGCGGATTTGGCATACGCGACAGGCTACATGGTCGGTAACCTGATGGAAGAAATCCTGAGGCGCTGCGGAGACGACCTCACGCGCGAGAGCGTGTTGAAGCAGGCGACGAACCTGAAGGGCATCTCGCTGGAATTGGGCCTTCCGGGCATTACCTACGAAAACTCCCCGGAAGACCACAACCTCATTCGCAACTTGCGAATCGTCGAGTTCGATGGAGTGAAATGGGCGCCATTCGCTGCACGGATCGGGAATTAAGTGGCGGTCGAGTCCTGGCCGGACGCCGCCTCAGCGAAGCGGCTTCTCATGATCTCCCAGCTCATCCAACAGTCGTTTCGCCGCGATCAGATCGGCTGTGCCGAAGCCCTCCGTAAAGCGATCGTAGACCGGCTGGAGGCAAGCGATAGCATCGACGGCGCGGCCTTGGCGGCGCAGCAGGCGGGCGAGGCTCGTCGCCGCGCGCAGCTCCCATGACAAGGTTCCGTGCTCGCGCGCCACATCGAGCGCCTCCCTGAAGTGGGTCTCCGCTGACTCAGCTGCGCCAGACATGCCCTGCAGCAGAGAAAGGTCGCCCTTGAGGCGGAGGAGTTCCGGAGTGAACATACTCGGTTCGGTCTGCTCGATCCCGGCCTCGATCATCGCCAACCCGTCTGTGATCCGCCCGGACTGGCCCAGGGCCTCCGCCAACAGCGTGAGAGGGGTCATCGGGAGAAAGCCGAATTTGGTATCAACTGCCTCGACGTGCCCGCCGGGCTGAGCGCCGGCCCTGATGGCGAGAATTTGTTCATACCTAAGGCCGAACGACCCCCAATGTGGCAACACATGCCGTCGTGACAAATCAACCAGCATGGCAGTGTAATGGGCGGCAGCCAGCTGGTCGCGCGCCCAGAAGCCGATCTCGCACGCCGCCATGGCGAGGGCCTCGCACTGTGACTTGGCGTGGCCCGTCGCCTCGGCCTCCCGGAGGCTCTGCTCGACCATGAGCACGGACTGATCAGAAAATCCCTGCAGCCACAGCACCCGTGCGAGCCATATCCGCGCTGAAAGGCGCGGGTCGGTGCCAAACCGGACGACATCGCGGAAGTTGATGACATCCCGTCCCTGAGCCTTCAAGGCATCCTGCGCCAGCACGCGCTCCAGATGGCTGCGCGCACTCTTCTGGTCGCCGATAAGGTGGTTGGCCAGCCCCATCGTGCGCTCGCCGAAGATCACGTCGCCCGGATCCGATCCGCGTAGGGCCAGCTCATGGAATTCCCGCGCGAAGCCGTGCGCCGTGTGAAAGCGCCCAATCGCGGTGTGGTAGAAATACAATCCCCTGAGGGCGCGTAGCTGATACTCGGCGTCGGTCAGGCGCCTGGCCATATCGAGCGTCTTGGTGAACGCGGCGACCATCTCGGGAGCCTCAGCCGTCGATGCACCCAGGGCGGCGTGTAATCGTAGTTCTTCATGTGGATTCTCGACCGACGCGGTGCCAAGTGCCTGGTGAACACGACGACAACACTCCTCGAGCATGGACAGGCGCATCCAGAAGGGGACGGCGGCGGCAGTCAGCGCCCGCGCGATCAATCCATCGCCGCGCGCCGAAAAGGCCCAGTCGAGTGCAGCGCGCAAATTGGCGATCTCGTCGGCATAATCGGCCAGCCGGTCGAGTTCGGCGCCTCCGAAGAGATTTAGGTAGTAACCGGCGTGCCGCCGCGCGAAAGCTTGGCGCTGATCGCTCTTGTCGAGTGTCTCGGTCGCGAAGGCGCGGGTGGTCTCAAGCAGCCGAAACCGCGGTTTGGTTCCGCTTACATCCACGACGATCAACGATTTCGCCACCAGATCGGCCAAACGGTCGAGCACCTCGCTGCCTATCGTTGCCGAGTCCATCGCGACGGCTGCGGTCGCCTCGACGGTGAAGCCGCCAGAAAATATGCCGAGAGCCCTGAAGAAGGTTTGTTCACTTTCGCCGAGCAGGCCGTAGCTCCAATCGATCACGGCTC
Source organism: Bradyrhizobium rifense (assembly GCF_008123425.1). Taxonomy (GTDB): domain Bacteria; phylum Pseudomonadota; class Alphaproteobacteria; order Rhizobiales; family Xanthobacteraceae; genus Bradyrhizobium; species Bradyrhizobium rifense. The sequence continues at coordinate 109,616 of NZ_VSSS01000014.1, forward strand.
GCATCGTTCGGTGGCGCGGAACCCGTCCCCGACGGCGCGATCCCAAAAGTGGCAAGCTGTGGTCCAGGCGAGCGGCAAGGCCTTCGAGTCCGAGCACCTCGACGCCGGGTGCGGCGCATTCGATCGCGAGCGGCAAGCCGTCGAGCCCATGGCAAATTCTGACCACCAGTGGGGCGTTCTCGTCGGTCAGTGCGAAGTCTTCGACGATCGCGGTTACACGCTCGACAAACAGTTGCACGGCCGGGAAGGTTGCCGCTTCTGAGGCGGACACCTTGGAGGAGGTCGGGGGGCTCCCGAGCGGTCCCAGGCGGTACTCGTTTTCCCCCGCTACCCGGAGCGGTTCCCTGCTTGTCGTCAGAATATCGACGTCCTTCGCTCCGCTGAGAAGCGCCGTCGCCAGGCTCGCCACCTCGTCGATGACATGCTCGCAATTGTCGAGGAGCAGGAGCATTCGGCAGTCCCTGACAGCGGCGACCAGGGTGTGAATCGGATCTTGTTCGCTGATATGAAGGCCGAGCACGGTCGCAACCGCGCTCGGCACCAGGCGCGCATCACCGAGCGATGCCAGGTCGATCAGCCAGACTCCATGTTCGTATTCGGCGATCACTCGCTCGGTGACGGCGAGGGCGGTCGTCGTCTTGCCGATACCTCCGGGGCCCGCGATTGTCACTAGGCGCTCGCGCGACAGTCGCGAGATCAGCGCTTCCACGGCCTCCGCGCGGCCAATCATCCGCGTCGCGGCGAGCGGCAGGTTGTGCACCGCTGCCGCCGAGACGGTCGCGGTCGGAGGCGGCCGGATCCGCGATGATTGGTCGATGCCTACCGGCGCAACGAAATTGTAGCCCTGTCCTACCACGGTGACGATGTAACGATTGCCGCCCTGACCATCGCCGAGAGCGCGGCGCAAGGCGCTAACCTGAATCTTCAAGTTGGCCTCTTCGACGAATGTTTGCGGCCAGGCGTGAGCCATCAGTTCTTCCTTGCCGACCACCTCGCCGGCGCGCTCGACTAGAGCTGCGAGAATATCGAAGGCACGGCTGCCGAGCCGCACCGGCTTGTCGCCCTCAAGCAGAAGGCGCTCCTCTGCATGGAGTGAAAACGGGCCAAACGAGATTGCGCGTCGGTTCATCGAACGAGGCCTGGCTTTGGGGCGACCTTTTTTACCCAATTTTACTTGACGCAGGCCAGAGCGGTTAGCAATCGCGCGAACCCAGTGGCGTCCACGGGGTGCAGCCGGCGCGGATCAGCGCTCATTGCTGAAGCACGAGCCGACCGCTTGCGCGCCAGGTTGCTGTAAAGACTGTGGTTTTGCCGTGTGCGCGTCGTCGCTTGAGTTTCGCGGCGCGACGCTTCGGGGCATTGCTCGACCTACTGCGGGGCTGTCTCGGCTCGGAGGCGGACCCTTCACCAGCGGGATGCTGCGCAAATATACCGAGATTAACTGGTCGGGCCGGACTGACCTGCGATCAAATGCTCAAGCCATGAGCGGACGCCCAGTCATAACGAAGCGGCCGCTCGCCGGGAATTTCACGTCAATTGGGCAGAGAGACGATCCTCTTAATCGAGCGGGGCTAGGCATGCCGCCTGATCAACGTCGTTCAATCGAGGCAATCAAGATTCGGTTCGAGCCCTTCGAATTGAACGTCCTCGAGCGCTCACTCAAGAAGGCAGGCGAGACCATTCCGCTCGGCGGGCGGGCCTTTGACCTTCTTTTGGCTCTCATCGAGCGATCCGGCGAGACCGTTGGCAAGGACGAACTGATCGCGCATGTGTGGCCCGACGTCACTGTCGAGGAGGGCAGTCTGCGCGTCCATATGTCGGTCCTGCGCAAAGCACTGGGCGACGGGCAGTTGGGCCGCCGAAGATACATAGCCAATGTTAAAGGCCGGGGTTACTGCTTTGTCGCGCCAGTCACCCGCCAAACGCGAGACAATGACCCGCGCAACCTACTGGCTCAGCCCTCTCGTATACCAGTCCAACCGGGATGCACGGCTGATGGGGACGAGGCAATTCTGAGCCTCAAAGCCATGCTTCAAACTGAGAGATTAACAAGAGCCCTTGGTATTGGTCGCTCTGCGATCGATCCGAAACTGGAAAAGATGAATTCCGCCGTCATAGGCGTCGTTCGCATGTTCGCGGACCTGATCGTCAGCCTACTCGATACAGCGGAGCAGGTCGCACAAGCCGAGGAAACTGTCATTGCGACGCGCGATGAGCCCGTTGCAGAAGGCATTTCGCCGCAGAGTAGGCGACTGGCTCAACACGCCGCGACAACGTCTGCTGATTGCGCCAGATGGCAGACGAAACCAGCCTTGTCGAAGGAGCAGGATCATGTCGACGACAGCGGACCATGCCGACGATATTCCGCCGCCAATCGACGCGCGGCAGTTCGTCCCTCCGGCGAACAACCTGGTCGAGCTTCTTCGTACAGCGGAGCGTGAGCTCGAGCCCGACCAAGCAACGGCGAAGGCGGCGCTGGACACGGCGTCATCTATCCTGCGATCGGAAGTCGAGCGGTGTTCGCACATTCAGGGCGCCGGACCCGGCGCATTGGCGGCCTGGCAGACCGCGCGCGTGCGCGCTTTCATCGAGGAGAATCTGCACCGCACCATCCGCGTCAAGGACATCGGCGCCGTAGCGCAGCTCAGCGCAGCCCATTTCTCGCGGTCCTTCAAGCAAGTCATCGGAGAATCACCGCACGCCTACGTGGTGAGGAGAAGGCTGGAGAGGGCATGTCAACTGATGATCACCGGCTCGGCATCGCTGCGCGAAATAGCCCAGAGCGTCGGCTTTTCCGATCAAGCACATCTGTCCAGGCTCTTCAGGCAGGCGTTTGGTCAAAGTCCGGCCAGATGGAGGCACGACCTTGAGAACCGGGGCGGATGAGGACAATCCTATGACGGGCGGTCAGAGTCTCCGACTTGGCCGCCGCCGACGTTCTCGACGGCCGGGCGACCCAGCTTGTCGACCTTGCGAAGGTAAATCTCTCCCGTTGGCCGCGGTCAGCCGGATACGACAATCGCGCGGTGCTCGACGTGCTTGTTCTCGGCGCGACCAAGCAGAGAGCGCTCGGGCGGCCCGCAGGCTATTCGGTTCTGATCTCGCTCGGCGATTTCTTCGTCCAGCGGCGAAAGGCGCGGCGGAAATTGGCCGCGTCGCTGAATCCCAGCGCCAGCGCGATATCCTCGTTGGCGAGCTTCGTCGTGCGTAGATATTTCAGAGCGAGGTGGCTCCGGAGCTCATCCAGGAGGCCGCGGAAGGAAATGCCCTGCTGCCGAAGCTGGCGCCGCAACGAGCGATCACTGATGTCGAGCAGCGTTGCGACGGCAGCGAGCGTCGGAGGGTTGGCGATATCCCGCAGCAGAAGCACGCGGATCTCGCCGGCGATCCCGACCCGCAGTTTCAGCTCATCGAGAAGCTCATCGCAGAGCGCCACGATCATTGGATAGGTCGTCTTGTTTCCGAGACGTGCGGCCTGATCCAGCCAATCGGAGCGGAAGACGATCCGATTGAATCCATTGGAGAAGCGGATGGGACATCCGATCAGATCGGCGGGCAGACGGAAATCGTCAGCTTCCGGATAGGTGAGGCTGATGTGATCCGGGACGAATGCCGCGCCCATGATGTCGCGCATCAGCGAAATATGGATGCCGATCTGCATCTCCGCAATAAAGCGGTAGACCCGTGGGTCGATCGCTGCGCGCGCGTTGGGCTCAATTGTCCAGCTCGCGAATCCCTTCTCTTCCCTGAACTCTATCGTTGCGAGCGGCGCGGCAAGCGAGTGATAGCGCCATGCAAAGGACATCGCGTCGCGAAAGTCGGGGCAACAGAGAATGGCAAAACCATACATGCCGTAGGTCGATATGTGGATGGATGCGCCGATGCGGTAGGGCAGACGCCGATCGTTCGAGACCCGAATGGCGTTCTCGCAAGCCGTCATCAATTCCGTGAGCGAGATCCTGGTCTTTGGAGAGTGCACCTCCGGCACCTGGAGCGCGATGTTTCGCAGAATTTCCTTGGCAGAGGTCCCCTGAGCCGCCAGTTCGTCGAATAGAGCCGCGAGCTTGGTTGACTCGTAGACACGTTCGTCCATTCCCACGACGAGCGCGTTCTTTGCATCGATCGTCTTGTCGGGGTGCCTGGGATCGCTCAACTGAACCTGCCTCCGGAGACGGCCTTAACGCGCAAGCCAGCATGGCTGGGCAAACAGCATAGGCTGCATTGTTGTCGAGACGGAATAGCCGCATTTTCGATCGTCCTAAGGCTTGCCAGGTCGATCGTTGTGCGACGCGGAAGGCCAGATGGCAGCAGTTTTATTCAAGACGCATCACGGTTCGTGGCGCAGCGTGTCCGGCCCGGACCGGGCGTTGTCCGTTCCGGACCTTCACAAGGACGAGGCCGCGCGCGAGGCTTGTGCTCGTGTCGTACGACGAGCTCGTCGTGAGGCAAGTCGGCCTGCGATCCGCGCGCTCAGAACTGCGGACGCGACCAGGGGCCGCGGGGATGAGACGTCGAGGGAGGCCGCCATGGTGGGAAGGCTGATTCAGACCGCCAAATCCGCTTATCAGTTCCCTTTGATCTTCAAGCAGTTGTGGCACACGCCGCTGGTGCAGGCACCGAACCAGGAGATCGTGTATCGCGATCTCAGGCGCTTCACCTATCGCCAGATCAGGGATCGAATCGGCCGTCTGGCGTCGGCCTTGAGCAAAGCGGGCGTAGAGGCCGGCGACACCGTCGGCGTCCTCGACTGGGACAGCCATCGTTTCCTCGAGGCATTCTTCGCGATCCCGATGATGGGGGCCGTGCTCCAGACGGTGAACGTTCGCCTGTCGCCCGAACAGATCGCCTACACCATCGATCATGCCGGGTCGTCGACGCTTCTCGTGAACGATGAGTTCGTCGGACTGCTGGAGGGATTGAAGTCGCAATTGCCCAAGGTCAAGCGGCTGATCGTGATGTCGGATGCGCCCGTGCCGCAGACCGGCAGCCTGTCCTTCATCGGCGAATATGAGAACCTGTTGTCCGCAGCTTCACCCGACTACGACTTTCCCGACTTCGACGAGAACACGCAGGCGACCACCTTCTACACGACCGGCACGACCGGACTGCCGAAGGGGGTCTATTACAGCCACCGCCAACTCGTGCTCCATACGCTGGCCGGGCTTGCGATGTTCGGGATCGCGGGGACGCAGGGCCGCTTCTCGCGTGACGACGTCTACATGCCGATCACGCCGATGTTCCACGTCCACGCCTGGGGTTTTCCCTGGTCGGCGACACTCGCCGGGGCCAAGCAGGTCTATCCCGGGCGCTACGAGCCGGCGATGCTGGTCAAGTTGATCAAGGATGAAGGCGTGACCTTCACCCACGGCGTGCCGACTATTTTGAGGATGTTGCTCGAGGCCGCCGCCAAGGCGAATGTCGATCTGAAGGGTCTCAAGATGGTGATCGGAGGCTCGGCCTTGCCGAAGGCGCTGGCGAAACAGGCGCTCGCCGCAGGCATCGACATCTTCGCAGGTTACGGGATGTCGGAGACCGGCCCCCTGGCAGCCGTATCCCATGTCAGATCAAAGGACCTCTCCGGCGACTCGGAGGGGGAGGTTGAGTTCCGCACTCGCGCCGGCATGGCAGGGCCGCTGGTCGATCTGCGCATCGTCGACGACGACATGAAGGACGTACCGCATGACGGCAAGTCCTCCGGAGAGATCGTCCTGCGCGCGCCCTGGCTCACACAAGGCTACTTCAACAATCCTGAAAGCTCCGAGCAGCTCTGGGCCGGAGGTTATCTGCACACCAGCGACATCGCGGTGGTCAGCCCGGACGGCTACGTGCACATCACCGATCGCATGAAGGACGTCATCAAGACTGGCGGCGAATGGGTGTCGTCCTTGCAGATCGAGGATCTGATCTCGCAATGCGCCGGCGTATCCGATGCGGCCGTCATCGGCGTCAAGGACGACAAATGGGGCGAGCGCCCGCTGGCGCTCGTGGTCAAGCAGGCGTCGGAGACGAACGACGTCAGCGCCACGATCATCAAGGATCATCTCAAAGTCTTCGCGGACAAGGGCGTCATCTCGAAATACGGCATTCCGGAGCAGATCCTCTTCATCGAAACGATCCCCAAGACCAGCGTCGGCAAGATCAACAAGAAGCTGCTGCGCGAGCGCTACGGGAACATGTAGCCGTCCGCCGCAGCCACGAACGAGGAGGAAAAATTGAGCAACCTCACTCTCGCCGGTTTAAACGAACGGGTCGGGCAGGAGCTCGGCCTCTCCGGCTGGGCTACGATCGATCAGGCGCGCATTGACACGTTTGCAGCCTGTACCGGCGATCATCAATGGATTCATGTCGACGTCGCGCGGGCGAAGCGCGAGAGCCCTTTCCGTGGCCCGGTCGCGCACGGCTATCTGACGCTCGCGATGGTGGCCCCGCTCGCCATGGAGATCGGCATCATTCCGCGCGATGCCGCGGCCGGACTGAACTACGGGATCGACAAGGTTCGCTTCCTCGCGCCGGTGCCGGCCGGCGCGCGCGTGCGGCTGCGCGTCGTGCTCGCAGGACTCGAACCGAAGGACGGCGGTCAGGTGATCATGCGAACCCAGAATACGCTCGAAGTCGAGGGGGCGGAGAAGCCGGCTCTGGTTGCCGAGACGCTGTCGCTTCTGATCCCGGCGGCGGGGGCACGACGACAATGAATGCCGAAAACCGCCAGCAAGTTCCACCTGCCGAAGGCATCTCTGAAGATGCGTCGCGCAATACACTTGCGCTCAATCCTCTCGTCGGACTTCGGAGCGAGGATCTCCTGGAGAGTGCGGGTGTCCTGTTCAAGGCTGTCGTCAACGAGCCGAAGGTGGCGGCGGAGCAATGGCTGTCCTTTCTCGGTGAGCTCGGCTCCATCGCGGCCGGCAAGTCGGAGCGGGCGCCGCGGACCGGCGACCGGAGATTTTCCGATGCCTCCTGGAAGGAGAGCTCGCTGCACGGCGGCTTGCTCAAGGCCTATCTCGCCTGGGGCGACGCCGTCAGCGGCTTCGTCGACAAGACGAGCCTGAGCGACATCGACAAGGCGCGCGCGCATCTGGTCACGGAAATCCTGATCGACGCCGTCGCGCCTACCAACGCGATGCTGACCAATCCGGCGGCGATGCGCAAATTCGTCGACACCGGCGGCCGCAGTGTCTGGCAGGGACTGAAGAACTATGTCGACGATCTCACCCGGAACGGCGGCATGCCGTCGATGGTCGACCGCAGCGCCTTCAAGGTCGGCGAGAATCTCGCGACCACGCCGGGCGCGGTGGTTCTCCGCAACGAGCTGCTGGAGCTGATCCAGTACACGCCGACGACGTCGAAGGTCTGGAAACGACCGCTGGTGATTACGCCGCCGCAGATCAACAAGTACTACGCGCTCGATCTCTCGCCCGACAAGAGCATGGTCCGCTTCCTGCTCGAGAGCGGCATTCAGGTGTTCTGCGTGAGCTGGCGCAATCCGACCGCCGCCGATCGCGACCTCGGCCTCGACAGCTACGTCGCGGCGCTCGACGAAGCCGTCGACGTCGCGCGCGAGGTGAGCGGAAGCGACGATATCTCCATGATGGGTTCCTGCTCCGGCGGCATCACCTCGACGGCGTATTTCGCGACGCTGGGCAATGCTGCTGAGAAGATCAGGAACATGGTTCTGGCCGTCTGCCTGCTCGACCCGAACACGGCCGACGAGAGTGCATTCGGCTGCCTGATGACGCCGGACACGATGCGGGCCGCCAAGGAGACCTCGCGGCTCCGCGGGCTGGTCGATGGTCACGAATTGGCGCGGATGTTCGCCTGGATGAGGCCGAACGATCTGATCTGGAATTACTGGGTCAACAACTATCTGCTCGGCAACCAACCGCCGGCCTTCGATATCCTGTACTGGAACGCCGATACGACCCGGCTGCCGGCGCGTTTGCATGGTGACTACCTCGACCTGTATTTCACCAACCCGTTCGTCAATGCCGGAAAGCTCACGCTGAACGGCAGGACGATCGACATGGGCGAGGTCAAGGCCGACTGCTACGTCGTGGCGGGTGTGACCGACCACATCACGCCGTGGAAGGGCGTGCACAGGACGGCCCAGATCATGGGGGCGAACACGACCTTCGTGCTCTCGAACAGCGGTCATCTCCAGAGCCTGCTCAATCCGCCAACCAATCCGAAGGCGTCGTTCATGATCGGCTCCGTCAATCCGGCCGGACCAGAAGCATTCCTGGCCGCCTGCGAGAAGCGGAAGGGAAGCTGGTGGCTCGACTGGCGGGACTGGCTCCACGCCCGCTCAGGCGATGAGGTCGACGCACCGGCCTCGCTCGGCAGCGGGCGCCATCCCGTCCTTGCTCCAGCCCCGGGGACATACGTCTTTGAGTGACATAACCACAGAAGCGCGCCCCGCCAAGGACGCCGCGACCGGGACGCCGGGCGAGATCGAGGTGCGGCAAATCGCGATCGACGGGCAATCGCTTCGGGTCGCCATCAGGCATGGTCGCGGGCCGCAACCGCCGCTGTTGCTGTTCAACGGGATCGGCGCCAATTGGGAATTGACGAAGCCGCTGCTCGAGGCGCTTACGCGCACGACGGCGATCATCTTCGACGTGCCAGGCGTCGGTGCTTCGCCGAGACCACGCCTTCCGTATCGCCCGTCGACGCTGGCGCGGCTGGCCGCGGATCTCGTCGCCGAGTTGGGGTACAAGGAGATCGACGTCGCGGGCGTCTCCTGGGGCGGCGGGATCGCGCAGCAATTCGCGCATCAATATCCGAAGCTCTGCCGGCGGTTGGTGCTGGCCGCGACGGCGCCCGGATTCACCATGGTGCCGGCGAGCCCCGCGGTGCTGTGGAAGATGGCGACGCCCCGTCGCTACACCGACAAGAGCTACATGAACAGGATCGCCGCGGACATCTATGGCGGCGCATTTCGCGGCGACCCATCGCTGATCGGCCGGCACGCCGGAGCGATGCATGGTGCGCGAACTCTCGGCTATTTGTATCAGCTCCTCGCGATGGCCGGCTGGACCAGCCTGCCATGGCTTTGGTCGCTGCGACAACCGACGCTCGTGCTGACGGGCAGCGACGATCCCCTGGTCCCTCCGATCAACGGCCATATCCTGGCGAGCCTGATCCCGAACGCCGACCTCCGCATGATCGATGACGGACACCTGTTCATGGTGACGCGGCCGGCGGAGACCGCGGCATTGATCGAGGATTTTCTGGGCGGCGGCATCGCAGATCTCGTTCCGGCATCGAAAGACGGGCGCCACCATTCCAAGGCAGAGCAACAAGGGAGGACATCATGACGGATACGGCCTCATACATCGACATGCTGAGGAAGTTCGGCAGCGATCTCGGTCTGCCCAAGCTGAACGTGGATGAGCTGCTCCAGGCACAGAAGAAGAATATCGACGCCCTCGGCGAAAGTGCGAAGGTGGCCGCGCAAGGTGCGCAGTCGGTGGCGCAGAAGCAGCGCGAGGTGCTGGAGGCCGGCCTCAGGGAAGCCGAAACACTCGCGCGCCAATACAAACCGCTCGGCCAGATGCACGAGAACGTCGCGTTGCAGACCGAATTTGCGCGAAAAGTGTTCGAGATCGCCGTCGATGGCGCGCGGGAGAGCGCATCGACCGCGCGGCAATCGACGACAGACGCGGTGAAGATCATCCAGGACCGCGTCAAGCAGAGCCTGGAGGAGATCCGCGCCAGCGTTCGCCCGAACAAGTCGGCCTGACGCCACCATCCGCGCGGCAGGGAGGAAACCATGGCGAACCCGCAGGCGACACGAACGGGACGACCCGACTATGTGCCACCGCCGATCGACGGTGACTTCTATGGAATTGCGAACGTGATGAGCGAGAGCGAGCGCGCGCTGCTCCGGCGCGTTCGCGCGTTCACGGAAGGCGCGGTCGCGCCCGTGATCGAGGAGTATTGGGGGCGGGACGAATTCCCGTTCGCGATCGTTCCGAAGATGGCCGAGATCGGCGTCGGTGGTGTCGGCTACCAGGGCTATGGTGCGGCGGGCGGGAGCTGGCTGTTGAATGGCCTTGTCGCGATGGAGCTGGCCCGGGTCGATGCGTCGGTCGCGACGTTCTGGGGCGTGCACACTGGCCTGTCGGCAGGCTCGATCTATCTGTGCGGTGACGAAGAGCAGAAGCAGCGCTGGCTGCCGCCGATGATGCGCTTCGAGAAGATCGGCTCGTTCGGGCTGACGGAGCCCTTGGTTGGCTCGGCGACGTCGGGCGGCATGCTGACGACCTGCCGACGCGAGGGCGACGTCTGGATCCTCAACGGCCAGAAGAAATGGATCGGCAACGCCACCTTCGCCGAGATCAACGTGATCTGGGCGCGCGAGGAGGGGACAAACCAGGTCAAGGGCTTTGTCGTCGGCAAGGACAATCCGGGCTTCTCGGTCGAAAAGATCAGGACCAAGATGGCGCTTCGCGTCGTGCAGAATGGGTTGATCACCCTGAAGGACTGCCGTGTGCCGGAGGCAGATCGTCTCCAGAATGCCAACACCTTCAAGGACACCGCCAAGGTCCTGCGCATGACCCGCACCGGGGTGGCATGGTTCGCGGTCGGCTGCCAGATGGGTGCCTACGAGCACGCGCTGCGTTACGCGACCGAGCGGATCCAGTTCGGACGGCCGATCGGCGGCTTCCAGCTCGTGCAGGATCTCCTGGTGCGGATGCTCGGCAACGTCACATCGACCCAGGCGATGATGCTGCGTCTTGCCCAGCTTCAGGACGAAGGCGTGATGCGCGACGAGCATGCGTCGCTGGCGAAGGCATTCTGCACCGTCAAGTGTCGCGAGACGGTCGGCTATGCACGCGAACTGCTCGGCGGCAACGGCATCCTGCTCGAGAACCATGTCGGGCGGTTCGTCGCCGATGCCGAGGCGATCTATTCCTATGAGGGCACCAGGGAGATGAATACGCTGATCGTCGGCAAGGCGATCACCGGGCTGAGTGCGTTCGTCTGACCGGACGGAAATCTGGGGGGCATCATAGCAGGGGCGATTAACAGACGGGGAAGCGGCATGAATGGCGCGGAAAGTCTCTTGCGAACGCTGGTCGGATCGGGCGTCGAGGTCTGTTTCGGCAACCCCGGCACATCGGAAATGCACTTCGTCGCCGCGCTCGACAGGGTCGAGGGCATGCGGGCCGTGCTCGGCCTGTTCGAAGGCGCGGTAACCGGCATGGCCGACGGCTATGGTCGCATGGCGGAGAAGCCAGCCGCGACCCTGCTCCACCTCGGGCCGGGACTCGCCAATGGTCTTGCCAATCTGCACAACGCGCGTCGCGCGGCGACGCCGATCGTCAATGTCGTGGGCGACCACGCCACCTATCACGCGCAGTACGACGCGCCGCTCGCATCGGACGTTCACGGATTTGCCCGGCCGGTCTCCGGCTGGGTGCACTCGTCGGCGAGCGCCAGGACCGTCGCTGCGGATGGAGCGCGGGCGGTGCAGGCCGCGCTGCAATGTCCCGGTCAGATCGCGACGTTGATCCTGCCTGCTGACACGGCCTGGATGGAGGCCGATCGGCCGGCGCCAGCTTTGCCGAGGCCCGTGCCGACTGTGGTTTCCACCGAGGCGGTTGACCAGGCTGCCGCGGCGCTCAAGTCAGGTCGCAAGACCATGCTGCTGATCCGTGGAGCCGCACTCAGGGAGCGCGGACTGAGCGCCGCGGGCGGTATCGCCGCGGCGACCGGCGCGCGGATCGCATGCGATACTTTCGCGCCACGCTGCCAGCGCGGCGCCGGGCGCGTGGCGGTCGAGCGAATCCCGTATTTCGCCGAGCAGATCGTCGAATTCATGAAAGGAACAGAGCAACTGATCCTGGTCGGCGCGAGCCCGCCTGTGAGCTTCTTCGCATATCCGAACAAGCCGTCCTGGTGCACGCCCGATGACTGCAAAATTATCTATCTTGCGCATGCTCACGAGGATGGTCCGGCGGCGCTGGAGGCTCTCGCGGAATCTGTGAAGGCGGCCAGGCAGGCGTTGCATGTCGGTCCACTGAGCCGGCCCGATATTCCGTCCGGACCGCTCAATCCGCAGACGGCCGGACAGGTCATCGCTCATTTCCTCCCCGAAGGTGCCATCATCTCCGACGAGGGCGCGACAGCAGGCGGAGGTATGCATCGATTTGCGGCGACGATCGCACCGCACGACCATCTTGCCTTGACCGGCGGCGCGATCGGGCAGGGCATTCCGGTCGCCACCGGCGCCGCGGTGGCCTGTCCGGACCGCAAGATTGTCTGCCTCCATGGCGACGGCGGGGCGATGTACACGCTGCAGGCGCTCTGGACGCAGGCGCGGGAATCGCTCGACGTCGCGACGGTGATCTTTGCCAACCGTTCCTATGCGATCCTGAACATCGAGCTTGCGCGGGTCGGCGCCGGAGATCCGGGGCCGAAAGCCTTTTCGATGCTGGATCTGCACAATCCCGAGCTCGATTGGGTCAAGCTCGCGTCCGGCATGGGCGTGGACGCGAGCCGGGCGACCTCGGTTGGCGAATTCGCGAGCCAGTTCGGCAGCGCCATGCAGAATCGCGGTCCTCGCCTGATCGAGGTCGTGCTTTAGCTCGCCGGAGCGCGATCGCTCTCATGCAAGCGCGCGCTGCTCGATCCAATCGACGTAAAGCCGACGCTCAGCAAACAGCCACGCGCCGTCCATCTTCACGAACGTATCGAGGTAGCGGAGCGAGGCGACCATCAAGCGGCGTTGTCCGCCGTCGACGATGACATGATGAGCCAGGCAATACGTCTCCCCTGTGCCACGTTCGCTCGTCAGCGTGAAGAGCGTGCTCTGTCCGAGGAAGTGCGTCGTGGCATCGTACGTGTTCAGCTCCGCGAAGACCGGAGCAAGTTCTGCGCGAGCGTGCAGCTCCTGCGAGGGCGTCGGATCCTTGGCGTTCATGTACACCACGAAATGGGTGTCTTCGGTGAAGAGGGACATTTGCCCGATCGCATCGCGACGGTCGGCGCAATGCGCATAGGCTTCGACGAGCTCCCGTATGGCGAGGCGATCCGCCGCTTCGCCGGGGGAGATGGCAACGTGCTTGCTCATGGGCAGATATCCTTTGAGTCAGGGGGCGATCAGATCGGCTGGTCAAACTGCCGCATTTGCGAGCGTGGTCTTGGACAAAGTCTTGGACAAAACTGCTCCTGCCGGAGCCGCCTTCGGCGGTGGGCGCGGCCGGCGGATCCTCGTCGGGCGCCGGCAGGCGTCATCTTAGCCCTTGACATGCCCTTGTGTATGTAATAGCGATGGTGACACACTTTCGGAATCGGTCATGCCAACCAGTACACGCTTCGCTGTCGCCGTTCATACGCTCGCCGCGCTTGCGGTCAGCGACGGCAGGCCGATGCGGTCTGAGGATCTGGCCTATTCCGCCAATACCAGTCCTGTCGTGATCCGCAGCCTGTTGTCGCGCCTGAGCGAGGCAGGTCTGACCCGCTCGCAGCTCGGGACGGGCGGTGGGGCGCTGCTGGCGAAACCCGCGGCCAAAATTCGACTGCTCGACGTCTATGAGGCCGTCGAGGACACCGAGCTGTTCTCGTTGCATCGGACGCCGCCCTGCGAGAGCTGTGCGGTCGGAGGCAACATCCTGGAGGCGATGGAGCCGACGCTGATGCGCGCGCGCAAAGCACTCGAGAACGAGCTGGCAAAGGTCACGATCGCCGCCATCGCTGCCGAGGTCGCGCGCCTCGGGAAATTCAGCATTCCGCTGGAGTGGTGATCCTCTTTTTGTCGTTAAATGTAATCATGTCACCGACACACAGTTTAATGCGAGCCGCGCTGGGTTCGGCTGCATAGGGGCGCTGCCGTTCCGGAGTCATTCCGCCCCGTTCATCAACAGGAGCAAACAATGAGCATTGGCATTATCGGGGCGGGCGCCCTCGGTTCCAGCGTGGCCCGACTGCTGGCAAGAGGCGGGATTGCGGCGACGATCGCAAACAGCCGGGGCCCGGAGTCGCTGAAAGATCTCGTCGCGGAGCTTGGTCCGTCGATCAAGGCCGGTACCGCCAGGGAAGCCGCCGGCGCCAATATCGTCGTGGTGGCTGTGCGTTGGGTCGATCTCGAAACAGTGCTGGAACGTCTGCCCGCCTGGGATGGCCGTACCGTCATCGACGCGACCAATCCCGTCGAGTTCCTCGAGCCGGACTCCCCCGACGCCAGGGACCCGAACAATCCGCTCGCCGCCTATGGCATCAAGGCGATCGATCTCGACGGCAAGCATTCCAGCGAGGTGTTCCGCGGATACGTTCCTGGCGCGCGCGTCGTCAAGGCCTTCAACCATCTCGACGCGCGCGTGCTGTCGGAGCCGGTGGTGTCGGGCGGGCAGCGCACCCTTTTCTACTCGGGCGACGATGCCGGGGCGAAGGCCGCCGTTCGCAAGATCATCGAACAGGTCGGTTATTTCCCGGTCGACCTCGGCGCGCTCGATGCGGGCGGACCTCTGGCCTCGCTGCCGTTCGGTTCGCTTGCGGCCGTCAATTTCATCAAGACCTGACATTCGATGATTCTCGCCAGAGCCGCTTCGGCAAGCAGCTAGTCGCGGCTTTCGATCTTGCCGCCAAGCGCCTGCGTCGCGCTGGCGGCGCTGGCGAGCAGCGCCTTCACCTGATCGCTCGACGGCTCGACCTTCATCGAGGCCCGGGTGCCGGCGAGGCTCAGTGTGAAACGAACATCGCCATTCCAATCCACGATCGGCGCCGCGATGGAGACATAGCCGGTGAGGTCGGATCGGACGATTGTCGTATAGCCCTTTCGCTTCAGCTCACGGCTTGCATCATCCCTGAATTTTCCGGCATCGACTTTGCCGCCGAACACGGCCTCCCATTCCTGCGTGATCAGATGCGCCGTCAGGTTTGGCGGTAGCCGGGCGGCGTAGATCTTCCCCGCTGCAGAACTCAGCATCGGGATCAGTCCGGTGCGAAATTCGAACGCGCCGCGCTGGTCGCCGTCCTGCTTGAACAGGCTGAGCGGGCCGTCGTCGGTCCATGTGGTGACGGCCGCGCTTCGCCGCGTGATGTCGCGCAGATTGGTGACCTCGCGGCGGACGATCTCGAAACCGTCGATCTGCTGGATTGCGCTGACGCCGAGCGAGAGCGCCGCAGGCCCAAGGCGATAGTGGCCCGGCTTCTCGTCCGCCGCGGCGAGCCCGATCCTGACGAGGCTCACGAGATAGTTATTGGCGGCGCTGGTCGTCAGGTCCGCCAGCGGCGCGATGTCCTTCAGCGCCATCGCCTGCTGACTGCCCTGCATAACATTCAGAATCCGAAAGGCAATTTCCACCGACTGAATGCCGCGGCGCGGCTTCTTCTCCTGCATCTGCTTCCTTCGACCGGTTCAGTTAATCGAGATTGACACAAACGAAAGTCGCGAGCACTATACAACAATAAAATATGTATTCAACAGTATTGAATATGAGGGAAGGAGACGGAAATGCCCCTCGGTGCCATCCGCAGCATCTACACGGTCGCCAACGATATGGATCTCATGCAGGCCTTCTACGCAGAGGCGCTGGAGCTCCCGCTGGCATTTCGGGATCGCGACCAGTGGTGCCAGTTCAAGATCGGGCAGCTCGCGTTCGCGCTGAGCTCACCATCCGAAGCGGCCACCGGCGCGCGCGGGAGTGTGGTCGTGTTCGGCGCGACCGACGTGGCTCAATTGGCGCAGCGGATCGAGCGGCTCGGTGGGCTGCACCTGTCGAGCCGCGACATGGGTTCGCACGGCAGCGTCGCGACGTTCGCCGACCCCGAAAACAATCTGTTCCAGATCCACGTTCGGCAAAGCACCTAGCTGCGGCCGCGTATCAATCGTGCCACCTGAGAAAGGATATTCATCATGAAGTTCGGCGTCTTCGATCAGAACGACCGCTCGGGTCTGCCGCTAGCCGAGCAGTACGAGAACCGGCTTGCGCTCGCCGAGCTCTATGATCGGCTCGGCTTTCACTGCTTCCACATGAGCGAGCACCACGGCACGCCGCTGAGCACGACGCCGTCGCCCAGCGTATGGATGGCGGCTCTGTCGCAGCGGACCAGGAGATTGCGGCTATGTCCGCTGGTCTATCTGTTGCCGACCTACAATCCCGCGCGTCTCTATGAAGAGATCTGCATGCTCGATCATTTGAGCGGCGGCCGGTTCGAGTTCGGGATTGGGCGCGGCGCCTCGCCGCACGAGCTCGACGCGCTCGGGATCGAATCCGCGAAGGCGGCGAAGATGTACGCGGAGGCCTTCGAAGCGATCCAGCGCTGCTTCGCGCAGGACTCGGTCACGACGACAGGCGAGTTCTGGAGCTTGAACGATTACGCGGTGGAAATGAAGCCGCTCCAGCGTCCGCATCCGCCGATGTGGTACGCGGTCGGTTCGCCCGATTCCGTGGTCTGGCCGGCGCGCAACGGCATGAATGTGGTCTGCGGTGGGCAGGTGTCCCGCGTGCGCGCGATTTCCGATCGTTATCGCGAGGAGATGGCTGCCGCCGGTCTACAGGGCAAAGCCTCTCCCCTCATCGGCGTCAATCGCTACATCATCGTCGGCGAGACCGACCACGATGCCCACGAGCTGGGTCGAAAGGCCTGGCCGGCGTTCTACGAAAATTTCATCAAGCTCTGGCGCAAGCACGGGACGCAGCCGGTCAACGCAAAACTGCCGCCCGCGTTCGACCAGCTCGTCGAATCCGGCCATGCGATCGCCGGCTCCGCCCGGACGGTCGCGCAAATCCTGTCCGACCAGGTCGCGCTCGGCGGGCTGAACTACGTGATCGGCAGCTTCATGTTCGGAACCATGCCGCACGCGGAAGCCGCGGCCTCGATCCGCCGCTTCGCCGAACAGGTGATGCCTGCGGTGAAGGCGGCCGAAGCGGTCGCCGCATGAGTGCACAAAACGGGTGAACGCTAAGGAGGTGGAAGATGGCTGATGCTCCTCTGTTCGACAACCGCGACCTGCGGCGCGTGCTCGGAACCTTTGTCACCGGCGTGACAGTGGTGACCACGACCGATGACGAAGGCAGATTCCATGGCGTCACCGCCAACTCCTTCAGCTCGGTGTCGCTTGATCCGCCGCTGGTGCTTTGGAGCCAGGCGGTTAAAAGTCATAGCCACCCGGCGTTCCTCAGGGCGGAACGCTTTGCCGTGAACATCCTCGCCGAGGATCAGATCGAGCTGTCACAACGGTTCGCAAAATCTTCTCATGAGAAGTTCGCCGGCATCGACGTCGATATCGGCGCCAGTGGCGTGCCGCTGCTCCGCGATTGCAGCGCCAGGCTCGAGTGCCGGGTCGTGTCGCGGGTGCCGGGCGGCGACCACACCATCTATGTCGGCGAGGTGCTTGCGATCGACCGCGCCGAACGCAAGCCGCTTGTCTTCGGCAACGGTCAATATCTGCTGGCTGATCCCCACGATATGGCTGACGGCGCATTGTCGCCCGGCCGCAAGCAGGCGCAACTCGCCGCGATGCGGCTCGGCACCCGCGCGATCGCGCGCCTTGCGAACCAATTCGACGAGACCATGGCGCTCGCGGTCTGGGGCACACACGGTCCAACCATCACCCATTGGGAGCCGGCGTCCGCGCCCGTCAGCGACGCGCTTCCCGTCGGATTGATATTGCCGGTCACCTCGACCGCAACCGGCCTGGCATTCGCCGCGCATCTTGCGCCTGAGGCCATCGCGCAGACGGGCTGGCCCGGCGAGGTCGCCATGTCCGACGCGGGTGATTGGGAGCTGCGTCTCGATGACGTCCGGCGGTCGGGACTCGCGAGGCAGGGGCTGGAAACCTTCTACCGTAGCGAGACCGTGATCAACGCACTCAGTGCGCCGGTGCTTGATGCGAGCGGCCAGGCGGTGCTGGCTCTGACCGCGGTCGGCGAGGCGAGCCGGTTTCGCGCGGATCTCGACGGCGTGTTCGCCCGCGCCCTTCGGCGGAGTGCGAAAGATCTGTCCCGCCGCCTCGGCTACCGCTCCGACGATGCGCTCGAGCCGGCCAGGCGGCTGGAGCTGGCTGCTGGAGCTTGATCGATGGCACCATTATCCGCTCTCGACACCGAACTTCTTACGCAGGACCTGCCCGGGCTTGCGCAGGTGGCCGTTGCGTCGCCGGTCTATTCCGGACAACGGGGGCAGATCGAATATCGCGTCGCCGGAGACGCGCGCAATCCCGCAGTACTGATGCTTCACGGGCTCGGCTCCAGCTCGGCCGGATACCGCGCCCAGCTTGCCGGCCTGTCGCGGGATTTTCATGTGATTGCCTGGAATGCGCCGGGCTTTGGCGGCAGTTCGCCCATCCACGGACAAGATGCGGGCATCGATGACTACGCGGACGCCGTGGAAGGGCTGCTGCGTGCGCTCCGGGTGCGGCGGCTTGCCGTCCTGGCCGGCAGCTCCTGGGGGAGCGTCGTGGCGCTGGCCTTCGCACGGCGCTATCCAGCGCTCGTCGACAGCCTCGTTCTTTCAGCCCCCAACGTCGCCAGAGGTCATCTCGTCGGCGACGCCCGCGCGGCCGAGCTCAACGCCTGGCTTCGCACGGCGGATATCGACATTCCGGTTTCACGCGCGGCCATCGCGGACAAGTTGCTGGCGCCAGACGCGCCACCGCAGGTCAGGCAGCATGTCGAGCGTTTGCGCGACGCCATGACGACCGAGGGCTGGCGACAGGCGATACAATCGCTTTTCACCATCTCAACGCCGGACATCATCTCCACAGTGCGGTGCCCGATGGCCATTCTCTCCGGCACGCTCGACCAGGTCGCGCCACATCGGGATCACGCGGCGCGGCTGCTCGCCGCGGCGCCTTCCGCGACGTCGCACCAATTCGAGGCTTGCGGTCACATGCTCAAGCTCGAGGCGCCCGCGAAATGCGGGCGTGCCGTTGCGATCTGGGCGATGGGTGCGAGCATCGGCGGCGGGATCGCACTTCTTGCTGGAGGAGCCATTCTTCACCTGGTCGGCGAGAACGGGGCCTATGTCGTGCCGGTGCTCGGGATCTCAATTCGCTCGTGGCAGCTCGTCATGATTGCCTGTGGCGTGATTGCGCTGCCCGTTGCCCTGCTCGTTTTCACGTTCCCGGAGCCGGCAAGACGATCAGCCGGCTCAAGCAAATCTGTCGCGTTCAAGGAAGCTCTCGAGGCGATCCGTGGCCGACGGCTGATCTTTACGCTGCTCTTTCTGGCCAATGCTTTGACGATCATGCTGTCGGTGGCCTATTCATCCTGGATTCCCGCGTTTCTCGGGCGAGTGTGGAAGATCCCGGCAGGCGAGATCGGCCTAACCTACGGTCTCATCGTGCTGTTGCTCAGCACCACGAGCCAACTCAGTGCGGGTTTTCTCGTCGACTGGGTCTACCGGCGGTATGGCCTGGCCGGTATCCCGGCGCTCGGAATTGCGATTTGCGCGTTGATCTTCGTGCCGGCCGTCTTGGCGCCTGCCGCCGGTTCTATCTCCGCGACCTGGTTTCTGCTGGCCGCTTTCAATCTCCTGGCCGCGAGCCTTTTCACCATCGGCACCTCGACGATCGTGCATCTGTCGCCAGGCTCGGTGATCGGGAAAATCACGGCCGTCCATTTCGCGTGGGTCGGCATCACGGGAACGGCGGTCGCGCCGACGCTCGTTGCTGTGATCGCCGATCGACTATTTGAGGGAACGCAGAGCGCTCTCGGCTCCGCGCTATCAACTGTCGGCGGTGGGCTGGCGATAGCCGGAGGGCTGTGTCTTCTCGCTGTCTATTGGCAGATGCGTCCCGGCCGTGACGTGCCATCGCTTGTTCCCGAGCGCGCGCGATGAGGGGACCGTTTCTGGAATCACAATATCAACATGTTGAAGGGAGGTCGAAAATGCAAGTGATCAGGTTCGAACAGAAAGACTCGGTCGGTCATATCGTACTCGCCAATCCGCCGAAAAATCTCATTGCATCGGACTTTTCGGACTCGCTCAAGCAGGCCGTCCACGAAGCCGGCGAGGCTGACATCAGGGCATTGCTGGTGAGGGCGGAAGGCCCCCATTTCAGCCAGGGCGGCGATGTGCTCGATTTCCTGGAGAAGAACGCCAGCCAGTTCCGGACCTTCATCGCCGAATGCAATCAGTCGTTCCGCGCCATCGAGGCCTTGCCGATTCCGACCGTCGCGGCCGTGCGTGGATCCGCATTCGGCGGTGCCTTCGAGCTCGCACTCGCCTGCGACTTCATCGTTGCGGCCGAAGACGCGGTGTTTCGCTGTATCGAGGCTTCGGTGGGATCTGCGCCCGTCGCCGGCGCGGTGCAGCGACTGGCGGAGCGGATCGGCCGTTCGCGCGCGGCCCGATACGCCATGCTTTGCGAGCCGATGTCGGGTGTCACCGCCGGCGAATTGGGTATCGCGATCATGGTGAAGCCCGCGGATGATGTCGAAGCGGCTGCGCTGAAATTCGCGCAGGATCTGTCGACCGGTCCGACGCGCTCATATGCCGCCATACGAACCCTGCTCAAGGCCTGGTCGGGCGGCGGCATACCGTCCGCCGATGCGATGATCCTGGATATCACCATGGCGCTCCACAGCTCCGAAGATGCGAGGCGTGGACGCACGGCGCGGGCTGAGGCCATCAAGAAGGGGATCGAGCCGCCGAAGATCGTCTTCACCGGCCGATGATGGAACGTCTCGCAGAACGCGGGAGAGAAACGGCGGCATCGAGCCGCCTGTCGTCTTTCACAAGTCCAACCAGCGCTGCCGGTACCTGCTGCTGGACGGAGCCCTGAAGCGGACATTCTGCTGGCCAAGAGCGGAATCGAAATTGAATGCCTGCTGGTGCTCAACGATGAAGCCCACACCTGCGATGTTGCGCTCTCCGGAAGGCCAGATCTGTGCAGCTTACGAAGGGATTATTCAAATCACGCAAGTTAAGAATCTCAAGCGATCCGCGGCGCCGCCCTTAGTGTATGTTAGAGGCACGGCAATCGCGCCGTATCCTCGTTGAAGCGTGTGGAGACCTCATGATCGCCTGGAAAACGCCAAAAATCGTCGAAGTGCCTGTGGGAATGGAAATCAACATGTACGCATGTGCGGCGCGGAAGTAACCATCGCCCGTGTGCCAACTCTGAAAAGGTGGAAGTTGGTCGTTTGCTCTGACAGGCTCGTCCTGTCGGCAACGGTCCTTCCGCCTTTTTGCATTGATTTATCCATCCGCTGCCCGGCGTCGGTCCCATGCTTCGCGTGATCGTTCTCGGAGCTGCAGCGGGAGGCGACCCCAGGTCGGTCTTTTCGCACTGCTGGTCAAACGAATCTTAGCGCGTCCGCATGAGCATCTCGGAAGGATAGTGGCCAAACCGCGCATGATATTGCGCGGCGAAGCGCCCCATTTGCGTGAAGCCCCATTTGAGTGCCACTTCGCCGACGGGCAGTCTGTTCTCCGACAGAGACAACTCCGCGCGGACCGCGTCTAGTCGGATCTGGCGCAAATATGCCGCCGGCGTTGCGTCTTTGAACGTCCGGAATCCCGCTTGCAATGAGCGCACGCTGATGCCTGCAGCCTCGGCGATGTCAATCATGGTCAGCGGCTGATGCATGTTGGCGTGCATGAAGTCGACGGCCCGCCTGACATACCGCGGGGCCGCCTGGAGCCGGTCGCGGTTCAACCGGAAGCTCAGGCGATGCGGCACGTGCTCGAAGATCAGTCGCAAAGCCGATTCAACGAGGAGCGACATCGCCAAAGGTGAACGCTCGGAGAGTCGTGCATCGAGCACGCCCGACGCGATGGTTTGCGCAAGCAGATTGAAGGTCGCACCTGCGCCGGTCGAAAGATCCAGGATCGGTGTGAGATCAAGCCTGCTCAATTTCGCGGCGTCGAACGTTGCCGAAAGCACCCTGGACACGGCTTCGACGTCAAACATCAGTGTGACGCTAGCGTACTCGCCATCGACGCAGCGCAGCTTGATGTGGTGCGACAGGGACGTGGGTGCGAGCAATGCGGTGAGTGGCGGTGCCGTCGACGCCCTCGTTCCTATTGTCGCGTCAGCAACTCCGGCAATTGGCAGGATGATGCTGAGATGTTCATCGTTCGCCCTCTTTGTCACGGCCCAATCGGCAGTGTATCTGTTCCTCCGAAACACGCCGAGTCCGGGCCAAACCGCGACATCCGACTTCCAGCGAAAGCTTTGGCGCGGACTTGGTGGTGACGCCTTGAACGTCGGAACTTGCGAATGAAAGGTTGCGAGTAAATCTTCGAACGCGGTGCCGGAAAGGGCGGCGGGTGCGTAGAAGGGATCGTGTTGCAAGATGATTTGCTCGCTGCGCTGACTAGCTGGTTACAGTTTCCGCACGCCTAAACCGGCATTTCAAGCGATCGCCGCATTGCATTGAGGCTTTTGGAAGACCGGTCTATCCGGTTTACGCAAGGCCTATTCAAATTACGCAGGCCGGGGGCTGGACGCAACTCCAAGAATCCCCTTCCACGGCTTGGCCGACCCGACCGGAAGGTCGAGTTCAGCTGGATGGCGAGAAGCCATAGAGCTCCGCCGGATTCTCGACCAGGATGCGCTGGCGGACGGCCTCGTCAGGAGCCCAGTCGAACAGGAGGTCGAGCAACGCCGCATCGTCCGGCAGATCCTGGACCGAAACGTGGGGCCAATTGCTGGCCCAGATCATGCGCTCCGGCACAGCTCTGATAGCAACTGTCGCCAGCGCGCCTACGTCTGGATAGAGTGGGGCGCCGGCCTTCGAGGTCTCATAGGCGCCCGCCAGCTTCAGCCAGGTCCGGCCACGGTCGATCAGATGAAGGATGGTCCGGAAACCGGGATGCTCGACCGGCACCGGCTCCAGGAACTTGCCGACATGGTCGATGATCAGCCTGCAAGGCAGCCGCTTCAACATCGCCTCACGTTCTGACAGCAGGCGGCCATCCATCTGCAATTGGATGAACCAGCCGAAGTTGGTGATGCGGGACGCGACCGGCTCCAGCGCGTCCCAAGGCAACGGACCGCCCGGCAGCATTTGGAAACGCGCGCCGCGAATGCCGGCGTCGGTCAGCTGCTGCAACTCGGCATCGCTGGCGTCCGGCCCGACGATCGCGACGCCGCGAGTCCTGTCGAGCCCGAGGGCCGCGATCGCCTCGACGGTACAGCTGTTGTCGGTGCCATAGGCAGTTGGCTGCACGACCACCGCACGGGTCAAGCCGAGGCGGCGCTGCACGGCGTCGATGTAGGCCGCGACGTTGGCCCAGGCCGGGCCGGGACCCGTCGCGGTCGGGGCCACAGGCTTGGTCGGGTCAAAGATATGAATGCGGCTGTCGCAGGTTTCGGGCGGAGCGATCAGTCGCGGTGGGGCCGCAGGCATGGCATTTTTTCTCCTGACCGAGAGGAATCAGATCCGCCCTGTCCATCGGTCCGCGTTGACGGGGCCCGGCGGAATCTCGCCGTGCACCAGGGGCTGTATCGTATCACGTAAGGAGGCTGCGGTCGCCGGTTGGGCAACCGCAGCCTCCCGTTTCACGACACGCTACTTCTTGCTGTAGCTGATGCGATAGATCGCACCGGCCCAATCGTCAGCAACGAGGATCGAGCCATCCTTGGCAAGGATGATGTCGTTAGGACGGCCGAGATAGCCCTGGTCGCCTTCGAGCCAGCCGGAGGCAAACACTTCCTGCTTGGGGTTCTTGCCGTCGGGCCCGACGATCACGCGCACGATGCGCGCGCCCTGGTACTTGTGCCTGTTCCAGGAGCCATGCTCGGCGATCAGGATGTTGTTCTTGTACTCGGCCGGAAATTGATCGCCGGTATAGAACTTCATGCCGAGCGGAGCGATATGGGCACCGAGATTCAGCACCGGCGGCGTGAACTCCGAGCACTTGTGACCCATCGCGAATTTCGGATCCGGTGTGTCGCCCTGGTGGCAATAGGGGTAGCCGAAATGCTCGCCCATCTTCGAGATCATATTCAGCTTGTCGCTAGGCAGCTCATCGCTGAGCCAGTCGCGGGCGTTTTCGGTGAACCAGTAATTGCCGCTGCGCGGATCGACGTCGCCGCCAACCGAGTTGCGGACGCCGAGGGCGTAAACTTCCGCGTTGCCGGTCTTGGGATCGACGCGGCGGATCTGCGCGACGCTGGTCGGCGGAATGCCGACGTTGAAGGGAGGTCCGAACGGCAGAAAGAACCAGCCATCCTTGTCGACCGCGATGTACTTCCAGCCATGTGCGGCATATGACGGCATGTCGTCATAGACGACCTTGCCCTCGCCGGGATTGTCGAGCTTGTTTTCGATGTCGTCGTAGCGGATCAGCTTGTCGACCGCGATGACGTAGAGCGCACCGTCCTTGACGGCCAGACCCGTGGGCATGTTCAGGCCCTTGAGGATGGTCTTGACCTCTTTCTTTCCGTTGTTGTCCTTGATGGCATAGACGTTGCCGAGGCCGAACGAGCCGGCGAACAGAGTGCCCTTGTCGCCCCAGGCCATTTGTCGGGCCGCCAACACGCCGCTGGCGTAGACCTCGATCTTGAAGCCCTCCGGCAGCGTGATCTTCTTTACGATGTTGGCGAGCTCGGTCTCCGATGCACCGGTCGGCGGGCCGGATGGCGGCACGAGACCTTTCTGTTGCGCGTTCTCGTCGCCAAGGTACCAGTCGTCCGGTGGATGGGTCCAGAATTCCTTGGTGCCGGAATCGTAGTGTTTGAGCTCGTCAGCGCGTAGCGGGCCGCCCGCCGCAACCAACGACACAAATGCGAGTGTCTGCACAATGCGAGTTAAACTTGAAGCCATCGTTTCACTCCTGGAGGACAAAACCGCTATTGTTTTCGATCGAGCGATTTTCGTTGGCCTACGATGAGGCGCCTCTCTTATATCACGCGGAGGCGAGCCCACGATCGAGCGTGCTCGATTTAGAAGGCGAGTCCTATTCAATTTGCGAAGTGACTATTCAAACTGCGCAACCCAGGACGCAGATGATGGTACACCGACCGAGAGGCGAGCTCTCCGGGTGCACAACGTGACAATGATCTTGAACCGCAGCCCGATCTTGTCGAATCGTGGCACGGAACTCGCGCACGTCGCGAGGATTGACGCTATAGCGGCGTCGGGGGCGTGATCTGTCGCCGCCGTCATTGCGATCCCGCACGAGCGTCTCCACACGCAGGTCGTTTGCGCGCCCGTCTTAGGGGCGGAAAATCCCAACTGGATCTTGTCGCCCTTGGTCGTTCAATGCGACTCGCCCGCGCCGTGCGGGCGCAGCAGATTGTTTGTCCAGGCTTCGGCGATGTGGGGCAGGGAGAGAGCTGGCTTTTGGTCGACGAGAAGCTCGAGCACCCGCGGCGGAGTTAGTGGCAGCTCCCGGATCGGTTTTCCGATTGCGTTGGCGACGGCACAAGCCACGGCGGCTGCGACATTCAGGATCGGAACTTCGCCGGCGCCCTTCGTTCCGAGCGGACCGATCGACGGCGCACCTTCGTACAGATTGATCTCGACCGGCACGACATCGAGGGCCAGCGGCACGCGGTAGGTCTCGAAGCCATTTTGACGGACGCGGCCATTGCTGCCGATCGTCACTTCCTCATGCAGGGCATAGCCCAATCCTTGCACAACGCCGCCCTGGATTTGGCCATGGATCGCGCGCGGGTTCAGCGCGCGACCAACGTCCTGGACGACGCGGTAGCTCAACACCTCGACGTGTCCTGTCTCTGTGTCGACGGCGACCTCGCAATCATGGACGGCGAAGACGGGGATGTCGATCGCGTCGATGAAATGACCGGCGACGCAGCCGGGCATCGCAGGCACACCGGCTCCTGTGAAGGCGCCGGTGCCGGAGATCGGGCCAATCTGCACCTGGGCGCGGGCCGCAACTTCGGAGATCAGGCGGCCGGAGCCGGGCGCTCCGGCAATTTCAATTCGCCCGGAGCGCATGACCAGATCCTCGGGCGCGGCCTCGATCATCTCGGAGGCGACTTTCAGCAGCTTTGCTCGCACCTCTTGCGCCGCCGACAAGCTGGCTGCACCGAGCGAGACAGTGGTTCGGCCGCCTCCGACGCCGACGTCATAGCCGGCGGCATCCGTGTCGGCTGCGCGGACGATCACGTTGCCAGGGTTCAGGCCGAGCGTGCCGGCCACGATCTGAGGCAGAGCTTGCATCATGGAGCCTGACCCGATCTCGACGCCCGATGTCACCAGCGTTGCCGTCCCATCGGCATTCATGTTTACGGTCGCGGCCGAAGGACCGACAAAGACGAACCATGTGCCGACAACGGTCGCGCGTCCATGGCGCCGGCCGTCGGCGCGCCCGGGCGGCGTTGCGGCGGCATCACGCATCGTGTCCATTCGCTCGAGCATCGGGCCAAGCACGTCACCCTCGAACACCTGGCCGGTGGCGCCGAGATCGCCGTCGCCGAGCACGTTGCGGCGGCGGAAGGCGAGGGCATCCATGCCGATCCGGGCCGCGATTTCGTCGGTGTGCCGCTCGAGCGCAAAGGTGTTGTAGACGCCGTTGCAGGCGCGGAAAGCGCCGTTCGGGGCGGTGTTAGTATAGACCGCGCGCGAGACCAGCCGCACCGCGCCAAGGGAATAATTTCCGCCGAGCGTGTGAGCGGTCATCGTTGTCAGGAAAGATCTGTTCGCCGCCATATGCGCCGCAATCCATCAGGACCACGGCCTCGCGTCCGACGATCTCGCCATCGCGCGTCACCGCCGAGCGTATGCGGATTTCGGCGTTTTCGCGAAAGAGGCAGGTGAGCATCTCTTCCTCGCGCGAATTGACCAGCCGGACCGGCCGTCCGCTCGCCCGGGCGAGCAACGCAGCGAACGGCTCGATAGCGAGATCGAATTTGAGGCCGAAACCGCCGCCGACGGGCGGCACGGTGACGCGAACCTGGGAAGCCGGCACGCCCAGCAGGCGCGCTGTTGCATTGCGGATGGTCCAGGGAACCTGGGTCGACGTCTCGATATGGAAGCGCCCGTCTTCATAATTCGCGACCACCGCGCGCGGCTCGAAGGCGACATGGTTCTGGCGGCCGACCCGGAAGCTGCTTTCGATGATCTCGACATCGCGCCGGGCAAACGCAGCGTCGACGTCGCCGCGAACAACGGTGGCCTCCCAGGCGACATTGCCTCCGCGGGCACCGCCTTCGAGCAGAACCTCGTAGTTGCGCCAGTCGGGATGCACGAGCGGAGCGTCCGGAGCAAGCGCATCCGCCATGGTGAGAACCACGGGCAGCGGTTCAATCTCGACGTCAATTCCAGCAAGCGCGGCGTGAGCCTGCATCAGCGTGTCCGCCGCGATCGCGGCGATCGGCTCGCCGTCGTAGCGGATCACGTCGCGGGCAAAGAGCGGGTGGTCGGCGATGCCGATCCCGATCATGCCGGGCGCATCGGCGGCGGTCACGACGGCGCGCACACCGGGCATCCGGGCAGCCTTGGTGATGTCGAGACGGGCGATCCGGCCTGACGGCACGCCGGCGCGCAAAATCGCCGCGTGCAGCATGCCGGGCAGGTAGCGATCGATGGTGTAGCGCGTGCGGCCGCGCAGCTTGTCCGCCGCGTCGCGACGCGCAAAGTTCATGGTTGCGGAGGCGTTGGACACTTTTGCGTCTCCCGTCATGTCGTCGCAAGCGCAAGCAGTGCGGCTTCGATGATGCGTTCATATCCGGTGCAACGGCAGATGTTGCCCGTCAGAGCGGCACGAATATCGTCGCGCGTTGCCTCGGGGCGGGTTGTGACGAGATGCGTCAGGCTCACCACCATGCCGGGAAAGCACATGCCGCATTGGACCGCGTCGCAGGCCTCGAGCGCGACCTGGATCGGGTTCAATCCGCCATTGACGGCAAGACCCTCGACGGTGCGGATATCGCAGGCCTCGGCGAGCGCGGCCGGCATCAGGCACGACGGGGTGGGCTTGCCGTCGATCAACACCATGCAGGCGCCGCAAAAGCCCTCGCGACACACCGGCTTTGCGCCTGTCAGATGGAATTCCTCGCGCAGGATATCGATGAGAGGCGTGATGGGATCGGCAGTGGAGGTGAGGTGATCGCCGTTGACGGTCAGGCTAAGGCCCATGTTCATCCCCGACGGTTCAAGAGCCGAGCGCGGCGGCGGCACGGCGGACGAGGCCGGGCAGGACGCGCACCCGGTACCAGGCAGGCACGTCGGCACTGTCGCGACCCGTAAATTCACCGGCTAGTCCCGCCGCTGCGTCCGCAGCCTTCGTCGCATTCAGCTTATGTCCGACAAGAGCGTCCTCGAGGCGCTCCCATCGGCGCGCGACCGGCTCGACTGAACCCACGGAAACACGTGCCGACTGAACATGTCCGGCATCGTCAAGGCTCACGGCAAGACTGACGATGGCGGTTGGATAATCTCCGGCCTGTCGCAGCGGCAGGCGGGCGTGAGCGGTCTTGCGACCGCGCCGAGGTACGATGATGCGTTGGAGCAGCCACCCGGGTGCAAGCGTCGATCTCATTGTCAGAAATTGCTCAAGATCGATCCGCTCCCGGCCGCCTCGGCTTGCGATCTCGACTTCGGCCGCGAGGCAGAGCAGCGCGGGCACGCAATCAGCCGCGGCAAATGCTGTCGTTGCGAGGTTGCCGCCGATGGTCGCCATCCCGCGGATAGCAGGATTGGCGGAGCGGCCGGCTGCCGCCGTGAGCACGTCAAACTCCGACAGCTCCGCCAGCGCTGTGGCGAGCGCGGCGTGCGTGACCGCCGCGCCGATCTCGACCACATCGGTATCGACCTTGATCGCATGGAGCTCTGGAATTTTCCCGATTGCGACGTAACGGGACTTGAGCGGCTCGTGCCGGATTGGGGCGCGCATGATCCAGGTGCCGCCGGCGAAAGGCGCGGCTTCAGAGCCGGCTTCGTCGAGCGCATCGAGCGCCGCCGGCAGCGAGGGGGCGACGTAGACCGATCCCGAGGTGGGTGTATCCATGGTGTCGGAGCTCCCGGTTCGATCGGTCAGCCTGTGCTCCACTTCGCCACCGAGCGCCGTTCGAACACCTCGCGAAACTGACTTGTGGATTTTGGAAGCAGGGCGCCGGTGCCCCAGTCGAGGATCACAGCATGCTGGCGGATCACATCGAGCACGCCGATCGCGCCATTGCGATAATTTTCCGCCACGATCTCGGGATCGAGCCGCACATTGGCGACACGCTCGGCCCTGATTTTGGCGCGAAGCGCCGCGGTCGCGGCCTTGTCGACCTCATATTCGCACAGCTCGGAGTCAACGGTATGTACGACAACGCCATAATCCTTCGCAGCGCGCTCAACAGAGACATAGTCGTCCTTGATGTCCTCGATCACGAGGGCCGGGTCGCGTTCGAGCGGATCACCGAACCCGCCGCCGCCGGCTGTCGGGCGCGAGAAGATATCGCCTTCACCGATCGGGACATCCGAGAAGATCGAGCCGAGCCGCTCTTCGGCTTGGCCGCCGGCACGCGTCAACGTCAGCCCGTGCGGCATCGACGGCAAGCCGCCCTCGATGCCCCACACCACCGCGCGCTCGCGGTCGCAGATGTAGGAAATCACGGTCTTCTCGGCTTGTAGCATGCGGGAGGTTTTCACGACCCCGGCGCCGCCGCGCCATTTGCCCGGACCGGGCGAGTCCTTGAGGATTTCGCATTCCGTGGTCAGGATCGGATTGGCGCGCTCCTGGCCTTCGACCGGTTGCGACATCAGGCCGGTGCCGAAGCAAGCCGTCGTGACATTGCTGCCGTCCTTGCCGTTGCGTCCGCCCCAGCCGCCTGGCAACCAGTCGTAGAACATGAAGATGGGCTTGTCCGGGCTGCGGGCGTCGAGGCCGCCGGTGAGCAGGTATTCGAGATTGAAGGCGCAGGCGAGCGCACGCTCCGGCATCAGCTTTGACCACATCTCGTAGATCGAGTTCATGATCTTCTCGAACGGCATCAGGAAGCCGGTGACGGCGATCGGCCATTTGGCATCGACGATCGAGCCTTCCGGCGCGATGATTTCAAAGCAGCGGTAGAATCCGGAATTGAGCGGGAGATCGGGGAAGAAAGTCTTCATGCCGGCTGCAACGGCCGAGAAGGTCGTGCCGAAGGCCGAGTTGTAGATCGAACCGATGGTCGGATGGCTGCCGGTGAAGTCGTAAATCGCGCGGTCGCCTTTGATCGTCAGCTTGATGCGGATCGGGATCATGCCTTCGCCGCCGGCGGGATCACGGTCGATGAAGTCGACCGTCTCCCATTCGCCATCGGGCAGGGCCGCGATACGTTGGCGCACCGAACGTTCGACATAGTCCTGCACGGCGGCAAGGCCGGTCTCGACCGTGTCCCGACCATATTTGTTGACGAGGCGCAGGATCTCGCGCTCGCAGACCTGGGTGGCCTGGGACTGCGCCTGGATATCGCCGATGATCGAGACCGGGTCGCGCGTATTCGAGGCGACCAGATGCGCGACGTCCTTGCAAAAGCGACCCTTGTCGAACAGGCGTATCGGTGTGATGCGCAGCCCCTCGCGGAACATCTCGCGTGCGGCGACGTCGAATGAACCCGGCACGCTGCCGCCGACATCCGACCAATGGCCGTTCGACTGGCTGAAGGCGATGATCTTGCCGTCGGCGAAGATCGGTCGGATCAGGCGGACATCCGGGAAGTGCGTGCCGCCGGCGTAGGGGTCGTTGATGGCGAAGACGTCGCCCTCATGCATGTCACCGTCGAAGAAGCGCATGACGTCCTTGCAGGTGAAATGCAACGTGCCGACATGGACGGCGATGTCCTGATTGCCTTGCGCGGCGCATTCGCCGTGGGCGTCATGCAGGGCGCTCGAAAAATCGCGGTTGTAGATGACGAAGGAGTAGCAGGTCCGAAGCACCTGCTCGCCCATCTGGTCGACGCTGGTGATGAAGGAGTTCTTGAGAACCTCGAAGGTCACGGGGTCGAGCGGGAGATCTCCGGCCATGGTTCACTCCTTCACGCGGATGATGATGTTGAGATATTTGTCGACCTCGGCGCTGGCGCCTGGTGGCACGACGGTCGTCGCGTCGACCTGCTCGACGATCGCGGGGCCTTGAAAGGAGAAGCCGCAGGGCAAGTCGTCGCGCTCGTAGACGGGCGTGTCCAACCCGTTGCCTTCGAACCACACCCTGCGGCGGCCAACCGGCTCAGGGATCACACCGGTCGGTTCGTGAACGGCGAACTCCGCCTTTGGGACGACGCCGACCGCCTTCAGATTGAGGCGGAAGAAGCTGACCGGGGCGCTGTCGCGGCGGAAATTGTACTCACGCTTGTGCTCGGAATGGAAGCTCTGGACGAGGTCGGCGATCGCGCCGATCGGACTGGGCGCGTGGACCGCAAGCGACCGCCATTGGCCCCGATACATCATGTCGATCGATCGCTGGAGCACGATGTCCTGTGGCGCGATGCCTTCGTGGGTGAGCCGGGCGAGTGCGTCCTTCTCCAGCGCCGCGAACTGCGCCTCGATGTCGGCGGCATCAGCCTCGTCGGCGCCGACCATGCAGCTCTGCGAGAAATCGTGCTGCATGTCGACCAGGAGGCAGCCAAGCGCCGAGGTCACGCCGGGATTGGGTGGCACGATCACGACCGGGATCGCAAGCTCTCGGGCAACATCTACCCCGTGTAGCGCGCCGGCGCCGCCAAAAGCCACCAGGGCAAAGTCGCGCGGATCGTAGCCGCGGCTGATCGAGATCAGCCGTACCGCATCCGACATGTTGGCGTTGGCAACCTTGACGATCGCGTCGGCAGCCTCGTGCAGGCCGAGGCCGAACGGCTTTGCGACGCCGTCCTCGACCGCCTGGCGTGCCAGCGCGGGGTCAAGCTTCACCTTGCCGCCGGCGAGATTTGTGCCGAGCCGGCCCAGCGTGACGTTGGCGTCCGTATTGGTCGGCTGCTTGTTGCCGTTGCTGTAGCAGGCTGGGCCCGGAAAGGCGCCGGCCGATTGCGGGCCGTTGCGCAGGGAGCCGGCCGAGTCGGTCCAGGCCAGCGATCCGCCGCCGGCTCCGATGGTGAGGACCTCGATGGACGCAAAGCGGATCGGATAGCCGAACTCGATGTACCAATCCTTGGTGATGCGCGACTGCCCTTCATAGGCCAGCGAGACGTCGGTCGAGGTGCCGCCCATGTCGAGGCCAATGGAGTTGGGAAAGCCGCAGAGGCCGGCGATGTAGCGGCTGGCGATGGCGCCGGCAGCAATGCCGGAACCAGCCAGGCGTGCTGCGAAATCCTTGACGCTGGCCGGCGTCATGACACCGCCGCCGGTGTGCAGCAGCAGGAGATCGCGGGTATAGCCCTCATCGGCGAGACGCTCGCCGAGCCGGCTCGTGTAGCTGACTACGACCGGGCTGACGACGGCATTGGCGACCGTGGTCGAGAACCGCTCGTGCTCGAAGATTTCGGGGAGCACCTGCGAGGAGATCGAGATGGGGATATCGGGCATCTCCTCGACGAGGATATCGCGCATGGTGCGCTCGTTCGCTCCGTTGAGATAGGCGTTCATGAAGCAGACCGCGACCGCGGCCACGCCGCGACGCTTGAGAATGCGCGCGACGTTGCGCGCGGCCTCGACATCGAGAGGCTCGAGCACGACGCCGCCGGCGTCGACCCGTTCCGGCACGGTCAGGCGGTCGCGTCGCGGGACGTAAGGCTTGACGACATCCTTGTAGGTATCCCAGAGGTCTTCCTTGTTGGCGCGCCGGATCTCGATGGCGTCGCGAAACCCCTTGGTCGTGACCACCGCCGTGCGCGGAAGGCGGCGCGTGATCAGCGCGTTGGTCGCAACCGTCGTGCCGTGGGAGAACAGTGCCACTTCCGCGAGATCGACACCGGCCTTGGACACACCGCCCATGATCCCGTCGATGGGATCGGGCGTCGACGCCGTCTTCTCGATGCGGATGAGGCCGGTTACCTCGTCCATGATGCAGACGTCGGTAAAGGTGCCGCCGACGTCGACGGCCACGCGAAGGTTCTGCACCATGCGACTTCCTCATCGAATTGCGATCGCCGATCATATGCAGATCGGCGGCGGCAATTCTTGACGCTGAGCGCAGGAAGATTTGTGCGAGAGAGCACCGACGACCGCCGCTTCGGCGCCGGCTGCCTAAAGGTCGGTCAGGCGGGCGAATGAGCCTTCAGGGAAGGGCGGTGCGCGCCGCGGCGCGCGCCTCGCTCGGGGTGCAGCCGAACCGGCTGCGGTAATTCCGGCTGAACTGCGCCTGGTCGCCGAACCCCCACTGGTAGGCGATTTCCGAGATGCTCTTGCGGCAGCCGGGATCGCGCAGCATGGCGTCGGACATCGACAGGCGTTGGTTCCGGATATAGGCGCAAACGGTGATGCCTTCTCCCTCAAAAACCTGATGCAGATATCTGAGCGAGATGCCACAGCCGTCCGCGACCATTTGCGGCGTAAGCCGCATATCGTCGAGGCGCGTGCGAATGAACTGCTCGCAGCGATGGAGGTGGCCGTTGCGAACGGACGAGGAATGGCCCACCAGCACGCGGTCGTCCGACTCGATCACCATCGCCAGGAGATCGATGAGATGCTTGCCCATCACAGCCCGGGCTGCCTCGTCCATGTCCGCGATCCGTTCGCCGGCAAGCCGCAGGGTGTCGACGAACAGTGCACCCACGCTGCGGCTGGCGTCGAATTGCAGGGTTGCGAGGCGTTCGGGGCGGGATATCCGGGCGCGCAGGACGGCGCTTGGGATCTTCAGCACCCAGAGCGCTGCCGGATCATCGTGGCTGAATTCATAGGGAAGATGGCTTCGCTCGATCACGAATGCGCCGGGCCGGCACCGGACGTCCTTGCCGTCCTGCTCAAAACGGATTTCGGCGAGCTCCGGGACCGTAATGAGGAAACATTCTTCCCGCTCGTTCACGAGGTGTCGTTCGCGGCGCCTGTAGAGCAGGCCATTCGAGACATTGCGGGATACTGAGAGCGGGCCCATGGACCAGGCGCCCAGGCTCGCGTGGAAGTCGCGACCGCCGGGAAAGACGAGATCGAGCGGGAAGTAAGTCTTCGAGACAACGTCCTGCCAGAAATGCCGCCGACTTTGCGAGGGAACATCGCTGGTCGCATAAGTGGCCTGCATGCCGCACTCCGTCCCTGCCGTCGCCCGTTCGGGCCTTGCGCTCTTCATTGCGCCGACCGCTGTGATCGGTCCAAGCTTGGCGAGGACGACCTGACGGCGTCAAATCGAAATAAGCGGGTGCCGGTATCTCAGATTCCGATGGCCTCGTCCGATCGTTGCCGGTGGTCGATGCCGACCGGAGGACGTGCCGGACCAACGCCCGCCACGGCAAAGCGCATGAAGTCGCGATACGCCTTCGCGGCCTCGGAAAATTGGGTGTCACGGCGCCAGGCCAGTCCAACGTCCATGCTGGGCACTTCGTTCTCGATGACGCGGGTCTCGATCCTCTGGCCCTCGAGCGACCAGGGCCGGTAGACGAGATCGGACAGGATCGTAATGCCCATTCCGCCCGCAACCATGGACCGGACGGCTTCGACGGAGGAGGTGCGGAAGATCGTTCGCGGTTCGAGCGACAAGGCGTTCCAGTAGCGCATCGACGTGTGGCTGGCTTCGTCGACGGTGAGCATGACGTAAGGGTAGGTCGCGATCTCGGCGAGATGGACGCGCTCGGCGCGTGTCAGGGGATGATCGGCAGCAAGCCACAACCGGCGCGGCGACCGCAACAGCGTCTCGCTCGCAAGCATGGCATTGTTGTGCAGGTTCGAGACCAGCATGACCGCAAGATCGAGTGCACCGTCGACGACGGCGCGTTCGAGCACGTCACGCGGCGCCTCGTACAGTTCGACCGTGATTCCGGGAAAGCTCGCCTGGAAGCGCATCTGATGGCGCGGCAGAAAATAGCCGGAAACGGTATAGGTGACGCCGATGCGCACCGTTCCGAACAGCGGGCCGGCAGATATATGCGTCCCGCGGACGGCTTCGGCGACCGAAGCAAGGATCTGGCGCCCTTGCGACAGGAACCGGCTGCCCTCCATGGTGACGGTCACGCCGGTCGGCGTGCGTTCCAGCAGGCGGGCACAGACGATGGCTTCGAGTTGCTGGATCGCGGCGGTGACCGCGGATTGCGAGACATTCAGGTCGATGGCCGCCTGGCTGATACGTCCAGTTTCCGCGGCGGCGACGAAATAGCGGATTTGTTTCAGAGAAACGGACATCGCGGTCGATCCG
Source organism: Bradyrhizobium rifense (assembly GCF_008123425.1). GTDB lineage: Bacteria > Pseudomonadota > Alphaproteobacteria > Rhizobiales > Xanthobacteraceae > Bradyrhizobium > Bradyrhizobium rifense. Next base: position 144,728 of record NZ_VSSS01000014.1, read on the forward strand.
ATATTTTGATTTTACCTAACTCACGATCGGTTGAGCGCTGCTTCTCGGCGCGAAAGCTTTCGATGCAACTCTCGTGCCCAACGGGCGTGCGGGCAACTGGGGGAACAAAATGAGTGAAACGGCGGGTCAGAATGACCAAGCGCCGTAGCATCGGCGCTTGGCGGCCGAGGCGAGGCCAGATACTGCACTCTTCGGCGCGGAAGCTGCAAGGCGGCTACGCCAAAGCACCGCGAAGCTTGCCCAGCAACCCGGCCCGGCTCTTGCGCGCCGCAAGAGCCTCATCCATCCCGACCTTGACGAACTTCACCGGCGTGTTGGGCTGGAGCTGGCCGATCAAATCCATGTCCGCTGCGATGACCGTGCCGACCATGAAATAGCCGCCGCCCGAGACCGCGTCACGGTGCAGCACGATCGGCTCAGTGCCGCCGGGGACCTGGATCGATCCGTAGGGGTAGCAGGCATCGGTGATGTTGGAGGGGTCGGAACCGGCCCCGAAGGGCGGCTCGCGCGGCACGAATTCGAGCGGCTTGCCGCCCTTGAAGCGGTAGCCGATCCGGTCAGCTTCCGGCGCGACCTTCCAGGTGTCGCCGAAAAAACCAACGCCGGCCGTCTCGGTGATGCGGTGCCAGTAAAGCCCGGGCATCACGCGCAGTTCCGTCGGCATCCCTGCCGGCAGGCCGCGCAGCTCCTTCGCGACTATGCGGCCATCCTTGACGGGTGCGCTGGCCTTGCCGATGGGAAGTTCGTCACCGGCCTCGAGCTTCCGGCCCTTGAAGCCGCCGAGTGCGCCGAGCGCGTAGGTGGAACGCGAGCCCAGAACAAGCGGCACGTCGATGCCGCCAGCGATTGCAATGTAGCCGCGTGCGCCCTGCTTGAGGAAATCGAAGGAGAGCTTTTGGCCGCGCTTCACCTTGAAGCTCGTCCAGGTCTCGCGCGGCTCGCCATCGAGCTTCGGCGGCAGCTCGGCTCCAGTGATTGCGACCAGGGCGTCATCGGTGAATTCGAGCTCCGGCCCCATGAACACGGCCTCGAGGACCGCAGCGCCTTCCTCGTTGCCCACGAGCAGGTTTGCAGCGGCCAGCGCGTGACGGTCCATGCCGCCGGAGAGCGGGATGCCGATGTGATAGTAGCCGGGACGCCCCAGGTCCTGCACGGTTGTAGCAAGGCCGGGCTTCAAGACTTTAATTGCCATGGAGAACCCCCTCGAGCTTGCGATTATAGGCGTCGATGTCGTTGTTGAACTCGGTCAGCGAAAACGAGACATCGCGAATGATCGGCGCGAAACGGCCGGCATCGACATCGGCCACGGCAGCGTCATAGGCCGGTCGGTCGATCGGTTTCCATTTCACGATGTCGCCCGGCTTGAACAGGCACATGAAGTCGCGCAAATAGCTGATCTTCTGGTTGGGGTCGTAGATCGGCATCGGCGTGATGCCGAACATCTGGTAGCCGCCGGCGCCGCGTACCGAGTAGATGCAGCTGAAGCATCCGCCGTGCCCGACGGTGAGCTTCGGCGTGTCCGTGCGCGGGCGCAGATATTTCGGCGCCTGGATCTGCCGCTGGCGTTCCACCATCTGGTAGAGGAACGGCAGGCCTGCGACGAAGCCGACCATCGAGACGAACCATGGCGCGCTGGAGTGCGCTTTGATGAAGGCGTCGACCCCGTCGAGCCCGTTGATGCGCGCAGCATATTCGAGATCGGTGCCGTTCGGATCCTGATGGCGCTCCCGGAAGCGCATCAGGGTCTCGTGCGTCCAGGGGTCATTGTAGAGCACGGGGATTTCGATGATCCGCGTCTTGATGACCGGTGCGGATGTTTCAGATGCGGAATCCAGCTGTTTCAGCTCTGCAAGCAGGTCGTCGGGCTTGATCTGATCCGGATCGAACTTGACCTGATAGGACGCGTTGGCCGGACAGATCTCGGTCACGCCCTTGATCCTGGCGTCGCGCACCGCATTGGTGACGAACAGGCCCTTGAAGAAGGCCTCCAATGACATGGACTCAGCGACCTCGGCGAAGATGTGCTCATCGCCGCCGTAGGAAAATCGGGTTTGCATGACTAGCGGCCTCCTGTTGCTGGCGGGGCGGGTTCTCTCGCGGTCATTGCGCGACCTTGGCGGTCGGCGATGGCGCTACGGTGCCGAGCGAGGCCGCATGGGTTTCCAGCCATGGCTCGAGCCAGGCTGTATGAAAGCGTGCGGCCTGAACGTCGGGATCGCGCGCGAGCGCCTGGTGCAGGGTTTTTGTCGTCGCCAGGCCCTCGACGCTGAGCTCGGCAAGTGCGCGCTGGAGCCGCCGGATCGCGCTTGGCCTGTCCTTGTCGTGCACGATCAGCTTGCCGAGCAGGCTGTCGTAGAACGGCGGCACCGTGTAGCCCTGATAGAGCATGCTGTCGAAGCGCACGCCTTCACCGGCAGGCACGCTGAGCGCGCTGATTGTGCCGGGGCTTGGGAGAAAGCCTTTTGCAGGATCCTCGGCGTTGATGCGGACTTCGATCGAATGACCGCGGACGCGAACCTGATCCTGGCGGATGCGAAGCGGCTCGCCGCCGGCAATCCGGATCATTTCGCACACGAGGTCGATGCCGGTGACCATCTCGGTGACGGGATGCTCGACCTGGATGCGCGTGTTCATCTCCAGGAAGTAGAATTCGTGGCTGCGGTCGTCATAGAGATATTCCAGCGTTCCGGCGCCGCGATAGTCGACGGCCCTGGCGAGCGCGACCGCCGACGAACACAGTCTGTCACGAACGGCCGGTGCCAACGAGGGCGAGGGAGCTTCCTCCCAGACCTTCTGGCGGCGTCGCTGCAGCGAGCACTCGCGCTCGAAGCAATGGATGACGTCGCGCCCATCGCCGAGGATCTGCACCTCAATGTGCCGCGCGCCTTCGATCAGCTTCTCGACATAGAGCCCGCCATCGCCGAAAGCGGCGAGTGCTTCCGCCTGTGCCTGCGGCATCAGGTGATGGAATTCCTCGGCGGAACGTGCGATGCGGATGCCGCGTCCGCCACCGCCGGCCGCGGCCTTGATCATCACGGGAAAGCCGGTCTTTTCGACCAGTGCGAAGGCTGCGTCGGCAGAATCCAGCCGTCCAGCGCTGCCGGGGACGGTCGGCACGCCGGCCGCAGCCGCAGCCTCCCGGGCCGCGACCTTGTCACCCATCAGCCTGATCGATTGCGCCGTCGGGCCGACGAAGATCAGTCCGGCTGCCTCGACGGCGGCTGCAAATTCGGCGTTCTCGGCCAGGAAGCCGTAGCCGGGATGAATGGCGTCGGCGCCGGTCGTTCTGGCGGCGGCGAGGATCGTCGCCTGGTTGAGATATGACTTTGAAGCCTGCGGCGGACCGATCTCGATCGACTCGTCGGCAAGCCTGACGGCCAGCGAGTCCTTGTCGGCCTTGCTGTAGACCTGGACGGTCGCGATGCCGAGTTCGCGCGCCGCACGAATGATGCGGACGGCGATCTCGCCGCGATTGGCGATGAGGAGCTTCTGGATCGTCATGGACGCGCGAACCGTCTCAAACGTCAATCTCGGCAATTGGCTGGCCGGCCATCACGGCCTCCTCGTTCTCGGCCAGGAAACGCAGGATCTTGCCCGCCGCGCCAGCCTTCACCTCGTTGAATGATTTCATCACCTCGATGAGCCCGATCGTGTCGTGCTCCGTGATCGTGTCTCCGTCGGACTTGTAGTCCGGCTTGTCGGGCGCGGGCTTGCGATAGAATATGCCCGGCAGCGGCGAGAATATCTGCTGTGTTGCCATGAGGTCCTCCTGGTCGTTCGTTTCTTCGGGCCGTTCTCACCGGGCGGTGAGATAGGGGCGGACGGCCTCGCGAACGGCGTGCGCGATCGCGACGGCATTGGGGGTGTCGGAGTGGATGCAGATCGAGTCGGCGCCGACCAGCACGTCGTTTCCGGCCACCGACCGGGTCTTGCCTTCATTCACGGCTCGGGTGCACCGCGACGCCGCATCGGCCGGATCCTTGGCCTCGTGCTCGCGCGTGATGATGAGGCTGCCGTCGGCATTGTAGTCGAGGTCGGCGTAGTATTCGGCGACGAAGGTGTGGCCGCGCCGCTCGTAGACCATCTGATGCAGCGTACCTTTCATGCCGAGGAGCGGTACCTTGTAGACGTCAGCGGCATCCGCGACGGCCTCCGCGATGTTCTCGCTGCGTGCGGCCATGCCATAGAGGGCACCGTGCGGCTTGATGTGATTGAGCGGCAGGCCCTCGGCATCCAGGAATGCCTTGAGCGCGCCGATCTGATAAAGCAGGCAATTCGTCAACTCCTCGCGGTCGATCTTCATCTCCCGCCGTCCAAAACCCTGCAAGTCCGGGAGTGACGGATGGGCGCCGACCTTGACGCCGAATTGCTTGGCGAGCTGCACCGTTTTCCGCATGTGATTGAAGTCGGACGCATGGAAGCCGCAAGCCACGTTGGCGACATCGATGTGGGGCATCAGAGCCTTGTCGTCGCCCATCTTGTAGAGGCCATAGGCCTCGCCCATGTCGCAATTAATCACGACCATTCTCCTGTTTCCTCTCAACGGCTTGCGTTCGGTCCAAGGGGTGCGGCCGCCCGCAGGTGCGCGAGGCACCGCGGGCGGCGCATTGCCAGCTTACTTCGACACCAGATAGTCGACCGGGATCTTCTCCGAGATCGTCCACTGATCGACCATCTTCGGCTTGCCGGCCTCGGTGTCGATGATCAGGTAGCGGCCCTGGTTCTGATGGTGGATGTCCTTGTTGAAGGTACGCGGCCCGAACAGCGTAGCCTCGCTGTTCATCTTTTCCAGTTCCGCGACGACAGCCGGAGCATCGGTGGTCTTGGCACGCTCGACCGCCTTGGCCCAGACGTCGATCAGGACATAGCCGGGATAGACGTACTGGCTGGACGGATCGCCACCCGTCACGTCCTTGTACTTCTTGTTGAACTCGTTGACCTTCGGATTGGGATCGTCGCCGTAGATCGAGCCCTGCACCGGAACGTAGAAATTCGACAGATCCGGAATGGCGTTCAGCCAGTAGCTGCCGTCCATGCTGGAGCCGTTGAGGATCATCGATTTGATGCCGGCGGCCCGGATCTGCTTGATAGCCGAAACCGCGCCCGGCATCATGGTGCAGACCATGATGGCGTCGGGCTCCTTCGGCAGGCTCTTGATGCGCGTGATCTGGGACGCGATCGAAGCGTCATCATTCTTGAAGGTGTCGCTTCCGGCCAGCGTCGCGTCCTTCAGCTTCGGCATCATCCAGTCGAAGCCATCGCAGATACCCTTGTTGTAGACGGTCCAGCTGTCGAGCAGCCGGTAGAAGCTGCGGGCATTCTTCTTGTTGTAGGCCCATTCCGCCATGGTCGCGCCCTGCACGGCCGCCAGAACGGAGCCGGAGAACGAGTAGGGACCGACGCCGGGGATGCCCGCCTTGATCGATTCGGCACAGAGGAAGAACGAGACCTTGCCGGCCGCTTGCGCCTGGAGCGCTGCCGGCGCGCCGAAATCGTAATCGCAGGAGACGACCACGAGATCCGCGCCCTGGTCGAGCACGGCGAGGCCGGCCTTCGCGCCTTCAGCCTGATCGGTCTTGGTATCGGCAAAAACCGCCTTGATCTTCTTGCCGAGCAAGCCGCCCGCCTTGTTGATCTCGTCGATGCGGATCATGGCCGCATCTTGTGCCGGCTTGTCATAAGCCTGCATGAAGCCTGACGCTGCGGTCGCAAATCCGATGACGATCTCGTCGGCTGCTTTGGCCGGTGTGAACCAGAGTGCGGACACTCCAGTCAGGATGCCCAGTATTCTCGTAAGACGCATAACCATTCCTCCAGTTGTGCAGTGAAATTCAGTTCAGTTCCTTCATCGCGGTCCGCACCGGGCGTGACAAACGTCGCAGCATCGGCCAGCCGCGCCAGGAGAACTCCTGGTTGCGGGTGAGGCCGGTCGGCAGGTACATCAGGATGACGATGGTGATGATGCCGATCGCGATCTCCTGGACCCCGTTCGGCAGTGCGACCTTGAGTGCGCCAAGGCTGATGCCCTTCTCGAGGTTGCGGAACAATTCGATCAGCACCGAGATCGTGACGACGCCGGTGACGGCGCCGCTGAGGCTGTACATGCCGCCGACGACCAGCATCGACAGGGTGATGAAGGTCGTCCGCAGATAGAAGGCACCGGGGTTGACGATGCTCAGGAAGTGCGCGTAGAGCGCACCGGCGATGCCGATGATGAACGCGCTGACCACGAACGCGATCAGCCGTTCGCGGACAATATCGATGCCCGAGGCGCTGGCGGCAACGGACTCATCGCGTGTGGCGCGAAGCGCGAGCCCGGAGCGGGAAATCGCGTAGAGATAGGCGATCACGATCGCAACTGCGGCACCCAGCCAGCCGATCCATACGTTCATGGTTGGCGGTATGCCGACGATCGAACCTTGTCCGCCTGTGACCGAATCCCAGTTCGAATAGACGTTGTTGACGACGCCGAGCAGTCCGAAGGTCGCGATCGAAGCTGCAATTCCAGACAGGCGCATGATGACGCGCCCGACGATGAGCGCGAACAGGGCGGCGAACACGCCCGAAATGGGTGTGGCGACCCACATCGGCAGTTGCGTGTGCAGCAGCCACGCGGGCAGTCCCTTGAGCGTGATCGACTTCATCACGGGCGGAATCGCGAGCCATGCGGTCATGTAGGCGCCGAGGCACATAAAGCTGATGTGACCGAACGACAGCAGGCCCGAATTGCCGACAAAGACGTAGAGGCCGACGACCACCATGATGTTGATGAACATCTCGACGGCAGTTCGGTTGAACGCGCGGGTGCCGAACTGGTAGCTCAGGGCGGCCATGACGAGCAGCACGACGATCAGGACGATCGGTGTCAGCATCGTTTGCCGGATGACAGACGGCCGCTTTGACATCGATCAGACCCTCTGCTTGGCGGATTTCGGTGCAAACAGGCCTTGCGGCCGCACCAGAAGGACGACGATCACCGCGCCATAGACGAAAGCATCGCGAAAGACGCGCGCGTCGTGCGGCAATGTTGCCTGGAAGACGACGCTGGCCGCGCCAATGATGAAGCCCCCGGCGACGGCGCCGGGTACGCTGCCGAGACCGCCGATCACCGTGGCAATGAAGGCGATCAGCATGACATTGGCGCCCATGTTGATGTCGGCGGTGCCGGAGATGGTGGCCAGGATCAATCCGATCGCCGCGGCCAGCATGCCGCTGATGGCAAAGGCCAGCAGGATGACGCCGTTGGCACGGACGCCAAGCATGCGTGCCATGGTGAAGTTTTCGGCCGCAGCGCGCATCTCGAGGCCATAGCGCGTGCGCTTGAGGAATAGCACCAGCACAGCGAGCGCGGCCAGCGTGATGACGATGGTCACGACTTGGAGCATCGGGATGTGGGCGCCGAGAAAATCAACCGGGAGGCCGAGGCTTGGCCACAGCGTGATCGACTTCGGTCGGCTCGAATAGAGCATCAGCATCAAGTGCCGAATGACGAATCCAAGGGCGAAGGACGCGATCATCATCGTCGCCGGATTGGTGTTGCGGAAACGGCGGAATACGACGATCTCCGACAGGATCGACAGTGCCGCGCCGATCATCAGCAAGAGTGGAATCAGGAGATAGAACGGCAGCATGCCGGCAAATACGACTGCCGTTGCATCGATCGACGGCCATAGCATTGCGAACACGCAGAAGGCGATGAAGTCGCCATGGGCGAAGTTGACGAGCCGCATGACGCCGAAGATCAGCGCGATGCCGAGCGCGCCCAGGGCATAGAGACTGCCGAGGCTCAGTGCGTCGAAGATGATCTGCAGAACCGCCGTCATTCTCAATGGTCTCCGAAGCCGAAATAGGCCTGCTTCAGACGTTCGTCCTTGATCATGTCGGCGGCGGCGCCCTCGAGGACGATACGGCCGCCGCGGATCAGGATCATGCGTCCGCCGGTCATCATGGCGCGCGTCGAGCTCTGCTCGACGATCAGCAGCGTCAGCTTGCGCTGCGCCCGTAGCCGCACGAGGATCTCGTAAACCTGATCGATGATCTTGGGTGCAAGCCCCAGCGAAGGCTCGTCGATGGCCATGATGCGCGGAGCCGTCATCAACGCACGGCCGATGACGAGCATCTGCTGCTGACCTCCGGATAGCATGCCGGCCGCAGTGTGACGGCGATCGGCCAGCATCGGAAATTCGGCGTAGACGGATTCGAGGTCGCCGGCGATCTTGTGCCTGTCGGCCCGCATGCCGGTGCCGACCTTGAGATTTTCCTCGATGCTCAGTGCGCCGAAGACGTTGCGTCCTTCCGGCACCAGCGAAAATCCCCGCCGGGCGATGTCCTCCGGCGAGGCGCCCGTCACTTTCGCACCGTCCATGGTGATGGAGCCCGAGCCCGCCGGCACGACGCCGGCGATCGCGTTCAGCAGGGTCGACTTGCCTGCGCCGTTGGGGCCTGTCACGAACAGAACCTCGCCTTCGGCGATCTTCAGCGTGACGCCGCGCAAGGCCGTGAGGCGCCCGTAGCTTACGGTGATGTCGTCGACGGCGAGCAGCGTCATGATGCAGCGCCCATCTCGGCCGCGAGCGCCGGAATCACTTCGTCGCGCTGCGTGCCCATATAGGCGTGCCGGACCGCGTCGCTGTCGCGGATCTGCGCAGGCGCGCCGACTTCGATGATCTCGCCGGAATCGAGCACGAAGATGCGCTCGCAGAGTTCGAGCACAAGGCCGATGTTGTGCTCGATCAGCAGCACGCCGACGCCGAGTTCGCCGGCGATCCGCCGGATGATGACGGCTAGGTCGTGGCTTTCATGCTCGGACATGCCGGCCGCAGGTTCGTCGAGCAGCAGATAGCGCGGCGTGCACATGATGGCGCGGCCGATAGCGACGCGGCGCTCGTCGGTGTAGGGCAGGGCGCCAGCGATCGTACTGCCGAGGTGCGATATGCCAAGCCAGGTCATCACGCGCTCGGCCTCCGTGATCGCCTCGCGCCGCGTCTGGCCCATCCCCACGCCCGTGACCTCGAGATTGTCCACGACCGGCAGGTCGCGGAAAAGTCGGCCGGACTGAAACGTGCGCGCGACACCCTTGCGTCGCAACTTGTGGGCCGCGATGCCGTTGAGCACCTCGCCTTCCAGATCGACGGTCCCTGTGCCGACCGGCTGGAACCCTGTCAGCACGTTGATAAGTGTCGTCTTCCCGGCGCCGTTGGGGCCGATCAGTCCCGTGATGCGTCCCCGCGGTACTGTAAGCGTAACTTTGGACAGCGCTTTCAAGCCTTCGAATTGGACGCTGACGTCGCGAGCGCCCAACTCCAAGCCACCGGAAGTCATCTCAACGCCTTCTCACTCGCCGCCAATCACAAGCGGAGTTTTGCGTTGCGGGAGACGCTTGTAAAATTCGAAATATCGTTCGCCGATATCGGAAATTGTGATGACGCTGACGTTCCGGGAATATTTCGTAGCGGCGCAGCGCCGCGCCGTGGCGCTCCGGAGCCGCCGCAAGACTCCATCACGAAAATGGTCAGCATGACTTCATCTTCGTGCGAAGCCGACGTGATCGCGCGATACCCATCGAGCCAGGATGCCTGGAGCTCAGCCACGGCGGGCTCGTGCTCCATGAAGCTGACGGCGGCTGCAAAGTCGTAGAAGAACCAGGAGAAGCTGCAATCGTCGCGGCGGACGAACTCGAGCTACGCTTCCACCTTGCACAGTTTTGCTACAGGCCGGCACGAATTGCGGCAGTTTCCGCTGCAACAACGCGCTTGACATAGTATCCGATCTCAACGACCGTATCGTGCAAGCGTAGGGCAAGACGGCCCATCAACGCGGTGAGTTCAACCATTTCCAACGCCACGCTTTCATCGCGTGTTTGGTTGGCGGCGAGGGCGCCCTCGGCTTCACAGCCGACGGGCGCTTTTTTGTTTTGGATCGAGTGATGACGCAAAAGCGGTATCGAATTGGCGTGATGTTCTCGACGACGGGCTCCTATAGCGTCGTCGCGCGCTCGATCCTCAATGGCGCATTGCTGGCCTTCCAGGAGGTCAATGCGAGCGGTGGCGACATCGTGTTGGAGCCGGTCGTGGTCAATCCCTCCGGCGACCTCGCTCGTTATCGTTCGCTCAGCCTCGAACTCCTGGGGTCCGGCGTTCGCCAGGTGGTCGGCTGCTACACCTCGTCGAGCCGCAAGGAGGTGATCCCGTGCTTCGAGAAGTTCGATGGATTGCTGTGGTATCCGTCTCACTACGAGGGTTTCGAGAGTTCCGATAACGTCATCTACACCGGCGCCGCGCCGAACCAGCACGTGCTGCCGTTGGTCGATTACCTGGCATCCCGGGTCGGCTCTCGCGCTTTCTGCGTGGGCTCCAACTACATCTGGGCCTGGGAGAACAACCGCATCTTTCGCGAGGCGCTGATAGCGCGCGGCGGCGCCGTGCTCGCCGAGCGCTATCTTTCGGTCGGCGATACCGAGGTCGACCAGGTGATCGCAGCCATCATCGATCAGCGACCCGATTTCGTCTTCAACAATCTGATCGGCACCAGTGCCTATGCCTTCTTCCGCGCGTTCCGTGCCGCCTGCCGAGCCCGCGGCATCGATCAGGCCGCCGAAATTCCGGTCGCGAGCTGCACGCTGTCGGAGCCGGAATTGCCGGAGATCGGCCCGGACGCGGTCGACGGACACCTGTCCTCGAGTGTCTATTTCTCTTCGTTAAATTCGCCGGAAAATGCTGCGTTCATTCGCGCCTACACGACGTCCTTTCCGAACGGGCCGGTCTCGTCGGCAGATGCTGAATCCTCCTACATCGCCGTCAAGCTGCTCGCAGCGGCATTGTCACAGGCCGGGACTGACGACGCCCGCACGGTGCGCGCCGCCGTGGCCGATCAACGACTGCGCGCCCCGCAAGGAGAAGTCCGTATCGACCGACAGACCTTTCATGCCTGGCTCACGCCACGGATCGGCCGCTCGGCCGCCAACGGCCAGTTCGAGGTGCTGCTGGAATCCCGCGAGCCGATCGCGCCCGATCCGTATCTTGTTCAGTCGTCGCCGCGCTTTGCCAGCGCGATGCGCTCTCCGCTGTTGAAGGTGGTGCAATCATGAGCTTCCGACTGCTGCAGAACTTCAAGGGCGGCCGCGCCATCGTCGTCACCCGGCGAGGCGGATGGGAAAGCACGCTCGAAACGACGCTCGCCAAGCTCGGGGTCTCCACTGAATATCCGGAGATCATCGATGGCCACGCGCAGATCGACGTTGCGAGCTTTCAGGCCGATCGGGACATCCTGTTCGTCGATGGCGATCTCGAAGGCGCGGTTGCGATCGAGGTCAACCCGGCCTCGCGGCTGCCGCCGGTGCCGGTGATCGGGCTCGTCGGCGTCGAGGCGCCAAGCCGGCTCAAGGCGCTGGTCAATCTCGGTGCCACCTCATTCCTGCGCAAGCCGGTGCATGGCGGCGCGGTCTATACGTCGCTTTTCATGGGCATCAACCAGTTCCTGCTGCGCGCCGAAATGTTTGAGCGCCTTCAGGACCTCGAGGAGCGCCGTCGCGGCCGCCGCGCGGTGATCCGGGCCGTCATCCAGCTGATGCAGCAGGACGGCTTTGACGAGGAGGGTGCCTATTCCCGGCTCCGTCGCGAAAGCATGCGCGCGCGGCAGAACATGGAACTCTATTGCGAGGAGTTTCTGAACAAGCGGGCGAAGCCGCCCGATACGACGGGCCGCACGACCGGCATCATGCTGCAAGGCGGCGACAAGCAAGCCATCTAGGAGAAGCAAAATGAGCAAGTCTGTATTGCGGGGGCTGCGTGCCGCAGCCCTCACGGGGACGCTTGTCCTCGGATCCACCCTGGCACAAGCGGCCGAGAACCCGATCAAGCTCGGCGTGCTGGAGGACCAGTCCGGCGACTTCGCTGCGGCCACCATCGGCAAGGTCCACGCCATCGAGCTTGCCGCCGAGGAAATCAACAAGGCCGGCGGCATCATGGGCCGGCCGCTTGAGCTCGTTCCTTACGACACCCAATCCGACAACACCCGTTACCAGGAGTTCATGCGGCGCGTGCTCCAGCGCGACAAAGTCGACGTCGTGTTTGCCGGCTTCTCTTCGGCCTCGCGCGAGGCCTATCGCCCGATCGTCGATCAGTTCAACGGCTTTGCCTTCTACAACAATCAGTATGAAGGCGGCGTCTGCGACGGCCACATGATCGTCACCGGCGCGGTGCCCGAGCAGCAGTTCTCCACGCTGATCCCCTACATGATGGAGAAGTACGGCAAGAACGTCTACACGCTGGCGGCCGATTACAATTTCGGCCAGATCTCGGCGGAGTGGGTGCGCAAGATCGTCAAGGAGAACGGTGGCAAGATGGCCGGCGAGGAATTCATTCCGCTCGGCGTGTCGCAATTCTCGCAGAGCATCCAGAACATCCAGAAGGCCAAGCCCGACTTCGTGGTCACGCTGCTGGTCGGCACTGCACAGGCCTCCTACTACGAGCAGGCGGCTTCTGCCAACGTCAACCTGCCGATGGCCTCCTCCGTCAACGTCGGCCAGGGCTACGAGCACAAGCGCTTCAAGCCGCCGAGCCTGAAGGACATGTACGTCACCACCAACTACATCGAGGAGATCGACTCGCCGAAGAGCAAGGCGTTCTACGCCAAGTTCAAGGCGAAATTTCCGAGCGAGCCCTATGTGAACCAGGAGGCGGAAAACTCCTATCTCGCCGTCTATCTCTACAAGCAGATGGTGGAGCGGGCAAAATCGACCAAGCGCGAGGACATCCGAAAGGTGATCGCGATGGGAGATGTCTGCATGGATGCGCCGGAGGGCAAGGTCTGCATCGACCCCAAGAGCCAGCATATGTCGCACACGATCTATCTGGCCAAGGTGGGTGCCGATCATTCGATCTCCTTCCCGAAGACCTGGGAGGACATCAAGCCATACTGGTTGGGTGAGGCCGGCTGCGATCTCACCAAGAAGGATCCGATGGCCCAGTACACGCCGTCGAATCCGCCGCCGAAACCCTGACCCGGCGGCTGATCGCTCCGGCCCTCCGGGCACGCCCCGGCGTTGCCGGCGGGCCGGGGCGATCACGGACATCTGCGGCGGTGACGCCGCGTCTTCCTACAGACTGGTTGGTTCATGGATATCGCGACCCACGTCTTTTCGGCGCTCTATCAATTCGGTGACGCCTTCGCGTTCCTGGTGCTCTCGGCCTGCGGGCTCGCGGTGATCTTCGGCATGATGGGCGTGATCAATCTCGCCCATGGCGAGTTCATCATGTGCGGTGCGTATGTGACGGCCGCGACCGCGCATGCGGGCTTGCCGCTGCCGCTGGGCATCCTGGCAGGCACGGTCGTATCCGCGCTCGTCGGCGTCCTGGTCGAGCTTGCGGTCATCCGCCATCTCTACGACCGGCCGCTCGACACCATCGTCGCGACTTGGGGCCTCAGCCTGATCGCCACGCAGGGCACGCTGATCATGGTCGGATCGACCATGGCCGGCGTTGGCACGCCGTTCGGCAGCTTTCAAGTTGGTGACTATTCCTATTCGATCTATCGCATCGTGCTGTTCTGCGCCGCGCTCGGCGTGCTGGCCGGGCTCTACGCGCTGTTCAACTGGACCCGCTTCGGCGTGCTGGCGCGCGCCACCATTCAGGTCCCGCATATGGCCGCCGCGCTCGGGGTCGACACCCGCCTGATCTACAGCCTCACCTTCGCCTGCGGGGCGGGACTCGCCGGCCTTGCCGGTGGCCTCTATGCGCCGACCATGACGCTGGTGCCCACCATGGGCGCCACCTTCATCATGGAGGCATTCGTCACCGTGGTGATCGGAGGCGCAGACGTGTTCCTCGGCACGGCGCCTGCCGGCGGCCTGCTTGCGATCGTGAAGTCGGGGATGACGTCCTGGCAAGGGCAGTTATTCGGTCAGATCGGTCTTTTGGTCGCCGTCATCATTGTGGTCCGGGTGCTGCCGAAGGGCATCTCCGGCTTCGTGCTGCGCGAACGCACCTGACGGAGTGATGGCGTCGTGACCGGTTTCGTCTCTTTCTTTCGTCGTCTCGAAGGCCCGCAGACCGTCGGTCGTGGTCCGGCCTTCTGGAGCCTGTTTGCCGTCGTGATGATGATCGCGGTCGCTTATCCGCTGTTCAGCGACGGCTACACGGTCGGCAACACCGTCTACTTCTTCGTCTGGGTGTTCATCGCTCTCAGCCTCTGCCTGATCTGGGGCTATGGCGGCTCACTGTCTTTCGGGCAAACCGCGTTCTTCGGCATCGCGGGGTACGGCTACGGCGTCCTGACCCTCAATTTCGGTTCGGCCTATGGATTCACATTGGTGGCGCTGGTGGCGTCGGTCGCGATTGCGGCGTTCTTTGCGGCCTTGCTCGGCTACTTCATGTTCTTCGGACGCATCGCCGGCGTATTTCTCGGCATCGTCACGCTCGCCGTGACCCTGATGCTGGAGCGCTTCATGGCGCAGACTGCGGGACCGGAGTGGCATATTGGTAGCGCGCGGCTCAACGGCTTCAACGGCATGAGCGCGATGCCGCCTCTGACCATCCCGTGGCCGGGCGAACCGATCGTGCTATTCGCCGATGTTGGGCTCTATTATTTCGTGCTTGGCCTTTTGGTTTTCGTCTATCTGGCCTTGCGCATCCTGATGAACTCGTCGTTCGGCAACGTGATCGTCGCGATTCGCGAGAACCCGGAACGGGCGGAGATGCTGGGCTACGATGTGCGCAAGTATCAGCTCATCACTTTCGTCATCGGCGCCGTGCTCGCGGGGATGTCGGGCGTGCTCTACACGGCGTGGGGACAATATATCACGCCGTCGAGCATGGGCATGACGGCGGCGGCGCTGCCGCTGATCTGGGTTGCCGTCGGCGGCCGCAGTGATCTGACCTCGACCGTGGTCGGCACGCTGGTCGTGCTGGCGGCATTCCAGGCGCTCACGATCTACGGCAGCCAGTATGCGCTCGTCTTCATGGGTGTGCTGCTGGTGCTGACCGTCCTCATCGCCCCGAACGGTCTCGTGCTGGGGACGATGAACTGGCTCGGACGGCTCGCCGCGCGCATCACCCAAAGGGCCGGCTGATGTCGCTGCTCGAGCTTCGTAAACTGAACAAGCATTTCGGCGGCCTGCACGTCACCAATGCCGTTGACCTCACGTTGGAGGCGGGTGAGATCCATTGCCTGATTGGCCCGAACGGCGCCGGCAAGAGCACGCTGTTTCGCCTGATCCTCGGCGAGCACCATCCTGGCAGCGGCGATGTCCTCTTCGCGGGAGAGAACATCACGGCGCTGAAGGCCTTTGCGCGGATTCGCCGCGGACTGTCGGTCAAGTTCCAGGTGCCTGGAGTCTTCAAGGGCCTATCCGTCCGCCAGAACCTCGAGATCGCCTTGCAGAGCCGGCATCGCGGCAGGGAACTCGAAGCGGAGATCGACAGACTGCTCGTCTTCCTCGGACTGGCGAGCGAGCAGGCGCAGACGGCCGGCAATCTTAGCCACGGCCAGAAGCAGTGGCTTGAGATCGGCATGGCGATCAGCTTGAAACCAAGTCTTCTGTTGCTCGACGAGCCGACCGCCGGCATGTCTCCGGAAGAAACCCACATGACGGGTGAAATGGTGCAGCGGCTCAATGCCGATGGCATGACTGTGCTGGCGATCGAGCACGACATGGCCTTCGTACGCCAGGTTGCCCAGCGCGTGACCGTGCTGCATCTCGGCCAGGTCTTTGCGCAAGGCTCGATCGACGAGATCGTGGCCGACGAGCGTGTCGCGGCGATCTATCTGGGGCAGGCTCATGCTTGATAGGCCGCGCAAGGAAGTCATCCTGTCGACGCTGGCTCTGCGCGCCGGCTATGGCGGCAAGCCCGTCCTGCAAGGCCTCGAGATCGAGGTG
Source organism: Bradyrhizobium rifense (assembly GCF_008123425.1). Lineage (GTDB taxonomy): Bacteria > Pseudomonadota > Alphaproteobacteria > Rhizobiales > Xanthobacteraceae > Bradyrhizobium > Bradyrhizobium rifense. The sequence goes on from NZ_VSSS01000014.1 coordinate 160,602, forward strand.
CGGGAAGGCGAGATCGTCGCTGTCATTGGACGCAACGGTGTCGGCAAGTCCACGCTGATGAAGAGCCTGATCGGGCTGGTGCCTGCGATGAGCGGCTCGGTCGTCTATCGCGGCGAGGCGGTGGAATCTCTCCCGGCGTACAAGCGGGCTCGCCTCGGCATGGGTTACGTGCCGCAGGGGCGCGACGTGTTCCCGCGGCTGACCGTCGGCGAGAACGTCGCTGTCGGCGCCGCGATCAAGGGCAGCGGCATCCCCGAGGCGGGTCGGCGCAAGATCGTCGAGGCGTTTCCGATTCTCGCCGAGCGCTGGACCCAGCGTGCGGGCACCATGTCCGGCGGCCAGCAACAGCAACTCGCGATCGGGCGAGTCCTGATTGCCGATCCGAGTCTCATCCTGCTGGACGAACCGTCGGAGGGCATCCAGCCCAACATCGTCCAGGACATCGCACGCAACATGGTCGAGCTCAACCGCAGGACTGGCGTGACCATGATCCTGGTCGAGCAGAATCTCGACATGATCCGCGCCATGGCGCAGCGCTGCTACGTCATGGACAAAGGCCGCATCGTCGCGAGTCTCGATCGCTCCGCGCTCGACGATGAGGCGGAGATGCGCCGCCACCTCGCGGTTTGAAAGCGACGCCTATAACCAAGGAGAACAGCAATGGCCTGGCAAAATGATTCGATTATGGCCCGCAAGGGTCTCGCCAAGGGCGAGCGCGGCAAGGAATACACGATCACCGAAACCGAGCAAGGCAAGTACCACTATGTCTACGGGCCCTATGTGAAGCCGGTGCTGACGGTCGATCCGGGCGCCGTCGTCTCCGCCGAGACGCATGACGCGTTCGAAGGCGCAATCAAGCACGAGACCGATAGCCCGTCGAAGATCCTCAACTTCCCGTTCCTCAATCCGCAGAACGGACCGATCCACGTCAATGGCGCCGAGAAAGGCGACGTGCTGGCCGTTTATATCGAAAGCATCGTGCCGCGCGGGCCGCAGCCGTGCGGCACCACCGTGGTCATGCCGGACTTCGGCGGCCTGGTCAGCACGGGACAGACCGCGCTGCTCAATCCGGCGCTGCCCGAGCGCGTGAAGAAGCTGGTGATCGATGCCAAGACCGGAACGAAGTGGAACGACAAGATCACGCTTCCTTATGAGCCGTTCATCGGCACCATCGGCACCTCGCCGGAGATTGAGGCGATCTCGTCGCTGGTTCCGGACTATTATGGTGGCAACATGGACCTTCCCGATGTCGGTGTCGGCGCCGTCATTTACCTGCCGGTCAACACCAAGGGTGCGCTACTTTATCTCGGCGACTGCCATGCCGCACAAGGCGACGGCGAGCTCTGCGGCGTCGCCATCGAGCATCCGACCGTGACCACAGTCCAGATTGACTTGATCAAGGGCTGGACCATTGCGTGGCCACGGCTCGAGACGAAGGAGTTCATCATGACCATTGGCTCGGCGCGGCCGATGGAGGATGCCGCCCGCATCGCCTATCGCGAGCTCTGCCGCTGGATGGCGGCCGACTACGGCTTCGACGAGATCGACGCCTACATGCTGCTAACTCAGGCCGGACGCATGCGTGTCGGCAACATGGTCGATCCCAAATATACGCTCGGCGCCTCCATCAAGAAGTCCTTTCTCGTTTGAGGACCAGCCAGGCCATGCCGCGCATACACATAGTCGCCGCCGTCCAGTTCGAGCCGACCATGTTCGAGAAGGAGCGCAACATTGCGCGCCTTCTCGATTTCTGCGAGCAGGCGGCGGCTGCCGGCGCCAAGCTGATCGTCACGCCGGAAATGGGAACGACGGGCTATTGCTGGTTTGACCGTGCCGAGGTCGCACCGTTTGTCGAGACGATCCCGGGGCCGACCACGAACCGTTTCGCGGCGCTGGCGCGCAAGCACGCCTGTTACATCGTGGTTGGCATGCCGGAGGTCGATGAGGACGGCATCTACTTCAACACAGCCGTCCTGATCGGCCCCGACGGCGTTGTCGGTCGCCATCGCAAGACGCATCCCTATATCTCCGAGCCGAAATGGGCGGCGGCGGGCGATCTGCATAATCAGGTGTTCGAGACGCCGATCGGGCGGATCGCACTGCTGATCTGTATGGACATCCATTTCGTGGAAACTGCGCGACTGATGGCGCTCGGGGGCGCGGACGTCATCTGCCATATCTCCAACTGGCTGGCCGAGCGGACGCCTGCGCCTTACTGGATCAGCCGCGCCTTCGAGAACGGCTGCTACGTCATCGAGAGCAATCGATGGGGGCTCGAACGCACGGTACAATTCAGCGGCGGCAGCTGCGTGATCGCGCCGGATGGGCAGGTGACGGCCGTGCTTGACAAGGGCGATGGAGTCCTGCTGTCCGAGATCGACCTCGACGCCGCCCGCGTGCGCCGCGTGCTCGGTGAGACCGTGTTCGCGCAGCGACGGCCGGAGCTCTATCCGGAATTGCTCACCGACACATTCAGCTGGAATCCGCGTGACTTCTTCCGTCTCTACGGTCACGAGCCTTGGCCCGCCGGCAAGACGTCGCAGGTTAGCGTCGCGCAATTTGCGCCTGGTGATGACGCTGCTCAAAATCTGAAGGAGATCGAGGCGCACGCGCGCGCGGCAAAAGAGGAGGGGGCGGAGCTTGTCGTCTTTCCGGAGCTGGCAGTGACGGGCCTGACCGATCCCGCGAAGTCGGCGCAGCCGATACCGGGGCCGGCGACTGCTAGCCTCGGCGAGCTTGCGGCGGATCTTGGCCTCTATCTCATCTGCGGCCTCGCCGAGCGCAGCGACGATCTGGTCTACAACAGTGCCTGCCTGGTCGCGCCCGATGGAAGCATCTCCGTCTATCGCAAGACGCATCTGGCGGCCGACGAGCGAAGCTGGGCCACGGCCGGTGACGGTTGGACCGTCGTTGACACGCCGATCGGCCGCATCGGGCTAATGATCGGTCACGATGCATCTTTCCCAGAAGCGGGCCGGGTCTTGGCGCTACGCGGCTGCGATCTCATTGCGTGTCCCGCCGCGATTAGGGGGCGCTTCAGTTCGTCGCATGCCGGGACGGAGGTCGAGCAGCCGAAGCCGATTCCGACCGGTCCGGATCCGCATCATTGGCATCATTTCCGCGTTCGCGCCGGCGAAAACAATTTGTTCTTCGCCTTCGCCAATGTCGTCGATCCCGAGCGCGGCTATCCCGGGTTGAGCGGCGTGTTCGGTCCGGACACGTTCGCGTTTCCGCGGCGGGAGGCGATCGCGACCGACGCCACGGGCATTGCAACCGCACTGGTCGACACGACCAATCTGGACAGCGTCTATCCGACCAATGTCGTGCGTCGAAAGGATCTGGTTTCGATGCGCATGCCGCACAGCTATCGTGGATTGGTGAAGGTGACTGCGAACAATTACTGAACCAGGAAAAGGAATCCGACCATGGATCTGGGACTGAAGGGCGCCAAGGTTCTCATCACGGGAAGCACCAAGGGAATCGGCCGCGCGATCGCCGAGACATTTGCCGCCGAAGGCGCCAATGTCGGCGTGTGCTCGCGCAATCTGGCCGAGGTCGAGAGCACGACTGCCGCGCTCAAGGCCAATGGCATCGCGGCCTATGGAGGTGCGGTCGACGTCTCCGATGCGGCAGCACTGAAGGCCTGGGTCGGCGATATGGCGGCCAAGCTCGGCGGCATCGATGTCGTCGTCGCCAATGTCAGCGCGCTTGCCATCGGGCAGGACGACGAAAGCTGGGAGAAGGAGTTTGCGACCGATATGATGGGTACGGTTCGGCTGGTGAATGCGGCCATGCCCTATCTGGAGAAGAGTGCCGCCGGCGCGATCGTCACCATTTCCAGCGTCTCAGGGCGCGAGGTCGATTTCGCCGCGGGTCCCTACGGCACCTTCAAGGCGGCGATCATCCACTACACGCAGGGACTGGCCAATCAGCTCGCAGGGAAGGGTATTCGCGCGAACTCGGTCTCCCCGGGAAATACCTATTTCGATGGCGGGGTCTGGAACATGATCAAGGACAACAACCCCGAGCTCTACAAGACTGCATTAGCCCTCAACCCGACGGGACGGATGGGAACGCCGCAGGAAATGGCCAACGCCGTGGTGTTTCTCGCCAGCCGCGCGGCCAGCTTCATCACGGGCACAAATCTTGTCGTCGACGGCGCACTCACGCGTGGGGTGCAGTTGTAGGAAAACGTATCGGCGTTTGCCTCGCATTGGACCTCGATAGCTCAAAACTTGCCCCTGATGGATTGGAGCGAAAGTCATCGCTTGCTCGCCGAGAGCTCTGCCGCGCTTGAGACGTACAGCGTGCTTTGGGGAATAGCCGAAAAGACCGGCTTCACAGCGCAGGAGCAAAATGGCGCATACCTCGCCATCATCTTCGAAAACGAGTGCAACGGCAGGCGATCATGTGCACGTCCGGCGGCTATACTATTTTCGCGGAAATAGTATAACGGGGGCGAGTGTGAAGAGGATGTTATAACCAATTGAAATCGCAGGACTATCGCTTTTCCGTGGCCCCGATGATGGATTGGAGCGAGAGTTCAGGTTTTTCAATTGGTTAAAAGGCGGCGTGTGCACGACGTGTGCACCGGGAGATCTAGAAGAATCTATTGTGGGCAAGTGTGAAGCCGGTCGTTTTGGACTGATCTGACACGTCCGCAGAAGCCTGATGGTCTAAAGAGTGGCGCCGTAAGGGTAGGGCATTCGCGTGAGGCTTGGAGTTGATAGCGCCCCTCATGCGCAGAACTCCGTGTTCGGCTGATCGAGAAGAGCAATGTGAACTGCAGTGAGACAAAAATTGATGTCGGGGGTTCGAGTCCCTCTCCCGCTACCAAATTTCCACGATTTTGCTCGCGTTGCTTCGATCTTTTGCGATTCGTTTCGCTCAATGGTAGCGCCTCGTCAGCGGGAAAGGATTCGCCCCTCAAGCTCAGGCGAAAGTTTGGGGGAAAGCGCGACTTGTGCGCGATCAATGTCGATAGTTGCGCCTCCGGGATTTGAACTGTCGGGGACGCAGGCAGGCTTTCCGCCTCTCGGGACCCCACCAACGTGCGCACGTCGCCAGCCACAAGGGCCCTCTGCGGTGAGTGCTCTATTCATCTTGTAGTAATCATGATCCACTCGAAGCGGTCATTGGGCCCGGCGCCGATCTGGACTACTCATTCGAAACGGCAAACAGTGTCTACCCCAATAAGCCGATACCGGCCGCCCGAAGATAGCGCCAAGTAGGCAAACCAGGACAGATCGAATTCTGTTGCTGTGACAGCCGTCGATTCCGCGAAATCCTCAGAATCATGGGGCAGGAGACAAAAGGTCCATGAATCTCTGGAAGACCTGGTGCAAGTTGTAGTCTGCGGCGCGCAAGATTGGTGCCTATTCCGGTCTCCGCAGGAAAGATGCGAACAAGCCTGGATTTAGAATCCACGGTCGATCACAACAATCCCGTTTTGAACAACCATCCTTATGCTGTGTAGGGGAGCCGCAAGGAGGCCGATGTTGCGTAAAGGGTTTCCTTGGACGACAAGAAGGTCTGCGATTGCTCCCTCGCGGATAACGCCGAGCCTTTCTCTAGCGCCGATCAACTCGGCCGCGGTCGTTGTCGCACTGGCAAGCACCTCGGTTGGTGACAGAACCTCCGACCGGTACCTAAATTCCTCGTTCTGGTATTCGTGTGTCTCGCCGAGCAGGTCAGTGCCATAGGCCATCTTGACGCCTGCATTGCGCAAGATCTCGATGCTCTTGAAGCCCGCAGACCAGACCATGTCGAGCTTGGGCCGGTTTTCCTTCGGCAAGCCCAGCTTTTCTCCCTCGCGGGCCTGAGCCTCGAAAATGGTCAATGTCGGGACCGCAACTGCACCTGCAACGGCGGCGAGCTTTGCCGTTTCCTCGTCAATGAGGTTGCAATGTTCTAGGGAATGGACGCCGCACTCGACTGCTCTCCTAATTCCCGCTGCAGTATACAGGTGAGCTGACACGTAGGTGTGCGCATCACGGGCCTCGCTAACAGCGGCACGCAGCTCATCCTCGGAATAGCCGAACCAATCGATTGGGTCGGTCGGGCTTCCGACGCCGCCGTTGGCCATCACTTTTATGAAGCGCGCGCCTTGTCGGAGCTCTTCTCTACAGGCGTGACGTACTTGCTCTGGACCGTCTGCGATGCGGCCGAGCGATCCAAATCGACGATCGTTGCGATGCGGTTCGCGCACATCGTATTTTTGTCGGAAGTCGGTGTGTCCACCCGTCTTGGACAATGCCTTGCCGCAGACGATGAGCTTGGGGCCGGCAATTAGGCCTTGCGCTTGTGCATCTGCGAGTGCGACAGGGGCGCCGCCAACATCGCGTACCGTAGTAAAACCTCTCTCCAGCATGCCGCGCATGATCGGTACAGTGCGAAGAACGGCAAGAGAATCGGGCAGTGCCGCGTTTTGGGCGAGATTCATCATGCTTGCTACGACGTGAACATGGCAATCGATCAGCCCCGGCATCAGGCTTTTGCCTTTCAAGTCGAAGACCTGGCAATTTTCGGGAACGCGGCCGGAGAATGCAGCATCTCTGATCTGACCGTTCTCAACGTATACGGCACCATCCCGCGCGCCGAGCTCGGTCGCGTCTACGACAAGCGCATTCTTGAATAAAATCGACATCGGGTCTCTCAGATCAAAGGAAGACTTGTGTCAGGCATTGGCCGTAAAGGCTGGTCAATGGGCACATGTCTTCCGTGTAGTGATTTTCAATGTCCAAGATGTTTATCGAGCCGATAACCTGTCCTCGCGATAGAATCGGCGTGTTGAGCACACTTTCGCACCCAACATCGAATAGCGTTTCATGTTCGGCGAACACGCTCTTGAGATCGGAGCGGTTTCGGCCGACGTAGTGGAGACCTTCGACGAGAACGCGTTGAGTCCAGTTGCTTGCCTCGATCGGCTTGGTGCCCCCTACGGGGTTGATCTCCGCGTTGCTCGAGTAGAGCCGGCGCATGAGGCCGGCGTTGCGGTCGATTTTCAGGAGCGTGAAGAGCTTGTGTCCGAATTCTCGCTGAAAAGCCGTTTCCCCCAGCGTCATCATAAGGCTGGGGTCGGTCGCACGTGCAACAGCTGCATTGAAGGCTGCCAAGCGATGGAATTGCGTTTCCGTCAGGCCCTTGGTCACGCGCGGAACTCCTCGGCACCCTCGACAGGGAGAAGGGCAGCCGTAAATTCCGTGCTCTCGATCTCCTCGAGCGAGCGCCCTTTGGTCGGAATTCCAAGTGTGGTGACAGAGAGTGCGCCTGCGAGCAGGACGGCCGTAGTCATCCCAAATACACCCGCAAAGCCGGCGATTGGATAGATGTAGCCCACAAGAATCGGGGAACTGATTGCGCCAATGCGACCGATTGCCGATGCGGTCCCAACTCCTGTTGCCCGGACACGAGTTGGAAAAACTTCCGGCGTGTAGGCATACTCACCGGCATTGACGCCGTTGATAAAGAACGACAGCAGGATGCTCATAGCCAACACCTGCTGATCGGTCTGGACTGTGGCCAAGGCAAGAGCCGAAAGTGCCGCGCCAGCCATGTAAGACACGATCGTGTATTGACGGCCGATCCGTTCACAGACCCAAGCTGCGGAGAAATATCCCGGGATTTGAGCGAGATAGATCAGGATTGAGAAGGAGAAGCTCTTGGTAATCGTCATGCCGCGTTCGACCAGCAGACCGGGAATCCAGGTAAAGAACAGATAGGAACAGAAGGTCACAGAGAGCCAAAGCAGCCAGGTCATGATCGTTATACGCCGCAGCTTTGGCGACCATAAAACCTTGAAAGTCTCGCCGAGGCTCGCTGCGGGAGTTGTAACGACCGCCCCCGATGCAGGAACCGGCGGAAGTTTGACGCCGCGTTGCGCGAAATCCGCTTCGATGTTCGCAACGATAGCTTCGGCTTCTGCGTGTCTGCCGCGGCTTTCCAACCAGCGTGGAGACTCGTAGACCGAGCGGCGCCACCAAAGAACGAGAATGACAGGGAGAGCGGTCGCCACGATTGCGTATCGCCAACCGTTATCACCCAGCGGGACGATGAAATATCCGATGAGAGCAGCCGTTACGAACCCAAAAGAGAAGAATCCTGCGAGCGATGCCGTAAAGCTACCTCGCCGGTTGGCGCTTACGAATTCCGATAGGAATGGGGCGATGATGGCGGCCTCCGCGCCCATCCCAATTCCTCCAATCACCCTGAGTGCGAAGAAGTGGTGCCAGTTGTTGACGAACGCGCTTACGAAAGCGGAGACACAGAACAGCACGAGCGCCCACATCATGATGTTGCGGCGTCCATAGCGGTCACCGAGTGCGCCGGCGGTCAACGCGCCGACGAGGAAACCGAAAAAAGTGCTGCTTGCGAGGACACCGGTCTCGACGCTGGTTAGACCCCAGAGCGGTCGCACCACCGGCAAGAGGAATGCAATGATGGCGGCGTCGACCGCCTCGAACATGTATCCCAATCCTCCCATCAGGAGGAGCTTGTAGTGAAAACGACCGAAAGGCAGCCGCTCAAGGCGTTGAGCAATCTGAGACATACATCACACTCCCCTTGGGCGCACCTTTGGCGCCAATCGATTGGATCCAATTGCACTCAGAATATTGGCCCTCGACCTGCCGCTTCGACGATTCTGCAAAATTCTTTGCAAAAAGGGGGCGCCGGTATTTATTTTCGGCTGGAGCAGTATGCCATCTGCAAAAATAATTGCAATATGACTCGCCGATGACAAAAGATACAAAAATCGTTGCAAGACCGGGGCTGAATGGGCGGCCGGTTGAGGATTGGCTCCGCGCGCTTGCTGCCAACAAGGTTCCGTCGAAAGCGGTTCACCACGTTCTGGACGCAGTCATCACCAATCCAGAGCTTGCATCCTATGCCTCCACGTCTGAGATGGCGGGGGCTTCGGGCGTCAACGTCGCTACCGTTACGCGGAGTGCTCAATCCTTCGGATTCTCGGGCTGGCCGGAGTGGCGTCAGGAGATCCGCGCTCGCTATCTCGGCCTCTTGAGCGCACCTGAGCTTGCGGTTGTTCACGAAGCTTCATCAACGCAAGCGCCCTTTGACGCGACTATAGGCAAGCATATTGAGCACCTGGCTGCCATGAAGCGGGCGATCGATCGATCGGTCATCCTGGATTTTGCAAAAGCTATCTCATCGGCGAAGCGACGCCTTATTGTTGCGTCGGGAAGCTTTGCTGCGGTCGGAAGAACGTTAGCTCACCATGCAGGAGTGGCTGGCTATCGATGCGAGGTTCTGGACGATACAGTCGTCCTGACCAACGCACTCGCTGATCTAACAGACAGAGATGTCCTCATTCCGATAACGTTTTGGCGATTGTACAACTCATCCATCGCCGCTGCGCGCGAGGCAAAACGTCGAGGTGCACCCGTTTATCTGATCTCGGACCAATTGGTCTCGCCGATCGCTGAGCTCGCGGACCGGATCTTGGTGGTCCCATCTGAAGGTGCCTCGTTCTTTCCTTCGATCGTACCCAGCCTCTCGATCGTCGAAAGTGTGTGCGCTCAGCTTGTGAAGCTGGACCCAGAGAGAAGCGCGAAAGCAATCGCTGCCGCAGAGAAGCAGTGGCAGGAGTTTGATCTCCTGCACTTCAATTCCCCGAAGTTCCAACCCTAGAGCAAAGCAACGAGATCTTGGTGGAGGGAGCGCGGGATTAACACGCCGTCAGCAACGCTTCGCTTCCGGCTTTCGTATCGTCGTTGTGAGGGCAAGCGCGCTCCCTGTGTCGTGATAGCCTCAAACAGAGCCTCCGCTCTGCGAATATGGTGGTTGGTCGAAACGCCCAGGAATCCAACTGGATCGATGGCGACGATCAGCTCTCCTCCGAGCGGAGACGATTTTCGCCCTGCATCGGCTGCCAACGATTCCGCGCTCGTCATGTCGCCAATCAGCGGCCCTGCCAGCAACTCAACCATGACAGCCAGTGCGGAGCCTTTGTGTCCGCCGAAGGCGAGCATGGCACCGGCCAGCGCGTCACCGGCGCTCGTTGTCGGTCGCCCGTCGGTGTCGAGGCCCCAGCCGATCGGAATGGGTTTCCCAACACGATGATGCAGTTCGATCTCACCACGTGCGACCGCGCTCGTAGCGAAATCGAAAACGAAAGGTGGACCGTCGAGACGCGGCCAGCCGAAGGCAATTGGATTGGTTCCAAAGACGGGCTTCGTGCCCCCGGCGGGCGCTACCCATGCGTGGCTTGGCGTGCAGGCGAGGGCGGCGAGACCTAGATTCGCCAGGCGCTCGACTTCCGGCCACAGCGCTGCGAAATGAACACAGTTATTGATCGCCAGCGCGGCGATACCTGTTTGCTTTGCATTCTCGACGAGCGTGGGAAGCCCCATTTCGAATGCAAGCTGGGCGTATCCGCCCTTAGCGTCGACCCGCGTCATCGACCGCGCGGTGTTCGAGACTTCTGGAACGGCGTCTCGGACCACATTCCCGCTGGCGAGCGTCCGGGCGCAGACGATCAGACGGTACACTCCGTGTGAGGTGCAGCCGTCGCGTTCGCTCGCCACGATCGTTTCGGCGACTGCAGCTACATGGTCGGGCGCGAGGCCATAGTGCGACAGGATGCGCCTGGCAAGGTCGCGAACCTGATCGAGCGACATGCGGACGGCGTCGGTTTGGCTCATTGTGCACTCGATCAACTGAAGACGCTGTTCAGGCCAACTGGAAACCGTGAGCGAGCGGGTCACGATCGTCGACGTAGATGGTATTGTGGCCAATCACGCGGGCCCAACCTGCAACGCTGGGCAGGATTGCCGGCTTTGAGCCGACTGAAGTCTCGCCCTCGACGCGACAATTGAACATGGTGCCTATGATACTTTCATGGACGAAATTGTCTCCCGCGGCCAAGCGCCGGCGTGCCACGAGTTGCGCCATGCGAGCGGAGGAGCCTGTTCCACACGGCGATCTATCGATGGCATGGTCTCCGTAGAACACGGCGTTGCGCGCGTCTGCTTTTGGCGATTTTGGCTTGTCGCACCACATGACGTGGCTGACGCCGCGGATGCGCTCGTCCTCCGGGTGTACGGGCGCCAGAGCTCGCTCCGCGGCGGCGCGCACCAACGGGCTCAACCGCTTGATTTCGTCAGCCGACATTCCATCAAGGCCCAACCAGTTGGCCTGAGGTTCAATGATCACGTAGAAGTTTCCGCCGTAGGATAGGTCAACGACGATTGAACCCAGGCCGGGTACGTTCAGGGTGACGTCTTGTGCGTGAAGGTAACTGGGCACGTTGAAGAGCCTGACCTCCTCAACGTACTGTCCGTTCTTGAGGTATTCGATCGCCACGCGGCCGGCCGGCGCCTCGATCGCGAGGCGTCCTTCTTCCTTCGGAACGACGAGGCCTTCCTCGATTGCTGCCGTTACCGTTCCGATCGTGCCATGGCCACACATCGGCAGACAGCCGCTGACCTCGATGAAGAGCACGCCAACGTCGCAGTCATCGCGAGACGAAGGATACAGGATCGTTCCGGACATGACATCGTGTCCGCGCGGTTCAAACATGAGTGCGCGCCGGATCCAATCATAGTCCCTGACAAAAATCTGACGCTTCTCGGCCATTGAAACCGCGGGCAGGAGGGGACTGCCGCCTGCAACGACACGAACCGGGTTTCCGCAAGTGTGAGCGTCGATGCAGAAGAATGTGTGGCGTGCCATGGCGCAACTCTTGGCTCAGTTGAAGCGAGATATGGAATAGGGTGAGAGATTGATCGAATCAGGGCGCCCCTTGACCAAATCCGCGACGATCCGGCCTGTTGTGGCGGCTTGAGTCAGGCCGAGATGCCCGTGGCCAAACGCATAAATCACGTTCGGACAACGCCGAGCTCTGCCGATCACCGGTAGGCTATCCGGGGTCGCAGGTCGATGGCCCGCCCAGGCCGTCCCGCCGCGCGGGTTGAGTTTGGGAAAGTAGCGCGAGGCCAATGAAACCAAAGCTTCTGAACGCTTGTAGTTCGCGACTGCATCGAGGCCACCGAACTCAGCCGCACCTCCGATGCGCAAGCCGATGCTGAGGGGCGTTGCAACGAACTTGCGCTCGGCGAAGATGATCTCACGAGAGATCTCTACGCCTGGCTCTGGCAAGGTCGTATTGTAACCTCTCTCACTCTCGAGGAGCACGCGATCGCCCAGCGTCTGGGCGAGAACGCCCGACCAGGCACCAGCGGCGACCACGACAAAGTCGCCCGAGAATTCTCTCCCGTCTTCGCAGTACAGCGTGGCTCTTTGTGAATCCTGGGTGACGAAACCTCGTACCTCGCCCGTTAGGATCTGAACCCCTCTTTCGCGCATCAGCCACGAGCGCAACCCGTCAACGAGTGCTTTAGGGTCATTGATATGCGACCATTGCGGTGTGAGGATCGCGTTAGTTATGACCGGGCTGAGCGCTGGCTCGAATTCGCGCGCTTCATCTCCCGATAGAGCGCGTACCTCTATCCCGTGACGGCGTTTGAAGCTCCACTCCTCGGCGTCGTTCCTGAAAGCCTTCTCGCTCTCGTAAACGGTGAGTGCGCCACGGCGCTGGAGTTCTCCAGAAAGCCCGCACGCGTCAAGCATCGGTTCGAGATCATCGTAGACTCGGCTGTTCAAGGCCGAGAGCGCCGCCCCAATACGCTCAACTTCTTCCGGGCGACCCGCGCGTGAAAAGGCCCAGAGCCAAGGCAGAAGTTTGAGTGCGTGCGCAGGGCGGACCGCGAGAGGGCCGAGTGGATCGAGCAGCCATCCTGGAATCTTGAGGGCAAGGCCTGGCACCGAAGCGGGAACGACTTCTGTCACAGCAATCCCGGCAGCATTTCCAAATGATGCCTTATCCCCGAGAGGGTCGCGATCCACGACGGTAACGGTCAGATCTTCGGCGGCGAGATGAAACGCCGTGGATAGCCCGACGACTCCGGCTCCGATCACGATTGCAGATTGCGCTGACACGGCTTCTCCTGACCCATATTTGTAGATTGGATCCACAAAGCTCGTCAAGCCCTTCAAGGACGGAGGATGCGTTGGCCTCAAGGGTCAAAAATGCCAAATAAACTTCGCCAAAGGCACTCCAGCCCACTTTCAGCAGACTTGACAATTGTAGATTGGATCCATAATGTCGACATTGCCGGATTTACCAAGTCTGCTTTTCAGAGGGAGAGAGCCTGATGTCGCGTCAGAGTTGGGGTCGAGGTGCGCTGGTATCCTTAGTGCTCGCGGCATTTGCGGGTGGCTCCGCCGCCCATGCGCAGTCCGCGCTGGATAAAATCGTTCAATCGAAGACGCTGCGATGCGGGGTGCAACTCGATTATCCGCCCGCAGGCTTCCGCAACCAAAAGAACGAGCCTGATGGCTATGATGTCGCTTATTGCAAGGATATGGCCAAGGCCCTCGGCGCGACCGCGCAGATTATCGAGACACCTTCCTCGGAGCGGATTCCTGCTCTGGTCTCGAACCGAATCGACGTCCTGATTGCGTCTGCGTCGATCACCACGCAACGCGCGCTGACTGTGGCTTTTTCTCAACCTTATGTCAGCTACACGAATGTGGTTCTGACCCGTAACGACACTGGCGTCGAAAAATTCGACGACATGAAGGGGAGGGCGATCGGCGGAGTAACGGGCACGACGACCGAACAGGAGCTCAAGTCTCTCTACGGCGCCTGGAAAGACGCGAAGGGTTCTTACACCGGTTACGGCTCCGAAGCGGAAAGCTATCTCGCGCTAACGCAGGGGAAGATCGACGGGATTATTCTTGGTAACGCTTCGGCGGGTGCTCTCGTTCGGAGCGGCCAATTTCCCACCTTGGTGATCAAGGGCGAAGCGCCGACGCCAGCAGATCTTTGCGGCATCGCTGTCCGAAAAGACGACCGAGACCTTTTGAGCTGGGTGCGTGTGTTCGTCTGGTCGCAGGTAAGGACGGGTCGCTACAAAGAGCTCTATTCCCAATACTTTGGTGGCAGCGAACCTCCATCGCTGAGCGTGCCGGGCGTGGACTTCTGATCGCAGTGGGGTGGATCGCTTCTCGAGCGCCACCTCACAGGTTTTAGGAGGCGGCGCGATGTTCAATTACACATTCTACTGGTCGATCGTCTGGGAGAAGTTTCCTGAGTTGCTTCAGGGCGCGCGGATCACGCTTGAGGTCACCATTCTTTCGATGATCTTCGGTACCGCGCTCGCTTTGCCGCTTTCGCTCTGGCGGCGTGCAAGGGAGGGTGTCGGGCACGCCTTTGCAACTGGTTGGGTTGAGCTGGCGCGAAACACGCCGGCGCTATTCCAAGTGTACATGGTCTATTTCGGCCTTGGATCCCTCCATATACATCTGCCAAGCTATTTTGCGATGGTGGCGGCACTGACGTTCAACAACGCCGGCTATCTGGCAGAAACCTTTCGAGGTGGCCTGAATTCGGTGCCGCCACAGCAACTATCGGCCGCACGCTCGTTAGGTATGAGTGCATTTTCGGCGTACGCGTATGTCGTCTTCCCTCAAGTCTTTCAAGTCGTTTTCTTTCCATACGTGAATCAACTGAACTGGGCGCTGTTGAACAGTTCGCTTGGAATGATTATTGGGCTGCGCGAACTGACTGGAGCAACGCAGGCGGCGCAGTCGGAGTCATTCCGAACATTCGAATTCTTCATCGTCGCGGCCTGTATCTACTATGTCATGGCCAAAGCGATTGAAACGCTCGCCCAATTGGCGTCGTGGCGTCTGTTTGGGAGGTGAACGCGATGCAATTCCAGCTGCCGTATTCAGGACTCCAATGGTCGGATCTACCGTATGTCCTCTTGGGCGTCTGGAATACCCTCATCCTCACACTTGCCGCCGCTACGTTCGGTACCTTGATTGGCGTCGTGATCGGCTGGCTGAGGCAAGACGTGCCGGTCGCGCGGGTTGTTCTTGCACCCTACGTTGACGTAACCCGCAGCGTTCCGTTGATAATCCAGTTCATTCTGGTCAATAGTTCCTTCGCGCTGGCTGGCATTCCGCTGGAGCCACTGTGGGTTGGGGTCATTGTCCTCAGTCTCTACATGGGTGTTCTGACCTCCGAACTGGTCAGAGCCGGGCTTGGCGCTGTGCGGTTTCAGTTGAAGTGGGCGAGTAGATCGCTCGGCATGAGCTATTGGCAGGAGCTTCGCTATGTCTCCGCTCCACTCGCTCTTCGAACTTTCTTCCCTGGTTGGATTGGGACTGTCATAGCGCTGACGAAGGATACGGCTCTGGTCAGTGTCGTCGGGTACGTCGAGCTTCTGCGCGCATCGCAAGTCTTGATCAATCGTACGAACGAAGCACTTCTCGTGCTCGCCGGTACCGGGCTGTTCTACTTCGCCATTTGCTACCCTATCTCACTTTACAGCCGTAGGCTCGAAAGGACCTTCCAGCATGATTGAGATTGAGAACGTGCGCAAATCGTTCGGTACGCTGGAGGTGCTCAAGGGCATCAACCTGTCGATCGAAAAAGGCGAAGTGCTGTGTCTCATCGGCGGCAGCGGGTCTGGAAAGTCGACGCTGCTGCAGTGTATCAACGGTCTTCAATCGATCCAGGGTGGTAACATCATCGTCGACGGAACCAACGTGCACGCCCGAGATACAAATCTGAACACCCTCAGGCAGAAGCTTGGGATTGTTTTCCAACAGTACAATGCTTTTCCTCATCTCACGGCTCTTGAGAACGTCGCGTTGGCGCCGCGCGTCGTAAAGAAGCAGTCACGCCGCGATGCGCTCGATTTGGCTCGCGAGCATCTGGACTATGTTGGGCTGGGCAGCAAAGCGGATATGAAGCCGTCCGGGCTTTCGGGCGGGCAGCAACAACGGTTGGCCATTGCTCGAGCCTTGGCGATGAAGCCTGCTTACATGCTGTTCGACGAGGTAACATCGGCGCTGGATCCAGAACTCGTGGGCGAAGTCTTGGATACTCTACGCAAGCTCAAAGAGAGCGGGATGACCATGATCGTCGTCACCCACGACGTGGCCTTTGCTCGTGAATCCGGTGACCGCGTCGCGTTCTTCGACCAGGGGGTGATTTGCGAGTTAGGACCTGCGCGCCAGGTGATCAATGATCCGAAGGAAGAGCGGACCCGCCAGTTCCTGCAGCGCGTGCTACATTAAACCAAAGCCGAAGGACTAAGATGCGCCCCGACGTGGGCTGGTCGCGTGAAGCAACCAGGCGTGGTGCCGAACGCCTTATTCAGGCTGATATCGAGGACGGCAACTTCGCGGCATCCAAGATATGTTTTCGGAGGTAGTCGACGGCGGTCGGATTTCGTTCCGTGCACAGGCTCAGAAGGTCGCGGTGCTCTCGCTCGGCTGCGGCGACCGCGCCGGTCATCACGAGTTGAACCCGAATGAAACGCTCGACTTGAATATTGATCCCTTCGAGAACTGATAGCGTCTCTGGCCTGTTCGCGGGTAAATACAGGCTCCTATGAAACTGCCAGTTCAACTTACCCCATTCGGCCGTGTCCCGGCGTTGATACGCGCCCTCGAGCTGGTTTAGGAAATCCTGAGCCGCGGCAGCATCTGAAGGACCGAAGTGCGGTAGTGCGCGTGCAAGAATGTCGCATTCGAGTAGAGCTCGCAGATCGAAGAGCTCGCTGACTTTTTCCTTCTTCATGGAGGTCACGATCGCGCCCTTGTGGGTCTTAAGCGCGACTAAGCCCTGCCCCTCCAGTTGCCGAAGCGCTTCGCGCACGGGCATGCGGCTCACTTCGTATTCCTCCGCAATGGCCTCTTGAACGATCGGGTCGCCGTCCTTGAACTCGCCGTTGAGAATTCTCTCGCGCAGCTCAACGGCGATCGCATCGGGCAAACTCTGTCGAGCGATAGGATTCACCGATCGCGCTTCGCGGGTAGTCACTTTCATTACCTTCCGTTCTGAGCCCTCGCTGGCTGAATCCAAAAAACAGGATCCATGGCCGCTTTCGGAATCACTGCCGTGAAACCTTAGCCCACCTCGTCGTTGGAAGGAAGTAGACATGTAATATAAACTACTGTAGATTGGATCCAGTTGGCCTGTCACAGGAGATGGATCTCATGACGAAGAAATGGACCGGCGTTTTTCCGGCGGTCACCACCAAAATGACCCAAGATGGCAACGTGGATCTAACGGCTACTCAGTCCAGCATCCACAGACTGATCAAGGCTGGGGTTTCAGGCGTGATCGTTCTGCCAATGCTTGGCGAAAATGCATCGCTTACGCTCGCTGAACGAGAATCGGTTATCCGCGCGGCCGCCGAGGTGACGAAAGGTAAAGTGCCTCTCCTGTCCGGCCTGGCTGAAACGAATCTGAGCGCCGCCAAGGCCAATGCAAAGTTGTATGAGACGGTCGGCGCGCAGGGGCTGATGGTCTTCCCAAGCCTCGGCTACAAAACGGACGATCGCGAGACGGCGGAGTGGTACAAGGGCATCGCCAGCGCCTCGTCGTTGCCCATCATGATCTACAACAACCCGATCACCTACGGGGTTGATGTAACGCCGGCCGTATTGAAACAGCTCGTCGATACGCCTGAGATCGTATGCGTGAAGGAAGAGACCGGCGACATCCGTCGCGTCACTGATACGTACATCGAACTCGGCGATCGATTCAGCGTTTTCTGCGGCGTCGATGATCTCATTGTCGAAAGTTCCGCGCTTGGAGTGACGGGCTGGGTATCCGGCATGACGAACGTCTGGCCGGCTGAATGTGTCGAGATCTTTAGCTTGTGCGCTCAGGAGAAATTCGCAGAAGCGCGGAAGCTCTACCACATTCTGACGCCGTCCTTCCATCTCGATACTCACGTGAAGCTGGTCCAGTACATCAAGCTCGCCGAGAACCTTGTCTACGGCGCTCCCGAATGGACGCGCGCCCCTCGGATGCCGCTGGTTGGCCCCGAACGTGAACACGTCGTCACCACCGTGAACGCAGCGATCACTGCTCTGGATCGCCGCGACCGGAAGGCTGCTTGATTCCTTCAGCTTCTGATTATTCTCAGGCCCCGACAGTGTCGGGGCCTGCGTGCGATCGGTGAGTTGGTAGATTTGGGAGAGGCAAACTGGCGCAGCGGTTGCCGCCTCAATCAAACAATCCTCCCGGCACTGATCGAATCAGCCGTCCAGCTAGTGGATGTCAGTGACTGTGGATGGGCCTTCCGCAGACATTTCGTACTGGAGCGTTGTTGACATGATGATCTCTGGAAATCTCTTGATCGGCGGCAGCGCAAGGCGCGGCAATAACGGTGCGTTCTTTGGCTTGGATGCGGCTACCGGCGAGCCGCTGGAGGGATCGTTTGGCGGCGCGACGATTGCGGACCTGGAAGACGCAGCGGCCCTGGCTTGGCAGGCCTTCGGGATCTATCGGCAAACCTCGCTTCACTTGAGAAGCCGTTTTCTTTCGAAGATCGCAGACGAGATCGCGGAGCTTGGCGAAGACTTAATCTCGCGTTGCATGGCGGAAACCGGGCTGCCCCGAGCCAGAGTCGAAAGCGAAAGGGCGCGAACGGTTGGCCAACTCCGGCTCTTTGCGGCGGTCGTTCGTGACGGGTCATTTTTAGAGGCGCGTATTGATCCGGGCCAGCCTGACCGCAAACCGTCTCCGCGGCCGGATTTGAGACTCATGAAGGCGCCACTCGGACCCGTAGCAGTCTTTGGAGCGTCCAATTTCCCGCTCGCATTTTCAGTGGCGGGAGGTGATACGTCGTCGGCCTTGGCGGCCGGCTGCCCCGTGATCGTCAAAGCACATTCTGCTCATCCCGGTACCTCTGAACTGGTCGGCCTGGCGGTGCGACGCGCGGTCCAAGCCTGCGATCTTCCTGAGGGAGTCTTTTCCCTCTTATACGATAGCGGCAACGACATCAGTCAGGCGCTTGTCGCCCATCCCAAAATTTGTGCCGTCGGCTTTACCGGATCGCGTAGCGGCGGGAAGGCTTTCATGAAGATTGCGGCCGCTCGCAATCAGCCCATTCCGGTTTATGCCGAGATGAGTTCTATCAATCCCGTGATCCTTTTCCCCGTTGCCTTGGCTCGACGAGGGGCCGCAATCGGGCGGGCCTTCGCAAGTTCGCTCACACTTGGGGCAGGTCAATTCTGCACGAGTCCGGGATTGATCTTGGCCGAACAAGGCAACGGACTTGAAGAGTTTATCCGCGGCGCTAAAGACGCATTGTCCGGGATTCCCGCCGCGACGATGCTCACCGATAGAATCCGCAAGAGCTACGGCGCGGCTGTCGAGCAGCGCGCTGGTCGCCGTGGTGTCGAACTGCTCGCCCAAGGATTGCCTGCATCGGGACGGGCGGCTCAGTCGGTCATTTTTTCCACCGATGCGAGAACTTTCCTGGCAGGCGTCGATCTGCATGACGAAATCTTCGGGGCGGCATCGCTCGTCGTTCGCTGTACCGATCAAAACGAGCTTGAAAAGGTCGTTCATAGCCTTGAGGGGCAATTGACGATCGCGATCCATATCGATCCCGAGGACCACGATTCCGCGCGAAAGATGCTCCCGGCGCTTGAAGGGCTGGCAGGCCGAATACTCGTGAACGGGTTTGGCACCGGGGTCGAGGTCGCTCACGCGATGGTCCACGGGGGACCTTATCCCGCCACATCGGACGGACGCTCCACCTCTGTTGGTTCACTCGCGATCGAGCGCTTCCTTCGACCGATCTGCTACCAAGACACCCCGGACGATCTGCTGCCTCAAGTGTTGAGGGATCGGAATCCTGAATCCGTCCGTCGAATGGAAAACGGCATATTCGTTTGAAAAAAGGTTGGATTCCGTCTTTTGTCTTAGGAGAGGCATCATGTCTTGGTCAACGCGTGGCGCGCTCGCTGCGCTCGTAGGTTTTGCTCTGGGTATCCCAACCGTCGCATTCGCCCAAGTCGAGCTGAAGCTCGGGCACGTGCTCACGTCGGACAGCCACTATCACGCGGCGGCCGTAGCCTTCGCTGAAGCCCTCAAGTCTAAGACGGCGGGGAAAGTGGTCGTGAAAATCTTCCCGCAGGGGCAGCTTGGAGGCGAAGTACAGGAGGTCCAGGCATTGCGCATGGGTACGCAGGACGTGCTCGTGACAAGTCAGGCCGCGGTCGTCAACACGATCAAGGAGTGGCAGATTTTCGACGTGCCCTATCTCTTCGACTCCGTCGATCAGGCAAATAGGGCACTACGCAGTGAGACCGGACGTAAGCTCCTCGACCTCGTCGATCGTCAGGGCATGGTGGGGTTGTCGTGGCTTTCGTCTCAGCGAAGAAGCCTGTCATGAAGCTTGAGGATCTGGATGGGTTCAAGATTCGCGTCATACAGAGCCCGGGGTTCGTCAAAGCTTACAAGACGCTCGGAGCGAATCCGGTGCCGCTGCCGTATGGCCAACTGTACCTCGCCCTTCAGCAAGGGGTCGTGGATGGGGCCGAAAGCTCCCCTGAGCTCATGATCCAGGACAAGTTCGCGGAGGTTTCCAAACACTTTGTCCTGTCACACGTAAATCACATGCCGGTCGCCCTGCTGATGTCCAAGGCGGCATTTGCCAAGTTCGACCCGCAGACACAGGCCGCGATCCGTGATGCTGCGCTGGAAGCCTCTGCGGTGCACGAGTCCTCTTATCATAGGCAGTACGACGAGGCTCTTGCGGAACTAAAGAAGCGCGGTCTCGAAGTCTCTGTACCCGCAGACCTAAAGGAGTGGCAGGCGGCAACTGAAGCGGCGGGCCGGGAGATCGTAGCCGACACGCCTGACGGCGCAACCTGGCTGGCGGGGCTCCAAGGCGCCAAAAAATAATGAGCGAAGCAGTAGGATCGGCGGCTATGGCAACGTTCAAGGCGATCATCCTCCGCGTGGACCGGGCGCTGCTCACCCTCAATCTCGCTCTCGGCGGCACGGTACTCTTTGCGATACTGTGCATCGCGGCACTAGGGGTTCTGTTCCGCTTTGCGTTGCATGCCGCTCTGCCATGGGCCGAGGAAGCGAACATGTATCTGTTCGTTTGGTTGACTTGTCTCGGGGCGTCGGTCGCATTTCGACAGCGGTCGCACCCTCAAGTGGATGCCCTTGTCGTTTTCGGTCCGTCCTGGATCGCATCCATATCGAGCTGGCTGTCACCCCTCGCGCTTATGGCTCTTAGTCTGATTTTTCTGATCTACGGCGGTCGCCTGGTGGAGTTTATTGGCGAAGAGACCGGCTCGGCGATTCCGCTCTCGATGGCTTATCCGTATGCCTCGATTCCCTATGCGGGGGCCTGCATGGTCATTCATGCCGTTGCTTTGGTTGTTGAGGGCACTCCGGCAACGTCATCGGCTGCAGTCGACGCTAGAGAAATCGCATGATTCCGCTATTTGTCGCGCTGGCGCTGTTGGCATTTGGAGTTCCCGTAGCGCTTTGCCTTGGCCTAGCTGGTACTCTCGCGCTCTGGCTTGGCGGAGTGAACCTCCTCGTCGTCCCGCAGCAATTCTTTTCCAATCTGGCGAGCTACAATTTGCTCGCCATACCCTTTTTTATGTTGACGGGTGCGGTTATGGAGCACGCGGGCATGTCGCGGCGCCTGATCGACTTCGCCCAGGCACTTGTGGGATGGATGCGCGGTGCCATGGGACACGTCACGATCGTGGCTAGCATGTTCTTCGCCGATATTTCAGGCTCGGCGACGGCCGATACGGCCGCAATCGGATCAATCATGATTCCGGGGATGCAAAGTAAGGGCTATTCGGCCGCATTTGCGACCGCGCTTCAGTCCGCAGCCGGTTCGCTTGGTCTCCTGTTTCCGCCGGCGATGTGCATGATCGTCTACGCCTATACCGCAAACGTATCGGTCGCGCATATGTTCATGGCGAGCCTTGTGCCCGGACTACTCGTCGTCGCCTCTTTCATGATGGTCAACCATGCCGTGGCGGTGCGGCGAGGCTATCTCGCGGTGGAAAGCTTCTCGGCGGTGCGGCTGGCGCGAACCTTCGTACGTGCTATCTGGTCTCTTGGAGCCACTCTCGTCGTACTAGGGGGCATTTTATTCGGCGTATTCACGCCCGTTGAGGCCGGTGTCATCGCGGCAATCTATGTGATCTTAGTGGGGACGCTCGTGCACCGCGAGCTGCGCCTGTCGCACTTACCGCGTGTCCTCGCTGCGACTTCAGTGAACACGGCCAGAGTCGCTTTCCTTCTGGGCGTCGCCTTCATCGTCGGAAGATATCTCACCGAGATGGAGGTACCCCACAAAGTTGCTGCGCTGTTCTCGGCGTGGACGAACTCGCGCCTGATCTTTCTGCTCTTGGTAAATCTTTTTTTCATCGTGATGCACACGGCCCTTGAGACAATTTCCAGCATTGTTGTGATTGTGCCGGTATTCATGCCACTCGCCCTTCAGCTCGGCGTAGATCCGGTGGCATTCGGGGTCGTGTTGCTAATAAATTCTGCTATCGGCATAAACCTGCCGCCCGTCGGCTTCTGCCTCTATACTGCCTGCTCCATTAGCGGCGTTCGCCTCGAACAAGCGACGCGCGCGATCTTACCTTTCATCGGCGTCCTATTGATTGACTTGGCGCTGGTCTCGATCTTTCCCGAGATCGCGCTCATGCTCCCGAACCGGATGCACTAAAGGGCACAATCGGCTTCGTTGCCAAATTCACACGACAATTATGTGCCGTGCTTCGCCCGACTCGCCTCAGATTGGCGTCGTTTCGACAAGTTAAAGAATCAGCTTGTCGAAATGTCTCATTCAGCATTCCGTGACCGCCGCAGACCACTCGGTCAAACGTCTAGATCGGTCTTGTTGAGCGGTTTTCCAGGTGGTATCGGTAACGTTTCCCGAATTGGCAGCCGCCTTCCCGACCAGGCCGGCGAGCGAGTTGATCTTGGGGTCGCTGTCGGCTTGCCCGTCTGGAGGGCGGTGACCTGCTCTTCGGTCCAGCCGTTCATTTGTGCGAGCCGACCGGCGATGCGAATCATGTAGCCGTTGCCGACGCCGGCCGCGGACGCGAGAGTCAGGGCCGCACCGACTTTCGGGTCGAAAGTGCCGTGCTCGGTCAGCACCGCGCGCAGCGACGAGTACGCCGTGAGGACCGCCGGAGAATGCGCCATCTGGGCATGGAGGTTTGCGGCGCGCCCGCCCGGAGTGGACAGGACGATCTTTTGCAGGAGCGGACGCGATGCAGCGGGTGCGTCCTCGACGCGCGGCGCTATGGCTGGGCGTCGAAATCATAGAGTAGCTTGTCGAAGTGACTCAGTTGGCAAATCCTCGGCCCTCATTCGCCTGGAACAGATTTGTTGGGTAGCTATTCATGAATAGGGAGATGACAGTGTCAGTCTCGCCAATCAGCTCCTTGACTGTGGCCCGCCGCAGTTTATTGACGGGAGGGCTGGGGACGATCTTCGCGAAATCGATGTGGGGACGATCTCTCGCCGCCGCGGATACCGATACCGCGTCTGATCCGAGCGCTCATCTGGCCGCCATAAACGAGCTTGCGCAGGCGGGGACGGAGGAGGGGCAGCCCTACGCTCTCCTGGCCAAGCTCGACCGTGCGTTGGAGCGGGCAGTTGGACATAAGCTGTTCACCGTTCTCGTCTTGAACGAGGAGGTGGGGCAGAACCAGCGCTACTATTCAAACCAACCGAAGGACTATCCGGTCGGCGGTAGCAAGCAATGGAAATCGCTCACGGAGCGAAGCCGACATTGGGCCGGATACTATTGTCGCGCAGCGGGCGTCTCCGCCATGGCGGTCTGCAAGGTGGCCTGCGAAGGCGGGCAGGTGATCGCAGCCTCCAGCATGTCGAGGATGTTCTCGATGGTGAAGGGCTGGCCCCACAGACGACTGCTCCTGGTATTCCGTGATTCCAGCGCAGCTTCGTGTGCAGACAGAACCGCGTTGGAATAGATCGCCAACATCGAAAGGCGCTGTTCGACGATGGCCGCGGGTCCGGGCAACATCCGCTTCAGATGATTGACGCACTCGACGTAGCCGGCGTTCCACCGGTTGTTCAGCGCATCGCGTAGCGTCGTGGGATCGGATGCCTGGAGGTGTGAGATAAATCGGATATAGCCGCGCCACCGTTCGTCCTCGCCGAGTTCGATGACCGGCATGAACAGGACCAGCATCACCTCGCGAATGCTCGCCGGGCCGCCGCGCTTTTCCATGTCGTCGAGCATTTCGCGCCGTCGCGCATCGAGCACGGCGGCGCCATCGACCACCATCTGCCGGATCAGCTCTTCCTTGGTCCGGAAGTGATAGTACAGCGCGGCGTTGTTCCGCTGTCCGGCGGCATCGACAATCTGCTGAACCGTCACGGCGTCGATACCATGGCGCCCGAATAGCATTTGCGCCGCCATCTTGATCTGGTCTTTGGTCTGTTCCGAGGCGGCGCGGGGCACCGTTTTCATTCTGCTTGACATTCAAACCTGCCTGAACCTAAGTTAAGTGAAATCACTTAATAGGTCAAGATGAGGAAACGAACTATGCGCGTGCTCGTAGCAGGTGGCGGCATCGGCGGACTGGTGACTGCAATTGCGTTGCGTCATCACGGCATCGAGGTGGTCGTCCTCGAACAGGCAGAAGGGCTGAACGAGGTCGGCGCCGGCATTCAGATCGCCAGCAATGCCGCGATCGTGCTCCGCGAACTGGGGCTCGAAACCGCCATGCAAGCCGTCGGCGTCAAACCTGAATCCTACGACTATCGCGATCTGCGCACGGGGCGCCTGCTCTATCAGGCGCCGCTCGGCGATGAGGCGGCCCGCCGCTACGGAGCGCCGATGTACAACGTCCATCGCAGCGATCTCATTCAGTTGCTGTTCGACGCTGTCCCTGCGGAATCGAAGCGGCTGGGCGCCCGTTGTGTGGCGATCTCGCAGTCCGATGACGCGGTCGAGGTCAGGCTGCAGACCGGCGAGACGCTGAAGGGCGACGTATTGGTGGGGTGTGATGGCATTCACTCCGTCGTGCGACAGTATCTGCGCGGGCAGGAAGAGAAGCATTTCTCTAATATTCTGATGTGGCGCTCATTGATTCCGGCAGAGCGCCTCGAAGGCCTCGAGCTTCCCGAGCGCGGCAACTACTGGTTCGGGCCTGGCCGCACGCTGATCACCTATTGGGTGCGGCCTAAAAATCTGTACAGCATCCTGGCTTCGGTGCCGGCCGATGAGGTACGCCGCGAATCCTGGACCGAGAGCGGCGACATTGCCGAAATGCTCCGTTCTTTCGAAGATGCCGAGCCGCGGGCGCGGGCCATGCTCGAGCAGTCGAAGACGGCCTTCATCACCGGCATGTACTACCGCGATCCGATCGACAGCTGGAGTTCGGGCCGCGTCACGCTGCTTGGCGACGCGGCACATCCCATGGTGCCGTTCCTGGCGGCAGGTGCCGGACAGAGCATCGAGGATGCCTGGACGTTCGCGCGCGTCCTGTCCCGACGGCAAGACGACGTCCCGGACGCGCTCCTCGAGTATGAGCGGCGTCGCCTGCCACGCACGACGCGCATCCAGGCCGGAGCGCGTGCCGCCGTGAAGCTCGTACACGAGACGGACACGGCCCGTCTGCGCAATCGCAATGCGCGCTGGAAAGGTATGGCGCGCATCGATCCGCTGGCGGAGACGAGCTGGGGTCTGGCATGGGACTACAATGTCGTGAAAGCAGTGGAGGGGGCGCCGGGCGAGGTCGTCAATGTCACCGGCCTGCGTGAAGGCAAGCGGCTGCAGCGCCCGGAGAGCCAACGCGCCTTCGAGCTCTGGAAATACGCGTTCCGTCCCGAGGACGTGGCGCGTGGTCATGACGGCCTTCGCGAGGCCTATGATCGCTTCCTGACCACGAACTTCCCGTTGCCCGGCGGCTTCGAGGCGATAGAGGACGAACTCGGCGACGTCAGGGCGTTCCGCGTCTCGGCAAAGGAAGCTCACTCCGACAATGTCGTGCTGCACTTCCATGGCGGCGGCTACCTGATCGGTTCGGCCGAGGGGTCGCTGGAATATGCAAGCAGGTTGGCAACAGCTGCCGACGGGGTTTGCTATACCATAGACTACCGGCTTGCGCCTGAGCATGCTTATCCAGCTGCGATCGACGACGCCGTCGTCGCGTATCGTGCATTGCTGGGAAGAGGCGTTCCCGCGAGTTCAATTTTGCTATCCGGCGAATCCGCTGGCGGCGGCCTTGCCCTCGCGCTGGCGCTCGCACTCCGCACGGCCGGCGATCCCATGCCCGCCGGCATCCTCGCGGTCGCGCCATTTGCCGACCTCACCCTATCGGGCGAGAGCGTCCGTGCGTTCAATGGAGACGATCCCGCGGCGAACCGCGATCTCCTGACCTTCATGGGAGCGTCGTATTTCCAGGGCCACGAGCCCACGGATCCTCTGGTGTCGCCACTGTTCGGCGATCTCACCGGCCTGCCGCCGCTTTTCGTTACGGCAACGCAAGGCGAAGTGTTGCTCAGCGACGCCATACGCCTGGCCGAACGCGCGGAAAGGGCTGGTGTCAACGTGACGCTGCGTCTGGTAGAGGATTCCGTCCATGTTTACACGATCTTTCCCTTCCTCCCCGAAACGGAGAGCACGATGGGCGAGGTCGCTGATTGGGCGCGGCGGAATCTGCAACGGAGTGCGGCGCACTCGCAAGCCGCGGAATGAGAAATGCAGGACGTGTCGCACTCCAAAGCGTAATGACGGCTCAACCCGATCTGGTCGCCTTTTGGGTGCATCCGCGTTCGAGTCTCATATGTGAGTGCCCGCTCTCTCTGACGTGAACGGCAGGTCAGCTCGCCGCAGGGTTACGATGAGCCCGCTGGACAGCACGGAAATTCCGGCAGCGATCCACAGCGCGAGCTGATAGGTCTGGAACTGATCGTAGATCCTCCCGAACAGTGTCGGTCCGAACGCCAGGCCGAGTGTGAACGCGACCATGAGAAAGCCGAGTATTCGACCAAAATGTCGAAGCCCGAATGCTCGTGAGGCGATGTAGGTCAGCGCGTCGACTTCCGCGCCGAGGCCGAAGCCGAGGAATGCGGCCGCAATCATCGCGTTTGCGCCGGTGGCGTTGGTCAGTAGCAGCACGCTGAATGCGACCGCCGGCGCCAGGAACACCAGCGCGGTCAGATGCGGCGCAAATATCCTGTCGAGTAGCAGCCCGAGTGAGAGGCGACCGACCATCATGGCGAGACCTACGATCGTCATGACGAAGGAAGCCTGCTGTGCTGACACGCCTCGGTCCGTCAGAACGAGCGGAAGACTGGTGCTGCCGCCTCCGATCGCGATCGAGATCAGGAAGAATGCTGCGAACAGCGTCCAGAACGCGCGTCCCGCCAGCGCCGCCCTTACGGACAATCCCGGCGTCTTGTCCTCGTGACCGAGAGTCTTGTCGGTGAGTTGCGGTGGATCACGCAGGAGAAAGGTGGCGGCGAATGCACCTATCGTGAATACGATGAGCCCCAGGAAAACATAAGCATGGCGCCAGCCGAATTGCGTGATGAGCGCAGAACTCAGTGGCGGAAGCAGCGCTGTGCCGAGACCGCTCATGGTCAACATGAGCCCCAACGCCAGGCCTCGCCGCCGGTCGAACCAGCCGGATACGATTTGGGCATATGGCAGCGGTGTCAATGCGAAGCCGCAAGCGTAGGCGACCACGAGCAGAAGTGCGAACAACCCCGGTGTCTGCGAGAACTGACCGAGCAGTAACATGCCGACGGCGAACAATATCGAAGACAGCAGCGCGATGCGCCGAGCGCCATAAGAATCGACGGCCCAGCCGACCAGGGGCAGGGTCAAGGTAATCAGAAGGTTTGCCGGCAGGCCGGCGGCTGCAATCGTGCCCCTGGTCCATCCTGTGTCGTCGGTGATCGCCTTCGTGAAAATGCCGCCTGTGTAATAGAGAACGGGTCCGAGGTTGATGAACATCAGGAGGCCTGCGCCGATAACGACACCCCAGGCGCGGTCGAAGCGCGAGGCTGATGCGGGAGCCGTACGTTCGTGCAGCTTTTCAGCCAGGTCCGTCATCGTCCTCGTCCTCCCTTGCCGGCCCCATTCGGGTCTCTTATTGGTAGTTTCTGACGCAGCTCGCTTGGATATCAGGGATCGCGAGGCGAACGCGTCGACTGCGACTGGAAAAAATCTATCCCGCGCGAGAGCGTCGGCCGCCTCATGTGTGCCCCGTTGCAACGGTGGCGATAGCGCGGAGGTCGGCAGGAAGCGAGTTGCCGCGCCAGACGACGTGCAGATCGGGTCGAACCAGGACGAGGTCGTGACCATAGACCTCGCGCGCTGGCTTGCTTTCGACCTGAACAATGTCGAGCTTCGCACCGAATTCCGCAAATGATTGACGCAGCGCAGGCAGTGCACTCTGGTCCCGACCAAGGCTGACCAGCGTGAATTCATTGCCAATGCGATCGTGCAGCGCCTGGCCGTCGTCGAGCCAGACGTGAGGCAATCTCGAGCCGGGCCGTGTCGTCGGTTGGTAGTGATCATCGACCTGTGTGGGCGGCGGCTCGTCGTCCGATCCGATCAAGGGTGAGCCGGCGTAGCTGTAGCCGAGCTCGGTTCCGATCATCTCGTGGCTGAGGCGCTGGCCAATGGCCGCCAGCCTTGCGACCTCGTTGCGGTTTGCCTCGCCTTCGGGCGTGTCGCTGTCGATCTCGGGGCGGCATGCCGCGCGCCACGAGTTGACGCCGGCCGCAGCGCGACCGGAAACGTCACGATTGTGAAGTCCGACCGGGCGACGCTCCAACTCATAGGACGAGAGCAGGTTCGGTCCGCCCCAGCCGGCGAGCGTTCCCGCGAGCTTCCATGACAGGTCGATTGCATCGCCGACGCCCGTATTCATCCCGAGGCCGCCGGTCGGGATGACGAGGTGAACGGCATCTCCAGCAAGAAACACGCGTCGATCCGAATAGCGCTCGGCGACCAAGAGGTTTTGATGCCACAGGGTGACGTTCTGGACTTCGAAAGGAAAATCGATACGAAACATTTCCTGTAGCAGGACTGCCGGGGTAGGACCCTCGATCGAACCCGTATTCGCCATGAAGTGTCTCAGATCATCCTGGACAACGAGCATGCCGAACGGGAAATGATAGTGGCGGCCCGGTCCGAAGGGCAGGCGCGAAAAGAGAGCCTCGCTGCGGAAGAAGATCTGGCGTTGTTGAGCGATGCGCCCGCGCCCTTCTAGCTTGACGCCCAATTGCTTACGGACGGTACTGCTGCCGCCATCGCAGCCGACCATGTATCGCGTTCTGATCCTGCTCGTCGTTCCATCCGTAGACTTGACATCGGCGTCGACACCGGCGGCGTCCTGCGAAAAGCTGATCAATTCGCATCCAAAGCGGACATCCGCCTTCGGCAGGCTTTCGACGACCGATTTCAGCAGCGGCTCGAGCGTGTATTGCGAGATGAGCTGGTAGGGCTCGAGCGGCAACGTGCCGTCATTGCAGCGACGGCCGGCTTCCTGCATGGCAGCGACCGATGGATAGGGAAGCTGAAAAATCTTCTTGCCGCGCAGGTGCGTCGCGATGAAGACGTCCATCGGAATGTCCTGGAATCGGCTCGCCGCGCGAATTCGGGTGGCCAATCCAAGACGACGATAGAACTCCATGGTTCGCGCGTTGCAGCGCTCCATCTTCGGATGTTGCAGGCACGTCCGGTTCCGTTCGATCAGCACGACCGACACGCCGCGCTTGGCGAGATCGATGGCAAGGGTCTGTCCAACCGGGCCGGCGCCCACGACGAGGACATCGGCATCGTAGAGGCCTGCGTCTCGCATGGTAGAACCCATCAACTCACACTCCTACTGTCGAGCTCGACCCGATCCCAACAAGACCGCGGCATTCGCGTCGAACGAAATGTCCTTGAGCGCGGAAGCTGCAAATGCTCCTGGCCCAGGCTGGCGAATAGCGAAGGGATAGTCGGAGCCGACGACGAGGCGGTCTGATCCCACCTGATCGGCCAGGAAGCGGAGCGAGGCGGGAGCGTAGACGATGGTGTCGTACCAGAATCTTTTCAGCGTTTCCGATGGCGCCTGGGCAATCGCCTTGCTCCAGGGCGCCGCCATCTTCCAGGCAAACTCGATCCGGGGTGCGATCCAGGGGAAGGCGCCTCCCCCATGGCTCAGCAAGATGTTGAGCCGCGGAAATCTCTCGAGCACGCCGCCCGCCAACAACGAGGTCGCCGCCAACGCGGTTTCGAGCGGAAACACCGCTGCCGCCGCGAGCTCCTTGGGTCCACCGATGCGCTCGAGACCGGCAGGATGCAGCGGGTGGACAAAGACAAGAAGACCAAGCTCTTCGGCGCGCGCGTAAAACGGCGTTAGCTTCGGGTCGCCAAGTGGAACGCCGTCGATATGCGTCCCGATTTCCACGCCGCGAAGCCCCTGCTTTTGGATGTCATCGAGCCGTTTGGTCGCAAGCTCGACGTCCTGCATCGGCACCATCCCGATGCCTTGAAACTTGTCCGGGGCGCGAGCGATCATCTTGACGATGTGATCGTTCATGATCCTTGCAAGATGATCGGCGAGCTCCGCGGGCAGCCAATGGGACAGCAGTTCAGGCATGGGCGAGAGGACTTGAACGTCGGTACCGTCCGCGGCCATGTCGCGCATCCGCCGCTCCACGTCCCACGAGCGTGCATCGATTTCGCGAAACGGTTTGCCATCGATCACGAGGGCCGCCCGGCCGCCTTCATGCATCTCCAGCGTCGGCCAGAGACGATGACGTGCGGGCAGATCGGCCAAGGAATTCGGCACGACGTGTGTATGGATATCGACGACGGCCACGTGGAATCCTCCCCAGGATTGGGCGAGTCCTACACTAAAAAATATCGATATAAAATAGAAAATATCGTATTTGTCGATGTTCCGTCGTCCTGCTAGGATAGCCGAGGATTCGGAGAAACAGAGTTATGACAGGCCTCGAGGACGGCGCTTCGGCCGTCGTCACCAGAACAAGGGCAATCTACGAGCAGCTTCGTCGGGACATCATCCAGGGGACGTTGCCGCCGGGGGAAAAGCTGCGGATTGAAGTCCTTCGCACCAGATACAATGTCGGCGGAACCCCGCTGCGAGAGGCAATGAATCGCCTGTCCACCGAGGGGCTTGTGACCCAGTCGGACCAAAGGGGATTCAGGGTCACGCCTGTTAGCGCCGACGATCTGCTCGAGCTCACGCGCACCCGGTGCTGGATCAACGAAGTTACCTTGAGGGAATCGATCGGGCGCGGTGGTCGAGAGTGGGAAGAGCAGGTTTTGCTGGCACTTCATCGGTTGTCGCGGGTTCCGGTCGTGGTCGACAGCAGCCGGATGAACCCGGAATTCAGCGAATTGCACCGGGTGTTTCATGGCGCCTTGCTGGCAGGCTGCGGCTCTCGCTGGCTGATGGATTTCAATGATCTTCTGTTCGATTGCGCCGAGCGTTACCGAAATTTGCTGGCAGTGATAGGCACTGTGCGTGATGTGCACGGTGAGCATCGCGCGATTGCCGAGGCTGCGATCGCGCGCAAGACCGCATTGGCCATCGGGCTGCTCAACGATCATTACGAGAAGACGAGTGCGGCGCTGCTCCGGGCGATCGAGGCGGGCGGGCTCACGGGGCGTTGATCGGCGCGACTGCTATATCGCTCCATCCCAGCTAGACTTTCGATAAAAAAGATGATTACGATAAAATATCGATATTTTGGCCGGCGTTTTCGAGGGGGTGGAGCGAGCCTATGCGAGTTGTGAGGTACGACCACCAGGGAGCGGGCCGGTTGGGCATCCGCGAAGGCAGCGAGGTTGTTGACCTGTCGCATGCCGATCGCGAGCTGCCCAGCGATGTTGCCGATCTGTTGCGAGCCGGTCCTGATGCTCAGGACGCGTTGATCTCAGCCGCCAGATCCAGCAGGACGCGTTTGCCTGTAGCCGATCTGAAGGTGCTTCCGCCCGCCTCGAGCTGCGGCAAGATCATCTGTCTTGGCTTGAACTATATCGATCATGCGGCCGAGGGCGGCGCCAAGCCGCCGGACTATCCGATGATCTTCCTTCGTGCGGCAACCTCGTTTGTCGGTCACAACATTCCAATGATCCGACCCAATTGTTCGGATCAGTTTGATTATGAGGCGGAGCTCGTCGCCTTCATTGGAAAGAAGGGGCGGCACATCTCGCGTGCAGACGCGCTGTCGCATGTTGCGGGATACTCGATATTCAATGACGGCTCCATCCGGGATTATCAGTGGAAGACATCCCAGTGGACAGTGGGCAAGAATTTTGACGGGACGGGCGGCTTTGGTCCGGAGTTCGTGTCGGCCGACGAGGTGCCGTCCGGCGCAAGCGGATTGAAGATTCAATCGCGCCTGAACGGACAAACCATGCAGGATGCGAACACCAAGGACATGGTCTTTGGTGTCGCAGATACGATCAGTTTGATCTCGGAATGCATGACGCTCGATCCCGGTGATATTCTGGTGATGGGGACGCCGGGTGGAGTCGGTGCTGCGCGCAAGCCGCCTGTGTTCATGAAGCCCGGCGACGTCTGCGAGATCGAAATCGAGTCGATCGGCGTGCTGCGGAATCCGATCGAGCAGGAAAGCCGTTAGCCGCTCCTCAGCCTCCCACGGAGTTCCCGGGGGGCGATGGTCGCGAGCAGGGTTTGCGAAGCATGTGCCTCATAGCGGGTTTGCTCCTCGCGAGTCGAAGAAGCATTCCTAATCACGCGTACGGTACGGGAGGAAATGAAAATGATCCGCTACAAGAAACTCGGATACGTTGAGTTGAACGTCAGCGACCTCGAGAAATCGCGCAAGTTCTACGAGGACGTCGTCGGTCTCGAGTTTGTTGGTAAGCGATCCGACGGGGCCGTCATGTTTCGGTGCGATGACGAGGATTCCCGCTCCGTCATTTTGCATCAGAAGCAACCGGCAGGGTTCAAGAGCGTCGGCTGGCAGTTGGAGGACGGTTCGCAGTTCGAGTTGCTTCATCGCCGGCTTCGCGAGGCCGATGTGCCATATGAGGAGCTTGGCCCCGCGCAGTGCGATCTTCGCCAGGTGAGGCGGGTGACGCGTACCATGGAGCCGCATTCTCGCGCGGCCCTGGAATTCTTCGCGGCCGACGGTCCGCGTCCCAGCAAGCCGTTCGCGACCACCCACACCAAGATCCAGCGTCTCGGTCATGTCGTATGGTCCGTGCCGCAGGAAGCCGAATCGATCGCCTTCTTCCGTGACGTGCTGAACTTCCGGGAATCCGACAGCATTGGAGAGATAATGACCTTCATGCGGCCGTTCCCCAGTCCATTCCACCACGGCATCGGAGTAGGCAAGGGTCCGAAGCGGGTCATTCATCACCTGAACTTCATGGTTTCCGAGATCGACGATATCGGAAAGGCGCAGAACCGCATGAAGAAGCACGATGTGCCGATCGTGTTCGGGCCGGGCCGGCACCCAGCCTCCACCAGCGTGTTCTTCTACTTCCTGGAACCCGACGGCATGACGCTCGAATACAGCTTCGGCATGGAGGAGTTCACGGAGGTGGATCCGCGCAAGCCGCGCACGCTCCCTATGGCGGCAGAATCGATCGACACCTGGGGCTCGGTGCGTGATCCACGCATGGGACAGCTCGGTGACATCGAAGAGACAAAGATCGGGACACCGGCGTAAGTGGGGCAGTCGGATGTTGCGCTGAGCTGCGCGGGTGAAGGATGACATACCGGATCACGGTGAACGGCGAGTCCCATGAGGTTGCGGCGGCGCCGGAGACGCCGCTGTTGTATGTGCTGCGGAACGATCTCGGATTGAACGGTCCGAAGTTCGGCTGTGGTCTCGGGCAGTGCGGCGCCTGTGCTGCTTTGGTGGGCGGAAAGCTAACGAGGACCTGCTCGGTCGCGTTGGCCGACATCAAGGACGCCCCGATCGTTACACTCGAAGGATTGGGGACGCTGCAAAGGCCGCATCCGCTGCAAAAGGCGTTCATCGACGCGCAGGCGGCGCAGTGCGGCTATTGTTCGAACGGCATGATCATGGCCGCAAAAGCCTTGCTCGACCGGAATCCAAAACCCAGCGACGAGGAGATCAAGGACGCGCTCGCCGACCAGCTTTGCCGCTGCGGCACCCACAACCGGATCGTCAGCGCCATTCGCAAGGCCGCTATGGAGCCGGTGCGATGAGCGTCGCGAGGCTGTCCCGTAGGCATGTCACGCAGTCGCTGGGCGTGGTGCTTGCGACCTTTGCGCTGCCGTCCCCGCTCGCGTTTGGCCAGGCGCCGGCAAATGTGCCGTTCAGCCTGCGCAACAATCGCAAGCTGGAAGGATGGATCCGCCTGGAGGCGGATGGGACGGTGATGGTCTTCACCGGCAAGGCCGAGCTCGGTCAGGGGATTTTGACCGCGCTGGCGCAGATCGCGGCCGAAGAGCTCGATGTCGGCTTCGACAAGATCCGTATGGTCTCGGCCGACACGTCGCGGGGACCGGACGAGCAGTACACGTTCGGCAGCCAATCGGTCGAGCAGGGCGGCGGCGCCATTCGCGCGGCCGGCGCGGAGGCGCGTGGCATCCTTGTCGCTGCGGCAGCGCGCCGGTTTGGCGTTCGCGCGGAAGAGCTTAAGGTCAGCAATGGCACGGTCGTTGCGGCTGATGGTCGGCGCGCGACCTTTTGGGAGCTGGCGAATGAGGGGGCCGGCCTGTTGAAGGGCGATATCGCACTCGCGGCGGCGCCGAAGAAGCCGGGCGACTATGCCATCGTCGGCAAGTCGGTCAATCGGATCGATCTGCCCGGCAAGCTGACGGGAGCGCCGTCCTATGTGCAGGACATCAGGCTTCCCGGGATGGTCTTTGCGCGGGTGGTTCGGCCGCCGCGCTACGGCGCAAGACTTCTTGCATGCGACGAGGCGGCCGTGCGCGCGCGTCCCGGCGTGGTCGCGGTTATCAGCGACGGCAATTTCCTTGCCGTTGCTGCGGGGCGAGAGGAGCAGGCGATCGCCGCGCGCGATGCGCTTGCCGCGAGCGCGCATTGGAGCGACGACGCGGTCGAGCTTCCTGACATGGCGAGTTTACGCACCGAGCTGCAGAAGCTGCGCGCGGAAACCATCGTCGTGGGCACGGCCGGTCAGTCGGAGCCGGTGCCGGCCCAAGCGAGGCGAATGAGCGCCGAATACTCCCGTGCCTATCTCTCCCATGCCGCGATCGGCCCCTCCTGCGCAGTCGCCTGGCTGAAGGACGGGCGCATGACGGTGTGGTCGCACACCCAGGGTGCGTTTCCCCTGAGGGGCGATCTGGCCAAGGTGCTGGGCATGCAGAATGGCGAGGTCGACGTCGTCCATGTGCCCGGCGCCGGATGCTACGGGCACAATGGCGCTGATGACGTCGCTCTGGACGCAGCGCTTGTCGCGCGCGCCGTTCCGGGCGCGCCGGTCAAGCTGCAGTGGATGCGGGACGACGAGTTCGCCTGGGCGCCCTTCGGTCCGGGAATGGCGATGAAGGTCGAGGCGGCGCTCGGATCCGATGGCAGGATCGTCGACTGGTCCTACGACGTCTGGAGCAACAGCCATGCGATGCGGCCGGGGCAGGCGGGCGGGGTCAATCTTCTCGCGGCCTGGGACCTGAAAACGCCCTTCGTCAAATCTCCTGCGCCGCATATCCCGCAGCCGTTCGGCGACGGCGACCGCAATGCGGTGCCTTCGTATGAGCTGCCGCGGAAGGAGATCCGCAATCATCTGCTGCTCGATGCGCCGGTGCGCAACGGCTCGTTCCGGACGCTGGGCTCGCACGGCAACATCTTCGCGATCGAGTCCTTCATGGACGAGCTCGCCGAAGCCGCCGGCAGCGATCCCCTGGCGTTCCGCCTTGCCCATCTCAGGGATCCCCGCGCCCAGGCGGTGCTGCGGGTTGCCGCCGACAAGGCGGGATGGGCTCCGGGAAGGAAAGGCGATGGTCAGCGCGGCCGTGGCCTGGCCTTTTGCCGCTACAAGAGCATCGGGATGTACGCTGCCGTGGTGGTTGACGTTGAGGTCGACCGCAAGACGGGTGTCATCAAGGTCCTCCGCGTGGTGATGGCGGCCGATATCGGTCTCGTCGTCAATCCCGACGGCGCGAAGAACCAGCTTGAAGGCGGCATCGTTCAGGCGGTCAGTCTCGCGCTGAAGGAGCAGGTCACATTCGACCGGCGTCAGATCACGAGCCGGGACTGGTCGGGATATTCCGTCCTCACCTTCTCTGAGGTCCCCAACATTGACATCGTTTTGGTGCAACGGAGCGATCCGCCGCTCGGCGCGGGGGAAGGCTCACTGCCGCCAACCTCGGCTGCCCTTGCCAACGCATTCGCCCACGCAACCGGCCGGCGATTGCGAGAGCTGCCCATGACGCCGGAGCGCGTCAAGGCCACGCTGTCCTGATCGGCTGGATTCAAGAACCAAAAAATGCCGGAGGAAACATATGAAGACATTCGACCCGAAGGTGTTTCGGCTTGGATACGTCGCACTGGCAACGGCGGACATTGAACGAACGAAGCAGCACTATCTCAAAGCCATCGGATTGACCCAGACGGCGACGGGCGACGACGGATCGGTCTTCCTGTCGCTCGGCTATGACCAGCACAACATCGTACTCAGTCCAGCCGGAGAGAAGGCGTTGCGTCACGTCGGTTTTCAGCTGAATCCAGGTATTGCTGTAGCGGAGTTCGCCAAGCAGGTGAGGGCATTTGGTCTGGTCGCAGAAATCAAGACGGACTCTCAGCCGGGAATCGCCGAGCTTGTCGAGGTCGAGGGCCCCGGCAACAGCATCTTCCAGTTCTACGGCACAATGGAAGCCCCGGCGCCGGGATTCAAGAAGACCGCCGTGGCGCCGGTTCGGCTGGGACATCTCGCCGTCGTTTCACCGGAAGGTGAGAAGCTTGTCAAATTCTACGAGGAATTTCTGGGCTTTCGCTACACGGACGATATCCAGGGGATCGCGACCTTTCTCACCTGCAACCGAGAACACCACGTAGTCAACGTGGTCAGCGCCCCGGAGTCTCGGCTTCATCACATCGCCTTCGAGCTCAAGGACACCGCATACCATGCAGTGGCGGCGGACAGTCTTCGTGCCGCCGGGGTCAAGCAACTCTGGGGCCCCTCGGGCCACAACATCGCCGGCTATCACTATGATCCCGACAAGGTGATCGTCGAGCTTTACACGGAGATGGATCAATTCATTCCGGAACTCGGCTTCCACGAACCAAGGCCTTGGCATGAACACCTCCCGATGCGCCCCAGGACCTGGCAGCTCACTGAACTGAACGCCTGGGGAGCCGAGTTCAGCTTCAATCTGGCTCAGGGGTGATCCCCTGGGCTCGCAGGTCCAGTCGCTTACAGCGCGTAAGGAAGGAAGGCAGCAATGAAGAACCGCCAGATTTGGCTACGCTCCCGCCCGAACGGCATTCCTCAGGCGGCAGATTTTGATCTCCGCGAAGTCGAGTCGCCGACTTTGTCTGATGGAGAATTTCTGATTCACAACTCCTATCTCTCTGCTGATCCCGCCATGCGCGGATGGATCGCTGACAAGAGCACGTATTGGCCAAGAATAGAGGTGGGCGACACCATGCGGGCATTTGCTGCCGGCGAGGTCGTTGAATCGCGCAATCCTGCCTATGCTGTCGGCGACAAGGTCATGGGCATATTCGGTTGGCAGGATTACTCCGCGGTCAAGCAACCCCAGGTGATGCGCAAGGTCCAGGAAGCGGATTTGCCGCTGTCGCTCTCTTTAGGGATTCTGGGGCTCAATGGGCTCACTGCGTATTTCGGCCTGTTGGATGTCTGCCGGCCGAAGTCGGGAGAAACTGTTGCGGTTTCGACCGCGGCCGGAGGTGTCGGCTCCGCCGTCGGGCAGATCGCAAAGATCAAGGGATGTCGCACGATCGGGTTCGCTGGCGGACCCGAGAAGGTTCGACAGTGTGTCGAGGATTTCGGCTACGATCACGCAATCGACTACAAGGCAACGAAGGGCCTTGACGAGGCGGTGGTAGAGCGCTGTCCGGATGGGATTGATGCATTCTTCGACAACACGTCGGGCGCGGTCCACGATGCTGTTCTTCGCCGCATCAATCTGGGGGCACGAATAGCGATCTGCGGTACGGCGTCCTACGCGAGCTGGGATCCATGGAATGAGGGGCCGCGCCCGGAGCGGCATTTACTCGTCAAGCGCGCGATCATGCAAGGCTTTCTGACGACCGACTTCGCACCAAGGTACGAGGAGGGAGTAGCTGCGCTCGCCGGCTGGATCCGAGAAGGACGTCTCAAATATCGGGAGGACGTCCTGGAGGGCATTGAGGCCGCGCCCGCGTCAATCGCAATGCTTTATGCCGGCGAGAATCGAGGAAAACTTATTATCAGACTGTAGGCGAGGAAAGCGAAATTCGGGACGATCTCTACCTAGGCGTCTTCAGCGTCCACATCGAAGAACTGGAGCTATCGGTAGCGGAAGGATGGCAAGCAGTGCTGGCCATGCCTAGACGATCACCTGAAATAGCAAGTTGAGATGGTTGCAGGTCCCCCGATTTGAACCTACCGTTCGACAAGCTTCTGAGCTTAGGCAGACGATCGGTGGAAATATCGCAGATTTGCGGCGTGTGGGGAAAAGCGCTAGCGGTCTCGTGACTCCAATCCCCGACACGGCAGCTGCCGAAATAACGAGGCTCGACCACAGACGCAATGCAGGTTTACCCGTACGTTTGGCGGAATGGGCGAATGGGCGTTGAGTTTCTAAGAGTATACGCTTCCTGATCAGGGGCTCCGTCAGACCACCATCCAACCGATGAGTGAGCGACGATTGCATTCAACATCACCCAAGTCCCGCCTGGCGCCATCGAGCGGACTGCTGTGCGCGAACTCGCGCCGAACGAAAAGCCCACGTATCTGGTGCGGTTCCTGGTGCGGTCGTCGCGCCGAGAGCAACGAAGACCAAGTAGGATACTGATATTCTTGGTGGGCCCGGCAGGACTCGAACCTGCAACCAGACCGTTGTGAGCGGTGGGCCAACCGGACCTCGCGTAGGACAGGGCTCTTCTACTAGCCGCTCGGCAATCGCCAAGCTCAAGAGGTGTAGGTCACAGCAAAAAGTAGCCCAAACTTCTTCGCTGAATCCGAGAACGCTCTATAGACGTCCTCCTCGGTGAGGCGGGGTGGCGAACCATTCTTTTCAATCGGGGGCAAATTCGCGCGGCGCGCGAATGCTTTCGAAGTGCGCTCGGCACCGCGGTCGACGCGACGATCATGCCACTCATCTTGCCTATACTTGAGACCATCAAACAGGAGACATGGACATGTTGCTCACCGATTTCGACGCACTGACCTTCGACTGCTACGGCACTCTGATCGATTGGGAGACCGGGATGGTCGAAGCTCTGAAGGGCCTCACGGATCGCGCAAAGCGTTCGCTCACGCGCGACGAGATTCCGGAAGCGCACGCTCGTCATGAATCGAGCCAACAGAAGTATACCCCGGCGAGGCCATATCGGGATCTGCTACCTATCGTCTACAAGCGCCTCGCCGAGGAGTGGGGCGTGCACGTCACACACGAAGATTGTGTCGAATACGGCCGGTCCGTCGGAAATTGGCCAGCGTTCGAGGATTCACCGGGAGCGCTCCAGTACCTCAAGAAGTATTTCAAGCTCGTCATCCTTTCGAACGTGGACAACGAGACGTTTCGAGCGAGCAACCGCAGGCTTCAGGAGGAATTCGACGCGATCTATACCGCGGAGGACATTGGATCCTATAAACCGTCGTCCCGAAACTTCGACTACATGATCGAAAAGCTGGGAGAGATCGGCGTGAAGAAGGAGAAGATCCTACACACGGCCGAGAGCATGTTCCACGACCACAAGCCGGCGAACGAGCACGGCTTGAAGTCGTGCTGGATCTATCGTCGTCACGCCCAGCAGGGATTCGGAGCAACTATGAATCCGGGGCAGATGCCTCACGTAGACTTCAGGTTCAACAGCATGCATGATCTCGTAAAGGCTCATCAGGAACAGTTGGTGAAGTGATGTGCCCACCCTGGCCTCGGGCCGCCTGGCGGCCAGGGACCTCGCGACTTACAGGAGCGCATCCGCCGGCGAAGGCAACCTATGGCCAAAGCGGACTACCCTTGTTCGGTCTCGATCTTCTTGGCCGAAAGTAGCTTAAACTTGCCGATCATGGATTGGAGCGAGAGTTCATGTTTCTCAGTTGTGTTAGAGGGCCGCGTGTGCGCCGGGAGACGGAGATAAATCCATTGAAGACTAGCGTCGGCCGTCGAATCGGAGGTGGATTGCTGCCCCGAGAGAAGCGTTGAGGGCCCTCAATATCTTGTTCCTGCGGTCTGCTACGTAGAGGCGCCCGCCTCGTTCGCACGGATTGGTCGCGATGATACCGCGATCCTTTTGCGAACGACATGATCCGCGCCAACGTCATCCAGGCGTAATCCGCTTTGGCGGTGTCTCTGCGAACAAGTCGCGGGAGGTCTTGAATTCGCCGCGGACGCGACGGCCCGCAAGAGCTGTCACTGGCAGGTCGTCGAAAGGTTCTTGGTCGTCCAGTTCATGGAATGGTCCGTCAGAGTTGGCTTGATCGAGCGGCGGTGGTGAAAGGAGGACGGGCGCGCCCCGTCCTCCCCTGGGTCACTTCTTCATCGCCTCATAGATCGCAAAGCTGTAGGCGCCTTCGGGCTTCTTGGTGATGACGGGATCGGAACCGCCCGACATCAGGGTTGCGACCGTGCGGTCGAAGTCCTTGACGTCGAGCTTGCCGTCGGCGTCGCCGAGCAGCTTGCCGATTTCGCCCATCATCCGCTTCTGGTCCTTCTCGGTCTTGGCGCCGGTCGAGTCCGCGGCGAGGATGATCTTCACGGCCTCATCGGGATGCGCCTTGGCGTATTCCCAGCCCTTCATCGAGGCCTTCACGAACTTCGCCATCTTGGCGACGAAGGCCGGGTCCTTCAGATTCTTTTCGAGCACGTAGAGGCCGTCCTCCAGCGTGGCGACGCCTTCGTCTTCGTATTTGAAGACCACGAGCTGGCTCGGTTTGTAGCCGCCGTCGATCACCTGCCAATATTCGTTGTAGGTCATCGTGGAGACGCAGTCGGCCTGCTTCTGGAGGATAGGGTCGACGTTGAAGCCCTGCTTGATTACCTTGACGCCGCCCGGCGAGCTGTCGGTCTTGAAGCCGAGCTTCGACATCCAGGAAAGGAACGGATATTCGTTGCCGCCGTACCAGACGCCGAGCGTCTTGCCCTTGAGGTCGGCAGGCTTCTTGATGCCGGTGTCGGCGCGGCAGGTCAGCTCCAGGCCGCTCTTCTTGAAGGTCTGCGAGATGTTGACGAGCGGGACACCCTTCTCGCGCGAGGCGAGCGCGGACGGCATCCAGTCGACGGTCACGTCGGCGCCGCCGCCGGCGATCACCTGCGGGGGCGCCACGTCAGGGCCACCCGGCTTGATGGTGACGTCGAGGCCGGCCTCCTTGTAGAAGCCCTTGTCCCTGGCGACGAAGTAGCCGGCGAATTGCGCCTGGGCGACCCATTTGAGCTGGATGGTGACGGTTTCGGCTGCTTGTGCGTTCGAAAGCGTCAGGCCGAGCGAAAGACCTGCGGCCAGTGCCAATGCGTGCTTCATGCAAGACTCCAAATTCAAAGTGGACCTTGCCGACCTAGGTCCGGTAGGACGGATGCCAAAACGTTGTCGCGCGTTCGGCGAGCGTGACAAAGCCGTAGAAAGCCATTCCGGCCAGGGCGGCCAATGCAATCTCCGCCCAGACCATGTCGATGGCCATGCGGCCCGCCTCGGTGGAGATGCGAAATCCGATACCCTGCGTCGGAGTTCCGAAAAACTCTGCAACGATCGCGCCAATCAGGGCGAGCGTGGCGTTGATCTTGAGCGCGTTGAAGATGAACGGAAGCGCGGCGGGCAGATAAAGCTTGGTGAGCGCCTGGGAATGGGTGGCGCCGTAAGAGCGCATCAGGTCGCGTTCGATATGGCCGGCCGCATTCAGCCCGGCGATGGCGTTCACCAGCATCGGAAAGAAGGTCACGAGCACGACCACGGCGGCTTTCGAGGGCCAGTCGAAGCCGAACCACATCACCATGATGGGAGCGACACCGACAAGCGGAAGCGCCGAAAAGAAGTTGCCGAGCGGCAGCAGCCCGCGGCCGAGGAAAGCGTAGCGGTGCGCCAGGATCGCAACCAGAAGCCCGGCGCCGCAGCCGATGAAATAGCCTGCCAGCACGCCACGCACGAAGGTCTGGACGAAGTCGGCGCCAAGGGTCGGCAGCGAATGGATGAATCTCGTCGCCGCCGCGCTCGGCGACGGCAGCAGCACCGGCGGCACACCGAAACCGCGCACCGCGACCTCCCAGAGATAGAACACGGTGAGACCGAACAGGAGCGGGACCAGCAGATCGAGCGCGCGTTGTAGCTTGCCCCGGACCTGATGTGTCCCGGCGAGATTGACCACGCCGAGTGCTGCCGACAGCCAGCAGGCCATCACGATCATCCAGAAGCCGGCGCGTGCCGCCCCCGCCACGGCCGCATCGTCCAGCAGGACCAGCGAGGCGGCGGCGGCAAGCGTCGCGCCGGCAAGACCGGGAAGTGTCGCTCGTTGGTCCGACAGCCTGGCGGCCAGCAGGAACAAGATGCCGGCTGCACCGACAATGGGCCAGACGATAGGATGAGCCGATAAAGGCGGCGATTGCGGCGCGAGCGGAAGCAAGAAAGCGAGCGCCAGCGCGGCGGTTGCGGCGATGAATCCCAGCCTCAGCTTGCGCGGATCCATCAATGAGCCCCCATGCGCCGGCCAGTTTCGCGCTCGATCAGTCCGATCAGCGCGATCAAGGCGGACGAGAGAACGGCGGCGGCGACCAGCGCCGACCAGAGCTGCACTGTCTGCCCGTAGTAGGAGCCTGAGAGCAGCCGCGCGCCGATGCCGGCTTCGGCGCCGGTGGGCAATTCGGCGACGATGGCGCCGATCAGCGAAATGGTGACGGCGACCTTGAGGCTCGCGAACAGATAAGGCACCGACGCCGGCCAGCGCAGCTTCCACAGCACCTGGCGCGGCGTCGCCGACCATGTTCGCATCAGTTCGAGCTGCAGGGGATCGGGCGAGATAAAGCCCTTCACCATGCCGATGGCGACGGGAAAGAAGCACAGATAGGCCGAGATGATCGATTTCGGCAGCAATCCGTGCAGTCCCAGTGCCCCCAGCACCACGATGAAGATCGGCGCCAAGGCCAGCACCGGCACCATCTGCGAGCAGATGATCCAGGGTAGTAAGCTCCGCTCCAGCACTCGGCTGTGTACGATCAGCAGAGCCAGCACGATCCCGAACAACGCGCCGAGCAGGAAGCCGAGCAAGGTCGCCGACAATGTCACCAGCGAATGGTAGACGAGGCTGCGCGGCGCCAGCGGCGGATAGCCGAACACGGAATCGAGGAACGCCGAGGCGATCTGGTGCGGTGCCGGCAGCAGTGGCCGCTCGGCATCCATCGTGCCAGCGAGCACGTCGCTCATGGCATACGGCGTCTCTTCGCGCTCGAAGCCGTCCCGGACCAGCGACCAGTTCATGGCGACGGCCGCGACGTACCAGATCGCGACCAGCGCCAGCACCATGGTGAGGACCGGCGCGTAACGTGCGACCAGGGGATGATCCCTAAGCGTGCGCGCGGGACGCAAGAGCAAAGCGAGCGAGCTACTCGTCATAGGAGTGCCCCGCGCGCAGGCCGTTGCGGACGCGCTGCGCCACCTTAAGGAATTCCGGCGTCTCGCGGATTTCCAAGGACCGCTCTGCCGGGAAATCGCAGTCGATGACATCGATGATGCGGCCCGGGCGCGGCGACATCACCACGATCCTGGTCGACAGGAACACCGCTTCCGGAATCGAATGGGTCACGAACAGCACGGTTTTGCCGGTCGACTTCCAGAGCTGGAGGAGTTGCTCGTTGAGGTGATCGCGCACGATTTCGTCGAGCGCGCCGAACGGCTCGTCCATCAGCAGCAGCGCCGGATCGAAGGACAATGCGCGCGCGATCGAGACACGCTGCTGCATACCCCCGGAGAGCTGCCAGGGAAACTTGCGCTCGAAGCCGGTGAGGTTGACCATCGACAGATAGCGCTCGACTCGCTGCTGCTGCTCGATCTCGGAATAGCCCATGATCTCCAGCGGCAGCTTCAGGTTCTTCTCGATGGTCCGCCAGGGGAACAGCGCCGGCGCCTGGAACACATAGCCGTAGCTTCGGGCAAGACGCGCCCCTTCCGCGCTCATGCCGTTCACCATGAGCGTGCCGGAGGAGGGCTGCTGCAAATCGGCGATCACCCGCAGCATCGTGGTCTTGCCGCAGCCGGACGGACCGATGAAGGAGACGAACTCGCCCTCGGCGACTTGCAGATTGACGTCGGAGAGCGCCTCGACCCGACCGTCGGCCGTGTCGAACGTCAGCGAGATACTTTGTGCATCGACGACGAGCCGCCTTGGGGCGTGGTCCGCGATCGGTTCGTCGGGTATGGAAAGACT
This sequence comes from Bradyrhizobium rifense, assembly GCF_008123425.1. Lineage (GTDB taxonomy): Bacteria > Pseudomonadota > Alphaproteobacteria > Rhizobiales > Xanthobacteraceae > Bradyrhizobium > Bradyrhizobium rifense. The sequence continues at coordinate 204,980 of NZ_VSSS01000014.1, forward strand.
TGGCTTTGGCATGGCGATGCGAAATATTGTCGCAAATGAGGATTGTCGTGGCGCGCCCAATGTTTGCGCAGGTGGGAAGCATAATAAGCAGGTTTTTGTCTGATTTCGAAGCAATTGACGCGCGGGTGGCTTTTGACTTGCCTCGTTCACAGCAGATAGTTTCGTGTTCGCTTTCGCAACAAGCGCGCGAGCCCTCGATATGCGAGCCATATGAAGCCTGCTCCCTTCAAATTCGTCGCGGCGTCGTCGCTCGACCACGCACTTGCGCTGAAGGCCGAACATGGCGACGAAGCGCGCTTTCTCGCGGGCGGCCAAAGCCTTATCCCGGCGATGAATTTTCGCCTGGCGCGGCCTTCGGTGCTGATCGATATCAATGCGCTCACCGGGCTTGCCGGCATCGATCGCTCGGAGACGGGTCAGGTCAGGGTAGGTGCCCTGACGCGCTACCGGGCGCTTGAGCGGGATGGCGATTTTCTAAGGGCGTGTCCGCTGTTCGCTGACGCGCTGCCGCATATCGCGCATCCGCAGATCCGCAACCGTGGTACCATCGGCGGCAATCTCTCCCACGCCGATCCGGCTTCGGAGCTGCCGGCGCTCGCGGTCGCCATGCAGGCGGAGATGCGGATCAGGTCGGCGGCAGGCGGGCGAACGGTGGCGGCGTCCGACTTCTTCGCCGGCCTGCTCACCACCGATCTCGCCAGCGACGAGATGCTGGTCGATATCACCTTTCCCGTCCTGGCCCCACGCAGCGGCGCCTGTTTCATGGAAATCGCGCGCCGCCGCGGCGATTTCGCCATCGCCGGCGTCGCGGCCATTGTGACGTTAGACGAGGAGCGCCGCTGTGCGAGCGTCCGGCTCGCGCTCTGCGGTGTCGGCGAGACGCCGGTGGATGCCGGCGCCGCCACCTCGCCGATGCTCGGCAGCCGCGTGACGGGCGAGGTGATCGACACGGTCGCCGCTGGCGTGCGGGAGCTCATCGCGCCGTCCGGCAACGTTCACGGCAGCCCGGACTACCAGCGGCACGTGGCCGGCGTGCTGGTCCAGCGCGCCATCCGCACCGCTCATCAACGGATTGGCCATGCAGCCTGACCAGCATGAGATCGAGTTTACGGTGAATGGCACCCATTATCGGCGCATGGTCGAATCGCGCATGCTGCTGTCCGATTTCCTGCGTCATGAGCTGGGGCTCGCCGGCACCCATGTCGGCTGCGAGCACGGCGTGTGCGGGGCTTGCACCATCCTTCTCGACGGCCATCCGGTCCGTTCCTGCCTGATGCTCGCGGTGCAGGCCAATGGCCGCGCGCTTGCGACGGTCGAGGGGCTGGCGTCAGCGAGCGGCGAGCTGCATCCGGTGCAGCAGGCAATGCACGCGCATCACGGCCTGCAATGCGGCTACTGCACGCCCGGGATCCTGATGACCATGACGGCCTATCTGGCGGAGCATCCGTCACCATCGGAGGACGAGGTGCGCGAGGCGCTGTCCGGCAATCTCTGCCGCTGCACCGGCTATCAGAACATCGTCGATGCGATGATGGATGCGGCTGCGCGGATGCGGGAGGCGGCGCCATGAGCACCCGCTTCTTCGGCGCGCCGGTCAAGCGCAATGAGGACAGGAAGCTCCTGACCGGACAGGCGCTGTTCATCGACGATGTCGAGCTGCCGGGCATGCTGCATGTCGCTTTCCTGCGCAGTCAGGTTGCTCATGCCCGCCTCAAGCATATCGACGTATCGCGCGCACGGAAGCGGGCGGGCATCGTCGCGGTCTATGTTGCCGAGGACTATGGCGACTATTGGCAGCCCGGTCCGCTTCTGGTGCAGCCGCCGCCGATTCCGGGAAGCACCTTCAATCCGCGAACCCAGGTGCCGCTCGCCAGGGACAAGGTGCGCTATGTCGGCGAGCCGCTGGCCGTTGTCGTCGCTGAGAGCCGTTACCTCGCCGAGGATGCGCTGGACGATATCGATGTGGAGCTGGAGCAGCTATCCGCGGTCGTCGACATCGAGCAGGCGCTGACGTCCTCATCGGCGTGGGTCCACGACGATCTCGGCTCGAATGTCGCAGCCCATGTCCACCAGGTCAAAGGCGACTATCGCAAGGCTGCCGCGAACGCGCACATCATCCTCAAGCGCCGCTTTCGCTACGAGCACGGCATCTCCTCGCCGATCGAGACTCGCGGCGTGGTCGCGCAGTGGAATGCGCGCGGTCAGCAGATGACGATCTGGGATACGACCCAGGCGCCGGTCTTCATCCGCAACGGTCTTGCCGCCATGCTCGGCCTCGGCGAGCGGCAGGTGCGCGTCATCGCGCCCTTCGTCGGCGGCGGCTTTGGGCCGAAGATCATGATGTTCTATCCGGAAGAGGTGGCGCTGCCCTGGATCTCCATGCGGCTCAACCGTCCGGTCAAGTGGATCGAGGACCGACTCGAGCATTTCGTTGCGACCACGCATGAGCGCGGCCAAATTCACGACGCCGAGATCGCCGTCGCGGCCGACGGCCGCATCCTCGGCGTCAAGGACGTCTTCCTGCACGACACCGGCGCCTACAACCCTTACGGCCTGACAGTGCCGATCAACAGCCAGTGCACGCTGCTCGGCCCCTACGTGATCCCGGCCTATGACAGCACGTTCACGGCCGTGTTCACCAATCTGCCGATCGTCACGCCCTATCGGGGCGCCGGGAGACAGCACGGTGTTTTCGTGATTGAGCGGCTGCTTGATCTCGCCGCGCGGGAGCTCAACATCGATCGCGCGGAGATCCGGCGGCGCAACCTGATTCCGCCGGACGCCTTTCCATACAACAACGAGATCATCTTCCAGGACTTCGCGCCGCTCAGCTATGACAGCGGCAATTACGAGCCGGTGCTCGCCAAGGCGCTCGACGCGATCGGATATCAGTACTTCCTGAAGGAGGAGCAGCCCAGGCTCCGCGAGGAAGGACGCTGCGTCGGTATCGGCATCGCCTGCTACGTCGAGGGCACTGGCATCGGCCCGTATGAGGGCGCCAAGGTGCAGGTGCAGACCAACGGCAAGGTGAATGTCGCGACCGGCATCGGCACCCAGGGGCAGGGGCATTTCACGAGCTTCGCCCAGATCGTCGCCGACCAGCTCGGCGTCGATCCGGCTGACGTCGATATTGTCACCGGTGACACCGACCAGTTCTACTGGGGCGCCGGTACCTTTGCGAGCCGCGGCGCGGTGGTGGCGGGGAACGCCGTCAGCGCGGCGTCGTCCGTGGTCAGGCAGAAGGCCTTGAAGCTCGCGGCCGACGCCTTCGAATGCGCCGAGGAGGACCTCGTCCTGGCCGACGGAAAAGTGTCGATCGCAGGGATTCCCGGAAAGTTCATCCGCCTCGGCGAGCTTGCGCAGCGCGCCAATCCGATGCGCGGTGCGGTGAAGCCGGGCACCGAGCCGGGGCTCGAATCCACGCAATATTTCGGTCCGCCCTCCGGCGCGACCGCCAACGGCGTTCATGCCGCGATCGTCGAGATCGATCCGCTGACCTTCGAGCTGAAGGTGCTCAAATATGTCGTGGTCCATGATTGCGGCACGGTGATCAATCCGATGATCCTCGAAGGCCAGATCCATGGCGGCGTCGCGCAAGGCATCGGCAACGCCTTCTTCGAGAAGCTCGCCTTCGACGATCAGGGCCAGCTTCTCAATGCTTCGCTCGCCGACTATCTGCTGCCGACCGCGCTCGACGTGCCACGCATGGAGCTTGACCATACGGTGACGCCGTCGCCGCTCAATCCGCTCGGCATCAAGGGCGCAGGTGAGGCGGGAGCCATTCCGGTGGGGGCCGTGTTCGCGCAGGCGATCGAGGATGCGCTCCAGCTCACCTCGCGCAAGCTCGAGCTGTTGGAGATTCCGCTGAGCCCGAGCCGGTTGTTCGAGCTGACACGACAGGAGGCCCCATGAGAACGGCACGCGTGTTTCGCCTTTCGATGGCCCATCCTGGCGATCTCTCCGAGCTCGACGGTCTGATTGTGAGTGGCACGATCAAGGCGGCCGACGTTGCGGCCATCATCGGCAAGACCGAGGGCAATGGCGGCGTCAACGACTTCACCCGCGGCTACTTTACCCAGACGCTGATGGCGCTGCTGTCGAAGCATCTCGGAAGGCCGGCCGCCGAGCTAGTCCGCGAGGTTCCCTGCGTGCTGTCCGGTGGCACCGAGGGCGTGATGAGCCCGCATTACAGCGTCTTCTGCGTCAGCGAGGGCGAAGCCGCAAAGCGGTATCCCTCGGCGCTCGCGATCGGCACCGCCTTCAGCGCGCCGGTTCCGGCCGAGGATGTTGGCCGGAGCGCGCATGTCGAGAGCGTGGCGGCGACCGTGCGCGCAGCGATTCTCGGCGCCGGAATCGAGAGGGCCGAGGACGTGCATTTCGTGCAGGTGAAATGCCCCTGCGTGACGGTGGCGCGGGCGGCCGCGGCCATCGCCGCCGGCAAGACGCCGCTGACCAGCGACCCCAACAAGTCGATGGCGTTTGCGCGCGCCGCGGGCGCCTTTGGCGTTGCGCTCGGGCTGTCCGAGATCAAACCGGACGACTTTACCGATGCTTCGCTGCTCGCAGATTTTGCGATCCAGTCGCCGCGTGCCAGCATTTCCTCGGGCGTCGAGGTCGAAAGCAACGAGGTCGTGGTGCTCGGCAACAGCCCGAACTGGGCGGGCGATTTGCGCATCGCGCACCGGCCAATGAGCGATGCACTCGATATCGGTGGGGTCGTCGACGTGCTCGCCGATCTCGGCTTCGCGGCCAGCCCGCAGGTTTCCGCTGCCGATGCCACGCGCATCTCCTCGGTGCTGGTCAAATGCGAGCCGGACCGGCGCGGCCGGATCCGCGGTCACCGCCACACCATGCTCGACGACACCGACATCAACGCACAGCGCCACATCCGCGGCGCGGTTGCCGGCCTCGTTGCCGGCGTGATCGGCGATGGACGCATTTTCGTCTCGGGCGGTGCCGAGCATCAGGGGCCGGATGGCGGCGGCCTGATCGCCGTGATCGCGTCGCAGGAAGGGGCTGGCTAGATGCGGATTGTCATCATCGGCGCTGGTGTCGCGGGATGCGTGATGGCGCGGCGGCTCGCAGCTCTCGACGGCGTCGAAGTGACCTGTCTCGAGCGCGTCAGCCGCGACGACCATTCCGAGGCAGGCACCGGGCTCAATGTCGGGCCGAATGCGGTGAAGGGGCTGCGCGCGGTCGATCCGGAACTTGCCGCGCGCATCACCGAGGCGAGCTTCGTCTGGGCCAATTGGCGTATTTCGCTCACCGACGGCACTGTGCTGTTCGATCTGCCGCTCAAGGACGTCGCCGAAGGTCCGGGTTGGCGGATCCGCTGGTCGGAGCTCTATCGCGTGCTGCGCGAGGCGGCCGGCGCGAGTGTCGCCTATGGCTGCGAGATCACGCAAATCGCGCGCGATGCCGCCGATCCGCGCAAGACAAAGGTCGCCTGGCGTCAGGATGGCCGCGAGCATCGGCTTGACAGCATCGATCTCTTGATTGCGGCGGACGGCCGCTACTCCGATGTGCGGCGGACTATCTCCGGCGAGGCGCCGGTGCGTCTCACGGGCGTCGCGATCTCGCGTCTCCTGGTGCCGGACACCTCGCGCGGCCTGATCGACGACTATGAGCAATGGTTCAACGGGCCGAACCGGTTGCTGGCGTTCCGCGTGCCGCCGGATCATGTCTATCTGGCCGGCACGTTCCCGATCGAATCGGAGATCCCGGAAGCCCGCAAGACGCCCGATGCGCTGCGCGCCGCCTATGCGCCGGCTCACGCGCCGCCGAGTGACCAGGCGCGCTGGCTCGTCGACCAGCTTTGCGATGGTGTCGCCGACACGCATTGGGCGCGGATGCAGGAGCATGACTTGCTGTACCGTGCCGCCGACTGCAACGTGCTCTATCTTGGCGACGCCGCTCATGGCATGGTGCCGACCCTCGGCCAGGGGGCGACACAGGCGATCGAGGATGCCGCCTTTGCGGCGGCGCTGATCACGCAACGCCACCAGGCCGGCGCGCGCGACGTCGTCCGGTGGCTTGCGGAGATTGAGGCGCTGCGGTCTGATCGTATGCGCTTCGTCATGGAGTTTTCACTGGCCGCGAGCGACACGATTCTCGCCGGCGGGGATCCTGTCGCGGGCACGCGCAAGAAGAGCGACGAACCGTTTCGCAACAATCTGAAGGCGCTTTATCGTCAAATCGGCCTGCCGATCGACGGCAGTCAAGCGTGAGGAGATATTGAGATGACCGATCTGCCGCTCGCGACCGTCCACGGTCTCTATCACATTGCAATCAAGACCGATGATCTCGCCGCGACCAGGAAGTTCTGGACCGCCATCATCGGGCTACGCGAATTTCCCCGGCCTGATTTCGGCTATCCCGGCGCCTGGCTCGGCTGCCCTCAGCCGGGCGGGCTCGGCATCATCCATGTCTATGCCGGCGGTCCCGCGCTCGGCCCCGAAGGCAAGGCGCCGGCCGGCACGGCGGCCATCGATCACGTCTCGCTGTCTTGTTCGGGCTATCGCTCCTACGTGACGCGCTTCAAGGCGGCCGGCCTCGATTGGCGCGAGTTCATCGTGCCCGGCACTTCGCTGTGGCAGCTTTTCGTCTATGATCCCTCCGGCGTGCAGCTCGAGCTGACCTTCGAATCCTTCGGGGAAGGCGAGGAGAAGCCGGACGTGTCGCCGGCCCGCAAATATGTCGCGGGCGCGAGTTTCTTCGACAAGGCCACCTACCCGAAGCTCGCCTGATCGATGCACGATCGCGCTCCGCTCTGGGCCATGTCGGCGTGCGAGTTCGTGCGCGCCTTTGCGGACGGCCTTTCGCCACGCGCGGTGATCGAGGCGACGCTCTCGCATATCGCAGCGACCAATCCGCGCCTCAATGCGATCGTCACGCTCGATGAGGCTGGCGCGCTCGCTGCGGCAGATGCAAGCGCGAGGCGTTGGCGCGACAGGCGCCCCGCAAGCGCACTCGACGGCGTGCCGATCACGGTCAAGGACAACATCCTTGTCGCGGGGCTGCGCGCAACCTGGGGCTCAAGGCTCTATCGCGACTTCGTGCCCGATGAGGACGAATTGCCCGTGCGTCGGCTGCGCGAGGCCGGCGCCATCATTCTCGGCAAAACCAACGTGCCTGAATTGACCCTGCACGGTTACACCGACAATGCGCTGTTCGGTACCACCGGCAACCCCTGGGATCCGGCTCTGACGCCAGGTGGTTCGAGCGGCGGTGCGGTGGCAGCGGTAGCCAGCGGAATGTGCACGCTCGCACTCGCGACCGATGGCGGCGGCTCGATCCGGCGCCCGGCCGCTCACACCGGCCTCGTCGGCTTCAAACCCTCACGCGACACTGTGGCGCGTGGCAAAGGTTTCCCGGCGATCCTGGGTGAGTTCGAGGTCATCGGCCCGATCGCACGCTGTGCCGAGGATGTCCTCGCTGCCATGGACGTGATTGCTGCGCCTGCGTGGTCGCGCCTCATGGCTGAGCCGCTCACGCCGCGGCCGCGCGTCGCCTATGTGTCGACATTTGGCAGAGCGCCTGTCGACCCTTTCATTCGTGACGTGATCGAAGGCACGATCGCGCGGGCTCGGGCGCTCGGCCTCGACGTCGAGACCCTGTCGCCGTTCACGTTGGCCGATCCGCTAGATGCCGTGTGGCCTGTGGTCAGCCAGACTGGCGTCGCATGGCTCCTGGAACGGCATCCGGGTTGGCAGGGCCAGGTTGGTTCGGCCATCGCCGAGATGGAGGCGGCCGGGCGCCGCTTGACGGCGCGCGACTATCTGGATGCGCTCGACCAGGTCGCGGCCTTGTGCCGGTCTTTCGATGCGTTGTTCGCGCAGTACGACTTCCTGATCACGCCGTCTGCCGCGGCGATGCCGTGGCCGGCCACCGAATCCCATCCCGCCGTCATCGACGGCCAGTCGGTCGGTCCGCGCGGCCATGCGGTGTTCACGGCGATCGCGAATGCGCTCGGCCTGCCTGCCATATCACTTCCCTGTATCATCCCCGACGGCGCGCTTCCTGTCGGGCTGCAAGTGATCGCGGGCTCCGGTCATGATGGCTGGCTGATGAAGTTCGCGCGCGAATATGAAGGTCGGTTGTTCACGCACCGATGGCCGAATGTCCTCCCTGGCGTTTAATTCTGAGCGGTCAACGACATCGTGTCCTGCATTTTCGGGACTTCTTCCTCGTCATGCTCGTGTAGCAGGTCGAGCAGGCGTTTGCGCATCAACATGCCGGGGCGATCGGACGGCATGTGCTTCTCGATCTTGCGGCCCATGTCGACGATAGCGTCCGGGTCGGTCGATTCTAGGATATCCCGGTCCTCTGCGATAATTGCGGCATCCCAATCGATCAGTTCCTGTGCCGAGCAGTCCGCCTCGGTGTCGTTGCGGAACAGAAGCTGCACCACCTGAATCTTGCCGTCGGCGATCGGCGTTGCGCAGTTAAAGATGATATGCCGGATGCCGGAGGGATACTCCATGTCGAGCCGGCGGCAGAACGGCATGAACCATTTGTTGCGCATGTGGCGCTTTGTATAGGGCTCCGTTGTCCCGGAGATCTTCGCCGCCATGGGCGGGTTCTTGACGGTGACGAGGGTTTCCGCCTCGAAGCCGTAGTCGGTCTCGACGATCTCGTATTTCTCCGGTCGCGGCTGGTCGATGTCGCCAAACGTGTTTTTGTGCACGAAAGCGAAGTGCGCGTTGTCGAACGAGTTTTCCATCAGTCGTAGCGCCGCCGTGTTCCAGGTGTCGTAGAACTGGAAAATGCGGCGATAGGCGGGATCGCTATCCTCTGGAATGTCGGGAATGTCGCGCAGCGGCTCGTCCAGCGCAACCCAGACATAACCGTAGCGAGTTTTCGTGCGGAAGGCGCGCGCCCTGGCGTCGGGGATCGGTTGCTCGAACGGAAACTGCGGGATCATCACCAGCTTGCCGTCGCGGTCGTACTCCCAGCCGTGATAGCCGCAAACGATGTTGCCGTTGCGGCACCAGCCCTTAGAGAGTTTTGCGGTACGATGGCAGCAGCGATCCTCCAGCGCCGCGGGTTCGCCCTTGGCATCGAGAAACAGCACGATCGGCTCGCCGAGCAGCGTGAACGGCTGCGGTCCATTATCGAGCTGTTCGATCCGCATGATCGCGTACCAGAAGCGGCGCAGCACCGGCTGTTTGGTGACCAGCATGAGGTGTCTCCCAAAAAGTTCAGGCGGCGATGCGCGTAACGACGCGCGCCGCGTCGGATCGAAGTCGTGCAAGGTCGAGGCCGGGGATGGCGCCGTCGTCAACGACGATCCGTCCGCCAATCAGCAGATGACGTACACGGGCGCCACCGCAAGTTACCGGTGCGACCAGGAGATCATGCATGCCGAAGTGGCGAGGCTGGTCGAGATCAAACACGGCGATGTCCGCCTGCTGGCCGGGTGCGAGCGTGCCGATCTGCGGCAGGCCCAGCACGCGCGCGCCACCGGCCGTGGCCCAGTGCACGACGTTTTCGGCGGTGACCGCATTCGCGCCCTTCACCGCGCGATGGGTGTGCCAGGCGCTGTGCATCTCGCAGACCATGTCGGCGGCCTCGTTCGACGCGGCACCGTCGACGCCCAGCGACACCGCGCCGCCGAGCGCCGCGAGGGAGTCGGCTGGTGCAATACCGGAGCCAAGCCGGCAGTTCGACTGCGGGCAGTGCGCCATGCCGGTGCCGGTGTCGGCGAGAATCTTCACCTCGTCATGGTCGAGATGCACCATGTGCGCATACCAGACATCGGGGCCAAGCCAGTCGTGGTCGGCAAGCCAGTGCACCGGGCGCTTGCCGTGCACCGACATGCAGAAGTCGACATAGTCCGACGTTTCCGACAGATGGCTGTGCAGCCGCAGCTTCATGCGCCGCGAAGCGGCAATCACTTCGCGAAGTTCACCCGGGTCCAGTGACCAGGTCGGCGTGGTCGGCGCCATCGCAACCTTCGTGAGACCGGCGGGAGAGGGATCATGAAAACGCTGGGCGCAGGCTTCGACCGAGGCCAGCATGCGCTCGAGCGGTTCAACCGGCGTCGGTGCTCCGTCGCCGCCGCCGACATGGCTCATCTTGGTGCCGCCGCCGCGGCAAAGCACCAGGCGCAGCCCGAGGCTGCGGGCGACTTCGAAGATCACCGCCGCCGGATCGAAACGGTAGGTATCGCTAAACAGATAGTGGTGATCGGCCACGGTCGTCGTGCCGGACAGCAGCAGCTCGGTGAGGCCGATCCGGGCCGCGACGGCCAGCGCCTCCTCGTCGATCTTCGACCAGTACGCATAGGGCACTGACCGCAGCCAGCCGGCGAGCGGCCGATTGATGCCGGCCTGCACGCCCTTCAACACGCTCTGGAATAGGTGGTGGTGGGTGGAGATCAGACCTGGATAGATCACGCAACCGGAGGCATCCAGCCTTCGTTCGCCGCTCTCCGGCGTGAGCGCGCCAATCGCCGCGATGACACCGTCGCGGATCCGGATCGATCCCCGGGCGCGCATCGCGTCGCCGGCAAGGCCAGTGAAAATCCCCTCGGCGTTCTCGATCAGCAACGCGCTCATGCTTCGGCTCCGATCTCGCTCTCGTGCCAATTCGACAGCGCGAGCCTGGACAGTCCCACCATCGCGCCGAACAACAACACGCCGGTAACGGTGATCAGGAACAGTGCGGCGAACATCCTGGGAATGTCCAGCTGGAATCCGGCGTCGAGAATCTCGTAGGCAAGTCCTGATGAGCGGCCGCCGGTGCCGGCGACGAACTCGGCGACCACTGCGCCGATCAGAGCGAGCCCGGAGGAAATGCGCAGGCCGCCGAAGAAGTACGGCAGAGCGCCGGGAATCCGCAGCCGCACCAGCGTTTTCAATCGGCTGGCTCGGTTCATGCGGAAATAGCTGGCGAGCCCGGGATCGACGCTGCGCAGGCCCAGCGTGGTATTGGAGATGATGGGGAACAGCGCTACCAGCGTTGCGCACACTGTTAGCGAGAGTTGCGTGTTCTTCACCAGGATGATGATCAGCGGCGCGATCGCCACGATCGGCGTCACCTGTAGCAGCACCGCGTAGGGAAACAGGCTGACCTCGATGGCGCGGCTTTGCACGAACATGAAGGCGATCAGCGTTCCCAGCACAACGGCAGCGGCGAACGCCTGCAGGGTGATGCGCAAGGTGATCAGCAGTGCGCGCAGCAGCGACGGACCGTTCTTGATCAGGCTGGCGAGGATGTCGCTCGGTTTCGGAAACAGATAGACCGGGATTGAGTCGAGCCGGCAGCCGATTTCCCAGACCGCGAGCAGCACCACGCCGACCGCGAGCGGCGCTACGATTCGTACGAACGTCTCCGATTGCAACAGCGGCTTCATGGCGCAGCTCCCGATGCCGATGGCAACGACGCTTCGGCGAGCCAGGTCGACAGTTCGCGGCAGTAGGCGGCGAACCGGGCGCTGTCGCGGAAATCCTGGCTGCGCGGTTGCGGTTCATCGATGGTCATGGTGCGGAAGATGCGGCCGGGGTTTGCGGCGAGCACCACGATGCGGGTCGACAGGAACACCGCTTCATAGATCGAGTGGGTGACGAACACCGTGGTCAGCTTGCGTTCCCACCACAATTTGACCAGATCATCATCGAGCTTGTTGCGGGTGAATTCATCGAGCGCGCCGAACGGCTCGTCCATCAACAGCAGGTTAGGATCGGTGGCGAGCGCGCGCGCAATCGACACCCGCATTTTCATGCCGCCGGAGAGCTGGCGCGGGAAATGCCGTGCGAAGGCCGAGAGGCCGACCCGGGCGATGGCGTCGCTGACCCGTGGATCGGCCTTGCCGCGTGGCACGTCGGCGAGGTCGAGCGGCAGCCGCACATTGGTGTCGACCCGCGCCCAGGGCATCAGGGTCGGCTCCTGGAATACGAAGGCGAAGCCGCGGCCGTCCTGGCCCACCTGTCCGAAATCGCCGCGCCACCACAAGATCCGCCCGTCCGATGGCTGGATCAAATTGGCGATCAGCTTGAGCAGTGTGCTTTTGCCGCAACCGGACGGGCCGATCAAAGTGAGGAATTCACCCTCGGCGATCGTGAGGTCGATCGGCGCCAGGGCACGGGTGCCGTTGGCGAAGACCTTTTCCGCGGAGAGCACCTCGACGGCCGGCGGACGATCGCCGGCGCGACGCGTGGTTTGCGCGTCCAGAGGGTCGCTGGGTAAGGGAGCATTCATGATAGGCTTCTTCGTGGGGTCATCGTCACAGGACCGCTGCAAGTTCCGTACTAGAAGCCGATCTTCAGATCCTTGACGAAGCGGTCGGTGAACGCCTTTTGCCATTCAGTCTTTGGATCGAGCAGGTTGGCGGCAACCAGGAAGTCATAGGTCTGCTTCCATCGCGCAGCCGTCATGATGCCGATTCCGCCGGTGGCGGCGTCGCCGCCGTCGAGCGCTTTGGTCTGCTTCAGCTTGTCGATCGCGAATGCGATCTGGGCGTCGGTCATTTTCGGATTGTCGACCTTGATCAGGGCGTTGGCCGGTTCCGGGTTTTTGAGGTAGTCACGCCAGCCCTCGAGCGATGCCTTGACGAAACGCGCCACCACATCGGGTTTCTCGGCGAGCATCTTGTCGGTGGTCACGATCGCCGCGCCATAGGGCGGATAGCCGCCGTCGGCGAACAGGAAGAATTTTGCCTTGACGCCTTGCTGCTGCGCCTGGAACGGTTCGGACGAGAGATAAGCCTGTTGAGACACCGTGGGGTCTGCGAAGAACGGTTGCAGGTTGAAAGTGTAAGCGCGGATCTGGTCGTCGGTGTAGCCATACTTGGCCCGCAGCCACGGCCAGAACGTGGTCCGCGACGAACCAGAAATCAGGATCGGCTTGCCTTTCAGGGCAGCGAGATCTGCCACGTCGTCATGGGCCATGATGCCTTGCGGATCGAACTGGAACGAGGACGCCACCGTCACCAGCGGCAGTCCCTGTTCGCGGCCCTTCAGCACCTGGATGTCATAGCCCATCAGGAAATCGGTCTCGCCGGCGAGCAGGAGCTGCGATCCGTTCACCTGCGGTCCACCCATCTTGATGGTGACGTCGAGCCCGGCCTTTTCGTAAAGCCCGGTCGCCTTGGCCTGGTAGAAGCCGCCATGCTCGGCCTGGGCGAACCAACTGGTCAGAAATGTCACCTTGTCGGCGGCGGTCGACGGGGCGACGAAGGCAAGGCAAGCCGCCGCAGCGAGCAGGGCGCGGGACACGATGGTCATGATGGCGTTCATGGCAACCTCGGTGTGATTTCGATCGGATGGAATTCCAATGGCGGCGGAATCCCGGTGCAGCGTTCCCGGCACTGCAAAAGATGCACGCGCCGTCTGTCATCCGGAAGCATTTTGATTCGAGGCATACGTTGCCTTTTAGGCAACGCATAAAAAGCCAGGGTCAGGCCCCTGCGTGCACCATTGTCAACGGCTCCGCGATGCCATAGTCGGACATCATGGTCGTGCGCGCCGCAACCGCGCGGTGCGCCGTGAAAAGGAACTGAACATGGACAAGCCGCGCCGCCGGGTCTGGTGGGACGAATACGCCTCGCGTGAATTCGAAAGCCTCGATCCAGAGAGCACCATCGCTGTCCTGCCGATCGCCGCCATCGAGCAGCACGGGCCGCATCTGCCGGTTGGCGTCGACGCGGCGATCAACCGTGGCATGCTCGAGACACTCATCGATCATCTGCCCGATGATCTCGACATCCGGATCCTACCGGTTCAGCAGGTCGGAAAATCCAACGAGCATCTGCGGATGCGAGGGACCTTGACCTTGCCGGCGGCGACGCTGATCGAGGCCTGGACCGAGCTCGGATTGTCAGTCGCGCGCGCCGGCATGCGGAAACTCGTGATCGTCAACTCGCATGGCGGCAACGACGAGGTGATGGGCATCGTCGCGCGCGAGCTGCGGGTACGCGCCGACATGCTGGTGGTTAAGTCCGCCTGGTCGCGGCTCGGCAAGCCGGCCGGCCTCTACAGCGAGCGCGAGCTAAAATTCGGTATCCACGGCGGTGACGTCGAGACCTCGCTGATGCTGCATTTCCGCCCGGAACTGGTCGATATGGCGCGCGCACAGGACTTCCGGTCCGTTGCCGAGGACGACGAAGCGGCCTTCGACCATCTCAGACCGACCGGGTTCATTGCCTATGCCTGGATCGCCGGGGACCTCAATCCCGCCGGCGCGGTTGGCGAAGCGCACAAGGCAACCGCCGACAAGGGCCGTCTCACCGCCGAGCACGGCTCGGGGGAATTCATCAAGCTCCTGTACGACGTGAAGGCGGCGAAGCTGCCGCGCTGATCAACCGCGCTCGCACAACTGCCGGACCAGGGTCGTGATCCGTGCGGTCGGCGAGCCCAGCGCGAGCATGACCGAGAAGTGGTCGGCGCCCGGAATTTCCTCATAGCTTACCGGCAGTCCATTGGCGGCGCGGTGTGCGGCCATGTCGGCGGTCTGCTGGCGCAGCATCGGCAGTTCGGCGCCGCCGACCACCAGGGCCAGCGGCGCAGAAGGGCCTGCTGAGTGCAGCAGCGGCGAATTGCGCCGCGACATCGCTTCGTCGAGCTTGAGCTTGACGTTGAGATAGCTGTGGCGGATCGGCTCGAGATCGAAGATGCCGCTGATCGCAATGCCCGCCTTCACGCGCGGATGCGACAGCGCCATCGCCGCCAGATGTCCGCCTGCCGACCAGCCGGATACGACAATACGGCCAGGATCGCCACCGAGCGCGGGAAGTCGTTCAACCAGCGCGTCGAGAGCCCGATGGATCTCGGCAACAATCTCGTCCAAGGTCGCTTCCGGCGCCAGGGTGTAGCCGATCAGCGCGACATTGATGCCGTGAGCCATCGGTCCCTCGGCAAACCAGGTGACGGTTTCCTTCGAGCGCATCTGCCAGTAGCCGCCGTGGATCAGTACGAGCGTCGGGCCGCCGTCGGCGGCCTTGAGGAAATCGGTGCGATTGCGGTCGCGTGGACCGTATCTCAAGTCGAGATGCGCAGGATGCTTGTCCCGCATGGTGGCGGAGCGCTGCTCCCAGCTCGCGACTAGCTCGGCGCTGCCCGGGACGGCGGCGCTGTTGTTGAGCCCGAGGTCACGCTGCTCCTGGCTCATCGATCGCCAGTTCGTCTCGCCGAATATCGTCGCCATCGTGATGTCCTTGAATGCCGTTGGTCGCGAATCCACTTTTGCAGCGAACAACTCATAGCCGCTGCATCGCTCGGCGGACCTCCGCGAGAAAGCGGCGGCGCCTGACTTCGGTCGCAGTGTTCATGTGGTACAGCGCATGATAGCGCACCCTGGCCTTGAAGCCGGTGAACCAGGGCAGGTAGCGCGTCATGATCTTGCGCGGCGGGTCGGCCATGGCGATGGCTTTCCAGCGTTGGCGGCCGTAGGTCGAGATGCCGCTGATACGACTGATGTGCTGTAGCAGCGGTTTCGCATGTGCCGGGTCGGGCAGGTCCATCGCGATGCCGGGGCCGAACATCCGATCGAACCAGCCCTTCAGCATGGCCGGCGGTCCGAAGGACCAGGTCGGAAACTGCACCACCAGTGCCTCCGCTGCCATCAGCCGGTCGACATGGGCCTGGTTGTTGGCACGGTTGCGCGCGGGATCGTGATAGTCGCGCCGCCGCTCCGCCGTGAGCACGGGATCGAACCCCTCCGCATAGAGGTCGAGCAAGTCGACCGCATGCCCGGCCTGCGTGAGTCCGGCCAGCGCCTCGCGACGGATCGCGGCATGGAAGCTGTCGTCCAGCGGATGGCAATAGACGTACAGCACGCGCACGTCACCGCTCCGCCACGAAGCTGCGCATCTTGCCTGGATTGAGCAGGCCGTAGGGATCGACCTCATGCTTGAAGCCGAGCTGATCGACATCGACGCGCTTGTAGCGGCTGCCGTCCTCGACCGTGTACACGTGCGGATTGGCGATATGGACCTCGTGCGCCTCGTGCAGGCGGATGATCTCGTTCAGCCGCTCCGCGTCGCTATACCGCACCACCGGCAGTCCGCTACAGGTCAACTGGCCGTTGAAACGGATGAATTCGAGGTGCTGCAACACCTCGTCCGGAAACATCGTGCGCATCTCCTCAACCTTCTGGAGCAGCCGGTCATGGGGGTACAGGCATTGCAGATAGGTCACGGTGCGATCGCTCTTGAGCACCTGCAGGGTGGTATGATTCCAGGTGTATTCGTACAGTGGCACCTTGCTGGGGCCGTCGTCGGTCGGCATCTCCAGGGTGATGGTGCCGCGGCCGCCAAGGAGATTCCTGAAGCTTTCCAGCGAGGGCTCAGCAATCATCGCGATCAGGATGCTTTTGCCCTCCGGACAGCAGGATTTCAGCGCACCGAAATAGGACGGCAGCGGCCATGTAATAGGCGCCAGCAGCTTCTTGACGATGCCGTCGGCAAGCGCCGCCGCGTGGCCGAATTCGACCGCGGCCATGAAATCATCGAAAGCGACCACCACGTCGATCCATGGCCATGCCGGCGCCAGCGGCATCTCGAGCGCGGTGATGATGCCCGTGGTGCCGTAGGCACGGTTGATCTTCTGCGCCGCGTCGCCGCGTAGTTCGATAATGCGAGGCTCCGGCTCCATGGTGACGACGCGCGCGGCGAGGATGTTGCCGCGTTCGCGCAAGCCGCCATAATTGATCGAGCCGATGCCGCCGGATCCGCCGGCGACGAAGCCGCCAATGGTCGCGGTGCGCTTGGTAGAGGGATGCATCCGCAGCTCATAGCCCGAAGGCTGTGTCGCGGCGTCGATCGCATTCATTTTGGCGCCGGCGCCGACACGGATCTGCCCGGGTCTGATCCATTCGATCGTGTCAAGTGCGGTGATGTCGAGCAGTACGCCGCCGGCGAGCGGTACAGCCTGGCCATAATTGCCGGTGCCACCGGCCCGCACTGTCAGCGGCACGCGATGACGCGCGCAGGCCGCGGCAACGCGTATAATATCGGCCTCGTCGCGTGGCGTGACGATCAGATCCGCCGACTTGCCGTTGAGCTGGTCGTTGAGGACCGGGCTGTACCAGAAGAAATCGCGCGAGCGCCGGCGCACGATGGTAGGATCAGTCACGACCGGGATATTGCCGAGCTCGGCGAGCAGCGAGGTCAGTGTATCCGTCGACGGATGCCGGTTGGATGCGACGTCAAAGGGCGTGAGATCGTTCATGGCGTGCTCGACCTTGGCAATCGCGGCCCGCGACCGGCGAGGGCGGCGGCAAGAACGGTGGACTCCAGCACGAAACCGAAGCATTGGTTCACGTTGTAGACGGTCGCTGCCATGCAGTAGTCCGGCGACGTGGTGGCGGCGCAGTCGCGGAGCAGCATGCAGTCGTAGCCATGAAAGTTGGCGTCCTGCAGCGTGCAGAGCACGCATTGGTCGGCATTGACGCCGGCAAACAAGAGCGTCGTGACGTTGAGGTTGCGCAGGATGCTGTCGAGCTCGGTGTCCTGGAAGCCAGACATGCGATACTTTGCGACATGAATGTCGCTGGATTCGACGGTCAGCTCTTCGACAATCGAAGCCGACCAGCTGCCGCGTTCCAGCACCCGCGCGCCGGAGCCCGGTAGCCGATCGCCGAGGCCAACGCCTGCACCCGACGGCTTGTAAACATGCAGCAGGGCCGGGCTGAGGTTGAGCCGATCGGGCCGGTTGCCCCAGTTGAGCCAGATCACCGGCACGTCGAGGTCGCGCAGCACCGGCAACAGCCGTTGCAGCGGTGCGATCGGCGCGCGCGCCGGCGTTACGTCGACACCGATGTGGCCAAGCCAGCCGTCGGGATGGCAGAAGTCGTTCTGCATGTCGATGACGATGATGGCGGTGCGCGCGAGGTCGAAGGTCACGAGCTTGGCGCCGGCATCGATCGTCACCGGCTGCGGCACGACCGGCGGCCGGACCAGGTTTGCCTGGGTCGCCGAGACCGACCAGCGGTTACGCGGGCTGGCGCCGAGTGGCGTGAGATCGTCGACCGGTTGAAGGCGGATGTCGGTCATCGCGGAACCGCGACGTCGCGCCCCTGCAGCACAGCGATATCGTCGGCCTCGACCTCGACCGGTTCGCCGCCGCGGATCAATTCGGCAAAGCCCTCGTTCGGCGTCATCACCGTCAGGCAATACAGCTTGCCGGCGCCGGTGTTCTCGATCACGTGCTCGGAGCCGGGATGCAGCAGCAGCGAGTCGCCCTTTTTGATCGGCAGCATCTTGCCATCGCAACGCGCGACGCCTTCGCCGTGCAGCACATGGAAGAATTCATGCGCGGCTGCATGTTCGTTGGGCGGCGTCGCGCCGCCCGGCCGGAAGATCTCGATGACGAAGATGTTGTCGATCCGGTCGCTCTCATGATCGAACAGCACCACGAAATAGTTAGTGTCCGTCGGCGAGATGCGGAAGGCCTTGGACCGGGCGAGGTTTTCGACGCTGAACGCCATGAAGGAAACTCCTGATTGTGGTCGGTCCGACGGTGCGGGGCGTGCGCGCGACGAGCCACGATGGATTCAGCACGCCGCATGGCTTGCATAAAAGCGCTTTATTTCGCAAACATTGTTGCCTTTTAGGCAACATGACAGCATGCTCCGGAGCGATGCGTTTTTTCGAGCAGGAGCAAAGGGATGCTGCATAGCCGCCTGTTGACCTATGTGGACGAGGTGGCGCGCACCGGATCAATCCGCACTGCTGCAAGCCATCTTAATGTCGCGGCGTCCGCCATCAGTCGCCAGATTCTTGCGCTGGAGACCGAACTCGGCACGCCGATTTTCCAACGGCTGCCGCGCAAGCTGATCCTGACCGCGGCGGGTGAGGTGCTGGTCGGCCACATTCGCCAGACTCTCAAGGAGCTGACCCGCGCCCAGGGCAAGATCGAGGAACTGAAAGGTTTGCGCCGGGGCGAGATCACGGTGGCGATGATGAGCGGTCTCGCCTCGAACCTCGTGCCGGGAACCGTCAAGCAGTTTCGCGTCTCCAATCCCCGGGTGCGGCTCTGCCTGACGCTGCTGACCACGGGCGAAGACATTCAATCCGCGGTCGGCAGCGGCGAGGCCGACCTCGGCATCGGCTTCGATTTCACCCGCGGCAGTCATCTGAAGGTGCTGGCCCGCGCTGCCGGCAAGCTCGGCGCGGTGATGGCGCCGAGCCATCCGCTCGCCAAGCGTAACCAGATCCGGCTTAGCGACTGCGTCGACTATCCGCTGGTGATCGCCGACGGGTCGACCGCGATTCGGCCGTACCTCGATTCGGCATTTGCGAAAGCTTCGCTGGAACCGCTGCCGATCATCGAAACCAACGCCATCGAGATCATGCGCCACGCCGCCATTCTTGATAATGGCATTACCTTTCTTACGCCGTTCGACATCGAGTTCGAGCGCCGCGTCGGCCGTCTCGTCTATGTGCCGGTGCGCGAGTTGGCGCACGAGACGCAGACGCTCATGTTGATCGGCCACGAACGCGGGACGAGCGCGATCGCCAGCGTGCTCGCGGAAATGCTGAAGGCGATGATGCGTGAGGCCGCGGCGTGAGCGACCGGGGCGTCACCCGCGGTCAATGCCAGGCGGGTCGCAGCCGCTTCGTGCTCGATGATCTGCATGCTTTCAACGGTGTCATCATGCAGCGGACTTCTGACTCCAATCCCCTGCATTGGTGTGCGGGCTTTCCGATCAGTCGAGGGCTCATCCAGTACGGTGCAGAGCCGCAGCGTGTTGGCGCTCACCCGTAGCAGATTGGACTTGATTTGCTAGAGCTAGCCCAAACTTGCCCATGATGAATTGGAGCGAGAGTTCAGGCGTTTCAATCGGTTAGAGGTTTGCGTGTGCACGACGTGTGCACCGGGAGATCAAGAATAATCTTGTGACAGCCAGCGTAAGCAAGCCTTTTGAAGTGGGTAGGGACGGTCGAGGAAGGCGCCACTCTCCACGCATTCGCTGAATTGCGCGGTGGCTGCTAGGCAAGCCGGCCCAAAAGCGCGGCGGCGAGCAGCGTGGCGCCGAAAGCACGTGTGATCAACATGAGCACATTCTCGCGTCTTCGCTGCTGAACTATCATGTTGATTGCCGCAAGGACGGCGATCCATGAATGCCAGTGTGCAGCGAGTCCGGTCTTCGAGCAGCGCGGATGATCCAGAGGGCCGATTGTCACCGCATCCGTCGCAGCATGTCATTCGAACAGAAGCCTGACGGGGGCTGGTGCGATCCCGCCGATCACGAATTGCGCATGTCGTAGGCGGTTCGCTCGCCAGACGGCAGATGTTTGCCCAGGCGTAGACCTCTAGGCAGATCAGTTTGCCATATAATCGGTCATAAACCACATAAGGCCCACCAAAACTGAGCCAATTTTAAGTCTGGCACGGCTTCTGCATGACCGTTTTGACCGATTGGGCTTTTACGCCAGAAAAAAGGGGAATGTCGATGCTTCCGAAATTTGACCGTCGCCACTTTCTAAGGGGTGCGGCGGGAGCCGCGGTCGCCGCAGGCTACACGCAGATCAATCCAGACTTCTTCATCTCCGAGGCACACGCGCAGGCCGGCAAGACCATGACCTTCCTGTCGGCCGAGAACATCACCGGCAACTGGGATCCGACCGCGCACACCACACTTTCGCAGAAGAACATCGAAGGCTTCGTGATGGGTTTTCTCACCCGCACGCCGATGAAACTCGATAATCCGGGCGAGGTCATCTACGAGCTTGCAACCGACATCAAGCTGCTTGATCCCAACCGCCTGCAAATCAAGCTGCGCGAGGGCGTGGTGTTCCACGATGGCAAGCCGTTCAAGGCGGAAGACGTCAAGGCCACATTCGAATACGGATCCAAGCCTGATCGTCCGGCGCAATGGTATCCCGGCCCCAGCGAAACACTGAAGATCGAGACGCCCGACGACTACACCGTGATCGTTGACACCTCGAAGGGCGGCTATCCGGCGCACCTCTTCACGTTTCTCGCCGCCTTCCTGCCGATCATGTCGGCGAAGGATATCGCCGGAGGGCCCGGCGGCGTGCTGTCACAGCGGCTGAACGGCACGGGTCCGTTCAAGTTCGTCGAACAGCGCGGCAACGATACCGTGATGAAGGCCTTCGATGGCTACTTCAAGGGCAAGCCGGCCATCGCTGGGATCAGCTTCACCTTCACCGGCGACTCCACGACACGGATGCTCTCGCTGATGAATGGCCAAGCCTCGATCGTCGAACGGTTGGAGCCGGAACAGGTCGACACCGTCAAGGGCAATCCCAACATCCGCATCAATCGGGTGGTGTCCGTCGAGAACAAATATCTGTGGTTCCGCTGCTCGAAGCCACCTTTCAACGATCCGCGGATCCGTCTTGCTGCCTGTCATGCCATCAACCGCGACCTTGTCCTCGAGGTGCTGGGCTCGGCGGGCCATGCGTCGTCGAATTTCGTCTCTCCGGTGAAGTTCGGCTACGTCGACCTCGAAAACTATCCGAAGTTCGATCCGAAGAAATGTCAGGCGTTGCTCGCGGAAGCCGGCTTCCCGAACGGCAAGGGCCTGCCGCCGCTCGAATACATCGTGTCGGTGGGCTTCTATCCCAAGACCAAGGAGTACGGCGAGGTCATCACCGCGATGCTGAACGAGCAGGGTTTCAACGTCAGCCTGACCGTGCTCGAACCTGCGGCCTGGAACGAGCGGCTATACCATCGCCCGGGCGGCGGTCCCGGTCATATGGTGGATTGCGGATGGTCGACAGGTTCGCCGGAGCCCGACCTGGTTCTCCGCACGCATTTCCACTCCTCCTCGCATCGTATCTGCGGCATTGAAGACGCTGCGATTGACGCAAGCCTTGACAAGGAGCGCAGCGCGCCGACGCTCGAGGAGCGGAAGAAGATCCTCCAGACCGAGACGATGCCGTTGCTTGCTTCGAAGATGCCGGCGCTCTCTTTGTTCACCTCTGTGATGATTCACGCGATGCAGAAGGATTTCGAAGGCCTCTATATCTACCCGGATGGATCGATGGATGCGTCCAAGCCCGTTGCCTGACCATGACTGGTTGCCGCGTGCCGCGATCGGGCGGCGCGCGGTCCGCCATGTCCTTCACGGAGCTTAGGGATGTTCGTCCTGAATTTCCTCATGCGGCGTCTGGCCCAGGGCGCCCTGATCATCTTCCTCGTCTCGCTGCTGATCTTCACGCTGTTGAGGGTCGTGCCGGGGGATCCCGTACGGCTGATGGCCGGCGGAATGGCGCCCGAAGCCCTGATTGAGAAGATCGCAACCGACATGGGCTTGCGGGACCCGATCGTCGTCCAGTTCGGGCGCTACATCGGCGGCGTCGTGCGCGGCGATCTCGGGCAGTCCTTCGTTCGGCCCGCGAATGGGGCCGCCACGGGCGGGGCGACCTTCAACGACACGACGCGCGGCGAACGGGCGAAGGTCCTGAGCCTGATCCTCGAAGCACTGCCGATGACGCTGCAGCTTGCCGCGGTGACATTGGTGATCGCCCTGGTGTTCTCGGGCATCGTCGGAATTGCCGGAGGCCTCGCGATCGGGCGATGGCCGGACAAGCTGGCGTTCTACATCTCCTCGATCTTCATATCGCTGCCGAACTTCTGGCTGGGAATCGTTCTGGCACTGCTATTTTCCGTCAAGCTCGGATGGCTGCCCGCAATCGGCTACAGGGGATTTGCCTATACGATCCTTCCGGCGATCGTGCTCGCGGTCGAGCTGTCGCCCGTCCTGATTCGGACGCTCGTGAGCTCCGTCTCGGCGCAGATGACGGAGCCCTATGTGGCGGTGGGACATGTGCGCGGCCTCGGCCGGGGGCGCATCATTGCGAACCATGCGCTGCGCAACGCTTCGGTGCCGCTGCTCAATCTGCTCGGGATTCAGTTCTCGAGCCTGCTCGGCGGGGTCATCATCGTCGAATACATCTTCGACTATCCCGGCCTCGGCCTCCTGACCATCAACGCGGTGCTCCAGCGTGACTTTCCGCTGATCCAGGGGATCGCCATCGTGACCAGCGCTATCTTCGTGCTGATCAACATCATCGTCGACCTCGTCGCCACCACCATGGATCCAAGGCTCGAATACTAAGGCTCGAATATTGATGTCCGTGACCACAGCCGCCGGCGGGCCGATCGCGCACAAGCCGGCCCAGCGCTCCATCGCCCGGCGTATCTTCGACAAGGCGGCATCCACGCCGGGGTTCCGCGTCGGCCTTAGTATCTTCGTCGTCCTCGCTCTGGCCACTGCGCTCTATCCAGAACTGAGCAGCATCGATCCGACCAAGATGGATGTGAAAGCGCGCCTGCTGCCGCCGCTGTTTCTCGGCAACAATTGGAGCTGGGCTCATCCGCTCGGGACCGACCAGATCGGCCGCGACATGCTGGTGCGCTCGCTGGTCGGCCTGCGCTACTCCTTTCTGATCGGGGTTGCATCCGTTATCGTCATGCTGGCGATCGGCTGCGCGCTCGGCACGATCGCCGGCTATTTCGGTGGACGGACCGATGCCGTCATCATGCGACTGACGGACGCGCAGTTATCGATCCCGATGATCATCCTTGCCATTTCCGTGCTGGGCGTGTCCCGGCCGACCATCCCCGCGATCATCGTTGTGCTCGGCGTCTCCAACTGGCCGGTCTATGCGCGCATCATGCGCAGCATCGTGATGACCGAGCGGCAGCGCGAATATGTTCGTGCCGCGAAGATCGGCGGATCGACAGACGCGCGAATCATCCTCACCCTGCTGCTTCCGTTGCTGCTGCCGCCGGTGCTGTTCACCTCCGTGCTCGACGTGGCCCGCATGATGATTTTCGAATCGACGCTCGGCTTTCTCGGGCTCGGGGTTCAGCCGCCGACACCGACCTTCGGTAACATCATCGCGGATGGCCGCAAATATCTGCTGAACGCGTGGTGGATCGCCACCATGCCGGGCCTGTTCCTCGGATTGACCCTCACCAGCATCAACCTGATCGGCGCTTCGCTCGAGCGCGCGCGCAACACGGTCCATGGAGGTGGAGAAGGATGACGCGGCCGCTTCTCGCACTCAGGAATCTGACGGTTGCCGCCGGCCGCGCCGGTTCAGCGAAGATCATTCTCGACAGCGTGTCGCTAAGCCTCGCGCCGCGCGATATCGTCGGGGTGGTCGGCGCGAGCGGCTCCGGAAAGACCGTGCTGTCCAAGGCCGTGGTCAACTGGCTGGAGCCGCCGCTGGCGAAGCGGTCCGGCGAGGTTCTGTTCGAAGGGCGCGATATCTATGCGATGGGCGGCGCGGACATGCGCAGCTTGCGCCAGCGGATTTCCTATGTCGGCGCCAATCCGATGGGCGCGCTCGATCCCACGCTGCCGGTCGGTGTCCAGATCGTCGAGAAGATGCGGGCGGTGGTGCCCGGCGTGTCGCGGCGCGATGCCGAGCGCCGCGTGGTCGAACTGCTCGATGCCGTTCGCATCCCGTCCGCGCGCAACCGCTTTCACGACTATCCCTCCCAATTCTCCGGCGGCATGATGCAGCGCGCGCTGATCGTTGACGCGCTGGTGACCAATCCGGCGCTGCTGGTCGCCGACAACGTCACGCAGCCGCTCGACGTCACGGTCGCCGCGCAGGTGATCCGGCTGATGAAGGAGCTGACGACGAGCTTCAACACCGCCGTCCTGTTCGTCTCGTCGTCGCTGCCGGTGGCGCGCGAAGCCTGCTCGCGGATTCTGGTGATGGATGGAGGCCGCATCGTCGAGGAGCAGTCGACCGAGGATTTGATCGACAAACCCGTCTATCCCTATACGAGAGAGCTCGTGCGGCAGACCCCTAGGATATGGGGCGAGCCGGCCGCGACGCCCCCACTGAACGACCGGCGGGAGGTGGTTCTCAGCCTGCGCGATGCGTCGCAGATCTACAAGGTCAGGAAGAAGGCCGGTTTCGGCGGCGTCAATCTGGTTCGCGCCGTTCGCAACGTCACCTTCGACGTTCGCCGCGGCGACAGCTTTGCCATCGTCGGGGAGTCCGGTTGCGGGAAGTCCACCCTGATGCGACTTCTGTGCAGGCTCGAACTGCCGAGTTCGGGACAGATCCTCTGTTCGGACCAGGATATCGCAGCGCTCAAGGGCAAGGGTCTGCTCGCATTCCGCGGCAGGCTCCAGATGGTGCTACAGGACCCGTTCGGCTCGCTGCCGCCGCGGACCTCGATCGGAAAGATTCTCGAAGATCCGCTGCGAACGCACCGCTGGCGCGACAAGGTCAGGATTCGCGAGCGCGTCCTGAAAGTGATGGGAGAGGTCGGGCTGCCGGCCGAACTCTACGAGGAGCTTCCGCTCGGCTTGAGCGCCGGACAGCGGCAGCGTGTCAACGTCGCCCGAGCACTCGTGCTCGAGCCGGAAATCCTCATCATGGACGAGACGCTGTCGGCGCTCGACCAGGCCGAGCAGTTCAAGCTGATCGATCTCTTCCAGAAGCTTCAGAAGGAATACGACCTCACCTACATCTTCATCTCGCATGATCTTGCGATGGTGAGGAAGGCCTGCAATCGCGTGGCGGTGATGTATCTGGGCGAGGTCTTCGAGCTCGCCGACAATGAGCGCCTCTTCTTCGACCCGGGACATCCCTATACGAAGGCGCTCCTGAGCGCGATGCCGACGCTCGAGCAGCGTCGCTATCGGCCGGAGGAGTGCTTGCTGGAAGGGGAGCCGCCGAGCCCGCTCGACATCCCCGATGGCTGCAGCTTCAGGTCCCGCTGCCCGCAGGCCATGAACAAATGCAGCCGCGTTCAACCCAGCCTGACGGTGCGCGAACGACAGGATTTTGCCGCCTGCCACCTGATCGTGCCGCCCGCGGCTTCCGGCGACACCGGCGCGGCGCACCGTACCATGAGGAGGTCATGAACAAGAAGAAGTGCCGCGAAGCGGCCGGAAGTGCCGAGGCAATCGGGGAACGCCCATGAGCTTTACGGAGCATCGCCTGGAGTTGATCCGCGACCTTTTGCGGCAGATGCAGCGTGTCCACGTCAAGGATCTCGTCGATCAGTTCAAGGTCAGCCAGGAATCGATCCGCCGGGACCTCCGCGAGCTCGAGACGCAGGGCTTTGCCCGCCGCGTCTATGGCGGTGCCGTGCTCGACCGCCAGGAGAGCGACCAGCCTTTTGCCGAACGCCTGCGCGTCGGCGCAAGGGAGAAGGCCCGGATCGGAGAGGCGGCAGCCGCTCTGGTCAAGGATGGCATGAAGATCTTTGTCGACGAAGGGACCACGGCGCTTGCGTGCCTGAAGCATCTCAAGACCCGCAAGGATCTCACGATCGTGAGCAATTCGCTCGCGGTGGCGGCCCAGTTCTACTATTCGGCCACGCCCAGCGTCCGCGTGCTCGGTGGGCGGTTGCGTCCCGACTATCAGGCGACCTTCGGCCCCGAGACGGCGGCGGCAATGAAGGAGCATTTCTTCGATCTCGCCATCATTGCGATCAGCGCCGTCCATGCCGAGCGCGGCTTCATGGATTACGGCGAGGACGAGGCGATCATCCGCCGCGTGGCGCGCGCGCAAGCGAAGCGCTCAGTCATCGTCGCGGACAGCTCCAAGTTCGGCCGACTCGGCTCGATCCATACGTTCGGTCTGCAAGACGTCCACGCTGTGATTACGGGGAGCACCCTGACCAAAGACTTCTCCGACCAGTTTCTCAAGTCCAACGTGGAAATCATCTATGCCTGACATCGTTCCCGAGCGCGCTACCATCAATCCATCGCGTCTCCAGGCGATGATAGACGAATTGTCGGTGTTCGGCGGTGGGCCCGACGGATCCATGACGCGTCTCTCTCTCTCGCTCGAGGACGGAGCGGCGCGCGATTGGCTTGGCCGCTGGTTCGCCCGGAACGGTTTCACCGAGGCCGTCGACGCCATCGGCAATCAGTTCGGGAGCCTGTCGTTGGCCGGCGCCAACGCGCCGGTCGTCATGGTGGGGTCGCATATCGATAGCCAGCCCAATGGCGGCCGCTTCGACGGCGCGCTCGGCGTCGTCTCGGCCTGCGAAGCGGTGCTTGCCGTGTCGGAAAGGCTGAAGGCGGAAAAGAAGCTGCCGGTCTGCAATTTCCAGGTGGTGAACTGGACCAACGAGGAGGGCGCGCGCTTTCAGCCCAGCCTGCTGGGAAGCAGCGTGTTTGCCGGTGCTCTCGAGCGCGAATGGGCGCTCGACCGCAAGGATGGCGATGGGGTGACGGTGCGCCAGTCGCTCGCGCAGATCGGCTATGCCGGCAAGGATACCGTGGCGATCCCGAGTGCGTTGATCGAACTTCACATCGAGGGCGACAAGGCGCTGTTCGAGGCCAATGAAAAATTCGGAATCTTCACCCGGTTCTGGGGCGCGACCAAGTATCGGCTCGCCTTTCTCGGCCGGCAGGCCCATACGGGGGCAACGCCGATGGCGCAGCGCAAGGACGCACTGCTCGGTGCGGCCTACCTTATTGCTGATCTGAAGCAGATCGCAGGCGAGCACGGCCTTGACCTCCACACATCCGTTGGCCGGCTGGAGGTGTTTCCGAACTCGCCCAACACGGTCCCGTCCGAAGCCGTGCTCTTCATCGAGTTGCGTTCGGGGTCGCCGGAGGTCCTCGCCGAGGCCCAACGGAAGATGAAGCTTCGGATGGAGGCGGCGGCGGAGAAAGCCGGGGTGACATTCGAGGTGAGGGCGGTTGATCGTCGCAAGGCCGGCCAGTTTGCGAAAGGGCTGATCTCGCTTGCGGAGCGAACTGCCGCAAGTTTCGGCGAAACGGCGCGCCATCTCGATACGATCGGCGGGCACGATGCTGTGGCGATGTCCAGCGTTTGTCCCTCGGTCGTTCTCGCGGTCCGCTCACGCGACGGCGTCATTCATCATCCGACCGAGTTCACGAGCGCGGCAGACCAGGCCTTCGGGACGCAGGTCCTTGCCGACATGCTTTACACGCTTGCCAGCGAGGGACTGCCAGCGAACGAGGCCGCGGCATGAAGACGCTCGGTCATCCGGATACGGTCATGGAGATGCGCGCTGAACGCGCAATCAGGAACCTGCTGGTCACCGACGCGGCCACGGCTGCCTACGCGGCATCTGCTTTCCCGGTGGCTTCACCATCCTACCACGCAGTCGAGGCAACGACATTCAATGTGGCGCCCGACGGTATTAACGCTAGTCTGTTTCTGCGGCTGGCGAACGACGAAGTCGCCGAACTCGTCGACGACGAAATAGCCTTTGTGGCGGCGCGACGTCTTTTTGGCCTGGCGCTGTCGCCCACGCCGATCGCGCGCGCGCCGGCGGAGAGGGCCGTGCTGTTCGCGCGCCTCCGCGACGGCTGGCGTACGGCGAAGATCGACGACCTGATGCAGGAAGGCGCCGTGGCGCGGCTCGTTGACATGCAGAAGTTGATTGCCGCTGGCGAACCGTTGGGGCGTCCCTGGTCGGTTTTCGACGGAATCGATCGGCT
The DNA here is from genome assembly GCF_008123425.1 of Bradyrhizobium rifense. Taxonomy (GTDB): domain Bacteria; phylum Pseudomonadota; class Alphaproteobacteria; order Rhizobiales; family Xanthobacteraceae; genus Bradyrhizobium; species Bradyrhizobium rifense. The sequence continues at coordinate 233,348 of NZ_VSSS01000014.1, forward strand.
CTGGCCGCTGGTCTCGACGTCAAGCGCCGTGCTTCCCGGCGACGTGAACTGGATGCTGGCCTGGATGACGCCCATCCGGGCGGCGATCTCTGCGGCCGGTGTCGACCCGAGACCCGCGCACGGCGACCCGCACTCCTCCAACGTGATGCTGGGTCCGGACGACGCCATGATGCTGGTCGACTTCGACATGGCTGGCGACATCGACCCTTACTATCAACTGGGAGTTCAGATGAACGAGCTCTATCAATTCGAGAGCCAGATGAAGCCGCTTCTGGAAATGCACGATGGCCAGTTCAGCGAGAAGGCCTTTAGCCGATGCCGGCTCTATGCAGCCGCCGACGATCTCTACTGGGCGCTTCGCAGCCTGTTGCAGGATGTCCGTTCGCCCGTGCAGGGCGTGGAGTTCCTGAAGTACGCGGCATGGCGCTTCCTGCGCTGCCGGATGCTGCTCGGACATCCCGGCTTTGAAGAGCGGGTACGATCTCTCTAGCGAAAGTGGGACAAGGTGATGATGGAGGTAGGGGCGGGCCGGTCTGACGCCGAACGGGCGCTGGAGGCGGCCATCGTGCAGGTGGATGCCTGGAAGGGGTCTCGCCTGACGTACAGGCCGGTGTCTGGGGGCATCAGCAACACCAATTTTCGTGTCGCGGTCGAAGGCGACCCGGTCGGATATTTCGTCAAGATACCCGGCCGTGGCACCGAGATGTTCATCGATCGCCGCGCAGCGCGGGCCGCAAGCAAGCAAGCGGAGACCATGGCGGTCGGGCCCCGGACCTTCGATTACCTGGATCACCTGGACATCGAGGTGGCCGAGTTCCTCGATGACCGACGGGCGTCGACCCATCGCGATTGCGTCGACCCGCGGTTTCGCGCCAACGTCGTCAGGATGTATCGCCGTTTTCACGAAGGCCAACCGCTCCCGCTGACCAAGACCGTGTTCGACATGATCGACGAGCATTACGAGCAGGTGCGACAGCTTGGCGGCTACTGGCCGGAAGATCATGCGTGGCTCCATCGTCAGTACAGGCAGGCGCGCGCGGCGCTCGAAGCGGCCGGCCTCGATCTTGTGCCCTGCTTTAACGATCCGATGCCGGGGAATTTCCTCGTCGGGGAGGACAGGTCGATCAAGCTGATCGACTTCGAATATGCGTCCAACAACGAGCGGCTCTACGATCTCGCGATCTGGAGCGGGGAGCACTTCTTCTCCGAGGATATCGAACAGGAGATCATCGAGGAGTATTTCGGCTCCTGCAACAAGGAGTGGCACGCGCGCTTCATCGTTCACAAGGCGCTCGCCGATATCAAGTGGAGCACCTGGGCGATGGTGCAGAACCGCATCTCGACGCTGGACTTCGACTTCTACAAGTACGGCATATGGAAACACATGCGGGCCCGCTCGATCATCCAGGACCCGCGATGGCCGCTGTTCCTGAAGGCGCTGTGATGGCACACCCAGCCGTCGCGGCAGACGATGCCGACGTCTACCTGTCCTTTGCTGCCGAACTTGCTGATCTGGTCAGGCCCATAGTGCTGTCCTACTTCCGGACTCCGCTGGAGGTTGTTTCCAAATCCGATGACAGCCCAGTGACGATTGCCGACCGCACCGTCGAGCTTCGTCTCAGGGAGAGGATCGAGCAGCGCTTTCCGGAACATGGAATCATCGGTGAGGAGATCGGCGGCAAGCCAGGCGGCGCCTTCACCTGGATCGTCGATCCGATTGACGGCACCAAGAGCTTCATCACCGGCTTTCCCCTGTTCGGTACGCTGATTGCGTTGACTTATCAGGAGCAGCCGTTCTGCGGCTTGATCGACGTCCCCTTCACGGGGGAGCGGTGGACAGGAAAGCCGGGGCAGGCTCTGTTCGGCACCGGATCGGCACGGACCAGTGCGTGCGAGCGCATCGCGGATGCGCGCTTCTACACGACGTCGCCCGACATGTTCGCCAATCGGAGCGATACCGAGGCGTTCGAACGGATTTCGCGCGCCGCGAGATTGCGCCGCTTCGGCGGGGATTGTTACATTTATGGCTTGCTCGCGTCAGGGCACTGCGACATCGTTCTCGAAACCGGCCTTCAGCCGCACGACTACATGGCGCTGATTCCGATAGTGCAGGGCGCCGGCGGCTGCATCACGGACTGGGCGGGACGTCCGCTAACAATTCGGTCGGTAGGGCGTGTGTTGGCGTCTGCCACGCCAAGGCTTCATGCGGACGCGCTCGCTCTGATCCACGGGTAGGGATCATGCGGTACAAGACAACCATCGACGGGACGGTCTATGGCTTTGCCGACCTCAAGGATCTCCTGGCCAAGGCGACACCGGAGCGGTCGGGCGATCAGCTTGCCGGCGTTGCCGCGGAAGGACCGGTCGAGCGGCTTGCTGCGCAGATGGCGCTCGCGGATCTGCCGCTCAAGGCCTTCCTCGCCGAGGCGTTGATCCCGGTCGAAACTGATGAGGTCTCGCGCCTCATCATGGAACGTCATGATAAGGCTGCCTTCGCCCCCATCTCATCGCTGACTGTCGGGGAGTTCCGCGAATGGCTGCTTAGGGCGGAGACGGCGCAGCGCCAGCTTGAGGCGGTCACGTTCGGCTTGACGCCCGAGATGGTGGCCGCGGTCTCGAAGATCATGCGGCTGCAAGACCTTATTTCGGTGGCGTCCAAGCGGGAGGTGGTCACGCGATTCCGATCGACGATCGGCCTCAAGGGACGGCTTTCGACACGCAACCAGCCAAACCATCCGACTGACGACTCCCACGGCATCGCGGCGTCGGCGATCGACGGCCTTCTCATGGGATCGGGTGACGCCGTGATCGGCGTCAATCCCGCGACCGATACCGCGGATGATTATATCCGCATCGTTTCGCTGCTGGACGAGTTGCGCGCGCGCCTCTCCATTCCAACGCAAACCTGTTGCCTCGGTCATGTGACGACGGCGATGAAGGCGATTGCAGCGAAGGCGCCGGTCGATCTCGTGTTCCAGTCGATCGCGGGATCGCAGAAGGCGAATGAGGGTTTCGGCGTCAGTCTATCGCTGCTCAAGGAGGCTCATGAGGCCGTACGCAGTCTCGGGCGCGGCGCCATCGACGCCAGCCTGATGTATTTCGAGACCGGGCAGGGGGCAGCACTCTCGGCCGACGCGAATTTCGGCGTCGATCAGCAGACGATGGAAGCCCGCGCTTACGCGGTGGCGCGCGAGTTCAGCCCTCTGCTCGTCAATACCGTCGTCGGCTTCATCGGTCCGGAATATCTGTTCAACGGCAAGCAGATCATCCGCGCGGGCCTTGAGGATCATTTCTGCGGCAAGCTGCTCGGCTTACCCATGGGCGTGGACGTCTGCTACACCAACCACGCGGATGCCGACCAGGAGGACATGGACGCCCTGCTGACGTTGCTCTGCGCAGCTAACGTCAACTTCGTAATCACCGTGCCCGGCGCCGACGACGTGATGCTGAACTACCAGTCGCTCGCCCATCATGACGCGGTGTATTGTCGCGAGACTTTGAAACGGCCACCGGCACCGGAGTTTGAACGATGGCTCCTGGATATCGGGTTGATCGACGGGGCCGGTCGTTTGCTGGAGGCGCCGCCGAAGCTTGCGGGCTATCTCGCGGATGCCCGGCTGCTCGGAGCCTGAGATGGCGGATGAACTCGATCGAAAGTCAGCGGTATCAATCGATCTCCGGGAGATGACCCAGGCAAGGGTGCTCCTTGGTCGGTTCGGCGCAGGGCTACCGACGCGGGCGGCGCAGTCGTTCCTGCTCGATCATGCGCGCGCCCGGCAGGCGGTCTGGTCCGAGGTCGACTGGGCGTCGGTTCGAGCCGGATTGGTCGATCTCAAGCTGGGAATCGTCGAGGTCGAAAGTCAGGCGGGGGACCGTGCAACCTACATCCGTCGTCCCGATCTGGGTCGAAAGCTCTCGTGGCAGGCGACAGAGCGCCTCGCCGACATCCGCTCGGACTATGACGTCCTGATCGTCGTTGCTGATGGATTGTCTGCCAGCGCGATCGATACAAACGCCGTGTCGCTGGCGCGGGCCATCGTCGCGCACCTTTATGCGCGGCAACTTTCCATCGCTCCGCTGGTTCTGGCATCGCAGGCGCGCGTCGCGCTGGGCGATCCCATCGCGGAGATCGCGGGTACACGGATCTCGATCGTGATCATTGGGGAACGGCCCGGCCTTTCGGCCGCCGACAGCGTCGGGGTCTATGTGACCTGCTCGCCGTGTCCGGGCACGCCCGATTCAAGAAGGAATTGCATATCCAACATCCGCAACGGAGGGCTCACCGTCGGTAGCGCGGCGATTGGAGTTGCGTCGTTGGTCGTGGATATGCTGAAAACAGGCATCAGTGGAGTTGGATTGAAGGATGCCTCGATGGGATTGCCGCGCGACTGACGTGCGGATAGCTACTGTCGACATACCCCCGTGGAACCATCGCTTATCCTGCGGCACGCGGCTCCGATCGTGGCGGGTCGAGGACTGCACCTTGCAGTGGTGGGCATCTCTGATTTGTGAAGACCTGGGTCATCCGCTCCGATTGGTTGCCTTAATTGGGCTCCAACTAGCTCAAACTGGCCTATGATGGACTGGAGCGAGAATTCAAAGTTTTCAATTGGTTAGAGGGGGGCGTGTGCACGACGTGTGCACTGGGAGATCAGAGAAAATCTAGAGACAATCAACGTGAGCAGACCGAATTGATCTCGTTGCAGTCGGCAGCACTCGGTCTCACCGTATCGGCAACTTTGCTGGCAGGTGCGGACGAGATCATAGGACAGTGGACTGCCAGGCCCAGGCTACTGCAGTTCGTTAGACGATCCGAAGGACGCGGCGATGAAGTGTGTGACCTTGGGCTCCGATGCCGAGCCGAACGCGCGGATGGCATCTTGGACGACCCTGTCTGCATTGGTCACGCGATGGTGCTGCCGGAGGTGCTCAAGCCAGGACGTGACCATGAAGGTCTCGAGGAAGCGTCCTTTTTCGGCCGCATCCTCAAAGACGTCCCAAGCGTATGCGCCATCACGCCGGCGCTGTTGACCCAACTGCCGGACGGCGACGAGGAACGCGTCGCGCCTCTCGTCGGCGACGCGGTACTCGACCGTTACCAATACCGGTCCGCGATCGCCATCGGCGTCGATCGCCAAGACCGGCGCCGGCCAATGCATGGAGGGCGCGAGGTCCACTCCCGCGCCTGACAGAAGCTTCCAGTGCCAAGTCGCCGCGATTCCGATGACAGCGCCGGCGGCAGCGATGAAGTGCGCCGTCGGCAAGCCGAGCGCCGAGGCAAGTTGCCCCCAAAGCGCGCTGCCGGCCGTCATCGCGCCAAAGAACACAGTGACGAACATGGCCAGGCCACGGCCACGTACCCAATCCGGAAGGGACATCTGAACCGAGACGTTGAGGCTCGCAAGAACGGCGATCCACGAAAGGCCTGCGACCGTGCAGGCCGCGATGCCGATCGCTGAATTCCGGGCGATACCCAGCAGGACCAGACTGAGCGCTGTGCCGAGCGTACCGGCGGCAACAAGCCGGTCCGATCCGAGAGTCGCCTTCATCGAGGGCAGCGTGAAGGCTCCGACGACGGCGCCGACGCCGATCGCTCCCAGCAAAATGCCGTAGAGCTCGGGGCCGCCCGCGATCTGATTGCGTGCGACCAGCGGGAGCAACGCCCAGTAAGTGCTTGCGAAGAAGAAGAACGCTACCGCTCTTATGAGTGTTGCGCGCAAATTCGCATTGTATCGCGCATGCCGGAAGCCGATCACCAGGGCACCGGTCAGGCGCTCCGGCGGAAGCCCGCTCCATTGCGACGCGGGCGGCCGCCACCAGAGCAGGGCCCCGATCACGGCGAAGTTGCTCAAGGCGTTGATCCAGAACGGCGCCGCGATGCCCAAACCGCCGATGACCACGCCACCCAGCGCAGGCCCGATCGCCCTGCTGATGTTGACGCCGACGCCGTTGCTCGCCACCGCCGCGGCCAAGTCGTGCTTCGGGACAAGCTGAGGCACGACGGACTGCCATGCCGGTGCTGTGAATGCCGCGCCGGCGCCCAGCAGGAACGTGAATAGCAACAGGATGGACGGGGTGACGAGGTCGAGCCAGACCAGCACTGCGCTTGCTGCCGCGACGACGGTGAGGACAATCTCCGCACCGATCAGGAAGCGGCGCTTGTCGACGGTATCCGCCAGGGCGCCCGCGGGGAGCGCGAACAGGAACATTGGAAGGCTGCCTGCAACCTGAACCAAAGAGACCGTCAGTGGATCGGGATTGAGGCTCGTCATTAGCCATCCGGACGCGGCGTTGTACATCCAGGTGCCAACATTGGCGACGACGGTCGCGATCCAGACCACCGTGAAGGCCCGATGACGAAACGCGATCCAGGGAGAGGCGCGCTCCTCGACATGCGATTCACTGGGTCTTTCGTCAGGATTGGTCATGCGTCCTACTTTGCCGGCTTGCTAGGCTGCGTCCAGGCCGAAGTGCTCGACCAGAAAATCGATGAACAGTCGCACCTTGACCGACAGATGTCTCGTGGGCAGATAGATCGCATATAGCGCCAACGGAGGAGTGCGATAGTCTTGGAGCACCGCCCGCAGCGTCCCCTCATCGAGGGCTTCGCCTGCGATAAAGGTCGGAATCAGCGCGACGCCGCACCCGCGGATTGCGGGGTCGCGCTGCACCTCGCGAGCGCGCGTTCGAAATACATCCGGCCGTTTTCGTTTGGACGGGCGTGACGGGTTGTTCTGTTTAGAAGCTGCACGCCAAGATTTCGCTGCAGTTCGGCGACCTACTTGCTGATGGCCGAACGGGAAAGGCGGAGCTGACGGCCAGCTTCGGCGAAGCTGCCTGCCTCGACGACCTTCACGAACGCCCGGAGGCTGGTAACCTTGTTCATTTGCGCTTCATTGTCTCCAAATCGTGGACGTGGCGGTTATAAAATAACCTATTGTTCTCAAATCATAGCGTCGCGATATTGGAGATCATAGAGCCCAACCCGATGATTTCTTCGAACTTCTCGCCGACAGCAGCGACGCTGAGCGGGTCGTCGAGATCGCATCAAAACCGACATCGTCCGAACGACCGGACAGGATCTCATTCGATGGACGAACACCGGACTTATGGAGACGCTGTGGCTCACAGCCACGGCTTGGACGGCTCACCGGCGCTGGTTACACGTTCGTTGCCTAAGGCTCAGATCGGAATCACCAGGATCATCTGTGGTCCGGAGCATATCGGCATGAAAGCGACAATTCCGGCCGAGGACACTTTCATTGCCGCGCTTCATCTGACCGAAGTCGCTCACCACGAATTATGGAGCAACGAACGCCCCGTAATCTCGCAGGGTTACGCCGCCAATTCGCTCAGGATCGTGAACCTTGGCGCCGAATTCGCGTCGTACGTCGGGAGCCCGCACGAGGCGCTATCGTTCTACATTCCTAGAAGCGTCCTCAACGATTTCACCGAAGAAGCCGGCAATCCACCGGTCGTCGACCTGCACTGCAAGCCCGGCTTGGTCGATCCTGTCGTCGCCCATCTCGGAGCCGCCCTGCTGCCGGCCCTGGAGCGCCCAGCGGAAGCGTCTTCTCTTTTCGTCGATCATGTTACACTGGCGCTCCTTGCCCATCTCAGCAAGCGTTACGGAGGGGTCGTCCAACGCGAAACCGCCCGGCCTCGAGGACTCTCCCTGATTCAAAATCAGCGTGCGAAGGAGTATCTGGCGAGAAACCTCAGCCGCGACATCCTGGTGGCTGACGTCGCCAAGGCGTGCGGACTCTCACGCAATCACTTCATCCGGTCGTTTCGCATGACGACCGGCATGACGCCACACAAGTGGTTGCAGCTGCGCAGGATCGAACAAGCGAAGACGCTGTTGCTCGAATCTTCGATGGCGACCGCGGAGATCGCCGTCGATTGCGGATTTGCCGATCAGAGCCATCTGACGCGGGTGTTCACCCGGTTGGTGGGCATGCCACCGTCGGCCTGGCGCAGGGAACACAAGGGCCGGAAAACGATCGGATGCGTGGCGTCGAACGGCAAACAAGGTTGGCCTGACGGACCGCAATAGCAGCACCGGACTCTCGCCGCGCTGAGTTCGATGGCGCTCAGGCATCGTCACGGTCCCTTTCAGCCTGGCGCACGAAGAAATAGAGTGACCATTCCGAGAACCGGCGGCACAACAAAGCACCAGACGCCGACATGCGCATACAGCAGGGCAGCAGTGGCGCAGCCCGCCGCGAAGACAGCTATGTTGGTCGACATAGCCAGCAGGCGCGCGCTGGGAGCGGACACATTTTCCGCTGTTGGTGTGTGCACCATATCAGCGAGATCGATCATGATCTGCGTCGTCGTTCCCGTCATCAATGTCGAGGGCGGCGCTGTCCCGAGATGAATTCGGTGGGCGGCGTTCTGGATTGCCATCGCGGCCACCAGGACCATGCCAGTGACGACCGCCTGCCAAGCGTCGCCGTTGGCGAACGGTCCGAGGCGGATCGCCAGTACCGCGCCGGCAACGAGGAAGACGACCTTCAGGCCGAGAATGATCGTCAGCGCAGGGCGGTTCAACCGCAAGAGCGCCGAGCTTAAGAGGCGCGTCAGGATCACGACCAAGCAGAACACCGGAAGCGCCAGGAGTTTCGCCACCGCGCCCGACGTCCCAAACACCAGCGAGGCGCCGAGGGTGACGAAGTTTCCGGTGACGTGGGCCGTGAACAATCCCTGCATCGCGAGGAAGCCGGCGGTGTCGACGAAGCCGGCGTTAAGGCTCAGCAGCAGCGGGAGCGTCGGCCTAGAGTTTGTGGCAGGCATCATCGAACCTTCTCGCAGAGCGACAGTTAGAGGGCGTACTTCAATTCAACCCCGACGTAGTCGCTGTCGTGACCGCCCGCCTGACGGATCGTGTTGCCGATCTTGTAGTGCACCGCTTCCAGCGCGCCGGTAAGATTGGCGCTGAACCGATAGTCAACGCGCAATTGCCCGTAGGCACCCGACCAAGCGCTGCCGTTACCAGCCGTACCGGCGACCGGGATATTGGGTTGCATGTAGATCGCATCCGCCGTGGTCTCGCGCCATTGGAAGCCTAGCGCGCCCATGACCGACAGGTTGGTCGCGGGCCTTACAGTCAAGGATGGCTTGACGTGGAAGAGATTGACGTAGCCTGTGAACCCAGCCAGCGTGAAGTAGTAGCCATTCGGAAACAATGGATTGAAGGTCCCCAGAACGTTGTCGGCGGGGTGATGGTCTCCCGATGCGGCATCCACTTGCAGCCCAAGCCGCGGCTGCCACGCGAATTGGGCGAACGTGTAGCCAGTGCGTGCTCCGACCGCCCAGGCGCGGATATCCTTTCCTCCGACTACGCCAGTCTGCCCCATCGCCTCAAGATCCCAATCGACATGGTTGAGATTCCCGGCAAAACGGACGTCGAACACGTTGCGTTTTTCGTCGCCACTCGCGTCGAGGTAGCGGGCGTTGTCCTTCTGGTAGAAGGAGTAGTAGGCGGACAGTTCGTTCGTCCCGAGGACCTGCCGCTCGACCCTGAGCGTGTGGAAGCGGAAATGGCTGTTCGATGTGTCATCGAACGGATGTTGGAGATCGTATTGCACCGGCTGGCTCAGGAATCCGATGAAGCGCCAGGGGCCGCTCTCCCAGTCACCCCACACGGCGTCGAACGACTGCCGCACGTTGGGGCCGTCGCGGGACGAGACGAAACGTTGCAGGTCGAAGTCGAAGTCCTGTCGTCCGACCCGCGCCTTGAAGGTCCCAGCCTCGGTCGCGTTGACGTAGGCGAGAAATCCGAGTCGCAGGTCGAGGGGGTCCTGGTCGACGGGCGTGGTGACGTTCTTGCCGAAGGCGCGATCGTCCTCGAACTGCAGGAACAGTTGCCAGTGCTCGTCGAAATGGACATCGGCGTGAAACTGAAGACGCTGGATGACGTAGGTGTCGCTCTTGGTGCCGCCGACGCCGAAGCCGGCGGCGTTGACGCTTTCGAACCGCTCCCGCAGCGTCGCGCCAAACGACATGTAGCTCTTGAGATCCCAAGGCATGATGGGAATGTACTTGATGGCATCGTAGGGCTCGGTCCGAAGTGCCGGATTTGCCAGCACCGACCAATCCTCCTGCCAGCGATTGGTCTTGATAGCGGGCCGCTGCGGCGCCGCATCGTCGGCCCGGGCTACCGCCGACATCGACACCATGCAACCAATCGTCAGCACCGTCCGGAAAACCGTTCGGGGACGGTAGGTCGGAGGTTTCGATTGCGGCTCAACATGGGTCATCGGATGCCGGGAACAGAAGCCTGTCGAGCCTAACGCTAAATTGGGACGTTCTGCGAGAGCCCGGAAGCCACAGCACTCCGCTCATTTCGAGGCTGCATGCAGTTCGGCGACATAGCCGCCGGGAAACTGCACCAGTGCGATATCACGGTGGTCCGAATTGAAGGCGTCGACCAGGACGGTGGCCCCCGCGGCCTTTGCCTTGCCGAGCGTTTCGGCGAGGTTGGGCACCTCATACCCGGTCATTTCGTGCCCATAGGGGTAGGGGAGATGCCCGTCGGTCACCAGCACGGTCATCTTGCCGAACACGGATTCGATCCGGATGCGACGATAGGTGCCGTCGGCGCGGCCGATCTCCACGCCGGGGGCGCGCCCGTTATCAGATACGATCTTTCCTCGGGAAAAGCGCACAAAGCTCCTGACGAAGGCGTCCGCCCGCTCGGGCGAGACATAGACGCGGTTTTCCGGCACGGTCTGGAACGCCGCGTAGTTGGGTTTGGTCGTATGCCAGTAAAGCTGCATGTTGACGCCGCCCGGCCACTGGATCACGGCATCGCGACCGATTGGATCGGGGAATGGTTCGACGATGACGTCAGCTCCCGCAGCGCGTGCTGCTTCGATGGCGGCGTCCATGTCGGCGACGAGGTATCCCGTCCGTTCCGCGCCGAACGGATAGGGAATCGGGGTTTTGAAGCCGAAGAGGGAGACGGTGCCGACGGGCGTCTGGATCAGTTGCGAGGTCGTGCTGCTCGGTGTCGGCGTCACCGTAACGACCACCTGCTTGGTGCTCTGGCCACCGAATGTTGCCGCGAAACTCGCCGCGAATTTATCGACATCGTCTGGCGCGACGTAGACATGCGTCGTGTCGTATTGCGAGCCGACGCCAACCAAGGGCGCGGCGTCGCGTGCGCCGGCGACGGAATTGGCGGCCAGGGTAGCTATGGCAACGGCAGCGATGAGTGAGCGGAAGCGGACCATTTGCGGATTCCTAACGGTAGCGACAAACAAGCGATGAGGAGGCGGACTCGATCATATGCGTTCGCGCTCCGCCGCATAGATCGACACGATAACGAGGCCGGCTATGAGCCCGAGGTGTTCGAAGAACACGTTTAACGCCATGAAACGGTCGTGTCCGGTCAGGTGCCAGAAGTCATTCGCGGTCAGCATAGCGACGGCAGTAAGGACGCCCAAGCCTCCAGCTCCGAGCCAGACCTGCCACCCGAGTATCACAAGGGCCGAACCGCCTAGTTCGACGATGATCGCGAGCGCCGCCCAGAGCCAGCCTGGGTTCAGTCCAAAATGCTCCTGTTCGGCAATGGCCGCGCTGAAGTCGGAGAACTTCGTCAGACCACCGATCAAGAAAGCCGAAACCAGAGCCAGCCGCGCGGCAGGCCATATCAATGGCGTCCCCAGGATCGTGCGTACCCAGCGCGGCGTTTCCGAGGCACGGCCCATCTCACACTGCCCAGCAGGCGCAACCAAGGGCGCCCCAGAAGCTTTTCAGGTCAGAAATCGGGAGCTTCGCTGACCAGGCGCTCGCGTGGTCGTGGCCGTGGATCCCGCAGCGGCTGGTGCAACTGCAATGCGCAGCGGCCTGCATCCGCATCGCGGCAACCGGTTCGGCTTTGGCGCCCCAAGCGGCGTACCCGCCGTAGCTGCGGACCGGCGACCAGTCGGGCATGGCGGGCGGCGGGGGCGGGGCGTCAAGGGATTTGAAATCGCCCTTGGCATAGACGATCTTGCCGCCGACCATCGTCAGATCGGACGTGGTGTCCGCGATATCCGCATCCGCGCAGGAAAAGAAATCACGATCCGGAACGACGAGATCAGCGAACTGTCCTACTTCGATGCGGCCCTTCTTGCCTTCTTCGTTGGAGAACCAGGTAACGTTCTCCGTCCACATCCGGAGCGCTGTCTCTCGGTCGAGGCAGTTGCGTTGCGGGGTGATGCGCAAACCCCCGACGGTCCGCCCGGTGACCAACCAGGACAGCGATACCCAAGGGTTATACGAAGCAACGCGCGTCGCGTCGGTCCCGGCCGAAGTCTTCACGCCCTTGGCCAGCATCTTGGCGACCGGCGGCGTCGCTTCCGCCGCGCCCAATCCGTAGCGTTCGACGAAATATTCGCCCTGATAGGCCATTCGGTGCTGCACGGCGATGCCGCCGCCGAGCGCCGCGATGCGATCGATCGACTGATCAGAAATCGTTTCGGCGTGATCGAAGAACCAGTGCAGGCCTTCGAGGGGCATGTCCTGGTTGACCTTCTCGAACACGTCGAGCGCCCGTGAAATGGTTTCGTCATAGGTAGCGTGAAGGCGCCACGGCCATTTGTTCTGGACCAGAATCCGGACGATCTCTTCCAGTTCGCCTTCCATCTCGTGAGGCATATCCGGACGCGGCACCCGGAAATCCTCGAAATCGGCGGCCGAGAACACCAACATCTCGCCTGCGCCGTTGTGGCGGAAGTAGTCGGTGCCCTGCTTGTACTTCGATGTCCTGGTCCAGTTCAGGAAGTCGTCCTTTTCACCCTTGGGCTTCTGGGTGAAGAGGTTGTAAGCGAGACGGATCGTGAGTTGCCCCTCGTCGCTGAGCTTCTGGATGACCGCATAGTCGTCCGGATAATTCTGGAAGCCGCCGCCGGCGTCGATCGCGCCGGTGACGCCGAGACGGTTCAACTCGCGCATGAAGTGCCGCGTCGAGTTGACCTGATACTCGAACGGCAGCTTGGGGCCCTTGGCGAGCGTCGCGTAGAGGATATTTGCATTCGGCTTGGCCAGCAGCAGTCCGGTTGGGTTGCCGTTGGCGTCGCGGGTGATCTCGCCGCCCGGCGGCTCCGGCGTGGTCTTGGTGTAGCCGACGGCCCGCAACGCCGCGCCATTGAGGATTGCGCGGTCATAGAGGTGGAGCAGGAAGACCGGGGTGTCCGGCGCGACGGCGTTGAGCTCGTCGATTGTCGGCAGCCGTTTCTCCGCGAACTGATGTTCAGTGAAGCCGCCGACCACGCGGACCCATTGTGGCGCCGGCGTGATCTCGACCTGGCGCCTCAGCATGCTCATGGCATCGGCAAGGGACCTGACACCATCCCAGCGCAGTTCGAGATTGAAGTTGAGGCCGCCGCGGATGATGTGAAGATGGTTGTCGATCAGCCCCGGCAGCCCGCGCTTGCCCTTGAGGTCGATTACCCTTGTCGAAGGCCCGGCGAGTTTCATCACCTCGCTGTCGTGGCCGACGGCGACAAACACACTATCCTTGATTGCGACCGCGCTGGCGGTCGGGTTGCTGCGGTCGAGCGTCGTGAACAGGCCATGGTGCAGAATGAGGTCGGGCGTGCTCATGAACGTTTCTCCTTAATGGCATTGGGCGCCATCGCGGCAGTGTCCGCCTGGCGGCCAGGCAAAAGGCCGAAGATATGCGGGGCGCACTGTGCCTGCCGCCACGCGGCGGCGAGGCCGTTACCGGAAAGAAGCTGCTTGCCGACCGGAATGACCTGCTCGCCGATCAGGATGCCGAGCAGGCCGACCAGGGCCACCAGCGGTGGCGCCGGCGAGCGAACGTTTAGGAGGCTGTAGATGACGCCGACCAGAATCCCGGCACCGGCCGATAGCAGGTAGAGTTTCATCGTCGATCTTCCCTGTTGCGAAGACAACGACCGTTATTTGGCAGCTTTCGCTCCGCCTTCCGAGGCATGTTCGCCCAGCGCCCATTTCGAGAAGCGGACCTGAATGCCGTAGGGCGAATGCGCGCGCAGGATGTCCATGACGCCTTCGTAGGTTTCCGAGCGCGCCCAGTCCTGCTGGAGTTCGAACACGTATTGACAAGACGTGATCGGGGTCGCACCGGCCTGCACCGCGCGATCCATCGAACGGTTGTGTGCTTCGGGCGAAAGATCGCCGCAGGCATCGGCAGCGATATAAATTTCGTAACCTTCCCTCAGCATGTCGATCGTTGGAAACATTACGCAGGCTTCGGTCCAAAGCCCGGCGATGACGAACTTCTTGCGTCCTGTCGCCGCGACCGCCTTGCGGAAACCGGCATCAAGCCAGGAATTCATGGAGGTGCGGTCGATGATGTCGTGGTTCGGGAAGAGATCCGTCACCTCGGGCATGAATGGCCCGGAAAAGGAATCCTTTGCAACGGTGCTCAGCACCGTCGGTATCTTGAAGAGCTTCGCCGCCTTTGCGAGGATCTGGATGTTGTTGAAGACAACAATCCGGTCGTGCGACTGCACGCCCTGATACATGGCAGGCTGATAGTCGATCAGGGCGATGGCGCTATTTTGCGGGGTCAGCATTTCGAGCTTTGACATTTGTGATCTCCTGGCCGGATGGCGCTGTTCGACTCCAATGCGCCTCATCCTCGTGCGGATGCGAGCGTAGTCTGTGGTGAACGTCTTTATGCCTGGCCGTTAGATCCGGTCTTTGCTATAAATCTCGCGGTTTGGACAAAATGACGATTGCGGCAATTCGCAGGACATTACTGCGACGAGCCACTGCTCATCCGACCGTATCATCATGAGTGCAATGCTGCCTCGGGTCCACGACGCGGCAGACGTCGATTCTACCAGGCATCCTGATCATCGGTGATGAGCCGCACTATACGCCTGCAATGCAGAAGCACATCCATTCCAGCGGCGATCATCCTTTTCAATATGATGGCAAGTATTCGCGACATAGTAGCGGTCAAACGGAAGCAAAGGAGCGCGCGACGAGGCCGACCGAGCCAGCAAGGGGCTCATGAAGCAACCGATCGCCGCGATTGAGGAGGCCTGGCGATCCCGCAGTGCCTCTTGCAGAGCTTCGTACCCGTACCGCCGGAGGCCAGATGCGCTCTGATCGTCCCTAGATCAAAGCGGCCACGATGGTTCGGCATCAAGGAGGCAAATATGAGCATCCATCACGTGACGGCAATCGCCGGCGATCCTGTCAAGAATTTGCGCTTCTACACACGCGATCTCGGGCTGCGCTTTGTCAAGAAGACAGTCAACTTCGACGATCCTTCAACCTACCACTTCTATTACGGTGACGAGACCGGAAGTCCGGGCACCATCCTGACCTTCTTCCCCTGGACAAACGCCGAGGCAGGCCGGCGCGGTATTGGCGAGACGCGCCAGACCGCCTTCCGTGTCCCGCTGCGCTCAATCGGTTACTGGACTGAGCGGTTCACTGAGAAGGGAATTCGCTATCAGTCGCTTGAGAAGCGCTTCGGTGAGTCTGTCCTGCCTTTCACGGATCCAGATGGCATGGCGCTTGCGCTCGTTGGCATCACCGATGCCGAGAATGAGCCAGGCTGGAGCAACGGGGACATCCCATCCGAACATGCGATCCGCGGTTTCCAGGGCGTGACCCTGCTTCTCGACAGCGCGCAAAAGACGGCAGCGATCCTGACCGACGTATTCGGCTTCCGCGAGATCGCCCGTGAAGGATCGGTGATTCGCTTCGCTGCGGCGGGCGACGTGAAAGGCAGCGTGGTCGACATCTACGAAGCCGCGGGAGCTTTGCGAGGGCACCAGGGACGCGGTTCGGTGCATCACATCGCCTTCCGCGCGGTTGACGACGTACAGCAGGCGCAGATGACCGAGAAGCTGATCCGCAGCCACGGGCGGCACCCGACCGAACAGAAGGACCGCAAGTACTTCCGCTCGATCTACTTCCGTGAACCCGGCGGCGTCCTGTTCGAGATCGCGACCGATGTTCCCGGATTTGCTGTCGACGAGCCGGTCGAGACGCTCGGCCGGGACTTGGAGCTGCCGAACTTTCTCGAACCGCGTCGCAAGGAGATCGAGGGCGTGCTACCCGCTCTCGAGAAGGCGCCATCGTGATTAGCGAGTTCACCTAGCGCGTCGAGATCGCCCCGACTAGGACCTTGGCCTCAGCCGACAATCGCAGTGGCAGCGCCGAACTTCGCGCCGCGCCTGCGGGAGGATGGCGTTCAGGCTCCGCGCCTGGTCGTCTCGAATAGAGACCAGACTCTGCGCTCACCCTCGTCAATCCAATTCTCGAGAAGGCTCGCGCCGGCAAGGGCGCCCGTCCCGTCGCAAAGTGCGTTGGTCTCGCGCATGCGGGCCACCAGGAACTCGTTGTCCTTGCGCAGTTCTTCCAGCATGTCGGCAGGGCGGACGTAGTCCTCATCGTTGTCGCGCACGCGCTGGCATCTAGCGATATGGGCGATCGATCTGATCGTGGTGCCGCCGATCTTTCTGACCTGCTCCGCGATTGCGTCCGCCGTTGCGAAAATTTGTTCGCCCTGGTCGTCCAACAACAGATGGTAATCGCGGAAATGCGGCCCCGAAACGTGCCAATGAAAGTTCTTCGTCTTGACGTATAGAGCGAATATTTCCTCCAAGAGCCGCGTCAAAGAGGCGGAAAGCGCCGAACGGCATCGTCGCGAAAGCCGGCCAGGATTTGCGCCGCAGAGCGCTCACCTGAATCTTCAGGTTCGATTCTTCGACGTATGCTTGCGGCCAGGCTCGGGCGATCAGTTGCTCCTTGCCGACCACCTCTTCGGCACGCTCGACCAGAAAGGCAAGAATGTCGAAGGCGCGGCTACCGAGCCGTACCGGCCTGTCGCCCTCAAGCAGGAGCCGTTGCTCCGCGTGGAGCAAGAACGGACCAAACGAGATTGGGCATCTGTCCATTAAGGCGCCTTGGCGGGTTCCCTTCCGGGCTTTTTTACCAAATTATACTTGCCGGGGCACGTCGGCGGTGCCGAAATACTCATGCTTGGGCGTTGCTGAAGCCATTAACGAATGCGGCCCGCTCGCTGGGATTCTCATCTCAAACGGGCAGGGGGACAGTCCTTCTATTTGAGCGGGGCCAACGATGCCACCCGATCAACTTCGTACACCCACAGCAACCAAAAACCTGTTGCGGCCTTTAGAGCTGACCGTCATCGAGCGCTCGCTCAAAAGGGGGGGGCGGGATCGTTCCGCTCGGCGGAGGGGCCTTGGACACATCGTTGCGCCCATTCAAGCGGCCTTGAATCTGGCTTTATCGCCAAATTGTCGATGAACGGTGGGCGGATGTCCTTGCCCTTTTCTGAACCCGCAAGCGCCGCCCCGATTAAGGGCGGAGTACGGCAGTCAAATTCCGCCAAGCTGCTCAGTGCAGATGAGACTATTGAGGTCGATGAAGCCAAGAAGGCCGAAGACCGGCTACGCCGCATCGAAATCTGGCTCGCACAAGCACAAAGGCTAAGCCGTACCGGAACGTGGGTTCTGGACGGGACAACGAGGCGTTTTCTGTATTGGTCGGACGAGAGTTACCGCATCTGGGGGTTTGATCCGCTGCAGGGGCTTCCAAGCCGAGACGACATGTGGGAACGCATTCACCCGGACGATGGAGAAAGGGTGTGGGGAGAAGTCCAGGAGGCGTTGCGCGAGAAAAGAGATTTCCGTTCCGAGTTCAGAATCCTGCTGCCTGATGAAACAGTCAAATACCTGGAAGCAAACACCCATCATGAATTTTCCCCACTCGGCGCGCTATTCGAGGTCATTTGCACAAATGTCGACGTGACGGAACGCAAGTACGCGGAGCAAGCCCTTCGCGAAAGTGAACGCAAGCACCGCCAGTTGATCGAGAGCGTTCCATGCCACTTCTGGTCAGTGACCCCTAACGGCGAACCGATTTGTGTCAATCAACGCCTTCGCGACTATTTTGGGAACCGATTTGAGGATCGAAAAAGGGACATGGAGGTCCTGCAAGGTGTCTTGCATCCGGACGACGTTGCAGAAACCGAAAAGGCGCTTAATCACGCATTTCAAACTGGAGAGCCCTTTCAGCGCGAGCACCGTTTACGCCGGGCGGACGGCGAGTATCGCTGGCATAGGGTACGCGCTGAGCCTCAGCGCGACCCAGACGGGCAAATCGTCCAGTGGTTCGGCCTGTCAGTCGACATCGATGAACGCAAGCGCTCAGAGGAACGCCTCTGCGTGCAGCACACGATCGCGCAGATTTTGGCGGAAGCGGCCGCGATCGAAGAGGCGGCTCCGAGAATACTGCGCGCTATAGGCGAGTATCTGGGATGGGACGTGGGCGCGCTCTGGCGCGTGGACCGGCAGGCCGGGGCGCTGCGCTGTATCGAGCTTTGGCATAAGGCGTCGATAGAAGTCCCCGAATTTGAAAGGGTTAGCCGGGAGTTCACTTTCGTTCCGGGCTTGGGGCTGCCGGGCCGGGTCTGGTCCAGCCTTGAGCCCGAATACGTTCCCGATGTCGTTTCTGATGAGAATTTTCCGCGGGTCATGACTGCTGAACGCGAAGGGCTACACGCGGCCTTCGGCTTTCCCATCCTGCTTGGGAGCGAAGTCCTGGGCGTGATCGAGTGTTTCAGCCGCGAGATCAGGCAACCCGATCAGGAGCTGCTCAACATGCTGGCTACCATCGGAAGCCAAATCGGTCAATTCATCGAGCGCAAGCGCGCTGAACAGGCATTGCGGGAGAGCGAGGCGAAGTTCCGCGACTTCGCTGAGACGGCCTCTGACTGGTTCTGCGAAATGGGTCCGGATTACAAATTCACGCTGCTGAGTGAGAATGCCTTTGGTTCCGGCGCGGCCGATCGAATCGGCACGGCGTGCTGGGATCACGCTCTCGATCTTGAAACCGAACCCGACAAGTGGCGACTTCTCCACGAAACCGTCTTTTCACGTAAACCGTTCCGGGATTTTGTATATTGCGGGCTGAGCAGCGACGGCTCTCCGATGTATGTGAGGGCGAGTGGCAAGCCCTTGTTTGACGCCAACGGAGAATTTCAAGGCTATCGTGGCACCTGTGCAGATGTGACGGAGATCGTGCGCGCGCAGGAGGCGCTGCGTGAAAACGAACGAAGTTTACGTTCAGCAATTGACGGGATAGCCGGTCTGGTTGTGGTCTTGGCCCCGAACGGTGAACTCGAAACCGTCAATCGCCAATGCCTGGAGTATTTTGGCCGTTCGCTGGAATGGCTAAAGAACTGGGGAACAAACGATGCGGTGCATCCTGAGGATCTTCCCCGCGTTGTTGAAATTTTTAGCAGAGCGATGACCTCTGGGCTTCCCTACCACGTCGACTCACGCCTGCGAGGTATCGACGGCGAATATCGGTGGTTTGAAGCCCGTGGTGTCCCAGTTGGCGATGACTCCGGGCGCATCGTGCGCTGGTACGTTCTACTGACGGATGTCGACGATCGCACACGAGCGTTGGCGCGATTGGATCAGATGCAATCGGATCTCGCGCATCTGAATCGTCTGAGCATGATGGGAGAAATGGCTGCCTCGCTGTCCCACGAAATTCTGCATCCGATCGCGACCGCTCGCAACAACGCCCGTGCGGGGATGCGCTTTTTGGAAATGGATCCACCGAATCTGGATGAGGCCAGGGAAGCGCTCGGTTGTGTCGTCAGGGATGCGGACCGAGCCAAGGATATCGTCGGACGGATCCGTAGTCAGATCAAGAGAGCGCCTCCGCAAAAGGAGCGTTTTGACTTCCATGAAGCGATCAACGAGGTGATTGTCATGGTGCAAAGCGCAATCACCAAGAGCGGGATCTCGTGCAGTACTCGCCTGATGGATGGGTTGGTTCCTGTTCAGGGTGACCGCGTTCAACTGCAGCAAGTACTTGTGAACCTGATCCTGAATGCGGTCGAAGCCATGAGCTCAATCGAGGACGGGACGCGAGAGTTGTCGATCAGAACCGAGCAAAGCCAAACCGGCGGCATTCTCGTCGCAGTGCATGATTCAGGGCCCGGCGTTGATCCGGTAAACCTCAAGCGAGTTTTCGAACCCTTCTACACCACCAAGATCAGCGGAATTGGAATGGGGCTTTCGATTTGCCAAACCATCATCAATGGTCATGGAGGCCGGTTGTGGATGAGCGCTAATGAGCCTCGGGGGGCCGTATTTCAATTTATCCTGCCTGCGGTCGAGGAGAGTTCATGAATTGTCATCATTCGGCGTGCCGGCCTGCAGAGCTGACCGCAGACACCGTTCGAGATCGTCGTCGTCCACTGGCTTACTGAGGTAGCAAACGACTCCGTCCTTTAGAGCCTGATCTCTGGCGACTTCATCGGGGTATGCAGTAATGAGGATCGTCGGAATCGCGTGCCCGGTGTCGACCAAATGCCTGTACAGCTCGACCCCGCTCATTCTGGGCATGTGAACGTCGGCGACCAGGCAGTCGGTTTCAGGCAAGAGACGTGATGCCAAGAAATCGGCTGCTGACGGAAAAGATTCGACATTGTAGCCGAACAACATCACGAGCTTTCGCAGTGATTCTCGAAAGGGCTGATTATCGTCGACGATAGATACGAGCGTATGGTTCAACATTGCGGCTTCCGGGAAACTTCGTGGCTCCGCCACGCCCGCGACGCAATACCTCGCGCCAGTTTGCAATTTCGTAATGTCGGTGACATTCCCCAATAATGCAATGCTGGCGCCCCTAAGCGATGGCTTAGGCCTTGCTATCCGCCTAGCGGGCAGATGCTGTTCACATCGACCGATTTTATGTCTACTATGGCGGGAACAACGCGCTCCCTTTTGGGATACTGGCGATGGGTGAGGTAAATCCCAGTGTCTTGGTCATCGATGATGATCCCGAGTTTCGCGACTCGGTCGCGCGTCTGTTGCGGGCGGTCCATCTGGAGAGCCGGCAATTTTCGTCTGTTTCCGATTTTCTCAGGGCTGATCCGCCCGCGGGCCCCACCTGCCTGGTGCTCGATGTGAGAATGCCGGGGCGAAGCGGTCTTGAGCTTCAGCGCGACCTTGCTGCTGCGAACAGGCAAGTGCCGATCATCTTCATTACAGCGCATGCTGACGTGCCGATGACCGTGCAAGCGATGAAGGGCGGTGCGATTGAGTTCCTCACAAAGCCGTTCCGTGATCAGGATGTTCTTGACGCTGTTGAGGCCGGCCTCGCTCGCGATCGAGTCCGGCTGGAAAGTGAACGGGCATTGGCTATGCTCAGGGAGCGTTTCGGCTCGCTCAGCTCCCGCGAACGTGAGATCATGCTCCATGTCGTGGCTGGTCGTCTCAACAAGCAGATAGCCAACGACATCGGCATCGCCGAGTCTACGGTGAAGGTGCATCGCACCCACCTGATGCGGAAGATGAAGGCCCGTTCGCTTCCCGAGCTCAGCCGGATGGCGGACACTCTCAACGTGAGACTACAGCAGTCGCAGACTCCTGAGTCAGCTTAAGGGATGTCGCCTCAAGCGTTTAAACGCGAGTGCACTGTCCCTGCACACAATTGCCGTCTGCTGCAGTTGCTACAACGCCGATCGTCGGGCATTGCGTGCTCCTGGGTCAACGGATGCAGAAGCGGGAGGTTAGAGATCTCGCGCCCGCGTCGTCCCTAAGCGATGGCTTAGCACAAACAACTACAAGCGAACCGCACACTACCACCGCGCAATCGACCACGCCGTGCCAAACCGTCAAAACGCGTCGTACCGGTTCTGCCGGGGAATTCCCCACGCACGGGAGGTTATAATGCGCGTATCAGAATCTAGTGCACCCTCCGAACCCTTGACACGATTTCGTAGTCGCGAGCCGGGACTTCAAACTACAGCACCAGAATGTTCCTTTGCAATTGATCACCAGTTTCACTTGGTGGCAAACAGCCTGGTCGAACTGCTTGAGACTGCAAGGCGAGAGCTAGAGCGTGACCGAGAGTTGGCCAAGGCGACACTGAATACAGCATCGCGAATCTTGTACACGGAGATCGGGCGTTGTTCTGTCGCCAACGGTCGCCGAAGAGGTGGTCTAGTGGCTTGGCAGATCGCTCGCGTGCAAGCTTACATTGACAGCAACTTAGATCGCGCCCTTCGCGTCCGGAATCTCAGTGCGGTCGTATGCCTGAGCCCAGCGCACTTCTGTCGAAAGTTCAAACTAGCATTTGGCGAGTCGCCACATGCCTACGTGGTGAGAAGGCGTCTGGAGAGAGCCGGTCACCTGATGCTGACCAGTGCGGCATCACTGAGTGAAATAGCCTTGAACGTAGGTCTTTCGGATCAAGCGCATCTATGCAGGCTCTTCAGAAGGGCTTTTGGTCAAAGTCCGGCCGGCTGGCGACGCGAACGCGGAATCGCTGGTCAGATGGAGCAATCAGCAGCCTGTTTGCTCGGCTAGAGCGGAAACGACAAGCCTAGTGTCTCGGCGGCTATGGTGTGACCGAGCGGGGCACCTAGATCACTCCGCGATCCGTCTCAGATCGAAGTCTTCGAGGTACCGGGGCTTGGAGGCGTTTGCTTTGAAGGCACACGGCGTGTTCTCGAAACAAAGACGGCAAGAACGTTCTAGACGCGAGAACAGCCTTCAAGACGGTAGCTTGTTTGAACGTCACATTAGCCGATGCGAAAATTGGTTGCGCGGGTTCTAGTGGTTGGCAGTTGCGCCGGTTGTCGTCGTGTGAGCGTTGAGGCGCCGTGCCATGGAGGCAGGGATGCATAGCGAACAGGTGTACTGGGTGTTCACCGTTAGCGTCGATCAGATGGACAAGTTCAAGCCGCTGATACCAAAGCTTGTGGCTGCGACAAAAAAGGAGCCAGGCGCGCTGCAGTTTGAGTTCAACATCGGGGACGACCAGAAGACGGTTGACATCTTCGAACGCTACACGGATTCGAAGGCGGCCCTGCTCCACCAAACGGAAAGCTTTGCGCCAAACTCGAAGGAGTTCTTCGCTGTGGCCAAGCTCACTCGCTGGGTGATCTATGGCAGGCCCTCCGACGAGTTCAAAAAGGCGAATGCGGACTTCCACCCGATCTATATGACAGCCTTCGATGGCTTTGTCAGGTGACGGGATTGGGTTCTGGATTGAAGGTCGCGAGCCTGGCAGCGGACATTGTTGAACGGCTGCCAGATGCTGCGCTGAACAATCGTATGTGTTCCGATCAGGTCCGGCATGACGACGCGGAGTGTTGAGATCATAGAGGATAAATCCGGCAAGCACGCTATCGAATACGGCATCGTACCCCTCGACGTGATGGCGTCGATGTCGGGGCTCGATTTTGTCCGCGCGATCTTCGCGAGACGATTGCCGGAGCCGCCGATCATGCAGACAGTCGAGCCGTTCGGCTGCACGGTCGAATCCGGCGCCGTCGTGATTCACAGCGTGCCGGGTCTTCGGCACTACAATCCGATCGGCTCGGTGCATGGCGGCTATGCCGCGATCCTCTTGGATTCCGCGATGGGTCTCGCGGTGCAGAGTACGTTGCCGGCGGGCACCGGCTACGCCACGCTGGAATTCAAGATCTCATTCGTGCGCGGCATGAGCGAGACGAGCGGCGTGATCCGCACCGAGGGCCGCGTGCTCAACGCCGGCCGCCGCGTCGCTACCGCCGAGGCGCGCATCACGGATGCAGGAGATCGGCTGCTGGCGCATGCTACGACGACGTGCCTTGTGTTCGAAATTCTGAAGGAGAGCACGAAAGGCTGACGTTGAAATGGCGGGGGCCTTTGGGCTAGGCTTTCGCTGCAGGTGAAGAGAGGGCTCCCTTGTGCCTCCCGAGCGGATCGAACGCAAGCTCGCCGCCATCCTGGCCGCCGATGTGGCTGGCTATAGCCAGCTCATGGGAGCTGACGAGGAAGGCACTCTCACACGCCTGAAGGCCTGCCATTGTGAATTGATGGAGCCGGAGATTGCGGAGCACCGTGGGCGCGTCGTCAAGACCACCGGAGACGGCATCCTTATCGAGTTTCCGAGCGTGGTGGACGCCGTGCGCTGCGCGATGGACGTTCAGCGTGGCATGGCCGAGCGCAACGCGGATGTTACAGATGAGCAGCGGATCGAGTTTCGCGTCGGGATCAATCTTGGCGATATCATGATCGACGCCGAGGACATTCATGGCGACGGAGTGAATGTCGCGGCGAGGTTAGAAAGTATAGCTGAGCCCGGCGGCATCTGCATCTCGGAGTCGTCCTATCAGCAAGTGCGCGACAAGTTCACCGTCCACTTCGAGGATATGGGCTTGCAGCAGCTCAAGAACATCGCGCGACCGGTGCGTGTCTATCGCGTACCGATTGGCCGGAGCGCGCCAAGGGAGAGGCCGGCGCTCGCCCTGCCGGACAAGCCCTCGATCGCGGTACTGCCATTTCAGAATATGAGTGGTGATCCCGAGCAGGAATATTTCGCCGACGGCGTGGTTGAGGATATTATCACTGAATTGAGCCGCATTCGGTGGCTGTTTGTGATCGCTCGCAACTCGACCTTCACCTACAAGGGCCAGGCAGTTGCTGTGAAGCAGGTGGCTCGCGAACTGGGTGTGCGCTATGTGCTCGAAGGATCGGTGCGCAAGGGCGGCAATCGAGTGCGCGTCACCGCGCAAATGATCGATGCGACCTCCGGCGCCCATATTTGGGCCGAGCGATACGACCGCGACCTCAGCGATATCTTTGCCGTGCAGGACGAGATCACGGCGAGTGTTGCGGGAGTCATCGAGCCGGCGCTGGCTGAGGCCGAGCAGCAGCGAGTGTTGCGCAAGCCGCCGGAGCGGCTCGATGCTTGGGAAGCCTATCAGCGAGGACTTTGGCACTTCAACAAATACGGACCGGAGGAAAACCGGACCGCACAGGCTTTTTTTCGCCGAGCCATCGCGCTCGATCCGAATTTCGCTCCCGGCCACTACGGATACGCACTGGCTCTCCAGTGGGATATCTGGCACTTCTCGAGTCGCCCCTTCTTGGAGGTTCAACGAACCCCGCGTGAAGAAGCGCAAATCGGGGTATCGCTCGACGATAAGGATGCGACGGCGCATGCCGTGCTGGCACACATGATGATGTGGGGCGGCGACTGGGAGGCGGCGATCGCGGAAGCGCGCATCGCGGTTGTCCTCAATCCAAACAGTGCCTTTGTCATCAGCATGCTTGGTTGTGTACTAGGGTTCGGCGGCTATCGAGAGGAAGCACTCGAGAGATTGCAGCAGGCAATGCGCGCCAGCCCACACGATCCTCTGATTTGGCTTTGGTCGATCTGGCGTGCGTTTTTGCAGTTTTTTTCACGCGATTTCGTCGCTGCGCTGCAGACATTGCGCCAAGTTATTCGCCTGCGTCCGAGTTATGCTCCCCCTTACGAATACGTCGCTGCGTCGCTCGCTCATCTCGGGCAATTCGACGAGGCGCGCGAAGCACTGGAACATGTTCCCCCGCAATCGGTGGAGCAGCTTCAGCGTTGGCAGCACAGGCCGCCCTGGATGCGGCCCGAGGATTATGCGCTACGGGTCGAGGGTGTCCACCTTGCAGCCGGAGATCGGGGTTGAGCGCGACGCCGCGATCCCAGTCATCTCTGAACGACTTTCAGCCCGCGCGCTAGTCACGGTTTGAACTGCAGCTAGCGAGCGAGGTCATCGAACAGGACTGCCGACGTTCCGAAAATCGTGCGACATCCAGGTTGGCAGGCCCGGGGAAGTGCGAGAGCTGACGGTTCATTGCGAATGAGGAGCTTCGTATCCGGTCCGGATGTACAGGATTTGCGGCTCTTGGCGTAGAGGGGATCAGGTCGTTTTGCACTAGCCGCCGCCATCTCGCCGAGCACGGTGTGAAGCCGGGCGCCGGCGTCGACGTCTTGCGTGATGCGATCGCGCGTGTTGGTGCACGCGCGCCGGCGGAGGCTGCCTAACAACGAGAAAGAGCCGGATCGCAGATTCCAACTCTCTCTCGATCGCGCTTAGCGGAACAGGTCGAAATGGTAGTTCACGCCGACGCGGAAGCTGTGGAATTTCGCGGCGTTCCAGTCCGGCAGGTCGTCGTGCTTGAACTCGGTGTAGAGATACTCGGCCTTGGCCGACCATTTCGGCAGAAACGCCCATTCAACGCCGCCACCCGCGGTCCAGCCCATCTTCATCTTGTTGATAGGGCCGTCCTTCAATTCCCCGGTGGCAAGACCTGCGGTCCCGAAGAACAGCAGCCGTGAATCCATCGTCGCGATGCCGGCGCGGGCGCGGCCGGTCATGTACCAGGGCAGGCTGACCGCGGCGCTGTTGATCGCGTCGCGGTTCTTGATGTCTCCGCCTTCGAAATCGTTCTCGATGCCGACCACGAACATCGGCGAGAGCTGGTAGTTGTAGCCGATCTGCGCGCCGCCGAACGCGCCCTTGACCTTGCCGCCGGTCACCCCGACGAGATTGTTGAAGGCGGTGTCGCCGCTCTCGGCGTAGCCGGCGTTGAGACCGGCATAAAGACCGGTCCAGGAATAGGCAGGCTGCGGCGCCGTGTAGGCCGGTGCGGCGTAATGCGGCGATAGATCGGCTGCGCTGGCGCCGCTCGCGACGAATGCCGCGGCAAAGGGCAGGGTGCGCATCGCGCGACGTAAGGCGGCTCTGGCAGTCATCACTTTCAATCTCCCACTCGGCCGCCTCCGTCACGCGGAGCGGCGCTCGTCCAACCCCGATCCGGGAATAGTTCTCTTATAAACCGACTGGACGGTTTGTAAATGGCGAAAATGCCACAGCCGTGATCGTTTAGTGGGATGGATGACGAGTCTGTCGAAGTGACCGTGCGCGGACGGAGAGCGCCGCCCTCAATCGACCGCCGTGCGCGGCCGGCGGTGGCTGCTCTGGAGCTCCGGGTAGCCGGTGAGCATCAGCGTGTCGGACCGCACGCCCCAGCTCTCCAGGCGATCGAGGAAGCTCATGCCGAGCAGATTGGTCTTCATCAGGCCGCGCGGCACGACGAGGGCCGGCACGGATTTCTCGACGAGATGGCCGACGGCGAGCCGGTCGATCGTGAGCCGCGCCGCCTTGGTGTGGCCGCCGGCGGTTTCGAGATCGACGTCATATTCGAGCATCTCGAGCGGCAGCCCGATTGCCTTGGCGGTTTCCCAGGTCAGCACCACGGAGGTCGCGCCGGTATCGATCACCATGGGCGCGGCGACGCCATTGATCTTGGCGCGCAGCGCGAACTCGCCGCCCTGGCCGCGCTGAATCTGCACGGCGGGGGCAGGCGTTGTCGTTTGCGCGCGAAAAATGTGCGAGACCTTGTGGCTTGCGCGCGCGATCTGGTCGGGATCGCCATAGGCGACCACGGCGCCGGCGGTGGCGGCGAGCGTGATGAGAACGAGCAGGAAGCGGATCATTGCGCGCCTCCGATGGCGCGCTCACCGGTCAAGCGCGTTTCGACGATCCCGCGATCGGCTGCAAGCCGGCATCCACCATGCGCGTGGGCAACAGCGCCATCACTGCGAGCCGTTCCGCGCTCTCCATGGCGTGCCAGCGCGCGATCTCCGGTAAGGTCCGGCCGCAACCGAAGCACAGCTTGGTCTTGGGATCGATCATGCAGACGGCGACGCACGGCGTATCCTTGCTCATCCGGACATAGTGAAGGATTGGCGGGCATGTCTGCAAGCATGTCGTTAAGAGCCCGTGCCCGCGCTCATGATCGGCTTGTGGCGCGGCCTGCGCTTCTCGTCGGGCACCATGGCACTCTCGGGCTGCAGCGGCGGCGCTTCCTCCGACAGCGGCGCGAGCGCGCTCATCACGCGCTCCGGCGGGAAGGTGACGATCACCTCGGTGCCGATGCGCAGCTTCGACTTCAGCGTGAACGTGCCGCCATGCAGATCGATCAGGTTCTTGGCGATGGGCAAGCCGAGGCCTGCGCCCTGTTCGGCCGATTTGATCGAGTTGGAGCCTTGGCCGAACGAGGCGAGCACGACCGGGATCTCCTCCTCGGGGATGCCGGGGCCGGAGTCCTTCACCGACAGATACTGCCCGCCCGAAGCGGTCCAGCCCGCCTTGAGCCAGATCTCGCCGCCTTGCGGGGTGAACTTGATCGAATTGGAGAGCAGGTTGAGCACGACCTGGCGGATCGCGCGCTCGTCGGCCCAGAGCCGCGGCATCGCCTGCTCGAACACCTCGTGGATGGTGATGCCGCGGCTGGAGGCGCGCAGCTTCATCAAATGGTGGCAGTCGGCGACGACGCCGACCAGCGACACCGCTTCCTCGTTCAATTCGTAGCGGCCGGCCTCGATCCGCGACAGATCGAGGATCTCGTTGATGAGGTTGAGCAGGTGCACGCCGGAATTATGGATGTCGCCGGAATACTCCTTGTAGACCGGTACGGCATGCGCGCCAAAAATCTCACTCTTCATCACCTCGGAGAAGCCGAGGATGGCGTTGAGCGGCGTGCGCAGTTCATGGCTCATCTGCGCGAGGAAGCGTGATTTGGCGACGTTGGCGGATTCGGCGCGGTGCCGCGCTTCGTCCGAGATCGCCTTGGCCTGTTCGAGCTCGCCGATCAGCGCATCCTTCTCGGCGCGCGCCTCGAGCGTGGCGAAGGTCGAGGAGTGCAGGCGATGCGCCAGCAGCACGAAATAGCCTTCGGCCGCGAGCGCCAGCGCGGCCAGGATGTAGTTGTCGAGCGAACCGCTCATCGCAAAGCTCAACGCCATTGCGACCGCAACCGGCGCGGTGGCGGCAAGTGCGGCGATCGGCAGGTTGGCCGCCAACATGCTCGACACTGCGATCACCAGCAGCATCAGGAACATCATCAGCGTTTCCGTGACCATGTCGAGCACGGGATGAATCAGGATCGCCATCCAGCACAGGCCGTAGAGCAAATCGAGCACGACAAAGCGTGTCCGCCAGGTGCGCGTCGCCGCAGGTGAGGCGGGCTCGGCCAGGAAGCGGCGGCAGCTGCGGATCATCGCCACGTGAAGGCAGATCATGCCGGCGGTCCAGGCTGCGGCCGGGATCGGTTGCATCCACAGTCCGAACAGCACGCCGGTGGCAACCACCAGCAGCATCACGACATAGGAGGCGGACAGGCGTGTCTGGGCATATTGGCGCAACAGCTCGGCGTCGAAGGCCGGCCGGGTTCCGCTGGTCGACGTTAACTTATCGCGCGCTTCGCGCACCCGCTGCGACGCAGCCCTTCGGCTGCTCGCCGACGGAGCGCTGATTGGCTCGGCCGGAAGCTGCACAACTTCAGGCTTTTCAGCGGGGTTACTCATCAAGCAACAACGATTCCTGCCCACGTAGGACGCGGGCCTTCTGCATTGTCTATCTCTGGCAAGAAATCCTTAAGAGGTGACTTAAGGAGCTAAAGAATTACGTTAACCGGGCGTTAATTTTGGATCCCGATGACCGCTCCGCTCAGCCAGGCATGCTGCGCGACATAGACCACGGCGCCGGCCAGATAGCCCGCAAGCGCGGGCACGGCGATGCGGCGGGCGTACCAGAGGAACTCGATCCGCTCGAGCCCCATGGCAGCAACGCCTGCAGCAGAACCGATGATCAGGATCGAGCCGCCGGTGCCGGCGCAATAGGCGATGAACTCCCAGAGGAAGCTGTCCGGCGGGTAGTGGCCGAGGTCGTACATGCCCATGGTCGCGGCCACCAGCGGCACGTTGTCGACGATGGCGCTGAGCAGGCCGAGCACGACGACGATGACATCCTGCCGGCCGATGGTCGCCTCCAGCCATCGGGCCAGCATCGTCAGGAGGCCGGCATGTTCGAGGCAGGCGACCGCCAGCAGAATGCCGATGAAGAACACGATCGAGCCCATGTCGATCCGGGTCAGCGCATGCGCGAGCGAGAGGGGACGGCGCAAATGCTCGTCCTTGTCGCGATGAACGATCTCGCCGACCAGCCAGACGATGCCGAGGCCGAGCAGCACGCCCATGAAGGGCGGCAGGTGCGTGACCGTCTTGAAGGCCGGCACCGCGATCAGCACGCCGAGCCCGAGATAGAACATCAGATTGCGCTCGAACCGGTCGACGGCGAGCAATCCGTTGTCTCTCGGTGGCGCCGCGATGGTCTTGCCCCTCAGCGACAGGCTGATGAAGGCCAGCGGCACGAGCAGATTGACCAGCGAGGGCAGGAACACCGCGCGCATGATGTTCAATGGCGTGATCTGTCCGCCGATCCACAGCATGGTCGTGGTGACGTCGCCTATCACAGTCCATGCGCCGCCGGCATTGGCGGCGATGACGATGAGGGAGGCGAACAGCAGGCGGTCGTCGCGCCTTGCGATCAGCCGCTGGATCAGCGAGACCATGACGATGGTGGTGGTCAGATTGTCCAGGATCGCGCTGAGGAAGAACGCCACGAAGCCGACCAGCCACATGAGCGTGACCTGGCTCGTGGTGTTGATGCGCGAGGTGATGACCTCGAAGCCGTCATGGGCGTCGATCACCTCGACGATGGTCATCGCGCCGATCAGGAAGAACACGATCTGCGCGGTCGAGGCGACGGATTCGTCGAGTTGATGACCGACCAGCGCGTGATCGCCGATCGTGACTGCGTAGATCGTCCACAGCAGCCCTGCGCCGAGCAGCGCGGTCGCGGTCTTGCTGATCCCGAGGGGATGCTCGAACGCGATCGCCGCATAGGTCAGGACGAAGATTGCGGCGATCGCGGTCAGCAAGGCAGTGTCAGGTCAGCGATTGAGGCGCGCGAGCAGGCTCGACGTATCCCAGCGCTTGCCGCCCATCTTCTCGACCTCGGCGTAGAACTGGTCGACCAGTGCGGTGACAGGCAGATTGGCGCCGTTGCGGCGGGCCTCAGTCAGCGAGATCGAGAGGTCCTTGCGCATCCATTCGACCGCGAAGCCGAAATCGTACTTGTCCTCGTTCATGGTCTTGTAGCGGTTCTCCATCTGCCAGGACTGCGCCGCGCCCTTGGAGATGGTCTCGATCACGGCCGCCACATCGAGGCCGGATTTCTTGGCGAAGTGGATACCCTCGGAGAGGCCCTGCACGAGGCCGGCGATGCAGATCTGGTTGACCATCTTGGTCAGCTGGCCGCTTCCGGCGGGCCCGAGCAGCTTGCACATCCGCGCATAGGCGCCCGTGATGATCGGCTCGGCGCCGGAATAGGCGCCGTCGGCGCCGCCGCACATCACCGTCAGCACGCCGTTCTCGGCGCCGGCCTGGCCGCCGGAGACGGGGGCGTCGATGAACTTGAAGCCGGCCTTGGTCGCGGCCGCATCGAGCTCGCGTGCGACTTCGGCGGAAGCGGTGGTGTGGTCGACGAAGGTCGCGCCCTTCTTCATGCCGGCAAAGGCGCCGTCGGCGCCTATCGTGACCGCGCGCAGATCGTTGTCGTTGCCGACGCAGCACATCACGAAATCCTGGCCTTCGGCCGCGGCCTTCGGGGTCGCCGCAGTCTTGCCGCCGAACTTGTCCGCCCACTCCTTCGCCTTGGCGGCGGTGCGGTTGTAGACGGTGACCTCATGGCCCCCTTTTTTCACGAGGTGTCCGGCCATGGGGAAGCCCATCACGCCGAGACCGAGGAAAGCGACTTTAGCCATGTGTGTGTCCGTAGCTTGAGTTTTACGGTTGCAGCCGGGCGAGGGGCGCCAGCCGGGGGTCCTGAGGTTCCGCGCTTGGGCGGACCGGGCGCACCATAAACCCTTGCCGCCGGAGGGCAACGGCTTCGTTTGGCGGCCTCCTGTGCTAGGATGGCGGACCTCAAGGACTTCAAAACAAGGGAGCGAAGGCATGGGTGGCGTGAGCGTCGGCGTCCTCGATCATTTCAACATCCGGACCCGGAATCTGGCCGAGACGGTCCGCTTCTACGAGGACGTGCTGGGCCTGGAAAAAGGCGCCCGGCCGAACTTCGCCTTCCCGGGCGCCTGGATGTACAGCGAGGGCAAGCCGGTGGTGCACCTCGTCGATATTTCCCCGACCTCGGAGCCACAGAAGCCGGATTCCGGCGTGGTCCACCACGTTGCCTTCGCCAGCACCGGTTTTGACGGCATGAAGCAGCGGCTGGCCTCCAAGGGCATGAAATTCGACTCCCGCCAGGTGCCCGGCGGCGATCTCTGGCAGATCTTCGTCCATGACCCCAATGGCGTCATGATCGAGCTTAATTACGAGGCGGCCAAGGAGCAGGGGGCGGCGCCCGCCGAGATGGCTGACGATATCGGCAAGCAGTAGCCTTTTGGCCGTTTCCGCTCTAATGGGGCATCCTCAAGCCTTGAGCATGATCTTATCGGAAAGCCGCCTACACTTTTCCGGATCATGCTCTACTCCAGGAGATGCGCTTTGAGCGTGACGCAGCAACAGGTTCTCGACAGCCTCGCCAAGATCAAGTCGCCCCGCGGGGTCGCGCTCACCAATGCCAATGTGCTGAGCGCGATCAGCGCCTCCGACGGCAAGGTGTTCTTCTCGATCAATGTCGATGCCGCCGAGGCGCGGGCCTGGGAATCCGTCCGCGCCGAAGCCGAGGCCGCCGTGCGCGGCATTCCCGGCGTCACCACTGTGATGGTGGCGCTGACCGCCGAACGCAAGGCGGGTGCGGCACCTCCGCCGCCAACTCCGAGCCGCGGTACGCCGGGCGTGCAGTCGGTCCACGCCCACAAGCCGCCGCCGCAGGGCGGTGCCCAATCGCCGATGGCGCGGCAGTCCGAAATTCCGGGCGTCGCCGCCGTGATCGCAGTCGCCTCGGGCAAGGGCGGCGTCGGCAAATCGACCACCGCGCTCAATCTGGCGCTCGGCTTGCGCGACCTCGGCCTCAAGGTCGGGCTGCTCGATGCCGACATCTACGGCCCCTCGGTGCCGCGGCTGACCGGCCTGCACGAGAAGCCGGAGCTGGACGGCGAGCGGAAAATGATTCCGCTCAAGCGTTTCGGCCTCGCCATCATGTCGATCGGCTTCCTGGTCGAGGAAGAGACCGCGATGATCTGGCGCGGCCCGATGGTGATGTCGGCGGTGACGCAGATGCTGCGCGACGTCGCGTGGGGCACGCTCGACGTACTCGTCGTCGACATGCCGCCGGGCACCGGCGATGCCCAGCTGACGCTGGCGCAGAACGTGCCGCTGAAGGGCGCGGTGATCGTCTCGACCCCGCAGGACCTGTCCCTGATCGACGCGCGGCGCGGGCTTGCCATGTTCAAGAAGGTCAACGTGCCCGTGCTCGGCATCGTCGAGAACATGAGCTACTTCCAGTGCCCGCATTGCGGCACGAAATCCGACATCTTCGGTCATGGCGGGGCGCGCCACGAGGCCGAGAAGCTCCAGGTACCGTTCCTGGGCGAAATCCCGCTGCACATGGCGATTCGCGCCACCTCGGACGCCGGCAATCCCGTCGTCGACAGCGAGCCGGACGGCCCCCATGCGGCGATCTATCGCGCCATCGCGGGACAGGTCCGGGACCAGCTCAAGGGCGTCATCGCAGCCGCTTGAGCCGATTGTCTGGGAACATGCGACTTTGGTCGTCCCCCGTCATGCCAATGTCGCGTTCCGCGGCAAGGGCTTCCGTGTTAAACGCCACGGCAGCGAAGCCCCTTCGGTTCGGCGCGGTCCGCATCGCGTCGTCGGAATGAGCGGCAGCAAATGAGGAAGTTCGGGGAAACGCCCCAACAAGGAGAGACCTGAAGATGAAGCGTCGTGATTTTCTGAAAGTGTCGGCAGCAGGCGCGGCGGCAACCGCAGCAGTAGCCTCGCCGGCGATTGCGCAGTCCTCGCCCGAGATCAAGTGGCGCATGACGTCGAGCTTCCCGAAGTCGCTCGATACCATCTATGGCGGCGGCGAGCAGGTGGCGAAGTACGTCGCCGAAATGACCGACAACAAGTTCCAGATCCAGGTGTTCGCCGCCGGCGAAATCGTCCCCGGCCTGCAGGCGCTCGATGCGACCTCGAACGGCACGGTCGAGATGTGCCACACCGTGTCGTACTACTACGTCGGCAAGGATCCGACCTGGGCGATCTACGCCTCGGTGCCGTTCGGCCTCAACGCGCGCCAGCAGAACTCCTGGTGGTACCAGGGCGGCGGCGAGCAGCTCGGCAACGAGTTCTTCAAGAAGTCGAACGTGATCGGCTTCCCCTGCGGCAACACCGGCACCCAGATGGGCGGCTGGTTCCGCAAGGAGATCAAGACCGTTGCGGATCTCTCGGGCCTCAAGATGCGCATCGGCGGCATCGCCGGCCAGGTGCTCCAGAAGGTCGGCGTGGTGCCGCAGCAGCTCGCCGGCGGCGACATCTATCCGGCGCTGGAAAAGGGCACCATCGACGCGGCCGAGTGGGTCGGCCCCTACGATGACGAGAAGCTCGGCTTCGCCAAGGTCGCCAAGTACTACTACTATCCGGGCTTCTGGGAAGGCGGTCCGATGGTCCACGCCTTCACCAACCTCGACAAGTGGAATTCGCTGCCGAAGAACTACCAGGCGATCCTCACCAACGCGATGGCCAACGCCAATACCTGGATGGCCGCGCGTTACGACATGCAGAACCCGGGCGCGCTGAAGCGTCTGGTCGCCGGCGGCACCCAGCTGCGTCCCTTCACCAACGAAGTGCTCGAAGCCTGCCTCAAGGCCACCAACGAGCTGTGGGGCGAGATCTCGGCCAAGAACGCCGACTTCAAGAAGTCGATCGACGCCATGCAGGCCTACCGTTCCGACGAATATCTGTGGTGGCAGGTCGCCGAATACACCTACGACAGCTTCATGATCCGCTCGCGCACCCGCGGCTGATCTTCGAACAAGTCGTAAGACCAAATGGCCCGGCCTCGTTCGCGAGGCCGGGCTTTTTCTTTGGCAGCGTATCGGGCGCCGAACAAAAATCCGCAAAACAACCCCATGCACAGTAGAGACGGGGTGACGGCATGTTGCGCGGTGACTACCGCCAACAGTTTGACGCATTGGGATAAATTAGAGGGAAGGGGCATCGCCGCGCAGCCTTGGTCGGCGTGGTCATTTGGCGCAGGCCTGCTCCCACGCTGTCATTGCGAGCGCAGCGAAGAAATCCAGGGTCCCTCCGCGGAAAGATTCTGGATTGCTTCGCTGCGCTCGCAATGACGCGCGGATGGAGTTGGGGCTCAGCCGAGCTTCGAAGCCGTTTGACACGACCAGGCTGAGCAAGAAAT
>NZ_VSSS01000139.1 GCF_008123425.1 Bradyrhizobium rifense
AGATGTGTATTAGCGCACCGGACTAGAATGGCCCCGTTCCGTGAGGAATGGCCCAGCCCGGGTAGCCGCCCGAACTGGGCCGCCGATCGATCGGATCGATGCCCACCGAAGCCTTGAGGGCTGCGTTTTGTAGCAAGATCGCGGTCGGCACTTCATCGGGACCCGCATGGTTGAACGAACTTCAGGTTCGCATTCACAAGGGAGGGTCGAGGAAGATGGCCAAGCGTATCACGATCTGTGCCGGGATCGATACCGGCAAACACAAGCTCGACGTGGCGCTCGATGGCAGTTCGGAGCAGCTGCAAGTGGAGAACACGCCGGACGGTCACCGGACGCTATTGGAGTGGCTGAAGCGTCATAAGGTCAAACGGGTTGGGATCGAGGCGAGTGGCGGCTACGAGCAGGCGGTGGTTGCCGAACTGCGACGCAAGCGGCTTGTGGTCGTTACGTTTCAGCCGGCCCAGGTGCACGCCTATGCCGTGTTCCACCTGAAGCGGGCCAAGAACGACAGGATCGACGCGGCGCTGATTGCGATCTGCACCGCCGCGGTCAAGACGATCCATCCCGCTCCGGATCCCCGGCTGCAGCCCTTTGCCGAGCACCTGACGATGATCGAACAGATCACGGAAGACATTGCCCGGCTGAAGAACCGGCTCGAGAGTTGCCGCAATGCGCGGGCCC
>NZ_VSSS01000140.1 GCF_008123425.1 Bradyrhizobium rifense
AGATGTGTATAAGAGACAGCTTCAGCGTCGCCGTGCCGTTGGCCGCGATGGTCGCGGTCTGCACGCCGGAGGCGAGGTCGATCGCGTTCAGCACGTCGGAGATCGAGCCGGACGACAGATAGACCGTCGAGTTGCCGGCACCGTCGGTGAGGACGTTGCCGCTGACGCCGGAGCCGCTCGGGATCGCCGGAGCACCCGTGGAGCCCGGAACGGCGCCGTTCTTGAAGGTGATGACATGACCGTCGACATTCAGCGTCGAGCCGTCCTGGATCTGCTGACCCAGTGAGCCGGAGCTGGTGGTGCGGTTCACGTTCACCGTCGCGTTGCCGCCGCCGGTGGCGGTGGACAGGCCGAGGGCCTTCAGCAGGTCGGCCTTGCCGGTGATGCTCAGATCGGCACCGCTCGAGCTGTGCAGCGTGAGCTTGCTGGCCGTCGTGACACCGACGTCCGAAACCGCGGTCGCGTTGGCGCTCTGGGAGATCGTCGCCGCACCGGCGGTGATCGACGCAACCTTCACGCCGCTGGCAAGGTCGATCGCGGTGGTGAGATCACCGACCGTCCCCTTCGGCGTCGTGGTGTCGCCCAGATAGATGGTCGAGTTGCCCGCGCCGTCGGTGGTGATGTTGCCGCTGGCACCAAGGCCGCTCGCGACCGTGCTGGAAGTCGGCGCAACGCCGGAGCGGAAGGTGATCGTGTGACCGTTGACGGTCAGCGTGTCGCCATCGGAGGGCTGGGCGTTGCCGACCAGGCCGGTCGCTGTCGCCGCACCAGTGCCGAGCAGCGTGATCGCCGCCGTAATGGCCGTCGAACCGTCGCCGGCCGTCGCCGCCGCACCGGTGAGAGCCCCCTGGGTAGCGCCAAGCGTCGTGGTGCCGCTCGCAGCGTGGATGCCGCCGGCCGTGCCGTC
>NZ_VSSS01000015.1 GCF_008123425.1 Bradyrhizobium rifense
CTGCCAAAGTAGTGCTAGGCCCCGTCGTCAACGACGAATTCTCTGACGTCGACTCCATCCTCTACATGATGACCGGCGACGGCGCCGATTACGCCCAGCTCAAGAAGGTCTCCGAAGGTTTCCGCCAGCGCCTGCTCAAGGTGCCCGGCGTGACCAAGGTCGACGTCTACGGCAATCAGGACGAACGCATCTTCGTCGAGTTCAGCCACGCCAAGCTCGCCACGCTGGGCATCACGCCGCAGGCGCTGTTCGACTCGCTTGCGAAGCAGAACAACGTGACTCCGGCCGGCACGGTCGAGACCTCGTCGCAGCGCGTGCCGCTGCGCGTCACCGGCGCGCTCGACGGCGCCAAGGCCGTGGCCGAGACCCCGGTCGAGAGCAACGGCCGCGTGTTCCGCCTCGGCGACATCGCCACCGTCACCCATGGCTATGTCGATCCGCCAAGCTTCGTCGTCCGTCAGGAAGGCAAGGCAGCGATCGGCATCGGCGTCGTCACCGCCAAGGGCGCCAACATCCTCGATCTCGGCAAGGAGGTCGAGAAGGCGACGGCCGAATTCATGAAGGCCGTGCCGCAGGGCGTCGACGTCAAGCTGATCGCCGACCAGCCCAAGGTGGTCGAGCACGCCGTTGGCGAGTTCGTGCACTCCTTCATGGAAGCGCTCGTCATCGTGCTGTTCGTCTCGTTCCTGGCACTCGGCTGGCGCACCGGCATCGTGGTCGCACTCTCCGTGCCGCTGGTGCTCGGCATCGTCTTCATCGTCATGAACACGATGTCGCTCGACCTGCATCGTATTACGCTCGGCGCGCTGATCATCGCGCTCGGCCTGCTCGTCGACGACGCCATCATCGCAGTCGAGATGATGGTGGTGAAAATGGAGCAGGGCTGGGACCGCATGCGCGCGGCCTCCTTTGCCTGGGAATCCACTGCGTTTCCGATGCTCACGGGAACGCTGGTCACGGCCGCTGGCTTCCTCCCCATCGGCTTTGCCAATTCCGCGGTCGGCGAATATGCCGGCAGCATCTTCTGGATCGTGGCGATCGCGCTGGTCGCCTCGTGGTTCGTGGCGGTGATCTTCACGCCCTATATCGGCGTCATGCTGCTGCCCAACATCAAGGTGCATCACAATCACGATCCGCACGCCGTCTACGAGACCCGCATGTACCGCGGCCTGCGCGCCATCGTGCAGTGGTGCGTCAATCACCGCATCACCGTGGTGGCTGCGACCGTCGGCGTCTTCATTGCGTCCATCGTCGGCTTCGGCCATGTCCAGCAGCAGTTCTTCCCGCTGTCGGAGCGGCCCGAGCTGTTCCTCCAGCTGCGCCTGCCCGAAGGCACCGCCTTCAACGTCACCGAGAAGGCGGTCAAGAAGGCCGAGACGCTGCTCAAGGACGACCAGGACATCGAGACCTATACGTCCTATGTCGGCCAGGGCTCGCCGCGCTTCTGGCTTGGCCTCAACCCGCAGCTGCCGAACGAGGCCTTTGCCGAGATCGTCATCGTCGCCAAGGGCGTCGAGGCGCGTGAGCGCGTCAAGGCCAAGATCGAGGGCGCTGTCGCCGACGGCATGCTGACCGAAGCGCGCGTGCGCGTCGACCGCTTCAATTTCGGTCCGCCGGTCGGCTTCCCCGTCCAGTTCCGCGTGATCGGCCCCGATGCCAACAAGGTGCGCGAGATCGCCTACCAGGTTCGCGACGTCATGCGGCAGAACAAGAATGTCAAGGACGTCCAGCTCGACTGGAACGAGCAGTCGCCCTATCTCAAGCTCGTTGTCGACCAGGACCGCGCCCGCGCCATGGGTCTGACCCCGCAGGACGTCTCTCAGGCGCTGGCGCTGCTGATTTCGGGCTCGCAGGTGACGACGGTGCGCGACGGCATCGAGAAGGTCGGCGTGGTGGCCCGTGCGGTCGGCTCCGAGCGTCTCGACCTCGGCGGCGTCGGCGATCTCACCATCACCTCGAAGAATGGCGTTGCCGTGCCGCTGCAGCAGATCGCCAAGATCGAATATGCCCACGAGGAGCCGATCATGTGGCGGCGTAACCGTGACATGGCGATCACCGTGCGCTCGGACGTCGTCGACGGTGTGCAGGCGCCCGACGTCACCAACCAGATCACGCCGAAGCTGCAGGCCATCAAGGACTACCTCGAGCCGGCCTACCGCATCGAGCCGGGTGGCGCGTTCGAAGAGTCTGCGAAGGGCAATGCCTCGATCTTCATCCTCTTCCCGCTGATGGTCATGGTGATGCTGACGCTGCTGATGTTCCAGCTGCAGAGCTTCTCGCGCCTGATCCTGGTGTTCCTGACCGCGCCGCTCGGCATCGTCGGAGCCTCGCTCGGGCTCAACGTCGCCAACGCTCCGTTCGGCTTCGTGGCATTGCTCGGCCTGATCGCGCTCGCCGGCATGATCATGCGCAACGCTGTCATCCTGGTCGACCAGATCGAGACTGACGTCTCCCACGGCCTGACCCGGCGGGAGGCGATCGTGGAAGCAACCGTCCGCCGCGCCCGTCCGGTGGTGCTGACGGCGCTCGCCGCCATCCTCGCCATGATCCCGCTGTCGCGCTCGGCTTTCTGGGGCCCGATGGCGATTACCATCATGGGCGGCCTGTTCGTCGCGACCTTCCTGACGCTGCTGTATCTGCCGGGCCTCTACGCCCTGTGGTTCCGCAAGAGCCTCGACGAGGCGGGCACCCCCGAGCAGCCTGCCGCGCCGCAGCATGGGAGCGATGACCAGCACGCAATTCCGCTTGCTGAAGCGGCTGAATAAGTGAGAAGACTAACGACGGACGAGTCCTGACACATGACACTGGTTGCGGAACATATCGAAGGCGACACCCGGGATCGTATTCTTGAGGTGGCTGAGCGGCTGTTCCGCGTGATCGGCTATCAAAAAACCACGGTCGGGGACATCGCCAAAGAGCTCCGGATGAGCCCCGCCAACGTCTATCGCTTCTTCGAATCGAAGAAGGCGATCCATCAGTCGGTGGCCCGTTCGCTGATGGGCGAGGTCGAGCTCGAGGCGCAGCGGATCGTGGCGAGGCCCGGTCCGGTGCTTGAGCGCTTCCGCGAACTGCTCACCACCATCAACCGCATGAACACCGAACGCTATGTCGGTGATTCCAAGCTGCATGAGATGGTCGAGATCGCCATGCAGGAGGACTGGGACGTCTGCGTCACCCATATGGAGTGCATTGCGGGCGTCATCGGTCAGATGATCGCCCAGGGCGCCGCTACCGGCGAGTTCGAGGCACCGGACCTGCAACTGGCCTCGCTCTGCGCCTGCACCGCCATGATGCGCTTCTTCCACCCCCAGATGATCGCCCAGTGCGCCACCAAGCCGGGCCCGAGCATCGACCAGATGATCGATTTCGTCATCGCGGGTCTGTCCCCGCGCCACTGACGGGCCGGCGGGTTTCCGCCTATAAGCTGCTTCGCATTGCCCGGGACGGCGGATAGCGGAGAAGCAGCGCGTGACCGACAAAGACCTGTATTTCTATGAGCCCTCCAAGGGCCACGGCCTCAAGCACGATCCCTTCAACGCCATCATCGCGCCGCGGCCGATCGGCTGGATCTCCTCGCGCGACAGCAAGGGCCACGTCAATCTGGCGCCCTACAGCTTCTTCAACGCCTTCTGCTACGTGCCGCCGATCATCGGCTTCTCCTCCACCAACTGGAAGGACTCGGTCGAGAACATCCAGCAGACCGGCGAGTTCGTCTGGAATCTCGCCACGATGGATCTCGCCAAGCACATGAACGCGACCGCCGCGCATGTTGCCCCTGAAGTCGACGAGTTCGAGGTCGCGGGTCTCACCGCCGTGCCGGGCAAGCTCGTCAACGTGCCGCGCGTGGGCGAGAGCCCCGTCGCGTTCGAGTGCAAGGTGTCCGACATCGTCCGCCTCAAGGGCGCCGACGGCAAGGAAGCCGACGCCTGGCTGACGCTGGGCGAAGTCGTCGCCGTCCACATCGACAAGGCCATGATCAAGGACGGCGTCTACCAGACCGCCGCCGCCCGCCCGATCGTGCGCGCGGGGCGCCGCGGCGACTACTTTGAGATCAAGCCGGAAAACATGTTCGAGATGGTTCGGCCGGATTAGGCCGGGCTACCGCTCTTCCCACCGCTTCCCCTCCCGGAACCGTCCCAACGCCCCGCCGTTATGGTCCCCGGGGGCGGCCGCCCGGCCGCGTCAATTCGTATCTTTTTGCGCGCGAAGTGTTCACGCACCGCCGGCCAGTTTCCGCTAAAATACCCTGTAACCGCGCCGTTGCATGAGGTCCGCCATGAGCTTCCGCCGCGACACCATCACCAAGCCGATCTTCTCCTGGGCGCGCGGCGTGCTGCCGGCGATGTCCGACACCGAGCGGGAGGCGCTGGAGGCCGGCGACGTCTGGTGGGACGCCGATCTCTTCACCGGCAATCCTGACTGGTCCAAGCTGCTCAAAATTCCGCAGGCAACGTTGACGGACGAGGAGCGGGCTTTCCTTAACGGTCCCGTCGACGAGCTCTGCGCCATGCTCGACGAGTGGAAGATCTTTTGGGAATGGCGCGATCTTCCCCAGGAGGCCTGGGCCTTCATCAAGCGCGAAAAGTTCTTCGGCATGATCATTCCGAAGGAGTTTGGCGGCCTCGGCTTCTCGCCCTATGCCCACTCGGAAGTGGTGCGGAAAATCTCGACCCGCTCGATCGCAGCCGCCGTCACCGTGATGGTGCCGAACTCGCTCGGCCCCGGCGAGCTCCTGATGCGCTTTGGCACCAAGGAGCAGCAGGAACGCTGGCTGCCGCGGCTCGCCGACGGCCGCGACATTCCCTGCTTCGGCCTCACCAGCCTGGAGGCCGGCTCCGATGCCGCCTCGATGGTCGACACCGGCATCATCTGCAAGGGCAATTTTGAGGGCCGCGAGGTTACAGGCCTCAGGTTGAACTGGCACAAGCGCTACATCACACTCGGTCCCGTCGCGACGCTGCTGGGTCTCGCCTTCAAGGCCTACGACCCAGACCGTCTCGTCGGCGATCAGGAAGAACTCGGCATTACCGTCGCGCTGATTCCGACCAATCTGCCCGGCGTCGAGATCGGTCACCGCCATCTGCCGTCGATGCAGGTGTTCCAGAACGGCCCGAACTGGGGCCGCGACGTCTTCATCCCGCTCGACTATGTCATCGGCGGTGAGGCACGGCTGGGGCAGGGCTGGAAGATGCTGATGACGGCGCTCGCCGCCGGCCGCGGCATTTCGCTGCCGTCGCTCTCCGCTGCAGGCGCTGCCTATGCCGCGCGCACCACCGGCGCCTATGCCCGCATCCGCGAGCAGTTCGGCATCTCCATTTCCAAGTTCGAGGGCGTCGAGGAGCCCCTCGCGCGCATCGTCGCCACCGCCTATCAGCTCGATGCGGCGCGGCGGCTGACCTGCGCGGCGCTCAACGCCGGCGTCCATCCCGCCGTGATCTCCGGCATCATGAAGCTGCACGCGACCGAGCGGATGCGCATCGCGGTCGATGACGCCATGGACATCCATGGCGGCAAGGCCGTGATCGACGGTCCGCAGAACTATATCGGCAATCTCCACCGCGCCGTGCCCGTGGGCATCACGGTCGAGGGCGCCAACATCCTCACCCGCAATCTCATCGTGTTCGGGCAGGGTGCGATCCGCGCCCATCCCTATCTGCTCGACGAGATGAATGCGCTGGCCGACACTGATCGCGAGCGTGGTCTCGCCGCGTTCGACAAGGCGTTCTGGAAGCATGTCGGCCATAGCTTCCGGACGCTGTTCCGTGCCTTCGGCCAGAGCTGGACCTTCGGCGCCTTCGCGATGGCGCCTGACGCGGGCGACGCTACGCCATTCTATCGCCAGCTCTCGCGTTACTCCGCGGCGTTCGCGCTCTGCGCCGATATGGCGCTGCTGACGCTCGGCGGTGCGCTGAAGCGCAAGGAGATGCTGTCGGCGCGCTTCGGCGACATCCTCTCCGAGCTGTATCTTCTCTCGGCCGCGCTGAAGCGCTGGCAGGACGAGGGGCGGCAGAAAGAAGATTTTGCCGCGCTGGAATGGTGCATGGCGAGCGGCTTCCGGACGATCGAGAACCGGCTTGCCGAAATCCTCGCCAATCTGCCGAACCGCTTCGTCGCCGTGATCCTCAAGCTCGTGGTCCAGCCGTTTGGCGCCCGCGTGCTCGGTCCGTCCGATCGTGTCGTGCATCAATGCGCGAGCATCGTGCTGGAGCCCTCGGTCGCGCGCGACCGCCTCACGCCGGATCTCGCCCATGTCGACGACGACAGCGGCTTTGCCCGCCTCGAGCGTGCCTTCAGGCTGGTCACGGGGAGCGACGCCATCGCCAAGCGCATGCGCGCCGCCCATATCCGCGACGCCAATGACGCCGTCACCAAGGGCGTGATCACGCAGGCCGAGGGCGAGCAGCTTTCAGCCGCTCATGAAGCCGTCACAAAAGTCATCGAGGTCGACGATTTTGCGCCGGAGGCGCTATCGCCGATTTACAAGAAAACGGGCGACGTGCATCAGTTCTTCCAGGAACTCGGTGAACAGAGGGCGGCGAGCTGATGGCACGACCGGTTTTCATCGTCGACGGCAGCCGGACGCCGTTTCTGAAGGCGCGCTCGGGCCCCGGGCCGTTCACGCCGGTCGATCTCGCCGTGCAATGCGGCCGGCCGCTGCTGGCACGCCAGCCATTTTCGCCCACGGATTTCGACCAGGTCATCCTCGGCTGCGTCAACGTGATCGCGGACGAGATGAACCCGGCCCGCGTCGCGGCGCTCCGGCTCGGCATGGGTGAGGACATGGTCGCCTTCACCGTGCAGATCAATTGCGGCTCCGGCATGCAGTCGATCGACACCGCCTACCGCTACATCCGCGAAGGCCATGCCGACATGATCCTGGCCGGCGGCACCGAGGCGCTCAGCCACGCGCCGCTGGTCTGGCCGGACTCCGGCGTGCGCTGGTTCGCCGGCCTTGCCACCGCCAAGGGCGTGGCCGCGAAGCTCGCCGCGGCCTTCAAGCTGCGCCCACGCTATCTCAGGCCGATCATTGGCCTGGAGCGCGGGCTGACCGACCCCATCACCGAACTGAACATGGGGCAGACCGCCGAAGTCGTCGGCCATCTCTTCGGCATTACGCGCGCCCAGTCGGATGCATATGCGGCCGAGAGCCATCGTCGGCTCGCGCATGCGCAGGCGGAAGGTTTTCTGAAAGGTGAGGTTGA
The DNA here is from genome assembly GCF_008123425.1 of Bradyrhizobium rifense. GTDB lineage: Bacteria > Pseudomonadota > Alphaproteobacteria > Rhizobiales > Xanthobacteraceae > Bradyrhizobium > Bradyrhizobium rifense. The sequence continues at coordinate 7,203 of NZ_VSSS01000015.1, forward strand.
GACCGCCTTCTCCCGCGACGGAAAATTCTTCGACCATGATGACGGTGTGCGTCCGGACTCAACAGCCGAGACGCTCGCAAGACTCCGGCCGGTGTTCGAGCGTCCCTGGGGCCAGGTGACGGCCGGCAATTCCTCGCAGATCACCGACGGCGCCTCCTGGGTGATCCTCGCTTCCGACGCGGCGGTCGCAAAGCACAGACTGACGCCGAAGGCTGCGATCGTCGACAGCAATTGGGCCGCGCTCGATCCTGCTATCATGGGCCTTGGCCCCGTGATGTCGGCAACGCCGCTGCTCCAGCGTAACAACCTGACCCTCCAGGACATCGAGACCTGGGAGCTGAACGAAGCGTTTGCGACGCAAGTGCTCGGCTGCCTCGCTGCCTGGAACGACGACAAATTTTGTCGCGAGATTTTGCGACTCGACGGTGCCGCCGGCGAGATCGACCGCGACAAACTCAATGTCGACGGCGGCGCGATCTCGCTCGGCCATCCCGTCGGCACCTCCGGCAACCGCATCGTGCTGCATCTCGTCAACGCGATGAAGCGGCTCGGCACGCGGCGCGGGATTGCCACCGAATGTATCGGCGGCGGGCTCGGCGGTGCCATGCTGATCGAGGCGGTGTGACCATGGATTCAAAGATCATGACCGCGCTTGGCGACCGTGTGCTCTCGCTCGGGCCGCAGCCCGCGTCAGACGGTCCGTACAAGAACTTGAAGCTGACGCGCGATGCGGACGGCGTCGCCTGGCTGCTGTTCGACCGCACTGACGCCAGCGCCAATACGCTGTCCGCCGACGTGATGGAGGAGTTCGACGCCGCGCTCGCGGCGATCGAGACCGAGCGGCCTGCAGGTCTTGTCATTCGCTCGGCAAAACCGTCCGGCTTCATCGCCGGCGCCGACGTCAACGAATTCCGTGGCGCCAGCGATCCCGCGATGGTGGAAACCCGCATCCGCGCCGCGCACGCGGTGGTCGACCATCTGGAAGCGTTGAAGCTGCCGACGGTCGCGGTCATTCACGGCTTCTGTCTGGGCGGCGGGCTCGAGGTCGCGCTCGCCTGCCAGTCGCGCATTGCCGTTGACGGCGCGCGCTTCGGCTTCCCTGAGGTGATGCTGGGCCTGCATCCCGGCCTCGGCGGCACCGCGCGTTTCACCGCGCTGGTCAATCCGACCCAATCGATGGCGCTGATGCTGACCGGCCGGACGATCGATGCGCGTCGCGCCAAATCGCTTGGTCTCGTCGATACAGTGACGCAGGAGCGCCACGTTCGTAACGCCGTGAAGGACGCGCTGTTTGGTCGGCTGAAGAAGGCAAGTCCGGGCCTCCTTGCGCGCGCAGCGAATTTCGGACCGGTGCGTGGGCTGTTGGCCAAGCGCATGCGCAGTGAGGCGGCGAAGGCTGCACCCCGCGAGCATTATCCCGCGCCTTACGCGCTGATTGATCTCTGGGAGACGCATGGCGGCAGCAAATCCGCGATGCTGAAGGCGGAGCAGGCGTCGTTTGCCAAATTGATGGTGACGCCGACCGCGCAGAATCTGATCCGCGTGTTCTTCCTGCGCGAGCAGATGAAGAAGGCGGCCGGCTCCGGCAACACGGTCAAGCACGTCCATGTCATCGGCGCCGGCGCCATGGGCGGGGATATCGCGGCATGGTGTGCAGGGCAGGGGCTGCGCGTCTCGCTGGCCGACATGAAGGCCGAGCCGATCGCGGGCGCGGTGAAGCGTGCCGCGGAGCTCTACGGCAAGATCATCCGCAAGCCGACCGAGGTGCGCGATGCGCTCGATCGCCTCATCCCCGACATGGACGGCGAGGGCGTCCGCAACGCCGATCTCATCATCGAAGCGGTACCGGAAAAGCTCGAGCTCAAGCAAAAGGTCTATGCCGGCCTCGAGCCCAGGATGAAGCCGGGCGCGATTCTCGCCACCAACACGTCGAGCATTCCGCTCCAGGATCTGCGCACCACGCTGACGCGGCCGGAGCGCCTTGTTGGCCTACACTTTTTCAATCCGGTGTCGCGACTGCAGCTGGTCGAGGTCGTCAGCCACGACGGCAACGATGCGCAAGTGCTGAAGGAGGCGCTCGCCTTCGTCGGCGCGATCGATCGCCTGCCGTTATCCGTGAAGAGCTCGCCCGGCTTCCTCGTCAACCGCGCGCTGACGCCCTACATGCTGGAAGCGATGGTGATGCTGGACGAGAAGACCGACCAGCGCCTGATCGATGCCGCCGCCGAACAGTTCGGCATGCCGATGGGGCCGATCGAGCTGGCCGACCAGGTCGGGCTCGATATCTGCCTTGCGGTCGGCGACATGCTGCGCACGAAGTTCGGCGATCTGCTGCCGCCAACGCCGGCCTGGCTGCGCGAGAAGGTTGCCAAGGGCGAGCTCGGCCGCAAGACCGGCAAGGGGTTTTACACCTGGAAGGACGGCAAGGCGGAGAAGGCGCCATTGCCCGAGACCGGTCCGCGCGTCACCGACCAGATGATCGACCGCCTGGTGCTGCCAATGTCCAACGTCTGCGTCGCGTGTCTGCGCGAAGGCATCGTCGACGATCCCGATGCGGTCGACGGCGCCATGATCTTCGGCACTGGCTACGCGCCGTTCCGCGGCGGTCCGCTGAACTATGCGCGTGCACGCGGCGTGGAGAATGTCGTATCGACCATGCGCGCGCTGGCCGAACGATTCGGCGAACGCTGCGCGCCCGACCCGGGCTGGGACAATTTCAAGTGAGACCAACATGACTGAAAAGTCCGATGCCGAGCCGAACGGCGATCTCTGCATCCGCACACTGGCGATGCCTGCCGACACCAATGCCAATGGCGACATTTTCGGTGGCTGGCTGCTCAGCCAGATGGACGTCGGCGGCGGCGTGTTCGCATCGAAGGTCGCTAAGTCGCGCACTGTGACAGTTGCGATCGAGGCGATGAATTTTCGCAAACCGGTCTATGTCGGCGATCTCGTCTCCGTCCACGCCAATCTCGTGCGCGTCGGGCGCACGTCCATGACTGTGCATCTGGAAGCCTGGGCGCTCCGCCGCAGGGAGGAGCATCCGTTTCTCGTCACCGACGGCAATTTCACCTACGTCTCGATCGACGATCACGGTCGTCCGCAGCCGATCAGTCGCATCGATCCGCCGATCGCGACGTAACCGCGCGCGGCCTTGCGCCTCATCTCACGAAGACGTGCAGCACCGTGAAACGAGGCGAGCGTGAGTCAGCGCGCCGCGGCTTTGCCAACAAGCAGTCATAAAACGGATGAGGTCCCGGCGTACTCAATAGCCCGTCGATTCGGGGTGGAAACGGCCGATTTGCCCTCAGGAACCTTTGGGCAAAGTCGTCGTTATTTGCCCGCACTGAGGAATCTACGGGCCATGCCGGACAGCTACATCATCGAAGTGAATTCAGAAACCGCGGGCATCGTCGTTCGCGGTCAGGGCGGCTACTGCTTCTTCGCCTCGTCCCATCAATTCAATCGCCTCGAAGGCCAGCTCTTCCGCAACGCGCGCGAAGCCGAGCGCGCTGCGCGCAAGCTGGTTAACGGCGATGTGAAGGAGGCGGCGTAAGCGCCGTCATTCCGGGGCGCGCAAAGCGCGAGCCCGGAATCTATCATGTTGCAGAAATTGCCGACCAAATGGAATCCGGGCCCGCGCCTTTCGGCGCGTCCCGGAATAACGGCAGCAATCACAACTTCGTCGCGGCGCGCGACAACAGCTTCCACGCGTCGCCCTGTTTCTGCCAGTTCATCAGGATGTGAAGGTTGGTCGGCACTTTTTTCCCATCGACCACCATCTCCTGTTCCGCCACCCAGTGGAAGCGCACGATCGCGGCGGGGCCGACGACCTTGATGGTCGGATCCTGATAGGCGATCGAGAGAAACTTCGATTTGCCGTCGGTCGCGTTGGTGATGAAGGTCGCCTTGTCCTCGACTTTGCCGTTGGAATGGCTGTAGCTGAGATCGTCCCAGCACAGCGCGCCGAGCGCCTTCGGGTCGGCCGCGATCTGGGCGAGGCGGAAGGCCTCGACCTGCTTCGCCACGGCTTCTTCGTCCGCCGAAGCAGCCAGCGCCGGTGTCGAGAGCGCAAGCGCGGAGACGGCAAGAGTCGAGAGAGCCAGATCGCGTCGGTTGATCGTCATCGTTTCCTCCTTTTTGGTCTTGTGTGGAGTGTTGCAGCCGCGCGCGGCTTTGTCGAGTGGCGCGTGGTCGTCATGCACGTGCGTCATTGCGCGCGCGAGGCTCTATTGATACGTCTTCGGCATTGATGCGTCGCGCATTCGGGAAAGTACGGACATGATCGAGACAATGGGCAGGGCATTGCTGTTCGATATCGACGGCACGCTTGCCAACACCGACCCGCTGCACCTCAAGGCGTTCAACCAGGTGCTCGGTCCTCACGGCCATGTTTTCGACCACGCACGCTTCTCCAGGGAGCTGCAGGGCTTCGCGAACGTGTCGATCGGCGAGCGCTTTCTGCCCAATGAAACATTGGAGCGGCGCGCCGCCATCCTCGGCGAGAAGGAGGAGGTGTTCCGCACGCTGGTCGCGGGGCAGATCGAGCCGCTGCCGGGCCTGATGGCGCTGCTCGACCGCGCGGACTCCGCCGGCATTCCCATGGTTGCCGTGACCAATGCGCCGCGTCTCAATGCCGAGCTGCTGTTGTCCGGCCTCGGCATCACGCATCGCTTCAAGACGCTGGTGATCGGCGACGAGCTGCCGCATGGCAAGCCACATCCGCTGCCCTATCAGGAGGGGCTGCGCTTCGTCGGTGCCAGCGCAGCCGGCTCGATCGCCTTCGAGGATTCCCGCTCTGGCGTGCAGTCGGCCGCCGCCGCCGGCATTCCGACCATCGGCATCCGGACCAGCCTTAGCGATGCTGACCTTGTTGGCGCCGGCGCGGTTGCCTCCGCGAGCGCGTTCGACGATCCGGCGCTGCTCGCGCGGCTCGCGAGCGCGATGGCGTGGTGAGGGCTTCATCCATTAACCGTGATCGGCACGCGCATTGACCGCGCGCGCGAACCGCCGCACCATGCATCGTTCTGATCTGAGGCCATTGCCGTGACCGGATTGACCCATCGCCAAGCCGAAATCCTCAACATCGCCCGCGCCTCCGGCCGGGTCATGGTCGAGGAGCTGGCGCGCCGGTTCGAAGTCTCGGCGCAGACCATCCGCAAGGACCTCAACGATCTCTGCGAGCGCCGTTCGCTGACCCGCGTCCATGGCGGCGCGATCATCGCCTCGGGCGTCGAAAATCTCGCCTACGAGGCGCGCCGCTTCGTCGCCGCCGACGAGAAGAAGGCGATCGGCGCTGCCGCTGCCTCGCTGATTCCGAACGGCTGCTCGCTCTTCATCAACATCGGCACCACGACGGAGGAGGTTGCGAGCGCGCTGACCTCGCATGAGGATCTCCTCGTCATCACCAACAACCTCAATGTCGCCATGCTGCTCTACCGCCATCCCCGCATCGAGGTGGTGGTTGCCGGCGGCACGGTGCGGCGCGCCGACGGCGCCGTGGTCGGCTCGACCGCGACGCAGCTGATCGGCCAGTTCAAGGTCGACTACGCCATCATCGGCGCGTCCGCGATCGACGAGGAGGGCGCGCTGCTCGACTTCGACTATCGCGAGGTGCAGGTGGCGCAGGCCATCATCGCCAATGCCCGCAGCGTCATGCTGGTCGCTGACTCCACAAAACTTCGCCGTAGCGCGCCGGTCCGCATCGCCCATATCAGCCAGATCCAGACGTTCGTCACCGATCAGGAGCTGCCCGAGCGCCTTTCCACCATCTGCCACAGCAAAGGCATCGAGGTGGTGGAAGCTATGCCGAAGGGCGCCGGCGATATCGATGATGCTCAGGCCGAAGTGCAGGACGCCGCGCCCGAAGCAGCACCGGTGGTGCGGCTGCGGTAGGTGCTGTGTTCGTAAACGGGTGATGTTTGTCCTCAGAGGTGTGCAGATCGATCCGCGTAGATGAATGCGGACCGACCCGAAGCGGACATCATGCCAATATTCATAGACCAAAACGTTTCAGGTCTTCCTGCAGGAAATCTTGACCTGTCCGGTTCTTCACGCTCGGCAGATTTGATATTTTTTCCCGCCAGGTAATGAGGGATTTGCACTCACCAGGAATCAATATCCCCGCTGCTTCAGCGAAGTTCAGACTCGCAAACACCGTGATATCCGCCATCGAGAAGGCATCGCCGGCCACGAATGGTTGGCTCTTCAGGACGCCGTCGAAGTACGTCATGCCGCGGATGGCCTTGGCGCGCTGCCGCTCCCCCCATTCCTTTCTCCCGGCCCATTCCGGAGCCACATAGGGCTGCATCGCGGGCCCGAGACCCGGCGTGGCGTAGTGAAAGTAGCCATCGATCGCGCCCATGAGCTCGGCCTCGGCGCGATTCTGCATCATGTGTATCAGGGCCTTCTCACGCGGGGTCTTGCCGGTGAGGACCGGATGGCCGTCGAGATGGTCCAGATATTCGGTGATGGCCGTCGATTCGGAAATCAAGGTGCCGTCATCGAGTTCGAGCACCGGGATTTTTCCTGAGGGATTGATCGCAAGGAACGGCGCTTGCTTGTGCTCTGCCCCGATCAGGTCGACGCTGATGAACTCGACCTTGTCGTCGAACCCCTTCTCGGAAAGTACGATGCGAATGCGCGATGGATTCGGAAATCCGGGCCGATCATAGATTTTCACGGGAGTGTTCCTTTATCTATCGATAGATAGGTAGATGAGCGATGTAGGGGCTTTGCAATGGCGGAGTCAAGGGCTATCTATCGATAGATAGGCGGAGGCGATGATGACGGCCGATACGAAGCAGGTGATCATGGATACGGCCCGCGCGATGGTGCAGGCGCGCGGTTACAGCGGCCTCAGCTTTCGTGAACTGGCGAAGGAGGTGGGCGTTAAGAGCGCCAGCATCCACTATCATTTCCCGACGAAAGGCGACCTCGGCGCTGCGCTTGCGCGTCGTTATGCCGACGAGGCGATCGAGATCTTCGACGCCTTCCTTGAGGCTTCACCGGACATCGGAGCCTGCATGAGGAAGTATACGGATGTCTTCCGTTCCGCCCTGTCGAACAACAACAGGATGTGCCTGTGCGGAATTATGGCCGCCGAGCACGATGACTTGCCGGCCGAGGTGAGAGCCGAAGTCGACAGGTTCACCGACGTCAACATTCGGTGGCTGATCAAGCTACTGTCGCGTGGAAAATCGAAGGCGGCTGCCGGGGCGATCGCGCAGCGGGCGCTGGCGATTTTCGCAGCCGTCGAAGGCGCGCAGCTCGTGGCGCGCGGGCGCGGCGACATAGCTGTCTACGATCAGGCGATCGAGGCCTACCGGACGGCCGGCTTGCTGCCCTGAGCTGCTGTCAGCCGTCCCACGGGTTGATCAGCGTCACGCCGAACGCTGCAAAATCTTTCAGGTTGCGTGTGACGAGCGCGAGATCGTTTGTAAGTGCGGTCGCGGCAAAGAATCCGTCCATGACCGACAATGCAATGCCGCTTCTGCGGCTTTGAGTCATCAGATCGCCCCAGCGCTCGGCCACCGCATGGTCGATCGGCAGGATGCGCCCTGCAAACCGGGCCGGCAGATCGTGTGCGAGCCAGGCGGTTAGCGCCGCGCGCCGACGGCCATCATCCAGCAAGGCGATGCCGCGGCGAAGCTCGGCGATCGAGGCAACGCTGATGAACGCACGATCCTCATCGACCGTGTCGAGCCACGCCAGAACTTTTGGGGAAGGCGCCGGTCGCTGAACCTCCGACAGAATGTTGGTGTCGAGGAGCAGGTTCACGGCATCTCGTCGCGTGGTTCGTCCTGCTCACGTTCAAGTTCGAGGTCGGCGCCGCGTAGCGGCGAAGCCAGCAGGAATTCGGCGAGCGTGCCTTTGCGCGCTGTCTTTCGCGCCCATTCTTCGACGGAAACGACCACGGCATTGGGCCTGCCGTGACGGGTGATGATCTGTGGGCCGGTTTGGGCGCGATCGACCACCTCGGACAGGCGTGCCTTGGCATTGGCAAGCGTCCAAGTGTCGGTCGGTGGCGAATCGGGAGCGGTGCTGTGGTCTGTCATGTCGAATAGGACCAGTATGACTATTGTGACTAATAGAGTCAAAGTGACTATTCAAGCGCGCCGCTGCGCCCCGGATCATCATTTCAGACGCCTATTTCGAGGGCGAATTGCCCACCAGAAAGTTCCACTTTCGCTTCCCTTCGCCTCTCTTTCATCTTGCTTTCGTTTTTCGGTGTGATCTAATCAAAAACGAAAGTTGCCACTCGACGGAACGAGTGGGTCGCCGGGGGATGCGTCTGTTGGAGCGTATTTTCGACCTCGCCATCATTGGAGGCGGTGTTAACGGTTGCGGCATCGCGCGCGATGCCGTGGGCCGGGGAAACACTGTGTTCCTGTGCGAAATGAACGATCTGGCCAGCGGGACGTCGTCCTGGTCGACCAAGCTGGTGCATGGCGGCCTGCGCTATCTCGAATATTACGAGTTCCGGCTGGTCCGCGAAGCGCTGATCGAGCGCGAGATTCTCTGGGGCATCGCGCCCCACATCATCCGTCCGCTGCGTTTCGTCTTGCCGCATCATGCGGGCTTGCGCCCCGCCTGGCTGCTGCGTCTGGGCCTGTTCCTCTACGACCACATCGGCGGCCGTCATTTGCTGCCGGCGACCCGCTCGGTTGATCTGCGGCGCGACGAGGTCGGCCGTCCGCTGATCCCGAATCGCTACAGCCGCGCATTCGAATATTCCGACTGCTTCGTCGATGACGCCCGTCTGGTCGTGCTCAATGCGCGCGACGCCGCCGACAAGGGCGCCGAGATTCGCACCCGCACCCGCGCGACGGATATCAAGCAGTCCGATGGCGTCTGGACCGTCAGCATGGTCGACACGCTGACCGGCGCGCGCTCGCAGATCCAGGCCCGCGCGCTGGTCAATGCCGGCGGCCCTTGGGTCGAGGACGTGCTCGGCCGCGGTGCCGGCGTCAACGCGAAGGCAAAAGTGCGCCTGGTGCAGGGCTCGCATATCGTGGTCAAGAAGCTCTACGACCACGACCGCGCCTACATGTTCCAGAACGCCGACGGCCGCATCATCTTCGTCATCCCCTATCAGGACGATTTTACGCTGATCGGCACCACCGATCGCGACTATGACGGCGATCCCTCCAAGGTGAAGGCGACGGCAGAAGAGATCCAATATCTCTGCGCCGCCGCAAGCGAATATCTCGCCAAGCCCGTCACGCCGGAGGATGTGGTCTGGACTTATTCCGGCGTGCGGCCGCTCTACGACGACGGCGCCAGCGAGGCCAAGGCTGCGACCCGCGACTACGTGTTCGAACTCGACACGCTCGGCGGTTCGCCGCTGCTGTCGATCTATGGCGGCAAGATCACGACCTATCGCCGCCTCGCTGAAGAGGCGCTGGAGCGGCTCGCGCCGTATCTTCGCAGTGCGAAAGCGCGCGAAGGCTGGACCGGCAAATGGCCGCTGCCGGGCGGCGACATGGATGTGTCGGCCGTCGACGGCCTGATCGGCGAGCTGCAGCGCGGCTATCCCTTCCTGAGCCAGGAGCATGCGCGACGTCTCGCGCGCGCCTATGGCACCCGCGCCATCAAATTGCTCGGCGACGCCAAATCGGCCGCCGATCTCGGCCAGGCCTTTGGCGCAACTCTGACCGAACGTGAGGTTCGCTACCTGATGACCAACGAATGGGCGGTGACCGCCGAGGATATCGTCTGGCGCCGCTCCAAGCTTGGCCTGCGGCTATCTGCCGACGAAATTGCCGCCCTGGACGACTGGATCAGGAGCCACGTTGTGTCGCAAAGTCCTCTGCTGGAAGCAGGAGGACGCTCATGAGCGTGACACTCGATCACGTGACGCGGACCGTCGACGGGGTCCCGCACATCCGCGACGTCTCGCTGACGCTCGAGAGCGGCACGCTCAACGTGCTGCTCGGGCCGACGCTGTCGGGCAAGACTTCGATCATGCGGCTGCTCGCCGGCCTCGACAAGCCGACCACGGGCAAGCTGCTGGTCAACGGCAAGGACGTCACCGGCGTCGACGTGCGCCAGCGTTCGGTCGCAATGGTCTATCAGCAGTTCATCAATTACCCCTCGCTCACGGTCTATGAGAACATCGCTTCGCCCTTGCGCGTGCAGGGCAAGCCGCGCGAGGAAATCGAGACGCGCGTGGCGGAAGCCGCCCGGCTGCTGCGACTCGAGCCGTTCCTGAAACGCACGCCGCTCCAGCTTTCCGGCGGCCAGCAGCAGCGCACCGCGATGGCGCGCGCGCTGGTCAAGGGCGCCGACCTCGTGCTGCTCGACGAACCGCTCGCCAATCTCGACTACAAGCTGCGCGAAGAGCTGCGCACCGAGCTGCCGCGCATCTTCGAGGCGTCCGGCGCGATCTTCGTCTACGCCACGACAGAGCCGACCGAGGCGCTGCTGCTTGGCGGCAACACGGTGTGCATGTGGGAGGGGCGGGCGCTCCAGATCGGCGAGACGCCCAGCGTCTACCGCCGACCGCAGACGCTCCGCGTCGCCCAGGTGTTCTCCGATCCGCCGCTCAATCTCGTTGGCATCGAGAAGAAGAACGGTTCCGTGCAATATGCGGGCGGCATCGCTGCGCCGGCCTCTGGTCTCTATTCCTCACTTGCTGACGGCGCCTATCGCGTCGGCTTTCGTGCTCATCAGCTTGCGCTCGCCAACGGCCAGGCCGACCGCCATGCCTTCCATGCCACGGTGACGGTGACCGAGATCACCGGTTCGGAGAGTTTCGTGCATTTGACCCGCGACGGATCGAACTGGGTTGCGGTGCTGCACGGCGTGCACGAGTTCGAGCCCGGCCAGACCATCGATGCCGTGCTCGATCCCAATGATGTCTTCGTCTTCGACGCGGCCGACCGTTTGGTCGCCGCGCCGGGCTCGTGAGGGAGGTGCGCCATGGCTCGCATTGACCTCGTCGATCTCGCCCATTCCTACGGCGGCAATGATGCGCCGCAGGAAACCTTTGCGCTGAAGCCGGTGACCATGACCTGGCGGCAAGGCGGCGCCTATGCGCTGCTCGGCCCGTCCGGCTGCGGCAAGACCACGCTGCTCAACGTCATCTCCGGCATCATCACGCCGTCGCGGGGGAAAATCCTGTTCGACGACAAGGACATCACACCGCTGTCAACCCAGAAGCGCAACATCGCCCAGGTGTTCCAGTTTCCGGTGATCTACGACACCATGACGGTGGGGCAGAACCTGGCGTTTCCGTTGAAGAACCGCGGCGTGCCGAAGGCCGAGATCGACAAGCGTGTCGCCGAGATCGGCCGCCTGCTCGACCTCGAGCCCTATCTGAACCGCAAGGCGACGCGGCTGACGGCTGACGCCAAGCAAAAAATCTCGCTCGGCCGCGGCCTCGTCCGCTCCGATGTCGCCGCCGTGCTGTTCGACGAGCCGCTGACGGTGATCGATCCCGAGCTGAAATGGCAGCTCCGCTCCAAGCTGAAGGCGCTGCATCGCGAGCTCGACCTGACGATGATCTACGTCACCCACGACCAGACCGAGGCGCTGACCTTCGCCGACACCGTCGTCGTCATGCATGACGGCCGCGTGGTGCAGAGCGGCACGCCGGCCGAGCTGTTCGACAAGCCGGCCCATACCTTCGTCGGCTATTTCATCGGCTCGCCCGGCATGAACATCCTGCCGGCCGAAGTGAAGGGACGCGAGGCGCGGATCGACGGCCACGTCATCGCGCTCAACCGCAGCTACGACAGTCTTCCCGCTGCCGCCAAGATCGAGATCGGCGTACGTCCGGAATTCGTCGAGGTCGTCGCACCCACACCCGGGCTGCTCACTGCGAAGATCGAGCGCCTTGACGATCTCGGCCGCATCCGCTTTGCGCGCGCGCGTCTCGGCGATGCCAAGCTCGCGGCGCGGGCGCCTGCGGGCTTTACCAGCTCGGACGGTACCGCCGGGCTGAAATTCGATCCGGCGCACATCCACGTCTATGCCGACAGCCTTCTGGTGGAAGGAGCCGCCTGATGGACAAGACCATCAACCAAAAAGCCTGGTTCCTGGTGCTGCCGGTGTTCCTGGTCGTCGCCTTCTCGGCGGTGCTGCCGCTGATGACGGTGGTAAACTATTCGATGCAGGACACCTTCGGCAACAACCAGTTCTTCTGGAACGGCGTCGGCTGGTTCAAGGAATTGCTCGATCCCTCGACCGATCTCGGCGGCCGCTTCCTGGCCTCGCTCGGCCGCAATCTGTTCTTCTCGCTGGTGATCCTCGCGATCGAGGTGCCGCTCGGCATCGTGGTGGCGCTGTCGATGCCGCGCCAGGGTTGGACGGTCGCAGCCTGCCTGGTCATCCTCGCGCTGCCGCTGCTGATTCCGTGGAACGTGGTCGGTACGATCTGGCAGATCTTTGGCCGTCCCGACATCGGCCTGCTCGGCTACGTGCTGAATGCCATCGGCATCGACTATAATTACGTGTCCAACGACATCGACGCCTGGGTCACGGTCATCGTGATGGACGTCTGGCATTGGACCAGCCTCGTCGCGTTGCTCTGCTATGCCGGCCTGAAGTCGATCCCGGAGGCCTATTACCAGGCCGCGCAGATCGACGGCGCCTCGCGCTGGGCCGTGTTCAAGGCGATCCAGCTGCCGAAGATGAACCGCGTGCTGCTGATCGCCGTGCTGCTGCGCTTCATGGACAGCTTCATGATCTATACCGAGCCGTTCGTCGTCACCGGCGGCGGGCCCGGCAACTCGACCACCTTCGTCTCGATCGAGTTGGTCAAGATCGCGCTCGGCCAGTTCGACCTCGGCAAGGCCGCAGCACTCTCGCTGGTCTACAATCTGATCATCCTGATCGTCTGCTGGATCTTCTACACCGTCATGACCAATGCCGGTAACGAACGCAAACCGCAGGAAGGAGCCGTGTGATGCACTCGATCCCCGGCCGCCGCCTCATCATGGGGCTGTTCCTGATCTTCCTGCTGTTGCCGATCTACTGGCTCGTCAACATGAGCTTCAAGACCAACGCCGAGATCGTCTCGACGATGACCCTCTGGCCGCATGCGCCGACGCTGCAGCACTACAAGCGCATCTTCACCGACGAGAGCTGGTATTCCGGCTATATCAATTCGCTGGAATACGTCATCCTCAACACCATCATCTCGATCTCGGTGGCGTTGCCCGCGGCCTATGCGTTCTCGCGCTACCGCTTCCTCGGTGACAAGCACCTGTTCTTCTGGCTGCTGTCGAACCGTATGGCGCCGGCGGCGGTCTACGCGCTGCCGTTCTTCAACCTCTATTCGGCGATCGGCCTGTTCGATACGCCGTGGGCGGTTGCGCTGGCGCACTGCATCTTCAACGTGCCCTTGGCGGTGTGGATCCTCGAGGGCTTCGTCTCCGGCGTACCGCGCGAGATCGACGAGACCGCCTTCCTCGACGGCTATTCCTTCCCGCGCTTCTTCATCCGGATCCTGGTGCCGCTGATTGCGAGCGGCATCGGCGTCGCCGCCTTCTTCTGCTTCATGTTCTCCTGGGTTGAGCTGCTGCTGGCGCGGACCCTGACCTCGGTGCAGACCAAGCCGATCGCGGCGATCATGACCCGCACGGTGTCGGCGGCCGGCATGGATTGGGGCCTGCTGGCGGCCGCCGGTGTGCTCACCATCATCCCGGGCGCGCTGGTGATCTGGTTCGTCCGCAACTACATTGCGCGCGGCTTCGCGCTTGGCCGGGTCTGAGGAGGTTTTCATGGAATCCATCGCATGGATGGCCTGGACGCTGCCGACGGCGATCTTCTTCGTCGCGCTCGCCTGCACGCTCGCAACGATGACGTGGCTCGCGTCGGTCTATCCTGAAGCCGAGCGGGTCGGCGTGCTCAGTATTCCGACCACGCGCGGCGACCGGCTGTTCATCTCGCTGATTTTGGCTGCCGTCATCCATCTGGTGTGGATCGGCCTGGTCGGCACCAACCCGATCGCCTCGCTGCCGATCGGCGAGGAGGGGATTGAGATTTCGAGCCTGTGGCTCGCATCAGGAATTTCGCTGGCGACGGCCGTGCTCATTTTCCGCACGGTCTGAAGCTCGCGAAGGGACGGCCAGATCCGGGACCAACCCGGGCCTGTATAAAGTTTTGTCGCTGCAACGGAGGAACAACATGCGACAGTTTAGGAGAAGGAAAGGCCCATTGACCAAGATTAGCTTTCTGACCGTATCGAGCGCCGCGGCCATTCTCGCCACCGCGTTCGCTGCCTCGGCGCCGGTTCGCGCCGCCGACGATGCCGCCATCCAGAAGTGGATTGCGGAATTCCAGCCTTCGACCATTTCGAAGGACGACCAGAAGAAGGAGCTGGAGTGGTTCGCGAAGGCCGCCGAACCCTTCAAGGGCATGGAGATCAACGTTGTCTCCGAGACCATCGCGACCCACGAATACGAGTCGCAGACGCTCGCCAAGGCGTTCTCCGAGCTGACCGGCATCAAGCTCAAGCACGACATCATCCAGGAAGGTGACGTGGTCGAGAAGCTGCAGACCCAGATGCAGTCCGGAAAGAACGTCTATGATGGCTGGATCAACGACTCCGACCTGATTGGCACGCACTTCCGCTACGGCCAGACCATCGCGCTGTCGGACTACATGACCGGCGAGGGCAAGGACGTCACCGATCCCCAGCTCGACGTCAACGACTTCATCGGCAAGTCGTTCGGCACCGCGCCGGACGGCAAGCTCTATCAGCTGCCCGACCAGCAGTTCGCGAACCTTTACTGGTTCCGCTACGACTGGTTCACCAACCCTGACTACAAGGCCAAGTTCAAGGCCAAGTATGGCTACGATCTCGGCGTGCCCGTGAACTGGTCGGCGTATGAAGACATCGCCGAGTTCTTCACGAACGACATCAAGGAGATCAACGGCATCAAGGTCTACGGCCATATGGACTATGGCAAGAAGGACCCGTCGCTCGGCTGGCGTTTCACCGACGCCTGGCTCTCGATGGCGGGCAACGGCGACAAGGGCATTCCGAACGGTCTGCCGGTCGACGAGTGGGGCATCCGCATGGAAGGTTGTCGTCCGGTCGGCTCGTCGATCGAGCGCGGCGGCGACACCAACGGTCCGGCTGCGGTCTACTCGATCACCAAGTACCTGGAGTGGATGAAGAAGTACGCTCCGCCGCAGGCGCAGGGCATGACGTTCTCTGAATCGGGTCCGGTCCCGGCGCAGGGTAACATCGCCCAGCAGATGTTCTGGTACACCGCCTTCACCGCCGACATGGTGAAGCCGGGCATCGCCGTGATGAACGCGGACGGTACGCCGAAGTGGCGTATGGCTCCGTCGCCGCACGGTTCGTACTGGAAGGAAGGCATGAAGCTCGGCTACCAGGACGCCGGTTCGCTGACGCTTCTGAAGTCGACCCCGGCGGATCGCCGCAAGGCAGCCTGGCTGTATCTCCAGTTCATCGTCTCCAAGACGGTGTCGCTGAAGAAGAGCCATGTCGGTCTCACCTTCATCCGTGAATCCGACATCTGGGACAAGTCGTTCACCGAGCGTGCGCCGAAGCTCGGCGGCCTGATAGAGTTCTACCGCTCGCCCGCGCGCGTGCAGTGGACCCCGACCGGCAACAACGTGCCTGACTATCCGAAGCTCGCGCAGCTCTGGTGGCAGAACATCGGCGATGCGTCGTCCGGTGCGAAGACGCCGCAAGCCGCGATGGATGCTCTTGCCGCCGCGCAGGACTCCGTCATGGAGCGTATCGAGAAGTCGGGCGTGCAGGGTGCCTGCGGTCCGAAGCTGCACAAGAAGGAGTCGGCCGAGTTCTGGTTCGCCAAGGCCCAGAAGGACGGCACGATTGCTCCGCAGCGCAAGCTCGCCAACGAGAAGCCGAAGGGCGAAACGATCGACTACGACACCCTGATCAAGTCGTGGCCGGCCACCCCGCCCAAGCGCGCCTCGCTGCAGTAAGCGACGCCTCATAACGACGAAAGGCCGGGAGCAATCCCGGCCTTTTTGTTTTTGCGCAGGCAATGCGCATCCAACTTTTTTCTGCTGTCACCTTCCGCACAACTTGTTTCCCACCCTCGGTGTCATCGCCCGGCTTGATGACCGGGCGATCCAGTACTCCGAGACGGTTGTGATCGAATCGATGGACTGCGGCGTACTGGATTCCCCGCTTTCGCGGGGAATGACAGCGGAGGTCCGGAGTCGCGTTCCCTGCGACGCCGGCAAATGATCGAACGCCCCCCGCTTGACTCCCTGTCACGCTGAATTCATGATCAGCATAATGCGATTGAAGTAATCTCAATACGATTATTTCAGCGGATCCCGTTTGGGCCAGCGTCGGCCCGTCCCGGAGGCGGTCGATGGCATTGATCGAGGCGTTCAGGCAGTTGCTGGGCGACACGGCCGTGCTGACTCGCGAGGAGGATCTCGCGGGGCTCACCGAGGATTGGCGCGGTCGTTTCCGCGCGCCGGCGCTCTGCGCGGTGTTGCCGTCGACCACGGAGCAGGTCGCGGCCATCGTCCGCCTCTGCGTCGCGCATGAAACGCCGATACTGCCGCAGGGCGGCAACACCAGCCTGTGCGGCGGAGCGACGCCGTCGGGGCAGGGCAAGCCGCCGGTGATCGTCGCGCTGACCCGCATGCGCCGGATCCGTTCGCTCGATCCCGTCAACAACACCATGGTGGTGGATGCCGGCTGCGTGCTCGCAACCATTCAGGAGACCGCTGCCGCTGCCGGCCGGCTGTTTCCGGTGAGCCTCGGCGCCGAAGGGTCCTGCCAGATCGGCGGCAATATCGGCACCAACGCCGGCGGCACCGGCGTGCTTCGTTACGGCAACACGCGCGACAATGTGCTCGGGCTGGAGGTGGTCCTGCCGGATGGATCGATCTGGGACGGCCTCTACGCGTTGCGCAAGAACAACACCGGGTACGACCTCAAGCATCTCTTCATCGGCTCCGAGGGCACGCTGGGCATCATCACCGGCGCGGTGCTGAAGCTGCATCCACTGCCGACGGCGGAGGCGGTCGCCTGGCTCGCGGTCGACAGCCCGCAGAAGGCGCTGGACGTGCTCGGCCTGTTCCAGGCCTCTTGCAGCTCACGGCTCTCGGCCTTCGAGCTGATGAATGCGAAGCAGATCCAGCTCGTGCTGGAGCAGGTGTCCGGCCGGCGTTGCCCGGTCGCGGAGATCGACACCTGGCACGTCCTCGTCGAATTGTCCGATACCGGCGATGCCGCAGCGCTCGCGGCGACGATGCAAGTGGTGCTCGAACAGGCGCTCGAGGCGGGGCTGGTCAGCGACGGCGTCGTCGCTGCGAGCGAGGCGCAGCGCAAGGCGATGTGGCTGGTGCGTCACAGCGTCTCGGAAGCCAACAAGAAAGCCGGCGTGGGCCTCACCTCGGACACCGCGGTTCCGGTGTCGACCGTGCCGGCTTTCATCGACCAGGCGATGGCAGCCGTGCGCGCGGTCGTGCCGGATCTGCCGTTCATCATCGTCGGCCACATGGGCGACGGCAACATTCATCTCATTCCCTTCTTCAGCTTTGCCGAGTGGGACGCCGTGCCGGAGCGCGACGCCGTGGCGCAGCGAATCCGCCGCGCCATGAACGATGTCGCAAGCTCGCTGCGCGGCACCTTCAGCGCCGAGCACGGCGTTGGACGCACGCTGACCGACGAGATGTCCCGATACAAGCCGCCGGTCGAGCTCGCGCTGATGCAGGCGGTGAAACAGGCATTCGATCCAAAGGGTCTCTTCAATCCTGGCCGCGTTCTGCCACCACCATCCATTGCAACATCATAGAGGGGACTGACATGACAAACGCTCCGAAGATCATCACTTCCCGACGCCGCCTGGTGCTCGGTGCAGGAGCGGGCGCCGTCGCGCTCGCTGCGCCCTCGATCTGGTCGCCGTCCCGCGCCGCGGGCAAGCGCATTGTCGTGCGCGACGATGGCGGCATCTACACCAAGGCCTATGGCGCGGTGTACTACCGGCCGTTCACGGAGGCGACCGGGATCGAGGTCGTCGGCGTGCAGGCCAATGCCGAGCCGGTCGCGCAGATCAAGACCATGGTCGACACCAAGAACTACACCTGGGACATGGCCAAGATCTCCTGGCCCGCGATCCAGATCCTGACCACGGGCGGCAAGCAATATCTCGAGAAGCATGGCCTCGAAGCCGAGCCGGTGATCAAGTCGATCCCCGCCGAATATGAGTCGCCCTATGGCGTCGCGACCAACGTCTACACCACAGTGCTCGCCTATCGCACCGACGCCTTCAAGGGCCGCAAGGCGCCGCAATCCTGGGCCGATTTCTGGAACGTGGCGGACTTCCCCGGCCGCCGCTCGGTGCGCAAGCATCCGTTCGACACGATCGAGGAGGCGCTGATGGGAGCGGGCGCACCGACCGCGCAGGTCTATCCCTGCGATCTCGACAAGGCCTTCGCCTCGCTCGACAAGATCAAATCGTCGGTCGCGGTGTGGTGGACCAGCGGCGCGCAGGTCGAGCAGATGCTGACCTCGGGCGAGATCGACCTGCTTCCGACCTGGGTGTCGCGTGCGCAGTCGGCGCAGGCGGCAGGCGCCCCCGTCGAGATCGTCTGGAACCAGGGGGTCTGGGGCGCCGACAATTGGTCGATCCTCGCCGGCACGCCGAACGCGGATGCCTGCCGTGAGTTCATCAAGTTCGCCTCCGATCCGAAGCGACAGGCTGCGCTGGTCGAATACTTCCCGGCCGGCCTCACGCAGCCGGAGGCCTTCAACTACGTCAAGCCGGAGGTCGCCAAGAACTGCCCGACCTATCCCGACAACATCAAGGCCGGGCTGAAGATCGATCCGAAATTCTGGTACGACAACCAGGCCGCCGTCATCGAGCGCTTCAACAGCTGGATCCTGGCTTGACCGGCGCCAAGGGAAGCGCGAAGCGATCGGAGCGGCCCATGGTCTCGTCGAGCCTGCGCATTCACGAGCTGTGCAAGCGTTATGGCGACTTCGTTGCGCTGGCGCCGACCAGCCTCGACGTCGCCAAGGGCGAGTTTCTCACGCTGCTCGGCCCGTCCGGATCGGGCAAGACCACGCTGCTCAGCCTGATCGCAGGCCTCGCCCATCCCGACGAGGGGCGGATCCTGATCGACGATGCCGACGTCACGCACAGTCCGGCCTACGATCGCGATATCGGCGTCGTGTTCCAGAACTACGCGCTGTTTCCTCACATGACGATCGAGGACAACATCGCGTTTCCGCTGAAGATGCGGAAGGTGGCCGACGCCGAGGCGCGCCGGCGCACGGCCGAGGCGCTGGAAACGGTGCGGCTGCCGCACGTTGCAAAACGCTATCCGCGCGAGCTGTCCGGCGGCCAGCAGCAGCGCATCGCGCTGGCGCGCTGCATCGTCTATCGCCCTGCGATCATCCTGATGGACGAGCCGCTCGGCGCGCTCGACAAGAAGCTGCGCGACCAGATGCAGCTCGAGATCAAGCGCATCCATCGCGAGCTCGGCACCACGATCGTCTACGTCACCCACGACCAGGAAGAGGCGATGACGATGTCTGACCGCATCTGCCTGATGAATGCCGGTGCGATCGAGCAGCTCGGCACGCCTGCGGACCTCTATTTCCGTCCGCGCTCGGTGTTTGTCGCAGACTTCCTCGGCGAGTCCAATTTGCTCAGCGCCACCGTGCGTGGCGTCGACGGCGATGGGCTCGACATCGTCCTAGCCGCGCAGGCAGCGCCCTCGCGCGCGGTCGGCAATGGCGGGAGTTTCGCTGCAGGCGAGCCGATCAAGGTGATGGTGCGTCCCCAGAATCTCGTGGTCGGGGACGCCGGCGGTGGAGGCCAGCTTGCCGGCCGGCTCTCTGGCCGGCTTTTGGATGTGATGATCAGCGGCAGCCTGACGCGGCTCTACATCGCGCCGGAGACGGCAGGCATGCCGCAACTCGTCGCCGCGCATCCGACCCGCAGCGGCGCGGCGCCCTACGAGATCGGGCAGCTTCTGTCGCTCGGATGGCATGCAGCGGACGCCGTCGCCATCCGCGACGGGAAGGGGATCTGAGCTTGGCCGCCCCGCGCGCGATACAGCGGAATCTGGCCTGGACACGGGCGGCGATGGGCGCGCCGCTGGTCCTGCTGCTTATGCTGTTCCTGGTCTATCCGGTCGGCCAGCTGCTGCTGCTCAGCGTCTACGGCGACAATGGCTTCACGCTGGCGCAATACCGGCAGCTCTTCGCCTCATCGGTCTATCTCGACGTTCTCCTGATCACGCTGAAGATCTCGCTGGTCACCACGCTGGTCTGCGTCGTCACGGGCTATCCGATCGCCTATCTGATCTCGGTCGTCGACAAGGAGCGCAAGACGACCCTGCTGTTCTGGGTGCTGCTGTCGTTCTGGACCAGCTTCCTGGTCCGCGCCTTCGCCTGGATCGTGCTGCTCGGGCGCAACGGCGTCATCAACAAGCTCCTGATCTCGCTCGGCATCATCTCGAGCCCCGCGAGCCTGCTCTACAATTTCGGCAGCGTCCTGGTCGGCATGGTGAATGCGCTGTTGCCGCTCGCCGTGCTGACGATGCTCTCGGTGATGGAGAACATCGACCGCAACCTGCCGCGCGCGGCCGCCACGCTCGGGGCGCAGCCGGGCATGGCGTTCTGGAAGATTTATTTCCCGCTGTCGCTGCCGGGTGTCGCCGCGGCGGGAATCATGGTGTTCGTCACCGCGATCGGCTTCTTCATCGTGCCGGCCCTGCTCGGTGGGCGCCGCGAGACCATGATCACGCAGCTCATCATCGACCAGGTCCAGCAGACCATGAACTGGGGCTTTGCCGGCGCGATCTCGGTGTTGCTGCTGTTCGTGGTCTTCATCGTCTTTGCTGCCTACGACCGGCTGCTCGGCCTGTCGACCATGACCGGCGCGGCCGCGCCGCGCAATGCGGCGCCGTCGCGTTTGTCGGGTCCCCTTCAGAAGGCGGGCGACGCGCTCCTCACGCTGCTCGGGGCGATCTCCGACCGGATTCTCCGGCTCCTGCCGTCACGCCGTCGCGGCCGCAATCCCGATCAGGCCGGCATGGGCTTGCAGGCCTTCGTCTGGATCATGCTGCTCATCATCAGCGCGCCGACCATCCTGATGATCCCGCTGTCGTTCGGCAGCGGCGGTCTCAACTGGCCGCCGCAGGGTTTTACCCTGCATTGGTATGAGACCGTGCTGAGCTCGCCGCTCTGGACCCAGGCCATGCTGCGCTCGCTTCTGGTCGGGGTCGGAACGGGGCTGCTCGCGATGCTGATCGGCACGCCGGCCGCGTTCCTGCTGGTGCGCAGCGACATCCGCGGTAAGGCGGCGTGGCTGGCCTTCATCCTGTCGCCAATCGTGGTGCCGCGCATGATCATCGCAGTCGGCCTGTTTTACGTCTTCGCCCGCATGGGCCTCGTCGGCAGCGCCTTCGGCCTCATTCTCGGACACACTGTCGTCGCGGTGCCCTATGTGGTCATCACCATGATGGCCGTGCTGCGCAATTACGACACGCGGCTCGACCATGCCGCGCAGAGCCTCGGCGCGCGTCCGTTCGCGACGCTGCGCTACGTCACCTTCCCGATCCTCGCTGCCGGCATGATGTCGTCATTCCTGTTCGCCTTTGCGACCTCGTTCGACGAACTCACCATCGCGCTGTTTGCGACCGGCGGCCTCAACGCGACGCTGCCAAAGCAGTTCTGGGACGAGGTGACGCTTCAGGTCTCGCCCGCGATCGCCGCCGTCTCGACCTGCCTGTTCATTTTCATGGGGCTGCTGATCTTCGTCGCCGAACGCCTGCGCAGGCGCGCTGCGGCGAGGTAGCCGTCCCGCATTCCAACCAGAGGTTCACATCATGCTCACTGCCAATCGCCTCCGCGGCCTGTTCCCGGCCATTCCGACCCCGGTCAAGACCGACGACACCATCGATGCCGGCGCGGTCTCGGCCCTGTTTGCCTGGCTCAACAAGCAGGGCATCGACGGCGTGGTGCCGCTCGGCGGCACCGGCGAGTATGGCGCGCTGGCGCGCGCCGAGCGCATCAAGATGGCCGGCTTGTCGGTGAAGGCGATGGCGGGCAAGGGCCCGGTCATCGCGGGCGTGCTGGACACTGGCTTCCACGATGCCTTGCAGGCGGGCAAGGAATTCGCAGCGGAGGGCGTGGACGGTCTCCTGGTTCTTACGCCATATTATACAAATCCGACTCAGGCTGGCGTCCGCGACTATTTCCTGCGCTATGCCGATGCTTCGCCCGTGCCCATCCTGATCTACGAGATTCCCTATCGCACCCGGATCGCGATCGAGCCCAAGATCCTGCATGAGCTCTCCAGGCATCCCAACATCATCGGCATGAAGGCCTGCAATCTCGACATGTACCATTTCCTCCAGGTCGTGGCCGGCGTCGACGAAAGCTTTGCGGTGCTGAGCGGCGAGGACAGCCTGTTCCCGCTGCATCTCGCGGCGGGCGCGAAGGGCGGCATTATCGTGACCGCATGCCTGTTGCCGCGCGCCTGGCGCCAGATCTTCGAGACGGCCATTGCGGGCAAGACAGCGGAGGCCTTGAGCCTCCATCGCCGCTTGATCCCACTGATGAACATGGCATTCGCCGAGACCAATCCGGGGCCGATGAAGGCGGTGATGGATCTCGTCGGCGTCGAGGCGCCGCGCATGCTGGCGCCGCTGGTCCAACCGGCGCCGGCGCTGGTCTCGGCATTCCGCGCCGAGCTCAGCCGGCAGTTGGCGATCTCGGAGGGCATCGCTTGAGAGGATGGCAGCATGGCGCGTAGCAGCCGCGAGGGTGGCGGCCGGCCTGCGAAGGCAAAGGCCGCCAAAGCCGGCGAGAAGCCTGGCGCGAAGACGACGGACAAGGCCGACGAGCCGCGCTCGTCTCTGTTCGTCGGCTCGACCGAGAAGGCGTTCCAGGTCCTGCATGCCTTCGACGGGCCGCAGCGTCACATGACGCTCGCCGACATCGCGCGCGCCGCCGATCTCGATCGCAGCGCCACTCAGCGTCTGGTCTACACGCTCGAAACGCTCGGCTATCTCAAGCGGATCGAGGGCACGCGCAACTATGGCCTCACCTCGAAGGTGCTCCAGTTCTCGCACAGCTATCTCAAGGCCAACGACCTGATTGACCGGGCCTCGCCCTATCTGCTCGAGATCAGCCGCAATCTCGGGGAGACGACCAATTTGCACGAGCTGGATGGCCACGAGGTCGTCTTCGTTGCGCGCTTTCCGGGTGCGCACCTCATCAACATCGACATCGTGATCGGCAGCCGATTGCCGACCTTCTTCACGGCGTCGGGCACCGCGATCCTATCGGCGCTGCCCGAGGAGGAGCGCCTCGCGCTGCTCGAACGGACGCCGCTGGCGCCGCTAACGCCGTTCACCGTGACGGACCCGAAGGCGCTGTTTGAGCGCGTTCGCGTCGCCGCCCAACGCGGCTATGCTGTCGTCATGAACGAGACCGTGATGGGCGATATCTCGGTCGCTGCCCCCATCATCGACGAACATGGCCGCGCCGTTGCCGCGATCAACATTTCGGTGCCGACGACGCGCTGGACCAGGGAGCGCGCCGAGGCCGAGCTGGCGCAGCACGTCCACGTCGCCGCAACCTCGATCTCCAAATCGAAGTTCAACCGCTACGCGGCGTGATACAATAGCGAGCCGCAAAGAAAAATGCCTGGAGTGATCCCGGACTTCGTCTTTCTTGCGAGCTCACTTTATAGCCACATCGTCATTGCGAGCGAAGCGAAGCAATCCAGAATCTTTCCGCGGAGGGAGCCTGGATTGCTTCGTCGCTTCGCTCCTCGCAATGACGAGTTCGTGGCAAGCGCTTTCCACTCTATTGGTGTCATCGCTCGCGAAGGCGGGCGATCCAGTACGCCGCGGCCTCTCGGTTGAATCTCGCTGCTGGTGGAATACTGGATGCCCCGCTTTCGCGGGGCATGACAGCTGTCGTGTGGTTGGTTTCCGCTGCAGCCTTACTTCGCCGCCGCCAGCGCCGGGTAATCCGTGTAGCCCTTGGCGCCGCCGCCGTAGAACGTGTTCTTGTCCCAATCGTTCAGCGCCGCGCCCTTCTTCAGCCGCTCGACCAGGTCCGGGTTGGAGATGAAAGGCTTGCCGAAGGCGATCAGGTCAGCCGCGTTCGCGTCGAGCACCTTGGTCGCGAGATCGAAATCGTAGCCGTTGTTGGCGATATAGGCGCCCGAGAAGCGTTTGCGCAGGCTCGCATAGTCGAATGATGCGAAGTCGCGCGGGCCGCCGGTGGCGCCTTCGACGACGTGGAGATAGACGAGCTCCAGCGCGTTGAGGCCGTCGGTGATGTGATCGAACAA
Organism: Bradyrhizobium rifense; assembly: GCF_008123425.1. Lineage (GTDB taxonomy): Bacteria > Pseudomonadota > Alphaproteobacteria > Rhizobiales > Xanthobacteraceae > Bradyrhizobium > Bradyrhizobium rifense. The sequence continues at coordinate 31,493 of NZ_VSSS01000015.1, forward strand.
GGCTTGCGGATTGGAATCCACGATGTCGTTGGCGGGTGTCACCGGCGAGATGCGGATGCCGGTGCGGTCGGCGCCGGCTTCCGCCACGACGGCCTTGGAGACCTCCAGCATCAACTTGGCGCGGTTCTCGATGGAGCCGCCATAAGCGTCAGTGCGCTTGTTGGCGCCGTCCTTGGCGAACTGGTCGAGCAGGTAGCCGTTGGCGCCGTGGATCTCGACGCCGTCGAAACCGGCCTCCAGCGCATTCTTCGTGGCGTGCTTGAAGTCGTCGATGATCCCCGGAATTTCGGAGAGCTCGAGCGCGCGGGGCTCGGAGACGTCGGCGAAGGTGCCGTTCACAAAGGTCTTGCCCTTGGCGCGGATCGCGCTCGGCGCTACGGGGGCTGCGCCGCCCGCCTGGAGGTCGACATGCGAGATACGGCCGACATGCCAAAGCTGGATGAAGATCTTGCCGCCGCGCTGATGCACTTTGTCGGTGACCTTGCGCCAGCCGGCGACCTGGTCCTTCGAGTAGATGCCGGGAGTGTCCTGGTAGCCCTGGCCCTGCTGCGAGACCTGGCTCGCTTCGGTGATCAGCAGGCCCGCGGAAGCGCGCTGGCCGTAATAGTCGGCGGCGAGCGGAGAGGGGACGAAGGTGCCGGGCGCAGCGCGGTTGCGCGTCAGCGGCGCCATCACCAGCCGGTTGGCCAGCGTGATCGGGCCGAGCTTGTAGGTCTCAAACAATTTGGTCGAACGGCTCATTGGTGTGCTTCCGGGGGTTAAGAGGTCCGGAACACTTGTGCATTGCGGCAATCAGCGCAAGGGATGAGCCATACGGAAAGTGCAGGCGAGCTGCGCGGCAAGGCCCGTGCAGCATAATTCATACGCAATTTCGGCCCCGGCAGCGTGATTTCGCTGCCGGGGCCGTGCGATTGCGCAAATCAGTTCGCGCCGAGGAAATCGCGCTTGCCGATCTCGACGCCGTTGTGACGCATGATGCCGTGGGCGGTGGTGGCGTGGAAATAGAAGTTCGGCAGCGAGACCCCGCTGAAGAACTGCTGGCCCTTGAGCGTCATGGTCCGGTCGGGGCCCGCCGGGAAGGTCACGTCCTTGCTGTCGGCGCCTTCGAACTGCTCCGGCTTGTACGATTTCACGTAATCGATCGTCCTGGCGAGCCGCTGCTTCAGCTCCTCGAACGTCTTTTCCGTGTCGGGCATCGAAGGCACCTCGCTATGGGTCAGCCTGGCGCAGCCCTTGGCGGCGAAATCGCTGGCGAGCTGGATCTGCTTCGACAACGGCAGCATGTCCGGGAAGAGGCGCGAGCCGAGCAGGACGCTCGGGTCGATCTTTTTGGCCGTACAATGCGCCTCGGCCTTGGTGAGCAGGCCGGTCAGGCTGTTCAGCATCTGCAGATAGGCGGGGACGACGGCGTCGTGGAAGGACATGTGATGCTCGCTTCAGTGGTGGGAGACCTCAGGAGAAAACCTGAGCCACTCACATGGGAGCCTCATGGAATAATACAATCGCCGAAGTGGCTTGTGCGGTGCGAAAATTCTACCGCACCGTCGCCGCCGGCTGCGCCTGGGCCGTGCCGCCGCGCATGCGGGCCAGAAGCTCCGCGGTCGGCCAGGAATCGGCCGGCAGGCCGTATTTGATCTGCATCGCCTTCACGGCGGCGCGGCTCTGCTGGCCCAGCACGCCGTCGACCTTGCCAACATTGAAGCCGGCCTGGACCAGCAATTGCTGCAATTGCTTGAGCTCGTTGAATGGCAGTTGCGCGACCTGCCCGGCCGGCCTGCGCATTGGGGCGGCGCCCGCGATGCGGGAGGCGAGATAGCCCGCGGTGGTCGAATAGATCAGCGAGTTATTCCATTCGGTGTAAGCCGCGAAATTCGCATACGCCATGAAGGCTGGCCCGTTGCGTCCCATCGGCAGCAGCACGGACGCCGCGAGATTGTCATTCGGCAGCGGCCGTCCGTCGGGATAGGTGACGCCGAACTGCGCCCACTTCGAGCGCGGCAGCTGCACGCTGAGATCGGTCTGATCCCATGGCAGCTTCTGCGGCACCTTGATCTCTTCCAGCCACGGCTCGCCGCGCCGCCACTTCAAGCCGTTGGCGATGTAGTTCGCGGTCGAGCCGATCACGTCGTCTTCGCTGCGCAGGAGGTCGCGCCGGCCGTCGCCGTCATAGTCGACGGCGTAGTTGACGTAATGCACGGGCAGGAACTGGGTCTGGCCGAGCTCGCCGGCCCAGGAGCCGATCATCTCGTCGGGCGTGAGATCGCCGCGGTCAATGATCTTCAGCGCGGCGATGGTCTCGTTCACGAACATCTCCGAGCGCCGGCAGTCATAAGCCAGCGACACCAGCGATTTCAGCGTCGGCAGATTGCCCATGTTGACGCCGAAGTCGCTCTCAAGTCCCCAGAACGCGGCGATCACGGCCGGCGGCACGCCATATTCCTTCTCGGCGCGCGCGAACGCCGCCGCGTGTTGCTTGATGTGCTGCTGGCCGTTCTGCATGCGATAGGGCGCGGCCATGCGGCCGGCGAATTCGGTGAAGAGCTGGCCGAACACGCGCTGGCCGCGGTCGCGATTGACGATGCCCTGGTCGTAGACGAGGTAGGGCGAAGCCTCCGATATCGTCCGCTGCGACACGCCGGCCGCAACCGCGTGGCTCTTCACGTCGGCCAGGAAGCGATCGAAGTTTTGCCCATTGTGGCACGACGCTGCGCGCGGCGACGGCGCGGTGGCCTTCGGCGCGGCGGGAAGCACGGGTCGGCCGGGAGGGGGAAGGAGTTGCTGCGCAGATGCTGCGGAGAATGACAAGAAAATAGTCGTAAGCGCAGCGATCGCGTATCGTGTCTTGGACATCAAGCTTACCGGTTCGGGGGCGGGGCCATTGGCGAATCCTACCGTAATGCGCCGGCCGTGGTCGATAAAGAGGTGGCTTGTGTACTCCGACGCATGGTCCCGCGTCGAGGCGGAGCACCCCGAGGCTATCTCGGGAGAGGCCGCGCCCTTTCCCCGCCTTCGTCTAGCCGAACAGCCGCAGCAGCAGCGCCTTGCCGACGGGGACGGCATTAATTCCCCTGTAGGCGCGCACATATTCACCGGCGTAGAAGGCCCTGATCGCATGGACCCGTATATCCATGCTTTCTTCAAAGCGTACTGCAAATCCATCCCTCGTCCGCCGCACCACGACGGCGGCGATCGAACGGCCATAGATTCGGCATTCAAGCTTGCTGCCGATCGCCGGTGGATCGGGGTCGAGAAGGCGGGCGCCACTGATGGATATATCAGCGAGCCGCGCCAGGTATGATTTGCCGCCCTGTTGCAGCAAGATCGGCTCGTTGCGGTTGAATCGCTCCGCCTTGCGCTTGCGCGGCTGCTCGATGCAGACGAAGCAGACGATGGTGAGGATAAGCGCGTTGTAGAGGCTCCATGCCAGCGCCAGCCCGCCATAGGCGATGTTCTCGCCACGCAGGTGCAGGATGAAGGCGTAGGCGATGGCCGCGAGCGTGATGATGAGCGCACTGCCATAGAGCCGCAGCAGCGGCCACTCCACGAATTTCCGGCTGCGCTCGCCGCCCTTGGCCGTGACCTTGAACTTGTGTCCTTTCGGCTTCAATATGCCGGTCGCGACCGCCTTGAGGACCGCGGGCGCCGCAACGAGCTGCGACACATCCGTCATTATCGCAAGCGAACGGCCGCGCGACAGCCACGCCATGGTGAGGCCATGCCAGACGTAGAACGGCAGGAAGTACCGCAACAGCTCGGAGAGATCGGCCTGCACCGCCTTGATGTCGAAAAGCAGGAACAGCCAGGGCACCACCAGCCCGAATATCTTGGTCACGTAGACGGCCGTCCAGCTCATGAAGGCATCGACCAGCGACAGCCGGTCGATGAACGAGAGTTTCGAATCACGCGACAGGGGCCCGCTGCGGCCGCGCACGATCTGCATGAAGCCGAGGCACCAGCGCCCGCGCTGGGTGATATATTCCTTGAGTCCTTCCGGCGCGAGACCGATGGTCAGTCGCTCGTTGAGATAGATGGTGTTGAAGCCAAGCTCATTCAGCCGCAGCGTGACGAGATAATCCTCGGTGACCGAGTCGGTCGGAAAGCCGTTGATCTGCGTCAGTGCGTCGTAGCGGATGAGGGACGACGTGCCGCAGCAGAAGGCGACGCCCCAGGCGTCCTTTGCTGGCATCAGGATGTCGAAGAAGAAGCGCTGCTCGTCCGGCCAGACGTCGGCGGCGGCGAGGTTGGTCTGGATTGGATCCGGGTTGATGAAATGCTGCGGCGTTTGCACCACCCCGACGGAGGCGTCATCCATCAGGCTGATGGTCCGACTGAGGAAGTCGGGCCGCGGCACGAAGTCGGCGTCAAGAATTGCGATGAAGGCCGGCGGCTTCGGCAATTCGCCGACATGTCTGAACGCGTGGTTGATGTTACCAGCCTTGGCATGCTGGTTGTCGGCGCGCGTGAGATAGCGGCAACCGAGCTCTTGCGCGAGGCGTCGCAGCCAAAGGCGACGTCCGTCGTCGAGCACCCAGACGCGGTAGTTGCCGTACTCCATTCCTGTCGCGCCGATGATGGTCCGCTCCAGGATCGATTTGTCCTCGTTGTAGGTGCAAATGAAGACGTCGATCAACGGAGCTGCGGGATCCCTGGCGCGGCTGTCGACCTTTGCATCGCCCGAACGGTCGATGGTTCTACTGAGGAAGAGCATCGATAGCGCGACCGCGATCAGCGAAGCGGATTCCGCCAGTATGAACGGAAGGCCGATCAGGAAATCCGCGGTCAGCCCGGGCGGCGGCACGGTCTTGGTGATGCGCCAATGGAAGTAGCGCAGCAGCAGGATGAACGACACGCCGGTCAGGAGGGAACGCGCCGGTGTGTTCTCGCGCCTGAGAAGCGGCACCACCACCATGAACGCACCGATCGCAAGAAAGCCGGGCGCCAGCGCGTCCATCATGGCGCCGTCTCGCGCCGCGCGAAGATGACGCGGCCGGTCCGTCCCACCGTGCAGTCGTGGGCCGCGGCGTCGGCAGGCGCCACCGTCACGCGGTAAGGCTCCTTGCTCAATGTGTCGGGATTGATGGCGAGGTTGGCCGGGGCGCCTGCAGCCCCGGTGAGATTTACGACGGTGCCTGAGATCGGAGCTCCGCCGTCATTCGGCTCGAATGTGGTGTGATCGCCAAGCTGCAGCCGATTGTACACGTTCTCGGTGACATTGGCCGTGATCACGGTACCGGTGCAATCCAGCACCTTAAGCAGGGGCTGGCCGGCCTGCACGTCCTCGCCGGGCGAGGTCATCATTTCCCAGACCCGGCCGGTGACCGGGGTTCTGATGCTCGCCTCGGAAAGGTCGGCGAAGCGGACCTCTTCTATTATGATCTCGTTGGCGAGCCAGGCGATCTCGGTGTCGGTGTGTACAAGATCGGCTTCCAGGTCCTTGGCGCGCTGACGCATTTCCTCCTCGCGCTGTACCGAGCTTGGGCGGTCGTTGTAGCTGTCGCCAAGGAACGAGCCGCTCCTTGCCGCACGCAGCTCGATCTGCGCGGCGTCCAACCGCTTGCGCGCGCCGAGCTCGGTCTGCTGCGCTACCGACAGCTCGCGGGTCAGCCGCGCCAGCTCGACCGTGGACACGTTGCCGGATTTCGCGAGCGAAGACGCCCGGTCGACCGCTGCGTTTGCTTCCTCTCGCCGCGCGGCGGCTGCCTCGATCGATGTCTGGATTTCGGCGATGCGCGCCTCGAGCTGAAGGACACGTCCGTCCCTGAACAGCGCGGCCTGCCGGGCGAGGTCCTGCTGGGCGGCCTGAGCGGTCTCGAGCTTCGATGCGAGGCTCGGCCGCTCGTTCTCCAGTCGCGATTTCTGCCGTCGAAGGTCGTCAAGCCGTGTGCGATCGCCGCGCGAATTCACGACACGCAGCACGACCATGCCGGCGTCGAGATGCGCCTGGTCCTTGATCGCAGCCGGGGCTGCAGCAACGCGTCCGCTGATCGGCGTGCGCAGAGTGACGAGACGGGAGTTCAGCACGGCCTCGACACTGGAATTCTGCCACATTGCGCGCAGCGGCAGCCAGCCGAATACGGCTATCACGGCAAGCCCTGCCGCGATCTTCAGGCTCCGCCGCAATAGGAGCCGGCGTTGCGGCGGACCCGTGGGTTCGACCCGCGCCGCGGGCTGCTGTGGCTGCTTCTCATGGGCAAAAAGCTCCTCCTGCAGCGTCTGCTGCAGGCCCTTCGCGTCTGAGGAACCAACGGCTTCGCCTGAAGGAGGGGACGCATCGTGAACGGAAGCGGCCTGAGACCGATCCATCATAGCAGTCACCTGGTTGGCGGGAGGCAATGCAACTGACCAATGCGCGAGCCGCGCTCCCGTGGCTTGCGTCTCCGGATTTAGCCCGGGCTACGCTTTCCAATTACCTAGGCTCTTGCGTGGGTTTTTGTATAAATACACGTCAAGGTTTAGGTGTGCGGCGCCGCGACGCAGTCGCAGCCCTTGCGTCGCGGGGGGCCAACTTCATAACTCAAGGTCGTTGTTGAATCCCTGGCTCAGATTGGCAGCTGGGGTTCGCTGCACTGGCTTATGCGTCAACAATGGGACGTCGCCATGAACTATCTGCGTACCGCAATGCTTCTCGCAGGCCTCACCGCCCTGTTCATGGGCGTGGGCTACCTGATCGGCGGCGCCTCAGGCGCCATGATCGCGCTCGTGATTGCGGCGGCGACCAATCTCTTCACCTATTGGAACTCCGACCGCGCGGTGCTGTCGATGTACGGCGCCCATGAGGTGGACCGTCAAAGCGCGCCGGAGCTGGTCGGCCTCGTCGCGGAGCTTGCGGGCCGCGCCAGCCTGCCGATGCCACGCGTGTTCCTGATGGACGAGGCGCAGCCCAACGCGTTCGCGACCGGCCGCAATCCCGAGAACGCCGCCGTCGCAGTTACCACTGGCCTGATGAATCAGCTCAGCCGTGAGGAGTTGGCCGGCGTGATCGCGCACGAGCTCGCGCATATCAGGAATCACGACACGCTGCTGATGACGATCACCGCGACCATCGCCGGCGCCATCTCCATGCTGGCGCAGTTCGGGATGTTCTTCGGCGGCAACCGCGACAACAACGGTCCCGGCATCGTCGGCTCGATCCTGATGATGATCCTGGCGCCGCTCGGCGCCATGCTGGTGCAGATGGCGATCAGCCGCACCCGCGAATATGCCGCCGACAATCTCGGCGCGCGCATCGCCGGCCAGCCGATGTGGCTGGCGTCGGCGCTGGTGAAGATCGAGGGTGCCGCACATCAGGTGCCGAACTATGATGCCGAACGAAATCCCGCGACCGCGCATATGTTCATCATCAACCCGCTGTCGGGTCATGGCGTGGACAGTCTCTTCGCCACGCATCCCTCGACGCAGAACCGCATCGCGGCGCTCCAGCAACTCGCAGCCGAGCTCGGAACGCAAGCCGCGCCGTCGGTCGGCGCCAACGAAAACTATCCGCCGCAGGGCCCGTGGGGCCGCTCGTCTTCAAATGGTCCTGCACGCGGTCCTTCCAATGGTCCTTGGGGCTGATGCGGAACCGGTCGAATTTGGCTGGCTTTGTGACCTGGTGCACACAGGGTCGGCCCTACCGGTGTTAACACCCTGATCGAGAGTGTTCCTTCGAAAGGGGATGCGTGGCCGGCCCGTCGCCGGTCGCCGTCGAAGATGACCAGAGTTGCTGTGCCATTGTTGATCGTCCTGGGCGTGGCCATCGGCCTGTCCACGCATACGGTCGTGAATTGCGGTGATGAGGACGAGCCCGACATCTGCTCGGCCGTGATCGGCTTCTCGCCGTTTCGCGGCTCCCTGATCGCCTTCGCCTATGAGGGGCGCGGTCGGATCGCGCTACGCCACGGCGACAACAACCGGGCGATCGCCGATTTCAACGAGGCCATCCACCTCAATCCGAACCGCGCCTCGCTCTATCGCGATCGCGCGCAGGCCTACCGTCAGAACGGCGAGCTGAGCCTTGCGATTGCCGATTTTGACGAGGCGATCGCGCTCGATCCCAAGCTGGCCGCGCCCTATCACGAGCGCGGCCTCGCGCTCGCCGCCAAGGGCGATCTCGACCGCGCGATCTTGAGCTACAGCACCGCTGTCCGCCTCGCTCCAACGGACGCGCAGGCCCGCCTCGACCGCGGCCTTGCGTTCCTCGCCCGCGGCCAGTCCGACGATGCCCGCGCCGATTTCGAAGCTGCCATTGCGTTGCCGCCCGGCAAGGACGGCCGCACACGCGACGCCGCGCGCGCAAAACTCGCCGAGCTTGCCCACGCCGAGCCGACACAGGTCTCCACACCGCGGCGGTGAGAGGTGTTCTCCCTCGCCCCGTTCTCACGGGGAGAGGGTCGGGGTGAGGGGCTCTATCCGCGCGTGATATCGTCGAGGGACCTGTACCCCCTCACCCGGATTGCATCTGCGATGCAATCCGACCTCTCCCCGCAAGCGGGGCGAGGTGGAAAAAGCCGCGCCTACTTCGCCTTCTTCGCTTTGGCCTTCTTGGCCTTTGCAGCCTTTTTCGCCGGTTTCTCCTTCACCGGCTTCTCCGCCTTCACCTCGACAGGCGTGCTGGCGGCTAGCCGCATGGCGCGGGCGTAGCTGTCGGCGACGTTGTCGGCGGACATCTGGAGGCGCCTTGCGGCGGAGGTGGCCTGCTCCATGGTGGCCTTCGCCATCATCTTGAAGCGGGCGCCGGTCTCCTTGCCCTTGGCCTTGGCCGCAAGGCCGCTGAAGCGATCCCGCCGCTCCTTGGCGCGGGTCATCAGGCCCGTCTGCAGCTGTCTGGCCAGTTGCCGGATCACGACATCCAGGTCGGCGTCCGCCATGTCTTCTATCCTCTTCGAAACAGTCCCAATCGATGCGGCGGGACTATGCAGATCGGGCCCCACCTTGGCAATTCCCGCCCGGGCGTCATCCGCAGCTTCCGGTTACCAAAACAGAAAAGCCGCGCATGTCGCGCGGCTTCTGGCATTGGCTTGGCGCGAGGTGCGCCTGCGTCGGCCTTATTTCAGCGAGGCGACCGGTCCGGCCGAAGCGGCTGCCGGATCGGGGTCGAAGCCGAACACGCCGACCAGATATTTGTAATAGTCCGGCATCTTCTCCTTGAGCGCTTCGCGGGTCTTGGGATCGTGGAATTCGCTCTTGCCGGCCAGGAAGATGCTGGCGGTCACCGCGAAGAACTCCATGTGGTTCTTCAGCGCATAGGCTTCCTTGGGCAGGAAATCCTTGGACTTGGCATAGGCGTAATAGCCGATCACGCCCTTGTTGGCGTAGCCGTCGGGCAAGAGCCGCGCGTGATAGGCGTGCAGCATCTCGTGGAGCAGCACGGCCTCTTTCTCGTAACGCATCATGTCCGGCCGAACCATGATCACACCGAGCCCGGAATCGACCGCGAGGTCGACGGCGTTCGGATTGGTCCAGCGCTGCTTGTCGTGGTCCCACACCGTCAGCGTCCGCGGGGTGGTGCGCTGGATGTCCGGCGTGACCCGGCCGTAGCACGCGGTCGCAGCACCTTCGTCGAGGCAGGCCAGCTCGCTCGCGATGATTGGAACGGTCCGGAAGAAGCGCAGCACGCGCGGGGAGAACCCGGCGCCTTCGACGACGTCGATCTGCTGCTTCAGATTCTCGGTGAGCTTGTCGACGTCCTTGCGATCGGCATTCTCCGACACATCGAACATGTAGCCGCGGTAGCTCTGGAAGCCGGGCGGCACCGCCTTCGCGGCATCGGCGGACGCGACGTCGAGCGAGCCGGCGTTGGACGGATTGGCGAAGAGCGCGCCGACAATGGTCGCGGTCAGCAGCAACGCAATGCGCATGATGAACCCCCTGATGTCACTTCACGCGGCAGGATAGGCTGCCGTTGTTTGCGAAAAGTGAGTGGGGCGAGACTAAGGCACCGATGTTGAGGCGTGCTTAACCGTTGGTTGCAGATCGCGCAGGCGGATTAGGGCAGGGTTAACCAAGCAGGGTATCCCGGCTCCGCGCTTCGGCGTAGGATCGAAGCTGGGCACCATGCCCCACAGCAATAGCCGAAGGGAGGATGCCATGTATGCCGCCATCCGTCAGGCCAAGGCGAAAAGCGGAAGCGCCGAAGAGCTGGCGCGCCGCATCAAGGACGGCGCCGTTCCGATCATCAGCGACGTCGACGGCTTCAGGGCCTATTACGTGGTCTATGCCGGCGACGACACGGTGACCGCGATCTCCATCTTCGACAAGTTCGAGCAGGCCGAGGAAGCGAACAAGCGCGCGATTGCCTGGATCGAAAAGAATCTGGGGTCATTGCTGGCGGGGCATGCGAGCGCCGCGGCGGGACCGGTGATCGTGCATACGCTGGCGTAAGTCCGTCGTCATTGCGCTTCGCTCGCAATGACGAGACTGAGGCAAATGCGCGCGCCTCACAACTCCCGCGCGTTCGAGAACGCGAACGAGCTCACCCGCCTTGTCGTCTCGTCCAGGATCAGCGTGCGCGTGATCGGCGGCTCGGCGCGCTGGGCGCAGTTTTCGCGCTCGCAGAGCCGGCAGTTGACGCCGATCGGCGTGCCTTCCGTCTTCTCCAGATCCATGCCGCCGGCATAGACGAGGCGCGCGGCGTGGCGAATCTCGCAGCCGAGGCCGATAGCGAAGCGCGGCTGCGGCTGCGGGTGTGGCGCGACGGGCCGGCGCACCATCTGCGCGATTGAGAAATAGCGCGTGCCGTCGGACAGCTCGATCACCTGCTTCAACAGGCGATCCGGCGTGTCGAAGGTCGAGTGCACGTTCCACAGCGGACAGGTGCCGCCGAATTTCGAGAACGGGAACGTACCCGACGAAAAGCGCTTCGAGACGTTGCCGGCATTGTCGACGCGCAGCAGGAAGAACGGAATGCCACGCGCGTTCGGTCGTTGCAGCGTGGTGAGGCGATGGCAGACCTGCTCGAAGCCGGAATTGAAGCGCTGCGCCAGCACGTGGATGTCGTAGTTGAGCGCTTCGGCGGCAGCCAGGAACGCCGGATAAGGCATCATCACGGCGGCGGCAAAATAGTTGGCGAGCGTGATGCGGAACAGCCGCCGCGGCGCGTCGTCGAGCGGGCCGGCGCGGCCGATGATGGTCTCCAGGGCTTGCCCGCATTCGCCCAAGCCCAGCTGGAAGGCGAGCTGGAAGGCGCGGCCGGCAGGGTCGACCAGCTCGGAGATCAGGAGCTGGCGGCGGTGACGGTCGAAACGCCGCAGCGTCTCGCGCATCACGTCGACCGGCATGATCCGGGTCTGGATCGAATGCTTTTCGCGCAGGCGCGCGGCGAGCGCGGCATAGAGCCCTTCGGCCGGGACGTTCAGTTCGTCGCGAAGAGTCTCCGCGGCCAGCTCGAGCTCCGGAAAATAATTGCGGTTGGCCTCGATCAGCTCGCGCACGCGCTCGACCGGATTGGCCTCGTAGCGCGTGCCGACGTCGCGGTCGGCCATTTGCGCTGCCGCCAGCGTCTCGCCCTGGCGTGCCTCGGTATAGGCCGCGTAGAGCCGTTGCAGCGCATGAGTGACGCCGGGACAGAGTTCGGCGAGGTCGCGCAGCTCCTGCTTGGGCACGTCGATCTGGCGGAACAGCGGATCGGAGAAGATCTCGTTGAGCTCGGCAAAGAAGCGGTCCTCGTCGGCGGTGGCGAGATCGCGCAGATCGAGGTCATAGGTTTCGGCCAGCCGCAGCAGGATCTGCGCGGTCACCGGGCGCTGGTTCCGCTCGATCAGATTGATGTAGCTCGGCGAGATACCGAGCCCCTCGGCGATCTGGGTCTGGGACAGCCCCAATTGCTGCCGGATCCGCCGGAAGCGCGGACCGACGAACAGCTTTTTCCCGGACTCGGCGGGCATCTCTCGCATCTCCACAGTCCACTAAGGGCAGTCTTGTTGACCTATATTTTTACAAACTTTACAAAATTACATCTGTTACATGTTCTTATGTTACATGACATCACCATTCAAATACAAGGCCTCTATACGAACTTCTCTTTCTCGCGTTTAGCTCATGTCACGCATTTCGCAATGCACTGTCATAGATGTCGAGAAGAGAGAGCACGCACATGAACTACCAGCCCCGTGGCATCAGCACCCTTCAGGGCCCGGCCTCGTATCAGAGCGAGGTTGAGGCGGCCCAGGCGCTCCTCAAGAACCAGCCGACCTGGAACGGGGTGTCGGCCGAGGCCGTGGCGCGCATGCGCCTGCAGAACCGCTTCAGGACCGGCCTCGACGTCGCCCGCTACACCGCGGCGCTGATGCGGGCCGACATGGCGGCCTATGACAACGATCCGACCAAGTACACCCAGTCGCTGGGCTGCTGGCACGGCTTCATCGCCCAGCAGAAGCTGATCTCGGTCAAGAAGCACTTCGGCGGCAAGACCGATCGCACCTATCTGTACCTCTCGGGCTGGATGATCGCGGCGCTGCGCTCCGAGTTCGGACCGCTGCCCGACCAGTCGATGCACGAGAAGACCTCGGTGCCGGCGCTGATCGAGGAGCTCTACACCTTCCTCCGTCAGGCGGATTCCCGCGAGCTCAACGACATCTTCCGCAACCTCGACGAGGCGCGCAAGGAAGGCGACAACACCCGGGAGAAGGAGTTGATCGCGAAGATCGACAACTTCCAGACCCACGTCGTGCCCGTCATCGCCGACATCGACGCCGGCTTCGGCAACGCCGAGGCGACCTATCTGCTCGCCAAGAAGATGATCGAGGCGGGTGCCTGCGCGCTCCAGATCGAGAACCAGGTCTCCGACGAGAAGCAGTGCGGTCACCAGGACGGCAAGGTCACCGTGCCGCATGAGGTGTTCATCGCGAAGATCCGCGCCTGCCGCCATGCCTTCCTCGAGCTCGGCGTCGAAGACGGCGTCATCGTCACCCGCACCGATTCGCTCGGCGCTGGTCTCACGCAGCAGATCGCCGTCAGCCACAAGCCGGGCGACCTCGGCGACAAGTACAACAGCTTCCTCGATTGCGAGGAAATCACCGCGGAGAACGCCCGCAACGGCGACGTCATCATCAACCGCAATGGCAAGATGCTGCGTCCGAAGCGGCTGCCCTCGAACCTCTACCAGTTCCGTCCCGGCACAGGCGAGGACCGCTGCGTGCTCGATAGCATCACCTCGCTGCAGAACGGTGCGGACCTGCTCTGGATCGAGACCGAGAAGCCGCATATCGAGCAGATCGCCAAGATGGTCGACCGCATCCGCGAGGTCGTCCCGAACGCCAAGCTCGCCTACAACAACTCGCCCTCGTTCAACTGGACGCTCAACTTCCGTTGGCAGGTGTACGATGCGATGAAGGAAGCCGGCAAGGATGTCAGCAAGTACAACCGCGCCGAGCTGATGAAGCCGGAATACGACGAGACGCCGCTGGCGATCGAGGCCGATGAGCGCATCCGTACCTTCCAGGCGGATTCGGCCAAGCGTGCCGGCATCTTCCACCACCTGATCACGTTGCCGACCTATCACACGGCCGCGCTGTCCACCGACAATCTCGCCCGCGAGTATTTCGGCGAGCAGGGCATGCTCGGCTACGTGAAGAACGTCCAGCGCCAGGAGATCCGTCAGGGCATCGCCTGCGCCAAGCACCAGAACATGGCCGGCTCCGATATCGGCGACGACCACAAAGAATACTTCGCAGGTGAAGCTGCCCTGAAGGCGGGCGGCGCGCACAACACGATGAACCAGTTCGGTTAAACCGGGTAACAGGAGACTGACAATGACCAGCAGCAATTTCTGGGTGATCGGCGGCGAGTTCGGTTCGATGAACTTCCACAAGCTCGTCGAAGGCTCGGCCCAGGTGCAGGGTCCGTTCAAGACCCGCAAGGAAGCCGAAGATGCCTGGCGCTCGGTTTCGGAAGAGAACCGCCACAAGGCCGGCGTCCGTTTCTCGATCGTGGAAGAGCCGTCGCGGGTTTCGGCCTGACGGCTGCCCAACAAATCCAAGAAGACGTCCAAGGACGGATGGTCCCATCCGGCGCAAGCCGGGTGGGATCGTCTGTTTTTGGCACACATCAATGGTCTGTGGGTGTCGTAAGTATCTGGAATGATGGACCCTTTGCGGGCGCTGTGGTTGCTGATAGGTTAACGGCGGAAAGTCGAGGACGAGGCCGACCATGTCAGAGCCCGAGACCAGCGGGACCCATCCCAGCCAGCCGCGCCCGGTGCGGCTGCGCGACGCGCTGCTGCGCGCGCGGATCGAGGCCGCCGACCGGACCGGCGTCGTCGTCGATCTCAGGGATGCCGAGGTGGCGCGGCTCGAGATCCTCAACGACGCGCTCGACCCGCTGTTCGCCCAGGTGCCCGAGCAGATCGATCTGTTCGACCGCGGCATCAGCCAGGGCGATACGCCGCGGCTCTGGATCGACGTCGTCGCCCACATCATGATGGGGCGCGACAAAAGGATGTATCGCTTCGTCCAGGACACCCGCTTCGGCCGCATCGTGCTCGCAGAATCGCACGACACCGCGGTGATCGTCGAAGCCGTGACCGACTACGTCGCCCGCCGCATGATCGAGCGCGAGCATGCCATGGTGGTGCTGCCCGAGCCGAAGCCGGAGGTCGCGGAGCCGCCCCGCCGCTCGCGCGTTTGGCCATTCGTGTTCGGCTTCATCCTCGGTGCCGCCGCGCTGTTCGGCGTCGCCGTACTCGCGGCGTTGCGGAGCTGGTAATTGCTCTCCGTCGTCCGTGCGCGCGCTGACGCGCGCCTCTCAGAGCAGCCGCGTGCGTTTGATCTCCCGCATCTGCATGCCCTGATCGATGCTTCGCACGATCTGCTCGCAGCGCCAGCCGGCATTGTCCTTCTCGATTGCAAACAGATTGTAGGCCGCCGCCGGATAGCGCCCGTGCGCGAGCGCCGAGGCCGACGGCACGCCAATCGCGGGAATGTTGCCGTTGGGGCCGTCGAACCACATCGTCGAGTGGATGTGATCGTGCCCGTGCAGGACCAGCTCGACACCCCGCCGCTTGAGCAGCGCCAGCAGGCTTGCGGAATCCGTCAGCCGCTTCTGGCGCGCATCGGACTTCAGCGGATGATGCACCAGCAGCACGCGGAAGACGTCCTCGGCGGCGAGTTGCGCGAGCACCTGCTCGAGCGCTGCGAGCTGATCGCGCCCGAGCGTGCCCGTCGCCATCAGAGGCGGCGTCGGCACCGCGCTGGAGAGGCTGATCAGCGCGAGCGGCCCGCGCCGGCGCACGCCGGGAAAGCCGATGCTGCCGTCGTCGTTGGCAAGATAGGGCGCAAAGGTCTCGCCGAAGCGATGGCGCGTGGCGCGGACATAAGCGTCGTGATTGCCGGGAATCGTGGTGACGCGGTCGGGCGAGCCGACCCCGTCGAGCCAGGCGCGCGCCGGCGCGAACTCCGCCTCCATCGCCAGGTTGACGAGATCGCCGGTCACCGCGATGTGGTCGGGCGCCTGCGCCTGCATATCGGCGACCAGCGCGTCGAGCACGTCACGGCGCTGGTATTTGTGACGATTGCGCGTCCAGTTGACGTAGCCGAGCGCGCGCTTGCCGGCGAGCTCGATCAGCCGCGGCTTCGGCAGCGGCGGCAGATGCGGGTCGGACAGATGGGCGAGCGTGAAAGGTGCCGAGAAAGATTTCATGACGCGCGAGTGCCTCGCTATTCCGTTGCTGTAATGGCAAGGTCGCGCTCATCACGCAAGGGAAGCCTGGAAGGGCGCATCACGAGAGACTAATGGGCAAGCGCCTCGACCAGATCCGACGGAGATTCGAGCCGCTGCTGCGGCGTGTCTTCCACGCCTATTTCCTGCTGGTCCGCGGCATGACGCTCGGCGTCCGTGCTGTGGTGCTCGATGCCGACAACAAGGTGTTTCTGGTCAAGCACAGCTACGTCTCGGGCTGGTATCTGCCGGGCGGCGGCGTCGACTACGGCGAGACCATGGAACAGGCGATGCGCCGCGAGCTCAAGGAGGAGGGCGATATCGACCTCACCGGGGAGGCCGTGCTGCACGGCATCTTTCTCAACAGCCACATCTCCCGCCGCGACCATGTCGCGGTCTATGTGGTCAGGCATTTCCGGCAGGACCGGCTGCCGGCGCCCAACCGCGAGATCATCGAATGCGGCTTCTTCGACACCGCCGCGCTGCCGGAGGAGGCGACCCCCGGCACGCGGCTGCGGATCGCGGAAGTGCTTCACGGCAGGCCCCTGATTGCGACGTGGCGCTGAGGGCGGGCTATGCTAGTACCGGTCCGAATGGGCGCCACGGAAACCTGATGAAAGCCGCAAAACTTGCCTTCGGCCTGATCTGCCTCGCGATCCTCATCAGCAACATTGCGACAATGTCGCGCTGGAGCGAGACGCGCGGGGTCTATGACGACATCTGCTATCTGCGGCAGGCGCATCTGTTCCAGCGCTTCGGCGCCGGTGGGCTCGACACCAACGCTAGCAGGGACGACGACCGTTATTTCGAAGGCAAGCTGAAGGAAATCGCCTTCGTCAATTGGAAGGATCCGATCCGCTGGCCCTGCCACAATCCGATGCCGGGCGGCAAGGTCGTGTTGCAATATCCGCCGGGCACCGGCTTTCTGCTGGCGCTGTTTCCGCAGGGACATCAGGTCGTGCCGCTCTACATTGCCGCGAGCCTGATCGTGTGCGGCCTCGCGCTCTCAGGCATTGCCATGGCGCGGACGCTGCCGTCGATCCTGGGCGCCGGCGTGTTCGGCGCGCTTGCCGTCTACCTCATGATCAATCCGGCGAAAGCGAGCTACTCGGTCGCGCCGACCATGGCGCTGTGCGCGGTCGCGGGTTTCCTGACGGCACTGTGGCTGGTCAGGGACAAGCGTAGCGTCCTGCTGATCGCGCTGATCGGTCTCTTGCTCGGCGCATCCGTCAACTTCAGACTGCCGAATGGCCTGCTCGCGGTCGGCTATTTCCTGTTCCTCGGCATTTCCTTCCTGTGGACGCGCTCGGTTGCAACATTCGTGCAGGGCCTCGCCTTCGGCGCCGGCGTGCTCGTCGGCATGGCTCCGACGCTGGCCGCCCAGGCCATCAACGCCGGCAGTGCGCTGGCGACGACCTATGGCAGCGCCGACGTGGTTGCGCCGGGTTTGGACTTCGCCGTGCTTGGCCAGTACCTGCGCGACATGCAGATCGTGCTGATCGTGCTCGCGATCGGCGCGACGCTCTCGCTGTTGTGGTCGCGCGACGGGCATGTGCGGCAGGCGGCCTTCCTCGTTGCCGGTAATCTCGTCGTCAACCTCGGCTTCTTCCTGAGCCATCCGATCTTCACGCCGTACTACGTCGTGCCGATCGCGATGCTGTCGTTGTGGACGCTGTCGTTTGCCCGGTTGCTTCAGCCGGCTGAGGTGCGCGAGGCTGCATCGGTCCGGCGCGAGCCGGCCAGTCTGGGAGCGCTGCCGCAATGACATCCGTCCAACCCCGCATCGCCGTGCTGGTGCCCTGCTACAATGAGGAGGCGGCGGTCGCGACCGTCGTCGCCGACTTCCGCAAGGCGCTGCCCGCGGCGGAGATCTATGTCTACGACAACAATTCGCGCGACCGCACCGCTACCGTCGCGCACGAGGCCGGCGCGATCGTGCGCAGCGAACGGCGGCAGGGCAAGGGCCACGTGGTGCGTCGCATGTTCGCCGATGTCGAGGCCGACATCTACGTGCTGGTCGACGGCGACGCCACCTACGATGCGCCGAGCGCTCCGCGCATGATCGACAAGCTGCTCGACGAACATCTCGACATGGTGGTGGGCTTTCGCATCGACCAGTCGCAGGCCGCCTACCGTCTCGGTCATCGCACCGGCAACCGCATGCTGACCGGCTTCCTGTCCTCGACCTTTGGACAGGAGTTCAAGGATATCCTGTCCGGCTACCGCGTATTCTCGCGGCGCTTCGTCAAATCGTTCCCCGTGCTGTCTGATGGCTTCGAGATCGAGACCGAGCTCGCGGTCTACGCGCTGGAGCTGTCGCTGCCGGTCGCCGAGGTCGAGACGCCCTATTACGCGCGCCCGGAAGGCTCGTTCTCGAAGCTGAACACCTGGCGCGATGGCTTTCGTATTCTCGGCACTATCCTGAAGCTCTACCGGTCGGAGCGGCCGCTGCGCTTCTTCACGGTGATCGGAATCCTGCTGGCGCTGGCCGCGATCATCCTGGCGATTCCGATCGTCGTCACATTCATCGAAACCGGCCTCGTGCCGCGCCTGCCGACCGCAGTGCTGTCGATGGGATTGACGATCGTAGCGCTGCTGTCGGTCTCGTCGGGCCTCGTGCTCGACACCGTGACGCGGGGACGGCGGGAGATGAAGATGCTGGCCTATCTGTCCCAGCCGGCGCCGAAAAGAAACTGACGTAGTGCGCTCCCATGGACGGCAGGACGTCCAGATGCTACTCCGCGAAGCAACATGAACGATCTCTCAATCACCATCCGTCCCGAAGCTCCAGGCGACGCCCAGGCGATCGAACGGCTGCACGAGCGCACCTTCGGCCCCGGCCGTTTCGTGCTCAGCGCCTACCGCATCCGCGAGCATGTCGACCATCTGCTCGACGTCTCCTTCACCGCCCGCATCGGCACACTGCTGGTCGGCTCCGTCAGGCAATTGCCGGTCATGATCGGCGAGATACCGGCGCTGCTGCTCGGGCCGCTCACCGTCGAGCCACCGTTCCGCAGCCGCGGCATCGGCCGCATGCTGATGGAGCGGGCGCTGCAGGACGCCAGGGACAAAGGCCATCGCCTCGTGCTGCTGGTCGGCGACGAGCCCTATTACAGCCGCGTCGGTTTCAAGCTCGTCCCCAAGGGACGCGTGACCATGCCGGGCCCCGTCGATGCCGCCCGCGTCCTGGTGTTCGAGCTCGTCGACGGCGCCTTCGAGGGCGTCTCGGGCACGGTCGCTCCCGACTGGAGCAGGGCGCACGGGTAGCGTAGGATCGGTTCTGGTCGGTGCCGCCAGCGCACTAGGCACCAGTCGAGGCTCACATGTTCCGGGTGACAGCCGACAGATTGCAGGCCTATCTCGATTTTGATCCGGAGCGAAAGCGCGATCTGACCGAGTTGCACAAGCTGGTCGTCTCGGCCGCGCCAGCCCTCAAGCGCTATTTCCACCGCGGAACGCCCGCGGGAGAGGCGGGAATGCGCATGAAGATGATCGGCTATGGCAAGTTTCGCTACGCCGTCAAATCAGGGAAAAGCACGGAGTGGCCGGTGATCGGTGTTGCGCTCCAGAAAAACTACATCAGCGTGTACGTCGCGGTGACCAGGCAAGGCGCGCCGGTCGTATCCCGTTATGCCGGAAAACTCGGCGAATTGCGCATGGGCGGCAACAATTTCAGTTTCGAGCGGTTCGACGACCTCAAGCACGATGCGGTATCGACCCTCTTCGCGGAGGTTGCCGGCATCTTCAGCTCGGATCCTGAAAACCCCGTTCGCTATATGCAGGGCTCGTGACTGGCCGGTGCTGCCCCCAGGCGCGATGGCAATGCAATCCAAGCTCACCGTGCACTAGCGCGATACGGTGGGCGGCATCGTCACGGGCGGAAACGCATTGGGATCTGGCCGGGTCCACGGCAGAGACGATTGCGGCGCAGGCGGCGACGGCTGGGGCTTCTTCCTGCATTGGCTTCGAAAGTCGCGGATCGCGTCGAGGCCGACCTTGAGGTTGTCACCGTCTCTGATGGTCTTGCCGACAATGAAGCGCAGTGTTCCGGTCGCCTCGAATTCAGCCAGCCACTCGGCGTCGGCGGAAACGATGAAAGTGTATAACCAGCCGGGATCGTCCGTCATTTTCAACGCGTCGATTACCGATCCGCCGCGTTCGCCGTCACCGAGCAGTGCGACATCAGGATAGCGTCCGCTTTTCAGGATTTCCGCAAATTTGGCGCGCTGCTCATCCTTCATTCTTACTGCGACTTCGATGTTTCCTGATCCATTGGCACACGATAGTTCGAAGCGACCCACGGCGTCTGTCGCTTCGGAGTCCGCCTGATTCAGAAAGGATCGCCCGTCAGTCGTCTGGGTTCGCCAGCGATAGACGCCCTCTTGCGCCATCGCCTGCTGGCAGAGACCAGCGAAAGCGAGCGCGTGCACCAAAGCGGCCCATAGGCACGGCCGGACCTTGCTCCATATTTTGGTGCGCAATTCACTGCTCCTCACGAATGGGGGACTTTCCGCCTACTATATTGAAGCGAAGAACAGATGTCGCCCTGTGGCGCATCGCAGACGTCGGGCTGCCGCGTCGGCGGCTCCGGCGAATAGGTCGGCCGCTGGCACTTGTGCGTGCCCGCGTGACGTCGCTTCAGGTCGGTGCGAACGGGAATAATCGGAGCGGTGGGAAGATCATGGTTAGCGAAACGCGTCCGGCTGGAGCCGGGCAAACCGCGGCCAGCTATGTTCATCGGATAAGAACGGCCCAGATGCCCTTCAGTCGTCGCCAACTTCTCGCGATCACGTCGTTGACTGTCGCATCCGGGATTGCAAACGCCTCCCCGCGATCAGGCACGCCGATCCGAGCGATCGCCTTCGACGGCTTTCCGATTTTCGATCCGCGTCCGATCTTTGCTCTTGCCGAGAACCTGTTTCCCGGACGTGGTGCCGAGCTGTCAAGCGTCTGGCGAACGAAGCAGTTCGAGTACACATGGCTCCGCACCATGAGCGGACATTATCGCGACTTTCTTGGCGTCATCGATGACGCCCTGGTGTTCGCCTGCAAGTCGCTCGATATCGAGCTGACCGGCGTCAAGAGAAGTATGCTGGTCGAGAGCTATCTCAAAATGATGGTCTGGCCCGACGTAGTGCCCGCCTTGTCCATGCTGAAGGACAACGGCATGCGATTAGCATTCCTGAGCAATTTCTCGCCCGCGATGCTCGACGCCAATATTCGCGCGGCTGGGCTCGAGGGCATCTTCGAATTTCAGCTGAGCACGGATGCGGTTCGGGCCTACAAGCCCGACCCGCGGGCCTATCAGATGGGCCTCGATGCTTTTGGACTGAAGCGCGAAGAGGTTCTCTTTGCGGCCTTCGCCGGCTGGGACGCGTCCGGCGCGAAGCTGTTCGGCTATCCGACGTTCTGGGTCAATCGGCAGAAGCAGCCGCGCGAACAGCTCGACGCCAGTCCGGACGGCGAGGGGCTTGGCATGATTGACCTGGTGCACTTTCTGTCGAGCTAGCGCCAGCGGACAGCTGCACGCTGTACCATCGGCGCGGTTTATGCCAAAACCGGAAGGCGAAGCTGACGAAGGACATGTGAAGTTTGGCCGCATCCAAAAAGGGCACCTCGCCCGCGGAACGCCAGAACGGGATTGATCGGACCATCGATCTCCTGGAAGCGCTGCTGCATTTGCGCGAGCCCTCCAAGCTCAGCGACCTCGCGAAGCAAATGGGCGCGCCGCGATCGACCGTCTATGCCATCGCCAACCGCCTGATCGAGGCGGACCTGCTGGAGAGCGTCGGCGAGGGCGGTCAGGTCTATTTCGGCAAGGCGGTGCATCTCTACGGGCGGGCCTATGCGGAGGCCAATCCGCTGCATCGCCGATGCCGCGAGGCCCTCGACCGGCTGGCGACCCAGCACAGCGCCACGGCGCAACTCTGCGCGTTGCGCGGCCGCAAATATGTGGTGGTCGATACGCGGGATGGGTCGGGCCTGTTCCGGATCACGACGGATGTTGGCATCGAGGTGCCGCTGCCGTGGACTGCATCCGGCCGGTTGCTGCTGGATCATATGAGCCCGGCAGACATTCGCGCGTTCGTTCCGAAAGAGGATTTTCGCCTTCCGGACGGCCGCGTCCTCGATATCGACGATTTCGTCAAGGACGTCGCACGCGCCAGACGTGACGGCAAATGCGTGACGACGGCGCTGTCCGACCGGTTTACGTCATGTCTTGCCGCCCCCATCCGGGACAAGAAGGGTGTTGCGGTCGCGACGCTTTGCTTCGTTGTTCCCGCGGATTCGGTGAAGGAGCGCAGGACCGCGCTGCTCGACGACCTCGTCGCCACCGCAACCGAACTCTCTGACCACCACTAAGCCATTGAACTGAACCGAGCGGCAGCGTTGCGACCGATGTACTTGCATCGCTTCGGGCGCCGTCCTCGCGTGTCCAGGTGGGCGGGCCCGCATGTGCAGGCTTGACAGGATGCCGCGCGAATAACTAACGTGACGCTATAAGATAATATTGTCCACTATAAGAGACAATGCAATTGCAGGCGCGGCGACGTTCTCCCGTGCCCCATGTCGGGGCGAGAGACGCGCCCCTGCGTTCCAAGCGAGGATTCAAAATGGCGGATGCAGGCCAACAGGTACCCGGACGACGCTGGATGATCGGTTGTCTCCTCGGCGTCGGCATTCTCATCAACTACATCGATCGTGTCGGGCTCTCTGCCGCGACGCCCGAGCTCACCAGGGAGCTCGGCCTCACCGCCACTGACATCGGGCTGCTCGGCAGCGCGTTCTTCTGGACCTATTCGCTGCTGCAAGTCCCCGGCGGCATGGTGCTCGACCGCTTCGGCGTCACCATGGTCGGCCGCGCCAGCAGCTTCCTCTGGGCGGTCGCCGCCACCATCACCGCGCTCGCCAGCGGACTTTGGGGCATCGCCGGCGCGCGCCTGTTGCTCGGCGTCGCGGAAGCACCGGCCTTTCCGGCAAGCCAGAAGGCGACCGGCCATTGGTTTCCGCTCGACGAACGCGCGCGCTCGACTGCGATCTTCGATTCCGCTGCCAAATTCTCCAACGTGATCGGCGTGCCGCTGGTCGCCTATGTGATCTTTCTCTACGGCTGGCGCTGGGGTTTTGGCGTCACCGCGCTGCTGAGCTTTCTGTATTTCGTCGCCTATTACGTCATCTATCGAAATCCGAGCGAAGATCCGAAGCTCTCCAAGGCGGAGCATGACTACATCGTTGCCGGCGGCGGCACGCCGGAAGGTCCTGCCACGGCGGGGCAGAGCCGCATGCTCGGCTACCTCTTGCGCAACCGCAAGGTCTGGGGGCTGACCATCGGGTTCTCCGCCTATGGCTACACCTTCTATCTCTTCCTCACCTGGTTGCCGGGCTATCTCGCGCAGACCATGCACATGAACCTGATGTCGGCCGCGGGCTATTCGACGATTCCCTGGATCTTCGCGACGTTGTCCGACCTCCTGATCGGAGGGTTCCTGGTGGATCATTTGATCGCCCGTGGTTACGACAGCACGCGGGTGCGCCAGTCGGTGATCATCGTCGGCATGCTGATGGGGCTTGCCGTGATCGGCGCCGCCTTCACCGTGAAGCCGGGCTGGGCGCTGCTGTGGTTGTCGATCGCGATCTCGGGATTGTCAGCCGCGGCGCCCGTGGGATCTTCGATCGTGTCACTGATCGCGCCGAAGGGCGGAGCGGGAACCGTCGGCGGCATTCTGAATTTCACCAACAACATGATGGGCGTGCTCGCACCGATCGTGACCGGGATCGTCGTCGACTGGACTCAATCCTTCGCCGGTGCCTTTATGATTGCCGGCGTCGTGCTGCTGATCGGCATCTTCTTCTATGTCGTGGTGCTCGGACGGATCGAATCGATTCCCGATTTCGAAGAGGCGTCGCCACCAGGCGCCGTGCCTGTTCACTGAGGAGAGGGGCATGTCCCAGAGTTCCAACAGCAAGGACACGCTCATCCGCAATGCCCGGCTGATCGACGGCACCGGTGCGCCGTGGTTCGAGGCCGACCTGCGCATCAGCCATGGCCGCATCGCGGCGATCGGCGCCTCGCTGCCGGCGGAGGACGCCGACATTATCGACGCGCGCGGATGCTATCTCGCGCCGGGCTTCATCGACGCCCATTGCCATGACGATTTGATCTGCCTGCGCGAACCTGACAGACCCGAGAAGGCGTTGCAGGGCGTGACCACGCTCGTGGTCGGCAATTGCTGCTTCTCGCTCTATCCGGCGACCGCAGGCTCCGCCGAGATGCTGCGCCTGCACTTCTCGGGTCTCGCCGGCGAAACCCGACCCGACGAAGTCTTCGACAGTTTCGACGGCTACCGGCTCGCCCTGGAAGGGCCGGGCGTGGCGCTCAACCTGGTCTCGCTGGTCGGACATGCCGCGATCCGGCTCGCCGTGCTCGGTTACGATCGCCGCGCGGCGACGGCGCAAGAGATCGCGGCGATGCAGGCGCTGCTCGCGCAGCAACTTAAGCAGGGCGCTGCCGGCCTGTCGCTCGGCCTCGTCTATCCGCCGAGCGCCTATGCCGATACCAACGAGCTGTGCGCGCTGGCGGAGACGGTGCGGGCTCACGGCAAGCTGCTCACCGCGCATATCCGCAGCTACGAAGCGGGCCTCCTCAATTCCATCGACGAGTTCATCGCGATCCTGCGCGCCTCCGGAGCGGCGGGGCTGTTGTCGCATCTGCAATCGGCGGGAAAGCCGAACTGGGGCGCGATCCCCAAGGCGCTCGACCGGCTCGAGGCCGCGCGCGCGGAGGGGATCGATATCTCGTTCGACATGTATCCGTATCCTGCCGGCAGCTCCTACATGCTGCAATTGCTGCCGCCGGCGGCGCTCGAAGGCGGCATCGACGCGCTGCGCGCGCGGCTGCGCGATCCGGCCCAGCGCGAGGCGCTGCGCGTGCTGGTGGAGGAGGGCGATCCCGATCCGCATGCCGCGCAGTCCAAGATCGTGCTGATCGGCTGGCACAATGTGCGCATCTCCGGCACCGGCAATCCCGCATTGAAGCCGCTCGAGGGCAAGTCGATGGTCGATGCCGCGCGCGAGCTCGGCATCTCTCCGTTCGATCTCATGGTTCGCTGCATCGAGGAGGACCAGGGCCAGACCGCCATCATCATGTTCCAGCTCGATGAGGCCGATTTGCGCGCGGCGTTCACCCATCGCCTGCACATGGTCGGCTCCGACGGCATTCCGCGCCCGGGCACCAAGCCGCATCCGCGCGCCTATGGCAGTTTCCCGCGCGTCGCCGGCCGCCTCACGCGCGAGCAAGGCTGGTTGACGCTGGAGGATGCGGTGCGGCGAATGACGGCGATGCCCGCCCAGCGCTTCGGCCTGTCCGACCGAGGCATCCTGCGGCCGGGCATGGTCGCGGATCTCACGCTGTTCGACGAGACCATCATGGACAAGGCGACGTTCGAGACGCCGACGGAAATGCCCGCAGGCATCCGTTCTGTCTTCGTCGCAGGCGAGGCCGTGGTCACAGACGGACGCAGCACCTTCGCGCGGCCCGGCCGGGCCCTGACATAATCACCACACACAGGACGAGACCAATGACGCTGAAACGATACGGCGCGACCGGCGGCACCGGCACCGGCGGCCAGCACCTTCCTTTTGCCCGCGCGGTCGAGGCCGACGGCTGGCTTTACGTGTCGGGGCAGACGCCGATGGAGAACGGCGAGGTGATCGAGGGCGGCATCATTCCCCAATCGCACAAGGCGATCCGCAACCTGCTCGCGATCCTGACTGAAGCCGGCTTCGAGCCGAAGGATGTCGTGCGTTGCGGCGTCTGGCTCGACGATCCCAGAGACTTTCAAAGCTTCAACAAGGTCTTCGCCGAATATTTCGGCGCCAATCCTCCGGCGCGGGCCTGCGTGGTCTCAAGCATGGTGGTGGATTGCAAGGTGGAAATCGACTGTGTCGCCTATCGCAGATGAGCCGCATTCTGCTGCGTCGGGGCCCGCAGGCCCCGACGCATGCAAGCCGCACAGCTAGAACCGCTGCGACATGCCGACATAGAAGCCGCGTCGCGGTCCGTATTGCGGGGCGAACACGCCGATGCCGGAGCCGTCGCGGATCTGGTAGATCGTGTCGAACGCATTGACCACGTCGAAGCGCACCGTCGTCGGCTTGTTCGGCGCGACGATGTTGAAGTCGTGCGACAGGCCGAAATTGACCTGCGTGTAGCCGGGCAGGTGATCGGTGTTGGCAAAGCCCGAGCGCAGGCCGCTTCCGTAGATCATCGACACGCTGAAGCGCGTGCCCTCCCAGAGATAGGAGGCGCCGGCCGATCCCGACAGCATCTGGGCGTGGTCGGTGTAGATGTAATGGCCCGAGATGTAGGCGAGCTCGTCCGCGCCGAACAGATACTGGTTCGAGACGACATTGGTCGCGATCTGCTTGGCCCAGGCGAGATTGGCGTAGGCGCTGAAATTGCCGTTGCGATAGGTCGACTTCAGCTCGACGCCGACATTTTCGGCGCGATCGTAGTTGAAGCCGCTCAGCACATAGGCCGCGCCGAACTGGCCGTCGTCGAGCAGATCGCGCGCCTTCTTGTAATAGGCGTCGGCGCCGACCTCGAGACCGGGGATCGGGTAGATCTTCTGGGTCACGCCGACGTCGAACACGTGCGCGCGCTCCGGCAACACCGGGCTGTTCAGCCCGACCTCGGGCGTCTGCGTGTTGGCCGGTGCACCGGGCGGGGTCACCAGCGCGAGATTGACGGGTGCGGCGATCACCTGTGAGGGCGGGGTGAAGGTACGCGCATAGCCGGCGTGGAACGTTGTGCCCTCGAACGGCTTCCAGGTCAGGCTGGCGCGCGGGCTGAGCTGGTTCGCATCGACATATTGGTACATCTGGTCGAAGCGCAGGCCGGCGTTCAGGGTCAGATTGTTGGTGATCTTCCACTCATCCTGGACATAGGTCCCGATCAGCCAGCCGGTCTTGGCGCTGGAATCGAACACCGAGAACGGCGCGTCGTTCGTTCCCGCCGTCGGGTCGGTGGGATCGGCCAGCGGCAGCACCGTCGTGCCGCTGTTGACCAGTGTCCGCTCCGCGCTCACCGACAGGCCGAAGCGCAGCGTGTGGGCATAGCCGATGCGCCAGGCGGTGTCCTGCTGGATGCCGTTGACCACGCTCTGGCGGTAGACGTCCGAGGAGACGCCGTTGAAGACGAGATCGCCGACCGGGTCGGGATAGAAGTGCAGCTGGCTGTACCGATTGAAGTAGGAGGTCTGGGTGTCGAACTCGCCGTTCGATGTCTGATAGGAGACGACGTTGAACTGGTTGAACTCGTTCTGGTGCTCGCCCAGCCGGGACGAGTCGAAATCCGAGACGCCGAACGCGGTGTTAGCAGGCGTCTGGCCGGGATTGTTCGGGATCTGGAACGTCGCATTCGACACGCCGCTCATGAAGGTGAGACGGCTGTTCGGATCGATCATCGTCGAGAGATAGAGAAATCCCTTTTCCTGGTTGGTGCGGTCGTGAATCGCATTGACCGACGGGGTCGGGTTCTCGATGCCGAGATTGTTCTGGAGAAAGCGGCCCGATAGGAAATACTGCGTCGGCCCGACGGTCCCGCCATACTCCACATTGGTGGAAATGGTGCCGTTGCTGCCGCCATAGACGCCGACGATTCCGGAATTGTTGAAGGCGTCGGCCTTGGTCTGGATGTCGAGCACGCCGGCGGTGCGCTGGCCGTATTGCGCCGGCAGCGCCCCGGTGAGCAGGCTCATGCTGCCGACGATGCCGGTGTCGAGGATCTGTCCGAACGCGCCGACGCCGTCGGGAAGCATGACGCCGTTGATGCGATATTGCAGATTGGCGTGCTCGTTGCGGACATGCAGGTCGCCGCTCGCCGCCGAATCCTGCGTAACGCCGGGGAACTGCAGCAGCACCTTGTCCAGCGAGGCATTGGTGCCCTGCGGCAGCGCCTCGATGGCCTGACGATTGAGCGTGTGGGCCGTGGCGCCGCCGGGCGGAAGCACGGATTGGCGTGCGGCGTCGAGCCGGTCGCTCTGGCCCTCGACGGCGGCTGGCGCCTCGGTCTGCGGCCGCGCCTGCGACGTTGAACGTCGCCTGTCGACGGCGACGCGTACCTTCGGGCGGCGCGGCGCCTGCGTTCGCTTGGGCGCATCGACTTCGACGCTGGGAAGCGTCGTGACGGGAGCCGTCGTCTGCGCCATGGCGCTGCCGCCGGGATAAAACAGCGTGAGTGCGGCGAGGCTCGAGCCCGCCAATATTGCTTTTGAAGACACCATTGTCCTGATTTCCGATCGCGCACCGCAGCTCTCTTCAGAGTTCTTGCAGGCGGTACGCGCCGTCGGCACGCGACGGATCAATTTCGATAGCCTTGCGGGATCGGCGCGCGGCCGATTCCAGAGGCAGCTCAATCGATGGGGATCAGGAGGCGGGAGGGGCGCGTGGCTGGAACGCGGTGGTGGCCGATTCCAGATGGCTGAATTCAGCGTCGGTGGTGCGGTAAAGCAGCTCGACCGCCTGCGGCAGCAACAGCAAAGGCGGCGTCGCGAACGTGACCGTGCCGGCCATCGCGACAAGTGCGCAGATCGCGCAATTGTCGTCGCCCGGCTGTTCGCGATCGGGGTTTGTCGGGGACTGCTTCTGGACCGCCGCGCGGCCGGCCGACGCGATGCTCTTGGCGCTGTCGGTCAGTTGGCCTTGCGCGAGCGGCGCGGCCTGCGCGAACCAGTGACTATGGCCGAAGGTCAGCGCGAACTGCACCAGCATCGCGAACAACGCGAGCCGGGCGCCGTGCCTGATATTCGACCGGAACCACTTCATCTGGAAAACGCCACCCCGCATCGCGAGGCGCCGACCGGGCGTCGCGATGTTATATTGTAACATCGCAGGAACAATGAACGGATGTCAACCGCCGCCGCAACGGCCCATGCGGACCGTTGCTCGATGTGTCGTTCGGGCAACTAACGCCCTTCGCGGACCCAGGTCGCGGCGAAGGCGCCGAGCAGCAGCAACAGGCCGATCAGGCCGGCGAAGATCGGCAGCACGCCGACGCCCTTGACGACGCTGGCGTCGCGCATCCGCACGCCCATCCAGCCATCGCCGGCGAAGGTGCTGGTCGAGCGCACCGGGACGATGCGCGGCAGCTCGACGCTCCCGCCATCGGCGATCCGTACCGCGCTGCCGCCGGTCGCCTGGGTCAGCGGCTTCAATGTCTCGGTGGTGGAGGTGACTTCCGAAAATTCCTTCGGATTGGTCGGGCCGACATTGATCAGCGCCTTCAGGGTGCCGTCGGTCGCCTGCCAGAGGCCGAGCTCGCTCGCGGGAAGGCTGGCGCGCCACTCGCCGGGATCGCCGGGGCTGAGCGTCAGATCACGCGAGACGCCGGAGGGCGAGGTCACGCTCACCGGCTGCACGCTGTCAGCCATGGTCTGGCGCACCACGATGAGATCCTTGCCCTGCACCTGGAGACGCAGCGCTTCTTCGTCGAGATCCGGCTGCTTCATCAGCCAGTGCGACATCCGCCTGAGCAGATCGAGATGCGGACCGCCGCCTTCATAACCGCGTGCCCACAGCCAGATGTGGTCGGACAGCAGCAGCGCGACGCGGCCCTCGCCGAAGCGCGACAGGAACAGCAGCGGCTTGCCGTCCGCGCCTGTCATCACCGGCGGGTTGACCGAATTGCGGGTCTCGACGGTGCGGAAGAAGCGGCTCCAGTGCGGCGGCTCGAACGCCGAGCCCTCCAGCCCGCGCGTCACGGGATGGCGTTTGCCGATGTCGGAGAGATGCGCATAGAACGGCTTCTCGGTGACGCCGACCGGCTCGGCCGGCAGCACCGTGTCGAGCGGCGTGCGCCAGATGCTGGTGTTTGAGGCATAGTCGGGGCCGGCCGACACCAGCACGGCGCCACCTGCGCGCACGTAGCGCGCGATGTTGTCGAAATAGGCGATCGGCAGCACGCCCTGGCGGGCGTAGCGATCGAAGATGATCAGCTGGAATTCGTTGATGTGCTGCTGGAACAGCTCGCGGGTCGGAAACGCGATCAGCGACAATTCGTTGATCGGCGTGCCGTCCTGCTTCTCCGGCGGACGCAGAATGGTGAAATGCACGAGATCGACGCTGGCGTCGGACTTCAACAGGTTGCGCCAGGTGCGCTCGCCGGAATGCGGCTCGCCGGAGACCAACAGCACGCGCAGCTTGTCCCGGACGCCGTCGATGGCAACCACGGCGCGGTTGTTCACCGGCGTCAGCTCGCGCTCGAGGGGCGAAGCCTCGATCTCGACGATGTTCGGTCCGGCATGCTTGATCTCGACATCGACGCTGGCGCTCTGGCCGCTTGCGAGCGTGCGCTCGTTGATGACCTCGCCGTCGCGGCGGACCGTGACCTTGGCGCGCTCGCCGGTGACGCCCTGGTCGTCGAGCTTGTAGGTGATGGTCTGGTTCTGGCCGACGATGCCGAAGCGCGGCGCCGCCGTGATCGCGATGCGGCGATCGCGCTCGTCCTTCTGTCCGGTGATCAGCGCCTGCACCGGCGCCTGGAAACCGAGCGCGGCGGCGTTGGCCGGGATGTCGTGCACGCGGCCGTCCGTGATCAGGAACGCGCCGGCGACGCGGTCGACCGGAACGTCCGACAGCGCGGAGGCCAGCGCGCCGAACAGCTTTGTGCCGTCGGTCTCGCCGTCGGCCTGTCCGGCATCGACGACGCGCACTTCAAGTCCCTTGATCTTCTTCAGGCTGTCGACCAGCGCCTCCTGGGCCTTCGCGGCTTCCTGGTTGCGCTTGCCGAAATTCTGGCTCGGGCTCTTGTCGACGACGACCGCGGCGACCGAGGTGAGGGGATCGCGGTCCTCGCGCGTGAAGGAGGGATTGGCGAGCGCCAGCAGGAACAGCGCCAGCGCAGCCACGCGCACCGCCGCGCCGCGCGCCCGCGCAAGCAGCAGCACGATCGCGATGACCACGATCGCAGCGAGCGCGATCCACAGGACGATCGTGGGAACCAGCGGCGTGAACGCGATGCCGTAATTCATATCGATCCTATTGCCCGAGACGTTCGATCAGGGCGGGTGCGTGCACCTGGTCGGCCTTGTAATTGCCGGTCAGCGTGTACATCACGATGTTGACGCCGGCGCGGTAGGCGAATTCGCGCTGGCGCGGTTCGCCGGGCGTCAGCGGCAGCATCGGCTGGCCGTCGGGACGGAGCGCCCAGGCGCCCGCGAGGTCGTTGGAGGTGATGATGATCGGCGAGACGCCGTCGCCGCCGCGCGCGGGCTTTTGTGCGGTCTCGTCGTCGTCCTCGCGCGGCAGCGCTTCCACCCAGGTCTGGCCCGAATTGAAGCGGCCGGGGAAGTCGCGCAAGAGATAGAAGGTTTTCGTCAGCACATGCTCGCGCGGCACCGGCTCGAGCTCGGGCACGTCGAGCGAGGACAGGATCTCGCGCAAGGCCTGCATGCCCGGCGTCTGCGATGCGCCGTTCTCGCCGGGCAGTGCTTCGACCGCATCGCGGGTGTCGAAGATCACGGTGCCGCCCTGCTTCATATAGGCGTCGATCTTGTTGATGGCGTCCTGCGGCGGTTTTGGCGCGCCCGGCACGATCGGCCAGTAGATCAGCGGGAAGAAGGCGAGCTCGTCGCGCGCGGGATCGATGCCGACGGGGTCGCCGGCCTCGAGCGCGGTGCGCTGCGCCAGGAACAGCGTCAGGCCCGACAGGCCGGCCTTGACGATGGAATCGACGTCGGCATTGCCGGTGACGACATAGGCGAGGCGGGTCTGCGAGGTCGACTTCATCGCGAACTCGTCCGATGCGCTGTCGGCGCGCGACGGCGTCGGCGACAGCACCGCGACGCCTGCGAGCACGAAGCCAAGCAGGATCATGGCAGGCGCAGCGCGACGGCGCACCAGCGCGGCAAGACCACCGCCGAGCAGCGCCACGATGATCGCGTCGACCAGAAACAGCGCGAGCGCAGTCGACAGCAGCCAGCCGCGCAAGTCCCGCGGCTCGGCATTGGTGTAGGTGGCGTGCCGGGCGCGCAGGCCCGCGGTGTTGAGGGCTGCGATGCGGTCGGCGTTGGCGAGCGTGTTCACGGCGAGCGGTCCTTCTGCCGGACCGTAGAAGCCGGGCGGATGATCCGGCGTGGCGCGGTCGCGATAATCAGCCGTCAGCGGCTTGGCGGTGGCCGGCGGCGGCCCGAATGCGCCGAAGCCATCGAGCATGCGCAGCGGCGCCAGCGTCTCGGCGGTCGCCTCAGTGGCAACGCCGGGGCCGGGCTTGGCGGTGTAGCCGGACATGTCGACGACACGCCTCAGCATTTCGACGAAGGTGCCCGACATCGGCAGATCCGACCAGCGCATGTCGGCGCTGACATGGAACAGGCTGACAAGGCCCTTGCCGCGATGCTCGCCGGTCACGAGCGGCGTGCCGTCTTCGAGCGAGGCCCAGCTCTTGGTGGCGAGCACCGCATCGGGCTCGGCCAGCACCTGCCGGCTCACGGTGACGTCCTTGGGCACGACGACGCCGGCAAACGGACCGTCGGCTGCGAAGGTGGCGAGATGCTGCGGCTTCTCCCAGGTCAGGCTGCCGCCGAGCGTGCGGCCGCCCTTGCGGAGCTTGACCGGGACGAGATCGTCTTCGGCCTGCGCCAGCCGGGGGCCGGCGAACCGCACCAGCACGCCGCCCTGGTCGATCCAGGCGTTGAGCCGTTCGCGCAATTCCGGCGCGACGGTGCCGACATCGGCCAAAATGATCATCGGCAGCTTCTGGTCGAGGAATTGGGTGATGCCCTGCTGCGGCGAGCCCTTGTCGGCGAGCCGCACGTCGGCGAACGGCGCCAGCGCGCGCGTCAGATAGAAGGTCGGCGCCAACAGCGGCTGCGCGGTCTCGCTGCTTGCGCCCGAGACGATGCCGATGGCGCGGCGCCGCCAGCGCTTGTCGAGCAGCTGCACCGCGCCGGCCGAACGCTCGCCGGATATCTCGAGCCGCGAGATGTCGTTGCGCAGCTCGACCGGCAGGTCGAACGCCGCCTCGGTTTCCTTGTCCTGCAGCCCAAACGTGAAGCGTGCCTCGCCGATCGGCGACGCTTTCTGGTCCAGCGCCCGCACGGTGCCGGCGGCAATGCCGCTGTCGGTGCGCAGCACCTTCACCGTCATCTTCGCAGCCGCATTTTCCGCCGCGACCAGCGCCAGCGGGGAGGAGGTGCCGCCTTCGAACACCGTCAAGCTGCGATCCCCGATGGTCTTGCCGAGGCCAGCCATGAACTCTTCGCCGCGGCCGGTGTCGACGCCGTCAGACAGCCAGGCGATTTCGCAGTCGCCGGTGGCTTTCAGGAAACGATCGATCGCGGTGAGGGTTTCAACGCGCTCGATCGAATAGGGCTTTGGCACGATCTGCCGCAGCGCAACGCGCGCCGCGCCCGCCGGCATCAGCGTGATGTCGCGGTTCGGCTCGGACAGCGGCACCAGCGCGATGGCGCGGCGGTCATTGTCGGCATTGGCGATCAACTCGTCGGCGGCCCTGATCCTGATGTCCCAGTTCGAGGCGGCGCTCCAGCCGTCGTCGAGCATGATCATCAGCGGCGCCTTGCTGGCGGCAAGGCCCGTCCGCGGATTCCAGATCGGCCCGGCGGCAGCGAAGATCACCAGTGCTGCGGCGAGCAGCCGCAGCGCGGTCAGCCACCACGGCGTCCGCGAGGGGGTCTCTTCCCTGGGGGCGATGTCGAACAGCAGGCGGGTCGGCGGAAACTCGATGCGGCGCGGCCGCGGCGGCATCACGCGCAACAGCCACCACAGCACCGGCAGGCTGATGAGGCCGATCAAGAGCAGCGGTTCGGTGAAGGCGAGCGGCAATCCCATCATGCGGCCGGCCCCGCCTTGATCGAGGTGGTGCGGGCGCCTGACTTGCTCACCTGCATGCCGGCATGGAGGAACAGCAAGAGCTCGGCGGCCGAGCGGTCGGTCGAATGCGTCGTGAACAGCCAGTCGAGCTTGTTGGTCTCAGCGCGAATCTGGTCGCGGTGCAGCGCCAGCCGCGCGGTGTAATCCTCCGCCCAGCTCTCGGCGCGGCCGGCGGTGATCACGCCAAAGCCTTCCGGCTCGACGAACTCGACGCGGCCCGAATAGGGAAACGATTCCTCGGCGGGATCGACGATCTGCACCAGCGTGCCATGCGCGCCGGAGCCGGAGAGCCCTGCCAGCGTGGTTTTGATCTCCGCGATCGGCGACCAGAAATCCGACAGCAGGATGGTTTCGGCCAGCGCCGCAGGCACGAAGGACGGCGGCAGGCTCAGCCGGACGGCATCATCATGCAGCATCGCCTGCGCCATCTTGTCGATGACGCTGCGGCTTGTGGTCGGCGCCATCAATCCGGGAATGCCGACGCGCTCGCCGCCCGCCACCAGCAGTTCGGCCAGCGCGAAGGCGACGATCAGAGTGCGCTCCAATTTGGATTCACGCGCGGTCTTGGAGGCGAAGGCCATCGACGGCGAACGATCGGGCCAGATCCAGACCGTGTGCGACGCTTCCCATTCGAGCTCGCGGACATAGAGATGGTCGTCACGCGCCGAGCGGCGCCAGTCGACATTCTGCGACGGCTCGCCCGAAACGAAGCGACGGTATTGCCAGAAATTCTCGCCGGAGCCGGCGCGGCGCCGGCCATGCAGGCCGTGGATGACGTTGGCGGCGATGCGGCGGGCCTCGAGCACCAGGCGCGGCAGCGAAGCGGCGAGCGTACGGCTTTCGCCATCGGCACGTCGGATCGCTACTGTCTCCTTCGCTGTGTGCCCGGTCTCTGCGGCCATCAACCGATCCGTGTCTTCAATTGCCGGATCACGTCCGGAATCGTGCGGCCTTCGGCGCGCGCCTGGAACGTCAGCGCCATGCGGTGCTTCAGGATCGGCTCGGCGAGGTCGAGCACGTCGTCGATCGAGGGCGCGAGACGTCCGTCGATCAGCGCGCGGGCGCGCACGGCGAGCATCAGCGACTGGCTGGCGCGCGGGCCGGGGCCCCAGGCGATGAACTTGCCGGTCTCGCCGCTGTCCGGACCCGGACGGGCCGCGCGTACCAGCGACAGGATCGCTTCAACGACGGAATCGCCGACCGGCAGGCGGCGAACCAGCCGCTGCGCCGTGATCAGCGCATCCGCGCTCATCGAGCCCTTGGCCAGCGTCTCCTCGGCGCCGGTGGTCTCGAACAGGATGCGGCGTTCGGCGTCGCGATCGGGATAATCGACGTCGATCTCCATCAGGAAGCGGTCGAGCTGCGCTTCGGGCAGCGGATAGGTGCCTTCCTGCTCCAGCGGGTTTTGCGTTGCGAGCACGTGGAACGGTTTTGGCAAATCGTGGCGCGCGCCGGCAACGGTAATGTGCTGCTCCTGCATCGCCTGCAGCAGCGCCGATTGCGTGCGCGGGCTGGCGCGGTTGATCTCGTCGGCCATCAAGAGCTGCGCAAAGACGGGACCGGAGATGAAGCGGAAGGAACGCTTGCCCGCGGTGCTCTCATCTAACACTTCGGCGCCGAGAATATCCGACGGCATCAAATCGGGCGTGAACTGGATGCGCTTGGCATCGAGACCGAGCGTGACGCCGAGCGTCTCGACCAGCTTGGTCTTGGCGAGGCCGGGCACGCCGATCAAGAGCGCGTGGCCGCCGGAGAGGATCGTGACCAGCGTGTTCTCGATCACGCGATCCTGGCCGAAGATGACAGACGCGATCGCGTCCTTCGCCGCACGCACCTGGCTCGACACCTGCTCGGCCGAACGGACGATGCCGTCTTCGAGTTTCTCGACACTTTCCGCCATCCGTTAGCTCCTTAAGCCTGCCACGCGGCTATCTTGCGTCGTCAAATGATCTCATCACGCTGCATCATGGGCCCTATGCTAGACTTGCAGGAAGGCCATGTATTCGTTGAATTAACCTATCCCCACCTTATCGGCTTAGGGTTATGTAGGGCATCACGAAGTGGCGAACTCCACACCGGACTAATCCGGGGGGGTGGAACCGCGCACCGATTTACAACGTAGACCTGCACCAATCGTGCCAAACGACATCCGTGCGAAATGACAAAGTCAGGGCAAACCATGGCGAACCAAGGGCAGAGCGCCGATCGTGGTCTTGAGGGGCTGACTGCCGCCGCCAAAAGTGCTGCCAATACCGAAGGCGCCAAAAAGGGATTGCCTCCGGTGCATCTGTGGAATCCGCCGTTTTGCGGCGATCTCGACATCCGAATCGCTTCCGATGGTACTTGGTTCTACATGGGCACGCCAATCGGGCGCCACGCGCTGGTCCGCCTGTTCTCGACCATCCTCAAGCGCGAAGGCGACAAGCATTTCCTCGTCACGCCGGTGGAGAAGGTTGGCATCCGCGTCGACGACGCACCGTTCATGGCGGTCGAGATGCTCAAGGACGGCGAAGACAACCATCGCGTGCTGAGCTTCCGCACCAATGTCGACGACTGGGTCACCTGCGACGCTGCGCATCGGCTGCGTTTCGAGCAGGCCAGGGACGGCGGGTTGACGCCCTATCTGCATGTCCGCGCCGATCTCTGGGCCAAGGTCACCCGCGCGCTCTATTACGATCTTGTTGACATGGGCGAGGAGCGGATGGTCGATGGCCAGCCGATGTTCGGCGTCGAGTCGGCCGGCGAGTTCTTCGCCATGGCCGACGCGGAGCAGGTGAGGGCCGCGCTTTGAACAAGCCTATCTCCAAAAGCGAGAAGAGCGAGCCGGTTGCTTTCCGTGCGGCGGATTTCTTTGCCCGCTCCAGAGCGAGGCTCGGCTTCGACGTTCCGCCCGGGCTGTTTGATCCGAATATCGTCCCCGCCTCCGGCGATCCCGGCACCGACAAGATGCTCGAGATCGTCGCGCGCGAGCAGCCGGTGCGCCCCGCAGCGGTGCTGATCGCGGTGGTCGATCATCCCGAGCCGACCATCCTGCTGACGCAGCGTTCGGCGAACCTCAACGATCACGCCGGACAGATCGCCTTTCCCGGCGGCAAGATCGACGCAACCGATTCCTCGCCGCTAGACGCCGCGCTGCGCGAGGCGGAGGAGGAGGTAGGGCTGTCCAGAGATTTCGTCGAGCCGATCGGCTATCTCGATCTCTATGGCACCGCGTTCGGCTTCCGCATCCTGCCGACGGTGGCCCGGGTGCGGCCGGGCTTTCAGCTCACCATCAACCATTCCGAGGTTGATGACGCATTCGAAGTGCCGCTATCCTTCCTGATGAATCCGGCGAACCACCAGGTGCACAGCAAGGAATTCCGCGGCATGGAGCGGTTTTACTATGCGATGCCGTTTGCGGAGCGCTACATCTGGGGTGCGACGGCCGGAATGCTGCGTGTGCTGTATGAGCGGATCTACTCATCATGATCCGGCCGGTCCTGACCGAGATCGGAATCTTCCTCATCCCCTTTGCCGTCTATGCGTTGTTCCTGGCCGCCACGCGGTCGGGCCTGTTCGTGCAATCGTCCTGGCCGATCACCGTCGTCGCGCGCCTGGTGCTGGCGGCGCTCGTGCTCGTCATCGCCGGACTGATTGGGTTAGCGCATTTCTCCGGCGCCGCGCCGAACTCGACCTACGTTCCCGCCCATATCGAGAATGGCAGGCTCGTGCCGGGCAGGGAAAAAAGCTGAATGGAAAGATAAGGGCCGGACGATGAGCGCGGAGCCGATACTTGCTGGTGCGCCCTGGCTGACCTCAGGCGGGACGGCGCGCGTCCTGCAACTGCTCAACGCCAATGGCGAGGAAGCGCGCGTGGTCGGCGGCACCGTCCGCAACGCGCTGCTCGGCCTGCCGCCGGGCGACACGGATATCGCGACTACGGCGCGCCCCGACGAGGTGGTGCGGCGCGCGAAAGCTGCCGGCATCAAGAGCGCGCCGACCGGTATCGACCACGGCACCGTCACGCTGGTCATCGACAGCGTGCCTTACGAAGTCACGACGCTGCGCGAGGACACCGAAACTTTTGGCCGCAAGGCCAAGGTCGCCTTCGGCCGCGACTGGGTGAAGGACGCCGAGCGGCGCGATTTTACGATGAACGGCCTGTCGGTCGATGCGAACGGCGTGGTCTACGATTATGTCGGCGGCATCGCGGATGCCAGGGCACGCCGCGTGCGCTTCATCGGCGAGCCTGACCAACGCATCGCCGAAGATTACTTGCGCATCCTGCGCTTCTTCCGCATCCATGCCGCGTTCGGCGCCGGCGAGCCCGATCGCGACGGCTACTTCGCCTGCATCCGCGGCCGCGCCGGCCTCGCGACGCTGTCGGCCGAACGCGTGCGCATGGAGATGCTGAAATTGCTGGTGGCGGGCGGCGCATCCGCAGCCGTGCTTGCCATGGCCGATGCCGGCTTGCTGCAAACGCTGATCGGCGGCGTCGCCTATACCGGTCCGCTGACGGCGATGATTGCGATCGAGCGTGCACTCGATCTGCCGGCAAGCAGCACGCGCCGCCTCGCCACGCTGACAGTGGCCGTGACCGAAGACGCCAAGCGCCTCGCGACCCGTTTGAGGCTCTCCAATGCGGAGGCCAAGGCGCTGGATTCCATGGGGCATCGCTGGTGGCGCTTCGCCACCAAGGACGAAGCCAATGCGCGGCGGCTGCTGTACCGTCTTGGTCCCGAGCGTTATCACGATCGTGTGTTGCTGGCCTGGGCGCGCAACGGCGGCGACGTGACCTCGTCTCGCTGGCGCGAGCTCGCAGAGCTGCCGCAACGCTGGACCGCGCCGAAATTCCCGCTGCGCGCCGCCGACTTCATCGCGCGCGGAATGGCGGAAGGACCCGCGCTCGGACATGTGTTGACACTCGCCGAGGACGCTTGGCTTGCGGCGGATTTTCCACTAGAGGAAACCGCACTCGCTGCCATCGCCGATCAAGCTGCGGCACGCATCAGCCGCGATGAGAAAACGTGACCATCGTTTCAGGCTTCGCCGACATCTCGATTTTTCAGCTGCTGCTGGTCGCGTTGATGGCGTTGTTTGCTTCGATCATCGGTGGTCTCGCCGGCTACGGCACCGGCGCGTTGATGCCGCTGGTGCTGGTGCCGCTGGTCGGTGCCGAGCCGGTGGTGCCGATCATTGCGATCTCCGCGCTCTTCACCAATTCCAGCCGTGCGATTGCCTACCTCCGCTATGCTGATCGCCGCCGTGCGCTGATCGTGCTCGCCTGCGCGGCCTTGACCACCGCGCTCGGCGCCTACGGCTACACGCGCCTCACCAATGCCGGAGCTGCGCTCGTGATCGGCACCATGCTGATCCTGAGCGTGCCGCTGCGCCGCGTGCTGCGGAGCCGCCAGGTCAAGATCGGCGACACCGGCCTCGCCGCGGGATCGGTCGGCTACGGCGTCCTGGTCGGCGGCACATCGGGCTCGGGCGTGATCCTGCTCTCGCTCTTGATGGCCGCAGGCCTCGAAGGCGCCGCCGTGATCGCAACCGACGCGATGGTCTCGCTCGGCACCGGTCTGATCAAGATCTCGGTGTTCGGCCTCGCCGGCGCCGTCACCGCACAGGTGCTCGCCTTCGCGCTGCTGATCGGCGGCATCGCCATCCCCGGCGCGTTCCTCGCCAAAGCCTTCGTCGAGCGGATGCCGGTGCATATCCACACGGCGATCCTCGACGTCGCGGTGATCACCGGCGGGCTGGTGATGATCTCGGCTGCGGCGCGGCAGCTGATCGGGTAGATGGCCCTGGCGTCAAGCGGGGTTGAGGCACCGATGCTATCGCAGCGCAAGCAAAAGCTGGTGCGCGATTCGGAACTTTCGGAAAATTACGAGGTAGACCGGATGGCCAATGGTAGGGAGTGCCGCCTGTAGTGCATTCTGACGTGCCTGGGCTGGTGAAAGCCCGTCAGCCCAGCAAATTGGCCTCAGCTCAGCAGCCCCGAGTTGGGGCCGATTTTTGCTGGCAATTGGCAGTGGGAATGGGCCACCGGTCATGGTGTCAAAGGATCTGCCCGAACAAGATTCCAGCGTGAGGCCTGGGAGGACAACCAATGTTCTGGGTATTTTGGGACACGATGCTCAAGCGTGTCCGTATCCACCACCAGGACTGCGGAGCGTGCCGAAACGGCCAGGGAATGCAGCAGGGAAGTATCCGCGTTGGCCGCGGCAGCACTTATTTCTGGGAGGAGTTTCCCAGCTATCCAGAGGCCCTCCGGAAAACCGAGCAGCTTCGCCGAGCGGGCATGATTGCTCAAGGCTGTCGTGTCAATTGCAGCCTTTGCCATCCAGAACGTGCAAACAAGGATTCGGCTTAAGGCGCATCAAGGACGCCTGTCAGACGCCGGCGTCACGTTCGGCGAGCAGCGGCGACGATGTCCCGTTCATCTCTAGAAATTGTAGTTCAGGCCGACGCGCACCAGATTGCCGTTGTTGTGAAATTTGTACGTGATCGTGTTGTTCGCATCGCCCGGAATCGGGGCGTAATCCAGGGTGAGGTTTCGCCTGCCAAGATCGTAATAGAGGTATTCGACCTTGGCTCTCCAATTGCTGGCAAATGCGTACTCCAGGCCGCCGCCCGCCGTCCACCCGACGCGAACCGACGACGAGCTGGCGCTGATCAGAAATGGGCCCGCGCCGTTCGGCACGCCAATGGTATAGATGCTGTCATCGACCTGGCCATAGGCGAGGCCAGCGGTCGCAAACGCAAGCAACCTGTTGTTCAGGGTCGTAAACCCGAGGCGACCGCGTACGGTCCCAAGCCAGCCCAGCTTCTGGGTCGCGGATTCGGTATTGGCGTCGATGAAGCCGCCGCCGATGAAAGGGGTCACCGGGAAGACGCGCGTGTCGGTCTTCTTCAGACCACTGTAGTTGATGTCGGCTTCAATACCCGCGACCCAATTTGACCCGAACTGGAAATTGTATCCAGCCTGAGCCCCGCCGGTGAAAGCGGTATCACGGACATTGAAGCTCGGGAATTGGCCAACGGCCTGGCGCCCGGAAAAGTCAACGCCGGTGGTCGTAAATGACAGCGGGTCCGCACGTGTGTCGTTCCATATGACGCCCACGTTGCCGCCCAGGTAAAACCCTGTCCAACTGTAGGCGACCGGTGCCGCTACCGCAGGCGCCGCCTTGTAGACGGGTGCAAGATCGGCCGCGTTGACCGATCCAGAGACCACAATCGTGGCGATAGCAGCAGAAATCCACGCCCGCACAGACCATCTCCCGTTAGCCCGTGAGCTTATCTAATCACAAGCACGCGACGATACCTGTGCACTTCAGGCAACACCCTGTGAAATACTGATGGAAAATCGAAGTTCCACTCGGCCATGGTTAACGAACCAGTCGAGCTGCGCCGCCGACCAAGGAGGCGGGGATCAGCGCCCAGGGGAATGGCAAACGGCTATCCCGGCTCCTCCCGTCGATTGCGGAAGCCACATGTGATGCAGATGCGCTCCACACTATGCCGGTTGTTTCCATGGCTGACCGTGATGGCTCTCGCGGGAGGCCCCACGGTGGCTGCCGCAGATGACGTGGACACCTGCGCTAGGCAATCCGGCGACGCGGCCATCGCGGCATGCTCCCGCGCCATTGCGTCGGGTGAGTTCAGCGGCGAGGAGCTTGCGAAAATCTACCTGAACCGCGGCGTCGAACATAGAAGCAAGAGCGAACTCGACAGCGCCATCGCCGACTACAGCGAGGCGATCCGGGTCGACCCCAGGCGCGTCGCTGCCTACTTCAACCGCGGTAACGCCTGGCAGGCCAAGGGCGAATTCGATCGCGCCGCCGCCGATTACAGCGAGACCATCCGGCTCGATCCTGGCCACGCCAGGGCCTACAACAACCGCGGCGTCACCTGGTCGGAGAAGGGGGCGGCCGATCGCGCCATCGCCGACTACAATGAGGCCATTCGCCTGGATCCGAACTACGTCGAAGCCTACAGCAATCGCGGCAACGCCTGGATCGCCAAGGGCGACCGCGAACGCGCCATCGGCGATTACGATTCTGCGCTCCGCCTCGATCCGAAATATGTCGAGGCCTACGACAACCGCGGCGACGCTTTCCTTGCCAAGGGCGATCTCGACAGTGCCATCGCGGATTACGACGAAGCGATCCGGCTCAATCCGAAGTTTGCCAAATCCTATTACAATCGCGGCGTGGCGCGCGAGAAGAAGCGCAGTCTGCCAGAGGCACTGTCCGACTTCGAAGCATATGGGCAACTCGTTCCGTCCGACCCGGATGGCCCGAAGTCCATGGCGCGCGTCAAGACAGAATTGAGCGCGATGACGGGGCGACGCTGAGGCTGGATGTGGCCGACGCGCACGCTGCCGGCACTCTGTCCGACCTGTGCTCACGACCCGAAGCGGGCATTCCGCACGGCTCGA
This sequence comes from Bradyrhizobium rifense, assembly GCF_008123425.1. Lineage (GTDB taxonomy): Bacteria > Pseudomonadota > Alphaproteobacteria > Rhizobiales > Xanthobacteraceae > Bradyrhizobium > Bradyrhizobium rifense. The sequence goes on from NZ_VSSS01000015.1 coordinate 73,431, forward strand.
AACGTTCGAGCCATGCTAACCTATGTCTCTGATGCTCCGCCGGGCGACGTGAACTAGCGGCGGCCCGATTGCTTGATTTCGGCTTGCCTGATTTCGGCTTGCTTGATTTCGGCGATGCGCTTTTCGCCGGGCAACTTGCCCCCGGCCAGCAGGCTGGTGCAAAGCCACCGAGATTCTCTGGGTTGCGCGCCAAGGAAAGCCTTGGTCTCTACGCACTCCGCGTAAGTGTTGTAGCTGAGCGTGTCTGTGCACGTTGGCGAGAAAAGACTATTGTCACCCCCTCCGGGATTATTGCTACATCCGACCCAGGGGGCGTTGCCGACCGGGAAACTTGTTTCGCAACCACCGTTGCAGCTGCGGGCTGCTCTCTCCAGCTTGGCAAGCCTCGCCAATGCTGAACCCGGCGCATACGACGGCGTTTGAGCTGATGATGAGCCGGATGTCCGGTGGTGGGAGGTCACGATCCTTGGCCCCTGCCTCGGAACAACAACAGTCGGTCTTGCCTTCGGTGCTTCGACCGAGACGGCGGGAAGCGAGGAGTTTGGTGTGGTTTGCGACATTGCCGTGCCGCTGCAAAGCAAGACAGTTGACAGGGTAACGAGGACTGACGGCACGGCGAAGCCAAATGACGATCGCATAAGGTACCTCCCCAAATCCGGGACGGAACAGCCGTCCCGAGACCAAAAGTTGTATCATAGCATTCCGCTACCAGCAATTCGGAGGGCGCCATGCCATCTGCGCCATCGACATGGCGGCCGACAGAGCGCCGCCCGCTTGCGCCGTTGCGATGTCGGCATCGCGCCCTTCTGTGACCTCCAGTGATGTCCGCTGGTGCGCCGTTGTTGGCAGAGAAGCGGGCGTCGAGTGTATTGCCATGACCGTGCACTCGGCTTGCGGCTGCGCTTCAGCGAGGGGCACGAGTCATTCGTTTGCGTTCCGTCGCAGATCTGATCTCAACGTTATGTGCGACGATTGCCCGGCCCATGCATTGTGCCTGGCCAAGTTGCAAACAAGCAGTCGGCACAATATCGTCGATGGTCCGACGCTCTTTCTGGCGATCAATCTGCTCAGGAAACAAACACCATGAATGTGGTCTCAGCGACCCGCGGGATCAATCGCCCTCCGGGGAAGATCGAAATCCCATCTGCCTGGCTAGGTGCCGAGATGAAGGCCAATACTGATCGATGGTTGATATCGCTTGCGGCCAGTGAGATCGCCGAGCTTGAGAACGCGGCAAAATCCTATCTTGGTCGAAGCAAGAAAATCGCCGACATCACCAGGGACAGCTTTCCGCTTCCTCATTTCGGCGCGCATCTGGAAGGGCTCAGGACAAAGCTGTTGACTGGCCTGGGCTTCGAAGTCATCCGCGGTCTGCCGGTGGCCAATTACAGCCAGGAGTTTGCGGCGACGATATTTTGCGGGGTGGGCGCGCATCTGGGATCGGCGCGGTCCCAGAATGCGGCGGGGCATATTCTCGGTCACGTCCGTGACGTCGGCGCCGATGCGAGAGATCCGAACACCCGGATTTATCAAACGTCGGAACGGCAGACTTTCCACACGGATTCGTCCGACGTGGTTGGGCTGTTATGCATTCGCGAGGCGATGGAGGGAGGCGATTCCCTCCTGGTCAGTACGACGACAATCTACAACGAGATGTTCGACAGGCATCCCGACCTTGCCGCTCTCCTGTTCGACACAATCGCGACAGACCGGCGCGGCGAGGTGCCGGAGAACGAAAAGCCGTATCTTGAAATCCCGGTGCTGAATTGGCACGCGGGATTCCTGACCGGGTTCTATCAGCGCCAGTATATCGATAGCGCACAGCGCTTTCCCGATGCGCCGAGACTGACGCCGGCTCACGTCGAGGCGCTCGATCTCTTCGACGCGCTCGCCAACGACTCCAGCTTGCATTTTGGCATGCGGCTTCAGCCGGGTGACATGCAGTTCGTCTACAATCATGCTCTGCTGCATGATCGGACCGGATTCCGCGATTGGCCCGATGCGAACCAAAAACGCCATCTGCTGCGCCTTTGGCTCAGCATGGAAGGTGACCGGCCGCTGCCTGATTGCTTCAAGCAGCGCTATGGCTCGATCGAGATCGGCAACCGCGGCGGCATTATCACCAAAGGGACCAGTCTCAACGTTCCGCTGGATTGATGGACTGGCTCAAGCGCCTACGGGCTGTGCACGCTGTTCAGAAACCGCTCCTTCTCGCCAGGTGCATAACCCTGACAAGCACCGTAATACGCTTCAGGTTTGTCGCAGTCCGGGGTGCCGGATCGGTCTTGGAGCGGCTGGCGAAGTGGCGCGTAGGCAAAGCTCGACGCGGGAGCCGTGTGCCGGTGACGCGCCGGCGCCGCGTTCGCAACGCCACACAGGGAAATCAATAGGCTCAAGGCCAAAACCGAACGCATCGCTTTTTTCTCCAGCTGCCCTTGTGTCCTTAACTAAGGCTAGGCTGCAGAGTCCCAACGGGTGTCGGCTTCACGACGGGTCACATCCCCGGCATCAGGGACCCGCACGGCGCGAGCGATCATGCGATTTGGCAAATGTCGCTTGCGATATCGCAGGCTGGTTATCCGGCGTATGACCCGCCGGTCCGTATGTGGAAGTCGTCTTTGCCGAGATCCAGCGATGTCAGCTATTGCGCCGTTCGGCGCGTTCGGGGCTGCGGAGCCTGCTGCTGGTTGAACCTCACGCGCGGGTTGATGTCGCAGTAGGTGTTCCACCGGCCGGATGACGAAGCCAGGCACTGTTCTCGCGTCGAATACATGCATTCGCCGGGACGGCCGAGCCCGCCGCCGAAGACGCACCAGGGATAGTCGCGCTCAGCGTGCGCTGCGGGAGCAAGCCCCGCCACCATGAAGACAACCAGCAAGGCGATCCGCATGAGATCCTCCATCATATCAGCCGAACGGCAGGTGCCGGACGCCGGATATCGCTAATGAATTGTGGCCTCAACAGCAAGCATCAACCCGGCGTTACACGACATCGTTCCTGACGAATTGCGAAAGCTCCGCGCGCAATTGCTGCCGCCGCAATCGCACCTATCGGAGACGCAGACCGCGGTCTGGAGGATACGGTGGCTGCGCGGACGGAGGTTGCACGTAAGGGTTCGCCACGCACATGGCGGACAGGCCCGCAGCGGTCGCTCTACACTCGTCCCACGAACTGTACCGGCACGAAATAGAGCTGGAACCGCCCCATTCCCACTTCTGAAGGCAAACCGGATAATTGCCGCCGAACCGTTGAGCTACGGCTGGAGCGGGCGCAGACATTGCGATCCAGATGATCAGGAGAATGGGAAGCGCGCGCATCATGCGACTCCGAGGATTTGCGGATCTCAGGGCACTGCGAACCACAGAGATTTTCGGCTTTCCGGGCACGGCGGCAATACTAGGCCGCGCTCCTCCGCAGCCGCAACAGCAAAAGCAATAACGCATGCACGTCCCTGCCTCCGATGGTTCGTCTGCCGCTCCTATTCGATCGTTGCATTCACCGTCATGACCGACCTGCCTGAGCCGTATGGACCCTTTCCCTCACCATAGATGGCGAACGTATCGTTGCCCTTGTAGCCGGATGCCGCGGTGTACCTGAACGTCGTTACGTTGATCTGTCTCAGCGTCCCGTGCGCGGGCTTCTGGGAGACTCCCGAGTTATGCATCGCTCCCGGAAGTCGCATCGGGAAATTGCACGTTTCGCCCGGCCTGACCGCGAAGTAGGCCGTCATGTCGACGCCAAACACGGATGGATTCCCGGTGACCCGGCACTCGGAGACGGCGAAGGCCGCAACCGGCGTCAGGCTCATGACAGCAGCGACAGCCAACGCCCGCATGCTCGTCTCCCGTGAGGATGAAGTGGCATCCGCGGGCAATTGATCCCGAAGCGTCGGGAGAACCATTGATTTGAATCAACATGCCGACCGGTGTCGACCAGGCGAGACGCGGGTACGATCTCAAGCGCGCCTGCTTATCGTCCTCGTCCGTGTGGCCAACAGACCACAACCGCCGACACCGTCTCCATGCCCGGGGATCTCGGACTTGGGCCCGCCTGGAGCATTCCATCGGCGCGCACCACCACTTCGGAATGTGGCGACACGGCAGCCCGCTCGAGCAGCTCGCGCAGCCTGGGATCCAGACCATCCCCACGCGCGGCCGCAATCGCATTGAAATTGGTCAGTGACATGATGCCTCGGCTCCCTTGCTGATCAAGATGGGAGCTTGGATCGACCGTTGCCGGGGGCCACTCCGGATCCTGCTCTCAAATCGAACTCGCCCGGAATTTGAAGCGAAGAAGCGGAGTGCCGGCGAGGCGCCGGCGCGCTATGCGCCACGGGAGGAGAGGCGCGATATGACGATCGACATCGAGATTCAAAGACTGGTCAATTTCGAGACGGCGACCGATGGAACTGCGGTCAAGCTCATCGTAGCCGACGTCGCGAACCGCGAGATCGGCATCATCCTGAAAATCGAGACGCTGACGGCTTTGCTGATGACGCTGCCCGCGATGGCATCGAGCGCCGTCAAGCGCGCCCATAACGACCCGAGCATGCGGATCACATATCCGCTCCGCGAATTCGAGATCGAGTTCGGGCCCGACAACCTCCGAATTCTGACGATCGGAACGCCTGATGGCTTCGAGGTCTCGTTCAGCCTCACCGAGGATCTCTCGCTGGAGCTCGGCCAGGCCCATCTCAACGGCGCGGGACAGCGCGCCAAAACCCACTAGCAAGACCCATCAGCAATGAGTTTCTCGCCCCTCAATTTCTACACGTTCGCTGCAGCGCGCGGACAATTCCTGAGACCCGATGTCCAGGCGCTCCTCAAGGAGGCGCCGGTTGGCCTCTTCGCCGATCTCCTCGCCCCGCACGACCCGGATGTCCGCCGCGAGGCCGAAGCCCTGAGGACGCGGCTGGATGCGCTCTTGTTTGCGCAGCCCCGGCCCCAGGCGCTCCCGCTCGCCTCCAACGTCGTTCGGCTCCGTCCATAGTTCGCATCGGCCTCGCCGAACCAGCCCCAGGAACTCCCTCACATGTGCAGTGACAACACGTCCGACCTCCATGGCCGCAACGACTACGTCCAGTACGTGTCAGCCAAGTGCTCGCTGGGCTTCGTTCTGACCGCCGTCTCGCCGGATGGGATCTGCTCGATCCTGTTCGGCAACACCCGTGACGAGCTCGACAAGGCGATCCGATCCGAGTTTCCGGACAGAGACCCGACTTACGGCGGCTACGGGCTCGACGGAATCGGCGCCCAGACGGTCAATGCCGTCGAGGCACCTCGCGCGCAGATCAGCGTGCCTCTCCGTCTGGTCGGAACGGCCGCGCAGGTTCGCGTCTGGCAGCTGCTCCAGAGCGTTCCTGCCGGCGATATCATCACCTACGAACAGATCGCGCAGCGGCTGGGTGCGCCGCATACTCCTGAAACGGTCAGTCTCGCGTGTCTCGCAAACAGGATCGCTGTCGCCATTCCCTGCCATCGTGCCGTAGTTAGTCGTTGCGATATCGGCCCGTATCGGTGGGGCGTTGAGCGAAAGCGCGCGCTGCTCGATCGCGAGCTGCGTCTCCCTGTCGAATTATGAATGCGATGGAAAGCGCGCGCGTTTACAAAGGGCGCCGCCGCTGTTCGATAGATGCGAAGTCGATCACCCGAGCGTTCTCATCTGCTTGCGTCTGTGCGGCCTGCTTGCCCGGTGACAGCGCGAACTGCCGTTCCATGGTGCGCCGGCCGGTCGGATCATGGTCTTCCACGCTCTCGATATCCGTCACCTCGATGGCGATGATCGGATTGGCCGCGCTCGCCATGCCGGTGGCGTCGACAAGGGGCTGCAAGACGAGGCGGGGCGTGTCGGGATTCGCCAGGGCGATGCTGAGCAGCTTCTTCAACGGCCAGCGAAGATGGACCCAGTGTTTGACGATGATCGACCAGTCGTGACCGTCCTTCAGCGCGCCGTTGAGAAGGCCGTTCGACAGCGGATCGTGCGGAAAGACGCCGAGACTGTTGGCGATATCGATGGCATAGGCTCCCTTCGGCAGCAGCACGAAGAGACCGATTCTGTCGCCATCCATCCTGACGAGTTTCATGCCTCGGTCTCCTTCCGAAGCAGGTCGCGCTTGCGCGCGATGCCCCAGCGATAGCCTGCGAGCTCGCCATCCGCGCGGATGACCCGGTGGCAGGGAACGGCAAGCGCGATCGGATTGGCGGCGCAGGCGTTCGCCACCACGCGGGCGGCGACCCGCGGATAGACATTGTTGATCAGCCGGGCGAGATGCATGTAGCTCATCGTCTTGCCGACGGGGATTGCGCGGATCTGCTCCCAGATGCGGAGCTGAAGCGGAGTGCCGCGCATGTCGAGCGTCAAGTCGAGGCCCACGGAGGGTGTCCGCGCATAGCGGGCCACCTTCGCGAGATCGTCGTGAACCATGACCTCGTTCGCAACCAGGGTTGCCTCGGGAAAGCGTGTGGCGAGATCCGCTTCGAGCTCGGCCGTGTCGTCGCCGAGCAGAATCGCACAGACGCCCTTTGCGCTGCGGGCGAGCAACACCTTGCCCAAAGCAGTGTCGGCAATCGCGAAGAAGAGAATGTCGGTCGCCGTGTTGGCGGGCTCGACGGTGGCTCGGCGCCGCAAGGCGGCTTCGGATGTCATGAGGTTCATGATGTCGCTCCTGAGTTGTCCTCATGATCGAAGCTACGCGCACGCGCGGCTGTCCAAACTCCGTTGTTTGCTTTCAAATTGAGAAAAGCTCCAACGACCTTGCGCGTGGCTCAGGCGGTTCGCGAGGCTTCCCTGTCCAGCAGGGCGCGCTTGCGGTCCACGCCCCAGGCATATCCGGAGGTCGACCCGTCATTGCGGATCACGCGGTGGCACGGAATCGCGACTGCGATCTTGTTCGCCGCACAGGCGCCGGCGACCGCGCGCACTGCGTTCGGAGACCCGATCCGCTGCGCGAGCTCGGCATAGCAGACCGTCTGGCCTGCGGGGATGTCCTGAAGCGCCTGCCAGACCCGCTGCTGGAAGGCCGTGCCGCGAATATCGAGCGGCAGATCGAGACCGATCTCGGGCTCTTCGACAATGCCGACCACGCGCGCGACCATCGCCTCATAGTCCCGGTCAGCGCCGATCAGACGCGCTTTGGGGAAGCGATCCTGGAGATCGTGGACCAGCTCCTCCGCGTCGTCTCCAAGAAGAATCGCAACGACGCCCTTCCTACTCGATGCGACCAGGATGGGGCCGAGAGAACTTTGACCGACCGCGAACCTGATCTCCTCGTTCGCGCCTCCGGCGCGATATTGCGATGGCGTCATGCCGAGCATCCCTGTCGACTTCTCGTAGAACCGCCCGCTCGAATTGAAGCCGGCGTCATACATCGCCTCGGTCACGGAATTGCAGGACACCAGACCTTCACGAACTTTCCTGGCACGGAATTCGGCGGCATAGCTCTTCGGCGTCAACCCGGTGGCGGCCTTGAAGACTCGATGAAAATAGCCGGGGCTCAAGCCGGCTGTACCGGCCAGCTGCTCCAGCGACGGCTGCTCCTCGCTCGTCTCGATGATGCGGCAAGCCTTGGCGACCAGCGTGGTGTTTTCGGCCTCGATCGAGGGGCCGTCCGGATTGCAGCGCCTGCAGGGTCGAAAGCCGGTCGCCCTCGCACCCGCCAGGCTGTCGTGGAGCTGGACGTTCTTCGGGTTTGCCGTGCGCGAAGGACAGGACGGCCGGCAATAGACCCCCGTCGTCGAAACCGAATACCAGAATTGGCCATCTGCCGCCTTGTCGCGCGCCAGGATGCGGGCCCATCGCGGGTCATCCGCGACCGGCAGGGGCATCTGCTTCCGGAACTGAAGGGTTGCTGCGGTCATAGGCTCCAGTCTCCACGAACCCGCAGACGGTGCCACCCGATTTCCGACGGCACAGTCCGGTGCTCCAAAAGCAGACGAGGCCCGCACGATGTGCGGGCCCCGTTCAACGAGATCGGCTGTGCCGATGGTGCGGACGCGTTCCGATCAGGCTGCCGCCTTGAGCAACCCGAGCTGGGTCAGCGCGGTGACGCCGTCATCGAGACCGATCTCCTCGACGATCCTGCCGTCGATCACCTTGAGCACCGTGGTGCCCGTGAAGCGCATCTTGCGGCCGGTCGCAGCCGGCAGGCCGCCGATCAGGAAATCGCCGAACGCGGGGCCGGTGTGGGTGCCGCCGCCTTCCCATTGACCGACGACATAGTCGCCTTCGGCGATCAGGTCCGCGGTGCCCCAGAAATTGAGATCGGGAAACGCGGCGCGGAAATCCGTCATGAACGCCTTGATGTCTTCACGGCCGCGACGCGGTTCATGCAGCGAATATTTGAGCAGCATGTCGGGCGCGGCGATCTCGTCGATGACGCCGAGATTGACGGTCTTGCCCCAGAATTCGGTGAACCAACGACCGACGACGGCCTTGTTCTCATCTTGCTTGCTCATCGAAAAACACCCTTCATTTGCAGGAATCATCGATCGACTCTCGATCGCTGCAATGTCTAGGCGTTGCTCTCGCGCATCAAACTCCGGTTCTTGCCCTGAAATTCGAAAATGGCCTGATCTTACAGATGACGGCGAACTGATCTCTCGCGCGACCGGCGAGGCGAGCACGATGTTTGCGAGAGAACTCAACGAAAGTCCGCTGTTGCCCATAGCCGACGTACAGCAGGCCATCGGCCGATGTCAGCTTGTGACCCCCGAGCGGGACTTTGACCGTTCTCATTCCGTGCTGGGGACGCCGTTTGTTCCCATCCACGGACGAGTACTGTCGTATTTAACCCTCTGTGTCCTAAGTTGATTTTGTAAGTGTCCTAGTTTGTTCGCAAACCGCCACAACCTGTTCATGCGTGTTTAGGATTAACTCGTTCTGGGGGTAGCGAATAAGAGCCGTGGCGTTCCGCCAGAAGAACACCCTGATTGGCAGTCTCTTTCGGGCGAAGCCTGTTTCCGACCTCAGTGGCCTAGTTTGGATTTGAAGGGGGCCTGTTTTGAGAACGATTGGACCTGATCAACAGCGATATGGGCAGAGCAACCGTCAGAGCTAGTATGGGCAGACCAATCGTCACCACAGCAAAAACCGCCGGGTTGACGGTGCCGAACAGCCACATAAAGAATATTACCAATTCGATCACGGCCAAGCCGATCAAACGGCCCTTCATTGCTGTGTTCATCATTGACCTCCCAAGGCCGCCTCAGTTGGCGGCCTCGCCCTCTGGCGGCTTGTAGTCGTCCGGGAAGGGAAGCACGTAGCCGCCAAATGCTCGCGAAGCTTAGGATGCCCCACGTCCTCAGTGAGTCTCTGGAAAAGCTTGTTCTTATAGTCGCCGCCGGGCGTGCGCGGAGTCAGGCGCTTCAACTCCTCCCACACGCCGGGAGCCAGCCGCTTGTAGACAATATTGTTTGTCCAATGACCGATAACTCCGGGCCTGCCAGAGCTTTCAGTGTAGGGTCCTAATCCGCCTCTGCGAGTGTCCAAATGAGCTTGCCGATCAACAAAGGTCTCGACTTCACGCCAGCGCAATGGATCGCAGCTTGGACCGGGTTTTTCCTAGGGGCTGGCCTCTCTCATATTCTTGTTGTGCAGGGTTACCTTTCTCGGAATTGGGCCATTATCCCGGTCATCATCGGGTTCGGGGCACCCCCCGCTATCGTCAGATGGCTCAAGTCGCGTAAGCGCGACGTGTCCTAATCCGACGGCCAGAGTGTCCTAATTAGGACAGCACCCACGGACGGTGCTATTTAACCCGTGGTGTCCTAAGCTATCCTGAAGTGTCCTAATTTGTTCGGGCAGCTCTCCCTTGCGAAGCTTACCCGCTAAGCATTAGCTTACTCAGTGCCTGACAAAGCAGGAGGTCGCGATGGGATATCTTCTGTTTTCCGTGACGGTCTTCGTGTCACTGTTGATCGTCGACTACCTTGCGCGCAAACGCGGTTGGAACCGGGACCGATGGGGGTTGGCGGCTTTAACGCTCGGGCCACTTGCGATTCCGCTGGTTTACTTGGTGGACGCGGCCAGCGCTCTCAGGAAGATGATGATCAATGCCCTGAGGCCCTAAAGGCGAGAACATCGTTCTTGCTTGGGCGTATAAGGCCGCTTCAGTTGGCGGCCTCTTTCATTTCAGCCCACGTTGACTTCGGCTTTGGTCCATCGCAACGATTGGCGCGGTATGGCGTGATGTCCGGAGTTGGTGGCAAATCGGAAGTAGCTGCCTAACTAACACGTCACGTCATGTGCTATGCACCAGTCCGGGCCATTTTCGGGGGCGGGTCTCCCCTGTATCTTCGTTGTTTGCCATCGATAGCCGCGACCGAGCATGCACTGTTTGAACGCAGCGGTGTCCGCAAGGCCTCGAATGTCACCAGTCTGGCTATAGCAAAAATCGAGCGCGGCTTGTGAGACAGCGGCACTGCGCGGGTGCCCGTGCGGCCTGATGAGATCCCGGTAAACCTCATTTACAACTTGGCCGGCGCTCGCAGTCACGCAGCTTGCGAGCAAAAGGACTAAAATAATCATCGCTCGTCGCATGGCTCGCAACCCCTGCCTTTTTGAATGACCTCGATAGTTGGTCACGTTCAGCGCCGCACTGGTTCGAACCTGTCAATGACAATCTGGAAAGCCAGGCGCGCGACAGGCAACATTCCGAACCGCATCGCATGCCGCCTTTTGGCCCTTAGCGGACTGATCAGAGCCTGTTGGGCTGTGGCGGCTTTTGACACATCAGCGACATGAGCCCGTCAGTCACGGGGGGCCGATTGATCGGGTAACCGCAGTTCGCTATTCTGGATGTCAGATAGGTCTCCCCGAAATTCTAGACGACCAGCGCGGGCAAGTGCGCGGGCACGCGCGCACAAGACTAGATCGCCAGTCTGTAGCACTGACGTCTCCCAAGATTCTGAGAGTACTTCTCCAATGATCCTTGCCGCCTTTTGCCATTCAGGCGTTGCGCACGACAACAGGAGCGGGTCGAAGAATGAAAGCGGCGCGGACGCAAGTTCACCTTCGCTGAGGATGCGCAGTGGTGCATTTTCGGTCCTAAGGCGTCCCCATAATTGTCGATACTGGGCGCGTAGGACCGCAGTGAGTGCTTCAGTGCGGTCAAGCAGTTCGTTTTGGAGGATCTCGTGTGGAGACGATATTCCGAGGCTAATTGCGAGGTGTCGCTCGGTCAGCCTTGCGCTATTTCCTGCCACCATGACGTCGGTGAGATCGACAACCTCGATTGGCTCTTCGTCAAGCCGCCACAGCCACTCAAGGAAGCCCGCATATTCTTGTGCTGATCGTCGCGACAGCCACGCGATCCTTCGACTGCTAGCTGACAGCGCCGCGGGCCAGAAGGAAGTTGCTTCGCTGACGACGTTCTCCCAGCCCGCATAGTCGAGTTCCGTTTCAACCCACTTCCTGCGCAACTCGGGATCGGGTGGGTTGATCGGGCCGAAACTGAGGGAGTCGGAAAGGCCGACCACGCGTTCGTCGCGGCCTGCCTGTCGCAGTGCGTCGCGCAGGCAAGCCGCCGCGGACGAATTGAACACGATATGAAGCGTTGAGGCAGCCATTGCGAGCCTCTCCCGAATGTTGCGGTTCTGCCATTCTAGAATAGCGTGCAGTCACGTGTGCACATTTGCCACAATCTAAAATTGGTAAAGAGAAACAAAAAGCTCATGTCTGCCTTTGCCCATCAGAGAAGTAGCGCCAGCCCGAGCGAACCGTTTAACCGCGGAGGCTGATACGTCTTATTAAGATCTAGTAGGCGCATCTCGAGCCTCAATTTCAATGCGGATCGACGCGCCAAATCGTTAGGCTCGCGGATGAACAACGTCAGCGACCCAAAGCATACTCTGCCCAGCCGCGATGCCAAGTGTGTCAAGAGGAGATGGAAATTGACGACCATAGTTGAGATTCGGGCCACCGATCCGCTCATGTCGGGGGTATATGCCCTGCGACGCGAAGTGTTCGTCCTTGAACAAGGCGTCCCGGAAGAACTTGAAGTCGACGAGAACGACAAACTCGCGGTTCATCTTGCCGCACTTTCTGATGGCCACGTCATTGGGACGCTGCGCATTGTGCGCCATGAGCACACGGCGAAGATCGGCAGGATGGCGGTATCGGCGAATTCACGGAAAAAAGGGATCGGAAGGGAGTTGATGGAGTTCGCCGCGGCCGCCGCCTCCAGCGCCGGCGCCCAGGAAATTATTCTGGCAGCGCAATTCACGGCACGCGAGTTTTATGGACAGCTTGGGTACATACAAGAAGGAGCGATCTTCGACGATGCAGGCATATCGCACGTGATGATGCGCAAGAAACTTCGGCGTTGAGTCCGGGTCACCAGCGGCTCCTCCCGTTCTTCCTAATTGTCTCGGATGCGCGCGCGGAGGCGAGAAATTCGATTAGTCGACGCGATCGAGCAGGTTCATCAGGTCCTTCACGCGAATGCTCTCCAGCGAGCGCACAGCAGCCGCGATTTCCTTGCGCAGTCCTTCGTCCGCGCGATCGGCTGCGAGATCGTCGAGCTTCGCCACGATTTCATCCCAGGTGAATGGCCGCGTCGCGAACCCAGGGTAGTCGTTCACTTCATGGGTGTACGACTTGCCGCTCGTGAGCCGGACGGTGATGCGACTCGGCGTCTCACTCGGGTAGCGAGTGGTGAAGCCTTCGTCCGGTCTAACTTGGACCTTTCGGAGGAGCTTCTGGACGTCCGGTTTCGCAATCCGCTCGGGTGCGAGCTGTGCCGGCTGGACGCTCCCGTCGAGGAGCGCGACGGCCAGAAGGTAGGGGAGACTGTGGTCCGCCTGTTCCTTGGTGTGAACGTCAGTCTTCGGACCGAATCTTCCACCGCCCATGAAATCGTAGGCGTCCTGGAAGGCGTCATTCTCGATGCTCTCGACCTGCGCCGGATCGATTGCGTGGGCGTTACGCAGCTCGAGCATGCAATGGATCGATGCCTGGCCAGGAACCGCGGTGTTGTAGCTCTTCAGGGCGAGTCGATCGAAGGCGTCGAGCTTCACGCAGTCCCAATCGATTCGGATCTGCTCCCCGAGTGCTTGAGCCAAGCCATCCGTTCCTTCGACGACGTACCTCGGGCCCGTCACGCCGCGTGACGCCAACAAGACCCCATGGAAACACCCCAGTGCCAAGTGGGAAGACGAGAGACCCTTCCATTGCGAGATCGGCGTCGTTCGCGCGACGAGCAGTGGAATGAAGTCGCCACAGATCCCGAGGGCCGCTGCCGTCTTTTGGTCGTCGAGGCCGAGCGCTTTGGACAGTCCGGCTGCGAGCGAATACGAAAGTTGTGTGGTGAGGTCGAACCCGTGGGCCATGAACGGCACCGACGCGGTGAGCTGCGCTTCGACTTGATAGGCCACCGCCAACGCGGTCAGGAAATCCTTGCCCGAAAGATCGGCGTGCTCGCCGGCGGCGAGGATCGCCCCCGTATTGTCCGAGGGGTGGCACAGCCCGCCTCGGGCGAGATAGCTGTCCATGAAATCGACGTATCGGATGAGCGCCGTATTGTAGAACGCCGCATAGACGGGGTTGGCACGGCCACCGCCGACCAGCGTGCAGCGGCCGCCTGGACCGCCGAGTTCATCGGCTTGCGCGCGGCACGCTTCGATCGGTGGCGCGCCGAGCGCATTGATGGCGCACGCCACTGCGTCGAGGATGCTCACCTTGAGTCGCTCGCGCCGCTCGGCAGTCAGGTCGTCGTATTTCGCGCGCAAAGCAAAGCGTGCGATGCCATCGGCCTGGCTGGGGCCCGAAATGACCGGCTCCGGTTTGCCCCTCGCAACAGCTTCAATCTGGGTCATGATCCGATTCTCCTTATCGTTAGAACGTTCGGTTGCGCCGCATGAACGACGAACTATGTCCGCCGCTGTCCATTGTCGCGCGCTGCGTGTGCCGCGTAGCGGGCCCCCATGAGGTCGAAGGCCGGCTTGTCCACCAGCCTCTGGCGCTCCGCGAACGATGTGACAGCGCGCTCGTCGAGGACGCCCTTTTCCTTTAACGCCGACAGCGTCGACAGCATGCCATGTACGGCTCCTTGCAAGGCGGCGTTGGCGTAGAGCACCAAGCTGAAGCCCATTTCGGCCGCCGCTTTCTCGTCGATAATGGGTGTCTTGCCGCCGAGCACCAGGTTGACCAGCTGAGGCGCCATCAGGCGACGGGGGACCGCCTTGAGGTCTTCAAGGCTTTCTGGAGCCTCGACGAATGTGACGTCCGCGCCCGCCTCGATGTAGCGACCGGCCCTCTCAATGGCCGCCTCGAAGCCTTCCACGGCACATGCGTCGGTGCGTGCGATGACAACCAGATCCTGCCGCCGGGTGTCGACCGCGGCCCGCACCTTGCCCACCATCTCCTCCAGGGAGATCAACTCCTTGCCGTCGAAATGACCGCACCGTTTTGGCGCATGCTGGTCCTCGATTTGAATGGCGCTGGCACCGGCTTGCTCCAGGATGCGAACCGTGTGGGTGACGTTGACCGCGTTGCCAAAACCCGTGTCGATGTCGACGATCAGCGGCAGATCGATCACACACCGGATGGCCATCACATGATCGGCTACCTGGCTCAGGTCCATGAACCCAAGGTCCGGCAAGCCAAGGTGCATATTGGTGAGTCCAGCCCCAGTCAGATAGACCGCCTTAAAGCCCAGATCAGCAATGATCCGCGCCGCGAGCGCATTTGGCGCGCCAGGCAAAATAACGCCTTTCTCCTCGCGCAGCATCGCTCGAAGCGTCTGGATGTGAGAAGTCGACATCATTTCCCTCCTGCTCTCTAGAACGACCCAGGTCCAGTCCAAATCAGGCCAGCTGTTCGCCGATCGGGGTCTCTACCGAGGCTCTGGTCGGCGAAGTTCTTGCTGCGACGTAAACCATCCCGTATCGGAAGCAGACGCGGGCCTGCCAGCTCATCAGCGACGGAGTGGTGAGACGCCTTGCGCCGATCGCTAGACCGGGTTTTCCGCGAAGAGACGCGCGACCATCGCCGAATCGAGATAGGCCCTTACTCGGTCGATGGTGCCGCCATCGAAGTGGACGACCCAGCAGTACCTGTTGTCGAACCTCAGTCCGTTCTTCGCCGTGGCCAGGGAGTGAAGTTCCACGACAGCCTGATCATCCTTCACGAGCAGATGCTCGACGACGAGTTGAGCTCCGTGGGGCAGAACCTTGGCGAGCTTCGCGAAGGTCCCGGCCACGAAATCGGATTTCGACTTGTAGTGACCGGCGAGGGGGTGTGTGCCTTCGACGATCCAGTCGACCTTATCGTCGACATGCGCGAAGAACTTCGCGCCGTCGCCTTGCTCGAGACCCTTGAAGATCTTCTGGACGTAGTCTTCGGTGATCATGAGTTCCTCCTTTGTAGACGCGAGCGACCTATTCGCTCGACATTGGCTTGGACAGATTGTCCTGTCCCAAGACCTAGACCCGCGCGTCTCATTGGTCCAATATATGATACTAACTAATCTCATCTGTTTTGGAGATGACCTTGGAGCTGCGCCACATCCGATATTTCCTGGCGGTTGCCCAGGAGCGGCATTTCACGAGGGCGGCAGCCAAGGTCGGCATCGGCCAACCGCCGCTCAGCCAGCAAATCAAGGACCTCGAGCGGGAGGTCGGTGCTGCGCTGTTCCATCGTTCGGCCCACGGCGCAGAGCTTACCGAGGCCGGGACAGCGTTCTTGGCAGGCGTGAAGGAGATGCCCTCGATCGCCCAGAGGGCGACGATGGCGGCGCGCCGCGCGGCGCGTGGCGAACTGGGGTCGCTGCGTGTCGGCTTCACCTCAACCGCGACGTTCAGCGTCGTCGTAACGTCCGCGATCCGCAGCTTTCGACGCGCCTATCCCGAAATCTACCTCACGCTCGAGGAAGCCAATACGGCACGTCTCGTTACCGGCTTGCGCGAGGGAACGCTCGACGCCGTCTTCTTGCGGCCAGGCACGCACGATACCGGAGAGCTGCAGGTGCGCCGGCTCTCGGAGGAGCCGATGGTAGTCGCCCTTCCCAAGCGTCACTCTGCTGCCGGCCTGCAAGAGATTGATCTCGCAATGTTGAAGGACGATCCGTTTCTGCTGTTCCCGCGGGAAGTCGCTCCGACGGTTTACGACACGATTGTCGACGCCTGTCGAAAGGCCGGGTTCGAGCCGATTATCGGCCAGGTCGCCCCGCACTTTACATCGATCGTGAATCTCGTGGCCGCAGAGCTTGGCGTATCGATCGTCCCGGCGTCGATGATGCAAGTGCGCGTGACGGGCATCGTTTATCGGCAGATTGCCGGCCGGTCGCCGACGACGCGGCTTGCTCTCGCCTACCGGCGAGGAGAGACGTCGCCCGTGGTGCGCAATTTCATCGTGCGGGCCGGCTCGTAATGCTCGTAGGACCCGGGGCTATCTCCAGCACCATCGTCTTATATCGCGAGCACCTATGCCCGAGCCGGCGCAACTGTGGGGCTATCCCTTTGCTCAAGCTCGGTGTCGAAGGGGCGGCAAGAAACAGAGGGGCTGCGCGGCAGCGAATTCGCTCCTGATCATCACGCGGCTTGATCATCACCCAGTTCGACGGCCGCTTATGGCCCTTCTGCGAACATCCTGCGATGTCCGCTAGTGCGCCGTTGTGGGCGGAGAAGCGGACATCAGATGTGCCGGCGCTGAGCGCGCCGGTCTAACCAGTATGTGGTCCTAGACGCGCCTACTCGTCGTCCTCGTCGTCTTCTTCCTCGTCTTCGTCTTCATCGTCTTCGATTTCGAGGCGCTCGAGCGTGGCGAGCGGCAGCGTCTCGCGGAACAGATCGCCTTCCGAGCCCATCCAGAGGCAGACGATGTCGTCGCCCTTCACCTCTGCGACGGTCAGCGGCTGGCCGCCGGATTTCAGCATGACGACGTCGCCGGTTTTCAATTCCATGGGTGGTCCTTTCGGGTTGATCGATGAGAGCGAAGGCTAGCAAGCCGTCATGACACGCCGATCACGGGCTGCGTGACCCGTGAATTGCGCCGGCTTGCGTGGACTGCGCGTAACGTCGATGGCAGAGGTTCGAGTGGGAGATCGCGCGATGGTCGCTTCAGGAGTATTCCGTCCCAGGCGCGGCGATGGTGGCATCATGCACCTGTTTTGCCCGACGCGTCAAATGATTTCGTAAAATCCGCAGTCACGTTGCGTTCGGCGGCAAGCTGTTGATTTTGCAACAGCCGCCTACTGTGCATGGGGTTGTTTTCGCGATTTAGCCCGGCACGAGCTCAGTCAGCGAGCGGATGATGCGGTCGGGCTTGACGGTCGAGCCTTCGGGCAGGCCGTCGCCGTGCACGTCGATCCAGATCGCGTAGATGCCGAGGCGCTGCGGAGTGACGACTTCCCATTCCAGATTGTCGCCGATCATCCAGGTATCTTCCGCGGTGACGCCGAGCGCTTCCATCGCGTGCAGATAGGCGCGCTCCTCGGGCTTGCCGAAACCGTGCTCGCCCTCGATCTGGATGTGGTCGAAGCGATGGGTCAGCTCGAAGCGCTCGACCTTGGCGCGCTGCATGTCGGCGGCGCCGTTGGTGACCAGCGCGAGCTTGACGCCGTGCGCCTTGAACGCGTCGATCGCATCATGCGCGCCCGGAAAGACGAAGATCGCTTCCTCGCGATAGGTGGTGAAGCGGTCGGCGAGGCGCGCGGCGAGATCGTCGGAGAGGGCGCGGTGGCCGTTTGCGGCGAGCGCGGCAAAGCCGCCGCGCACCGTGAGCCGTCGTGCCTCGCCGAGCTTCATCCGCCACGCGGCTTCCGCGGTCGACCAGAACTGCCGAGCATAGGCGAGCACCGCCGTGGCGACCTCTCGCGGCGGCAGCGGCGCGAGCTCGCCGGCGAATTCTTCCGCGATCGTGTTCCAGGCGATCTCGGGCCGGCCATAGGCCGAGAGGATGGTGTCGTCCATGTCGATCAGCATGGCGCGAGGGAGAGGTTTCACTACGGTCATGGCCATTTCACCTCCGGCGGCAGCGAGGACAGGATCGAATCCACATTGCCGCCGGTCTTGAGCCCGAAGATGGTGCCGCGGTCGTAGAGCAAATTGAACTCGACATAGCGGCCGCGACGGATCAGCTGCTCCTCGCGATCCTCGGTCGTCCAGGCGCTTGCGAAATTGCGCCTGACGATATCAGGGTAGATCTTCAGGAAGGCGCGGCCGACGTCTTGCGTGAAGGCGAGGTCGGCGTCCCAGTCGCCACTGTCATGCCAGTCGTAGAAGATGCCGCCGATGCCGCGCGCCTCTTTCCGGTGCGGCAGATAAAAATACTCGTCGCACCACTTCTTGTACTTGTCGTAATCGGCAACGCCGTTCGGCTTGTCGCAGGCCTCTCTCATCGCGGCGTGGAAGGCGATTGTGTCCGCGTCGTCCTGCGTGCGCCGGCGGTCGAGCACCGGCGTGAGATCGGCGCCGCCGCCGAACCACGCCTTGGTGGTGACGACGAAGCGCGTGTTCATGTGCACCGCGGGCACGTGCGGATTGCGCAGATGCGCGATCAGCGAGATGCCGGAGGCCCAGAACCGCGGATCTTCAGCCGCGCCCGGAATCTGTGCGCGAAATTCTGGCGCGAACTCGCCATGCACGGTCGAGCAATGCACGCCGACCTTCTCGAACAGGCGGCCCGACATCATCGACATCACGCCACCGCCGCCGGCAGCCCCGCTGTGATCGATGCGCTGCCACGGCGTGCGCGCAAAGCGGCCGGCCTCGCCGGAATAGAGGCTCTGCGGCGCGTCGTCCTCGAGCCGTTCGAAGTTTTCGCAGATGTCGTCGCGCAAGCGCTCGAACCAGGCGCGGGCACGGGCCTTGCGGTCTTCGATCTGGTTCGGGTCCAATGTGGATGTCATTTCGTGAGCTCTTGCGGACCGTAAT
Organism: Bradyrhizobium rifense; assembly: GCF_008123425.1. Taxonomy (GTDB): domain Bacteria; phylum Pseudomonadota; class Alphaproteobacteria; order Rhizobiales; family Xanthobacteraceae; genus Bradyrhizobium; species Bradyrhizobium rifense. The sequence goes on from NZ_VSSS01000015.1 coordinate 92,300, forward strand.
AGGTGCAGCTCTCGTTGCAACTGTCGCGGTGGATGCTGACGCGGGTGAGCTCGCCGATCGGCGCAAGCCGCTCCCAGACGAAGCGCGACAGGTTCTCCAGCGTCGGTGTGCCCAGCGCCTCAATTTTGTTGAGGAACTTGTGGTCGAGCATCACGCGCACATCTTCGATGGCGCGCTGGAGCAGGCCGAGATCGACCACCATGCCGGTCGCAGGGTCGGGCGTGCCGCGCACCGTCACCTCGGCGCGGAAGGAGTGGCCGTGAATTTCCTCGCTGTCCGCGCCAAACGTCGTTCCCGACAGCGAATGCGCCGCCTCGAAGCGGAACGATTTCGTCAATTCCCACATCTGTCCGTCAACCAATCCTATCTGATGCCGAGCGATTTATGCGTCTGCACGCTCAACCGCCATTGCGGATGGCGCAGGCAATAGTCGATCGCGCGCGCGGTGTTTTGGGCGACCTCGGGCCCGTCCATCGGCTGCAGCGAGAAGCGCTCGAAGGCGAGGCTCTCGAAAGTCTCGGGTGCGGCGAGGGCCTGCGGATAGACCAGCTTCAGCTCGTGCCCCTGGCGCAGCACCAGCTCGCTGCCGCCCTTGGGGCTGACGCAGATCCAGTCGAGTCCTTTTGGAGGCGCGACCGTGCCGTTGGTCTCGACGCCGATCTCGAAGCCGCGGGCATGGAGCGCGTCGACCAGGGCGTCATCGACCTGCAGCAGCGGCTCACCGCCGGTCAGCACCACGTAGCGATTGTCGGTGGAGGCCGTCCATTGCGCGGTGATGGTGTCGGCGAGTTCCACGGCGGTGGCGTAGCGGCCGCCAAGCGTGCCGTCGGTGCCGACGAAATCCGTGTCGCAGAACTGACATGTCGCGCCGGCGCGGTCGGCCTCGCGGCCGCTCCAGAGGTTGCAGCCGGCAAAACGGCAGAACACCGATGCGCGCCCGGCATGGGCGCCTTCGCCTTGCAAGGTCAGGAAGATTTCCTTGACCGCGTAACCCACTGCTCTCTCCTCAAACTATCAATCGTGCGGGTTCCGGACCTGCCGGAGCGCTTCGCCTGCGGCCATCGCCGCGGACATGGCGACATTGAGCGACCGCAGCCCCGGGCTGATCGGGATCACCAGCCGCGCATCCGCGGCCTCGACCACCGCGTCGGTGACGCCGGCGCTCTCGCGCCCGAATAGCAGGATGTCCGACGTCTGGTAATGAAAATCGCGGTAATCCGTGGCGGCCTTGGTGGTGAAGAGCAGCAGCCGGTAGCTGTGTGCCGCGCGCCACTCCTCGAATTTCGACCAGGAATCATGTCTGACGATGCTGACATGGTCGAGGTAATCCATTCCCGCCCGGCGGAAATGCCGGTCGGAGACCGGGAAGCCGGCCGGTTCGATGATGTGAGCGGCGATGCCCAGACAGGCGCACAGGCGGAGAATCGTGCCGGTGTTCTGGGGAATGTCGGGTTGGAAAAGTGCGATCTGCATGGGCGGCGGTCGGTCGGTTGTGGGCCGGAAATGTCTCAATAAAACATCGCTGGCCGCGGAATTCGTGCATTGCACGCTCCCGCGCCGTTAGCGGGCTTGCGCTCGTCCTGCAAGGGTGCCAATAGAACGATTCTGGACTGCTGTTTTTCGCCTTGTTTTGGTGGAGACACGCCAAGTTCTGCCGCCGCGGGGGGCCGCGGGCGCCGGCAGACTGTTCCGGGGACCTTGGGGGCTCCTGGAACGGTTCCGTCGGCAGCATAAGAAGAAAGGGTTGGAATCGTGACGACAGCGTCTTCGGCGGACCATCCGACACGCCGTGATTTCTTATTCGTTGCAACGGGGGCAGCTGCAGCAGTAGGGGGCGCAGCTGCGCTCTGGCCCTTTATCTCCCAAATGAATCCGGACGCCTCGACCATCGCCGCCGGTGCGCCGATCGAGGTCGATCTGAGCCCGGTCGCCGAGGGGCAGGACATCAAGGTGTTCTGGCGCGGCAAGCCGATCTACATCAGCCACCGCACCAAGAAGCAGATCGACGAGGCGCGCGCCGTTCCGGTGGCGAGCCTGCCCGATCCGCAGTCCGACGAGGCCCGGGTCAAGGCCGGCCATGACCAGTGGCTGGTCGTGATCGGCATCTGCACCCATCTCGGCTGCATCCCGATCGCTCATGAAGGCAATTACGACGGGTTCTTCTGCCCCTGCCATGGTTCGCAGTACGATTCGTCCGGCCGCATCCGCCAGGGGCCCGCGCCCGCGAACCTGCCGGTGCCGCCGTACCAGTTCGTTTCCGACACCAAAATCCAGATCGGCTGAGCTTCGGATCCGCGTCCGAAGCCTCGAACCGTCTCGTCGTATTATTTCCTCAGGATCGCATCATGAGCGGACCATCCGACTACCAGCCGAGCAATCCGGCCCTGCAATGGATCGAGCGGCGTCTGCCGATCCTGGGTCTCGTGCACTCTTCCTTCGTCGTTTATCCGACCCCGCGTAACCTGAACTACTGGTGGACCTTCGGCGCCATCCTCTCCTTCATGCTGGGGATGCAGATCCTGACCGGCGTGATCCTGGCGATGCACTACACGCCGCATGCCGATCTCGCGTTCAAGTCGGTCGAGCTTCTGGTCCGTGACGTCAATTACGGCTGGCTGCTGCGCAACATGCATGCCTGCGGCGCGTCGATGTTCTTCTTCGCGGTCTACATCCACATGCTGCGCGGCCTCTATTACGGCTCCTACAAGGAGCCGCGCGAGGTGCTCTGGATCCTCGGCGTCATCATTTACCTCCTGATGATGGCGACGGGCTTCATGGGCTACGTGCTGCCGTGGGGCCAGATGAGCTTCTGGGGCGCCACCGTCATCACCAATTTGTTCTCCGCCATTCCCTATGTCGGCGAGAGCATCGTGACGCTGCTGTGGGGCGGCTATTCGGTCGGCAACCCGACGCTGAACCGCTTCTTCTCGCTGCACTACCTGCTGCCGTTCCTGATCGCCGGCGTCGTCGTGCTCCACGTCTGGGCGCTGCATGTCGCCGGCCAGAACAATCCTGACGGCGTCGAGCCGAAGACGGAAAAGGACACGGTGCCGTTCACGCCGCATGCGACCATCAAGGATGGTTTCGGCGTCGCCTGCTTCCTGCTGCTCTACGCCTGGTTCATCTTCTACATGCCGAACTATCTCGGCGACGCCGACAACTACATTCCGGCGAACCCCGGCGTGACGCCGCCGCACATCGTGCCGGAATGGTACTACCTGCCGTTCTACGCGATCCTGCGCTCGATCCCGAACAAGCTCGCGGGCGTGATCGGGATGTTCTCGGCGATCATCATCCTGTGCTTCCTGCCCTGGCTCGATGCCGCCAAGACCAAGTCGTCGAAGTACCGTCCGCTGGCCAAGCAGTTCTTCTGGATCTTCGTCGCGGTCTGCATCCTGCTCGGCTATCTCGGCGCGCAGCCGCCGGAAGGCATCTACGTGATCGCCGGCCGTGTCCTGACGGTCTGCTACTTCGCCTACTTCCTGATCGTGCTGCCGCTGCTCTCGCGCATCGAGACGCCGCGGCCAGTGCCGAACTCGATCTCGGAGGCGATCCTCGCCAAGAGCGGCAAGGCCGTCGCCTCGATCGCGGTCGCGCTCGTCGCCGCCGGCGCGCTGTTCGTCGGCACCTTGGGGGATGCCCGCGCCGAGGAAGGCGGCCCCAAGCCGCCAGGCAACAACTGGTCGTTCGCGGGCCCTTTCGGCAAGTATGACCGCGGTGCGCTCCAGCGCGGTCTGAAGGTCTACAAGGAGGTCTGCTCCAACTGCCACAGCCTGTCCTACATTGCCTTCCGCAATCTCGGCGATCCCGGCGGCCCCGGCTATTCGGTGGCTCAGGTCGCTGCGTTTGCCTCCGACTACAAGATCAAGGACGGTCCGAACGATGCGGGCGACATGTTCGAGCGCCCGGGCCGGGCGGCGGACTACTTCCCCTCGCCGTTCCCGAACGAGCAGGCCGCGCGCGCGGCGAACGGTGGCGCAGCGCCGCCCGATTTGTCGCTGATCACCAAGGCGCGGTCCTACGGCCGCGGCTTCCCGATGTTCCTGGTCGACTTCTTCAGCCAGTACCAGGAGCAGGGCCCGGACTATGTCTCGGCTGTCCTCCAGGGCTTTGAGGACAAGGCGCCGGAAGGCGTGACCATCCCGGAGGGCTCATACTACAACAAGTACTTCCCGGGCCACGCCATCAAGATGCCGAAGCCGCTCAGCGACGGCCAGGTGACCTATGACGACGGCTCGCCGGCGACGGTTGCGCAGTACGCCAAGGACGTCACCACGTTCCTGATGTGGACCGCCGAACCGCACATGGAAGCGCGCAAGCGCATCGGCCTCCAGGTGTTTGTATTCCTGATCATCTTCGCGTTCCTGATGTACTTCACCAAGAAGAAGGTCTGGGCCGACTCGCACTGAGCGGCCTCCGCGAGACGAAAATGAAGAAGCCCCCGCAAGGGGGCTTTTTTGTTGCACACGCGCGTGTGTTGTCCGGCGCGATTGCCTATCGCGCGCGCAGCCGCCAAGATACCTGCAAACCTCTCCCCAGAACATCGTCGGAGGACACCATGGGAACCGCAATCACCTTCAAGCGCCCGGACGGCAAGGATGCATCGGGCTATCTCGCCAACGCCGCACGCGGCAACGCGCCGGGCGTGGTCGTGATTCAGGAATGGTGGGGGCTGTCGGACCAGATCAAGGGCCTGTGCGACCGCTTTGCGCTCGCCGGCTTCGATGCGCTGGCGCCCGATCTCTACAAGGGCAAGGTGGTGCCGTATCACGACACGGATGCGGCCGGCAAAGAGATGAACTCGCTCGACTTCATGGACGCGACCACGCAGACCGTGCGCGGCGCCACGCAATATCTGTCGCGCAACGGTGCCAAGGTCGGCCTGACCGGCTTCTGCCTCGGCGGTGCCGTCACCATCATCGGCTCGGTGCATGTGCCGGAGCTCGCCGCCGGTGTCGTGTTCTACGGCATCCCGCCGGAGCAGGCGGCCAAGCCCGCCGACGTCAAGATCCCGCTGCAGGCCCATTTCGCCAACAAGGACGATTGGTGCACGCCGGAGCTGGTCAACGGTTTCGAAAAGGCCATGAAGGCCGCCGGCAAGTCGCTGGAGCTGTTCCGCTATGACGCCGAACACGCCTTCGTCAACGAGCAGCGCCAGGCCGTGCACGACCGCGAAGCCGCCGAGCTCGCCTGGGGCAGGGCGACGGAGTTTTTCCGGAAGCATTTGGGCTAATCACCTGTAGCCCGGATGGAGCGCAGCGTAATCCAGGGCTGTCTCGTCGTGGCACGAACCCCGGATTGCGCTGCGCTCCATCCGAGCTACGGCACCGGGACCCACCCTTGACGCCGTCCCCGCGCCATGGTGAGTATCCGCCCCATGAGCACCGCAGCCCGCCCATCCCGTCGTTGGTGGCGCACCTCCTAAGAGGTGGCCGGTGCGATTTCTTTCCCCAGAATCGTCGAAGGTCGCCAGCACAGCGCGGCGGCCTGATCGTTTGTCCTGTGTGGCGTTCCCTCGGCAAGTTTCGTAAGAGGACACCATGAACAGGACAGTCTTTGCCCTCCCGGCCAGAAGCGACTACGTCACCCGCGGCGGTCTCGCGATCACGCGCGTGGCCGAACAGTTTACCGGCGGCGCCAACAGGCTCGACGATCTCGTCAGCCTGCTCGACCGCCGCCGCGGCGTGGTGCTGTCTTCGGGCACGACTGTGCCGGGCCGCTACGAGAGCTTTGACCTCGGCTTCTCCGATCCGCCGCTCAAGCTCGAAACCACTGGCGTCAATTTCAAGCTTGAAGCGCTCAACGCGCGTGGCGAGGTGCTGATCGCCTTCCTCGCTGACGTCCTGCGCGAGCCCTGCGTCGTGATCTCCGAGAAGACCGCCACGCGCCTTGCCGGTCACATCATCCGCGGCGATGCGCCGATCGAGGAAGACCAGCGCACGCGGCGCGCCAGCGTGATGTCATTGGTGCGCGATCTCGTTGCTGCCTTCTCCGCCAATGATGACGGGCTGCTCGGCCTGTTCGGCGCCTTCGCCTACGATCTCGTCTTCCAGATCGAGGACCTCGTGCAGAAGCGTCCGCGCGAGAACGATCAGCGCGACATCGTCCTCTACGTTCCCGATCGCCTGCTCGCCTATGACCGCGCCACAGGGCGGGGCGTCGTGCTCAGCTACGATTTCGCCTGGAAGGGCAAATCGACCGAAGGCCTGCCGCGTGAGACGGCCGAAAGCCCGTATCAGAAGACGCCGCGCCAGGGTTTTGCCGATCACGCCCCCGGTGAATATCAGGCGACCGTGGAGACCGCGCGCGCAGCCTTCGCTCGCGGCGATCTCTTTGAGGCCGTGCCGGGCCAGCTCTTCGCCGAGCCCTGCGACCGCTCGCCGGCGGAAGTGTTCCAGCGCCTCTGCGTCATCAACCCGTCGCCCTACGGTGCGCTGATGAATCTTGGCGACGGCGAGTTTCTTGTCTCCGCTTCGCCGGAAATGTTCGTGCGTTCCGACGGGCGCCGCGTCGAGACCTGTCCGATCTCAGGCACGATCGCGCGCGGCACCGATGCGATCGGCGATGCCGAGCAGATCCGCCAGCTCCTGAACTCGGAGAAGGACGAGTTCGAGCTCAACATGTGCACCGACGTCGATCGCAACGACAAGGCGCGCGTCTGCGTCCCCGGCACGATCAAGGTGCTGGCGCGACGGCAGATCGAGACCTACTCAAAGCTGTTCCACACCGTCGATCATGTCGAAGGCATGCTGCGCCCCGGCTTCGATGCGCTCGACGCCTTCCTGACCCACGCCTGGGCGGTGACGGTGACTGGCGCGCCAAAGCTCTGGGCGATGCAGTTCGTCGAGGATCACGAGCGTTCGCCGCGGCGTTGGTATGCCGGCGCGATCGGCGCGGTGAACTTTGACGGCAGCATCAACACCGGCCTCACCATCCGCACCATCCGCATGAAGGATGGTCTCGCCGAGGTCCGCGTCGGCGCCACCTGTCTGTTCGACTCCGATCCCGCCGCGGAAGATCGCGAATGCCAGGTGAAAGCCGCAGCGCTGTTCCAGGCGCTGCGCGGCGATCCGCCGAAGCCGCTGTCGGCGTTTGCGCCCGATGCCACCGGTTCGGGCAAGCGCGTGCTGCTGATCGACCATGACGACAGTTTCGTGCACATGCTCGCCGATTATTTCCGTCAGGTCGGCGCCAGCGTCACCGTGGTCCGCTATGTGCATGCGCTCGACATGCTCAAGCAGAAGAGGTGGGATTTGCTGGTGCTGTCGCCAGGCCCCGGGCGCCCGGAGGATTTCCGGATCAAGACAACCATCGACGCGGCGCTGGAGAACAAGCTGCCGGTGTTCGGCGTCTGCCTCGGCGTGCAGGCGATCGGCGAATATTTTGGCGGCGAGCTCGGCCAGCTCACCCATCCCGCACACGGCCGGCCATCGCGGGTGCAGGTGCGCGGCGGGCGCCTGATGCGCAATCTGCCGAACGAGATCGTGATCGGCCGCTATCATTCGCTCTTCGTCGAGCGCGACAGCATGCCGGAGGTGCTCAACGTCACGGCCAGCACCGAGGACGGTGTCGCCATGGCGCTCGAGCACAAGACCCTGCCGGTCGCCGGCGTGCAATTCCACCCGGAGTCGCTGATGTCGCTCAGCAACGAGGTGGGACTACGTATTGTCGAGAATGCGTTCCGGCTGGATGCGCCGGTCAATTGAGAGGCACCAATGACCTTTGACCACGACCTGAAGGCGAGCGTCCGCACCATTCCCGACTATCCCAAGCCTGGGATCATGTTCCGCGACATCACCACGCTGCTCGCGGATGCGCGCGCCTTTCGCCGCGCGGTCGACGAGCTCGTCAATCCCTGGGCCGGCAACAAGATCGACAAGGTCGCCGGCATGGAAGCGCGCGGCTTCATCATCGGCGGCGCGGTGGCGCATCAGCTCTCGGCCGGCTTCGTGCCGATCCGCAAGAAGGGCAAGCTGCCGCACACCACCGTGCGCATTGCCTATTCGCTCGAGTACGGCATCGACGAGATGGAGATGCATGTCGATGCGATCCAGCCCGGCGAGCGCGTCATCCTGGTCGACGATCTCATCGCCACCGGCGGCACTGCCGAGGGTGCGGTGAAACTGCTTCGGCAGATCGGCGCGAATGTCGTCGCGGCCTGTTTCATCGTCGACCTGCCCGAGCTCGGCGGCGCCGCCAAGCTCCGCGCCATGGATATTCCGGTGCGCACGCTGATGACGTTCGACGGGCACTGAGCGATCGCAGCGATCATCAGATCGCTTCCGCCTTCAGCTCGGCCCGCCAATGCAGCAGGCGCTCCTTCAGGAGCGCGTTCCTGACATAGGCGATCTCCTCATCCTCCAGACGCTCGCATTCGCCGAACGTCAGGCCGGTCTCGCTATGCGCATTCCAGGCGGCCTGGAGGCTGCGGCAGGGGTGGCTGCCCTGGCGCAGGGTGAACCAGATGCGGTTCTGGATCGTCTCCAGGTTCGGCGCCTGGCCGACCCAGGCCTCGCCCGAAGCCGCGCAGCGGACCACATAGATGCCCGCAATGGTCTTCCGCTCCTTGTAGGCGGCGATGGCTGCTTTCCGGTCGGTGCTCACGGGGGATGGCCTTGGCTGGAGGGGACGCCGATCGACGCCTCAATAAGCCCAAGCCGGCTCGCAGTCAATATTATCCGGGTAAAATTATCGACTAGGACCGCTGCAGGATCAGGCTGAGCTCGAGCTCGCGGAAGGCGAGGTAATTCCGCCGGATCCACTGGTGCAGCTCGGTCGAGGAGTCCTTCTCCTGGCGCAAATAGCCGGTGAAGGAGAAGTTCAGCCGGTCGATATAGGTCTTGAGGAAGCCGGGCAGCGCCGGCAGGCGGAACAGCCGACCGCCGGCCATCGCCGGCGGCAGCTCGCCGCGGATGATGAACTCGTTGTCGACGATGATCAGGTTCACCCGTGGGATCTGCTGGCGCAGCATCTCGTGGGCGCGGGCGGAGACACGGTCGGTGTCGGCGACGAACAGGATCATCGGCGCGACATGCCGGCGCGCCGCTTCCTTGAGCAAGCCGATCTCGTCGGTCATTTTGAAGAACTCGTCGAAGGCGTGGAAGCCGAGGTCGATGACCTTGGCGAGCCCGTCGTCGACGATGACGCGGTCCATCAGCTGCATCTTGCCGTAGGTGTCGATCACATCAGCCGTTTCGGTGACCTTTGGCAGATAGTCGAGCAGCGACGGTTCCTTCAGATTGACGTCAAAGGCCGTGACGTTGCCGTTCTTGAGCAGCAAGAATTCGGCAAGCAGCCGCGCCAGCAGCGTCTTGCCGACCTGCGGGCGGGGCGAGCAGATGATGTAGAGGGGCGTCGCTGGCATCACGAGCTATTATCTGAGCGAACTCACCGCCCAATCCAGTCGTATCTGCCCATACTCTGCAACTATTTTTCGCTGCTGCGGCCGCCGGGCTTGGAGCCGACGATGTCGGTCAGGTGGATGCGGTCGAACTCGCTCCAGACGTTCGCCAGCCAGTGCCGGACATAACCGCGCAGCACGAACGAATAGTTCGCGGCCTCGTCGTTGATGCCCTTGTTGGCAACGAATTTCAGGAATGGGACGGAGGAGACCTCGACCTGCTCATAGGCCATTTCGTTGAGCTTGGGGATGGTCAGCTCGGTCGCATCCTTGATGCGGTGGAAGTAGGAATTGTACGTGGCCTGGTCCCACTGGAAGAACTGGGTGTCGTTGATGAAGTTCTTCACCAGGAAATATTTGGCGCCGGTCATGAAACCGGCCGTCTCCGCGATCTCGTCCAGCGAGGCGATCGAGGGTCCCAGGATGTGGAACACCGCGAAGGTGATCTGGCCAGCCTTGGCGGCGTCGAGGAAACCGATGTCGCGCAGCGAGGCCAGAGCCGGCGAGAGCAGGCCGGCGCGGACGTCGATCACGGTCACCGACGGGCTCGTCGCGTTGAGCGTATCGAAAATCTTCATCTGGTCCGACGTCGTCGTCATGTCGACGATCTCGGTGATGTCAGGGTGAAAGCGCTTCAGCGTGCCGCGCGGGGATTCCGTGTCGAAGGCGCGGGTCGGCACGTTGTTGGCGGAAAAATAATCGAGCAGGGTGCGCGATACCGTGGTCTTGCCGACCCCGCCCTTGTCCGCGCCCACCACAACCACTGCCGGCTTTGCCATTGCTGTCCCCTAACGCGCGCCCCCGATCACGATGTCGCAATCGGCCGGGCCCCAAATCGATGTCCCGAGTCTGCTGTTGGGCGCGAACATGGCAGAAACAAGGGAGAATTCAAATCTCTGGCACAGGCCAGCGGCAATTCCCGCAGTTTTTCCCAAACGCATTGAAACCGGCTTGAGGCGCGGCAGATCGCACGCTCAGTGGCGGCCCCATGGACCCATGGGATTGCCGATCGGACTGCCCAACGGATTGCCGCCCGCGGTTCCGGAGGGGCTTGGCGCAGGGACGGGCGGTGGCGTGGCCCGGCCGCCTGCATCGTTCCACGGACCCTGCGGTAGTGCCGGCGGGGCGTCCTGCTGATCGGCCTGTGCCTCGGGCTCGTCCGCGGCGGGCTGTTCCGTCTCGTCGGCCGGTGGTGGCAGCGGACCGGGATCATGGCCGCCGGCGAACTTGACCAACGCGTCGACGCGGGACTGCACCGAGGGGTGGGTCGCGAACAGATCTGAAAAGCCTTCGCGCGGATTGTCCAGGCAAAGCTCCATCACCGCCGACGTCGCGCCCGGCAATTCGCCGCGACCTTCGATCTTGCGCAGCGCCGAGATCATGGCATCAGGATTTTTCGTCAGCTCGACCGAGCCTGCATCCGCCAGATATTCGCGCGAACGCGACAATGCGAGTTTGACCACTTGCGACACCAGCCAGGCCACCACGATCAGCACGACTGCGATGATGATGACCACGATTGCGCCGCCGCCGGAGCTCTTGTTGTCGCTCGATGACGAGGACGACCGCGACGACGAGGAGGAGCCCGATGACCACGATCCGCCGCGGGAGCTCCAGCTCAAATTCGTGAACAGGCGGAAGAACAATTCGCCGAAGAAGCCGACCACGCCGGCGATGATCACGGCGACCACCATCAGCTGGACGTCGCCGTTCTTGATGTGGGTGAGCTCGTGGCCCAGCACAGCCTCGATCTCCTGGTCATTCAGTGCTTTCAGCAGGCCGGTGGTGACGGTGACCGCATATTGCCGCGGGTTGAGGCCGGTCGCGAATGCGTTCAGCGCCGGGCTCTCCATGATCTTCAGCTTCGGCATGGTGATGCCGCGCGAGATGCAGAGATTTTCCAGCAGATTGTAAAGCCGCGGCTCCTCCTGCCGGGTGACGTCATGACCGCCGGTGACGGCGTCGATCATCGACTGGTGGAAGAAATAGGCGATGATGATCCAGGCGACCGCGGCGATCGTCGCGAAGGGCGCTGCCTTGAGCAGATCAGCGAAGGCGCGGTTCAGATAATAGGCGACGGTCTCGTTGCCGTTGATGACGACCTCGGCGACCAGCGCGCCGGCATACACCAGCACATAGACCAGCGCGAACAGGCCGGCGAGCAATAGCATCGAACGAAACTTGTTCGAGGCGATGTGCGTGTAGAGACCATACGCGGCCATGACGCGTTGCCCTGCCGGCCTATCGGCTCAAAATCAGAACTTCACCTGAGGCGCGGCCTCGACCTCGGTACGGCTCACGCCGAGATCGAAGAAGTCCTTCTTGGTGAAGCCGAACATGCCGGCGAACAGAGCGGCAGGCATTTGCTGGATACCGGTGTTGTATTCCTGGACCGCGTTGTTGAAGAAACGGCGGCTCGCCGCGATCTTGTTCTCGAGGTCGGAGAGCTCGGATGCGAGCTGCTGGAAATTGGCGTTGGCCTTGAGGTCGGGATAGGCCTCCGACAGCGCGATCAGCCGGCCGAGCGCGCCGGAGAGCTGGTTCTCGGCGGCGGACACCTGCGTCGGCCCCTGCGCCGACATCGCCGAATTGCGCGCCTTGATGACGTCGTCGAGCGTGCCGCGCTCATGCGACGCATATCCCTTCACGGTCTCGACCAGGTTCGGGACCAGATCGTGGCGCTGCTTGAGCTGCACGTCGACATCGGCAAAGGCCTGGCCAACGCGCTGGCCCAGCGCCACCAGCCGGTTGTAGGCGCTGAAGGCCAAGAACACGAGGACGACGATGACGCCGAGAACGATCCAGCCGGTCGACATGGAGAACTCCTGAAGGGGATTGAGGCGGGCAGCGTAACCCAAAACGGAGCCGGGGGAGAGCCCGGCGCGGAGGAAAGGTAAGACTTGGTCGGATCGGGAGCCATCCGAGTTCAAGGCAAAAGCGCCGAACGGGGTTAACTTTCGGACAGAACGGCATCACCCCAGCGCCAGCGACGGGCGCCCGCATACGCGGCCTTGTCCCGCCGCGGGACCTTCGCGAGTTGGACGTCTTGCTCCGTGCAGAGCTTCGCCGTGATCTCGGCCTTGCCGACATCCGGCGGCGCCAGCACGCGGGCGGCGCGGGCCGTTGGCGGCGCGCGGGTCAGGGCGACGTAAATGAAGCGTTCGTCCTCGAACGGCACCTCGCCGCCCTTGATCTGGCGGTGCGCTTGCGAGCGCGGCAGGCGTTGGTTGAAATGGCACCAGTCGGGCGCGATCAGCGGGCAGGGCTTTTCGTGTGGGCAAGGCGCGGCGACATAAGCACCGGCCGCAATCAGTTGCTGGCGCAGCGCGAGGATGCGGGCGGTGCCGGCAGGCGTGCCGGGCTCGATTACGACCAGCGCGTGGCGCGCTTTTGCCCACATTGTCTCGGCGAGCTTGCGCTGGTCATTCTCGCCAAGCTCGCCGATGACGTAGCTCGCGACGACGAGATCGGCTTGCGCGACCTCGGCGAGATTTGTGGCGGCATCGCCCGGCAGATAACGGCAATCCGAGAGGCGCGAGCTATCCTGCACGAGCTCGAGCGCGAGCCGGCTCAGGGTGGCGTTGGCGTCGAGCAGTGTAAAATCTTGTAACGAGGAGAACGCCTCCGCGGCGGCCCAGCTCGCAGTGCCCGGGCCTGCGCCGACGTCGAGCAATGTTCTGGGAGCAAGGTCCGGCGCGATCTCGGTGAGCGCGCTCAGGCTTGCGGCGACGGCAGCGTAAGTCGCCGGCATGCGCGCCAGCGCATAGGCGAGCGCATCGGCTTCCGACTTGATCGTGCCGGAGCCGCCGCCGGCGCGGTAGGTGGTCGAGATTTTCTGCGACCGCTGTGCCGCGTCGGTACGCGAGAAGCCCTGCAACCTGGCGTCGAGGGCGGCCTTGAGTTCGGCGGGGAGGGTGGGTGAGATCATGGTTGCCTACCGTCATTCCGTGGTCTCGCTCCGCGAGCCCGGAATGACGGCAGAGATATCACGCCACGTTCTGGTCGAGAATGTCCACTGCCTCTTGCAGGTTCACCGAGACGAGCTGCGAGACGCCGCGCTCGGCCATGGTGACGCCGAACAGCCGGTTCATCCGCGCCATGGTGATCGGATTGTGCGTGATGATGACGAAGCGCGTGTCGGTCGAGGCGGTCATCTCGTTCAGCAGGTTGCAATAGCGCTCGACATTGTGGTCGTCGAGCGGTGCGTCGACTTCGTCCAGCACGCAGATCGGCGAGGGGTTCGTCAAGAACACCGCGAAGATCAGTGCCATCGCGGTCAGCGCCTGCTCGCCGCCCGAGAGCAGCGACAGCGTCTGCGGCTTCTTGCCCGGGGGTTTTGCGATGATTTCGAGACCGGCTTCCAGCGGGTCGTCGCTCTCGATCAGGTGCAGGGCTGCTTCGCCGCCGCCGAACAGCTCGACGAACAGGCGCTTGAAGTGGTTGTTGACGACCTCGAACGAGGTCAAGAGGCGCTCGCGTGCTTCCTTGTTGAGGCTCTGGATGCCCTGGCGCAGCCGCTTGATGGCCTCAACCAGGTCGTCGCGCTCGGTGACCAGGCCCGTGTGCTGGGTCTCGACCTCGCGCAGCTCTTCCTCGGCGCGCAGGTTGACGGCGCCCAGGCGCTCGCGATCGCGGCGCATCTTTTCGAGGTCTTCCTCGATGTTGTGCAGCGGCGGCAGCTCCGTGCCGGGCTCAAGCTCGGCGAGGCCGGCGACGGCCTGCGGCTCGACTTCGAGCATGTCGCGGATCTCGCGCTCGATGTCATCGAGCCGGCGCCGCGAACCTTCCATGCGCTCCTCGGCACGCGCAGTGGCTTCGCGGGAGCTCGACAGCGCTTCGAGCGTCAACTTCGCGGCGCGGTCGGTTTCCGCCATCAGGGTTTCGGCGGTGGCGAGCGCGTCGGCGGCCATGCGGCGGTCGTTCTCGGCGTACTCGATCTCGGTGATCAGCGCGCTGCGCTTCTCGGCGAACACGGCCGGCGCGTTTTCGAGATCGCTGCGCTCGATCGAGACCTCGGTGATGCGGGTCTGGATGGTGTCGATATGGGAGGCCGCGCTCTCCTTGCGGTTCTGCCATTCGGTGCGCTCGGCGAGGATCGCCTGGACGCGGCGATCGGCAAGCTCAGCCTCGCGCGCCAGCGCCTGCGCCTCCGCGCGGACCTGGGCGGCCATGCGGCGATGGCCTTCGATGTCGCTGCGGACGGCGGCGAGACGGGTCTCGGTGTCCTCGCTCGACGGCAGCTCGCTGATGCCGGCCTCGGCGTATTCGTACGCGGCTTCGGCCTCGGCGCGGTCGGCGGCGAGACGGCTGTGCGCCTCCGACAGCGTGGCCTTGCGTGCGGCGTGGCGGCTGATCTCGCGCTCGGCGGTGGCATGGCGCTCGCGTGCGACGTTCAGCTCGCGCTGCGCAGCACGCCATGCTTCACGCGAAGCGCCTTCGGTGCTGGCCGCCATCTGCAGCTCGGACTCGGCGTTCTCCAGCGCCTGACGCTTGATCTGCGCGTCGATGCGGGCCTGCTCCAGCTCGTTCTCGATGTCGACGAGGCGGGCGCGCTCGGCGAGGCGCCGCGCGGCGCCGGTCGGGGCGTGAGCGGCGGCGACAAAGCCGTCCCAGCGCCAGACGTCGCCTTCGGGCGAAACCAGACGCTGGCCGGTCTTCAGCTGCGACACCAGCTCGGCACCGCGCTCGCGCGGCACGACGCCGATCTGCGCCAGGCGGCGCGTCAGCTCGGCCGGGGCCTGCACGTGGTTGGCGAGCGGGGTGACGCCTTCGGGCAATTCCGGATCGCCCTCGGTGACACCGGCATTGGTCCAGCGCATCGGCGCCGAGGGATCGACCGGCGCATCGAGGTCGTCGCCGAGCGCGGCACCGATCGCCTTTTCAAAGCCCTTGTCGACGGTGATGCCGTCGATGATCGGCGGCCACAGGTTCTTGGTCTCGCCGTTGACGATTTTTGAGATCGTGCGCGCCTCGGTATCGAGTCGCTGCACGCGCTTGTCGGCTTCATTGAGCGGCGAGCGCGAGGATTCCAGCGTCTGGCGCGCGGCGACATGCGCGGCTTCGCTCGCTTGGGCTGCGGCTTCCGAAGCGGCCAGCGTCTGCTCGGCGGTCTCGACCGTTGCGGTCAGCTCGTCGAGATCGCCGAAGCCGCCGGTCTCGGCGGCGAGCTTCTGCTCTTCCGTGGCGACGTTCGTGATCTCCTGGTCGAGACGCGCAAGCTTGTCGCGGTGGGTGCGGACGTTGGCTTCGAGTTGATTGCGCTTGGCAGTGAGGTCGGCGAGCGCGGTGGTGAGCTCGGCGAACTGCTGCTCGGTTTCGGTCAGCACCGCTTCGGCTTCGCCGACGCGCTCGTCGACGCCGGAGCGCTTCTCGACGCGCGACTTGATCTCTTCCTTCAGCTCGGCATCTTCGGTGTCGAGCCGCTGCAGCGCGACATCGGCGTCCATGGTCTGCTGCTGGGCGCGCGCGATGTCGCCTTCGAACTGGGCGAGGCGGCGCTCGAGCTCGGCGACGCGCTCCTTGGCGCGCTCTTCCTCGCGGTCGAGCAGTTCGCGGGCATTGGTGAGGCGCTGAAGACCCGCCGCAGCGCGTGCTTCGGCATCGCGCAGCGCCGGCATTTCGGCGGCACGGATGGCCTGGATGCGGGCGGCTTCGGCCTGATGCTGGGTGCGCTCGGCCATCTCGCGCACGGCGAGATCGTGGGTCTGGCCGGATTCGTTGACGTCGGCGTGGGCGCCGATCCAGCGCAGGTGGAACAGGGTGGCTTCGGCCTTGCGGACCTTGGCCGCGACTTCGCGATAGCGCACCGCCTGGCGGGCCTGCTTCTTCAGGCCTTCCATCTGGCCTGCGAGCTGGCCGATCACGTCCTCGACGCGGGTGAGGTTGGTTTCGGCTGCCTTCAGCCGCAGCTCGGCCTCGTGGCGACGGGCGTGCAGACCGGCGACACCGGCGGCGTCTTCCAGCACGCGGCGGCGCTGTTCGGGCTTGGCCTGAATGATTTCGCCGATCTTGCCCTGGTGGACGAGGGCCGGCGAGCGCGCGCCGGTGGCGGCGTCCGCAAACAGGATCTGCACGTCACGGGCGCGGACGTCGCGGCCGTTGATGCGATAGACCGAGCCGGCCTCGCGCTCGATGCGGCGGGAGATTTCGAGCAGCTGGCTGTCGTTCATAGCGGCAGGCGCGGTGCGATCGGCATTGTCGATCGTCATCGTCACTTCGGCGTGGTTGCGCGCGGGACGGTTGCCGGAGCCTGCGAAGATCACTGCGTCCATGTCGGCGGCGCGCAAGCTCTTGTACGAGGTCTCACCCATCGCCCAGCGCAGCGCCTCGACGAGATTCGACTTGCCGCAACCGTTGGGGCCGACCACGCCGGTCAAGCCGGGCTCGATGACGAAGTCCGTGGGCTCAACGAAGGACTTGAAGCCGTGTAGGCGCAGGCGGGTGATTTTCATAAGCACGCATCTCTGTTGGCAGGCGCGAATCCCCCTGCCGGGACAATACCATGGAAGGCAGTGTCGCTATCTGGGGCGAGTCGCGCAGGGCGCCTCATGCGGCGGACAATGGCCGCGGTGTGCCGCGAGGGCAACCTGCGAAAGCCGCTTTTCCCAAGGGATTTATGCCGGGAAAGATACGGCTTTCGAGATGCGAATCAGAGTCTTGACGAGCGAATCAGCTCTTCAGCAGCGGATTGATCTTCTTGGCGAACTCCTCGAACGAGGTCTCGCCCTTGATCTTCTCGCCGTTGATGAAGAACGTCGGCGTCGAATCGACCTTCAGAACGTCGCTGGCATATTTCTGGTCGGCGGCGATCTTGTCGAGCAGTGCCTGGTCCTTCAGGCAGGCTTCCACCTGCTGCTGGGTCAGGCCGGCCTGCTTGCCGATCCGCGTCAGCGTCTCGGTGGTGTTCTTCACAACCCAGTCGTTCTGCTGGCGGAACAGCATGTCGGTGACGGCAAAGTATTTCGGCGCGTCGCCATTGGCGATGCAGCGCGACAGCATCGAGCCGGCGGCGGCTTTGATGTCGAGCGGGAACTCGCGGAAGATGTAACGGATCTTGCCGGTGTCGATGTATTCCGACTTGATCTTGGGGAACACCTGCTCGTTGAAGGCCGCGCAATGCGGGCAGGTCATCGAGGCGAATTCGGTGATGGTGACGGCAGCGTCCTGCGGGCCGAGAGCCATGTCGGGCAGCGACACGGGCTTGGCGACATCGCCGGCGGCCTGAGCCATAGCTTCCGAGATGAACCGCAGCGGCGAGAGCCCGGCGAGCGCGGCAAGACCGGTCAGCGACAGCATCGTGGTGAAGGCGCGGCGGGTGATGATCAAGGTCGGCTCCCGAATTGGCGTGGTCTCGCCCCGAGGTTCATATTCATATGAAGGTTCCCGGGCGGCCTGTCGCTAGCTTGAAACATGGTTTGAGGCAATGGCGAGCGGCAGGGGCAGGTCCAGATTGGCCGCGAAATGAGGCTCAATTTCGCTTGATGGCGGCCCCGAGCCGCGCCAGTGCCGTCTTCAATTCTTCATCTTCGATATCCCCCAGGCTCTCCGCCTCCTTGGCGACGGCCTTGGGGTCCGGCGGGGCGGGCCGCACCGGGCGCCGGGGGCGCGACAGCGGGGCCTGGCGGAAGGCGAGCTTGCCGACCGCGCTCCAGCCAAAGAAGCGGTTGACCCGCTCCAGGATCACGTCGGCTGAGTGCTGGATCTCCAGCGCCATCGGGCCTTCGACCCGCAGCACCAGCGTCGCCGGCTCCTGCGGCTGGCCCTCGACCGGCCGCGGCCATTGCATCTTGAGCGGCTCGGCATGGGCGGCGATCTCAGGCCCGGCAATCTGCTCCCACCGCGTCACCAGCTCGCGCGCCGCAAAGCCCTGCTTGGCATAGGCCTCGGCAAAGACGTCGTTGAGCAGGATCCCGAGCGGCTTGGCGCTGATGGGGCCGGGTTTGGGAGGGAATTTGGCCATGCGGCCTTATAGCACTTCGGCGCGCGGGCCGCAGACTCCTCGCAGCGAAGAAAGACGTGGATGCCCGCGACGAGCGCGGGCATGACGTGGAGAGGCCGGTGCATTCTCGTTACAGTAAGGACATGAGTCCCAAATCTGCCCTGAAGGCGAAATCGGAACCCGGTCAATCGGAGATCGTGTCGCGGCCAGTCGCGCTGCTCGCCTGGTACGACCGCCATCGCCGTAGGCTGCCCTGGCGCGCCGCGCCCGGGGAGACGTCGGATCCCTACCGCGTCTGGCTGTCGGAAATCATGCTGCAGCAGACCACGGTGAAGGCGGTCGGACCTTATTTCGAGAAGTTCGTCGCGCGCTGGCCGGATGTCACGGCATTGGGGAACGCCTCGCAGGATGACGTGCTGCGGATGTGGGCCGGGCTCGGCTATTATTCGCGCGCGCGCAATCTCTACGCCTGCGCGGTCGCGGTGACGTGCGAGCATGGCGGCGTCTTCCCCGATACGGAGGAGGGACTGCGTGCGCTTCCGGGCATCGGGCCCTACACAGCCGCGGCGATTGCGGCGATCGCGTTCGATCGCCACACCATGCCGGTCGACGGCAATATCGAGCGCGTGGTGTCGCGCCTGTATGCGGTCGAGGAAGAGTTGCCGCAGGCCAAGCCGCTGATCCAGCAACTGGCAGCGACGCTGCTCGCCAACTCCCGCGCCGGCGATAGTGCCCAGGCGCTGATGGATTTGGGCGCCTCGATCTGCACGCCGAAAAAGCCGGCCTGCTCGCTGTGCCCGCTGAATGAGGATTGCACGGCGCGCGCGCAGGGAACGCAGGAGGCGTTTCCGCGCAAGGCGCCGAAGAAGAGCGGAACGCTGCGGCGGGGTGCCGCCTTCGTCGTCACGCGCGGTGATGAGCTGCTGGTCCGCTCAAGACCAGAGAAGGGTCTGCTCGGCGGCATGACCGAGGTGCCGGGCTCCGACTGGCGCGCTGGGCAAGAGGACGCGACGGCAAAGCAGCAGGCGCCGGACTTAAAAGGGCTGTCGCGATGGCAGCGCAAGGTCGGCGTGGTCACCCACGTCTTCACGCATTTCCCGCTGGAACTCGTGGTCTACACGGCGAAGGCCGGGGCTCGCACGCGCGCGCCCGAGGGCATGCGCTGGGTTCCGATCGCGACCCTGGCCGAAGAGGCGCTGCCCAACGTCATGCGCAAGGTGATCGCGCACGCGCTGGACCTTTCATCGGCCCGATCCTCCTGACAATACCCTGGCAGCAGCGCTACGCTATCAGCGCGCGATACGGAGGCTGCCAATGGTCAAGACCGCGCTCGACAACTTCAAGAGACCGCCCTGCGCCGAGCTGTTGGGATGGCGGCTGCTCGATGCCCGTCCCGAGGACGGCTGGATCAAGCTCGGCTTCGAGGGCAAGCCTGAGTTCTGCAATCCCGCCGGCTTCATCCAGGGCGGCCTGCTCTCCGCCATGCTGGACGACACGATGGGCCCTGCCGTGCTGGTGATGAGCGAAGGCCGGCTCTACACCACGACGATCAGCATGACCGTGAATTTTCTGGCGCCTGCAAAGCCCGGCCCGATCATCGGCGAGGCAAAGGTGACGCAGCTTGGCAAGACCATTGCGTTCGTCGAGGCCAAGCTGATGGCGGAGGATGGCACGGTGCTGGCGACGGCGAGCGCGAGCGAGCGGCTGCTCGAGGCGGCGAGGGTGGTGGGCAAATAGCCGAGCCGCGCACTCCGCTTCCCTTCTCCCCTTGCTTGCGGGAGAAGTTGGCGCGTAGCGCCGGATGAGGGGTATCTCTCCGCGAATTCAGAGCCAGTTGGACTCGCGGAGACATACCCCTCACCCAAGCGAGCTCGTGTCTACCAGCGGAGCTGCCCTCTCCCGCAAGGGGCGAGGGCGCATTAACGCGCATCTCGTTTCTTGTGAGCGCTCACGCCCTCGCGCGCGCATTCCCGCTTACGATCGGCGGCTTCGCGTTCAGCGCCTCCACCTGGAATCCCGCAACGCGTTTGTAGTTCGCGGCGACATCTTCCAGCTCCTTTTGCGACAGCACGTCGGTGACGACGTCGTAACCGCTGGGCGCGCGTTCCTCGACGAGCTGCATCACCTGCTCCGGACCGTTCTTGCGGTTGAGCAGCACGAGGTCGGTGGTCGCAGGCCGCCGCTCGGCCTCGTAGGCGAGCAGTGCCGCAGTGGTAGGACCATGCGCTAAAATCTCGCGGGTGATGGTGCGGGCATCGAGGATCGCCTGCGAGGCGCCGTTCGAGCCGATCGGGTACATCGGATGCGCGGCATCGCCCATCAGCGTGACCTTGCCAAAGGTCCATTGCGACACCGGGTCGCGGTCGACCAGCGGATATTCATAGGCGTGCGGGCAGTTCCTGATCAGGCCGGGCACGTCGAGCCAGTCGAACTGCCAGCTCTCGAACCACGGCAGGAACTCGTCCAGCCGCGCGGTGCGGTTATAGTCTTCGCGGCGCCACTGATAGGTCGGCGGCATGTGGCGCTCGGCGACCCAGTTGATCTGATGGTTGCCAGCGGCATCCGGTTCTTTCGAGATCGGATAGCAGACGAATTTCAGGATCTCGTGGCCGGCCATGATCATGGTGCGGCCGGTGAGGAAGGCTTTTGACGGCGTCACGCCGCGCCAGAGGATGCGACCGTTCCAGATCGGCGGGCCCTCTTGCGGATAGAGCTTTTCTCGCGCAGCGGAATGGATCCCGTCGGCGGCGACCATGATGGCGCCGTCGTAAGTCCCGGCCGGTTTGCCGGTCGCCCTGTCGATGAACTCGGCGCGCACGCCGTTGGCCGTCTCGGTCCAGCCGGTCAGATGATGGCTGGTCAAGATGTTGTCGCGGCCGAGCCGCTCGATTGCGGTGTCGAGCAGGAGTTGCTGGAGCGTGCCGCGATGGATCGAGAATTGCGGCCATTTGTAGCCGGCTTCCAGCCCGCGCGGTTCGCTCCAGATCGGCTTGCCGTGCTTGGAGAAATAGGCGAGCTCGCGGGTGCGCACGCCGCTGGCGTCGAGCTTGTCCATGAGCCCAAGCTCGATCAGCTCGCGCACCGCATGCGGCAGCACGTTGATGCCGACGCCGAGCGGCTTCAGTTCCGCGACGCTCTCGAACACTTTCACGGGAACGCCGATCCCGTGCAGGCTGAGCGCAAGCGTCAGCCCGCCGATGCCGCCGCCGGCGATGAGTACCGTCATGACCTAACCCCTCCGGTTGCGGGCGTCTTGGCATAGGCGGGCGGCGGTGGGCAACTGCGAAGAGCAAAAGCACTGAGAACGCCGTGCTATGGACCTGGCGGCCCGCAGCCGCTAATTTCCAATTTTCCCATGAGGTCCGACATGCTCAAGCTCTACTACGCCACCGGCACCTGCGCGCTCGCCACCTACATGACCCTGGAGGAGGCCGGCGCCGACTACACGGCTGAACGGCTGAGCTTCAAGGATAATCAGCAGAACAGCCCGGACTACCTCGCGATCAATCCGAAGGGCCGCGTGCCGGCGCTGGTGACCGATCGCGGCGTCCTCACCGAGACGCCTGCGATGCTGGCCTACATCGCGCAGACCTTCCCCAAGGCGAAGCTCGCGCCGCTCGACGATCCCTTCGACTTCGCCCAGGTGCAGTCGTTCAACTCCTATCTCTGCTCGACCGCGCACATCAACCATGCCCACAAGATGCGCGGCGCGCGCTGGGCGACGCAGGAGAGCTCGTTCGCCGACATGAAGGCGATGGTGCCGAAGACCATGGCAGCCTGCTTCTCCTTGATCGAGCAGAAGATGTTCAGGGGACCCTGGGTGATGGGCGACCAGTTCACGATCTGCGATCCCTACCTCCACACGCTCTCGCACTGGCTCGAAGGCGACAGCGTCGACATCAACGCCACGCCGAAGATCGCCGATCATTTCAAGCGCATGTCGGATCGGCCGGCCGTGCGCAAGGTGATGGACGCCCAGAAGGCGTGAGGTCTCGCTGGATTGTAGGGCGGCCGACCGGCCTTACGAAGCTAGGGCGGAGTGCCCCACAGTTCACGTTCTCCGGCCGGCTCGATCCGATAGCCATGCTGCTTCAAGATGGCCGGCGCCTGTTCGAAGGCGCCGTCGTGCAGGGCGAGGAAGATCGTGCTCTTGTGCTCGGACAAGAGCCGCGCCGCACCCGTGAGAGCCAGCGTCTCGGCGCCCTCGATATCCATCTTGATCAGGTCCGGGGTCGGAAAGTCGTCGAGGCGGACCGTCCTGACCGGCGTTCCGGTTTCTGAAATTTTCCCCATGTAGCCGTATTTGCCGACATCATCGTTGGTACGGAAAAACGTCTCGCCGTTGCGGTCAGTGACTGCCGCCTCGATCACCTCGACGTTCTTGACGTCGTTGAGCTCGAGATGCTTGCGAAGCCTTGCCGCATTGGCAGGGTTCGCTTCGAACGCAAGGACACGGCCTTGGGGTCCGACAAGCCTGGAAAGCATCAGGGTGTAGTATCCGGCATGCGCGCCGACATCGAAGGCCGTCATGCCTGGTTTCACGCGAGCGGCGATCGCCCTGGCATGATCGCTTTCATATGTTCCGAGCCAGCAACTCTGGTTGCCGGCCCCGACGACCCATTTCAGGCCTCGGTTCGGTCCGGTGAGCACCGGCATGACGGACGATGGCGAAACCAGCTTGAACGGAAGGCGGATCAACCATCCAAGTGGTTGGTGCGGGTCCAGCATGCTGTCGATCCCTTCGGTTCCTGTGGCTGGCTCATTAAAGGCCCTGAGGGCTTGTTTCAAGTCGAGCGCCTTGCGACGCCGCTGCGGTGCTCATCGTTTGTGTTTCTCTAGCTCCCGTCCCGTCTCCAGCATCAGTCGCCGCAGCCAGATCGAGCCCGGATCCATCTGCGCCCGCGTCGGATAGAACATGAACTGCTCGTCGATCCCGGGATCGAGCGGCGGCGTCATCGTGACGAGCCCGAGCTGTTTCGACAGCGCCGCGATCAGCCGGCGCGGCACGAAGGCGACGAGGTCGGTGCGGGCGGCAACGTGCAGCGCTTCGCGATAGCCTGACACCACCAGCGAGATGTGCCGCTCAATGCCCCTAGGTCGGAGCCAGGTGTCGATCAGATCCTCGCTGTTGCCGCGGATGATCACGCCGACATGGCGCGCGGCGAGGAACGCGTCGCGACGCTTCAGCTTGACGCCGGCGGGATGGCCGCGCCGCACCGCCAGCGCGTCGCTGTCGGTGTAGAGCAACTGGCGATGAAAGCCCTTGAAGGCGTTGCCGATCGAGATCACGAGATCGATGGTGCGGGCGAACTCGGCGTGGAAGATCGCCGGGCCCCGCCATGGTACGACGTCGATGCGGACGTTGGGCGCAAGGCGCGTCACCTTCTCCATCAAAGGCGGCATCAGAAGCTCGACCGCGAGATCCGGCATCATCAGGCGGAACGGCCGCTCGCTGCGCGCTGCATCGAATTCGTCCCGCACGAACAGCCCGCGCACCTGGTCGAGCGCCTGCGCCAGCGGCGCGCGTAACGCTTGCGCCCGCGGCGTCAGCTCCATCCGCGCGCCGGTGCGCACCAGCAGCGGGTCACCGAAGATGTCGCGTAGGCGTTGCAGCGCGTGGCTGGTGGCCGGCTGCGACAGGCCGATCCGCATCGCCGCGCGGCTGACATTGGCCTCGCGCAGCAGCGCATCGAGCGCGGCCAATAGATTGAGATCGAGCGAATTCAAATTCATGAGGTGAATAGATATCATATCCGCTATCGATTTGAAGAATTACCGCCGGGCGGCGATGTTCTCCATGTTGCCACCAAACGGAGATGCCGCCATGAGCGCGAGCGCCAACAAGAAACTGATGCAGGATATTTTCGCCGCCGCTGCCAACCCCGATCCGGCGGTGCGCGACCGATCGTTGTTCGCCGCAAGCCTTGCCGACGACGCCAAATGGATCGTCACCGGCCAGTATTCCTGGTCGCGCACGTTCACCGGGAGAGAGGCGATCCTCAACGATCTGCACGGCTATGTGCGCACCCGCCTGCGCGAGCGGACGCGCACGGTCGCCGAGCGCTTCATTGCCGATGGCGACATCGTCGTGGTGGAGGCCAAGGGCGACAACATCACGCCCGAGGGCGTCCGCTACGACAATGACTATTGCCTCGTGTTTCGGATCGAGGACGGCAAGATCAAGGAGATCCGGGAGTACTGCGACTCGGTCCTGACCGAGAAGGCGCTCGGACCGTTTCCGCAGACGCCGGTGAGGGCCGCGAGCTGAGTGCATTGAGCGGCGTCACGTCCGCCTGTCCGCGGCGGCCTGCAATGGTCCTGCGGGCCTGGCGGGCGCTGGTCGAGATGGTGCGTCTCAGGCGGGAGCGGTCCCGGGACCGCTATCAACTCGCCGCCATGACCGAACGGGAGCTTGGGGATTGCGGGATCACCCGGGCGGAGATCGAGTACGAGCTCCATAAGCCCCGGCGGCGGAGATAGAGGGGAGGCGAGGCGTATTGCCTCTCCTCCCATTTTTCCGGTAACCGCGGAACCTTCGGATTCCACATGGCGGCGGAAGTCATCCTGCTCGATCTCGGGGCGCGACATGTCGACACGGCCGATGGTGTAGAAGCCGTACACGCTGAAAGCGGTCGAGAACGCGCTCGGCAAATTTGCCGCAGGCGGCGGCCTGACAAACGATCATCGCCGCGCCTTTTGCAGCGATCTGCATACGCTTGCGGGCCGCGCGCCAAAACCTTGCGCAAATGCCGCTAATATCAGCAGGCTTCGTGCGGGGCTTTGGAGACATGCGCGAAAAATCAGAAGGTTCAATTAAGAAGTGTCCCGCATTGTATCGCGGTGCAGCGTGAGTCGCCGAAGAGGTGACGCGCGGCTGCTGGGGTGGCCGTGACGATTGCCGGAGTTGTGCGTCCGCCTGAATTCACATGCATCCGGGTGGACAGTGGGAATGCCGAGCTTTCGTTTGCGGATCCGGGGCCGTCTCTATGCCGGCTTCATGGCGCTGGTCGTGGTTGGTCTCGTGATGGCGGTGGTGGCCATCTGGAATTTGCGGTCCGTGCAGGACCAGGTCGCGAAGGCCTCGGCATTTTCGGACAGCACGGCGCGGGTGCTGGAGATCTCGACCCATCTCCAGGCGATCCAGCGGGCCAATCTGCGCTACATCTACGACGCCAACGAGTCCGCGATGCGGGAGGCCTCGGAGCGGGAGACCGCGGCGACCGAGCTGCTGCAGGTCGGTGCCAAAGGGACGCTCTCCGAGGAGCGGCGCAAGCTCTACAACGATCTGATCGCCGACATCGCGAAGATGAAGACCCTGCGCGACAATCTCGGCGACGCCGTCAACGAGGCGCGGACCGGCAAGGCGACGCTGCTGCCGAGCGGCGACGAGCTGACCGTCAAGATGAACAAGCTGAGCGATGTGGCGCGCGCAGCCGTCGACGAGGACACCGCGTCCCTCGTCGCAGACCTCGAATCCCGGCTGCTGCTCGTTCAGATCGCAAACTGGCGTTTCCTGGCGTTGCGCGACACCAAGGGTCCCGCCAACTTCAGGACCAATGTGGACAGGGCGTCGCAGCGGCTTGCCGCGCTCGAAAAGAGCCCGCAGGCGACGGAATTGCGCGCCACGCTCGCGCCGGTGAAGTCCTCGCTCGGAATCTACAAATCCGCATTCGAGACCACGTCGGCCGCGATGCTCCAGGCCGACGAGATCTACCACAAGAGCCTTGCGCCGCTCATCGTCGACAGCATCGCCAAGCTCAAAGTCGCCGAGACCGCACTCAAGAAGGACTACAAGGATTCCCGCAGCCAGGCTGAGGCCACGATCGACGGCACGACGTCGATGCAGGAGATCGTGGGCGGGGTGGCCACCCTGTTCGGATTGATCGTGGCTGTCCTGATCGCCCGCAGCATCGTCGGGCCCTTGACCTCGATGACGCGGGCGATGGGGCTGCTCGCCGGCGGCGATCTCGCGGTCGAGATCCCCTCGCGCGGCAAGGCCGATGAGATCGGCGACATGGCCAAGGCGATCCAGGTGTTCAAGGACAACATGATCGACACCGAGCGGATGCGCCACGAGCAAACCGAGATCGAGGCGCGGCAGGCCGAGGACCGCAAGAAGGACATGGTCCGGCTCGCCGACCAGTTCGAGCAGGCGGTCGGCGAGATCGTGGACACCGTGTCGTCGGCATCGAACGAGCTCGAGGCCTCCGCCGGCACGCTGACCACGACAGCGACGCGCGCCCAGGATCTGTCGACGGAAGTCGCCTCCGCGTCGCAGGAGGCTTCGTCCAACGTCCAGGCCGTGGCGTCTGCCACCGAAGAGCTATCGTCCTCGGTCAGTGAGATCGCGCGTCAGGTCCAGGAATCCGCCCGCATTGCTGGCGAAGCTGTGGGGCAGGTGACAAAGACCAACGCCCGCGTCAGCGAGCTCTCCAAGGCGGCTGCCCGGATTGGCGACGTGGTCGAGCTGATCAGCACCATCGCCGGCCAGACCAATCTGCTGGCGCTCAACGCCACCATCGAGGCGGCGCGCGCAGGCGAAGCCGGCCGCGGCTTTGCCGTGGTGGCGTCCGAGGTCAAGGCGCTGGCCGAGCAGACCGCAAAAGCCACGGGCGAGATCGCCCAGCAGGTCTCCGGCATTCAGGCCGCGACCGAGGAATCCGTCGGTTCGATCCGGGAGATCAGCGGCACCATCGAGCGGCTGTCGGAAATCTCATCGACGGTTGCCGCCGCCGTGGAGGAGCAGGGCGCCGCCACGCAGGAAATCTCGCGCAACGTCCAGCAGGCCGCCCACGGCACCCAACGCGTCTCGACCAATATCGGCGACGTCCAGCGCGGCGCTTCGGACACCGGCTCGGCCTCGTCGCAGGTGCTGTCGGCGGCGCGTTCGCTGTCGGCCGACAGCAACCGGCTGAAGCAGGAAGTCGCAAAATTCCTGAGCTCGGTCCACGCTGCCTAAAAAGCAAAAGGCCACGCGCATGCGCGTGGCCTTCAATCGCGACGCGGTGTGATCAGGCCACTTTCGTCGTCATGTGCCCGAACATGTTGCGGCGGGCGTCGTCATCCATCTCGGCCTTGAAGGTGAACTTGTCCTTCAGCGCGATCGCGCGGCTAGCTGCCGGCCGCGCCGAAATCTCGTCGATCAGCCGCTTCACATTCGGGTAGCGCGCAAAAGCGTCGTCGCCGAGCTTGAACGGCACCATCCGCGCCCAGCCCCACAGCGCCATGTCGACGATCGAATAGCTGTCGCCGACCATGTAGCTGCGGCCTTTGAGGTGACCGTCGAGAATCTTGTAATGGCGATCGGTCTCGTACTGATAGCGGTTATGGGCGTAGTCGTGGTTCTGGTCCTTCGGCGCAAAATGCTTGAAGTGCACGGCCTGACCCGAATACGGCCCGACGCCGGTGGCGACGAACATCAGCCAGGACAGCAGCTCGGCGCGGTTCGCGGGCAGGAATTGTCCGGTCTTCTCGGCGAGATAGAGCAGGATCGCGTTCGAGTCGAACACGATCGTGCCGTTGTCGTCGATCGCCGGCACCTTGGCGTTCGGATTGATCTTCAGAAACTCCGGCGCGAACTGCTCGCCCTTGCGGGTGTCGATCTTCACCGGCTCGAACGGCAGGCCGGCCTCTTCGAGGAACAGCGCGACCTTGGTCGGGTTCGGCGATCCGTTGAAATAGAATTTGAGCATCGGGCGTCTCCCAAATGTTGGTGCAAGGGGTGGTGCAAGTGTTGGTGGCCGAGAGCGGACGCAGCATCATTGCCGCGCGGCGGCCTTCTCTTGCCTGAAGAGCAGCTGGTCGCACAAGGGATGTGATTGACAGGTGGTGGCTGCGCCAGGCGCAGACCCGCCGGCGTAACAAAGGCCGTTCGCCATCGTACGTACCACGGCCTCCGATGCCGTAGGGTGGGCAAAGCGTCAGCGTGCCCACCAATTCCATCGATTTCTTGGAGAGATGGTGGGCACGGCGCTTCGCGCCTTTGCCCGCCCTACGAGAGCGCAGGGCGCGGCTATTCCACCGCCATGCCCGCGCGGATCTCGGCGCGGAGCTCATCGATCAGCTTGAGACCCTTCTTGGTCTCGACGTGCCAGAAGGTCCAGCCGTTGCAGGCCTGCGCGCCCTGCGCCACCGCGCCCATGCGGTGGATCGAGCCGACCTTGTCGCCGAACATGATGGCGCCGTCGGCACGGACCAGCGCGCCAAGCTTCTTCTTGGCGTCGAACAGTTTTGTGCCGGGCATGATCATGCCGCGCTCGATCAGCTCGGAGAACGCCACGCGCGGTGCTTCGCGCGCGGTCATGAACGGGGCGAGGCTCTCTTCCGGCAGTGGCTCGACCGCGGCGATGCGCGCGGCAGCGGCCTTCGCGTAGGTCTTGTCGCGCTCGAAGCCGATATAGGAGCGGCCGAGGCGTTTGGCGACGGCGCCGGTGGTGCCGGTGCCGTTGAAGGGATCGATCACGAGATCGCCGGGCTTCGACGACGACAGCAGCACGCGTGCGAGCAGACCTTCCGGCTTCTGCGTCGGATGCACCTTCTTGCCGTCGGCGCCCTTGAGGCGCTCCTCGCCGGTGCAGAGCGGGATCAGCCAGTCGGAACGTGCCTGCACGTCCTCGTTGGCCGCCTTCAGTGTTTCGTAATTGAAGGTGTAGCCCTTGGCCTTTTCATCACGCGCGGCCCAGATCATGGTCTCGTGCGCGTTGGTGAAGCGGCGGCCACGGAAATTTGGCATCGGGTTGGTCTTGCGCCAGACGATGTCGTTCAGGAGCCAGAAGCCGAGGTCCTGCATGATCGCGCCGACGCGGAAGATGTTGTGATAGGAGCCGATCACCCAGATCGTCGCCGACGGCTTCATCGCACGGCGCGCGGCCAGCAGCCAGGCGCGGGTGAAATCGTCATAGGCGGAGAATGAATCGAACTTGTCCCAGTCGTCATTGACGGCATCGACATGGGATTCGTCGGGGCGCTTGAGATCGCCCTTGAGCTGGAGATTGTAGGGCGGATCGGCGAACACCAGATCTACGCTACCTGCTTGAAGCTTCGACATCTCGGCGACGCAATCACCGAGAATGATGCTGTGCGAAGCGGACTCAAAATTTGTGCGGGGCGCCCTTGCAGACGCCCCGCGACGCGACACTACCATGACTCAAGAACTCTGACTCAGGCGACGCTGTCGGCGACGCGGGACCAAACAACCGACTGACCGTTACAATGAAGCGGCAAAGTAAAAATCGACTTAACCCGCCGCTTTCGTGAGCAGACCGGCCATCGTGCGTGGCGCGCGAGTCGCTGTGCGCATTTGCCGTGTTTTGCAGTGTGTTTCGCGTTTCTTCGCGTTGCGGGAGTGGCTGGAGCTGCAAAAGACTCCAAATTTCTCTCGGAAAAAAATGCTTGGCCCTCGGAAAAAATTGCTGGCGTCGCACGCTGTCGCACTAGGCAATAATTGCCGAGCGGGATATTGATTAACGCAATGGAAATTTTACGTCTGTGGTGCGTTGAGGGTTTCGCGTTTCCGCGTACCTACGCCATGCAATCGACGACCTGAGGGAAGCCCGCCATGCGCTACGATGATTTCCGCCGCAGCGACGACGTCGAGGATCGTCGCGACGACAGTGGCGGCGGTGGGGGCGGCGGCGGGTTTGGCCTGCCGATGGGCGGTGGCGGCCTCGGCATCGGCACCATCATCGTGCTGGGCCTGGTCGGCTATGCTTTCGGCATCGATCCGCGCATCCTGATCGGCGGCGCCGAGATCCTCACCGGTGGCGGCCAGGCGCCGAGCTACCAGAGCGACCGTCCGTCTTCCCAGGCCAAGCGCGGCGCGCCGACCGACGAGATGGGCAGCATGATCTCCGGCATCCTCGGTGAGATCGACGATCGCTGGAGCGAGATCTTCCAGGCCAGCGGCCAGTCCTACACCGGCCCGAAGGTCGTGCTGTTCCGCAACGCCACCAATGGCGGCCGCTGCGGGCGGGCCGAGTCGGCGATGGGCCCGTTCTACTGCCCGCCGGACCGTACCATCTTCCTCGACACCGGCTTCTTCCGCGAGGTCGAGACGCGCTTCCGCGGCTGCTCCGGCAAGTCCGCGTGCAATTTCACCACCGCCTATATCATCGCGCATGAGGCCGGCCACCACATCCAGAACCTGCTCGGCATCATTCCGAAGGTGACGCGGCTGCAGCAGCAGGCCGGCAGCAAGGCCGAGTCGAACGCGCTTCAGGTGAAGGTCGAATTGCAGGCCGACTGTCTGTCCGGCGTCTGGGTCAATCGCGAGGCGAAGAAGCGTCCGAACTTCCTCGAAGCCGGCGATATCGATGCCGCCTTGACCACGGCGAGCGCGATCGGCGACGATACGCTGCAGCGTCAGGCCACGGGGCGCGTCGTGCCCGATTCCTTCACCCACGGCTCGGCCGCGCAGCGCAAGCAGTGGTTCATGACCGGCTATCAGCAGGGCAATCTGCAGGCGTGTAATACGTTCGGCGGCGGCGGGCCGTAGTCTAGTTGTAGCGTCATCCTGAGGTGCTCGCCCTTGCGAGCCTCGAAGGATGGCGGTTCCCCGGCCCATCCTTCGAGGCGCGCTAGGGCGCGCACCTCCCGAGCGAACGCAAAATGCGTTCGTCCGGGGATGACGTCGGTGGGTGGGAAAGAAGGTGCGTTGCAATGGCCTCCATCGACGAAACCAAACAATTCATCCCGCTCAACATCGCGGTGCTCACCGTCTCTGACACACGGGCGCTCGCCGATGACAAGTCCGGCCAGACGCTTGTCGATCGCCTTACAGCAGCCGGCCATCATCTCGCCGCGCGCGAGATCGTCACCGATGACGTCGAGGCCATCCGCGCCGTGATCCGCCGCTGGGTTGCAGATGCCGGCGTCGACGTCGTCATCACCACCGGGGGCACGGGTTTTACCGGGCGCGACGTCACGCCGGAGGCGATCGAGCCGTTGTTCGAGAAGCGCATGGACGGCTTCTCGATCGCCTTCCACATGCTGAGCCATGCCAAGATCGGCGCCTCGACGATCCAGAGCCGCGCCACCGCAGGCGTAACGGGTGCCACCTATATCTTCTGCCTGCCAGGTTCGCCCGGCGCCTGCCGTGACGGCTGGGACGGCATTCTTGCTGCGCAACTCGACTACCGCACGCGCCCCTGCAATTTCGTCGAGATCATGCCGCGGCTGGACGAGCACCTGCGCAGGCCGAAGGCGCAGGGCGCGACGGTGTGATCGCGGACAGTCTCGTAGGGTGGGCAAAGCGAAGCGTGCCCACGACTTCTGATCGGTGGGCACGGCGCTAGCGCGCCTTTGCCCACCCATACGATTCCAGACTCGCGGAGATATACCCCTCACCCAAGTGAGGCTGTGTCCGCCAGCGTCGCTGCCCTCTCCCGCAAGGGGCGAGGGCACTATAATGCGCATCTGTACCGCGCCACGCAGCTACAGATCCCGCTCCCAGGTCTCGCCAACCAGATCGGCACCGAAGCTGTGGTGCTTCTCTTCTTTCACCAGCTTGAATCCTGCGCTCTGGTAGATGCCGCGCGCGGCGACCAGAATGCTCTGCGTCCATAGCGTCATGCGGCGATAGCCTCGCTCGCGCGCGCCTTGTATGCATTGCTCGACCAGCGCGCGGCCGACACCGAGCCCGCGCGCTTTCTTCTCCACCTGCAACAGGCGGAGTTTTGCGATCTCGTCCGTGGCCTTGACCAGAAAGATCGAGCCGACCGGCTCGCCACCGACTTCCGCGATCCAGCAGTGCTCGCGCGCGGCGTCGTAGTTCTTGATGAACTGTGCACAGATCTCGGCGACCAGCGCTTCGTAGCTGATGTCCCAGTTGTAGTCCGCAGCATAGGCGGCGCCCTGCCGGGAGATGACCCAGCCCATGTCGCCGATGCGATGGCTGCGCAGCACGACGGAAGCGGGCTGGCTCTGGCGTTGCTCCAGCACGTTCTCGATGGTTGCCATGGCCTGCGTGAGCCGCGTTGCATCGTCGGCCGAAAGCTGAGCCAGCATTGCGGTGACCTCGTTTTGCGAGCTCAGGCTCAGCTTGGCGAAAGTCTGCCGGCCCTTGGCGGTGAGGCTGAGCTGGTATTGCCTGCGATCTGCCGGCAGCGGCCTTCGTGTGATCAGTCCCTTCTCGTCAAAGCTTTGGACGATGCGGCTAAGATAGCCGGGATCGAGACCGAGCTCGTTTCCGATCTCTTTTGCCGCGAGGTCGTCGCGATGCGCGAGCTCGTAGAGCACGCGGGCTTCGCTGAGCGAAAACGGACTGTTTCCCAGGTGCTGGTCGAGCACGCCGAGCTTGCGGGTATAGAAGCGGTTGAAGGCACGAACCGCTGCGATCTGGTCATCGGTACCGTCGAATGGCATGGCACACCCCAATAATTGCCATTGTCAAATAATTATTTGACTTTGGCAAGTATTAGGCAGCCTCACGCGACCATGACGATCCGGCTTCGCAACATTGTCCGGGAGGAGCGGCCGAGCCGCCTGAGCAGCCTCGCCTCGGACCGGCGGGCCTGGGGCGGATAGCCGCCGATCCGGTCGTAATGATCCCGTGCGATCAAAAGCCCCTGATCACCGAGGGGGCCGACCAGCTTGCGTGCCACGGACCACAGGACGTCGCGGAAGCCGGTATCGGCGTAAGGCGAACGGGCATAGCGGAACACGGCCGCACGATCCCGGCCGCTGGCTGCGACGGCCTGGATGAACTGGGTGGTCTCCTCGATCCAGCCGGTGTCCAGCACCGCGCCGGCAGGGAGGAACATCAGCCAGGGCGAACGGGCCTGGAGCGCGCCGGCGGCCAGCGCTTCACCTTGCGAAGATCCCTCGCAGCCGATGAAACGGCAGCCGGCGACGTCGGCAACGCGCTCGATGACGCCGTTGCTTGTGCCGTCGACCAGCAGAACTTCCTTGATAACGCCCGCCGCGGCACCGGGGACCAGCGCGGCCAGGGTTGCGACCGCGGTCTGCTCGACGCCTTCGGTCGGAATGATGACGCTCAGCATGATTGAGACTTCGATGTCCGCAATTCGGGAGAAGCGTAACTCGTTATGATGTTGTCATAAACACGCTGCGCTGCCGAGTGCAACTTTTCGGCTGCGCCGCGGCGTGCGATGGTAAACCGGCTCGCGCCCGTCGCAGCCGAATATGTCGTGCCCAGGGTACCCATCTTGCCGAAAGTTTCGGCGAATTTGGGTGTCGTGAGCGCCAAACGGGGCGTTTCTCTGCCGATATCATCGGTGACTGCGCTGTTCCCGTGCGATGGGAAAAACGAGCAATCGCCATTGCGCAAAGCGAGATGTGTCCAATGAACGCCGATCAACTTCCCATGGGCGCGACGCCGATATCGCCGAAGCCGGATGCTGCGCCGACCTTGCGGATCCGCGCCGTGATGCTGGGGGAACGCATCAATCCATCGGGGCTCGAGATCGGCTCCCTGGTGTCCTCGACGCCGGCTGCCTTCCGCGTTCATGGCGGCCTTGCCGTGATCTTCCGCTACGGCGTCGTGGTGCTGATCGGGCTGTTGCCGTCGGAGGAGAAGGTTCTCATCGACAGTCTCAAGTCGCGCGTGACCGGTGAGCTCAGCCCCTATGAGGAGGAGACCGCGCAGGCGCAGCTTTGCCACGACGAAAACGCCGAGGCGATCCAGCCGGGCGGGCCGATCAACCTCTCCAAGTTTTCCGACGAGCGGCTGCTGCTGATCGCGGACGCACTCGCCAAGAGCACGTCGCTGGCGCGCGACGAGCGCCGCGTCGCTGCGGTGTTCGACGTCATCGAGCCTTTTGCGCGCGAACTCGCCGAGAAAGGCCGGACGTCGCGGCGGCGCAAGGGCATCCTGCAGCTCATCGGCAACGCACTGCTCGTCCAGCAGCGCGTCGCCGGCCGCGTCGCGGTTGCCGAAAAACCCGACGCGCTCTGGGAAAAGCCGCAGCTCGACCGGCTCTATGCGCGTCTCGAAGACGAGTACGAGCTGAAGGAGCGTCTCGACACGCTCGATCGCAAGCTCACGGTCATCGCGGAGACGGCCGATGCGCTGACCGACATCATCGACACACAGCGCTCGCTGCGGCTCGAGATTGCGGTGGTGGTGCTGATCGTGATCGAGGTCGCGATCGGGTGCATCCAGATTTTTGCCGGCATTCACTGAGCGCTGAGCTGCGTTGCCGCGCCTTATATCTCCGCGAGCTCAGTATCGTAGGGTGGGCAAAGGCGCACTTGCGCCGTGCCCACCACCGGTCCAGTATTGCAAAAAGTGGTGGGCTCGCTTCGCTTCGCCACCCTACGATACTGTCTCCATAGCTCGCAGCACGGCAACGCAATGCCGTGCGATCGTGAGTTCTTCATTGGTCGAGATAACGAACACATCCACGGCGCTGTCGCTCGAGCCGATGCGCTCGCGCGTCCCGTCATTTGCGGCGGGGTCGATGCGCACGCCGAGCCAGGCAAGACGTTCGCCGATTGCGCTACGGATTTCCTTGGCATGCTCGCCGATGCCGCCGGTGAAAACGAGGCAATCGAGCCCCTGTAGTGTGTTCGCCATCACCGCGATCTCCTGCGCCGCGCGGAAGGTAAAGAGATCGACCGCTTCCCGCGCCGAAGCCTCGCGGCTTGCAAGCAGCGTGCGCATGTCCGCGGAGATGTCGGAGACGCCGAGCAGGCCGGACTCGTGATAGAGCAGGTGCTGCAAATCCTCGACGGTCATTTTCGCGTGCTGCAACAGGTAGAGCAGCACGCCGGGATCGATGGTGCCGCAGCGCGTGCCCATCACCAGGCCGTCGAGCGGCGTCAGTCCCATCGTGGTGTCGACGCTGCGGCCGTCGCGAAATGCGCAGAGGCTCGCGCCATTGCCGAGATGGGCGATGACGGTGCGCTTGGCTGCAAGCTCCGGCGCGATCCCGGCGAGCCGGCCCGCGACATATTCGAACGACAGCCCGTGAAAGCCGTAGCGTCGCAGGCCGCGCGTCTCATAGCGCCGCGGGATCGCGAAGCGGCTCGCGGGCGGGGCAACGCCGTGGTGGAAGGCAGTGTCGAAACAGGCGATCTGCGTCAGGTCGGGCTTGATCGTTCTTAAGGGATAGACCGGCGCGAGGCACCGCGGCTGATGCAATGGCGCCAGCGGCGTGAGTGCCTTCAGCTTCGCGTAGACCTCTTCAGTCAATTCGACTGGACCTGAATAGTCCGGACCGCCATGAACGATGCGGTGACCCACGGCGCGCAAGCGGCCTTGGCCAAAGCGGTCCTCGATGAAGCCGAGCACATCGGCGAACAGGTGGCCGCCGTCCGCATCCGACGCCTCCCTTTGCTGCTCGAACAAGTCCTCACCACTCGGGCTTTTCACGACGAGCCGAGGCTTCGCCTCATGCTCGTCGAGCAGGCCCTTGCAGAGCAAAACAGGTTCGGCCGCCGAGATCTCGAACAGGCCGAACTTGATGCTCGAAGAGCCGGCATTGAGGACGAGGACCGCGTCGGAAGCCGGCACCACGTCAACCTTCCTTGCCCGGCCATGCCCAGTCGCGGATCGCCGGCATATCCTCGCCATGTTCGCGCACGTAAGCCGAATGTTCGATCAGCGTGTCGCGGAATTGCTGCTTCACATGTGCGGCCCTGGTCGCAAGCCCCGGCACGCGCTCGATCGCCTCGATCGCGAGGTGAAAGCGGTCGAGCTCGTTGAGCACGACCATGTCGAACGGCGTCGTCGTGGTGCCTTCTTCGATGAAGCCACGCACATGCAGGCCGGCATGGTTAGTGCGGTTATAGGTCAGGCGATGGATCAAGGCAGGATAGCCGTGATAGGCGAAGATCACGGGCTTGTCGCGCGTGAACAGGCTGTCGAAATCGCGATCGCTGATGCCGTGAGGATGCCGCTCCTTCGGTTGCAGCGTCATGAGATCGACGACGTTGACGACGCGGATATTGAGTTCGGGCAGCGCCTTGTGCAGGAGGTCGACCGCGGCGAGCGTTTCCAGCGTCGGCACGTCACCGGCGCAGGCCATCACCACGTCGGGCTCGCTGTCCGCGTCTTCCGTGCCCGCCCAGGTCCAGATGCCGATGCCGGCATCGCAATGGGTGGCCGCTGCCTCCATCGACAGCCATTGTGGCGCCGGCTGCTTGCCGGCAACGATCACGTTGACGCGGTCATAGGTGCGCAAGCAGTGGTCGGCGATCCATAGAAGTGTATTGGCATCAGGAGGAAAATAGATGCGGACGATGTCGGCCTTCTTGTTCGCGACTAAGTCGACAAAGCCGGGATCCTGATGGCTGAAGCCGTTATGATCCTGCCGCCAGACATGCGAGGTCAGGAGATAGTTGAGTGAGGCGATCGGGCGCCGCCATGGCAGGTGTCGCGTCACCTTCAGCCATTTGGCGTGCTGGTTGAACATGGAATCCACAATGTGGATGAAGGCCTCGTAGCAGGAGAAGAAGCCGTGTCGTCCCGTGAGCAGATAGCCTTCCAGCCAGCCCTGGCAGAGATGCTCGCTCAGCACCTCCATCACGCGGCCGTCCTGCGCGAGATGCACGTCGTAGGATTCGATCGGCTCCATCCAGACCCGTTCGGTGGCGTCGAATACAGCGTCGAGCCGGTTTGAGGCGGTCTCGTCCGGACCCATGATGCGGAAGTTGCGCTCTTGCGCGTTGAGCCGGATGACATCGCGCAGGAACTTGCCAAGCTCACGCGTCGCTTCTCCCGTGACGCCGCCGGGCTGTGGCACCTCGATTGCAAAACTGCGGAAGTCCGGCAGCTTCAGCTCCTTCTTCAGGAGGCCGCCATTGGCGTGCGGATTGGTGCCCATGCGGCGTTCGCCTGCGGGCGCCAGCGCCTGCAGTCCGGGGATGAGCGTACCGTTCGCATCGAACAGCTTGTCCGGCTCGTAGCTGCGCATCCAGTCTTCGAGAATCTTCAGATGCGCCGGATTCTCGCGGCAGCCCGCGACCGGCACCTGATGCGCGCGCCAAAAACCTTCGACCTTCTTGCCGTCGACTTCCTTCGGGCCGGTCCAGCCCTTCGGGCTGCGCAGCACGATCATCGGCCAGCGCGGTCGCTCGACGCTCTTGCGACCGTCGCGGGCGTGTTGCTGGATCGAGCGGATGCTGGCGAGCGCGACGTCGAGCGCGTCCGCCATGGCCCGGTGCATCAATTTGGGATCGTCGCCCTCGACGAACAGCGGCTCGTGGCCGAGCCCGCGGAAGAGATCGCGGATCTCGCTGTCGGGCATCCGGCCGAGCACGGTCGGGTTGGCGATCTTGTAGCCGTTGAGATGCAGGATCGGCAGTACCGCGCCGTCATGGGTGGGGTTGAGGAACTTGTTGGAGTGCCAGGACGCCGCGAGCGGACCGGTCTCGGCCTCGCCATCGCCGACGACGCAGGCGACGATCAGGTCGGGATTGTCGAATGCCGCGCCATAGGCGTGCACCAGCGCATAGCCGAGCTCGCCGCCTTCGTGGATCGAGCCCGGCGTTTCCGGCGCCGCATGGCTCGGGATGCCGCCGGGGAAGGAGAACTGCCTGAACAGCTTGCGCAATCCGTCCGCATCGCGCGCGATGTTGGGATAGATCTCGCTGTAGCTGCCTTCGAGATACGTGTTGGCGACCATGCCCGGGCCGCCATGGCCGGGACCGCAGACATAGATCACGTCGAGGTCCTGCGCGCGAATGACGCGGTTGAGGTGCGCGTAGATGAAGTTCAGCCCCGGCGTCGTGCCCCAATGGCCGAGCAGACGCGGCTTGATGTGCTCGGGCCGCAGCGGCTCGCGCAGCAGCGGATTGTCGAGCAGATAGATTTGCCCGACGGAGAGGTAGTTCGCAGCGCGCCAGTAGCGATCGAGGAGATCGAGGTCGCTGCTCGCCGCACGCGATTGTTGTTGATTTGTCATATTCATGCCGACCTTCACCGGGGATCGTCACCAACCGAGTTCCGGCGAGATCGATCCTTCAGCCGCATCAAACGGGATCGAGGTCACGCGGTGTTGCGTGAGGTCAAAGGTCAGCGCGTGAACTTTGGGCAGCGCTACTGTGCATGGGGTTGTTTTCGCGTTTTTCGTTCTTGTTCTTGATTTGTTCCTTTGACGTGCTATCTTGGCTTCATGAGTCCAGCTTCTTCTGCTCTCAAGCACCCGCCGGTCACGGCGCCCTCCGAGCCGGCGGGTGCGCCTTCTGATTTCCCCGAGCTTGGCGTCGCCATCGACCGCGTGCGCAGGCGAGGGCGGGGCGCACAGTCCAACGCCAGCGGCCGCTTTGAGGCCGAGGCGCGCGTCGCCTTCGATGACGGTTGGCAGAGCCTGGAAGAGCTGCCGCCGTTCAAGACGACGGTCGGCGTGGACACCTCGCGCAAGGTGATCACCCGCAACGATTCTCCCGACATCGGCTTCGACCGCTCGATCAATCCCTATCGTGGTTGCGAGCACGGTTGCGTCTACTGCTTCGCGCGGCCGACGCACGCCTATCTCGGCCTGTCGCCGGGGCTCGACTTCGAGTCAAAGCTGTTCGTCAAGCCCGACGCGCCGGCGCTGCTCGAGAAGGAGCTTGCCGCTGCCGGCTACGAGCCGCGGATGATCGCGATCGGCACCAACACCGATCCCTATCAGCCGATCGAGCGCGAGCGCAAAATCATGCGCGGCATTCTCGAAGTGCTGGAGCGCGCCGGCCATCCCGTCGGCATCGTCACCAAATCCGCGCTGGTCGTGCGCGACATCGACATTCTCGCGCGCATGGCCAAGCGCAACCTCGCCAAGGTCGCGATCTCGGTGACCTCACTCGACCCAAAACTCGCGCGCACCATGGAGCCGAGGGCCTCGACGCCGCCGAAGCGGCTGGAGGCGCTCAAGCAGCTCTCGGACGCCGGCATTCCGACCACCGTGATGGTCGCGCCCGTGATCCCCGCGCTGAACGATTCCGAGATCGAGCGCATTCTCGATGCGGCCGCGCATGCCGGCGTCAAGGAAGCCTCCTACGTGCTGCTGCGGCTGCCGCTCGAGGTGCGCGATCTCTTCCGCGAATGGCTGATGGCGAACTATCCGGACCGCTACCGTCACGTCTTCACGCTGATCCGCGACATGCGCGGCGGCCGCGACTACGATGCCAAATGGGGCGAGCGGATGAAGGGCACGGGACCGATGGCCTGGACCATCGGCCGCCGCTTCGAGATCGCCTGCGACCGGCTCGGGCTCAACAAGCGTCGCGCGAAACTGACCACGGATCATTTTGCGCGGCCGAAACAGCATGGCGAGCAGCTCAGCCTGTTCTAGGGCGCGGAGCGAACGAGGTGTGTGATGAGTAAGGAACTTACGCCGCCGGTGCCGCGGCTCACGGTGATCACGCTTGGTGTCAGCGACATCCGCACCAGCATCGCATTCTACGTTGCGCTCGGATTTTCGCGCCGGCTGAAGGCGACGGGTGAGGCCGTTGCGTTCTTCGACACCGGCGGTCCGGTGCTCGGCCTGTTTCCCTGGGACCAACTCGCAGCCGACGCCAAGCTGGCGGACCAGCCGAGGCCAGCGACCTTCCGCGGCGTCACGCTCGCCTGGAACTGCGCGACGCGCGAGGAGGTCGATGCGGTGCTGGCGTTTGCCGTCGGCAAGGGCGCTGCGCTGCTAAAGGCCGCACACGAGACCGATTACGGTGGCTACTCCGGCTACTTCGCCGATCCCGACGGTCATCCCTGGGAGGTCGTCGTCGCCCCCGGCATCGAGGTCGGTAACGACCGGCGAGTGCATCTGGCGGAGTAGGGTTGCCTGAATAACGGGAATTGCGCGGGGTTCCCGGTTGCGCGAGCGGGTCGGCTTGCGCACGATCCCGGCCATGATTCGGGACAAGTCCGCCAAGACACCAATTAAGGCAACGCCACCGAAGGCAAGCTTTCGCCGCGAGCGCGCGTTGATCAAGCGTGGCGTCTGGCCGATCGCAGGCTGTGACGAGGCCGGCCGTGGGCCGCTCGCCGGCCCCGTGGTGGCGGCCGCGGTGATTCTCGACCCCGACCGCATTCCGCGCGGCATCGACGATTCCAAGCGGCTGACGGCGGAAGAGCGCGAGAAGCTTTTCGACAAGATCTGCGCGACCGCGCAGGTCTCGGTCGTCGTCGCCTCGCGCGCGCGCATCGACCGCGACAATATCCTGCGCGCCTCGCTGTGGGCGTTGAAGCGCGCGGTGGTCGCATTGCCCGAGGCGCCCAGGCACGTGTTCGTCGACGGCCGCGACCGGCTCGATACGCCTTGCGACTGCGAGGCCGTGATCGGCGGCGACGGTATCGTGCTGTCGATTGCGGCCGCCTCCATCGTCGCCAAGGTGACGCGCGACCGGCTGATGTGCGCGCTGGCGCAGGATTGTCCCGGCTACGGTTTCGAGCAGCACAAGGGCTACGGCGTGCCCGAGCATCTCGACGCGCTCAACCGTCTCGGCCCCACCGTCCATCACCGCAGCTTCTTCGCCCCCGTCGCCGCCGCCCGCGCCAAGCACATGCCCTGGACCGTCGAACCGGTGCGGGACCTGTTCGCGGTCACCGAGGTCGAGGTGCAGGTGGAGACCACAGTTGAAATCGATGCTTCGGCAGGCCTCTAGCGTAGACTGTCGTTGCCACGACGCGTGGCGCCCTTTATCAAAACAGGCTTGAGCGAATAGGGCCGGCTGGACGGGTTGGCTGCATCTTGCGGGCGTTGCATGCGGTTTACCTCCCTGGTCATCGAGCTCATTCGCGCCCGGCCGCGGCTGATCGTCTGGATTGCCGTGCTGTTGCAGGCTGCGATGTGGCTGATGGTGGCGCTTCTGTTCTACCGCAGCCCGCCCGGCAGCCTTGCGACCGTGCTGGCCTTCGGCAGGGAGTACCAGGTCGGCACCGATCTTGGCCCGCCGCTGTCGGTCTGGCTCGCCGATATCGCCTATCGCGCCGCCGGCGGCCACATGTTCGGCGTCTATGTCCTGGCCGAACTCTGCGAGATCGCGACCTTCATCACGCTCTATCACCTGGCGCGCGCCGTGGTCGGCACCCAGCAGGCGGTGCTCGCCGTGCTCCTGACCATGACGGTGCTGGCCTTCTCCTCGTCCGCGCTCGACTTCGGCCCCCTGGTGCTGGCGCGGCCGTTGTGGACGCTGTTGCTGCTGCATTCCTGGCAGATCATCGGCCAGCGCCGCGGCAATGCCTGGTTCGCCTGGTCGATCGAGGCTGGCCTGCTGCTGCTGACCACGCCGGCCGCGATCTTCCTGCTCGCATTGCTTGTCATCTTCGCGCTCTCGACCGCCGGAGGCCGCCGGACGCTGCGCGCGCTCGATCCGCTGTTCGCGCTCGTCGTCGTCGCGGTCCTCGCGCTGCCCTATGCCGTCTGGCTGATGCGCGCCGAAACCCTTGTGCTGCCGGCCCCGACGCAAATTGCCGACCTCAGCGCCCGCGCGATCCACGCCGCCTGGCTGCTCGGCGGCCTCGTCCTCGGTGCGGTGGCGGTCCCGGTGCTGACCTTCCTCAACGCTCCCGTGTTCGCCGGCAAGAGCGAGGAGGCGCCGATCATCTACCGGCCGCCGGTCGAGCCGCTTGCGCGCAATTTCGTCTATTTCTTTGCGCTCGCGCCGGCGCTCGGTGCG
Source organism: Bradyrhizobium rifense (assembly GCF_008123425.1). GTDB lineage: Bacteria > Pseudomonadota > Alphaproteobacteria > Rhizobiales > Xanthobacteraceae > Bradyrhizobium > Bradyrhizobium rifense. Next base: position 134,197 of record NZ_VSSS01000015.1, read on the forward strand.
GTCCTGATCTCCGGCCTGTTCGGGCTCGATGCCGTCGTCGGCGGTGCCGGCGTGGTGCTGGTCATGTCGGGCCTCGCCATGGTCGTCGCGGCCGGCGATCTCATCGCGATGCGCCGCGCGCGGATGCTGCGCACGGTGTGGCTGGCGGCCGTCGTGGCGCCCGCCGCCGGTGTCGTGCTGGCTGTGTTGTTCCTGCCCTGGAGCGGCACCGGCGAAATCGCGACATCGATGCCGGCGCGCGCGATCTCGGACTTTTTCGACGACAGCTTTGCCCGCCGCACCAACCATCGCCTGCGCGCTGTCGCGGGTGAAACCGAGCTTGCGAGCCTGATCGCGCTGCACTCCGGCCGGCCGCATCTGTTCATCGACGCTGCGCCTGCGCGTACGCCGTGGCTGACACAGGCAAAATTCAGCGAGACCGGCGGTGTCGTGGTCTGGCGCGCCTCAGATACCGCCGGCACCCCGCCGCCCGAAATCCTTGCGCGCTTTCCCGGCATCGTGCCGGAAGTGCCGCGCGCCTTCGAATGGCTGGTGACCGGACGCCAGCAACTCCTGCGCATCGGCTGGGCCATCGTGCGGCCGAAGGGAACGTGAGGCGCGCGCTCTCTCTCCGTCGTCATTGCGAGGAGCCCTTGCGACGAAGCAATCCAGAATCCCTCCGCGGAAAGATTCTGGATTGCTTCGCTGCGCTCGTAATGACGATGATAGGGCGTTCCGCCCCTTACGCGCCCGCCAGCACCTTCGCGATCGCGCGCAGGTCCTGCCAGGCCAGCCTCTTGTAGGACGGCGAGCGCAAGAGATAGGCCGGGTGGAAGGTCGCCAGCGCGCGGATGGTGCGGCTACCCGTGTCGTAGTCGAACCAGCGTCCGCGCGTCCGCATGATGCCTTCGCGCGTCGAGAGCAGCGTCTGCGTCGAGGGATTGCCGAGCGTCACCAGCACGTCGGGGTTCACGAGCTCGATGTGGCGCTGGATGAAGGGCAGGCAGATTTGCGTCTCCTGCGGCGTCGGCGTGCGGTTGCCGGGCGGCCGCCAGGGAATGACGTTGGTGATATAGGCCGTGGTGCGGTTGAGCCCGATCGCGCCGATCATGAGGTCGAGCAGCTTGCCGCTGCGTCCCACAAACGGCAGTCCCTCGATGTCCTCGTCACGGCCCGGCGCCTCGCCGACGAACATGATGCGCGCCTGCGGATTGCCGTCGGCGAACACCAGCCGCGTCGCAGTGTGTTTTAGCGCGCAGCCTTCGAAATTCTGCATGAGCTCGCGCAAGGCCTCGAGCGTGGGCGCGGTGCGCGCGGCCTCGCGGGCCGAGGCAATGGCGACGTCGGGCGCCGGTGCTGCCTCGCCGCGCATCACCGCAGGCGCGGCGACTGGCCGCGGTGCTTCGACCGGCGCCGCGCGCGGGGCCGGCGGCGGGGCGTCTAATTCCGCCAGGCGGTCGACCGGTTCCTCGGCGAGCGCGCAGTCGACTCCGGCCTCCAGATAGAAGGCGAGAAGCTCTCGGACGGTGGGTGCGGGCTCGGGGATCATTTGGAAAGTCAGACTATTAGTTCATCTTAAGGCGCCTTGCATCCCAGCGGAACGCATTTCCGTGGTTGTCCTACCCGGAAAAATCGGAAACAAGGGAGCGCAAATGACAAGGAACCGTCTCAAGGGCTGAGATCAGATGAGCACCGAAGAACTTCCCCCGCGCGAATCGATGGAATTCGACGTCGTCATCGTCGGCGCCGGCCCCTCGGGCCTGGCCGCGGCGATCCGGCTGAAGCAGATCAATGCCGATCTCAACGTCGTCGTGGTGGAGAAGGGCTCCGAGGTCGGTGCGCATATTCTCTCCGGCGCCGTGATCGATCCGGCCGGGCTCGACAAGCTGATCCCGGACTGGCGCGAGGACTCCGATTGCCCGCTGAAGACGCAGGTCAAGGACGACCGCTTCTACTGGATGACCGCCGGCGGCGCGATCAAGCTACCGGGCTTCATGATGCCGCCGCTGATGGACAACCATCACTGCTATATCGGCTCGCTCGGCAATGTCTGCCGCTGGCTGGCGCGCAAGGCCGAGGCGCTCGGCGTCGAGATCTATCCGGGCTTTGCCGCCGCCGAAGTGCTCTATGACGAAAAGGGCGCGGTGAAGGGCATCGCCACCGGCGACATGGGCATCGGCCGCGACGGCAAGCCGAAGGACTCCTTCACCCGCGGCATGGAGTTGCTAGGCAAGTACACGCTGTTCGCCGAAGGCGCGCGCGGCAGCCTGACCAAGCAGCTGATCGCGAAGTTCGCACTCGACTCCAAGAGCGAGCCCGCGAAGTTCGGCATCGGCCTCAAGGAAGTCTGGCAGATCGATCCTGCCAAGCACCAGAAGGGCATGATCCAGCATTCGTTCGGCTGGCCGCTCGACCTGAAGACCGGCGGTGGCTCGTTCCTCTATCATTACGACGACAACCTCGTCGCCGTCGGCTTCGTTGTGCATCTGAACTACGACGATCCCTATCTGTCGCCATTCGACGAATTCCAGCGCTTCAAGACTCATCCCTCGATCCGCGGCACCTTCGAAGGTGCCAAGCGCCTTGCCTATGGCGCGCGTGCCATCACCGAAGGCGGCTACCAGTCGGTGCCGAAGCTGACGTTCCCCGGCGGCGCGCTGGTGGGCTGTGCGGCCGGCTTCGTCAACGTGCCGCGCATCAAGGGCGTGCACAATGCGATGGGCACCGGCATGCTCGCCGCTGAAAATGTCGCGGCCGCGCTTGCGGCTGATCGCGCCAACGACGAGATCGTCGACTACGAGAATGCGTGGCGGTCCTCATCGGTCGGCAAGGATCTGTTCCTGGTCCGCAACGTCAAGCCGCTGTGGTCGAAGTTCGGCACCGTGCTCGGCGTGGCGCTCGGCGGCTTCGACATGTGGTTCAACACGCTGTTCGGCACCTCGCTGTTCGGCACGCAGTCCCATGCCAAGCCTGATCGCTCGACGCTGGATCCGGCCAAGCAACACTCGCCGAAGAGCTATCCGAAGCCTGACGGCAAGATCTCGTTCGACAAGCTGTCCTCCGTGTTCCTGTCCAACACCAATCACGAGGAAGATCAGCCGATCCATCTCCGGGTGGCCGACATGAACCTCCAGAAGATGTCCGAGCACGACGTCTTCGCCGGCCCGTCGAATCGCTATTGCCCGGCCGGCGTCTATGAGTGGGTCGAGGAGGGCGCGAGCCCGCGCTACCAGATCAACGCCCAGAACTGCGTCCACTGCAAAACCTGCGACGTGAAGGACCCCAACGGCAACATCACCTGGGTTCCTCCGGAGGGCGGCGGCGGTCCGAACTACGAGGCGATGTAAGGGCGCGCCAGGCGACTAAATAGGTCCGAAGGGTGATGTAGCGCACGTTCGCGTGAGGACCGGGCTGCGGCCACCGGCCGCGGCCACGATAAGGCCACAGTAGCGGCGTCTTGGGGCCCTCTTGGTCAATTTGGGGCGCGCGGAGGGGATCGCGCGGTCCGAATCCTTGCGGTGAAGCGCCAAAAGCGGCATTGTCCGACCCGACGGTTCCGGGTCCCATGTCGCCGGCCGCGTTCGCGTGCGAGACGGCCTTTTGCTTCAAACCCAGGCACTACCAACTCAAGGCGAGCCCTGATGTTTTCAAATCGTTTCAACCGCTGGACTGCTGCTGCCATCGCCCTTGCCGGCTCTGCGATCGTGGCGGTCCCCGGCGGCGTGCTGGCGCAGACGCCGGATCATCCGGCCGACACTGCGGCGCAGTTTCCGACCCGAAACGATCTGAAGGCGCTCACCACCGCCGGCAGCTATCTCGCCGCCCGCCACGCCGCCGTCGAGCGCGACGCGACCTCGGCCGCCGCCTTCTACCGCTCCGCGCTGCGGACCGACCCCAAGAACAACGAGCTGCTCGACCGCGCCTTCATCGCCTCGGTCGGCGATGGCGACATCGAGGAAGCGGTCAAGCTCGCCGAGCGCATCCTCACCATCGACAAGACCAATCGCGTCGCGCGCCTCGTGGTCGGCGTGCATGATTTGAAGCTGAAGAAATATCCGAGCGCGCAGAGCAACATCAACCAGTCGATTCGCGGACCGATCACCGATCTGGTCGCAACGCTGCTGTCCGGCTGGGCCGCCTATGGCGCGGGCGATGCCAAGGGCGCGGTCGCGACCATCGACAAGCTGGCGGGCCCGGAATGGTATCCGCTGTTCAAGGACCTGCACGCCGGCATGATCCTCGAGAACGCCGGCAAGGAGAAGGACGCGGGCGTCCGTTTCGAGCGCGCCTACAAGCTCGACGATTCCATGCTGCGCGTCAGCGAGGCCTATGCGCGCTGGCTGTCGCGCAACAAGGACGCCGCCTCGGCGACCGCTGTCTATGAAGCCTTCGACAAGAAGCTCGCCCGTCATCCGCTGATCGTGGAAGGCCTGCGCGAGACCAAGGCCGGCAAGAAGCTGCCGTCGCTGGTCGATTCCGCGCAAGCCGGTGCGGCCGAGGCGCTCTACGGCATCGGCGCCACGCTGACCCGCCGCGGCGGCGAGGATCTGGCGCTGGTCTATCTCCAGCTCGCGCTCTATCTCCAGCCCACTCATCCGCTGGCCTTGCTCTCGCTCGCCGACCTCTATGAATCGGTGAAGCGGCCGCAGATGGCCATCAAGATCTATGAGCGCGTGCCGTCGAGCTCGCCCCTCAAGCGCAACGCGCAGATCCAGCTCGCCATCGATCTGGATTCCGCCGACCGCACCGACGAGGCGATCAAGATCCTCAAGGGTGTGACCGCCGAGGACTCCAAGGATCTCGAAGCCATCATGGCGCTCGGCAATCTCGAGCGCGGCCGCAAGAAGTTCGGCGACTGCGGCGCGACCTATTCGCGTGGCATCGACGTGCTGCCGGCCGGCAACGACAAGGCCAACAGCGTCTGGTACTACTACCGCGGCATCTGCGAGGAGCGCACCAAGGAGTGGGGCAAGGCCGAGGCCGACATGAAGAAGGCGCTCGAGCTGCAGCCCGACCAGCCGCATGTGCTCAACTATCTCGGCTATTCCTGGATCGACCAGGGCGTGAACCTCGACGAAGGCATGAAGATGATCAAGCGTGCCGTCGAGCAGCGGCCCGACGACGGCTACATCGTCGATTCCCTCGGCTGGGCCTATTACCGCATCGGCAATTACGAAGAGGCGGTGAAGAACCTCGAGCGCGCGATCGACCTGAAGCCCGAGGATCCCACCATCAACGACCATCTCGGCGACGCCTATTGGCGCGTCGGCCGCACGCTGGAAGCAAAATTCCAGTGGGCGCATGCCCGCGATCTCAAGCCCGAGCCGGACGATCTGCCGAAGATCGAAGCCAAGATCGCCAACGGCATGACGGATGACAATTCGAACTCTTCGGCCGCGCAGGCGGACAAGAAGAAGGACGACGGCAAGGGCGGTTGAGGCCGCGCATGATCCGGAAAAGTGTGCAGCGGTTTTCCCCGCGACAAACGCGGAACGCGTTTGCGCAGAGATCATGCGCAAAGCAAAAGTAAGTAACTGGGGGCGTATCGCCGATGCCGGCGTTGGTTGAAGAAGGGCGCGCGAAGGTCAATCTGAGCCTTCGCGTGGTCGGCCGTCGTGCCGACGGCTATCATGATCTCGAAAGCGTGGTTGCGTTCGCCGATTGCGCCGACCGGCTCACGCTGGAGCCGGGTGGCGAGCTCAGGCTTGCGACCACCGGGCCGCTTGCCGCGGCCTGCGGCGAGACCTCAGACAATCTCGTGTTCAAGGCCGCGAAACTGTTGGCCGACGCGGTGCCGAATTTGAAGCTCGGCGCCTTCGCGCTCGACAAGGTCTTGCCGGTCGCAGCCGGTATCGGCGGCGGTTCGGCCGATGCGGCGGCGGCGCTGCGTCTTCTCGCGCGCCTCAACAATCTGTCGCTCGATGATCCCCGGCTCCAGCAGGTCGCGCTTGCGACCGGCGCCGACGTACCGGTGTGCCTGTTCTCGCGCGCCTGCGACATGACCGGCGTCGGCGAGCAATTGCTGCCGCTGGCATTGCCGAGCATGCCCTGCGTGATGGTCAATCCGCGCGTGCCGGTTGCGACCAAGGACGTGTTTAGGGAGTTGGGCCTGCGCAACGGCGAATTGCTGGTCGGCGCCACTGACGTCCTCGAATCTCCGGCCTGGCCGGAGCAGGGCGGGTCGATTGCCGATTGGGTCGATGTTCTCGACACCGTCGCCAATGATCTCGAAGCCCCTGCGCTGCGCATCGAACCTGTCATCGGTGACGTGCTGGAAGCCTTGCGCTCTTCCGCCGGCGTCAAGCTGGCGCGGATGTCCGGCTCGGGCGCGACCTGCTTTGCGATCTACGGCGCGTCCGCGGAGGCGCATGCCGCTGCCGAGACGATTCGGCGCGACCACCCCGGCTGGTGGGTGCATGCGGGAACGTTGAGCTGAGTATTTCCTCGGCGACGGTCCCGTGGGTTAGCCGCAGGCGTAACCCACCACTGTTTGTATCCGCGGAGACAGAAGAGGTGGATTACGCTCCGCTAACCCACCCTACGGCAGCGGAGCTAACCCGCGCCTTGCGCGGCAAGCCCGAGAAACTGCCGGATCTCACCCAGCACCTCCGCCGGCTTGTCATGCTGCAGCCAGTGCCCGGCACCGGCGATGGTTGCGATGCGCGCCTGCTGGAAATAGCGCTCCAGGCCTGCGGCCCTGGCGCCGGCGAGAAAGCTTTCGCCGGCATTGAGCAGCAGCGTGGGGCAGGCGATGCGCGACCACAGCGTGACGTGGTCGTCCGGCCAGAGCCGGTGCGGTGCGGAGGCGCGCTGGTACGGGTCGAACTTCCAGCTATAGGTGCCATCATCGTTCCGGCGCGCGCCGTGCGTGGCAAGGTGCAGCGCGAGCTCGCGGGAGAGCCGCTTGTTGTGAAACACCATCTGCGCGGCCGCGTCCTCGAGGGTCGCATAGCGGCGCGGGGTTCGGTCGTGCAGCCTGTCGAGCTGGCTGACCCATCTGCCGATGCGCTCATGCGTCGGAGGCTTCGGCGTGTCAGGCAACATCGTCACGCCGTCGAGCACGACGAGCTTCGTGACCTGCTCGGGGAATGAGCCTGAAAAGATCAGGCTCACCATGCCGCCCATCGAATGGCCGACGAGCGTCACTTGAGGCGCTGCGATGCTGCGCACGAGCTGGGCGAGATCGTAGACATACTCCGTCAGCGCGTAGCTGCCGCCCTTGGTCCAGTCGGAATCGCCGTGGCCACGCAGGTCGGGCGCGATCACGTGAAAATGCGGCTGCAGCGAGCGGGCGATGGCATCCCAGCTCCGGCAATGATCGCGGCCGCCATGAACCAGGATGAGCGGTGACGCACTCTCATTGCCCCACTCGGCATAATGCAGCCGCAGGCCGTGGGATTCGTAGTAGCGACTTTGCGGGGCGAGCATCGGGCAGTGATCCCTGGAATGCCGGACAAGACGACAGCAGGACTGGAGTAGCCTGCTGCCGGTCATTCGACAAGCAATCGGGCGGTCATGCTGGCTTCGGCGCCGGGCCAGGTTTGGGCGTCGGCTGATGCGCCAGGCGAGCGCGTCGCCGCATCTTGAGCAGCTTCGCAGCGCGACAGCGACGAGCGGCGCGCGACAACGAATTTGGCAGGAGGTGGTAACGCGACCAGGACATCATCTTCATCGAACCCTCCATCGCAACATCAATGGGTGAGCCCTCGGCGATGCCACGTTCGAATTCCGCGCGTTACATATCGGCAAGTCATGACAGATTGGACAGCTTGTTCATCGGCGTTAAACCTTCGTAAGACACCGAACGCGTTCGTCGTTCACCGCCTCCAACGAACGTTAGGAGGTGAAAATCATGAAACTCGTTTCTGCGCTTGTCGGCCTCGCTGCTCTCGGTGGTGTCGCTCTGTCCACCGGAGCGGCATCGGCCCAGCCGATCGACGTCCCCGGTGCGTCGGGCGTCGTTCCGTCAGGCTATATCTGCAACGAATGGGGCCATTGCTGGCACCGCCACTATTACGGCGGCGGCTACTATCACCCGCATTACTGGGGTGGTTACGGCTGGCACCGTCATTGGGGCGGCGGCTACGGCTGGCATCATTGGCACCACTGGCATCAGTGGTGAAATCCGGGAAAGGGGCTTCGGCCCCTTTCTTTTTGCCGATGCTTGTCGGGAGTGACGCGAGCTAGCCCTGCACCGGCCGCCGCGCCAGCGCGAGCGAGAGGCCGAGGCCCGCGATGAAGACGCCGGAGCCTTGGGTGAGCCGCTTCATCAGACGCGGCCGTCCGATCAGCTGCGTGCGTGTCGCGGAGGCCATCAGCACCACGATGACATCGGCGAGCGTGTTCAGCGTCACCGAGATGGCGCCGAGCACGATGAATTGCAGCGTGGGGCTCGCTCCCGCGGGATCGAAGAATTGCGGAATGAAGGCGAGGAAGAACGCCGCGGTCTTCGGGTTCAACGCCTCGACCAGCACGCCGTCACGGAACGCGCGCTTGTCCCCGACAGGCTCGCTCGCGAGTGACAGCGCTCCGCCGGCGCTGCGAAAGGTCTTGATGCCGAGCCAGACCAGATACAGCGCGCCAACGAACTTCACGACGGCGAACAGCTCGGCGCTCGCCAGGATGATCGCGGAAATGCCGAGACTGCCTGCGACGACATGGACCAATCCGCCCAGCGCCGTGCCCGCGGTCGAGGCAAAGCCGCTGGCGCGCCCTTCCGACAAGGTTCGCGCCGCGACGTAGAAGATGCCGGGGCCGGGGATGGCTGCAATGAGAACCGCGGCGGCGAGGAACAGCCAGAAATTTGTATCAATCATTCCATTTTCGTAGCGCAGCGCGCCGCGATTGCAAGGCCTGTCGTTTAGCCCATGCGGCGGAAGATCGCGCTGGCATTCACCCCGCCGAAGCCAAAGCCGTTGGAGATGGCGTTGAGCATCGGCATCGGTCGTGCGCTGCCTGCGACAATGTCGATGCCATCAGCGTTTGCGTCCGGATTTTCAAAATTGAGTGTCGATGGCGCGATCTGGTCGCGCAAGGCGAGCACGGTGAAAATTGCCTCCAGCCCGCCGGCGGCACCGAGTAGATGGCCTGTGGCCGATTTGGTCGCGCTGACCGCGATTGTCTTGGCGCGGCCGAACAGCGCAGCGATCGCGCCGAGCTCGCCCTCGTCGCCGGCCGGCGTCGATGTCGCATGCGCATTGAGGTGCTGCAGATCCGCCGGCGCAAGGTTCGCCTGCCGTAGCGCGATCTCCATCGCCCGGCGGGCGCCGTCGCCATCGGGCGGACCCGACGTCATGTGATAGGCGTCCGCGGTGGTGCCATATCCGACAATCTCGGCGATCGGCGTGGCGCCGCGCGCGAGCGCATGTTCCAGTTCCTCGATCACCAGAATGCCGGCGCCTTCGCCCATGACAAAACCGTCGCGGTCGCGATCGAACGGGCGCGAGGCGCGGGCGGGCTGGTCGTTGAATCCGCTCGACAGCGCGCGTGCTGCTGCGAAGCCGCCGAGGCTGACGATATCGATGCAGGCCTCGGCGCCGCCGCAGATCGCGACATCGGCCTCGCCTGCGCGGATCATGCGTGCGGCATCGCCGATCGCCTGTACGCCGGCGGCACACGCCGTGACCGGCGTGCCCAGCGCGCCCTTGTAGCCGTATTTGATCGAGACGTGGCCGGCAGCGAGATTGGCGAGGAACGAGGGGATCGTGAACGGCGACAGCCGGCGCGGGCCGCGCTGCTCGGTGATGCGCACCGCTTCCGCCATCGCCGGGAAGCCGCCGACGCCGGAGGCGATGATGGTCGCGGTCCGCTCCAGTGATGCAGCATCTTGCGGCGTCCATTTGGCCTGCGCGACGGCCTCTGCAGTGGCGAGCAGCGCAAACAGGATGAAACGGTCCATCTTGCGCTGATCTTTTGGCGCGGCGGCCTCCGCTGGATCGAACCCGCCATCGGCATCGTCGGCCTTGTCGGGCACCAGACCGGCAATGCGTGCGGGTAGCGCCTGCGACCATTGGGGCAGCGGGCGCAATCCGCTCTGTCCGGCGAGCAGCCGGCGCCAGGACAATTCGACACCACAGCCGAGCGGCGACACCGCGCCCATTCCCGTCACGACGATACGACGCATGTCAGTCTCCAGCCGGCGCGACCGCCGGGTTCATGGCTTTGAGCGAAGTGAGCCGCCGCCGCATCAGGCGGCTCGCGCCGGGGCCTGGGATCACCACCGCGTTGGCGAGCGTGATCGGCTGCAAGTCGGCGGCATCGACCACGACGGGATCGAGCGGCCGGCGATCGTCGCGGTTCGCCAGCAGGATGGATTCGCCCTTCGGCGCGAGATGCTTGTTGCCCCAGGCGAGCAGCGTCGCGATCACGGGGAAGAAATCCCGCGCCTTGTCCGTCAGCACGTATTCGTAACGCGGCGGCCGCTCGTGATAGCGGCGGCGGACGAACATGCCGGTCTTGGTGAGATGGGCGAGACGCCGCGACAGGATGTTCGGCGCGATGCCGAGATTGCGCTCGAACTCGTCAAACCGCGTCGAGCCCTGAAACGCATCCCGCAGGATCAGGATGCTCCACCACTCGCCAACCGTCTCCACGGCGCGGCCGACCGGGCATTCCAGGATGGAGGGGGACTTTGGCTGCATGGCAGGGAAGGTAGGGGAGTGACTTGCAAAATGCAAGTAACTGGGTGGGCAGGGGCGATTTGAGATGTGAGTTGGTGAACGAAGGCCGTGCGCCATACTCCGTCATTGCGAGCGCAGCGAAGCAATCCAGAGTCCCTCCGCGGAGAGATTCTGGATTGCTTCGCTGCGCTCGCAATGACGTGGAGAGAGCGGCGCCCACAAATCCATCCCCGTCACCCTTAGGTGCGAGCGCAGCGAGCCTCGAAGGCGAACGGCCCGGATGCATCTCGGCCGTGCATCCTTCGAGGCGAGTGGCGCGATGCTCGGCATCGCGCCACTCGCACCTCAGGATGACGGAGTTGATAGCGGAAGCGGAAAGCGCGCAGCCCTAATGCGACCGTGCCAGGCAGAACGCCACCACCTGCTCCAGCGCGCTCTTCATCGGCGAGGAGGGGAACAGCGCCAGCGCGTCGACGGCCATGGCGCCGTAATGGTGGGCGCGGCTAATTGTGTCCTCGAGCGCGCGGTGCTTGTTCATCAAGCCGAGGGCGTGATCGAGGTCGCTGTCGCCGATCTCGCCGCGCTCGAGCGCCTTGATCCAGAAGGCGCGCTCGGTGTCGTTGCCGCGGCGGAAGGCGAGCACGACAGGAAGGGTGATCTTGCCCTCGCGGAAGTCGTCGCCGGTGTTCTTGCCGAGCTTTGCACTCTTGCCGCCATAGTCGAGCACGTCGTCGACGAGCTGGAAGGCGATGCCGAGATTCATGCCGACGGAGCGGCAGGCGGTCTGCTCGGCCTTCGGACGGTTGGCGATCACGGGGCCGACCTCGCAGGCGGCTGCGAACAGCTCGGCGGTCTTGCCGCGGATCACGGCAAGATATTCGTCCTCGGTGGTCGCGGTGTTCTTGGCGGCAGCGAGCTGCATCACCTCGCCCTCGGCGATGGTGGCGGCGGCCGCGGAAAGAATGTCAAGCGCGCGCAGCGAGCCGACCTCGACCATCATGCGGAAGGCTTGTCCCAGCAGGAAGTCGCCGACCAGCACGCTGGCCTCATTGCCCCAGAGCATGCGCGCCGACAGCTTGCCGCGGCGCATCTCGCTCTCGTCGACGACGTCGTCGTGGAGCAGGGTCGCGGTGTGCATGAACTCGACGGAGGCAGCCAGCTTGATGTGGCCGTCGCCGGTGTAGCCGGCCAGATTGGCCATGGCGAGCGTCAGCATCGGCCGCAGGCGCTTGCCGCCGGAGGAGATCAGATGGTTGGCCACTTCCGGGATCATGGTCACGTCGGAGCCAGTCCGCGACAGGATCGTGGTGTTGACGCGCTCCATGTCGGGGGCGACAAGGGCAACCAGCTCTTCGATCGACGCGCCGGGAGTTTCGAAAGGTACGATGACGGCCACGCCGGTCTCCAATATTTGCCCCGGAGGGGCTATTCTGATGGAAAGACAATAGAAACTGGACGGGGATGCGGCAAGGCCTGTGGAACCATTGACATTTGCCGCTCACCCCTTTCAGGCAGGAGGCTCGTTTGCGTGACCTGGTTCGGACCAACGATATCGTGCTGGTGTCGGCGATCGGCGCGCTGCTCGACGGCGCCAACATCCATCATCTGGTGCTGGATCAGAACATGAGCATCATCGAGGGCTCGCTCGGCGTCCTGCCCCGGCGGATCCTGGTCCATGAGGACGACGCCATCGAAGCCCGGCAGCTCCTGACCGATGCCGGGCTCAGCCACGAACTGCGCGGCGATGATTGACGTCGTCACAGATCTTACCGAGGACGCCTTTCTCGGCGGGCAGCTGCTCCTGAGGCAGAAGCGATCCGGCCACCGCGCCGGGCACGATGCCATTTTGCTTGCGGCGGCGACCGAGGCCCGCGCTGGCGACCGTGTGGTCGATCTCGGCGCCGGCATCGGCGCGGCCGGGCTGGCGCTGGGGCGGCGCGTGGCCGGGGTCGATCTTTGCCTCGTCGAGATCGATCCGGAACTGGCCGGGCTCGCGCGCGCCAATGCGGCCGCGAATGCAATTGCTGCCGAGGTGATTGTGCTCGACATCACGGCGGATGCGCAGGCTTTTGCGACACATGGGCTCATGCCCGACAGCGCAGACTGCGTGTTGATGAACCCGCCCTTCAACGATTCCGCGCGGCACCGTGGCTCGCCGGACCAGGCGCGTCACACCGCGCATGTCGCGACCGAGGAGACGCTGAATGCCTGGGTGCATGCAGCGCGGCGCGTCCTTCGATCGAACGGCGTGCTGACCCTGATCTGGCGCGCGGATGGCATTGCAGACGTTTTGGCAGCGCTGTCACGCGGCTTTGGTAGCGTGTCGGTCCTGCCGGTTCATGGCGAAGCGGGAAGGCCTGCAATCCGTGTGCTGGTGCGCGCCGTCAAGGGTGGCCGGGCGCCGCTGCGATTGCTGCCGGGCCTCATGCTCAATGATGAGTCACGCGTGCCCAAAGAAGAGGTGAGGAATATTCTGGAGGGGAGGGCGGTCTTGCCGCTGGCGGAGCCGTGACGGCTTACTGCGGAAGCGATTCCGATTGCTGTTCCTGCGGGGAAGTATAGCGAAGCGCCGTGAAAAGTGCACCGATCAGCAGCAACAGCAGATAGATCTTCATGGCATTTCCTCCGCTGCTTCATTGCAGCTTCCCAACGAGGAATCTGCAAAACACGTTCCAGCGAACTTCAATGACAGTCGCGTGATAAGAATTGGTTAATCAGAGGTAACGGCATGGCCGAAAAATTGAACGATCGCGAAAATTCCGGCCTGGCCGACAAGCTCCTGCAATACCTGCCGGCGCGATTCCGCCCCGGCACGGCGGTGGTGCCGGTGGTGCGGCTGTCCGGCGTGATCGGCGCGGTGACGCCGCTGCGCCCGGGCATGTCGCTGGCGGGCGTCGCCCGGGTGCTGGAGCGAGCCTTCTCGGTCCGCAATGCCAAGGCGGTGGCGCTGGTGATCAACTCGCCCGGCGGCTCGCCGGTGCAGTCGCGCCAGATCTATCTGCGCATCAAGCAGCTCGCGGCGGAGAAGAAGTTGCCCGTGCTGGTGTTCGTCGAGGACGTCGCGGCCTCCGGCGGCTACATGATCGCCTGCGCGGGTGACGAGATCTTCTGCGATCCGTCCTCGATCCTCGGCTCCATCGGCGTGGTCGGCGGCAGCTTTGGTTTCCAGGAGGCGATCAAGCGGCTTGGCATCGAGCGGCGCCTCTACACGGCCGGCACCCACAAGGCGATGCTCGATCCGTTCCTGCCCGAAAACCCCGACGACGTCGCCAAGCTGAAGGCGCTTCAGCGCGAGATCCACCAGATCTTCATCGCGCTGGTGAAGGAGAGTCGCGGCGCGCGGCTGAAGGGCGCCGACGACACCCTGTTCACCGGTGAGTACTGGGCCGGCGAAACTTCGATCGCGCTGGGCTTGGCCGACGGCATCGGCGATATCCGCTCAACTCTTCGTGCCCGCTACGGCGAGAAGGTTCTCACCCCGGTGATTGCGCAGCCGACCGGCCTGCTCTCCGGTCTGTTGGGGCGGAAATCGCCCGGCGCGGGGCAGCTTTCGGCCATGGAATCAATGGTCGGGTTGCCGGACGAGCTGATCTCGGCGGTCGAGACGCGCGCGATTTGGGCGAAATTCGGGTTCTAGGAGGAGCCCCTCCCGCGCCATTTGGTCCGAGCCGAGCCAATTGCGGCTCAGCTCGGACTGCGCAAGAATGTGGGTGGGGGCTGAGCATTGTGAACAAGGAACGACCGATGCCGCCGTTCGTCGCTTTCGCGGGCGTCCTGGGCGGGCTTGCCGTGGTCCGCTGGGCCTACAAGACCGCTGTCCGGATCAACCAGGAGCTGGAGGAGATGCGCCTCTCGCGCGTCGCCGAGGCCGCCCATATGGGGAATATCCAGACGTTGAAGCGTGATCCCGTGACCGGAGCTTACCGGCCGGGTTAGCCGCTCTCAACACGAGAGGTGCCGTAGAGTGGGCAAAGCGAAGCTCGCCCACCACCGCGCCGTAATCCGGGAAAGATGGTGGGCACGGCGCAAGTGCGCCTTTGCCCACCGGCGCCGTCCCAGGGCAGTCGTTAAGCCCGAATCCGCCCCTTTGCCTTGATTCCCACCCCCGCCGTCGATACGGTCCCGCGCGATTCAAAACCCCCCGCGAGAGCCTGATCTGACGATGGACGCCTCATTGCCCGCCCATATGCGCCCGGAACGCTCGTTCCAGGGTTTTATCCTCGCGCTCCAGCGGTTCTGGGCCGAGCAGGGCTGCGTGATCCTGCAGCCCTACGACATGGAGATGGGCGCGGGTACCTTCCATCCGGCGACCACGCTGCGCGCACTCGGGCCAAAGCCCTGGAACGCGGCCTATGTGCAGCCCTCGCGCCGGCCCAAGGACGGCCGCTACGGCGAGAATCCGAACCGGATGCAGCACTACTACCAGTTCCAGGTGATCATGAAGCCGTCGCCGCCGAACCTTCAGGAGCTGTACCTGAAGTCGCTCGCCGCGATCGGCATCGATTCCGCCGTGCACGACATCCGCTTCGTCGAGGACGATTGGGAGAGCCCGACGCTGGGCGCCTGGGGCCTCGGGTGGGAGTGCTGGTGCGACGGCATGGAAGTCAGCCAGTTCACCTATTTCCAGCAGGTCGCCGGCGTCGAATGCGCACCGGTCGCGGGCGAGCTCACCTACGGGCTTGAGCGCCTCGCGATGTATGTGCAGGGCGTCGACCGCGTCTACGACCTCAACTTCAACGGCCGCGACGGCGATGCCAAGGTCACCTATGGCGACGTCTTCCTGCAGGCCGAACGGGAATATTCGAAGCACAATTTCGAAGTTGCCGACACCGCGATGCTGTTCGAGCAGTTCAAGATGGCGGAAGCGGCCTGCCGGAAATATCTCGACGCAGGCTGGAAGGACGGCAAGCGCGAGGCGCATCTGATGTCGCTGCCGGCCTATGACCAGTGCATCAAGGCCAGTCACGTGTTCAACCTCTTGGATGCGCGCGGCGTGATCTCCGTGACCGAGCGGCAGAGCTACATTTTTCGTGTGCGCGAATTGGCAAAAGCCTGCGGCGAGGCCTGGATCCATACTGAAGCGGGCGGAGCGGCCTGATGCCCGATCTTTTGCTTGAACTGTTCTCGGAAGAAATTCCCGCGCGCATGCAGGCCAAGGCGGCCGACGATCTGCGCCGCCTTGTCACCGAGAAGCTCGTCGCCGAAGGCCTCGTCTATGAGGGCGCGAAGGCCTTCGCGACGCCGCGCCGCCTTGCGCTCACCGTGCACGGCATCCCCGCGCGTCAGCCTGATCTCAAGACTGAACGCCGCGGACCGAAAGTCGGCGGCCCCGATACGGCCGTGCAGGGCTTTTTGAAAGCGACAGGTTTGAAGTCGCTGGATGAGGCCAAGATCCAGCGCGACGCCAAGGGCGACTTCTATATCGCGCTGATCGAGAAGGCCGGGCGTGACGCGATCGACGTGCTCGCGGAAATCCTGCCCGTCATCATCCGCACCTTCCCCTGGCCCAAATCGATGCGCTGGGGCGCGCGCTCCGGAAAACCGGGCTCGCTGAGCTGGGTGCGTCCGCTGCACGCGATCACCGCGACCTTCGGACCCGAGACGGAAGAGCCGGATGTCGTGAAATTCTCGGTCGACGGCATCGAGACCGGCCAGACCACCTACGGCCATCGCTTCATGGCGCCGGCGGCGATTTCCGTGCGCCGTTTCGAGGACTACGAAGCCAAGCTGAAGGCCGCAAAGGTCATTCTCGATCCGCAGGCGCGCAAGGACATCATCTTTGCCGACGCCAAGGAATTGACGTTTGCGCAGGGCTTCGAGCTGGTCGAGGATCAGGTGCTGCTGGACGAGGTGTCGGGCCTCGTCGAATGGCCTGTCGTGATGATGGGATCGTTCGAAGAAGAATATCTCGCGATTCCGGACGAGGTGATCCGCGCCACCATCCGCAACAACCAGAAGTGTTTTGTGGTCAAGGATCCCAAGACCGGGAAGCTGACCAACAAATTCGTCCTCACCGCCAATATCGAGGCGACCGACGGTGGCAAGGTCATCGTCGCCGGCAACGAGCGCGTGATCCGTCCGCGCCTGTCGGATGCGAAGTTCTTCTACGAGACCGATCTCAAGACGAAGCTCGAGGACCGGCTGCCGAAGTTCGAGCAGATCGTGTTCCACGAGAAACTCGGGACGCAGGCGGAGCGGATCAAGCGGATCGAGCGGCTCGCAGCCGAGATCGCGCCGCTGGTCGGCGCCGATGTCGCCAAGGCGACGCGTGCTGCGCATCTCGCCAAGGCGGATTTGCTGACCGAAGTCGTCGGCGAATTCCCTGAGGTGCAGGGCCTAATGGGCAGGTACTACGCGCTGGCGCAGGGCGAGGATGCCTCCGTGGCCGCCGCGTGCGAGGAACACTACAAGCCGCAAGGGCCCGCGGATCGCGTGCCGACCGATCCGGTCAGTGTCGCGGTCGCGCTTGCAGACAAGATCGATACGCTGGTCGGGTTCTGGGCGATCGACGAGAAGCCAACGGGATCGAAGGATCCGTATGCGCTGCGTCGCGCTGCGCTGGGTGCGATCAGGCTGATTACCGAGAACGCGCTTCGGCTTTCGCTGATGAAAGTAGCTGCGTCCGCGCTCGCCGGCTTGTCAGTGAGGCCTGCGGATGCGCAGAAGCTCCCGAGCGATCTGCTCGCCTTCTTCGCTGACCGTCTGAAAGTCCAGCTCCGTGAGCAAGGCGCGCGTCACGATCTCGTCGATGCCGTGTTCGCGCTCGGTGGCCAGGACGATTTGCTGATGATCGTCCGCCGCGTCGAGGCGCTCGGTACGTTTCTCGAGACCGACGACGGCAAGAATTTGCTCGCCGGCATCAAGCGCGCGAGCAACATCCTTGGTATCGAGGAGAAGAAGGACAAGCGCAGCTTCGACGGCGCGCCTGATGCTGCGCTCTACAGCCTTGGCGAAGAGAGGGCGTTGGCCAAGGCGATCGGCGAGGTGAAGGCGGAAGCCAGTGCTGCCGTCGCCAAGGAAGATTTTGCCGCGGCCATGAGCGCAATGGCAAAACTGCGTCCGCCGGTCGATGCATTCTTCGACAAGGTCCGCGTCAACGACGATGATGCGAAGGTGCGCGAGAACCGCCTGAAGCTGCTCAACGAGATCCGCAGCGCCACGCGTGCAGTGGCGGACTTCTCGAAGATCCAGGATTGATCTCGCAAAAAAAGCCCCGCCCGGCGGGGGAAGACCGGGCGGGGCCTGATGTCCGACTACGCGATGCGCGTCAGCCTGATTGATATGACGCGCCGGACATCGAGTTGAGCGCTAATCCATCACCTCGACGATGCGGCGCGTGCGCGGCTCGACCAGCACGGTCTCGCCGTTCACGACGGTGTAGCGATAAGTCGTCGCGCCGAAACGTTGCGGCACGTCATAATAGGTGACGCCGGTCTCGGGTAAGGTGGCGCCGACCACCACACGATCGGGAATGCTGAAGGCGGGCACACGTTGTTCGACGACATAGTCACGGAAAGCCGGCCGCTGTTCCACCGCGATGGCCGGGCCGCTGTCGACCACGACGGGCGCGCGTCCCACCGTGATCCCGGTTTGCGCCTGCGCCGCGATCGGCGAGCCGAGCGCGACGCCAAGCGCTGCGAGGGCGAGAATCCTGTTCCGCATGAGCAACTCCTTCGAATTGATTTCAGCCGGCGCCAGTGGCGCGACCGGTTGCCAATGCTGCGGCGCGCGTGATGTTCCGGAAAAGGCCTGCCGCATACGGGGCAATTTCGGGCAGTTTTCGCGAAGCGGGGAACCCGATGCGGCCTCGCGCGTCTCTACCCGCGGAACCCGGTCCGCTATGATCCGCCCGCGATTCGCCTCACGACACAGGAAGACTCTTCATGCATCTCACCATCGCCCACATCTCGCCGATCCTGTCGCTGATTGCGGGTGTGCTCATTTTGATCATGCCGCGCCTCCTCAACCTGATCGTTGCGATCTTTCTCATCATCAATGGTGCGATCGGACTTGGATTGTTGAAGTGGCTCCATCTCTAGGCCTCATTTTCCGGAACTCTTCGACTTGCGCGGGCCTGCCCAAAGTGGTGTAAGGCGCGCGATTTCCCATTCCTCTCGCAGGTTGTGTGCAAGCTATGGCCAAAGCCGCCTCGAAGCCTAATAAAACTGCAGCGAAATCAAAGTCTTCCGCCAAGGCGAAGGCCGCGCCGGCGGCCCGAAAGGCGCTCGCCAAGAGCGCCGTGAAGAGCGCCCCGAAGCCGGTCGCCAAGGCGGCTGTGAAGGCCGCTGCCAAGCCGGCGGCGAAACCCGCTGCAAAGGCTGTGACCAAGCCGGCTGCGCCGAAGGTTGCCGCCAAGGTTGCTGCGAAGACTGCGCCCGCCAAGGCGGCCTCGGCCGCAATCAAGGCCGGCAAGTGGGTTTACACGTTCGGCGACGGCAAGGCCGAGGGCCGCTCGGAGATGCGCGACCTGCTCGGCGGCAAGGGCGCCAACCTCGCCGAGATGGCCAATCTCGGTCTGCCGGTGCCTCCGGGCTTCACCATTCCGGCCTCGGTCTGCACCTATTTCTACGCCCACGACAAATCCTATCCGAAGGAATTGCAGTCGCAGGTTGAGAAGGCGCTGGACCATGTCGGCAAGCTGACCGGCAAGGTGTTCGGCGACACCAAAAACCCGCTGCTCGTCTCCGTGCGCTCCGGCGCGCGCGCCTCGATGCCGGGCATGATGGACACCGTGCTCAATCTCGGCCTCAACGACGAGACCGTGGAAGCGCTGTCGGAGCTGTCGGGCGATCGTCGTTTTGCCTATGACAGCTATCGCCGCTTCATCACCATGTATTCCGACGTGGTGCTCGGCTTCGAACATCATCACTTCGAGGAGATCCTCGACACCTTCAAGGATAGCCAGGGCTACACGCTCGACACCGACCTCACCGCCGAGGATTGGGTCGATCTGGTCGGCAAGTACAAGGACGCGGTCGCGCGCGAGACCGGGAAGGATTTCCCGCAGGATCCGCATGACCAGCTCTGGGGCGCGGTCGGCGCGGTGTTTTCATCCTGGATGAATGCGCGCGCGGTCACCTACCGCAGGCTGCACGATATCCCTGAGTCCTGGGGCACCGCGGTCAACGTGCAGGCCATGGTGTTCGGCAACATGGGCGAGACCTCGGCGACCGGCGTTGCGTTCACCCGCAACCCCTCGACCGGCGAGAGCAAGCTCTATGGCGAGTTCCTGATCAACGCGCAGGGCGAGGACGTGGTGGCGGGCATCCGCACGCCGCAGGACATCACCGAAGAGGCGCGCAAGGAATCGGGCTCCGACAAGGCGTCGATGGAAGCGGCGATGCCGGAAGCCTTCAAGGAGCTGACGCGGATCTACACGCAGCTCGAGAAGCACTACCGTGACATGCAGGACATGGAGTTCACGGTCGAGCAGGGCAAGCTGTGGATGCTGCAGACCCGCGGCGGCAAGCGCACGGCGAAGGCCGCGCTGCGCATCGCGGTCGAGCTCGCCAATGAGGGCCTGATCACCAAGAAGGAAGCGGTGATGCGGATCGATCCCGCCTCGCTCGACCAGCTCCTGCATCCGACCATCGATCCCAACGCCAAGCGCGACGTGATCGCGACCGGCCTGCCGGCGTCGCCCGGTGCCGCCTCCGGTGAGATCGTGTTTTCCTCGGACGAAGCGGCAAAGCTCCAGGGCGACGGGCGCAAGGTCATTCTGGTCCGCATCGAGACCAGCCCCGAAGACATCCACGGTATGCACGCTGCCGAAGGCATCTTGACCACCCGTGGCGGCATGACCTCGCACGCCGCCGTGGTCGCGCGCGGCATGGGCAAGCCCTGCGTCTCCGGCTGCGGCACCATCCGTGTCGATTACGGCCGTGGCACCATGAGCATCGGTTCGCGCACCTACAAGGCCGGTGACGTCATCACCATCGACGGCTCGCTCGGCCAGGTTCTGGCCGGCCGCATGCCGATGATCGAGCCGGAGCTTTCCGGCGAGTTCGGCACGCTGATGAAATGGGCCGACCAGGTCCGCAAGATCGGCGTCCGCGTCAACGGCGATACGCCGGAGGACGCCCGCACCGCGATCAAGTTCGGCGCTGAAGGCATCGGCCTCTGCCGCACCGAGCACATGTTCTTCGAGGAGACGCGCATCCGTACGGTGCGCGAGATGATTCTCTCCGAGGACGAGCAGTCGCGCCGCGCTGCGCTCGCAAAACTGTTGCCGATGCAGCGCGCCGACTTCGTCGAGCTGTTCGAGATCATGAAGGGGCTGCCCGTCACGATCCGTCTGCTCGACCCGCCGCTGCACGAGTTCCTGCCGCACACCCATGCCGAGGTCGAGGAAGTGGCGCGCGCCATGAACACCGACCCGCGGCGTCTGGCCGACCGTGCACGCGAGCTGTCGGAGTTCAATCCGATGCTCGGCTTCCGCGGCTGCCGCATCGCGATCGCCTATCCTGAAATCGCCGAGATGCAGGCACGCGCGATCTTCGAGGCTGCAGTCGAAGCCGAGAAGCGTACCGGCAAGGCCGTCGGCCTTGAGGTGATGGTGCCGCTGATCGCGACCAAGATGGAGCTCGATCTGGTCAAGGCACGCATCGACGCCACCGCGAAAGCGGTGATGCGCGACACGAATACAAAACTCACCTATCAGGTCGGCACCATGATCGAGCTGCCGCGCGCCTGCCTGCTTGCGGGTGAGATCGCGGAGAGCGCCGATTTCTTCTCGTTCGGCACCAACGATTTGACGCAGACCACCTACGGCATCAGCCGCGACGACGCGGCGAGCTTCCTCGGGACCTATGTGTCCAAGGGCATCCTCCCGATCGATCCCTTCGTTGCGCTCGACCAGGAAGGTGTCGGCGAGCTCGTCAAGATCGGCGTCGCACGCGGCCGCAAGACGCGTCCGAAGCTCAAGGTCGGCATCTGCGGCGAGCACGGCGGCGATCCCGCTTCCGTCGCGTTCTGCCACAATATCGGTCTCGACTATGTGTCGTGCTCGCCCTACCGCGTGCCGATCGCCCGTCTCGCCGCTGCGCAGGCTGCGCTCGGCAAGGTGGTTGCGAGCCAGGCGTAAGCGACGAGTTGAAGTGTTAAGTGCGAAGAGGCGGGGCCAAAACCCCGCCTCTTCATTTTGTGCGCCGCTCTTTCCACGCCGTCATTGCGAGCGCAGCGAAGCAATCCAGAATCCCTCCGCGGAGAGACTCTGGATTGCTTCGCTGCGCTCGCAATGACGAGTGTTGCAACAGCGGGAACTCATCGCGCGTCCCGTAATGATACGCACGCGCAAGAGTTCCTTCACCATTCGCGTTGACCAGATGTTTACCGCTTCACATCAGCCCGCATTTACCACGCGCGCAAACGCCCCGTGAAAACACCTGACATCGCTTGAGTGTGCTTCGCGCGCAACGCCGATTAACGCCCCGGCAACCTAAATTAGATACTCACGATAAAGATCGAATTGCACGGAAGTACTGCGGCTCGATCTCTCTAGTGTAAGCGTAGCGTGAGCGTATCGATGTCAGTGTTGCGTAACCATCCGAAGGGTGCGCGGTTCGCATCCTTCGGAATCGGTCTCTGCATCTTCGCATTGATGCCGAGAGAGACCGGCTATCAGGACATAGGCTCGTTGCTGGCGCGTCAGCCCGGCGTCGCCGAACGTTGGCAGAAGCAGGTATTCTCCGCAGCCTCGTCCATTCAGCTCGCCACCTACAGCTTTTCGCGTCCGATCGGAACGTCGATTCCACAGAGTGCAATGGTTCGCCTCGAGAGCCTCGATGGCCGCGACGTCACCGGCGCCGTCACGCGCAATCCGGTGTTCCAGGCGCCGACGCGTTACCAGGCCTCCGATTTCCCCAAGGTTGATCGCGCTTTGAAGGGTGACCGTCTCGCCACCGTGACGCCAGCGCAGGCGCCCGAGGTGGCAGCGCCGCCTGCAGCTCCCGCACAGGAAAGTCCCGCGACCTCGAATAGCTCGGTGTTCGGCGCCAAGACGGTCGAGTTGCCGGTCGCGCAACCACAAGCGATGTCGCCGGAGTCCGCGGCAGCGCTCGATCCCGAGCTCCAGGAGGCGATGCGCGCGCCGCCACTGCCGCAATATGCCAATCCGCCGAAGGCCGGCGACAATGCGCTCTCCTTTGCGGCCCAGCCGCTCGCCGCGCTGAAGCAGGCGACGATCGCCGCGCTGAAGCAGGCGACGATCGCCGCGCCGCCGCGCGATCCCTTCAGCGTCAAGACCTCGAACCTGTTTTTCGGCAGCTCCTCGCTCGGCGGCAATGTCGAAAGCATCGAGAGCTGGCAGCCCGGCGCGGAGCCGCTGATCGTGATGCCCGACCCCGACATGAAGCTGGCCTCGCTGTCGCCACCGTCGGACGACGTCGTGAAGGACAGCGAGAGCGGCGAGAGCGTCGCGCCGAAGGGCGAGGTCAATTCCGACAACCAGCGCGCCAAATCGCCGGCCGAGCGGCTGGCGCTCGACGACAAGTCACGCGCGAAGTCTGAGAAGTGCCTCGCTGAGGCCGTCTATTTCGAATCCCGCGGCGAGGCCGTGCGCGGCCAGATCGCGGTCGCGCAAGTCGTGATGAACCGCGTGTTCTCCGGCAAATATCCGGACACCGTGTGCGGCGTGGTCTATCAGAACAAGTACCGCCATTTCGCCTGCCAGTTCACCTTTGCCTGCGACAACAATCCCGACGTGATCCGCGAGCCGGAGATGTGGGAGCGCGCCAAGAGGATTTCGAAGGCGATGCTCGACGGTCAGATCTGGCTGCCCGAAGTCGGCAAGTCGACGCACTACCACGCCTATTGGGTGCGTCCGTCCTGGGTCGCCGAGATGAAGAAGATGTACAAATTCGGCGTGCACACCTTCTACCGGCCGCGCAACTGGGGCGACGGCAGCGAGGAGCCGAGCTGGGGCACGCCGGCGCAGACCGCCGCGCTCTCGGCGGAGCTCGCCCAGGAAGCCAAGAGCTCCGCCGAGATGGGCGTGGTCGAACGGCGATAGTCTTTCTTAACCTCGCCCCGCTTGCGGGGAGAGGTCGGATTGCATCGAAGATGCAATCCGGGTGAGGGGGTACAGGTCTCGCGACAGTCGCCTATGTGGAGAGAGGCCCCTCACCCCGACCCTTTCAGCGCGAGCGAAGCTCGTCGCGGCCCCGTAAGAACGGGGAGAGGGAGTAGACCGCATCACATCTCAATATCCAGCGCGCAGTCGAAATTCGGCGCCGAATGCGTCAGCGCGCCGGATGAGGCGTAGTCGACGCCGGTCGCTGCGATCGCCGCGATCGAGTCCAATGTGACGCCACCCGACGCCTCCAGCGCGACCCGGCCCTCGCTCATCCGCACCGCTTCGCGCAGCGTCGCGATGTCCATGTTGTCGAGCAGCACCGCCTCGGCAAGTCCGGTGTTGAGGACGTCGCGGAGCTGCGCCAGCGTATCGACCTCGATCTCGATCTTGACGAGATGGCCGGCGTAGCTGCGGGCACGCTCCAGCACGGGGCGGATGCCGCCGGCGACCGCGATGTGATTGTCCTTGATCAGGATCGCATCGTCGAGGCCGAAACGATGGTTAAAGCCGCCGCCGCAACGCACCGCGTATTTCTCCAGCGCCCGCAATCCCGGCGTGGTCTTTCGCGTGCAGCAGATACGCATTTTCGTGCCCTCCGTGCGCGCGACGTAGTCGGCCGTGAGCGTGGCGACGCCGGAGAGGCGGCCGACGAAATTCAGTGCGGTCCGCTCCGCTGTAAGAATGGCGCGGGCCGGGCCGGAGATCGTCAGGACCTGCTGCCCGCGGGCAACGCGCGCGGCGTCGCGGACATGCGCGCGCACCTCGATGTCGGGCGATAGCTTTTGCAGCGTCGCCAGCGCGAGCGGCAGACCGGCGATGACGCCGGATTGCCGCGCGACGAGGATGGCCTGCGCCTTGGTCGCTTCCGGGATCGTCGCGAGCGAGGTGACGTCGCCGGCGCGGCCAAGGTCCTCGTCGAGCGCGCGATGCACAGCCTCGTCGACGGCGAGCGGAGAGAGAAAGGCGTCGGGATAGAGCAGGGAGGTCGGGGTGATCATGAAAAACTCCGTCAGGCGATCATGGATTGCGCGATGCGCGGCGTTGAAAGCTCGGTGAGACTGTCGGCAACCTCGCGCGCCCCAGCGAGCGTGGTCATCGTTCTCTGCGCCAGCGCGGGCACCTCCGCAGGATGGTCGGAGCGGAAATGCGCGCCGCGGCTTTCGCGTCGGCTCCAGGCTGAGGCGGACACGAGGAGGGCCGCTGTCGCCATGTTGCGGACAGCGATGCTCGTGGCCGTGTGCTCGAGCGCAGCAACACTGCGTACGGCGTCTGCAAGTCCGTCGCGCTCGCGGATGACGCCGACATGCGTGCTCATCATCGTGCGCAACTGCTTCACGCTCGCTGCATCGGGCGCTCCACCGCCCGGCGTCACCAGCCGATCGGGAAGGCGGGCGGGTGCAGGGATTGCGTGGCCGGCGATGTCGTCGGCGATGCGTGCGGCATAGACCACGGCCTCGAGCAGCGAGTTGGAGGCAAGCCGATTGGCGCCATGCGCACCGGTGGACGACACTTCTCCCCCGGCCCACAGCCCGTCGATCGAGCTGCGGCCGCGTGCGTCCACCGCGATGCCACCCATGTGATAATGCACGGCCGGTGCGATCGGGATGGCTTGCGTCGCCGGATCGATGCCGGCGGCGATGCAGCTTGCATGCACGGTCGGGAATTTGTCGGCGAAGCGCGCGCCCAGTGCTTCTCGCGCATCGAGGAAGGCGCCGCGACCGCCTGCGATCTCGGCGAACACGCCGCGGGCCACGATGTCGCGCGGCGCGAGCTCGGCGAGCGGATGGAGTGCCGCCATGAAGCGTTCGCCCTGGCCGTTGATCAGCGTTGCGCCTTCGCCGCGCAGTGCTTCCGTCGCAAGCGGCGCGGGATCGCGGCCGACCATGATCGCGGTCGGGTGGAACTGCACGAATTCAGGATCGGCGATCACAGCGCCGGCGCGCGCGGCAATCGCAAGGCCCGACCCATTGGCCTCGGCCGGATTGGTGGTAACGGCATAGAGATGGCCGATGCCGCCGGTCGCCAGTACCACCGCGCGCGAAGCGATCATCACGGGCTTCGCTGCGAAATTGCCGGCCTCGCGCAACTGAATGCCGGTGACGGCGCCGTCCTCGGTGAGCAGCGCTTCGGCGACAAAGCCCTCGATCAGGCGGATTGACGGCGTGCGGCGCACGGCCTCGCTCAGCGCCGCAATGATCGCAGCACCCGCGCCGTCACCGCGGACATGCACGATGCGCCGTGCCGAATGCGCAGCTTCCCGTCCCACGGCAAGCCGGCCTTCGAGATCGCGATCGAACGGCACGCCGTAGGCCAGCAAATCGTGAATTCGCGGCGCGGCCTCGCGCGCAATGCCAAGCGCGACCGCCTCATCGACGATGCCGCCGCCGACCGCGATGGTATCCGCCGCATGCGCTTCGGGGCTGTCGCCTTCGGCAACGGCGGTCGCGATGCCGCCTTGCGCCCACGCCGATGACGCCCCCTGTCCGAGCGGCGCCGCCGAGATCAGCGTCACCGGCCGCGGCGCGAGCTTGAGTGCGCAGAACAGTCCGGCAAGCCCGCCGCCGACGATGACGACGTCGTCGGTGGTGCGGGTGAGGTTGTGGATGTTGCTTGTCATGTCACGCTCTCAATTCTTCAAGTTGATCATCCGCTCGACCGAGCGCCGTGCGCGCTCCGCGAGCGCCGGATCGATCGTGACTTCCTCGCCGAGCGTCAGCAGGCTCTCCAGGATGTTGGACAGCGTGATGCGCTTCATGTGCGGGCAGAGATTGCAGGGGCGCAGCATCTCCACATCCGGTAGCTCGGCGCGGACATTGTCGGCCATCGAGCACTCCGTGATCATCACCAGCCGCTTCGGGCGCCGCTCGCGCACCCAGTTGATCATGTGCGCGGTCGAGCCTGTAAAATCGGCTTCTGCCAGCACGTCCGGCGGGCATTCGGGATGTGCGATGATCTGCACGGAGGGATCGGCTTCGCGGAAGGCGCGCAGTTCGTCGCCCGTGAAGCGCTCGTGCACTTCGCAGGCGCCTTTCCAGGCGATGATTTTGACGTCGGTCTTCGAAGCGACATAGGTCGCGAGATAACGGTCGGGCAGGAAGATCACAGTGGGCGCATTGAGGCTCTCCACCACTTGCACGGCGTTCGACGAGGTGCAGCAGATGTCGACCTCGGCTTTCACCTCGGCTGACGTGTTGACGTAGGCAACGACAGGCACGCCGGGAAATTTTTCGCGGAGCAGCCGCACGTCGGCGCCGGTGATGCTGGCGGCCAGCGAGCAGCCCGCGCGGGAATCCGGAATCAGCACCGTCTTGTCCGGATTGAGCAGCTTTGACGTCTCCGCCATGAAGTGCACGCCGCATTGGACGATGACATCGGCCTTCACCTTGGTGGCCTCGACGGCGAGCTGAAGCGAATCGCCGCCGATGTCGGCGACGCCATGAAAGATCTCCGGCGCCTGGTAGTTGTGGGCGAGGATCACCGCGTTGCGTGCGCGCTTCAGTTCATTGATCGCGTGAATCGTCGGCGCCATCAGCGGCCATTCGATCGGCGGGATCACATGCTTGAGACGCTCATAGAGCGGCGCGGTGGCCCGCTCGACCTCCGGCGTCCATTCCAGCGAGGGCATCGGCAATGCGGGGCCGGTTCGCGCCGGCGCGACGTGGGTGATGGTCTGGCCCTGAGGCCGATTGGCAAAATCGTCGGGGCCGTAAATTCCAGTGATCGGCATCGAAGCCTCCCATTCGGGTTATATATGCTCAATATGAGTATATAAGGAGCCTGAGAAATCCGGCCGAGAGGGCCGGTGGGTTTCGCCAAAGCTTACATATACTCAATCTGAGTAAATCAAAGATAACACGCTGAACTGGGAGCCGCTAGGTCTCGCCACACACATTCTCGTCAAGTCCAGTCGCGTCGCGCCAGGCAAGGCTGCGATGAAACGCAATGCTCCCGCGGCAGCCCCTCGTGGAACGCAATCATTTTCGACTTGGGATTTTCATGCATTTGCATTAAACGCCTAGCGGCGCCGATTTGCAGATCCGCCAATGGCCGAGGAGGAGGACCCATGTCGACACAAGCAAGCGAGCTCGGTTCGACCTCACGCTCCGCCAACTGGCGCACACCGACCGTCATCATCCTCTGCGGTTGTGCGATCGGCATGCTGGGCTTCGGTCCGCGCTCGGCGCTGGGCTTCTTCGTGCAGCCGATGAGCCACGAATTCGCCTGGGGCCGCGACGTGTTCGGCCTCGCCATCGCCCTTCAGAATTTGTTGTGGGGACTGGGCCAGCCGTTCGCCGGCGCAATTGCCGATCGCTTCGGCCTGTTCCGGGTGATGTGCGTCGGCGCGCTGCTCTACGCCGGCGGCCTTCTGCTGATGCGCTATTCCACGACGCCGATGTCGCTCAACATCGGCGCGGGCGTCATGGTCGGCTTCGGTCTCGCCGGCTGCTCGTTCAACCTGGTGCTGTCGGCGTTCACGAAGCTCCTGCCGGCCGAGAAGCGCGGCCTTGCGCTTGGTGCGGGCACCGCGGCGGGATCGCTGGGCCAGTTCCTGTTCGCGCCGATCGGCGTCGCGCTGATCGACAATTTCGGCTGGCAGCAGGCGCTCACCGTGTTCGGCTTCCTGATGCTGCTGATCATCCCGCTGGCGCTGGCGATCTCGACGCCGCCGGTTGCGGGCAGCGCCAGCACGGCGCCTGCGGATGAGCAGACCATCACCAAGGCGCTCGCAGAGGCCTTCGGCCATCGCTCCTATGTGCTGCTGGTGCTCGGCTTCTTCACTTGCGGCTTCCAGCTCGCCTTCATCACCGTGCATCTGCCGGCGTTCCTGGTCGACCGCGGCATCTCGACGCAAACCGGCGGCTGGGTGATCGCGGCGATCGGCCTGTTCAACATCATGGGCTCGTTGAGCGTCGGCTATCTCCAGAATTCGCTGCCGAAGCGCTACATCCTCTCGGTGATCTATTTCACCCGTGCGCTCGCGACGCTCGCCTTCATCTCGTTCCCGATCACGCCGTTCTCGGCGATCGCGTTCGGTGCGGTCTCCGGCCTGACCTGGCTGTCGACGGTGCCGCCGACTTCGGCGCTGGTGGCGCTGATGTTCGGCACGCGCTGGCTGGCGACGCTGTATGGCTTCGCTTTCGTCAGCCATCAGGTCGGCGGCTTCCTCGGCGTCTGGTTAGGGGGCATCGTGTTCGAGAACTTCGGTTCCTATACGCCGATCTGGTGGCTCTCGATCCTGTTCGGCGTGCTCTCGGCGCTGATCAATCTTCCGATCGTGGAGAAGCCCGTCGCACGAGCGGTTGCACAGCCTGCCTGATCGGCTAAACATCCCGGTCAAACAAGTCAGGGAGTTTGCTGTGGCCACGTTCAAGGCGATCCGGATCGACAAGGCCGACAAGGGCACCACTGCCGCGCTCACCCAGTTCGACGAAGCCGAGCTGATGGACGGCGACGTCACCGTGCGCGTGGAATGGTCGACGCTGAACTACAAGGACGGCCTCGCGCTGACAGGCAAGGCGCCGGTGGTGCGCCGTTTCCCGATGATCGCCGGTATCGATTTCGCCGGCACGGTCGAAGCCTCATCGCATCCCGCGTGGAAAGCGGGCGACAAGGTCGTCTGCACCGGCTGGGGCATGGGCGAGACCCATCTCGGCGCCTATGCCGAGAAGGCGCGCGTCAAGGGCGACTGGCTGGTCGCTCTGCCGCAGGGCCTGTCGGCGCGCGATGCCATGGCGATCGGCACCGCAGGCTTCACCGCGATGCTCTCCGTGCTCGCGCTGGAGAAGCACGGTGTCTCGCCGAAGAGTGGCCCTGTTGTGGTCACGGGCGCTGCCGGCGGCGTCGGCTCGGTCGCGACCGCGGTGCTGTCCTGGCTCGGCTACCACGTCATCGCCTCGACCGGCCGCGCCTCGGAGGCCGATTACCTGAAGAGCCTCGGCGCCGCCGAGGTGATCGACCGTAACGAGTTGTCCACGCCGCCAAAGCCGCTGGCCAAGGAGCGTTGGGCGGGCGGCGTCGACAGCGTCGGCTCGACCACGCTCGCGAATCTGCTGTCGATGACCAGGTATGGCGGCGCCATCGCCGCCTGCGGTCTGGCCGCCGGCATGGACCTGCCGTCTTCTGTCGCACCCTTCATTTTGCGCGGGGTGTGCCTTCTCGGCATCGATTCCGTGATGTGCCCGATCGAGCCGCGAAAAGCCGCCTGGCAGCGGCTGGCATCCGATCTGGATCGGACAAAACTATCTGAAATAACTACGGAAATTGCGCTCGACGAAGTTCCGGAATGGGGCGCGAAAATCCTGGCCGGCCAGGTCCGCGGCCGCATCGTGGTAAAAATTGTCTAACGGCGTTCAGACTTTACCAACCAAGCTGCTTCAATGTCGCCATGGTTAGTATGGTAAGCAGCGGGTAAAGAGATAAGGCATCGCCCGCTGCGGGGGTTAGTTCGGAGTTGAGCATGCTTGCGCGTATTGTGTTGGGGGTTGTCACGGCAGTCGTGACGTTTGCGCCGGCCGTTGCCGGGAGCATGAATGCCGACGAGGCGCGCCGCTTCGTTGCCGGCAAGGTCTTCGCCTTCACCTGTTTCGACGGCACCCGCGGCGCAGGCCGCATCCTCGACGATCTCGGCGCCGCTGGCGCCGTGCAGTTCTCGGGCTCAGGCCCGGTGAAACATCTCCGCCTGCCCGGCAACACGCTCCAGATCCGCGGCCAGAACGTTTGCGCCTCGATCAAGGGCATTCCGTTCGAGCCTTGTTTCAACCTCGAAAAGACTGATGAGCGCAGCTTCCGCGGCTCGGTCTCGGGCATGGGCTTCGCCTATTGCGACTTCCACCACCAGGGCGGCAACCAGATGCTGATGGCGCGCGCCGTTGCGCGGCCGCGCTCGCTGCGCAGCACCGAGCAGACCGGTTCAGTCAACACGTCGAGCACCGAGGTCGCCGCGCGCGTCGAGACTCCGCGGGTCGAGAGCGGCCGGATCGAGCCGGTGAAGACGGAAGTGAAGTCCGAACCCAGATCCGAGCCGAAGAACGAAGGTCCGCTCGAGTTGCGCCGCTCGACCGAGTGACATCTAGCGCAAAACTGCGCGCGCAATTTACCCGCCTTTGACGAATGCATCGCGCGCGAAACCGCGGCGCCGTAGTCATACGGCCCGCGGCTTTTATGCCTTGGTAGCGACTGGCGCCCCAGCCTTGCGTAACGGCCGGGGGGCGGCCCTCAACAAGGGTTCAAAAAGATGTCGCTGTATTTCTTCCGCATCAGCACCGGCCGCTATTCCGGCGCCGCCGATCAACCGTACGAGTTCGAGGATCGCGACGCCGCCTGGAAAGAGATGACCGAGGTCTGCGCCAATCTGCTCGGCAGCATCGTGCGCAATCTGAAGCCGAACGCGAAGTGGAGCATGGAGCTGCTCGACGAGAACAAGGAGCCGGTGTTCCGCATCAGCCTTGTGGGCGAGGCTATGTGTTGCGAACCGCAGGTCGGACGTTAACGATTGCGGGCAGGCGTTAACGAATCTGACACCTGCAAATTCGCGAGCTGACTGTTGGCTGCACGCCACAGCTGCGCAAGTCCGATAGTTTGAGCAGCCTTTCCCGTATTACTACTCGGCTCGCGGCCTCCTTGCTTAACGTTAACGAGGGACCTGCAGGTTAGCCTCCCCGGGATGTTTATGCGCTGCGCCGCAGCCATGCGTCCCCTGGGAATATTGCAATGATGTTCATTCAGAACCTGCGAATTGGCACCAAGCTCGCCATCACCTCGGCGCTGACCATCGGCCTCGTCGCGCTGCAGATCTATCTGCAGATGAGCGGAGACGCCGATGTCCAGAAGCTCAACATTGGAGCAGCGGGGCAGCAGGCGATTGCGCAGAATGCCGCTGAGGCGAAGGCCTCCGTGCGCGGGATGCAGATCGGCATCCGCGACATCCTGACGTCATCCTCGCCGGCCGAGATGCAGAAGGCCGTCACCTATTTCAACGACCGGCAGGCGGCGGCCGAGAAGTTCACGGGCGAAATGGCCAAGCTCTCGCGCTCCCCCGAGAATCGCAAACGCATCGATCGCCTCGCTGTGCTGATCGGCGACTTCTCGAAAGGCGAGCGGCAGATTGAGACGATCCGCAAGCAGGAGCTAGCGCTCGACGCGAAAAAGGACGGTGAAGCGGCAGCACAACTCGCAAAGCTGGTGTCTGAGGTGGACCGGCTCCGCAAGGAGACCCTGGCGCCGATCAACGACGAGATTTCGGCGCTGACCGACCAGATCACGGCATTCGCCAAGCAGAAGGCCGGCGAGACCCGCGCGGAAGCAGAAGGGGAAGCCGCGTCCGTCGCCCGGACGTCTCTGATCACCGGCGTCCTGGTGGCGCTGGTCCTGATCGCTGCCTGCATCTTCTCGGTCTTCAGCATCGCGCGACCGATGCGCGCGTTGACGGTTGCGATGGAAAAGCTGGCTGGCGGCGACCTCTCGGTGGTGCTGCCGGGTCTTGGCCGCAAGGACGAGGTCGGCGAGGTCGCCGGCGCCGTCGAGAAATTCAAGATCGTGTCCGAGCAGAAGGCGCGCCAAGAAGCGGAAGCCAAGATGCGGCGGGATCAGATCGCGGCCGAGCAGCGCAAGCTGGAGATGCGCAAGCTCGCCGACAGTTTCGAGGGCGCCGTCGGCGAGATTGTCGGCACGGTATCGTCGGCTTCGACCGAGCTCGAGGCGTCCGCAACGACACTGACCTCGACCGCCGAACGCACGCAACAGCTCACCACCGTGGTCGCGGCGGCCTCGGAGGAAGCCTCCACCAATGTGCAATCGGTGGCGTCGGCAACCGAGGAACTATCGTCCTCGATCACCGAGATCAGCCGCCAGGTGCAGGAATCCGCGCGCGTGGCGAGCGAGGCCGTCGGCCAGGCCCGCAACACGACCCAGCGCGTCAGCGAATTGTCGAAGGCGGCAACGCGCATTGGCGACGTGGTCGAGCTGATTAACACCATTGCGGGCCAGACCAACCTGCTGGCGCTCAACGCCACGATCGAGGCGGCGCGCGCCGGCGAAGCGGGCCGCGGCTTCGCCGTCGTCGCTTCCGAGGTCAAGGCGCTGGCCGAGCAGACGGCGAAGGCGACCGGCGAGATCGGCCAGCAGATCTCCGGCATCCAGACCGCCACCCAGGAATCGGTCGGCGCGATCAAGGACATCAGCGACACCATCGAGAAGCTGTCCGAAATTTCCTCGACCATCGCTGCCGCCGTCGAGGAGCAGGGCGCCGCGACGCAGGAAATCTCACGCAATGTCGCGCAAGCCGCCCAGGGCACCGAGCAGGTCTCGTCCAATATCGCTGACGTGCAGCGCGGGGCGAGCGAGACCGGCTCTGCGTCCTCGCAGGTGCTGTCTGCGGCGCAGATGTTGTCCACCGACAGCGATCGCCTGAAGCTGGAAGTCGGCAAGTTCCTGGAGACGGTGCGCGCGGCCTGATAAAAACCCTGACGAGAGCTCTGCTTCCTACGCAACTCTCGAAGGGCAATAGCAGCGCGAATAGCGGATGAAACTCCGTGTTTCTACGGCAGTCGTGGTTAAGACAACCGGAATGGTTCTGGACGAAGATCGTGGAAATTCAGCTGCTTGCGTAGCGATTTCCGTGAGGTATTCCACTCATGCATTTTCTCGGTCGCTTCCGTATCCTGAGCAAGATCCTCGGGATCGTCGTCCTGCTGTGTGGGATCGGTGCTTCGATCGCCTGGATCGGTGTCTCTGCCCTCAGCGACCTCAGCGAAAAGGCCGACGTGATGTCGACCTCCGCGCGGCGGTCTCTGCTCGCGGCCCGCGCCAACCAGAACGTCATCGCGCTGAACCGCGCGGAATTCCGTAGCGCGCTCGATCCCCGCGACGACAACCGTCTCGCCGCGCGCGAGGTGATCAACGCCCAGCTCAAGCAATATCAGGAGCGTTTCGACGAGGTCAGCCAGACCCCGGACGAAAAGGCCAAGGCGCTGCTCCCGGGCGTGCGCGACGCCTTCTCGGCCTACAAGAGCCAGATGGATGCAACGCTCGCGACGGTCGAAGCCGAGAAGGCATCGAAGCTGAGCGAGAGCGCCGACAAGCTGCGCGACGTCGCCCTGAAGAGCAGGACGGCGGCAGAGAACCTTCAGGGGAGGGTGCGCGAACTGGCTGATCGCCTCAACGCCCGCGTCGAGGAGAAGAGCAAGGAGGCGCGCGAGCAGTATGAATCGACGTCGCGTTTCCTGGTTATCCTCGCCGGCCTCGGTGTCGTCATCGGCGGCGTATTGGGCTTCATCATCGGCCAGTACGGCATCGCCAGGCCGATCCGCATGATCGTCGGCGTGCTCCAGGAGCTCGCTAGCGGCAAGTATGAGGTTCAGATCGTCGGCCTCGACCGCAAGGACGAGGTCGGCGAGGTCGCCAAGACCGCGGAAGTGTTCCGCGAGAATGGCCTCGCCAAGATCCGTATGGAAGCCGAGCAGAAAGAGGCGGAGACCCGCGCAGCAGCGCAACGGCGTCAGGACATGCTGCAGCTGGCCGACCAGTTCGAGAACGCGGTCGGCGAGGTGATCGAGACCGTGAGCTCGACCTCGACCGAGCTCGAGGCCTCCGCGACGACGCTGACCTCCACCGCCGAGCATGCACAGCAGCTTGCGACCGTGGTGGCGTCGGCCTCCGAGGAAGCGTCCACCAACGTGCAGTCGGTCGCGTCCGCGACTGAGGAACTGTCGTCTTCGATCACCGAGATCAGCCGCCAGGTTCAGGAGTCGGCGCGCGTGGCGAGCGAGGCGGTCGGTCAGGCCCGTACCACGACCGATCGTGTCGGCGAGCTGTCCAAGGCGGCGACGCGCATCGGCGACGTCGTCGAGCTGATCAACACCATCGCTGGCCAGACCAATCTGCTGGCGCTCAATGCCACGATCGAGGCGGCACGCGCCGGCGAGGCTGGCCGCGGCTTTGCCGTGGTCGCATCCGAAGTGAAGGCCCTGGCCGAGCAGACCGCGAAGGCAACCGGCGAAATCGGTCAGCAGATTTCCGGCATCCAGGCCGCCACCCAGGAATCGGTCGGCGCCATCAAGGACATCAGCGACACCATCGAGCGGCTGTCGGAGATCTCTTCGGCGATTGCGGCCGCGGTGGAAGAGCAGGGCGCGGCGACACAGGAGATTTCCCGCAACGTCGCGCAGGCCTCGCAGGGCACCCAGCAGGTGTCGTCCAACATTACCGAGGTGCAGCGCGGGGCAAGCGAGACCGGCTCGGCGTCCTCGCAGGTGCTGTCCGCGGCACAGTCGCTGTCCGGCGACAGCAACCGCCTCAAGCTCGAGGTCGGCAAGTTCCTCGGCACCGTTCGCGCCGCCTGACCGCGGCATCTCTCAACAGACAGAACCTTGCAACCGCTGCGCGCGATAGCGCGGCGTTTGCGCGCGAGCATATTGCGGCGCCGTGACGAATGAGATGCAGGGTTAACCTTCCGGAAAAGCGACGCAGGCATGATCCCCGCAATATTCCGGGCGTTGAGTCGCCCGTCTGTATTGCGTCTTGAGCGTTTTGGAGCACTTTCATGCGCGGTCTTTCCATCCGCCTGACCCACAAGGTCATGGCGATCGGACTCTTCGGCCTCGTCGGACTCGCCGTCTTCGGCGCGATCTATGAGATCGGTAGCCTCTCCCAGGATGCCTCCCGCGAAATTGCCAACCGCGCCCGCGCGATCTCCGACCTCAACAAGCAACTCTCGATCGAGATGCTGGAGGCCCGCCGCAACGAGAAGAATTTTCAGCAGCGCCGCAACGAGAGCTACGCCAAGGCGCATTCCGAGCTGATCGGCCCGATCAACCACGATTTCGACGAGGTCGAACGGCTGATGTTGGCAGGCGGTATCGGCGCTCTGTCCGACAAGACGAAGCAGGCCCAGGAGGGCTTCAGGCGCTATACTGCGGACTTCAATGCGCTGGTCGCTGCCGAAACCAGGCTCGGGCTGAACGAGACGCTCGGCCTGTCCGGCTCGCTCCGCGCCGCCGTGCACGATATCGAGACCAAGCTGAAGGAGGTCGACGATCCCAGGTCGACGAGCTGGATGCTGATGATGCGCCGGCACGAGTTGAACTTCATGCTCCAGCGCGACCAAAAATATGTGGCCGAGGTGAAGAAGGCTGCGGCTGAATTCTCCAACGCGATCGAGGTCGTCGCAGTTCCTACGGCAGTGATGGACGACATCACGGCCAAGCTCCAGAAATACCTCTCCGAGTTCGCGGCCTGGGCCGAGACCGCGCAGCAGAGCGCGGCCCTGGATGCCAGCATGATGAAGACCTTCCGCGAGCTCGAGCCGGGGATGCAGGAGGTGCGGACCACGGTCGAGGGCCTCTACAAGCAGGCCGACGCCGCCGAGGCAGCGACCCGCGACGCCGTCCGGTTCTGGATGATGATCGCGTTCCTCATCACCGTCGCGGTGCTCGCCGTGGTCGGCTTCCTGCTTGGACGCTCGATCTCGAAGGCGTTGTCCGGCATGGTCGACGCGATGACGCGGCTTGCGCGCGGCGAGCTCTCGATTGCCGTTCCCGGGATCGGACGCAAGGACGAGATCGGCGAGATGGCCGGTGCGGTCGAGGTGTTCCGAACCAACATGACGGAGGCCGAACGGCTGCGCGCAGAGCAGGTGGAAGCCGACACGCGACGGCGTGCGCAGCGCAAGGTCGACATGAAGCGGCTCGCCGATGATTTCGAAGGTGCGGTCGGCGAGATCATCGAGACCGTGTCATCGGCGGCAACCGAGCTCGAAGCCTCCTCCAATACGCTGACGCATGCGGCGGAGCGCTCCAACGGGCTTGCCGCCTCGGTGGCATCGGCCTCGGAGGAAGCGTCCGCCAACGTGCAGTCGGTGTCGTCAGCGAGTGAGGAGATGACGTCGTCGATCTCCGAGATCAGCCGTCAGGTGCAGGAATCGGCGCGCGTCGCCGACGTCGCTGTCGAGCAGGCGCAGCGCACCAATGCGCGCGTCGGCGAATTGACCAAGGCCGCGGGGCGCATTGGCGACGTGGTCGATCTCATCAACACCATTGCCGGCCAGACCAATCTGCTGGCGCTCAATGCCACGATCGAGGCGGCGCGCGCCGGCGAGGCGGGCCGGGGGTTTGCCGTGGTGGCGAGCGAGGTGAAGGCGCTGGCCGAGCAGACCGCCAAAGCCACCGGCGAGATCGGCCAGCACATCGGGGCGATCCAGACCGCGACGCAGGACTCCGTCAGCGCGATCAAGGAGATCGGCGACACCATCGCGCGGATGTCGGAAATCTCCTCGACCATTGCTGCGGCTGTCGAAGAGCAAGGCGCCGCCACGCAGGAGATCTCTCGCAACATTCAGCATGCCGCGCAGGGCACCTCGGATGTGTCGGCCAATATCGGCGATGTCCAGCGCGGCGCGGGCGAGACCGGGGCCGCGTCGGCGCAGGTGCATTCGGCGGCGCAGTCGCTCTCGCAGGAGAGCAACCGCCTCAAGAGCGAAGTCGCGCGCTTCCTGGATTCGGTGCGGGCGGCCTGACGGCGCTGATTGCCGCCTACCAATGCTGCATTGCACCGGTGTGCTGGTGTGGCGTGACGGGATATCGGTGCGGACGCAACAAATGGTTGCAGACAGGTTAAGTGTCGGGAATCGGCAAATCAGTAGTTCCCCTAGGTTCTTGTTAACGCCTGTTTGCAACTATGGGCGCAATCTTACCGGATAAGAACCAGCCAGCATTGTTGGAATGACCACCGCCCACCGTCCGCCGTGGCGGTCGCGGCGGGCTGACTTGTGCGTTTAGGTATCATCGGGATTTGTCGTGATGTCGAAGTTGTCGATCGTCTTCAAGCTTCTGACCGTGTTGTCGGTCCTCGTGCTCTCGCTCGCCGGCGTCGGCGTCGTGGCGATCGGCACCATGCAGAACATCAACTCCCACACCGTCGAGATCGCGCAGAGCTGGCTGCCGAGCGTCCGCGCGCTCGGCTCGATCCGTGCCGATGTCAACGAGCTGCGCGTCGCGCTCCGTCTGCACCTGATGCAGGACACCGCCGAGGGCAAGGAGGCGGCCGAAAAGCGCCTCGCCTCGCTGCGCGAACGCATCGAGCAAACCCGCAAAACCTACGAGGCGTTGATCACGTCCGCCGAGGAGCGCTCCATCTACGGACAATGGACGACAGCGTGGGGCGAGTACCTGAACGGTGTGCAGGACGTCATGGCGCTATCGCGCAAGAGCGTCGGCAAGTTCCCGACTGAGGCCAACGAGCTGCTGCAGACCAAGGTCGCGAAGATGGCGCAGGCCTCCGATCCGCTGCTGACGAAGGATATCGAGCTCAACAACCGCGGCGCTGAATCCGAGACCAAGCAGGCGGCCGACAGCTACGCGATGATCTTCCGCATCCTGGTCGGCATCATCATCGCCTCGGTCGCGATGGCGATCGGCGCCGCCTATTATCTCGTCCGCGACGTCTCGCGCGGCATTGCCTCCATCATCAAGCCGATGCAGTCCCTCGGCGAGGGCGACCTCTCGGCCGAGGTGCCGCACCGTGGCGAGAAGACCGAGATCGGCTCGATGGCGGATGCGCTCCAGATCTTCAAGCAGGCGCTGATCGCCAAGAAGGCCGCCGACGAGGCGGCCGCACGCGACGCCGAGGCCAAGATCGAACGCGGCCGCCGCGTCGACGCCATCACCCGCAAGTTCGAAGCCATGATCGGCGAAGTCGTCGGCACCGTCTCGGCGGCCTCGACCGAGCTCGAGGCGTCCGCAACGACCTTGACCAACACCGCGCAGCGCGGTCAGGAGCTCGCGACGGCGGTCGCCGCGGCCTCCGAGGAAGCGTCGACCAACGTGCAGTCGGTCGCCTCGGCTTCCGAAGAGCTGTCGTCCTCCGTCACCGAGATCAGCCGCCGCGTGCAGGATTCGGCGCGCATGGCCGCGGAAGCCGTCGATCAGGCCGTGCGCACCAATGCGCGCGTCAACGAGCTGTCGCAGGCGGCCTCCCGCATCGGCGACGTCGTCGAGCTTATCAACACCATCGCGGGCCAGACCAATCTGCTGGCGCTGAACGCCACCATCGAAGCGGCACGCGCCGGCGAGGCCGGCCGCGGTTTTGCGGTTGTCGCCTCCGAGGTCAAGGCGCTGGCGGAGCAGACCGCGAAGGCGACCGGCGAGATCGGCGCGCAGGTCGCAGGCATCCAGGCGGCGACGCAGGAATCGGTCAGTGCGATCCAGGAGATCGGCGGCACCATCGAACGGCTGTCGGAAGTGTCCTCCGCGATCGCCGCCGCGGTCGAGGAGCAGGGCGCGGCCACGCAGGAAATCTCGCGCAACGTGCAGCAGGCTTCGCTCGGCACGCAGGAGGTCTCGATGAACATCACCGACGTGCAGCGCGGTGCGATCGAGACCGGCTCGGCCTCGACGCAGGTTCTGTCGGCGGCGAAATCGCTGGCGACCGACAGCACCCGCCTCAAGGTCGAAGTCGCGCAGTTCCTGGAATCGGTCCGCGCGGCCTGATCCTCAACTCCCTGCCTGCGGAGCCGGCGGCGGGACCTGCCGCCGGAACAGGATGCGCTGGTACAGCCAGCCGATCGCGACCAGCACGATGCCGAGGCACATGAACGACAGCGCACGGTAGACGCCCGTCAGCGTCGACATGTCGATCACGAAGGCCTTCAGGATCGTCAGCGCGATGACGGCGGCCGACGCCAGCCGCGCCCGCTCGGAGTTGACGAGAATGCCGATGCCAAGCAGCACGACGCCGAAAGCAAGCCAGCCGATCGAATAGGTGTATTGCTCGGCCCCCGTGGTCTCACCACTGGTGAGGAACGGGCCGTGATAGAAGCGGCGGATCTCCAGCGTCAGGTATACGAGCGCAAATACGAGCGCCGCGCCCGCAATCGTGTTCGCATAGACCTTGCCGCGCGCACCGACCACCGCATAGGCGAGCAGCAGCATCAGCACCGCCGGCAGCGCGTAGCAGAGTAGCAGCAGGTTGAACACGGCGCCGCCGACATCGATGTGCCAGATCAGCGGGTTCTCCAGGAACAGCAAGCCGAACACGCTGATGAAGCCGGCGATCGCCGTGAGCACGACCGCGCCGACATTGTGCACGATGCTGTGGCTGCGCAGCCGCAGCCGCTCCAGCCCGATTGCCATGGCCAACGACACGCAGACCTGGAGGCCTGCTTCGAGCAGTGACGGCGCTGCGATCATGTCGCCGCCGGTCGCGAGATGGCGAACCTCCATGAAGGCGAGCAGCGCGGTGAACAGGATCGCAGCCGCCTCCACCATGCGCAGCGGCGCGTCGTCACTCCTGCGGCGCAGGAACATGGTCGCCACCCAGAACGAGGCCGCCGGAAGGCCATAACCCCACAGCAGCCAGTTGAAGATCGGTGTCGTTCCGACGGCGTCGCCGACGATGCGCGGGTCATAGCCGACGCGCGCGGTGACGATGCCAGCGAAGATGGCGGCGAGCCAGCGCAGGAACGGGATCGGCCGCTGCATCGCAATCCAGGCGGTGCCGAGCGACATCAGCGCCAGCGCGATGGTGAGCCAGCCCTTCTCCAGCGCGAAGGTCAGCGCCAGCGCCAGCGCGCCGAGCGTGCCGGTCGCAAACAGCGCCGTCGAGATGGCAAGGCCGGGCCGAGTCTCGCGGCGGGTCAGCGTTTCCGTCGCAAACCCAAAGGCGGCGGCCAGCAGCACCGCGAGGATCGCGAACGGGATAGAGCGGTCGAGATGGGCGATGCGGGCGTAGAGCGCGACCAGGATCGCGATCGGCGTGGCGACGCCTGCCGCCGACCACACCACGGGAATGATCGCCGAATTCGAGCGGCCCTGCGCGAAGAAGCCCGCAATGCCGAAGCCGGCGGCGAAGATCGCGGCCATCACCAGATGAAGCGTCACCGCGCTGTCGGTGGCGGTCGGCGTGATGCCGGGCATGGGGCCGCCCGGCAGCACCAGCATGTCGGGATTGGCGCGCACGGCCCATTCGGCGAACACGATGAACACGGTCGCAGCCGCAGCGCCCAGCGCGCCGACTGCTGCCTCCGCGCGCCAGGCGACGAACAGCGTCGCCGCAACCAGCAGCGTGAAGGCGATCAGCGCGAGATCGGCATGCGCGCTCGACAGCACGATCAGCATCGCGCCGAACAGATAGGCGCCCAGCGCGCTCGACGACACCGGCTCGATCTGTCCGTCCTCGATGGTCGGGCCGAACATGAAGCCGCACACGACGAGTAGCGCAGCCAGCACGAATCCGGCGATCACATGGAAGGCGTGCGGCGCGACCTGCAATTCGCCGGTATCGAGTCCTGGGAAGACCCAGAGCACGGCGAAGACGATGGTCGTCACAGCCAGCCAACGCCACAGCCTGATACGGGCGAGGCCAAAGCTCGCGGCGGTGACGATGGCGAGATAGATGTACAGCGCCCAAAAGTCCGGCTTGCCGCTGGAGACGAGCACCGGTGTCGCGAAGGCGCCGACCACGCCGAGGCCCGCGAGCGCCGGCCCGTGCAGCAGCGCGGCTGCGAGCGTGCCCATCGCAACGATGCCGAGCAGCACGAAGGCCGTCGCGGGCACCAGGAAGTCATAGAGCGCGTAGGCCGCATAGACGGTTGCGAAGGCAACCGCGGTTCCGGCCGCGGTGAGGATCGCGGGGATGTTGGCGATCGGAAGCGCCGCGATGGTGGAGATGCTCTCCTTGCGCCGTGTCCATTCGCCGGCGCCCAGGAGGGCGAGCGCGAACAGGCCGCCGAGGAATACGCGCACCCCGGGGCCGACCAGGCCGGCCTCGATCGAATAGCGCACCATGAAGAAGCCGCCGAGCGCGAGCGCGAGCCCTCCGATCCACACCACCCAGCGCGTGCCGAGCCGTTCTTCGAAGCCTGGTTCTGCGGCGGGCACGGGAGGCGGCGCGACATTGTCGGTGCTCGGCTCGAGCGCAGGTGGCGAAACTTGTTCGGCGACCGGCAGCGGCGCCGGCTCGGTTTCGGGCGCAAGCGGCGGTGGCTCCGCGGCAATTGTTGCGGGCGCTTCAGGCGCCGGCGTGGGCATCAGCGGCGGCGGCTGCACCTGCCGTTGCGCGTACAGCATCGCCTCGAGCGAGTTCAGCCGCCGGCGCAGCTCGGTCGCCTGGCTGGTGGCCTTGATCGCGATCAGGAAGGCGACGATCGCAATGAGAATCGCAAGGTCGTCGAACGGGGCGTCGAACATGAAGGCCTCCAGGCAATCGGCGGGCAGGGGCCGATCACAAATCTTGGTCTAGCGCCGGGAGCGCACCCGCAAGCCGGGCGCCGGCCGCTCCTGGAGTACGTCACGGCGGAAGCGATAGAGCGCCGCTGGTCTCCCGCCGGTCAGTGTCGACATCACGCCGGTCGGTTCGACCAGGGCTTCGGTTTCGACCAGACGGCGGAAATTCTGCTTGTGCAGGTGCCGGCCGGAGATCGCCTCCACCGTGTACTGCAACTCAGTGAGTGTGAACTCGGCGGGCAAAAGTTCAAATACCACAGGGCGATACTTCAACTTTGCGCGCAGCCGCGCGATTCCCGTGGCGAGGATTCGGCGGTGGTCGAACCGCATCGAGGTGCCGAGCGCGGGAAGCGTCCTGCGCGCCAAAGCCGCAGGCCGGCCGTCGCGCCGCGCCTCCTCGACGAGGCCAGCCTCGTACAGGAGCTCGTAGCGATCGAGCACGCGCTCCTCGTCCCAGGCCGCACCCTCGAGCCCGAAATAGAACCGCACGCGATCTTTTCGCGGCAATGCGCGCGTGGTCTCGGGCGGCTCCTCCTCGGCCCATCTATTGAGCTCCGGGATGATGTCACGGGCGATGATCGCGGGCGGCGCCTCGCGCCAGTCTTCCCAAGGGAAGAAGCGATACCAGGGCTCGAAGCTCGCCGCGTTCGCGGCGCCTTCGGCGGTGCGCGTCAGTGCGAGATAGCCGATCGACACCATATGCGCGCCGGTGTCGCCGGCCTCCGCGTTGCGGCCGCGATCGCCAAATGTATAGAGCTGCTCGACATAGCCGAGCCGCAATCCCGCCTGTTCCTCGACCCAGGCGCGCAGGCCGATCTCGAAGGTGCGATGGCTCGGCGCATCGAACGGACCGAACGGCAGTCCGGTCAAGCCGTCGCTGCCGCGCGCAGTCAGAACCAGCGGTTCGTGATCCTCGATTGCGACGATCGCAGCGGTCAGGCCGATCTCGATCGGCGTCAGCAGCTTGTCGCTCATGCGGCAATCGACAGGAAGAAGAAATTCGTGGTGGTCGGATCGGCGTATCCGCGCGCTCGCTGCACCTCTCCCGCTTGCGGGGGAGGTCGACGCGCTCGAAGAGCGCGGCGGGTGGGGGCTTTCTCCCCAAGGGGGGGCACGCTCGCGGAGGCACCCCCACCCCAACCCTCCCCCGCAAGCGGGAGAGGGGGCGCACCTTCGATGTGGCGCGCAGTTGTCATTCGAGCTCGATCACGAAGGGGCGGCCCTCGATCAGCAACTCGCCAGGACCCATCTCGTCGAGCGCGTGCAGCATGCGACCGTTGCGCCCGAGCGCACGGTCGGCGAGGCCGACGATGCGCCGGTTCGGTGAGGCGATCGGAGAGGCCGCACGGATCTTCTTAGCGATCTCGATTTCGTCGCGATCCGGATTGAGCGCGCAGACGGCGGCGAACGCGCTCGCCGTGGAGCGGCTGATGCCGGCATAGCAATGCACCACCAGCGGTGCGTTGCGATCCCAGCCGCGCACGAAATTCAGCACCTGGTCGATATGGGCCTCGGAGGGCGCGACGAAGCCATCCATCTCCTCGGTGATGTCGTCCATCGACACCTTGAGATGATTGGCCGGGAGCACCGACACCGGCCGCGCCACCTGCTCGACATTGGCCATCACGGTCAGCACATGGCTGGCCCCGGTGCGGCGGACGGTTTCGGGAAGGGCGGCGAGCGAACAGACGTGGATCATGGCGGACCTTTTGGTTGATTATAGCCGCCGCCGTAGGGTGGGCAAAGCGAAGCGTGCCCACCATTTTTGTCGCGGTCGCAAAAAGTTGGTGGGCACGGCGCAAACGCGCCTTTGCCCACCCTACGAGGCCTATGCAAACACGGCGCCAAACCGCTCCAGAAACTGCTTCTCGGCCCGCGCCGCCGTCCAGGGCGTCAGATAGTCGCGCCGGACGCTGTCGGAAAGGCCGGGATCCCTCCCGAACAGGCGCTTCGCCTCGCTCTCGCTGAAGCCTGCGAGCTCGGTCGCCTCCAGATAGGCCGCGCCGCGATCGGCGGCCTTGATCGCCTGCGTGGTCTCGTCGGGCAGCACCGGCGGTAGGCCGAAGCGGATATGGATGGCGCCGAGCAGGCGCTTCTCCACGGCCTTGTAATGGCCGTCGAGCACCGCCTTGAACGGCGAGATCATATCGCCGATCACATATTCGGGCGCATCGTGCAGCAGGGCTGCAAGCCGCATGCGCTCATCGACGCGCGGCATCTCGTGCCGCAGCACGGTTTCCACCAGCAGCGTGTGCTGCGCGACCGAGAAGATATGCGCGCCGATGGTCTGTCCGTTCCAGCGGGCGACGCGCGCCAGCCCATGCGCGATGTCGGCGATCTCGATATCGAGCGGGGAGGGATCGAGCAGATCGAGCCGCCGGCCCGACAGCATGCGCTGCCAGGCGCGGGACTCCGCTGCGCGCGCTGTCTTCCCGGCCGTCATTTGGCCTTGAGGCGTGGCTTGCGCTGCATCTTGCTGCAGCTCGCGTGGCAATGGCAGTCGAC
Organism: Bradyrhizobium rifense; assembly: GCF_008123425.1. Lineage (GTDB taxonomy): Bacteria > Pseudomonadota > Alphaproteobacteria > Rhizobiales > Xanthobacteraceae > Bradyrhizobium > Bradyrhizobium rifense. The sequence goes on from NZ_VSSS01000015.1 coordinate 178,587, forward strand.
GAGATGGTCGTTGACCATGCCGGTCGCCTGCATGAAGGCGTAGACGATGGTCGGGCCGACGAATTTGAAGCCGCGCGACGACAGCTCCTTGGAGATCTGCACCGACAAAGGCGTCGAGGCCGGCACGCTCGCCGTGGTCTTGAAATTGTTGACCTTGGGCCGTCCGCCCATGAAGTCCCACAACAGCTTCGAGAAGCCCGGGCCCTTCTCCATGATATCGAGATACGATTTTGCGCTCAGAATCGTGCCGTCGATCTTGGCGCGGTTGCGCACGATGCCGACGTCGTTCATCAACGCTTGCACCTTCTTGTCGTTGTAGCGCGCGATCTTCTCCGGCTGGAAATCGTCGAACGCTTTGCGGAAATTGTCGCGCTTGCGCAAAATCGTGATCCAGGAGAGACCGGCCTGAAAACCGTCGAGGATCAGCTTTTCATAGAGCGCGCGGTCGTCATACTCGGGCACGCCCCATTCGGTGTCGTGATAGGCCACATAGAGCGGGTCTTCGCCGGGCCAGGGGCAGCGGGTCTTTCCGTCGGGATGCAGGCGGGGAGCACGGCTCATGCGATGGGCTGCTTGGTGGGAATGCGGACGACGTCGGGTTCTGCCAGCTTCAACGCGAGACCGCCAGCGGTGAGCGGCTGGCCGGCATCGAGCGCGTCCGCAACGCGGTCGATGCGCACCAGCGCGATGCCCTTGCCCTGCGCCGACGAGCCCATGGTGCCGACGGACTTGTCACCGGCCATGACACTGACACCAGCCTCAGGTGAGGAGTCCTCGAGCAGCACCTTCACGCTTCGGGTGCGCGCCGTGCCGCGATGCTGCATGCGCGAGACGACCTCCTGGCCGACATAGCAGCCCTTGTCGAAATCGACACCGGCCAGACGGTCCATGTTGGTCTCGTGCGGGAACGCGTCGCTGTACATGAAATCGAGCCCGCCGCGCGGCACGCCGAGCGCGATGCGATGCGCCTCGTAGTCGGCGGCATCGACCAGCTCGGCGCCGATCAGGTCGGAGAGTTTTTGCTTGAGATCCTCGGGGATCAGGATGCGAGTGCCGAGATGCTCATTGCGTGGATCGGCAAAGGAGAGATCCGGCTGAGCAGCCAACTCGCCGTCCCAGGCCGCGAGCACGCCGAGATCGAGGTTGTCCACCGTCACCTTGGCGCGCAGCTTGTAGAATTTCAGCTTGGTGGCGAGGTCCTCGGCCAGCGGTTTCGGGCAGTCGATCAGGAACCCGCCGCCATGGCCGACGGGGGCCTCCGTGATCAGGAAATCCACGATGATCTTGCCCTGCGGCGTCAGCAGCGCGCCGAATCGCCCCAGGCCCGGCTTGAGCTTGTCGACATCGGTCGTGACGAGGCCATTGAGGAAGTTGCGCGCATCCTCGCCCGCGACCTTGATCACGCCCCGGTCCGGAAGAAACGCTGATTTCATGCGAAAATCTCTTGCGACATGTTGCTCCGGAACGTAAGCCCGCAAGGCATAAACGACAAGACCTCGAGCCCTGCGCTTGGGGATGAGAGAGGCCTCCAGCCATGACCCAGCGTTTCGATGTGATCCTCAAGGGTGGCACCGTCGTCAACCAGGACGGCGAGGCTGTTCGCGATATCGGCATCGCAGGCGGTCGCATCGCTGAGCTCGGCCCGCTGTTGCAAGGCTCCGCCGCCGAAGTGATCGACTGCAAGGGCCTGCACATCCTGCCCGGCGTGATGGACACGCAGGTGCATTTCCGCGAGCCCGGGCTGGAGCAGAAGGAAGATCTCGAGACCGGCTCGCGCAGCGCCGTGATGGGCGGCGTCACCGCCGTGTTCGAGATGCCGAACACCTCGCCGCTCACGGTGACGGAGGCGACTTTCACCGACAAGGTGAAGCGCGCGCACCACCGCATGCATTGCGATTTCGCCTTCTTCATCGGCGGCACCCGCGAGAACGTGCAGGATCTGCCCGTGCTCGAGCGCGCGCCCGGCTGTGCCGGCGTGAAAGTGTTCATCGGCTCCTCGACCGGCGCTCTGCTGGTGGAGGACGACGAGAGCCTGCGCCGCATCTTCCAGGTGATCCGCCGCCGCGCGGCCTTCCATGCCGAGGACGAATATCGTCTCAACGATCGCAAGTCGCTCCGCATCGAGGGCGATCCGCGCTCGCATCCGGTCTGGCGCGACGAGACCGCGGCGCTGATGGCGACGCAGCGCCTCGTCAAGCTCGCGCACGAGACAGGCAAACGTATCCACGTGCTGCATATCTCGACCAAGGAAGAGATCGAGTTCCTGCGCGACCACAAGGATATCGCCTCCTGCGAGGCGACGCCGCATCATCTCACGCTGGTCGCACCCGAATGCTACGAGCGGCTTGGCACGCTGGCGCAGATGAATCCGCCGGTGCGCGGCGCCGATCACCGCGCCGGCATCTGGCGCGGCATCGAGCAGGGCATCATCGACGTGCTCGGCTCCGACCACGCACCGCATACGCTGGAAGAGAAGCAGAAGACCTATCCGGCGTCGCCCTCCGGCATGACCGGCGTGCAGACGCTGGTGCCGCTGATGCTCGACCACGTCAACGCCGGCCGCTTGTCGCTGGCAAGGTTCGTCGATCTCACCAGCGCCGGCCCGGCGCGTCTTTACAACATGGCCTGCAAGGGCCGTATTGCCGCCGGTTACGATGCCGACTTCACGATCGTCGATCTCAAGCGCAGCGAGACCATCACCAACAAATGGGTGGCATCAAAGGCCGGCTGGACACCGTACGATGGCGTCCGCGTGACCGGCTGGCCCGTCGGCACCTTCATCCGCGGCCGCCGCGTGATGTGGCAGGGCGAACTGGTGACGCCGTCACAGGGCGAGCCGGTGCGGTTTCTGGAGACGTTGAAGCAGTAGGACGCCGCAGCCTCGTCATTGCGAGGAGCGAAGCGACGAAGCAATCCAGAATCTCTCCGCGGAGACAGTCTGGATTGCTTCGCTGCGCTCGCAATGACGAGGGGAGGGAGTTACACTCCCACTCGAACGGGAGTGCAGTCCAATGTCCCAGCCCACCGCCCTCATCACCACCACACAACTCGCTAGCATCCTCGGCGACCCCAACCTCCGCCTCTACGACTGCACGACCTACAACGAGCCGGTGCCACCCGGCAGCGACGTGCCGTATCGCGCCGTTCCCGGCGACAAGACGTTCGCGGCCGGCCACATCCCGGGTGCCGATTTCCTCGACCTGCAGGGTGAGTTCTCCGAGACCTCCGCGCAGCAATTCTTCATGATGCCTGGCGTGGCCCAGTTAGAGGCCGCCTTCGGTCGCCACGGTGCGGATGCGAGCAAGACCATCGTGCTCTACAGCATCGGCACCATGATGTGGTCGACACGGTTCTGGTGGATGCTGCGCGCGCTCGGCGTCGATGCGCGGGTGCTCGATGGTGGTTTTGACAAATGGAAGGAAGAGGGGCGGCCCGTCGAGACCGGGGCCCCGAAGGGCTATCCGGCGACGACGTTCAAGGCGACACCGCGCGCGGGCTTCTTCGTCGACAAGACTACCGTCAAGGCGCGGATCGGCGATCCCTCGACCGTCACCGTCAACGCACTCGGGCCGCAGTTTCATAAAGGCCTTGAGCCAAGCCGCTACGGCCGACCCGGCCGCGTGCCCGGTAGCGTCAACGTCTCGGCCGCGACGCTCGTGAATGCCGACAAGACCCTGACGTCGCTTGCCGATGCCGAAGCGAAATTCACAGCCCAGGGCGTCACGCGCGACAAGAACGTGATCCTGTATTGCGGCGGCGGCATCTCGGCGACGATCGATCTGTTTCTGCTGACGCAGCTCGGCTACGACAAGCTGACGCTCTACGATGCTTCCATGGGCGAGTGGGCGAGGGACTCGGAGCTGCCGATCGAGACGGATTAGCTCGCATTCCCGACTGTGTCGGGAACATCTCCCGGTTGTTCCGAGATTAATGCTCGTCTACGCCAGCGGCTTCCGTGCGATAAACGCAGCAGACTTCGCGAACAATGTTCGCCAAAGCCTGTTCGCCAAAGCCTGTTCGCCAAAGCCTGTTCGCAAAGTCATTCATCCGTAGACTGGCCCCGCCCGTGAGGCGGGGTCATTTTCGAACAGGGCTTACTGCCTTGCGAGGCAGACCGAGAATTCGCCGTTGCGGATGCGGGCAGGAACACCCTCGACGAATTTCGCCACCGCGTCCTCGCCATAGGTGCCGACGAGCTCGGCGAGCGCCGCAAACAGGCTCGCCTGTGCCAGGCAATCGCCGTCGACGCCGTCATGGCGCGCTTCGGCCCAGGCTTCGTTGAGATAGCTCAGTGCGGCTTGTTTCTGCTCGTGATCGGGCAGCGGCGCGCGGGCGGGGGCGTAGGAAATCGGCTGGCTCATGAATCTCAATCAGGGCTGGGGCGCGATCCACCGGCGATGCGCTGTGCCAAGAGGTGTAGCACGCGCATTAACGACCGCTAGGCCACATCTTTAGGAACGGTTAACGGCTGTGAACAAAGTCGATGACAGAGTTCCCGCGAGATCAGTTCGCGTAGCGCGCCGTGAGATCGCGCGAGATCTTCGAGCCTTCCTCGATGTAACGGCGGATTGCCACCGTCGCGGCCGGCGTGCAGCTCCGGTAGGTCTGCTGAAAACCGTTATAGCCGCGGTTGAAGGCCGCGATCATGCGGGTGCGGCGCTCGCCGGCGGGGGTTTCGGCATCGATCAGCGCCTGCATCTCGCTGCGCCATTTGTTGCCCTCGTTGGTGCCGCAGATGCCGCGCAGGTAGTGTAGGCCGCCAAGGACCTCGGCCAGCCGCTGCAAATCGGCGTCGAACGGCGCCGCCACGTCCTGGGCCCGGGCGGGCGCGGAAGCGCAGGCGAGAATCAGGACAAAAATGGCCAGAAATCGCGTCGACATCGGCGGGCTGTATGCCCCCTCGGCGCTGATGACGCAAGGCGGGCGCTCAGGGGCCGATCAGTCGGGCGGCGGACTGGATGATCTCCTCCAGCCCCCCGGTCATTTTGAGGTCACCGAGGCTGCCCAGAGCGTCCGGGGCAATCCAGCGGTAATCATCGAGCTCGTCGTTCAGGGCGGGTTCCTTGGCCACCCAACGGGCGGCAAAGGACATGATCAAATAATGGCCGGCACCGGGTGCGGCCGGGAGCACCTCGCGCCAGCCGGCAAGGCTGACGATCTCAATTTCGAGCCCGGTCTCCTCGTCAACCTCGCGGCTCAGCGCCTGGTGCAGTGATTCGCCGAATTCGACCCGGCCGCCGGGCAGTGAATAGAACCCCTTGGCGGGCGAGCGGGCGCGGCGGGTCAGCAGCACCTTGCCGTCGCGGAAGATGGCCGCGCTGACCGCGATCTGTGGGTGGGTGGGCTGGATGACCGCAGCCATTTCTTCAGCTACCTGACTCAATTCGCCATGATGGTGTCGACGTCGGCTTCCGCACCGCCATTGATGATGCCGCCGCAGGCCGCGATCAGCGGCTTGACCCAGAGGGTGGCCTGCTCGGCGAGCCGGACGCGGGTCGTGTCCTTCTCGACCTCGCGCATGGCCGAGCCGACCGCGGTCAGGATCGAGGTCATGGTGTCGGTGATATGGTCGAACTGGGTTCGCACGCTCGGCTCGGCCTTTTCATAGGCTTCGATTGCCAGATCCCGTGCCTTGAAATTCGATGCGGTAAAATGTTCTGCATAGGACAGCGGCGACCAGGTCAAAAAATCCTCGGCGCATTCCGGCATGTCCGGGATCATTTCCAGAAGCATCACGGCTTCATTGAAATGGTTGAGATAGTCTGTGGCAAGCCCGGTCCGCGGATTGATATTGGCCACGCGCAGCCGCTCGGCCCAGGCCGCGGCCTCGGGGCCCGTCTGTGCGCGCGTCGCGGGTTGGGAGGCCGTTGAGCTCATCCGCCGCAGTGTTAACGTTCTGGGTTAAAAGGACCTGAACGGACCCTATATAGAAACCCTGAGATGTGTGGACGCTTCGTCATAACTTCGGCCCCCGAGGCTTTGCGGCAACTGTTCGGCTATATCGAGCAGCCGAATTTCCCGCCCCGGTACAATGTCGCGCCGACGCAACCGATTCCGGTTGTTCTGGTCGAGAATGGCGCGCGCCATTTTCGTCTGATGCGCTGGGGCCTGCTGCCGGGCTGGGTCAAGGACCCCAAAGGCTTTACGCTCCTGATCAACGCCCGCTCGGAGACGGTGCTGGAGAAGCCCGCGTTCAAGAGAGCGATTCGCCGGCGGCGCGGGCTGATCCCCGCCGACGGCTATTACGAATGGAAGGCGATCGACGGCCGCAAGCAGCCGTTCTTCATCCATCACGCCGACGGTGCGCCGCTCAGCTTTGCCGCAGTGTTCGAAACCTGGATCGGGCCGAACGGCGAGGAGCTCGACACGGTGGCGATCGTCACCGCGGCGGCTGGCGAGGATCTCGCGAGCTTGCATGACCGCGTGCCTGTCACCATCAGCCCGCGCGATTTCGAGCGCTGGCTCGATTGCCGCAGCGACGAGGTCGATTCGATCCTGCCGCTGATGACGGCCCCGCGCCTCGGTGAGTTCGTCTGGCACCCGGTCTCCACCCGCGTCAACCGCGTCGCCAATGACGACGATCAGCTGCTCTTGCCGATCAGCGCGGAGGGGATGGAGGCGGAGGTTGAGGCCGCGAAGCCCAAAAAGTCAGTGCGGAAGGTTGCTGCTGCGTCATCAGATGACGGGCAGGGGTCGTTGTTCTAGATGCGGTGCCGTTACACAATCTCCCGCGCCCGCAACGCCGCGATCTCCGCCGCATCGAACCCCAGCTCGCCCAGCACCGAATCCGTATCCGCACCCAATTCCGGCGCCATGCGATCGAGCTTGCCGCCGCCATGCGCGAGCTTGAATCCGCTGCCGGCAAAGCGCAGGCGGCCATAGGGCGTGTCCAGTTCTTGAATGGCGCCTCGCGCGGCAATCTGCGGATGGTCGATCACCTCCTCGACCTTCCAGATGCTGGCGCAGGGCGCGCCGGCGTCTTCCAGTAAGGTCTCCCATTCGTGCGCAGGCTTTGCCGCAAGCGCCTCCTCGATGATGGCACGCAGCGCGGGCTCGTTCTCGTTACGCGAAAACCAGTCCGCGAAGCGCGGATCGCTCAGCGTGTCCTCGCGGCCGAGCGCGGCCATCAGCGCGCGGTATTGTTTTTCGTTGTTGACGGCAAGCAGGATGTGGCCGTCACCGCATTTGAACAAATTCGCCGTAGTCCTGCGGCTGACAGCCTGATTGCCCGAAAGCTGCTGGCGATGACCGGCGACCGACCAGTCTGCGATTTGTCCCGACAGAAACGCCATCGTCGCCTCCAGCATGGAGACGTCGATGAGCTGGCCCTTGCCGGTGCGGTCGCGCTGGTAGAGCGCGCTCGACACGCCGAACGCAGCCGTCGCGCCCGAGAGCACGTCGCAGACCGCAAAGCCTGCGCGCGTCGGCCCTGTTTCCGGATGCCCCGTGATCGCCATGATGCCCGACAGCGCCTGCATCTTGCCGTCATAGCCGGGGCGCAAGCGATCCGGGCCGGTCTGGCCGAAACCGGACACCGCGCAATAGATCAGCTTCGGATTGATCGCCGACAGCGCCTCGTAGCCGATGCCGAGCTTGTCCATCACGCCGGGGCGAAAGTTTTCCATGACGACGTCGACGGTCGCGGCGAGCTTCTTCACGATCGCGATGGCCTCGGGCTTTTGCAGATCCAGCGTCAGGCTGCGCTTGTTGCCGTTGATGGCCTGGAAGGCGGGCGCCAGCCCGCGCTCGGCCCATTCGCGGGACAGCGGCGTGCGGCGCATGTCCTCGCCCTCGCGCCGCTCGACCTTGATGACATCAGCACCCAGCAGCGCGAGCTGGTAGCTCGCATAAGGGCCGGCCAGCACTTGTGTGAAGTCCAGGATCTTCACGCCCTCGAACGGTCGCGTCACGTCTCTCTCCCCATGTTGTTTTATTTTATCGGAGGACGTCAGGCGGCGCGATTGCCGCGCGCGATCTCCTTTTGCTTGTCGAATTCGGCGCGGCGGCGCGCCAGCTCTTCGGGGCTCATTTGTGCGACGTTGTTGTAGTCGAGCTTCCAGGAGGCGTCCTCGCTCCAGCGCAGCGGCGACTGCATCGTGGTCTGCGGGCCGCTCGCGGTCTCCAGCAGTTTCAGCGCCAGCCCCAGCGTCTGTGCTTGCGAAGCAATGTCGTGCGGCTTGCCGGCGGAATTGCCGAGCGGGAAGTCCGAGAACAAAAAGCGCGGCACGGCGGCGTGTTCGATGATGTCCTTGGCGCAGCCCATGATCACGGTCGGAATGCCGTTGGCCTCGAGATGCCGCGCCACCAACGCCGTGGTCTGGTGGCAGACCGGGCAGTTCGGCACCAGCACGGCGACGTCGACCTTGTCGGCAATGCAGCGCGCCAGAATCTCCGGTGCATCGGTGTCCAGCGTGACGCGATGGCTGCGGTTGGTCGGCGCGCCGAAGAAGCGCTGGCTCACCTCGCCGATCCGGCCGGCGGCTTTGGCCTTCAAGAGCTGCGGCAGCGGAAACCAGGTGCCGTTGTCGGTGGCCGTGGTGTGCTTGCGGTCGTAGCCGATGTGCGAGATGCGCAAATCGTGTTGCTTCGCCGTATCGCCGTCATAGACCTGATAGAACTTCGCGCTGCCATTATACGCCGCGCCCGGCCCTTGATCGCCCTTGGTCGGATCGAAGGGCGCAGCCGTGGTGATGATCGTCACCCGAGATTGCGCCAGCGGCTTCTTCAGCTTCTGGAACGGCGCCTCGGTGTAGTGCGCCCAGCGATACGCGGTGGTGTATCCGATCGCGGTGTAATAATCCCGCGTGCGCTGCATATAGGGGACGGGGGCATCGTAGTCGGGCGCAAAGCCGAATTCGTCGTCGCGCGGAGCGGACATGGGCGCGTCTCCTGGTTCTTGGTTAGAGCCAGACTAGAGATAGTCGGCGGTTTGCTCAACAGGCGCCACGGCCGTGCAGGCCAGAATTGTCGGCCCGGCGGGGCTACCTGAAAATATGCAGCGCCGCGTATTGCAGCAGCATGATCGCCTTGGCGTCGATGATGCGGCCGTCGGCGATCATCGCCAAAGCCTCGTCGATGCCCAGCTCCAGCACCTCGATGTCCTCGCCTTCGTGCTCCAGGCCGCCGCCGGCGCTGACGCGCATCTCCGGCTCGTATTCGGCGACGAAGAAATGTATTTTTTCAGTCACCGCGCCCGGGCTCATGAAGGCCTCGAACACCTTGTGGACGTCGTGTAGGCGATAGCCGGTTTCTTCCTCGGCCTCGGCGCGGATGCGCACCTCGGGCGAGGCGTCGTCCAGCACGCCGGCGGCGGCCTCGATCAGCAAATCGTCATAGCCGCGAATGAACGCCGGCAGGCGGAACTGGCGCACCAGGACCACCGTACGCCCGGCGCGATTGTAAGGCAGCACGGCGGCGGCATTGTCGCGCTCATAGGTCTCGCGCTTCTGCGTCTGCCATTCGCCATTGCCGCGGCGGTACTCGAACGTCGTGGTCTTCAGCGTGGTCCAGCCGTCCGAGAGCACGCGGACGTCCTTGATGCGGACGCGGTCTGAAATGGTCATTGCGGTCTTCCGGATACGAGCATGATCCGGAAAAGTGTGAAGCGGTTTTCCGAAAAGATCATGCTCAAAAATTATGAGGTGGGAGCGCGGCCGTCGAGCCACTTCTGGAACATCACCGACGTCGATTCCTCGAAGCCGAGCGATTGGTAGAACGCATTGGCCTGCGCATTCTCGCGCCGGACCAGCAGCTGAAGCTTTGCAATGCCGGCGGCGCGCAGCCAGTCTTCGGCGGCGGCCATGATCGCCCGGCCATAGCCGCGCTTGCGTCCATCCGGATCGACCGCGACGTAGTAGATCCAGCCACGATGACCGTCATGGCCGACCATGGCGGTCGCGACGATCGCGCCCGGCTCGCGTCCGATCAGGATGGTGGAATTGTCGCGCCGCCGCGCCAATGCGATGTCGGCATGCGGATCGTTCCACGGCCGCGTCAGGCCGCAGCGCTGCCACAGCGCAACGACCGACTCCACGTCGGCATCCCTGATCGCGTCAATCGCAAGAGTGCTCACAGTACTTTCCCCGGATTCATGATGCCGTGCGGATCGAGCATCGCCTTGATCGCGCGCATCAGCTCGATCGCGGTCTTGTCCTTGACCTCGGGCAGCTCGTCGCGCTTGAGCACGCCGATGCCGTGCTCGGCCGAGATCGAGCCGCCCATGCGCAGCACGATCTCGAACACCACAGCGTTCATCTCATGCCAGCGCGCCAGATAATCCGCGGTGTCGGCGCCGATCGGCTGGCTGACATTGTAGTGCAGATTGCCGTCGCCGAGATGGCCGAACGGCACTGGCCGCGCGCCGGGGATCAGCTTCACCACGGCGGCGTTGGCTTCCTCGATGAAGGCGGGCACGGTGGCAACAGGCACTGAGATGTCGTGCTTGATCGAACCGCCCTCAGGTTTCTGTGCCGACGACATTTCCTCGCGCAGCTTCCAGAAGTTGCCGCGCTGGCTGAGGTTGGCCGCGATCACGGCGTCGTCGACGATCTCCTCCTCCATGGCGCGGGCCAGGATCGTCTCCAGCGGCGTGCGGGCGTCGTCGCCCGGCGAGGACAATTCCATCAGCACGTACCAGCGATGCTTCTCGGCAAGCGGATCGCGGACGTCGATGCCGTGGCGGACGGAAAAGTCGACTGCCATCTCAGAGAGCAGCTCAAAGCTCGTCAACGCATTGGCGGCTTCGCTCTGCGCGATCGTCAGCAGTTTTAGCGCTGCCGTCGGCGATTTCAGCCCGACATAGGCCGTCTCGACCGCCCGTGGCTTCGGAAACAGCTTTAATGTCGCCGCGGTGATGATGCCGAGCGTGCCTTCCGCGCCGATGAAGAGGTTGTGGAGGTTGTAGCCGGTGTTGTCCTTCTTCAGCTTCGACAGCACGTTGAGCACACGCCCGTCGGCGAGCACGACCTCCAGCCCCAGCGCCATCTCGCGCGCCACGCCATAGGCAAGCGCGGCGGTGCCGCCGGCGTTGGTCGAGAGATTGCCGCCGATGGTGCAGCTTCCTTCCGCGCCGAGCGACAGCGGAAACAGCCGATCGACGTCGGACGCTTTCTGCTGCGCGATCTGCAGCACCACGCCGGCCTCGCAGGTCATGGTGTTGGAGGCGGTGTCGACCTCGCGGATCTTGTCGAGCCGGCGCAGCGACACCACGACCTCGCCATTATGCGGCGTCTGTCCGCCGACGAGGCCGGTGTTGCCGCCCTGCGGCACCAGCGCGATCTTGAGTTCGGAAGCGAGCTTGCAAATCGCGGACACCTCAGCCGTCGAGCCCGGACGCAGCACCAGCGGCGAGCGGCCGTGGAAAAGATTGCGCTCCTCGGTAACGTAAGCCTGGATGTCGGCCGCATCGGTGATCGCGTACTTGTCGCCAACGATCTTGCGGAATTGGTCGATCAGCTCCGGCGCAAGCGGCGGGGTGGCGGATTGATTGATGTTCATTATCTCGTCTCTTGCTCTTATCGTGCCACCGCAGCGCGCCGCAGCCGGTCGTTGATCGCTTCACCCAGGCCCTCTTCGGGGATTGCCATCACCGCAATCGCTCGCGGCGCCCTGGCATCAAGAGCGCGAAGATAGCCGAACAGATTGGCGGCGGCTTCATCGAGATCAGCCGCGGGCGACAAATTCATGACAGCGGCGGCAGCCTCCTGGCCGGGCAGGCGATCAGGCCCGAACGCCAGCAGCGCTTCGCCGGGTGCCACGTCTTGCGCGCCCAGCCTCACGGTGGCGTGGGGCGCGTAATGCGAGGCCATCATGCCCGGCGCCAGTGGCTGGCTGTCGTGGCTCTCGGTCTCCACAGGCGGTCGGCCTAAGGGCATGCCGAGCACGGCCTCGATGCGTTCACGCGACAGCCCGCCGGGGCGCAGCAGCATCGGTGCCTCGAAGCAGCCAACGATGGTCGATTCGACGCCCACCGCAACCGGTCCGCCGTCGATGATCAGGTCGATGCGTCCCGCAAGGTCGCTCTCGACATGAGCCGCCAAGGTTGGCGAGACGTGGCCGGAGATATTTGCCGACGGCGCCACCACCGCCCCGCCAAAGGCACGCAAAATGGCTTCGGCCACCGGGTGGGCGGGAATGCGGATCGCGACGGTGTCGAGGCCCGCAGTGGCGAGATCGGCCACCGGGCAATCATTCGTCTTCGGCACCACCAGCGTCAGCGGCCCCGGCCAGAACGCCTCGGCAAGCCTCAGCGCGCGCGCATCAAACCGCCCGATCCGGCGCGCGGCCGCGAGGTCGGCGACATGGGCGATCAGCGGATTGAAGGCCGGCCGGCCCTTGGCGGCATAGAGATGGGCGATCGCGGTGGCATTCGTCGCGTCGGCGCCGAGCCCGTAGACCGTCTCGGTCGGGAACGCCACCAGCCCGCCCGCGGCCAAAATCCGGGCGGCAGCTTCCGCGCCGGCCTGGCCGGCCGGCAGAATCGACGTTTCAAGACCCGTTTTCACAGGGATAAAATTCCTCATCTCGGCCGCTTGCGGTGCGCCAAACCCGACGCTATAAGCCGGCCTCTTGTCGGAGTGTGGCTCAGCCCGGTAGAGCACTGCGTTCGGGACGCAGGGGTCGCAGGTTCGAATCCTGCCACTCCGACCATTATTTCAAATACTTATACTTTCGATGATTTTTGCGCGCAACGAAATGCGCAACAAAATGGCTCGATCGGAGCAGTGTGGTGGCTGTAGAGCTCGATTCTGCATACGAGCGTTGGAGTAAGGCCGTGCACGCGCTTGTCACAGCCAACGATCGGTTTCTGCAGATTTCGCCGAGGGATCCTGAGAAGTCCGGGGCTTGGGCGAAGGTGCGGGCCGCTCAATCTGAGCTCGACGCTGCAGCGAACGAAATCGATCCCAAGTTCCCCGCGCGGGACTAGCGTTGGCCGCCAAACGCCTCAGCGGCTTCTTCCTGGAATTCAGGATGGTGATGACCGTAGTTTGCCTCAAGCTGCTCTACCGTCATTCCAAGCCAGCCAGCAGCCTCCCACATATCGACGCCGGCCTGCATCAGCCACGTCGCTGCTGTATGGCGTAGCGAATGCCGGACAACATCCTCGCCAAGCCCCGCGTCCTGCAGAATACCTTCCCAAGCTGACCTGATCTTGCCGGCAAGCGGCTGGCCATCGTGAATGCGGTTCACGACGAATCTGATTTGTTCGCCGTTCTCCAGAATGCCGGCCGCGCGCAGTTCGCTAGATCGCATTTGGTCGATCTTGCGCCAGCGGACCAAGTGAGGGCGCAGGCGGCTAGCGATCTTTGCCGGAGGGCGCCGTTTCTTAGTTGACCGTTCCAGGGCGCCTTTGCCCTGATAGACCATGCCGTCGAGGTTCATCCATGGATGCGTGGTGGTGGCGAGCCATTGTGTGCGCCGAATCGTTTCCTCGCGCCGCGCGCTGTAAACGCCAATCAGACAAAAGCGGGCGGCCGGATAGCGTCGCCGGATGATCCACCGCTCCCGGCGCAACAGCTTGCCATCTTCCTTTCGTTTCCAGGATTTTCGCTCGTTATCCCACACGTAGCCGATCGCGGCACCGAGCAGGCGCGCGGCTTCGTTGCGCGTCAGCCAGCGGTGGCGGCCTTCCGCCTTGGGAGGTAGGGTAATCTTCGGAACGACGCTCAGCGTGTGCTCCGCATGGTACGCGTTGATGGCAGCACGTAAATCCTCAAGCCGGCGCCTAGCGGTTTGCTCGGAAACTTTGCCTTGACGTGGCTTAAACCCGGCCTGCCTGTTGTTTTCATTCGGCGTGTTCGTGGACCAGTCCACGAAGTCGCGGCACAGCTGGGCCTTGAGCTTGCTCACTGTCTTGTCACCGAAGAAGCCATTCAGATCGAGGAGCCGGATGAGCAGTAGATCATGCTGCGCCCAGGCTCGCTCGTCACTCTTATCCTTTGGCCGTTTGGATACCTCGTAGGCAGTAAGGACGTCGGCTATGGCGAGGACCCCAGGGTCACTTGCCCCGATTGTGGTTGGGTGCCGTCCGCCGATGTAGGTTTCGAGCGCTTTCGCAGCGCCGTCAATGTCGTCGCGGCTGCAACCTGTGCGGATCTGCCGTCGCTTTCCCTCCGATCGATCGAGGATGACCCAGCATCCGTCGTCTTCTCGGAACCAGAGTCGCGGCGGCTTGGCTTTGCGGCCCGGCATGATGGCTTTACCAATTTGCGGATAGCACGAGGCGTCGTCAAATCTTTACCTGCCACTTTGGCGATTTCAAGAGTCCCAACTGCCGCTGCCCTGCGCAGTGATGATAATGTCAGTGGACCTTGCGGAAAAAACACGGCGACAGCCTCGCTAAAGGTCATCGCTTCATCCTCGTTCCATTGGGAGGGATCCGGTCGTGCTTTCGCGCGCGCAAGCTTGTCGGCATTTCGCTTGGGCATGTGTTGGACCCGGGACCTTTGCTTCCGCTGTTCTGATCAACGTGTAAGCAAAATCTGCCCTTCGTGAAGCTTGATGCCTTGGCCGGTGCGGCAATCGGCGACTTCCGAGTACAAATTGGACGATCGAGGACTCTGAATCATCGCATTCCCAAATGGCGTGATGTTCGGCTTCAACGAAAATTCGTGGCCATTCCCAAATCGTCCATCCGTAAAGCAGTGTCCCTCCGTCTCTCGCAACCTTTGCGGCAACGTTGCTGAAGCACTCGCTGGCAACGGCGCCGGGCTCAGGCAAGACTGAGATCCAGACAGGCTGTCGGTCTGGGCTGAGTTCGCGGCAAAGGGCCAGGATGGGCTCGGAGATCTCCCGCGGGGAGGGGTAAAGGTTCTCTGGAAGATCTCAGTTCGTATCGCCGGCATGGCCTCCATTCCCGTTTTGGGCCTGAAAGGAGGATTATCGCTCTTGAGGCGATAGATCGAGCTAAGATATTGATTTGTCTTATCAATATCCCCATGTTTAGTTGAGTAAGACGCTTGCTGGTCGGAGGTCAGGTTCCTTAGACCTTGGCGATTTTCCGGGTTTTTGCCCCGTTGCCCGAGCTTATCGGAACTGCTAGTTTGAACGGACAGGGAACATCCGCCGTCCAAGAGGATTGGTGGGTAGCTGGATTTTTAAGGGTCGATGCCCTATTTTCCACCCTGAGATAGGCACTGGTCGAGAGCCATGAGCGTCCGGATCAACCGGGAATACGTGAACGACACCGCGAAGCTGATCATGCATCGGCTTATTGCGCGGCAGATCGGTCGCGACCCGTCGCTGGTCGAAAGGGCTAAGGATTCTTTGGCCCATAACTACCAGCGTTTCGAAGGCTACGCTTTCGTTCGCGAGTGGTCGGACATGCTTGGCTTTCCTCCTTCTACGGTCCGCCGCCGTCTGACGAGCCGCGACGAAGAGATGACGCGTCTGCGTCTGTCCTCACCTTTCGTTTTGGCGGAAGGCATCAATTTCGAGGACGACACTCTGCGCCGTCGTATCTGGAAGGCGGCGAAGCGGATTGCCGAGAGATCTGCGATCCATCAGACCGCGGGACTTCCGCGGATGGCTGCGTGACACAAAACTCGTTTGTTCGCACTATTGAAGACCTTGTCGAGACAGTCAGGGTGATCGCCCGGCTATTTAAAACCGACAAGGTCTTCATCATCGGCAGCCAAAGCATCTTGCTTTCATGGCCAGACGCACCAATCGTCCTACGCACCTCTGGCGAAATCGACGCTTATCCGGAAAACGCGAAGATTTGGGAGATCCAGCAGAAGGAACTGGATCCCGAAGACGATCCAGAGGCTTCAGAAGAGATCAATGCCCTCTATGGCGAGGGCTCTAAATTCCATCGCGAGCACGGCTTCTATATCGACGGTGTCGACGAGAACACCGCGCGGCTTCCTGAAGATTGGAAAAGCGGGCGATCACCAAGACGGTCGACGTCGACGATCGAAAGGTCCTAGCCGTTGCCCCATGTCCTGAGGACATCATCGTATCCAAACTCGCTCGCTTGTCCGACAAGGACAAGGAGTTCGTGGAAGGCTACCACCAGGCGCGACCGTTCGATCGCGAGCTCGTTGTCGAGCGCATCAAGGCGACGAAGCTTGAGGCCGAACTTCAGGAGCGAGCCATAAACTTCGTGCGCGGCCTTGCGGATGCGCCGAAAGCAGATGCTGCGGCAGGCAAGACGGTCGGATCATAGCCGTTGCCGGCTGTGCAACCTATCGCGCCTTGATTCAGCGTCGCGCGTCGGCGGGGGCGTTGCGCTTCAGCGCTTCTCATTCAGGTCCTCCAATTCGATCGAAGCAAACACTCTCACCGCCAAGCTTGCGATGTCCGCACGCAATTCTGGTTCGATTTCAGTAGCAGCGAGCGCGCTTAGCTCCGTGACCCACCTCTTTTTTTCCGCAACAGGGCGATCACGCAGGTACTCCTGCACAATCAAGACCTCGGATCTGCGACGGCGCGCATCACCTCGGAGGCTCGACACCAATCTTAACAAGCCTTCCGGGGTGGGCGGATCTTGCCGATATCTAATTTCCGCTCGCGCAGCCAACATCCAATCCACGTATGCGCGCGGTGCGAGAAATCCGCGCCAGTCAGAGAGGTTTATTCCTGGAATTGGATTAGGCAGATCGAAAAGCTCTTCCTTCATTCGGGGGTCTTGATAGCCGCGAGACGCCATGCGTGCGAGCATCCCGAGCTTGAGGTCGACAAGTGATTTGATTTGGTCGCGTCCTTCAGTCGTTTCACCGTGAAAAATATAGTCCGATATGTCTTTTCTAAGCGGACCGAGCCACGATAGACCTTCCGCATAGGCATCGAGCCCGGGGGCAATAGATTCCATGCCATTTGTCTTAGCTATTCTCTCGATTGGTTCATCCAGACGCAGGAAGCGCTGCTTTGACTCGGAGGACATCTTTGCAGCGCCAACACTCAGAGTCTGCAGGGCGCGATCGGGACGCGACAGCGCCTCTGAGAACAGTTGCGCCCACATAGGCGGCACTTTGTCTGCGGCAATTCTATTCGGCCATCTTTCGACTGTTTGAAAAAGGGCGTCTTCCAACTCTCCCGGAAACCCGCGATCCGCCGCCAAGCGCACAGCCATTCGGAGCCTGTCCTTGGCGCTCACCGATTGTGGCACCTGCGATAACAAAGACCACCCTTTAGACGTGTCTTTGATCGCCTCACGGTGGCAAATTTCCTCGAAAGCTCCGAGAAGCAGTTTGACCACGGTATCGCTACGTTTTCCGTACTTGACCGGGGGCGTCGTGAGATCATCGAGGATCCTCGCTGGCAGCTCTGGATCAGCTTTCTCCTCCTCCAGCCAAGCAAGGAGAATATCCGCCATCGTGCCGCATCCCGACGTTTTCAGTTCGGAAACTTTGTCGGCATCTCCTTTCGCTAACGCCGTCTCATTTCTCAATCGTCGTCCAAGTGCGTAGGATCTAATCAGGTGGCGAAGTTTGGCGGCGCTAATCACTATGTAGTCAAGTGGATCGGATTCAGGAGATTCCGGTCGTGGCGGCTCCGCTCGTAGGATGAGATCCAGAACTCGGGCTTGGAAGATCAGAAAGTCAAATAACTCGGGTGCGTCGGCTCTGGCCGCCGAGAGAGACAACGATTGCCAAAAATCGCCCTTACCCCACTCGAGGTACTCGTAGCTTATTGTTGTCGCACATGCGTTGGAATTAAATGTAGCCAAATCCTTGTGCTGGACGACCGGTCTAATCAAGCCGTCCATGTCAGTAGGATGATCGAGGACAGCCGACGCGCCAATGGCGATTAAATGATCTATGTCCATCGGCCGGGGGCCAAACAGCATGCTTGAGTATCTGGATACGCCAGCTCCGCGCCTCTTGAAATCGAAGCTTTCCGGATTGATAAGGTTCAAGTCTGGAGCTGCTTCCTGGGGCATGCCATTGAGTGCCCTAGTGTAAGCGCGGATGCCAGGTCGCAGAGCGCCTTCGATGACCTGTAGCCAGCGGCGCTGGCCGAAACGATCGGTCTGCCACCACATACCCTCGATCTTCCGGCTCAACGCCGCTGCCCTAAGGGACGGCTCTTCGGTGATGTCAGCTACTGTAAATGGGAGCTCGCTTCGTAGCAGGAGATCTCCCGGCAGTGACGGTAACCAGGATGGACCTGCAAAAAGTGCCAAATAGCCCTTGGAGCTGAATTCAAGATGCCAGGTCGCGGCATAGATGGTCACGATCGAGAACGCGGCAATTACACAGATAGTGGTGACTACTGAACGCCACCGCGCCAATAGCGCGGTGAACGTTCCAGGCGGTGGGCGAGTTGAGGGGGCGATCGGCAGGTAGATATTATCGCGTGACAGTCCGCCGGAAACCGGCTCCTGCGGGGCTCTCCCTTTGAGATTGAACGCGAGCGCAGGTACTCTTCTCTTTAGGTAGGGAAACAAGGCCTCATCCAGGCTAAGGTGCTCCGAGCGAAGCCGCGCCGCTTCGTCGATTTTCTCGAACAACGCCAGCGCAAGCAAACTTGACCCACTGGCGTCAGTTGCAGATTTTAGGAGATCGTCTTCGTAGGCTAGTTGATCCGCTTGACACGAAGCGACGAACAACCTGCAACGAGAGCCTTCCAACCGGCTGAAGAACTCGCTGCCCCAGAATACCGCCTCCGCGTGGCAGCAATCCACAAAGATCAGGACGTTCTTTGCTTGCATTCTACGGAGCGCATCGTCGATAAAGTGGGCATCGACGCCTTGGCCAACCTGCGGATGGTCGTACGCGCAGAAGTTGGCGCCGTTTGCCGTACGACGACCGTGACCGGCAAGATAGATCAGCACGAAATCAAGGTTTTGCAGGGTCGCGAGTGTCTCGAGCGAGGATTTAATTGTAAGGTGAGTCGCCTGCGCGTTGAAAAATGCGAAATGTCTCGACTGCTCGCGCGGGAAGGTGTCGGAAACCCACGCGTGGACACGGCGGGCGTCTGCGCTAGCACATTTCAGGGGCAATTCATCCCCTTGGTAGAACCCTTGGGGGTACTCGTCGATTCCAATCGCGAGGGAGGCAAAACGGGCTTGGGCCATCGGCTACCAAACGAAAAAATCTCGGATGCCGGTCGATGAGCCTCTCGATCCCTTAACGCCTGCGGGAGCGTGGGCAATCAGCTTCTGCAGTATAATTGGTGCGGCCAGACCAACGAAGTAGACGTCAAATGGAACTCCGTCAGAGCCGAATCGAACCCACGCGAGAAACGCGCCCACCAAGACCATCGCAATCGTCACAATCCAGTAAAAAACCGACTTTGCGTAGATCGGCACACGACCACCGCGTCGAAGTCCATACCAATGAAGAACCTCCGCCGAGATTCCGCCGGCCGCGCCAACGGAAAAAACGGAAAAATCGCTGCTGAGAGTGGCAACCATGGTGTCCCCGCCATTTGTACAATTTTTGAGTTACGAGGCGCAATTATATCGCGCAGCGAGAAGCCGTAAAGCGCGCGCGGACCTCTTCAGATACTGGCTATACTCGCTTGGCTCCCGAAGTGGACCGCGCTGTCGAACATACGTCGGCTCACCCAACGCCCGCCGGATCTGAAAGTAATCCAGCGATCGGCTCGCGATATCTAGGCGTGTTTTTGAAGGTGCCCGTATAATCAGTCATCGGAGAACCCAAACGGTACGCTTGACGTCCTGAAGTCGTCGGGAAGGAGTTCGCGACCAATTGGAAGCGCTGACCGAGCCGCGCATCTCGGGCGGCGGCAGATGCGACGCCGATCGGCGTTGCCTCCTCGGAGCGTGGTCCATGGCCGCCGCGCATATAGACCAATTGCCCGGCGTGCCCGGCTGCGCAGCCAATTGTGATTGCGCGCTCGACGCGGATTGCACCGAACGAGCCTCCGCCGGCGCTGCCCATCGCGCGCATCTCGCCGAAGATGATTTTGACGGGTATACGAACACAAGGTGCGCGAGCTACTTCCGCCGGAGGAGTTTTGGGAGCTGCGCCGTAAGTTCAAGGTGGAAAGCTCAGCAAACCTGATTTATTCTTTCGGAATTGCGTAGCGAGGAGAATAAAATGGCAACTGGCGTGGTAAAATGGTTCAATGCGACCAAAGGTTTCGGCTTCATTCAACCCGATGATGGCGGCCAAGATGTTTTTGTGCACATAAGCGCCGTCGAGCGCGCTGGTCTCTCGGACCTGCGTGAGGGACAGAAGGTCTCTTACGAGGTCAAAGTCGATCAGAGGCGGGGCAAGAGCAGCGCGGAAAATCTGCGCGTATCTTGATCACTGCATTTTTCTCTCAAGATCTCTTAGGAGCGTGTGGAGAAAGTCGCTCGCGCAATCATATCGCGCGCCGCCGCCGGCGATATCATGCGCGCGCGGCTCTACTATACTGCCAACGGTTTCGCGGCCGAGTAAATCAGCTCTTTCAGACCACTGCTGCAATAGACGATCAGGAATGTCTTCCGCGGACCCGAACAGCTTCAGAAGGCATTCCTCACCTTCGGCTTTGTGGTCGTGATGAGCTTTCGCCGCATAGAAAGCGAATAGTCCACGAAAAGCATCACGGGAAACGGCCGGTTTTGCCATTGCAATGTCCCCGGAAAAATTGACTGCTCAATGGGACTATCTTGATTGTCCAGTGCAGGAAAATCCAGCAAAACTTTCGTCGCACGTCACAAGAAAAGGCCGCCCTTCGGACCGCCTCAGGTTGTTCGCTATGCTGATCTAAAATCGTGCTGAAAGCACCACGTCAGACCCCGGGTGTAAATAGATGCGAGATGAACGTTCCAGCCCCGGCCCTAAGATTATGCCAAGGTGATTTGCTTCTGCCAATGTAAATCCGATGAATGCCGGGAAAGAATGCGAATTCCCAACTTATGTTAGTTTTCGTTTGGAACTCGGCAGGTTGAAATCATGATGATCTATCAGAATTGCGTGCTCGACGAACTTGGTAATGCGCTGAGCGCAACAGAGTAAGAAGCCAAGGTCAAGGCCGCCGCGATGGTCGACGGACATCGGGTGGCGATCGACGCGTCGCTCTAGCACTCCTTTGGCAGATTCCCAGTTTTGCCTGCTTTATAGGATTCCCGAATCAA
>NZ_VSSS01000016.1 GCF_008123425.1 Bradyrhizobium rifense
TCGTCGGCAGCGTCAGATGTGTATAAGAGACAGCGGCGGCGCAGCCGGCTGAGGAGATGCGGTCGGGTTGTTGTCGGCTGCGCGGGCGCTGGCCCGGCGGAACGCATCGCCGCTGCCGCTCCCGCTGCGAGCGCCGCCACCGGGGCGCGAGGCCTCGCGGGCCCGCTGGGCGGCTTCCGACTCGACCTTGCGGACGGCCTCTTCCAGCGACAGCCGTTCGCGGGTGATCTCGGATTCGGAGAGCGGCGGCTGCACGCTGCGCAGCTGTGCGATCAGGGCCGTGCGCGCCCGCTCATAGAGCGCGCGCCGGCTTTCGCCGGGAGCGTTGGGGTCCAGGGCGGCAATAGCACGGGCGATCAGCGGATAGTAATCAGCCATTTCTACTCAACTATATCCGCGGCCTGGTAAGAGATCGTTAAGCCTCAAACGGATTTTGCACCAGGATAGTATCCTCGCGTTCGGGGCTGGTGGAAAGAAGTGCGACCGGGCACCCCACCAATTCCTCGATCCGGCGGACATATTTGATGGCCTGGGCGGGCAGGTCGGCCCAGGACCGCGCGCCCGCGGTCGGCTCCTTCCAGCCCTCGATGGTCTCCCAGATCGGCTCGACCCGGGCCTGGGCGCCCTCGCCGGCCGGGAAATAATCGATCTCCTTGCCGTCGAGCTTGTAGCCGACGCAGACCTCGATCGAATCGAAGCCGTCGAGAATGTCGAGCTTGGTCAGCGCCAGGCCGTTGATGCCGCAGGTCCGCACGGTCTGGCGGACCAGCACGGCGTCGAACCAGCCGCAGCGGCGCTTGCGCCCGGTATTGACCCCGAACTCGCGGCCGCGACGGCCGATCTCCTCGCCGATCTCGTTCAAGAGCTCGGTCGGGAACGGCCCCTGGCCGACGCGGGTCGTATAGGCCTTGCAGATGCCGAGCACGTAGCCGACCCCGCCCGGACCGATGCCCGTTCCGGTCGCGGCCTGCGCCGCCACCGTGTTGGACGAGGTGACATAGGGATAGGTGCCGTGGTCGACGTCGAGCAGGGCACCTTGCGCGCCTTCGAACAGGATGCGCTTGCCGGCACGCCGCTCGATGTCGAGCAGACGCCACACGGTCTCGGCGTAGGGCAGCAGCTGCGGCGCGAACGCGGTCAGCTCCTTCAGGATCTCGTTGCCGTCGAACTCTGGCAGGTTGAGGCCGCGACGCAGCGCATTGTGGTGCGCAAGCAGCCGGTCGATCTTGTGCGGGAGCGTGTCGAGGTCGGCGAGGTCCATCAGCCGGATCGCGCGGCGACCGACCTTGTCCTCATAGGCCGGTCCGATGCCGCGGCGGGTGGTGCCGATCGCGGTCGCCGAATTGGACGATTCGCGCAGCGCATCGAGCTCGCGATGCAGCGGCAGGATCAGGGTCACGTTCTCCGCGACGCGCAAATTCTCCGGGCCGACCGCGACGCCCTGGCCGCGCAGCTTGGCGACCTCGTCGAGGAAGGCCTGCGGATCGAACACCACGCCGTTGCCGATCACCGCCAGTTTCGACGGGCGCAGCACGCCCGAGGGCAACAGCGCGAGCTTGTAGGTCTCGCCGTTGATGACCAGCGTATGGCCGGCATTATGGCCGCCCTGGAAGCGCGCGACGATGTCCGCCTGCTCCGACAACCAGTCGACGATCTTGCCCTTTCCTTCGTCGCCCCACTGGGCGCCGACGACGACAACATTGGCCATTCGCGGGTAATCCTTCGAAGAATTTAGATGCGCCCAGCCCAATTCCCGGCTTGGAGCCGTTCGTATGCGGGGCAGCCAACCGGATAAAGGAAGCAGCCTCTCTAGGCAAGCAAGAAGCGGGCTTTTTGAGGACCCAATGCCCGATCCAAGCCCTTGATATCCCCGGAAAATCCGGAAATCTTCCAAGGCCATGCACTGACCTCGACCAAAGCGCTAGGCACAGCGTCGGCCGCTGCATGGTCGCGATGCGCCCACCCCCGTTGATGCAGCCTCGATTTCCGTGTCTTTGAACGGGGCCGGGTTTCGACCGGCCCGGATGCCGCCGGGCTGGTGGCCTTGGTGCATTCCACCGCGGGGCCATAACAATCACAATGTCCGCCACCGGCCAGACCACGAGCGCCGACACATCCGGCCAGCACTGGATTGCCAACCAGCCTTATCTCCTGCTCGGCATCACCGCGCTGTGCTGGGCCGGCAACGCGGTCGTGGGGCGCCTCGCCGCCGGCCACATCCCGCCGGTGACATTGTCCTTCCTGCGCTGGACCTTCGCCTTCCTGCTGGTGCTGCCGTTCGCCTGGAAGCATCTCGCCCAGGACTGGCCCGCGATCCGCGAGAAACTCGGCCTGATGATCGTGCTGTCGATCACCGGCATCGGCGCCTTCAACACCCTGCAATATTGGGCGCTGGAGCATACCCAGGCGCTCAACACCCTGCTGCTGCAGTCGGCGGCACCCTTGGTCGTGGCGCTGTGGTCGCTGGTCATCCTCGGCATCCGCCTCACCGCGGCGCAGGCCTTCGGCGTGGCTCTATCGATGTGCGGCGTGCTCATCATCCTGCTGCATGGCGATATCACCACGCTGTCGAACATCGCCTTCAACAAGGGCGACCTGATCTTCATCGTCGCGCTGATCATCTTCGCGCTCTATTCGGTGCTGACCCTGAAGCGGCCGCCGATCCACGGCCTGTCGTTCCTCGCCTTCACCTTCGGCGCCGGTGCCGCCTGCCTCATTCCGCTGGAGATCTGGGAATTGTCGGCGCGCCCCGTCATGAAGCTCGACGGGCCGAACCTGCTCACCCTGTTCTATGTCGCGGTGTTTCCCTCGACGCTCGCCTATCTCTGCTTCAACCGCGGCGTCCGCCTGATCGGCGCCAACCGCGCCGCGCCGTTCTTCCACGTCGTGCCGGTGTTCGGCTCGATCATGGCGATAGCTTTCCTGGGCGAGCACCCACAGGCCTTCCACTTCATCGGTTTTGCCCTGGTGCTGTCGGGCGTGTTCGTGGCGTCGAGGAAGCAGGCGACGTAGCCCCCTCTCAGATGTAACGCGCGGCACCCATGCAGAGCGCAGTGATGCCGAGCAGTCCGGCCGCGACGCGCTGTGCGGTCGCAATGCGCGATCGAACATTTGCAAGATCGCCCGTGCCACGGCGCAAGGTGAAAACCGCGCGGGGACCGGTCGCGGCCTGAATCCCAACGGCCATCAGCGCACAGACCGCACCCAGCGCGAGCACCTGCTCCGTCGTGCCGAAGCTGCCGGCGTGAACGAGATGGCCGAGATAGCCCCCGGTCAGGATCGCAATCGTCGCTGCGCCGAGTTGTGGAAACACGAGTTGCTCCCCAGCGGCGCCACCGGTTCGCGCTAACGCGAAACTTGATCCTGCCCAGAACACGGACGACAACACATGAAGCGACACGGCGATCACGAGGGCAGTCTGCATGGCAAGCTCCGGCTTTCCAATTTAGATATACATAATGTATATCCAATTTAAGGGCATGGCAAGGCGATGCCAAAGCGCAATTATGTGAGCTCGGCGCGGGCCACCGCTACGGCGGAGACTCGCAGCCGCATCATCGCGGCAGGCGCGCGCTTGCTGCGCAAGGACGCCAGCATTGCGAATTTTTCCCTCGACGTGGTGGCGAAGGCGGCCGGCGTCACGCGGCTGACCGTCTACAACCAATTCGGATCGCGGCGCGGATTGCTCGAGGCCGTATTCGACGACATCGCGCGCGAGGGCGGCCTGTTCGAGCTGGCCAGCGTGATGACGATGGCGGACCCGCGCGCCGCGGTCGATCGCGTGATCGAAATCTTCTGCACCTTCTGGTCACACGATCCTGCCATTGGCGGGCTCAACCAGGCTGTGGCAACCGATCCCGAATTCGGCGACTCCCTGATCGAGCGCAACGAACGGCGCCGGGAGCTACTGACCGAACTGCTGTCGCGTATCGCCGACAAGCGCGCGACCAGGCGCGCCGTGCACGATGCGGTCGATCTCATCTTCGTGCTGACGAGCTATCCGACCTTTGCAGCATTGAGCCCGCAGCGCTCGACGGAGGACGTCTGCCGCCTGTTGCAGACGACGTGTCACGCCGCCATCGATGGGCTGAAGTAACCTCGCGGCGCGCGCTACTTCGTCTTGAACTTACTGTACGCCTCACTCGTCGCGATGATGACGTGCTCGGCGCAGCCGTTGACGCGATGCGGGTCGGCTTGCGTCTCGTAAGCTTCCGACGTCATCATGTCGAGGAACGCCGCAACCGTCGGATAATAGACCAGCGCGACGAAATCCCACTCATTCCCGTCGTGAGGACCAAGCGCGATCGCCTTGGCCTCGCCGGTCCACAACAGCGTGCCGCCGCGCGCCTTGATCATCGGCACGGTGATCGCGCTGTAGCGCAGATACGCGTCCCAGCCGGAGCCGTCACCGTCGCGCGAGCGCGCGTGAAAGCGCATCAGATTCAGCATCACCACCGGCGCATGCCGGTCGAGCCGTTCCAGGCCCACAATGTTCAACATATTGACCGCCAAAGGCACCTCCCCGGGTTGCGCCTGCATTGTAGCATTGCGGCGGCGTGACTTGTGTCACGACGGCAATCCGGCGCAAGGTCGTATGTGACGCCAATGACGATTGCCTCGCCCGCGCCACCTGCCTCGAGTCCGGCCAGCTGGCTCAACAACCAGCCTTATCTGCTGCTCAGCCTGAGCTCGCTGTTCTGGGCCGGCAACATCGTGCTTGCGCGCCATGTCGGCGCGCATGTGCCGCCGCTGACGGTGACCACGATCCGCTGGTTCGGCGTGTTCCTGATCCTGCTGCCGTTTTCATGGCCGCATCTGAAGCGCGACTGGCCGGCCTTGCGCAAAAGCCTGCCACTGATGCTGTTCCTGTCGCTGGTCGGCTTCGCCTTCAACAACGCGATCTCCTACTGGGCCCTGCAATACACCGAGGCGCTGAACGCGCTGCTGATCCAGTCGGCCGGACCGCTGTTCGTGGCGCTGTGGTCGCTGGTGCTGTTCGGCGTGCGGCTGACCCGCGGTCAACTCGCCGGCATCGCGATCTCGCTGCTCGGCGTGCTGATCATCATCCTGCGCGGCGATCTTGCGGCGCTGGCGAGCATCTCGTTCAACAGGGGCGACATCATGTTCGCCTCCTCGCTGGTGGCGTTCGGCATCTACTCCGCCTTCATCCCGCGCCGGCCAAAAGTTCATCAGCTGTCGTTTCTGTCCTTCACCACCTGCTGCGGCGCCTTGATGCTGCTGCCGACGGCGATCTGGGAGGTGCGGTCCGGCAATGTCATGCAATTCGACAACGTGACGCTGCTGACGCTCGGCTACATCCTGATCTTCCCCTCGACGCTCGCCTATCTGTTTTTCAACCGCGGCGTCGCGCTGATCGGGCCGAACCGCGCCGCGCCGTTCTTCCATCTGGTGCCGGTGTTCGGTTCGGCGATGGCGATCCTGCTGCTCGGCGAAAAGCTCCAGCCGTTCCACCTGATCGGCTACGCACTGGTGCTCGCCGGTGTCGTCATCGCCTCGCGCCAGGGCTCGGCGGTGAAGTAATTCCGCGCAGCGGAGACTGGGCGACAAACTCGCACCTTCCGATTTCAACGAGGAGACGCTAGGTTCCCCGCCAACGAAAAAAGAGGGAACGTCCGAACATGCTGTCTTCGCTTTTGCGCGTCCTGCGCACCGCCGGCGCCGCCGCGCTGTGTCTCGCTGCCGCATCCGCCGCGCAGGCCGATAATTGGCCGAGCCGCAACATCACGCTGGTGCTGCCGTTTGCGGCCGGCAGCGGCACCGACACCACGACGCGGCTGATCTCGCAGCATCTGTCGCAGGCGCTCGGCGTCGGCATCGTCATCGAGAACAAGGCGGGCGCCAACGGCATGATCGCCGCGACCTATGTCGCGCGCTCCGCGCCTGACGGCTACACGCTGCTGGTGACGACCAACACCACACATTCGGCCAATCCCTATCTGCTCAAGAGCCTGACCTACGATCCGGTGAAGGATTTCACCCCGATCGCGCGCACCGGCGATCTGCCTTTCATGCTGGTGATCCACCCGGACGTGCCGGCCAAGACCGTCGGCGAGCTCGTCGCCTACGGCAGGGCCACTCCGGGCAAGCTGAGCTACGCCTCGGGCTCGTCCTCGGCGATCGTCTCGGGCGCGACCTTCGCCCACAATGCGGGGCTCGACCTCCTGCATGTGCCCTACAAGAGCTCGCCGCCGGCGCTCAACGACGTCATGGGCGGCCGCGTCTCGATGATGTTCGTCGACATCCTGACCGGCCTGCCGCATGTCCAGGGCAATGCGTTGCGGGCGCTTGCCGTCACCACCAAGGACCGCACGCCGCTGATCCCCAGTCTTCCCTCGATGCAGGAGGCCGGCGTGCCTGATTTCGACATCTCGTCATGGCAGGGTTATTTCGGCCCGGCCGGCATGCCGAAGGAGATCGTGACGCGGCTCAACGCCGAAATCCGCAAGATCGTCGAGAAGCCTGAGATCAAGGCCCAGCTCGCCACGCTCGGCATGGACGCCTTCTCCGGCACGCCGGAGGAGCTCGGCACGTTCGTGAACGAGCAGCTGGTGCTGTGGGAGCGGCTGATCCGGGACGCAGGGATCGAGAAGCAGTAAAACGGTCTCTCGGGTGGGCAAAGCGAAGCGTGCCCACCGTCGATCATCACGCACTCAAAAGGAAAAGGTGGGCACGACGCTTTCGCGTCTTTGCCCACCCTACGAATTCAGCGCAAGGCGTTAGGCCGCACGCACCTTCGCGAGGAAGCCGTCCACCGCGCTGCGCAGCGCGCCGGACTGGCTGTCCAGCTCGCGGGCGTTGGTCAGCACGTCGCTGGCCGCACTGCCGGTCGCTTCCGCGGCCGAGGTGACGCTGCCGATATTGGCGTTGATCTCGTTCGAGCCGGCCGCGACCGACTGGATGTTGCGGGCGATCTCGCGGGTGGCCTCGCCCTGCTGCTCGATCGAGGACGAAATGCCGGCGGTGATCTCGCTCATCTCGGCGATGGTCTGGGTGATGCCGCCGATCGCTGCGACC
This sequence comes from Bradyrhizobium rifense, assembly GCF_008123425.1. Taxonomy (GTDB): domain Bacteria; phylum Pseudomonadota; class Alphaproteobacteria; order Rhizobiales; family Xanthobacteraceae; genus Bradyrhizobium; species Bradyrhizobium rifense. The sequence goes on from NZ_VSSS01000016.1 coordinate 7,036, forward strand.
GCATCGCTGGTCGAGGTCTGCATCGCCGCGACCTGGGCGGAGATTTCCTCGGTGGCCTTGGCGGTCTGGTTGGCCAGCGCCTTGACCTCGGAGGCGACGACGGCGAAGCCGCGGCCGGATTCACCGGCACGCGCCGCCTCGATGGTGGCGTTGAGCGCGAGCAGATTGGTCTGCGCCGCGATCGAATGAATGAGCTTGACCACCTCGCCGATCTTCTCGGCGCCGGTCGAGAGCTCCTGCACCGTGGCGTTGGTACGCTCGGCGTCGCTGACGGCGCGGCTCGCCACTTCGGTCGAGCGCGTCACCTGGCGGGAGATTTCCGCAACCGAGCTCGACAGCTCTTCGGCGGCGGCGGCAACCGTGCCGACATTGCCCGAAGCCCTCTGCGAGGCCGCACCGACCGTTGCCGCCCGCGACGAGGCGTCGCTGGCGGTCGCGGTCATCGACTGCGCCGTGGCCTGCATGCCCGTTGCAGCCGAGGAGACCGAGCGGACGATGCCGTTGACGCTGCGTTCGAAGTCGCTGGCGATGCCCTCCATCGCATTGCGACGTTCCGCCGCGGCACGCTCCTTGGCCTCGGCCTCGGTCTTCTCGAGGTCGCGGATACGGACCGCATTGTCCTTGAAGATCTGGACGGTCGCAGCCATCGCACCGACCTCGTCGCCCCGGCCGACGCCGGGGATGTCACCCTCGAGCTTGCCGTCGGCGAGATCCTTCATGCGCGTGCCGAGCAGGGCCAGCGGACGGCTGATGCTGCGGCCGATCATCCAGGCGACGCTGCCGGCGACGATGACGATGCCGAGCATGGCAAAGCCGAGCAGCCAGTAGACCGGGCCCATCTTCTGGTCGATGTCCTCGAGATAGGCGCCGGTGCCGAGATACATGTCGAAGCCGGGAACGGCGACGGCGTAACCAATCTTGCGGATCGGCGTTTCCTGACCGGGCTTCACATATTCATAGTACAGCAGGATCGAGCCGTTGGCCTTGACGCCGTCCATCAGCTCGACCGACAGCTTGCGGCCGTTGGTCACGACGTCCATGCGGTTGGTGCCGATCTGCTTCGGATCGGGCGCGAGCTGGGTGATGCCGTCATAGGACGTGCCGAACAGATAGCCCGAGCCGTTGTCATAGGTCATCGCATTGCCGTAGCGGCGAAGCTCGGCCATGGCCGCATCCTTCGTCAGCTCGCCGGCGTCGACGCGCTTCTTCAACGCAGCCGCGTAGTTGCGACCAAGATCGACGATCGACTTGGTCTGGTCGATGCGTGCATTCACCATCTCGCGCTTCATCAGGTAGCCGGCGAGAACTCCGGAAATGCACAGGCCGAACAAGGTGACGCCGACAAGGATGCCTAGCTTGGGCGCGATCTTCAGATTGCTCAACTTCACGGGGTGGGCTCCGGGGAAAAGAGATGCGGGCGCGCGAGTGAATGGATCGAAATTGAATCAACTTTTAGTGTCAGACCCCTTAGCAAGTTACTTACACGCCTCCGTAGAAGCCCGGACGATGCCGGCAAAAACGGCAAATAATCGTCAGCCGGCAACCGGCGATTGTACGCGGACGCGCCGATTTCGCGTAAAAGACGCAAAGGCCCGCTCAAAGGTGCGGGCCACAACAAGAACCGACAAACCAAATCGGGAGCAGGAAATGCCGAAATACAGGGTGGTGACGCCGAAGGGCGCGAGCTTCACGGTCGCGGGCAGCGATTATTCCTACGAGCGCGAGGCGCTCGATCCGATCGATGCCGAGATCGTCGAGGCGCCGGCCAACGAGGCGGAGTTCATCGCCGCCGCCAAGAATGCCGACGCGATTTACGCCAAGGGCATCCCGATCACCAAGACCATCATCGACGCGCTGGAGAGCTGCAAGGTCATCACGCTCGGCTCGGTCGGCGTCGACAGCGTCGACGTGAAAGCGGCGACCGCGCGCGGCATTCCCGTCACCAACATCCCCGACACCTTCATCGAGGAAGTCGCCGACCACGCCATGATGCTGTTGCTCGCCGGCTTCCGCCGCCTGGTCGAGCAGGACAGGATGGTGCGTACCGGGCGCTGGGCCGAGGGCCGACCGGCGCTCTTGAAGATCCCGCGGCTGATGGGCCAGACGCTCGGCTTCGTCTCGTTCGGCCGCGTCGCGCGTGCAGTTGCGAAGCGCGCCGCGCCGTTCGGCCTGCGCATGATGGCCTACGATCCCTTCATCCAGGAAACGCTGATGTGGGACCACGGCGTCATCCCGGCGACGTTGAACGAAGTGTTGTCGCAATCCGACTTCGTCTCGATGCACGCGCCTGCCCGGCCCGAAGTGCATCACATGCTGACCGAGAAGCATTTTCGGCAGATGAAGAAGGGCTCGGTCTTCATCAATACCGGGCGCGGCGCCACCGTCGACGAGGAGAGCCTGATCAAGGCGCTGCAGGAAGGCTGGATCGCGCATGCCGCGCTCGACGTGCTGGAGAAGGAGCCGCCGTCGCACAACAACCCCATCCTGAGCATGGAGAACGTGACCCTGACCGCCCATGTCGCCTCGGCCTCGGCACGGTTCGACGAGGCGCGCAAGCGCCGGGTGGGCTACGAATTGTCACTGGTGCTTCAGGGCATGTGGCCGGTAAGCTGCGTGAACCCGTCGGTGCTGCAAGACACCGCGCTCCGCCGCTGGCAACCTGTCGGCATGGACCGCGGCCCGAACAGCTAAGGCGGCTGGCCGCAAAGAGCGCGCCGAAAGACCGAAACGGCCCTTCACCGGCGATCAACGCCGGGAAGGGAGACATCATAGGGAGGAACTGATGAGGAACGACATCACACGTCGTGATGCCTTGGCGCTGGGCCTGTCCGCTGCAACGGTCGCTGCCACTGGTGTTGCAGCGCACGCTCAATCCGCGATCAAGGCTGCCGACGTCCCCGGGCCGAAACTGCCGATCGAGAAAGGCGCAAGCTTGCGCATGCTGCGGCCGGTGCGCTTCGTCCAGGCGGACGAGGACGTGTTCCGCGCCAATGCGGCCAAGTTCACCAAGGAGACCGGCGTCGAGGTCAAGGTCGATTTCGTCGGCTGGGAGGACATCAACCAGCAGACCGCTGTCACCGCCAATTCCGGCGCCGGCCCCGACATCATCATCGGCTTCTCCGATGCACCGCACATTTATGTCGACAAGCTGATCGAGCTGACCGACGTCGCCGACTATGCCGGCAAGCGTTACGGCGGCTGGCTGCCGCTGGCGCAGCGCTACGGCAAGAAGAACAAGAGCGACACCTGGATCGGCCTGCCGTTCGGCGCGACTGCGGGTCCCCTGATCTACCGCAAGTCGATCCTGCAATCGGTCGGCTTTGACAAGGTGCCGGAAGACCATGCCGGCATCCTCGACCTCTGCCAGAAGCTGCAAAAGGCCGGCAAGCCGGCGGGCTTCGCGCTCGGCAACGCCAAGGGCGACGGCAACGGCTTTGCGAGCTGGGCGCTGTGGTCGCACAACGCCGCCTTGCTCAACGAAGAGGGCGACGTCATCATCAACAGCAAGGAGACGATCGCCGCGCTGAACTGGGTCAAGCAGCTCTACCCGACCTTCATCGCCGGCACGACGTCGTGGAACGACGTCAGCAACAACCGCGCCTATGCCGCGCAGGAGATCGCGCTGACGGCCAACGGCGTCTCGCTGTATTTCTCGCTGAAGAACGACCCGGCGACCAAGGCGATCGCCGACGACAGCGAGCATCAGCTGCTGCCGAAGGGCGTGGCCAAGGTCTCGCCGATGGCGGGCCTAACGCTGAATGCCATGGTGTTCAAGCACAGCCAGTACCCCAACGCCGCAAAGGCCTTCCTGCAGTACATGCTGGAAAAGGACCAGTACGAGCCGTGGCTCAACGCCAACTCCGGCTACTGGGCGCAGCCGCTGGCGGCCTATGCCGAGGCCGCCGTGTGGGCGCAGGACCCCAAGGTGAAGCTGTTCAAGGACACCATGAACAGCACCTATTACGACGGCTATGCGGGACCGATCTCGACGGCGACCGGCGCCGTCAGCGCCGACTACGTGCTGATCCAGATGTTCGCGTCGGTTGCGACCGGCGCGGCCACGCCGGAGGCCGCCGCCGCAGAAGCCGAGCAGCGCTGCAAGCGGTATTTCAGGCGACAGAAGTAGCGGCCGTCATTGCGAGGAGTGAAACGACGAAGCAATCCAGACTGCAGCTGTAGAGACAGACTGGATTGCTTCGCTTCGCTCGCGATGACGAGGTGACATACCAGACAGGACGCCGACCCGATGTCCGTGACCACACTTCCCCCCCTCGCCCTCGTCCAGCGGCAACCGAACTGGCTGGTGCGCCTGTTCGACTACAAGCCATTCCTGGTCGTGATGTGCCTCGCGCCCGCGATCGGGCTGCTCGCGGTATTCCTGACCTATCCGCTTGGGCTCGGCCTCTGGCTCGCTTTCACCGACACCACGATCGGCCGCAAGGGTGAGTTCATCGGCCTGGAGAACTTCCAGTACCTGCTCACCGATCCCTTGTGGTGGAACGCGGTGTTCTACAGCGTGGTCTACACGGGCATCGCGACCTTCGGGAAGTTCGCGCTCGGCTTCTGGCTTGCGCTATTGCTCAACAACCATTTTCCGTTCAAGAGCCTGCTGCGCGCGATCATCCTGCTGCCCTGGATCGTGCCGACGGTGCTCTCCGCGCTGGCATTCTGGTGGATCTACGATCCGCAATTCTCGATCATCTCCTATCTGCTGGTCGACGTGCTGCACTGGCGCACGAGCAATATCGACTTCCTCGGCTCGCCCTGGCCGGCACGGTTCTCGCTGATCGCCGCCAACATCTGGCGCGGCATTCCCTTCGTCGCGATCTCGCTGCTGGCGGGGCTGCAAACCATCTCGCCCTCGCTCTATGAGGCTGCCATGCTCGACGGCGCGAGCGCCTGGCAGCGCTTCCGCTACATCACCTTCCCGATGATGATGCCGATCCTCGCCATCGTCATGACCTTCTCGATCATCTTCACTTTCACCGACTTCCAACTGGTCTACGCCATCACCCGCGGCGGTCCGGGAAACTCGACGCATTTGCTGGCGACGCTCGCGTTCCAGCGCGGCATCGCCGGCGGCGAGCTCGGTGAAGGTGCCGCGATCGCGGTGTCGATGATCCCGTTCCTGGTGTTCGCGACGCTGTTTTCCTATTTCGGCTTGGCGCGCCGCAAATGGCAGCAGGGAGAGAGCAATGACTGACACCGTCGCGCAAGCCTCCACTGTGGCCAACGCAAAAGCGGCGCCCGACACCATGGCCTGGGATTCCGGGCTGCGCCGGCTGATGATGATCTATCTGCCGCTCGGCTGCTTCGTGCTGATCCTGCTGTTTCCGTTCTACTGGATGGCGATCACGTCGTTCAAGCCGAACGCCGAGCTGATGAACTACAAGGAGCACAATCCGTTCTGGATCACCTCGCCGACGCTGGCGCATATCAAGCACCTCCTGTTCGACACCGCCTATCCGCGCTGGCTATGGACGACGATGCTGGTCGCGATCGGAGCAACCACCCTGTCCCTGATCGCGAGCACGCTGGCGGCCTACGCCATCGAGCGGCTTCGCTTCCGCGGCAGTCCTTATGTCGGCCTCGGGATTTATCTCGCCTATCTCGTGCCGCCGTCGATCCTGTTCATCCCGCTTGCCACCGTCGTGGTGCAGTTCGGCCTGTTCGACTCGCCGCTGGCGCTGATCCTGGTCTATCCGACCTTCCTGGTGCCGTTCTGCACCTGGCTGCTGATCGGCTATTTCAAGTCGATCCCCTACGAGCTCGAGGAATGCGCGCTGGTCGACGGTGCGACCCGGCTCCAGATCCTGCGGCGGATCACGCTGCCGCTCGCGGTGCCCGGCCTGATCTCGGCCGGCATCTTCTCCTTCACGCTGTCCTGGAACGAGTTCATCTACGCGCTCGCCTTCATCCAGAGCGGTGCCAACAAGACGGTGCCGGTCGCGATCCTGACCGAGCTCGTCACCGGCGACGTCTACCAGTGGGGCGCACTGATGGCCGGATCGCTGCTCGGCTCGCTGCCGGTTGCGATCTTCTATTCGCTGTTCGTGGACTATTACGTGTCCTCGCTGACCGGCGCGGTGAAGGAGTAACCCGTTACTGCGCGCGAGCGCGGCCGATCGTGCAATCCTGATAGACTGCGTCCTGCCTTGGTCGCACCTTCGCGCCAACGGGGAGCGACCGTGGCCGCAATCGATACTCGCTCCAGAAAGCGAGCATCGCATGGCATCGTCAAACCTCCATTCAATGTCCCGACGTGGCTTCTGCCTGTGTTGCGTTGGCGGTGCTGCGTTCGCCGCCACGGCGGGCTGGCTCAGCCCTCGACAAGCCTACGCCGAAGCCCGCGGCCTTGTCAGCCTGATCAAGGACAGCGCGGCCACTTCACCGATCACGACATACAAGCTCCGCAACAATATCAGCGTGCTCGAGGGATCCGGCGGCAACATTGCCGTCCTCACGGGACCTGACGGCAAGCTTCTGGTTGATGCAGGAATCGGCGTCTCGCGCCCTCAGCTCAGCAAGGCGTTGGCTGAGCTCGGTGGCGAACCAATCGCGCATCTCATCAACACGCATTGGCACTTCGACCACGCCGACGGCAATGAATGGCTGCACGCGGCCGGCGCCAGGATCGTCGCCCACGAAAACACCCGCAAACATCTCGCCGGCGTTCAGCGGGTCGAAGACTGGGACTACAATTTCCTTGCCTCTCCCGCCGGTGCTGTGCCCGCCGAGGTCTTCGCCAAGGAGCACAGCATGAAGCTCAACGGCGCCTCGATCGCCCTGAAACATTACGGGCCTGCGCATACCGACAGCGATATTTCGGTGATGTTCACCGAGGCCAACGTCCTTCATGTCGGCGATACCTTCTGGAACGGCATCTATCCCTTCATCGACTATTCGACCGGCGGCAGCATCGACGGCATGATCGCGGCCTCCGACGCCAATCTGGCCGTGGCCAAGAACGACACCATCATCATTCCCGGCCACGGCAAACCCGTCAGCAACAAGGCCGAGCTCCAGGAATTCCGCGACATGCTGGTCGCGATCCGGGACAATGTCGGCAATCTCAAGAAACAGGGAAAAACGCGCGACGAGACGGTTGCCGCGAAGCCGACTGCAGCGTTCGACGCGAAATTCGGCCAGTTTGTCATCGACCCCGGCTTCTTCACCAGACTGGTCTATGAAGGCGTGTGAGACACAACGCGCGGTAACGGAATAGCCGGTGCCTGCGGCGTTTGGCCCGGTTTCACAAAACTGCAATATGCGGTCCGCATAAGACGGCCTCCGTTAACAGGAGACGCACATGCGCGCGACTTTTCTCAGCACCGTCGCAACGATCATTCTCACCGCGAGCACGGCGCTCGCGCAGAGCGAGGGCGAATTCCCGGCCAAGCTCGCCGGCCACGTGGTGATGCCGGCCGCGACCTTCATCGACGCGCCGGCTGATGCGCCCGCCGATCTCATGACCTCGGGGAAATACACCACCGGCAAGCGCGTCGACGCGCTCGGCACGGTGATGGGCAAGTCGTTCGAGCGCTCGACCGGCATCTCGCTGCCGTTCAAGGGCCAGCCGCTGCAGGGCCATTCCGGCATCAAGAAGATGCCCGACGGCAGCTTCTGGGTCATCACCGACAACGGCATGGGCGCGCGCGCAAACTCGCCGGACTCGATGCTGTACCTGAACCGTTACAAAATGGATTGGGCCAGCGGCAAGATCGAGCGCCAGGAGACCGTCTTCCTGCACGATCCCGACAAGAAGGTCCCGTTCCGCATCGTCCACGAGGACACTGAGAAGCGCTATCTCACCGGCTCCGACTTCGACACCGAAGGATTCCAGATCATCGGCGACACCTTCTGGATCGGCGACGAATTCGGCCCCTATGTCCTGAAGGCCGACAAGACCGGCAAGATCCTCGCCGTGTTCGAGACCATCGCCGACGGCAAGCCGGTGCGCTCGCCCGACCATTGGGCGGTGGGAACGCCGGGCGCGCCGGGCGCGACCTACACCAACGTCAATCTGCGCCGCTCCAAGGGTTTTGAAGGCTTTGCCTCGTCGAAGGACGGCAAGTTCCTCTACGGCCTGCTCGAGGGCCCGCTATGGGATGCCGACAAGAAGGATTGGGAGCGGGTCGACGGCAAGGAAGCCTCCCGCATCCTCGAATTCGACGTCGCCGCGGAAAAGTTCACCGGCCGCTATTGGCAGTATGTGTTCGAGCAGAACGGCAACGCCATCGGCGACTTCAACATGATCGATCCGAGCGCCGGCCTCGTCATCGAGCGCGACAACGGCGAAGGCACGCCCGACAAGGCCTGCCCTGCGGGCACCCGCGGCGACAACTGCTTCCCTGACGTCGCCAAGTTCAAGCGCGTCTACAAGATTGAGCTCTCGGAGGCCAATGTCGGCAAGCCAGTGCGCAAGATCGGCTATATCGACCTGATGAAGATCCAGGACCCCGACAAGAAGGCGCGGAAAGCCCTCAATGACGGCGTCTACACCTTCCCGTTCTTCACCATCGAGAACGTCGATCGCGTCGACGACACCCACATCATCGTCGGCAACGACAACAATCTGCCGTTCTCGTCGAGCCGCGATCCCAACAAGGCCGACGACGACGAGTTCATGTTGCTCGACGTCGCGGATTTCCTGAAGGCGAAGTGAGGCAGCGCTCTCTCAACTCCCTCTCCTTGTTCTTGCGGGGAGAGGGAGAGGCACCGTCTCTAGCCCGACGGCGCGATCACCATGCTCTTGTCTTTCGGCCAGCGGGCGCGCCAGGCGAAGTTGATGTCCTTGACCTCGCCGGGCTTGGCGTCGAACGACCATTCCAGCACGCCGCGCTTGTCACGGATATCTTTGGCCGTGGGCGGCGTGGTCGCCGGCAGCATCTCGACGACGATTTCCTCGTTCTCGCTGACCGGCAGCTGATCCTCGATCGCGACGTGAATCGGGAAGTCATGGCCGTTGCGGACGGTGGTCTTGAACGCGCGCTCGTCGGTCTTCGACGTCGTCACGATCAAGCCGGCCGAGCCCTCATTGCGCTTGAGCACGGCACGCTCGATCTTGACCTTGTCGTCGGCGCCGAAGCCGAGCCGCACGATATCGTCCTTGGCCGAGGCCGAGAGCTTGCCGCGGCCGACGAAGACGCCGTCACGGTAGATCGCGACCTTGCCCGGCAGCAGGGTCGCATCGTCGGTCTGCTTGAAGCTGGCCTCGAGGAAGGCGGTGGGATCCAGCACCGGCGCAGCGCGCACCGCGAGATCGGCGGGCACGCTCATCGAGGCGATGCGCAGGCTCTTGGCACCCTCGGCGGCGCCGAGGCTGACGTGGCCGGGAATCTTGAAGGTCGCCTGGAAATCGCCGATCTCCGCAACCGCTTGCTGTTCGTCGGCACGCTCGCGCGGCTCCGGCGCCTCTTCTTTCTTACCCGCAAATAGCTGCATCTGACGCTGCATCGGCGCAGACGAAGGCATCGCCATGTCCGCCTGCGGTTTGGGGACTTGCGGATAGCGCGCGACCAGCGAGTTCAGCTCCGGAGCGCTGCCGCCACGGGCGATACGGACGGTGGAAACGCCGAGCGCGACATTCGACCAGTCCTCACCGGTCGATTGCGTGACCTCAGCGCGGCGAATCAATTCGAGCTGCGGCTTGCGGTCCTTGGCGCCGGTGTCGAGCCGGGCGTCATAGAGCGGCAGCCAGCGCGCATTGCGGACGGCGTAAGTCACGCGCAGCGTTGCCTTTGTCGCGGCTGCCGAGGCGACGTCGATCCGCACCTCCAGCTTGCTCGGCGGCTTGGCGGCTCGGTCGGCTTCGAGTTGCGCGATCTGGCGATCGATCTCTCGCTGCTTTCGTGCGGCATCGCGGATCGCCGTTTCAGCGGCCGCGACCTCCTCGGCCACGGCGGTGAAGGCCGCGCGCCACTCGGTGATCGGGCGCGCCTCGCCCTTCTCGCCGAGGCCGGCGGGCGAGGCTTCGGCAAAGCGCTGCGCGAATTTGCGCCGGGCGGCCGCCGCATCGATCGCGCCTTGCAGGTCGGCTCGCTCGTCCTTGAGCGCCTCGATGCGCTTGTCGAGCTCGGGCAGATTGACCGGCGGCGCCGCGCGGGGCGGCCGTGCATCGATGGTGCCGATGGTGAGTTTTGCGCCCGCCTCACCCTCGACGCGGAGGGAGGATGGGTCAAGTGAGAGTGGAAAATCCTTGGCGACCAGCGTGCTGTCGCCGGAGGTGAGATCGATCGCGATCACGCGGGTAACGGTGGCGCCATCAGGATAGACCGTGACGGTGTCGATGGCCGATGTGGCGTCCACATCGGCGGCCCATGAGGGCGAGGCGAGCGCTGCGGTCACCAGGACCAGGCTCGTCGTCGCCAGACATTTTGCGATCGTGCGCATCAAACTTCTCCCTGCCGATATCGCCGCGCCGCCAGCCGGACGCTGCGAAAACATGCCACGCCATCGTGGTGAGACGCGGCAGGGAAGGAACCGGTTCGATTGGGGTTTCCGTTGGGCGCCGCTGCGGCGGCACCATGACCGCGGAACAACGGCGAACCTCAGGCTTGGCTGGGCGAACCCAGGCCGAAGATGCGGCGGAGCAAATCCGTCACGTTGCGGGCGCCGGCCTTCTTCAAAATGCTGGCGCGATAGCCCTCGATCGTGCGCGCGCTCAGATGCATCCGTCGGGCGACCTCCTTGTTGGTCAGGCCGGCGGCGAGATGCGCGAGCACATCGCCTTCGCGCGCGGTCAGGGGCTCGCAGCCGGGCAGCCAGCGCTGCCGGCTCGAATCGGGCTGAACGGATTCGTCGATCGCGGCGTCGATCCGGCCGACGACGTCGTGGGTGCGAAACGGCTTCTCGATGAAATCGGCCGCACCACTCTTGATGGCGTCGACCGCCATGGCAATGCTGCCGTTCGCCGAAGTTACCAGCACCGGCGCCATGCAGTTTTCCTCGCGCAGGCGCTTGAGCACGTCGAGGGCAGAGCGATCCGGCGGCATCTCCAGCAACACGCAGGCCGGCATTCGCGCCTTGGCTTCCGACAGCAGCGATGCGCCGTCGGCGAAGCAGATCACGTCATAAGCGCTCTGCTGGAGCGCGTTGGACAATTGTTCGCGGGAGGCAGCGTCGGTTTCAATGACGAATACCTCACCCTTGGAAAGCATGTTTCCCGGCATAATCCCGATCCAGTAATGTCTTGGTCAAATGGCACGTGACGGCCGGAGGCCTCATCGCGCCCCGCCGTCATGAGCACGGCATTCGCGCCGGTGCTTCGCTTTCACTTATGTATGTTCCGCCCTGTTCCCGGATTTGACGGATCGGGACAGAAGTTTTACATTTCGGGACATCTGCGGGAATGACTGACAGGAACAGGTCGCATGACCGACCTCATTCGCAGCGCAGGCTTGAGCTGTTACCCGGAGGTCGCCCGGTCGGTCGGGCTCGACCCCAGGCAGATGATGCGCAAGGTCAGACTGTCGCTGGCCATCCTCGACAAGCCAGATACACCCATTGCGGTCCCCGCCCTGCGCCGCCTGCTCGAACTGTCGGCAGCGGAGTCCGGTGCCGAAGATTTCGGCTTGCGGCTGGCCGAGCGCGGCGGCCTGACCAATTTCGGCGCGGTCGGGCTGATCGTGCGCGAACAGGCGACCGTCGGCGAGGCCATCGAAGCTTTCTCGCGCTTCATCCATGTGCATCACGACGGCATGAAGCTCGACGTCGTCAGGGACAAGCAAACCGTGACCGTCACATTGCATCTGCGCGGGCGGCAACCGACGGCCCCACGCCAGTCGATCGACATGGCGCTCGGCAGCGTCCATCGCATCATCCAGTCGCTGTTTGGAAGTGACTGGCGGCCGCAGGAGGTGCACCTGCACTACCCGCCGCCGCACGACCGCAAACGGTACCGCGACTTCTATGGCTGCCGGGTGATCTTCAACGCGGAGGAGGACGCGATCCTGCTGTCGGCGCACGACATGGAGCGGCTGATCCCGAGCGCGCATCCCCTCATCGCGAACTATCTGCGCAAGCGGATCGAGGCGATCGAAAACCGGCCGGCAAGCTGGGAGGAGAAGGTCGACGAGGTCGTGCGCCTCCTGCTCGCGAGCGGCGACTGCACGGTCGAACGCGTGGCCGAGCATCTCGCCTGCACCCGTCGCACCATCCACCGGCACCTGGCTGAAGCCGGCACCAGCTTCTCGGCAATCTTGGATGCGCAGCGCGCCGATCTCGTGATCCAGCTGATCGAAGACCCCGGCCGGCCGCTGGCGGATATCGCCGCACAGCTCGGCTTCTCTGCACAGAGCGCGATGGCCCGCTGGTTCCGCGGGCGCTTCGGCTGCACCATCACCGACTGGCGCAAGGGCGTGCGGCCACCGGCCGACATCCCGCCGGCGTCAGCCGCTTAAGCCTCAGCGCGCCGGAGCCGGCACACCCATGATGGCGAGTGCGCGCCGTGGATTGCCGGCAAGCAGCGGTCCGAACGCGGCCGCAAAACCGAGGAACGCAACGATCCAACCGCAGGCGGCGATGTGCAGCAGCACATCGCTATGCGACGGAAGCACCACGGCAGCGACCCGCGCCAGCGCCGCGACGATGATCGCGACGTAGATGGCTTGCGTCGCCAGTGACGCCGTCAGCGCCTGCCCGGTATGGCCAAGGCTCGCGCAAGCAATCCAGAATCTTCCTGGGAGACAGTCTGGATTGCTTCGTCGCAACGGCTCCTCGCAATGACGAGATTGAGGCGCGACCGCGCTCAACCGCCACCCCTTGCTCAGCGAGGTTAAATCGCGCGCGCGAACATACGAAAGCCCGGCGCGCCGATAATGGCCTCGAACGCGGGATCGCGCTTCTCTTCCGCGAACACAAAGCCGGCCTTGGCGTAGGCGCGTTCGGCGGGCTCGTTGCCGATCAGGAACGAGATCGTCGCGCGGGCAAAGCCGGCCGCACGCCCCTTCTCCAACGCGTGGGCAATCAACGCCTGCACGAGACCGCGACCACGATAGGCGGGATTTGTCGCGACATGCTCGATCATCCAGTCACCTTCGCCGCCCTGAACCCAGCAGGCACGCGAATAGGCGCCACGTTGGCGGATGGCTTCCAGCTCTGACGCCGCGAGTCCGGTCGCGGCACCGACCTCCTCGATCACACGCCAGGCCGCGGGTCCAGTGCCTGCCGCGGGCACGGCGCAGAGCGCCCCGGCCGGCGTCCCGTCGATCTCCGCAACCAAAAACTGCGAGACGTGCCACATCGACACCGCGCGTGCCGTCGCGACACGCGCGATGAAATCGAGGCACTGGGCTTCAGGCCAGCCGAGCGCAACGTCGAACCAGCCACGCGACCGATAGCCGCGCATCGACGACAGGATGATTCTTGCGATGAAATCAGCGTCGTCGGGACGCGCAGACCGTATCGTCGTCATGCGCGCCCCGTTTGCGATGACCTTACGTGTTCTTCAGCGCGACGCGGAATTCGGCTTCGGTCTTTTCCTTGACCTCGTCGAGCGTGACACCGTCGGCGAGCTCGATCAGCGCCATGCCGCCGTCACCGTGCTTGTCGATGGTGAACACGGCCAAATCAGTGACGACCATGTCGACCACGCGCTCGCCGGTCAGCGGCAGATTGCACTTCTTCAGGAGCTTGGCGCCGTCCTTGGCGGAATGCTCCATCACCACGACGACGCGCTTGACGCCGGCGACGAGGTCCATCGCGCCGCCCATGCCCTTGACCATCTTGCCGGGGATCATCCAGTTGGCGAGATCGCCGTTCTGGGCCACCTGCATGGCGCCGAGGATCGACAGATCCATGTGGCCGCCGCGGATCATGCCGAAGGAATCCGCGCTGGAGAAATACGAGGTCGAGGGCAGCTCGCTCACGGTCTGCTTGCCGGCGTTGATCAGATCGGCGTCCTCTTCGCCCTCATAGGGGAACGGGCCCATGCCGAGCATGCCGTTCTCGCTCTGGAGGCTGACGTCGACGCCGTCGGGGATGTAGTTCGAGACCAGCGTCGGGATGCCGATGCCGAGATTGACGTAGTAGCCGTCACGCAATTCCTTCGCGGCGCGCGCAGCCATCTGTTCACGGGTCCAGGCCATGTGACTCTCCTGATCTTAAGCTGCGGTGCGCGGGCGGGTGTTGCGGAATTCGATGCGCTTCTGGGCCGCGCCGACCTCGACGATGCGCTTCACGAAGATGCCGGGCGTGTGGATGTGGTCGGGATTTAGTTCACCGGCGGGAACCAGATGCTCGACCTCGGCCACCGTGATCTTGGCGGCGGTCGCCATCATCGGGTTAAAGTTGCGCGCGGTCTTGCGGTAGATCAGGTTGCCGGCGGTATCACCCTTCCAGGCGTGCACGATGGCGAGGTCGGCGAACAGGCCGCGCTCCATCAGATACTTCTCGCCGTCGAACTCTTTCACTTCCTTACCTTCGGCGATCAGCGTGCCGACGCCGGTCTTGGTGTAGAAGGCCGGGATGCCGGCGCCGCCGGCGCGGATGCGCTCGGCCAGCGTGCCCTGCGGGTTGAATTCGAGTTCCAGCTCGCCGGCGAGGAATTGCTGGGCGAACAGCTTGTTCTCGCCGACATAGGACGAGATCATCTTCTTGATCTGGCGGGTTTCCAACAGGCGGCTGAGCCCGATGCCGTCGACGCCGGCATTGTTCGAGACAACGGTCAGACCCTTCACGCCGGAGTCGCGGATCGCGTCCGACAGCGCCTCGGCGATGCCGCAGAGGCCGAAGCCGCCCGACATGATCATCATGTTGTCCTTGAGAACGCCCTCAAGAGCCGACTTGGCGTCAGGATAGACCTTGTTCATGCAAAAACCCTCGACTGAAGCTGCGGCCTGCAGGCGTCGTGCCCTTATTGGCGGCGATTATTAGGCGAAATCGTCCGAAGCCGTCAATGATACGGGGTTCTCCGTTCCGAGAGCCGGTGGTAGAAGCTGCCCACGCCGTGGGCAGACCCGTCCGCGGCCTTGAAAGCGACAAGAAAACCCATCAAGTTGCGGGGGTTGGGCGTGGGGCGCGCAGGTTTCCCGCCCCGCCCTTCTGGCTCCAGCGACCAACCCGATCAGGACATGCCATTGACCATGGCCCAAGGAATGAAGCGCCTCGGGACGCCGATCGCGGCGTTGCTCGGCGTAGCGCTGATCGCCCTGATCGCGACCTCCTGGCTCATCAACCGCGACGCTCTGCGCAAGGCCGTGGAGGCGCAGATTCGCGACGTCACCGGGCTTGAGCTCAGCGTAGCCGGCAACATCGACATTTCCGTGCTGCCGGCGAGCTACATCTCGTTCCATGACGTCGGCCTGAAGGGCGGCGGCACCGCCGACCCCGCGCTCCATGTCGACGTGCTCACTGCCAATCTCAGGCTCTTGCCGCTATTGCTGCAACGGTTCGAGATCGCCGACCTGACGCTGCTGCGGCCGCACATCCATGTCAGCCTGAAGCCGGACGGCGAGAGCAACTGGACACCCTTCATCCAGACCATTGCGCGCACGATGAAGCCTGGGGCCGACAACCAGGTGTCGTTCTCCGAGATCAGGATCCAGGACGGCGTGCTCGATTTCGAGGACGCCGCCACGCAAGCCACCGAGAAGTTCGAGGACATCGATCTGTCGCTGGCCTGGCCCTCGATCTCGCGCTCCTTTGCCGCAACCGGGCAGTTCGACTGGCGCGGCGAGCGCGTCGACGGCTCGATCAGCTTTGCCGATTTCGTCGCGGCGCTTTCGGGCGACCGCTCAGGCCTGAAGGCGCGGATCGCCAGCGCACCGCTCAAGCTCGCTTTCGACGGCAGCGTCGCCAACCGCACCAGCCCGATGATGGAGGGCACGCTCACCATCGACAGCCCGTCCTTGCGCAACGCCCTGCGCTGGACTGGTCAGCCGCAACCCGGCAGCGGTGGCTTCGGCCGCTTCGCGCTGAAGGCGCGCGCCAATGTCGTCGGCGCTTCGATCGCGCTCACCAATGTCAATGTCGAGCTCGACGGCAACACTGCCGAAGGCGTCATGACTTACGCCAATAACGGCCGGCAGACACTGCAGGCGACGCTTGCCGCCGATGCACTCGACTTCACGCCTTATATCTCCACCTTCCGCCTGCTCGCGAGCGGCGCGCGCGACTGGAACAGGCAGCTGTTCGATCTCAACGGGCTTTCGAGCACCGACCTCGACATGCGCCTGTCGGCCGCCAAGCTGACGGTCGGGCCGACGAAGCTCGGCCGCACCGCGATCGGCGCGAACTTGCGCAACGGCACGCTGGCGCTCTCGGTCGGCGAGGCGCAGGTCTATGGCGGCATCGCCAAGGGCTCGTTCGGCATCTCGCGCTCCGACACCGTCGCCGACATCAAGGCGCAATTCCAGTTCACCGACGTCGACCTCCAGGCCTGCGCCTCCGAACTGTTCGGCCTCAACAAACTGTCCGGCCGCGGCAATATCAACGTGTCGCTGCTTGCTTCCGGCTCGAGCCCGTTCGGCCTGGTGCAGTCGCTCGACGGCACCGCCACCGTGACCGGGCATGACGGCGCGATCTCAGGCTTCAACGCCGAGCAGCTTCTGAAGCGGCTGGAGCGCCGGCCGCTGTCCGGCGGCGGCAATTTCCGCAACGGCTCGACGCCCTTTGACAATCTCACCATCGCCGTGAAATTCGCCGACGGGATCGCCACCGCCGAGGACATCCGCATCGAGGGACCTTCGGCGAAGATCACGCTGACCGGCACCGCATCGGTGCCGACGCGCGAATACGACATGAAGGGTGTGGCGAGCCTCAACACAACGTCCGGCTTTCAACTGCCGTTCATGGTGCAGGGCCCCTGGGACGATCCGCTGATCTTCCCCGATCCCGAGGCCCTGATCCGCCAGTCGCCTGCGGCGTCTCCTTTCCTCGATTTGCTGAAGCAGCGCATCACCGGCGGAAAGCGACAGGCACCGGAGGGATCGCCGACGGCGGAGAACGCCAAAGAGAGCGCGAAGTCCAACTGAGGACGGCGTCCGCGACATCAGCGAATTGATCCGGCCACATTGATGCGGCGATCGCATCGGTGCCCCGTGTTAAGCATCTCCTTTAGCCCGATACCCCTCGACCTAGGTCTGACAACATGCCGCTAGATCGGATAGCGGCCATGCGCTAGTGTTTTATCCGACCGGTTAAAACACCGGCGGCTTGAGGGAGAAAAACGTGAAATCCAAGGTTATTGGCGCTGTATCACTGGCGGTCGCTGCGGCCGGGCTGTTTGCAGCCGCTGCACCCGCATTTGCGCAGCAAAAGACGATTACGGTCTGGTGGGGCAAGGGCTTCTACCGCTCCGAAGACGACGCGCTGCTCGACACGATCAAGAAGTTCGAAGCCAAGACCGGCATCAAGGTCGAA
Source organism: Bradyrhizobium rifense (assembly GCF_008123425.1). Classification (GTDB taxonomy): domain Bacteria; phylum Pseudomonadota; class Alphaproteobacteria; order Rhizobiales; family Xanthobacteraceae; genus Bradyrhizobium; species Bradyrhizobium rifense. The sequence continues at coordinate 24,397 of NZ_VSSS01000016.1, forward strand.
TTGTCGCAGTACGCGATCCAGGACATGATTCCGAAGACGGTCGCAGCACTCGACGCCGGCACCGTGCCCGATGTCGCCTATTCCGATTCCTATGACGTGCAGGCGCAGGGCAAGTGGGCCTTCGAGGGCAAGCTCGAGGATCTGACCGATGTCATGGAGCCGATCAAGGACCGGTTCGTGCAGAACACGCTGGACGCCTCGATCCTCTACAACGACGTCACCAAGAAGAAGGCCTATTACGGCTTCCCGCTGAAGCAGCAGAGCATGCATGTCGAGATCTGGAGCGACATGCTGGAGAAGGCCGGCTTCAAGATCGCCGACATCCCGACCGACTGGGCAGGCTACTGGACGTTCTGGTGCGACAAGGTGCAGCCGGGGATCCGCAAGGCCACCGGTCAGCGCATCTACGGTGTCGGCCAGCCGATGGGCGTGGAATCCACCGACGCCTTCCAGTCGTTCTACACCTTCATGGACGCCTACCACGTCAAGCTGGTCGACGACGACGGCAAGCTGCTGGTCGACGATCCCAAGGTGCGCGAGAACCTGATCAGCGCGCTGAAGGACTACACCGACACCTACATCAAGGGCTGCACCCCGCCTTCCTCCACGACCTGGAAGGATCCAGACAACAACGTCGCCTTCCACAACAAGACCATCGTGATGACCCACAATTTCACGATCTCGATCGCGGCGAAGTGGTTCGAGGATTCGCAGAACCAGGCGCTCACCCAGGAGCAGCGCGATGCCGGCAAGAAGGCCTATGAGCAGGACATCGTCACGGCGTCCTTCCCGAAGGCCCCGGACGGTACGACCATCCGCTATCGCTCCGACGTCAAGACCGGGCTGATCTTCACCGCGGCCAAGAACAAGGCCGAGGCCAAGCAGTTCATCAGCTTCCTGCTCCAGGAAGACAATGTGCGCCCCTATATCGAGGGCGCGCTCGGCCGCTGGTTCCCGGTGACGAAGGAAAGCCAGGCCAGCCCGTTCTGGCAGGCCGACAAGCATCGCAAGGCGGTCTATAACCAGTTCACGGGCGGCACTGCGCCGTTCGACTTCACCAAGAACTGGAAGTTCACGATTCTCAACAACGAGAACATCTGGGCCAAGGCGATGAACCGGGTCGTCAGCGAGAAGGTCCCCGTCGACAAGGCCGTCGACGAGATGATCGTCCGCATCAAGCAGGTTGCAGGCTAACTGTATCCCTCCCTCTCCCCGTTCTTACGGGGAGAGGGTTGGGGTGATGGGCTCTACCACGAGCTATACTTGTGGTGAGTTCTGTACCCCCTCACCCGGATCGCCCGAGGGCGACATAGCCGAAGCTCCGCTTCGGCGTTCCTAGAACGGCCGCCGGAGGCGGCCTATGCCTCTCCCCGCAAGCGGGGAGAGGTGAAAGATTGAGAAGAGTCCAAAAAGAATGGCGATCACGCTCTCTGACGATCATGCGATCCCTTCACCGCCCTTGTCGCCGCGGCTGACCCCGGCACAGGTCTGGGGCATCGTGCTGCTCGCGCCCTATCTGCTCGTTTTTCTCGCCTTCGTCGTCTATCCCGTCTGCTACGGGCTGTGGCTGGCGCGAGCCCCGTCGAATTATGTCGCGCTCTATAACGACCCGATCTTCGCGCGCGCCGCGGTCAACACGCTGATCTTCCTGGTCATCGGCATCAACATCAAGATGCTGATCGCGCTGTTCCTGTCCGGCTTCTTCGCGCAGCAACGCACCTGGATCAAATGGCTCTCGGTGATCTTCATCCTGCCCTGGGCGGTGCCGTCGATCCCGACCATCCTGTCGGTACGCTTCATGTTCAATCCCGAATGGGGCGTGGTCAACCACCTCATTTTTTCATTGACCGGCGATGACGGCCCGAACTGGTTGAACGACCCGACCGTGGCGCTGACCATGGCAATCGGCGTGCACATCTGGAAGTCGCTGCCGTTCTGGACGCTGATCCTGATCACCGGCCGCCTCGCCATCGCGCAGGACCTGTTCGAGGCCGCCGAGGTCGACGGCGCGAGCTGGTGGCAGAAATTCCGCTTCATCACCTGGCCGTCGATGCAGACGCTCTACATCACCTGCACGCTGCTCTCGATGATCTGGACGCTCGGCGATTTCAACAGCGTCTATCTGCTCACCGGCGGTGGCCCGGCCGACCTCACGCACGTGCTGTCGACGCTCGGCATTCGCTATCTCCGGCTCGACCAACTCTCGCTCGCGATGGCCTCCATCGTCTGCGCGATGCCGTTCGTCCTGCCGCTGGTGTACTTCATGATGAAACGGTTGTCGCGATGAAGCTTCCCTCTCTCCGTGACGTCGCGACGGAAGCGCGGCTGCTCCTGATCGGCATTCCCGTCTTCCTGTGGACGATGATCCCGATCTATCACATGTTCCTGTTCGCGATCTCCCCGAAGGAAGACGCGTTCTCGGGCAAGCTGTGGCCGGACCATCCGACGTTGCACAACTTCGAAATCGTGTTCAAGCAGCAGCATTATTTCCTGCGCGACTTCTACGCGCAGTTCTGGAATTCAACGCTGATCGCAGCCGCAGTCGGCGTGCTGACGCTGTTCATCGCGACCGCCGCGGCGTTCTCGATCTCGCGGCTGAAGGTGCCGGGCGGACGCATGGTGCTGAACCTTGCGCTGTTCACCTATTTCATTCCGGCAGCGTTCCTTGCGGTGCCGATGTACCGGACCATGGGCAATTACGGCCTGCTCAACAATCACTGGGCGCTGATCCTGGCGATGGTGACGATCGCCAGCCCCTACGCGATCTGGGTGCTGAAGCAGGCCTCCGACAAGCTGCCGGTCGAGCTGGATGAAGCCGCGGTGATGGACGGCGCGACGACGCTGCAGATCTTCCGCCTGGTCTATCTGCCGCTGATGATGCCCTCGCTGGTCGCGATCGGCACCTATGCGGTGTTGCTCGCCTGGAACGAATATCTCTACGCGTTTCTGCTGCTCTCGAACGACCGCGAGATCACGCTTCCCGTCGCACTCGGCAACTTCCTCGCCGCCGACGACTCGCCCTGGGAGCTGTTGATGACCACCGGCTTCATCTACGCGCTGCCGCCGGCCGCGGTCTATTACGTCTTCCGCCGCTACATGGTGGGCGGGCTGACAGCGGGCGCCGTCAAGTCCTGAACATTGGCTGCGCGCTGCACCTGACGAAGGACCGCAGCGCGCAAGACGCCGTCAGGCCGCCTTGCGTACGGTCTGCAGAAACTCCGCGACAGCTTTCTTGAGCGAGCGCGCTTGATCCTGCAATGCCGAGGCCGCTGAAAGCGTGGCTTCGGCACCGGCGTCGGTCTCTCCGGCCACGGTACGAACCGCGCTAACCTGGTCGGTCACAGCCGCCGTGCCATTCGCCGCCTGCTCGACATTGCGAGCGATCTCGCTGGTCGCGGCCCCCTGCTCCTCGACGGCCGAGGCAATCGTGGTCGCGATCTCCGTCATCTCGGAGATGGTCTTTCCGATCTGACCGATCGCGGCGACGGACTGTCCGGTCGAGCCCTGGATCTCGGCGACGAGCCCTGCGATCTCCTCAGTGGCGCGCGCGGTCTGGGTTGCAAGGCTCTTCACCTCGTTTGCGACCACGGCAAAACCCTTGCCTGCATCGCCGGCGCGCGCCGACTCGATCGTGGCATTGAGAGCCAGGAGATTGGTCTGGCTCGCGATCGCCTGGATCAGCTGAACCACCGTGCCGATCCGCTCGGCGGAATCCGACAGCGCACGCATCAGCGCCTCGGTGCGGGACGCTTCTTCCTTGGCCTGGTCCGAGACCGATACCGAGCGCGCGACCTGGCTCGAAATCTCCTTGATCGAGGCGGCGAGTTGATGCGTCGCGGCCGCAACGGTCTGCACATTCGAGGACGCCTGAGCCGATGTCGCGGCGACCTGCTCGGCGAGCGAGCGGCCGCGCTCGGCGACACGGGCGAGACTCTGGGCGCTATGCCCCATCTCCTCGGCACGGCTCGAGACGCCGCCAATAACGCCCTCCATGCCGTGATCGAAGCGATCGGCAAGCTGAGCCATCATCGCTGCACGCTCTGTCTCGGCTGCAGCGCGCTGCGCGGCAGCACCCTGCTCCATGCGCCGAACGGTCTGCGCGTTCTGGCGGAACACTTCGACCGCTTCAGCCATATGGCCAATTTCGTCGCCGCGCTCGCCGCCCGGGATCGCCTCATCGAGCTCGCCCTTCGCAAGGCTCTGCATGCGCAGGGTCATCTGGCCGATTGGCCGCGACACGCTGCGCCCGATCAGCCAGGCCAGCAATGCACCCAAGGCGAGCGCGGACGCGGCAACGGTGAACACGAGATTGCGCGTATGATCCACCGATTCCGCCGTCAGCCGGCTCTGCTCGGTGCGCATCGCACCGAGAGCCTTACTGATCTCGGCGGCCTTGGCGTCGATCGCGCTGCTGGATTTGACGAGATCGGCTTGTGCCTTGCGCAGCTCGCCCATTGCGGCAGAAAGCTCCGTCAGCGTCGCTGATTGATCGGCCAACACCTTCTTCAAGGCCGCAATCAGACTCTTCAGTCGCGGCGCCTCGATATCGGCGATCTCTGCCTCACTGTCGGCAATCGCGGCCAGCGCATAGCCGATCGTCAGCGAAACGTCGTCGGCATCGACCTGAGCCTGGGTGATGGTGAAACGCAGCATCGCGACGCGCATCGCATCCACCGTACCGGCGAGACGCAGCGGCTGAAGCAGGCGATCTGCGTGGTTGGCGAGTGTCACATTGATCGCACCGACGTCGAGGCCTGCCGAGGCGCCGAGCGCCTCGCCCTTGGTGCTCGCGATGCGCAGACGATCGACAGCGGCGGCGACCGCCGTGAAGGATTGCCGATAGGTCCCGAGCGCATCCACCAGCGCGCCACGGCCAGCGGCAATCGCCGGCAGGCGAGCGAATTGCTGATCGACCTGATCAAAGGTCTGGCCAAAGCCGTCGATCGACTTCATGGCGCTGTCACGGTCGCCGAGATTGCGCGTACGGATGAATTTTTCGACGGTGACGTTCGACGAAAGCAGCGCGGCATGCACCCTCGCCATGCCGGCATCACCGTCGGCGCTGGTGACGAGTTCTCCGACGGTACCGCCGATCTCGGACAACCGCAGGACGGCGAGCAGGGCCAACAGGCAGAGGAAACCCAGGACCAGCGCGAAGCCGCCGAAGATGCGTGGGCGGATGCCGATGCGCGACAGGAGCAATGACAGGTTCATGATGTTTCCCGGAGAATTACGGCGTAGCCCGGATCCGGGCGAGCAGATCCTTGCCGAAGCGCTTCTCGAATTCCGGCTCCAATGGCTTCACGGCATCGATGAAGGGCTGGCGATCGACCTTCTCGATGATCTCCATGCCGGCCTTGCGCAGCTCCTCGAGCTTCTTCGTCTCGTCCGCGGCGCCGCTCTGCCAGGTCGCCTCCGCACCGGCCTTGGCTGCGGCGATGAGGGCGGCCTGGTCGGCGGGCTTAAGGGCCTGGAACACATCGCGATTGGCGACGAAGGCGATCGGGGCGAAGAAATGCCCGGTCAGGCTGGCATATTTCTGCACTTCCTCGAGATGGCTGGTGGCAATCGTCATGACCGGGTTCTCCTGCCCGTCGATGCGACCGTCCTTCAGTGCGGAATACACCAGCGTGAACTCCATCGGCACGACCTCGGCGCCCAGCGCCTTGAAGGTCATTTGATAGACCTCATTCGGCAGGACGCGGATCTTCAGCCCTTGGAGGTCGGCGGGCGAACGAATCGGCCGTTTCGAATTGGTGACGTTGCGAAAGCCCTGCTTACCGATGGCGAGCAGCACCAATCCCTTATCGGCGAAAGGCTTGGCGAAGAGAGCGCCGACCGGCCCGTCCGCGACCGCCTTGGCTTGCGCGGCGTCGCGGAACAGGAACGGCACGTCGAAGACGCCGAATTCCGGCACGGCAGAGCTGACGACCGAGCCGGACAGCGTCGCCATGTCGACCACGCCACTGCGCATGGCGGCCAGGAGCGCCGTCTCGCTGCCCAACGCGTTGCCAGCGCGTTCATCGATGATGATGCGGCCCTGTGCGATCTCGGCGAGCTTGCGGCGAAATTCGTCCGAGCCAATCTGCTGCGGCGACTGCGGCGAGCCGTTGTACAGCAGCGACACCATCTGCGTCGCGCCGGCCGACGGCCGAACGGCAAGACAAAACAATGCCAGCGCCGTGCTGGCCAAACCAATATAGAATCGTTTCATCGCCCTCATCCCCAAGCGACGCGACGATAGCGAGATAAGCTATATGAATTGTTAACCTAGATTTTTGGCGGTGCCCAAACACCACAAGTCAGCTCTCGGAACGGCCGCGGCGTATGGATCAGGATCTGATAGGCGAACGTCATGACGACCTCCGGATCACAGCGGCGCCGCGCTCTCGCCCTGCGAGCTCGACAGCTTTGAAGCGAGCGAGGCGATGACGATGACGACCGCGATCAGGGCGATCACCAGCGTGCAGATCGCATTGATCTCGGGCTTCACCCCCAGTCGCACCTCGGAATAAATCCGGATCGGCAGCGTCGCCGAGCCGGGCCCCGTGGTGAAGCTCGCAATCACGAGGTCGTCGAGCGAGAGGGTGAAGGCGAGCATCCATCCGGCGACGATCGCCGGCGCGATCAACGGCAGTGTCACCGACAGAAAGGCGCGGACGGGAGCGCAGCCGAGGTCCATCGCCGCCTCCTCAAGCGAGCGGTCGAGCGAGCCGAGCCGCGACTGCACGACGACGGCGACGAAACACATCGTCAGCGTGGTGTGCGCGATCGTCACCGTCCAGAACCCGCGCTCGGCGTTCAGCGCGACGAACAGCAGGAGCAGCGACAATCCGGTAATCACCTCCGGCATCACCAGCGGCGCATAGAGCATGCCGGAGAACAGCGTGCGGCCGCGAAACCGCTCGCCGCGCGACAACGCCACCGCGGCCAGCGTACCGATCAACGTAGCGATGGTCGCGGACGCGACCGCAACCCGCAGGCTCATCCAGGAGGCCTCGATCATGGCCCGGTCGCCGAAGAACTCGTAATACCAGCGCAGCGACCAGCCGCCCCACACCGTCACCAGCCGCGAGGCGTTGAAGGAATAGATCACGAGAATGAGGATCGGCAGGTAGAGGAAGGCGAGGCCGATCGCGAGCGAGGCGATGTTGAAGCGGGACAGGCGAGAGACTTTGCGCATCTCACCGCTGCTCCAGCTGCCGCCGCTGCAGCCGCTCATAGAGCAGAAGCGGCAGCAGCAGCACCACGAGCAGCACGATCGCCGCGCTCGAGGCAACCGGCCAATCCTTGTTGGTGAAGAATTCGAGCCACAGCGTCTGGCCGATCATCAGCGAATTGGAGCCGGCGAGAAGATCCGGGATCACGAATTCGCCGACGATCGGGATGAAGCACAACAGCACGCCGGCGCCGACGCCCGGCAGCGACAGCGGGAAAGTCACGAGCCAGAACACCTGCCAGGGCGGCGCGCCGAGATCACCGGCCGCCTCCTCCAGCGCCGGCTCCATCTTGGCGAGCGTGGCATAGAGCGGCAGGATCATGAACGGCAAATAGGAATAGACGATGCCGATATACATCGCGGTGTCGGTCGACAGCCACACCACCGGCTCCCTGACCAGATGCAGCGCCAGCAGGATCTGATTGAGCAGCCCATCGTGCTGGAGGATGTTGATCCAGGCATAGATGCGGATCAAGAACGAGGTCCAGAACGGCACGATCACCAGCACCATCGCCACCGCCTGCCAGCGCTTCGGCAGCCGCGCCATGCCATAGGCGATGGGATAGCCGATCAGCAGCAGCAACGCGGTCGCCGTCACCGCAACGGTGAGGCTGCGCAGATAGGCGAACACATAAAGATCGTCGGAGGCGATCAGCTTGAAATTGTCGATTCCCAGCGCGGCAAAGGCCGCCCGGATCGCCGTCCACCCGGCCGTCAGGTCGAACACCGGCTCGTAAGGCGGCTGCGCGATCGCGGTCTGCGACAGGCTGATCTTCAGCACGAAGCCGAACGGCACCAGGAAGAACAGCACCATCCAGACATAGGGCGCGATCGCGGCAAAGCGCGCCGGTCGCGCGAAAATCCGGCGCGCGCTCATGACGGCAGCACCACGCAGTCATCAGGCGAGAACCAGGCGACGATTTGCTGGTTCAGGCTATAGGCATCGACATCGAGGCGTGCGCTGTTGGCGACGGACGCCTGCACCAAGCCGCCGGTATCGAGCTTCACCTTGTAGGTGGTGGTGCCGCCGAGATAGCAGACGTCGGCGATCACGCCGTCCAGCCGGTTGATCGCGTTTTCATGACCGGCCTCGCTCACGGGACCGCGACGCGACAGCTTAATCTTCTCGGGGCGGATCGCGACCGCAAATCTGCTCTCGCCGACGGGCTGGCGCGGCTCGGCCACCACCAGTGTTCCCGCATCGCGCGTGCCAACGACCAGGCGATGACCGTCGCGCAATTTGGACTCGGCGTCGAACAGATTGATGTCGCCGACGAACTCCGCGATCCAGCGCGATCGCGGCGCCTCGTAGAGCTCGCGCGGCCCAGCGACCTGCGCGAGCTTGCCGGCATTCATCACGCCGATTCTATCAGCCATCGTCATCGCCTCTTCCTGGTCGTGGGTGACGATGATGAAGGTCATGCCGAGCCGGCGCTGCAGCTCCATCAGCTCGCCTTGCGTGTTTTCGCGCAATTTCTTGTCGAGGGCTGCGAGCGGCTCGTCGAGCAGCAACAATTGTGGCCGCCGCGCCAGCGCGCGGGCCAGCGCGACACGCTGCCGCTGGCCGCCGGAGAGCTGATCGGGCTTGCGCTTCTCCAGCCCGTCGAGCTTCACCAGCGCAACCATCTCCGCGACGCGCGTTGCAATGTCGGCGCGTGCCATGCCGGCGCGCTTGAGGCCAAAGGCGATGTTGTCGCGCACCGAGAGATGCGGAAACAGCGCGTAGTTCTGGAACATCATGTTGATCGGGCGCTCGTGCGGCAGCGCCTGCGCGATGTCCTTGCCGCCGAGCAGGATGCGTCCCTCGTCCGGCGCTTCGAAGCCCGCGAGCATGCGCAGCAGCGTGGTCTTGCCGCAGCCGCTCGGACCCAGCAACGCAAAGAACTCACCGGCCTTGATGTCGAGCGATACGCCGTCGACCGCACGAAAGGTCCCGAACGTCTTGGCCACGCCCTCGATGCGCAGCAGCGGCTCACCCGTGGCCGGATGCGCATCTCCAGCCGCATGGGCCGCGGCGTCCGTTCTGGGCAACTCGTCAGTCATGGTCCCTGCCAACCCAATGCCGCCGCACGCTAGCGGCGGATCGGCATTTGCTCAACCGGTTCGAGGTGAGTCGTTCACACCCGCCATGAACACCGCCAGCGCGTCACGGTCCGCAGCCGGCATGGTCAGGCCGAGCTTGGAGCGGCGCCACAGGATGTCCTCCGGGAAGCGTGCCCATTCGCGGGCCATGAGATAGCGCACCTCGGCGCCGGTCAGGTCTGCGCCAAAGGCCGGTCCCAGCTCATCGCGCGTCTTCGCCTCGCCCAGCACGGCCGGCAATCGCGAGCCGTAGGCCGCAACCAGACGCCGGGCCTGCGGCTCGGAGAGAAAGCGCCAGCGGTGGCGCGCGAGGTCGACCTCGGTCTCGAAACGATCCCAGGCAAAATCTCCGCCGGGCAATGCAGCGCCGGCGGTCCAGCGCGGCGACATCGGGTAGAACGGCGTCAGCCGCGTCACTGCCCGCTCCGCGCGCAACCGCGAGGTGGTGACGTCGCCGCCGAACATCGTGAGCAGCGGCGCCTTGCGCCGTCGCGCGTGGAACAGCGTCGTCCCGTCGCGTCGCCGCGCGGACGCCGGCGTCAGATTGACGCCGGAGACCGTGCGCACCACGTCGGTCGGGGCGACGCGCTCGCGGAAATATCGGCTCGCGGCCTCGCAGAGATAGCTGACATCGGCGCCCGGCATCGCGACGATTGCGGGATCGCCGGTGAAATCATGCGTGACCGCGCCGACCAGCGTGAAATCACGCTCGAACGGACCCGCAAAAATCAGCCGCCCGTCGCTGTTCTGGAACACATAGACATTGTCTGACTCGAACAGTTTGGGCACGACGATCTGGCTCATCTGTGTGGCCGCCATGGCCGGCTGCGGCTGCCGCAGCACGGTCTCGGCAACCATCGACGTCCAGCCGCCGGTGGCATTGGCCAGCGCACGTGCCGTGATCACCCGGCGATGGCCGCGATCGACCAGCGCGAGCCGCCAGATGTCGGTCCTGTCGGCGCGCACGCAACGCGCCCCGGTCCGGATCGTGGCGCCACGCTCGGCCGCATCCAGCGCCGTGAGCACCACCAGGCGCGAATCGTCGACGACGCAATCGGCATATTCGAACGCAATGCCGAACGGCCGTTTCAGCGCGTTGCCGACCGGATGATGCGTGATGTCGAGCGTGGTCGACTTGGGCAGGCCGCCGCGGTTCGTGAGGGCGTCATAAACATACAGGCCCGCGCGCAACAGCCATGGCGGGCGTTCGTCGGAATGGGCGGGGATCACGAAGCTCATCGGCCGCACCAGATGCGGCGCAATCCGGAGCCAGGTCGTACGCTCGGCCAACGCCCGGCGCACCCGCCAGAAGCCACGCCGCTCCAGCACGGATAAATCGCCATGAATCAGCCGCGGTGTCGCCGATGACGCGGCGCCGGCGAGATCGCCCTGCTCGATCAGGATCACCCGCAGCCCGCGGCCCGCCGCATCGCGCGCGAGGCTGACACCGTTCAGGCCGCCACCGATGATCGCGAGGTCGTAATCCGCCATGAAGCCGTCGAGAGGGAGCGAGGTAAGTGCCCAACACCACTAGCCGGTCTTGAGCGCAAGCTCCATGGCCTCGACGCGGCCAACGAGGCCGGCATATTTCCCGATCGGCAGCGGCTTGCCGAGCAAATAGCCCTGCACACCGTCGCAGCCTTCCCTGGCAAGGAAAGCGAGCTGCTCGATGGTCTCGACGCCCTCGGCGATGATCGACATTTCGAGGCCGTGACCGAGGTCGATCACGGCGCGGACGATCGCGGCCGATTGCGGATTGCGGCCGAGATTGATGATGAAGGCGCGGTCGATCTTGATCTTGTCGAACGGGAACGCCTGGAGATAGCTCAACGAGGAATAGCCGCTGCCGAAATCGTCCATCGAGATGCGGACGCCCAGCGCCTTCAGCCGGCGCAGCAAGGCCAGGCCGCGATCGAAGTCCTCGATCAGCACGCCCTCGGTGATTTCGAGCTCGAGCCGGCCGGGGGCAAGCCCGGTCTCGATCAGGATCGAATGGACGAGCCCGACCACGTCGCCGTGCATGAACTGCGCCGGCGACAGATTGACCGCGACCTGCAGCGGCTTCGGCCACGACGCCGCCTCGCGGCAGGCCTGCCGCAGGATCCATTCGCCCATCTCGACGATCAGGCCGCTTTCTTCTGCGATCGGGATGAATTCGGCCGGCGAGACCTGGCCGCGCACCGGATGCGCCCAGCGCGCCAGCGCCTCGAAACCGATGATCTCGCTCTCGGCGACGCTGTTGCGCGCGATGCCCTGGGGCTGGAAGGCCAGCGACAGCTCGCCGTTCTTGATCGCCTTCGACAGATCCTGGTGCAGCACGCGGCGGTCGCGGATCTGCTGGTCCATCTCGGGCTGGTAGAGGCTGATCGTGCCGCGCGATTTCTGCTTGGCGCGGAACAGGGCCGCGCCGGCATTGGCGAGCAGCGAGGCACCGTCGGGACCGTTGTGCGGGAAGATCGACATGCCGGTGGTGATGCCGGCGCGGACCGCGCGGCCGTCGATGTGGAACTCCGGCGCCAGCACCTCGCCGAGCTGCTGCGCCAGCGCGAGGCCCGCATCGGGCTGCTTGCCGTCGATGATCAGGCCGAATTCGTCGCCGGAGAGGCGCGCCACCAGGCCGCCGCGCGCGGTGTCCTGCAGCCGCAGGGCCACCTCGATCAGCAGCTTGTCGCCAAGCGCATGGCCGAACACATCGTTGACTTCCTTGAGGCCGTCGAGATCGACGCACAGGACCGCAAATTCCTCGTCGGTCCCCTCGCAGGCCTCGATCATCTGGTTCAGCGCCTGAAGGAAGGCGGCGCGGTTCGGCAGATCCGTGAGGCCGTCGTGATAGGCCATGTGCGCCATCCGCGACTCGGTCTGCCGGCGGTTGGTGACGTCCTCGTGGGTCTTGATCAGATATTGCGGCTCGCCGGCATCGTTGAGCACCGTGGCGCGCCGGGTCAGGAACAGGCGCAGGCCGTCCTTGGTGGAGATCGGATGCTCCTCGGTGATCATCCCGCGCTTCTTGATCGCGGCCTCGTCGCGCGCGATGATCAGCTTGGCTTCCTTGGCGTTGAAGATGTCGGAGGCGGTCAGCCCGGTGGCTTCCTCGCGCCTGCGGTTGAGGATCGTCTCGGCGCTGCGGTTGGCGAGCAGGTAGCGGCCATCCTTGACCTGCTCCACGATCAGCGCCACCGGAATGTTGTCGACCACGAGCTCGAGGAACTTCTTGGTGTTCTCCAGCTCCATCGACAGCGATTGCCGATCGGTGATGTCCTCGAACACCACCAGCAGGAATTCCGGCTTGTTGCTCTCGTTGCGGACCACGATGCGGATCGAGGCCACCATGCGCCGGGTCTGGTCGCGCTGGACCTCGACCTCGAATTCGTTGCGATACTGTCCTTCCGACGCCAGCAGCGCGGCCCGGTCGGTCGCCTCGATGCTCGCCGCCGATTTCGGGCCGAACAGCTCGCGCGCATTCTTGCCGACGACCTGGTCGCGCGAAAAGCCCCAGAACCGCTCATAGGCACGGTTGGCGAAGATGTAGCGGCCGTCCTCGATGTTCTTCGCGGCCACGCAGGCCGGCACGTTGTCCAGCACCGTTTCCAGGAATTGCTTGGTCGAGGCGAGCTGCCGCGACAGCTTGCGCTGCTCGCTGACGTCGAGATGGGTCGCCACCGAGCCGCCGTTCGGCAGAACGAAATATTTAACCAGGATGGCGCGGCCGTCGGGCAATTCGCTGATCAGGCCGTTGGAGCTTGCCGCCTTCTCGTAGAAGTCGTCGTCGGAGACGGCGAGGACCCCGCGCTGGCGCCGCAACTCGAGGGTGTCGTAGCCGGTCATGCCGGTCCACAGGTCCGAGCGCGTCAGGCCGTAGATCTCGAGATAGCGGTCGTTGCAGAAGATGATGCGCCGCTGCGCATCCGTCATCACCACGCCCTGGTTGAGATTGTTCATGGCAGAGGAGACGAAGGCGTTGCGCCGCAGCTGCAAACGCTTGCTCCGGCGCAGCGCGGATTGGATCCACAGCGCGATGGCCGCCAGGAACGCGCAGATGACGATGCCGCCGATCAGGGCTTCCCAGATCAGATTGGGGGCGAGATCGGCTAGATAAGACGGCGGATTGAGACTATCGGCATAGGCACGCGAAGGCGCGACCGCGCTGGCCAGGCACACGACGGCCTGCACAGCAATCGGAAGCATGCTGCCTTCCTGCCAGTTCTTCTCAGCCATCAGCCACCCGCGATTTCAACTGCGGATTGTCTGGCTTCACGGGTTTGGATCGGGTAAACGCCTGTACGCCCAACAGAAAAATCTGACGCGAAATACGGCAATTGCCCTGACATGATAAATGCTTCCTTAATGGACAACGGCCGCGCGGCGCGTTTCCCAGGCAAACCGGCCCTCTCGGCAATTTCAACGGGACTTCTGCGCAACCATGGATAGGGTCGACTGCGTCGTCATCGGAGCCGGCGTGGTCGGGCTCGCGGTGGCCCGGAAGCTGGCCCAGGCCGGGCGCGAAGTGATCGTGCTCGAGGAAGCCGAGGCCATCGGCACCATCACCTCCTCACGCAACAGCGAGGTGATCCATGCCGGGATCTACTACCGCGCCGGGAGCTGGATGGCGCGCATGTGCGTCAGCGGCAAGCATGCGCTCTACCGCTATTGCGGCGAGCGCGGCATCCCGCACAAGAATTGCGGCAAGCTGATCGTCGCGACCAATGCAAAGGAAACCGAGAAGCTGCAATCAATCAAGGCGCATGCCGAGGCCAACGGCGTGCTCGACATGCAGTTGCTCTCGGGCGAAGCCGCGCGCGCGCTGGAGCCGGCGCTGACCTGCGACGCCGCGCTGCTCTCGCCGTCGACCGGCATCATCGACAGCCACGCCTACATGCTCTCGCTGCGCGGCGAGGCCGAGGCAGCCGGCGCGGCCTTTGCGTTTCACACACCGCTGATCCGCGCCAAGGCGGACGCCGGAATGATCGAGATCGAAGCCGGCGGCGAAGCGCCGATGACGCTGCAATGCGGCCTGCTCGTCAACGCCGCCGGGCTTTCGGCGACGACCGTGGCGCGCCACATCGACGGCATGCCGATTGACCGGATTCCGCCGGCCTATCTCGCCAAGGGAAACTATTTCAGTTGCAACGCGCGCGCGCCGTTCTCGCACCTGATCTATCCGGTGCCCGAGCCCGGCGGGCTCGGCGTGCATCTAACGCTGGACATGGCAGGACAGGCGCGCTTCGGCCCCGACGTCGAATGGATCGAGACCATCGACTATGAGGTCGATCCGTCGCGCGCCGAACGCTTCTACCCTGCGATCCGCAAATACTGGCCGACGCTTCCCGATGGTGCGTTGATGCCGAGCTATTCGGGCATCCGCCCGAAGATCGTGCCGCCGGCCGTAGCGACGCAGGATTTCCTGATGCAGGGGCCGCGCGACCATGGCGTCGCGGGTCTGGTCAATCTGTTCGGCATCGAATCGCCGGGACTGACATCGTCGCTCGCGATCGCAGACCACGTCGCGGAGCTCGCAGAGATCTAACCACTGCGCAATGATGATTGCGCGAGTTGCGTACCTTACAGCAGGGATGAGCGCAAAGGCTCTCACCCCTGCCTGAAAGGATACGATCAAACTCTACGCTGTTACGGGGTTTACTAGTGAAGCGTGTCGCCGGTGTGCTTCAGACGCTCGATCTGGTCCTTGACCATCAACTTCCGGCGCTTCAACTCAACAATTTGCAGGTCGTCTGTTGAAAGGTGCACGAGAGCATCGTGCAATTCGTTTTCGAGAGTTTTGTGCTTCCGTTCCAATTCAACCAGATGTGCCTGAATTGTCATTCGAAACCTCCTCGGTAGGGGTGAACCTTGGATTCGATCCGGACGAGGAAGTGTACATCACCGATTCGATCTGTCGATGGGTATCCGTCGTCGCACCGTCATTTTTGAAAATTCATATGTAATGAACCGTGAGTAAGGAACCACGTGGTGAAAAATCCATGATATCAATGCGCTTCCGCAACGCCGCAGCGAATCGTTGAAATATCTTGCGAGGGAGCGGTAGGCGAAGGCCGCAGATCGCTTGCGATCACGCCGCGCAAGGACGATAATTTCCACAGGGCATCCACAGCCTTAATTTCAGCCTATCGGTTTTCGGCCACCGCAGACATGACCAATGAAGACGAGCGTGAGCTCGAAACCGAGCTCACCCGGTTGCAGCAGGAACACCGAGATCTCGATGCGGCGATCGATGCACTGCATCAGTCGCCCGCCCCCGACCTGTTGCGGTTACAGCGATTGAAGAAGCGCAAGCTGTTGTTGCGCGACCGTATCGCCTTCATCGAAGACCAGATCACGCCCGACATCATCGCCTGATCCGCGAGCAGTCGCGGATGGCCGCGTATGAATCCGCTTGACTCAAAAAGAACAAAAGAGGAACATAAATCCCGCCCCCGACGCCTCAGGAAACGCCCAAGGACAACCCGCAAGGACACAGCAGATGTCAGCCCCCGCCCTTCTCGACAACAGCTATTATGAGCAAGCCTGCGATCAAGCGATCGCGATGTGTGACGGCAATCTGCGCAGCACCATCAAGGCGCTGATCATGGCCAACGAATATCTGGAAGCCGAACTGGAAGAGCTGCGGGCCGCGATTGCGGCCGGCTGCATTCCCGAAACCTCGCGCAGCTGGACGCGGGGCAAGAGCGGCGCCGCCTGAGTTCATCACCGGAGCAACGCCATGTCGGACGTGACCTACTACGTTGCAATGCCCTTCCTGATCGATGCCGACGGATCGCCTGTCGCGGGCGCCGCCGAAGAGTGCCAGAGCTCGACGGCTGCGCTGCGACGCGCCGAGGCCTTGTCGCGCGGTGCCGGCCATATCGGCGCGGTCGCGTTCAGCCGCAGCGGCGATCCCATGACCGGCGAATTCGGTGACGCCACGCTGCTGCGCAAATTCGGCAACGTACCGGAAGATCTTGCAACGCTGTAAAGTCAGCTGCTCACAAGCCTGATCCGCGGCTCGTGCCGCCGGTGGGCCTTGCGCACATACATGGCGGCGTCAGCCTCCTCCAGCGCACGGACGGCATCGGACTGCGCACCGAGCAACGCGACACCAGCGGAGGCGCCCGCCGTCACGTGCTGGCCGCGAAAGGTGAACGACAAATCGTCGATCGCCTGCTCGAAGATCACAGCCTTCGCCTTGGCATCGGTCTCGCTGAGATTCCACAACAGCAGGGCAAACTCGTCACCACCGAGACGACCGACCACGTCGGAGGCGCGGATCTGCCGTGTCAGCGTCGCGGCGATCGCCTTCAGCACCTCGTCGCCGGCGCCATGACCGAAGGAATCGTTGATCGGCTTCAACCGGTCGACGTCGAGCACGATCAGCGCGCCGCTGGCGCGGTAGCGCTTCATGTAGGCGATGGCGCGCTGGAGCTCGCGCTCGAAGCCGCGCCGGTTGGGGATGTCCAGCAGAAAATCGGTGTCGGCCGCCGCCTCGAGCTCGGCGACGCGCCGCAGCGCTTGCGTGAGCTTGGTCCGCAGGCCGCGGATGGTCGGCTTGCTGATATCCTTGGTTTTCTTGCTGGCTTCCTTGCTGGTTTCCTTGGCTGCGCGGGCTGCGGGCGCGCGGCGCGCCGCCGCTGCGGGCCGCTTGGGTGCAGTTTTCGTTCGGCTCCCGCTGGTTTTTCGGCCTTTTTTGGCCTTCGCAGCGGTCGCCCTTTTTGGTTTCTTCATGGGCATCCTGCTCAATGAAGGCTTGCGGGGATTCACCAAGACAGGATAGTGCATTCCCTTCTCCTTGCCACCGCCTTGCGAGCCGCCGGCCGGAACCGTTAATCTGGCCTATCTTTCTGTTTTCCGAGCACAATTGACGTCATGACCGCGCCGATCGCCATCATCATGGGAAGCCAGTCGGACTGGGAGACGATGCGGCACGCCGCCGACACGCTCACAGCGCTTGGCGTCACCTCCGACACCCGCATCGTTTCGGCACACCGCACCCCCGACCGGCTCTTTAGCTTCGCCAAGGGCGCCAAGGCAGCCGGTTTCAAGGTCATCATCGCCGGTGCCGGCGGCGCCGCGCATCTGCCGGGCATGGCCGCAGCGCTGACGGAACTGCCGGTGTTCGGCGTGCCCGTCGAGTCCAGGACGCTGAAGGGCATCGATTCGCTCTATTCGATCGTTCAGATGCCCGCCGGCATTCCGGTCGGCACGCTCGCGATCGGCAAGGCGGGCGCGATCAACGCGGCACTGCTCGCGGCATCCGTGCTGGCGCTGTCCGATCCGGCCCTGGCCGACCGCCTGGCCGCCTGGCGCAAGGCCCAGACCGAGGCGGTTGCCGAGCGCCCGGAGGACAAGGCGTGACTGACGCAAAGCAGGTGAAGCTGAAACCCGGCGACACCATTGGAATCCTCGGCGGCGGACAACTCGGACGGATGCTGGCGATGGCCGCGGCGCGGCTCGGCCTGCGCTGCCAGGTGTTCTCGCCCGATCCGGATTCGCCGGCCTTCGACGTCGTGCTGAACGCAACCTGCGCCGAATATGCCGATGTCGAGGCGCTCGAGCTGTTCGCCCACGACGTCGACGTCATCACCTACGAATTCGAGAACGTGCCGTCCGCGGCCGCCATGGTGCTGGATGCGCGTCGCCCGGTGCTGCCCAACCGCAAGATCCTCGAGACCACCCAGGACCGGCTGGCCGAGAAGGATTTTGTCACCCGGCTCGGCGTCGGCACCGCAGCTTACGCCGACGTCACCTCGGTCGCGTCGCTGCGCGAGGCGATCGTCAAGATCGGCCTCCCCGCCGTGCTGAAAACCCGTCGCTTCGGTTATGACGGCAAGGGCCAGGCCATCATCCGCGAGGGCGACGACATCGCGAAGGTCTGGACCAGCCTCGCCACCAAATCGGCGATCCTGGAAGCCTTCGTGCCGTTCGAGCGCGAGATCTCCGTGATCGCCGCACGCTCGGCCGCCGGCCAGGTCGAATGCTTCGACGTCACCGAGAACGAGCATCGCGACCACATCCTGAAGATTTCCCGCGCGCCTGCGTCGATCCCGGATGCGCTGGCCGAAGAGGCGCGCAGCATCGCCGGGAAGATCGCGACTGCGCTCGACTATGTCGGCGTGCTCGCCGTGGAGATGTTCGTGCTCGCCAATGGCACTGGGCCCAAGGTGCTGGTCAACGAGATCGCTCCGCGCGTGCACAATTCCGGACACTGGACGCTCGACGGCGCGTCGGTCTCCCAGTTCGAGCAGCACATCCGCGCCATCGCCGGCTGGCCGCTCGGCAAGCCCGTGCGTCACGGTGAGGTCGTCACCATGACCAATCTGATCGGCGACGAGATCAACGATTACGAGACCTGGCTGAGCGTGCCGGGCGCGACCGTGCACATCTACGGCAAGGGCGCGCCGCGTCCCGGCCGCAAGATGGGCCACGTCACCGAAGTCAGGCCTTCAAAAAGCAAGTGAGGGGACCGCAGCAAAAGCTGCGATCCCCTTTTGTGGAGTTTTTATTTTGACGCGTTTTCTTGACGCGAACCGGTATCTACTTCGCTCGAAAACGCTCTAAGCCGTCTTCGCGCCCGCGACGACGCCCGAGGGCTCCTCGCTGAGCCAGCGATAGATCACCCCGCCGAGCGCGCCACCGATCAACGGCGCGACCCAGAACAACCAGAGCTGCGACAGCGCCCAGCCGCCGACGAACAGCGCGGGGCCCGTGCTGCGCGCCGGGTTCACCGACGTGTTGGTGACGGGGATGCTGACGAGATGGATCATCACCAGCGCAAGTCCGATCGCGAGCGGCGCAAAGCCCGCGGGCGCGCGGCCGTGGGTCGAACCCATGATGACGAACAGGAACATCATGGTCATCACCACCTCGGTGACGAAGCAGACGACCATGCTGTACTGGCCCGGCGAATGCGCGTCGTAGCCGTTGGAGGCGAAGCCCTTGGTCACGTCGAATCCGGGCGCACCACTGGCGATCACATAGAGCAGCTCGGCGGCGACGATCGCGCCGCAGACCTGC
Organism: Bradyrhizobium rifense; assembly: GCF_008123425.1. GTDB lineage: Bacteria > Pseudomonadota > Alphaproteobacteria > Rhizobiales > Xanthobacteraceae > Bradyrhizobium > Bradyrhizobium rifense. Next base: position 43,703 of record NZ_VSSS01000016.1, read on the forward strand.
GCGATCACGTAAGGCAGGATCTGGCCTGCCGGAAAGCGTCCACCGGCGGCAAGGCCGACTGTGACGGCCGGATTGAGATGGCAGCCCGAGATATGGCCGATCGCATAGGCCATGGTGACGACGCTCAAGCCGAAGGCCAGGGATACACCGACCAGACCGATACCGACCTGCGGAAAGCCGGCCGCGATGACCGCGCTGCCGCAGCCTGCGAATGTGAGCCAGAACGTGCCGATGGCCTCGGCCGCATATTTCTTCATATCCATGTGGCGTCTCCCCTGATTTCAAGATCTCCGGATCAACCTCCGGAAAAACGGCCCGTCTTTTGGCGCCAAATCACCCAAATTAGGACCGCACTGGGGAGTTTTCGTCTCATTTAATGGCTGAACTAGGCCCGAAAGGCCGCCTCACAGGTGGACATGTCAGGTTTTGTCTGATACATCCGCGCCCTCAAGGTTAAGGGCCGGGCGTTTAGCCATCCCCTTAGACTTACCAGAATTCAAATCCGATCCACTGAAGAGGATGCCGCGTGCAGGTTCTCGTTCGCGATAACAATGTCGACCAAGCCCTCAAGGCGCTGAAGAAGAAGATGCAGCGCGAGGGTATTTTCCGCGAGATGAAGCTCCGCGGTCACTACGAGAAGCCCTCTGAGAAGAAGGCCCGCGAAAAGGCTGAAGCCGTGCGCCGTGCGCGCAAGCTGGCCCGCAAGAAGCTGCAGCGCGAAGGCCTGCTGCCGATGAAGCCGAAGCCGGTGTTCGGCGCTGGCCCCGGTGGCGAGCGTGGCGGCCGCGGCGGCCCGGGCGCTGGTGCAGGTGCAGGTCCGCGCGGACCGCGCTGATCTTGCCGAGATTGCAGGACTGAGTTTTCGATGACGCGGGCCCCGGGCCCGCGTTATTATTTTGTGAGCAGTGCCTTTCTGGGACGGGGCACTACAGATGCGGCACCAGCGCGAGCGAACCGTAGATGGCCTCCCCTTTCCCCGAGCCCGGCTTGGCGCGGTTGCGCCGGATCTGGCGCCAGCCACTTGCGCTGACCTTGATGGGGATCGCACTATGCGGCTGCTCCTTCGATCTCGGCTCGCTCATGCCGGAGAAGGACAAGCCGCAGGAAGCGCCCAAGGCGGCCGCCGCCCCGGATAGCGCAGTCAGCGCCGCCAACATCACCGAGGCCCAGACCCACACGACCAAAGCCCAGGCCCTGGCGAAGTCCGGCGAGACGCAGTCGGCGCTCGACGAGTTCAATCGCGCCGTCGCGCTCGATCCCTACAATGCGCAGGCGCTCTACGGCCGCGCCCTTCTCTACCAGGGCAATAACGAGCACGACTTCGCGATCGCCGATTTCGGTGCCGCAAGCGGGCTCAATCCGCAGAAGGCAGAGCCGCTGCTCGGCCGCGCCGTCAGCTATCTCGCCATCGGCAAGGTCAAGGAGGCGGCGGCCGATCTCGATGAGGCCGCAGAGGCCGATCCGCACAACGCCCAGGTCTGGACGGCACGGGGACAGGCCTATGAGCGGCTGGGTGACAAGACCAAGGCTGCGGCGTCCTACAACAAAGCAGTCAGCCTGCGCCCACGCGATGACGCCGCCCGCAGCGGCCTGGCCCGCGTCGGCGGCTGAAATTCTCGCGACGGCGCAGGCGCCGTCTTAATCAGGTGTAGCGCTCTTCGGCAGAACCGCGTGGAACATCGACTTCATGCCCGACAGCATTTCGTCGGCGACATTGGTCTTGGGCCGCGGCGCGGCTGCGCCGGCGTCGGCACGCAGATCGAGCGGCGGCGCGATCACCGGCACCGGAATATCGGCCGGCGGCGTCAGCCGATTCGGGTTGTCGTTGCCAACCGAGGCCGTGTAGGGCGGATTTGCCTGCGATGAGCCACCATTGCCATAGGCGTCGGGTGACGGCGTCGACACATTGATCGGCGGCGGCAACGGGCGCACCGTCGACGGCACCGCAGTCACGACACGGGGGGCCTCGGGTATACGGGATGCTTCCTGAACCGCAGGCTGCTCCGGCGTCCTCTCGGCTGCCTTGCTTTCAGAAGGCTTGCTTTCAGAGGACTTGGTCTCGGAAGGCTTGGTTTCGAAAGGCTTGGTCTCGGTCGATTTGGCCTCGGCCGCCTTCTCAGCGGCCTTGCCCTCAGGCGATTTGCGCAGGCGTTCGATGGCAGCCCGCGCCAGATCGTTGGCGTCGGGGGTCACGGCCGGGGACGCAGCGGCCGGAGCCGGAGCCGAATTGGCCTCGACCACGGGCGCAGCGGCGGGGGTCGCCGGAGCGGACGCACCCGAGGAAGACTTGGCGACCGCCTTCTCATGCGCCGGAGCAGGCTTCTCTGCCGCCGGCTTGTCCGCCGCGCTCTTGTCGGAAATGCTCTTCTCGGAGACGCCCTTGGCCTTGACGCCGGGGCCCGGGAGGTTGGCCACGTCGGCGGGTTTGCCGTTCTTGCCGGCATCGGCAGGCGCCACCACCGCGGCTGGCGTATCCGCCGCCGGCCTGGCGTTGATGTAGTGATTGACGATGTAGGCCCCGATGATCGTTGCGAGCACCGAGGGGAAAATATCCATCGAAATTTTAGCGAGGTATTTCAGCATTTCTCGGCCACTCCCCGCGCGATCTGATGCGGGAACTTTGGGGCATTGTAAGGGATCAACTGCGACGGATCGATGGCAAAGGTTACGCGTGCCTTACGGCTTCAGCTCAATCTCAAGGAACACGATCTCGGTTGAGGTTTCGTTAAGTACGTCGTGTTGGACACCGGCCTTGCGAAAGTAGGACTTTCCGGCAGCAAGCTGCGCCCTGGAACGCTCCCCATTGGGCGCCACGATGGTCATTTCGCCGGCCACGACGGGAACGATCACGTAGTCCATGCCGTGGGTGTGATGCCCGGTCGCGCTGCCCGGGGCAAGCCGCCATTCGGTCACCCGGACCTCGTCATTGTCGACCTGAACCTCGGACCTGGCGGCAAGCATCGGAACTCTCCTGGGAAATCGGTTCAGGGTACGAAGACCATGAACACGTAGACGGCAAATACCACCATATGGACCAGCCCGAACAGGACATTGGTCCTGCCGGTGCCGAAGGTCAGCATGCTCAACAAGAATGTCAGGAACAGCAGCGCCGTGTTCTGGGGATTGAGGCCCAGCACCAGGGGCTGGTCGAGCGCATAGGTGGCGATCCCGACCGCCGGGATGGTCAGACCGATGGTGGCCAGCGAGGAACCGAGCGCCAGGTTAATGCTCTTCTGAAGGTCATTCTTGCGGGCCGCGGCGATCGCGGAGACGCCCTCCGGCATCAGGATCAGGAGCGCGACCAAAAGGCCCGCAAACGCCGGCGGAGCGCCGATCCTGTCGGCCACGGCGTCGACCACCAGCGAGAACTTCTTGGCAAGGAGAACGACGGCCAGCAGCGAGATCAGCAGCAGCGCGATGCTGAGCGCCAGCATCCTGCCCGACAAATGAGCCTCCCCGACCTCGCCGTCCCCCCTCTCATGGACGAAGTAATCCTTGTGCAGGACGGTCTGGGTATAGAGAAACACGCCATACAGCACGATGGTGACGACATCGACAAAGCCGAGTTGAAGCGCCGAATAGACCGGGCCGGGCGTCGTCAGCGTGTAATTGGGCATGATCAGTGTGATGGTCGCCAGTGCAATCAGCCCACTGAGATAGACGTTGGCGCCGGAGACCTGAAAGCCCTGCTCGCCATAGCGCAGGCCGCCGATGAAGACGCAGAGGCCGACGAGGCCATTGCAGACGATCATCACCACTGCGAAGACAGTGTCGCGCGCAAGCTCCGGTGCCGGCTTGTCACCTAGCATGATGGTGGTGATCAGCGCCACCTCGATGATGGTGACCGCGAGCGTGAGCAGCAGCGTGCCGAAGGGCTCGCCGATCCGCTCGGCGATCACCTCGGAGTGATGCACGGCCGCGAACACGGTGCCGAACAGGATCACCAGCAGGACGATCGCGAACAGGCCGCCGCCGGCCGTCAGGGTGAAGCCGTAGCCGGTCGCGGTGACGATCAGGAACAGCAGCACCGCCAGAGCGGGGAAGATCCAGGACGACCGCGGCATCGGTCCGTGTGCGCTCATGCCAACAATTCCTCCAAGCGAGTGGGGGCCGATTATGCGCGAGAACATCGCGCCCGTCAGCCCTCAACCCCCGTTGATGAATTGTCGCGCGATCTCGATGGCACCGAAGCTCGCGAGATCGTCGTGGCCGCCGCCAGGAATGCGGACGAATCGCTTCGGCTCGTGAGCCAGCGCGAACAGCCGCTCGCCGAGCACGAACGGCACAGTCTGATCCTCCGTGCCGTGCATGATCAGCAGCGGCACTGTGACGCGCGCGATGCGTCGGTCGGAATGAAACTGGTCGCGCATCAGAAGGCGGACCGGCGCGAACCAGTAATGCGGGGCCACGACATCGGCGATCGATGTGTAGGGAGCTTCGAGAATGAGCCTCCCGACCGCCTGCTCCGATGCGATCGCGACCGCAACACCTGTTCCGAGCGAGAAGCCCCACGCGACGATGCGTTGCGGCTCGTAGCGGGCCGTCGCGAATGAATAGGCAGCCGCAGCGTCACGCAGCAGGCCGTCCTCACTCGGCGCGCCGCTCGAACCGGCATAGCCGCGATAGGACAGCGCGATGAGACCGGTGCCGTCAGCCGTGATGGCCTTGAAGCGACCGACCGCGCCGGCGAGAAAATCGCCATTGCCGTGGAAATAGAGGATCACGGGGCGGCCGGGCCGCGCCGGCACGTGCCAGACGATGACCTTCTCGCCGTCGGACGCCGCCAGGACGTGCTCTTCGGCTTCCGGAAAGCCGGCGGCCGCAGGCGCCGTCCGCTCGATGGTCGGGATCGGAAACAGCATCTCGCGCTGCCTGAGATAGAGCAGCACGAGACCGGCGAGATAGCCGGCCGCAAGAATGATGGCGATCCACCTGATGACGGTCATGCCGGCCGGAATCTCACGTCAGCCGCCCACGCCACATGGACGGCGCGCCGATCGACGCGCCGTTTCCGCGCGATGCTACATCGCCTTGACGATGTTCTCGGTGACCTTCTTGGCATCGCCGAGCAGCATCATGGTGTTGTCGCGGTAGAACAGCGGATTGTCGATACCGGCATACCCCGACGCCAGTGACCGCTTGATGAACATCACCGTGCCGGCCTTCCAGACCTGGAGCACGGGCATGCCGTAGATAGGAGAGGTCTTGTCCTCTTCGGCCGCCGGGTTGGTGACGTCGTTGGCGCCGATCACGAAGGCGATGTCGGCCTGCGCGAATTCGGAGTTGATGTCCTCAAGCTCGAACACCTCGTCATAGGGCACGTTGGCCTCGGCCAGCAGCACGTTCATGTGGCCGGGCATGCGGCCCGCGACGGGGTGAATGGCGTATTTCACCTCGACGCCTTCCTTCTTCAGGATGTCGCCCATTTCCCGCAGCGCGTGCTGGGCCTGCGCCACCGCCATGCCGTAGCCGGGCACGATGATGACCTTTGAAGCATTCTTCATGATGAAGGCCGCGTCGTCCGCCGAGCCAAGCTTGGCGGGCTTCTGCTCGCCGCCTGCTCCGCCGCCGGCCGCCGCGGTCTCACCGCCAAAGCCGCCGAGGATGACCGAGATGAAGGACCGGTTCATCGCGTGGCACATGATGTAGGACAGGATCGCGCCGGAGGAACCGACCAGTGCGCCGGTGATGATCAGCGCGGAGTTGCCCAGCGTGAAGCCGATGCCGGCCGCGGCCCAGCCCGAGTAGGAGTTCAGCATCGAGATCACGACCGGCATGTCGGCGCCGCCGATCGGGATGATCATGAGCACACCGAGCGCCAGCGCCAGGATGACGATCATCCAGAAGTCGAACGCGCTGCCCGACATCACCAGCCCGACGATGAAGACGACGAGCGCAATCGCCAGCGCGATGTTGATGATATGGCGGAACGGCAGGATGATCGGCGCGCCGCTCATGCGGGCCGACAGTTTCAGGAACGCGATCACCGAGCCGGTGAAGGTCAGCGCGCCGATGGCGACGCCGAGCGACATTTCGACCAGGCTCTGCGCATGGATGTTGCCGGGCGTGCCGATGTCGAAGGCCTCGGGCGCGTAGAACGCACCGGCGGCGACCAGCACCGCGGCCATGCCGACCAGCGAGTGGAACGCGGCGACCAGTTCCGGCATCGAGGTCATCGGCACGCGGCGCGCGGTCACCGCACCGATGCCGCCGCCGATCGCGATCGCGAGGATGACCAGCAGCCAGGCCACGCCGTCAGCCGGCGGATGACTGGCTAGCGTGGTCGCAACCGCGATCGCCATGCCGATCATGCCGAAGAAATTGCCCTGCCGGGATGAGGCGGGGCTGGACAGCCCGCGCAGCGACAGGATGAACAGCACACCCGCCACGAGATACAGAACTGCAGCCAGATTGGCGTTCATCTCAGGTCCCCCTTTGTCTTCGTCACCCCGAGGTGCATGCCGCTCACTTCACCTTCTTCTTGTACATCGCCAGCATGCGCTGGGTGACAAGGAAACCGCCGAAGATGTTCACGCAGGCGAAGATGAGCGCGACGAAGCCGAAGCCGCGCGCCCAGCCTGAACCGCTCGATATCATGCCGACACCGACCGCGAGCAGCGCGCCGACCACGATCACCGAGGAGATCGCGTTGGTTACGCTCATCAGCGGCGTGTGCAGCGCCGGGGTCACCGACCACACCACGAAATAACCGACGAAAACGGCGAGAACGAAAATCGACAACCGGAAGACGAAGGGGTCGACGAGCTGTGCAGCATGCTCCATGGCGGCTCTCCTTAAACCCGATTAAGTTGATTTGGGCTGGAAGTTCGGGTGGATGACGGCGCCGTCCTTGGTTAGCGCGGTGGCTTTGACGAGCTCGTCGTCCCAGTTGACGGCAAGCTTCTTCTCTTTCTTGTCGACCATGGTCTCAATGAAATTGAACAGGTTGCGCGCATAGAGACTGGAAGCGGACGCCGCGACGCGGCCGGCGACGTTGGTGTAGCCGACGATCTTGATGCCATCGAGGTCGACGACCTCGCCCGGCCTGGCGCCCTCGACATTACCGCCGCGCTCGACGGCGAGATCGACCAGCACCGAACCCGGCTTCATCGACTTGACCATCTCGCCCGAGACCAGCTTCGGCGCGGGCCGGCCCGGGATCAGAGCCGTGGTGATGACGATGTCCTGCTTCTTGATGTGCTCGGCGGTGAGCGCGGCCTGCTTGGCCTGGTACTCCTTGGACATTTCCTTGGCGTAGCCACCGGCGGTCTGCGCGTTCTTGAATTCCTCGTCCTCGACAGCGAGGAATTTCGCACCGAGCGATTCGACCTGCTCCTTGGTCGCGGGCCGCACGTCGGTCGCGGTGACGATGGCGCCGAGGCGGCGCGCAGTCGCGATCGCCTGGAGGCCAGCGACGCCAACACCCATCACGAACACCTTGGCGGCAGGCACGGTGCCGGCGGCGGTCATCATCATCGGGAAGGCGCGGCCGAAGGCCTCGGCGCCCTCGATCACGGCGCGGTAGCCGGCGAGGTTGGCCTGCGAGGACAGCACGTCCATCACTTGCGCGCGGGTGATGCGCGGCATCAATTCCATCGCGAAGGCGGAGACGCCGGCATCGGCGATCGTCTTCAGCGCAGCCTCGTTGCCATAGGGGTCCATGATGGCGATGACGAGCGCGCCGCGCTTGTACTGCGAAAGCTCGGACGCCTCCGGGCGCTTCACCTTGATGATGATGTCGGCGTCCTTCAGCGCATCGGCGCTGACCGTGGCGCCCACGGCGGTGAACTCGGAATCCGGCAGGCCCGATTTGAGGCCGGCGCCCGGCTCGACGGCGATCTCGGCGCCCAGCGCCTTGAACTTCTTCACCGTATCAGGCGAAGCGGCAACACGCGGCTCCGACGGATCGATTTCCTTGGCAACGGCGATCTTCATAGGCCCTCCGGCGACGCGGGCAAAAACGCGCACGCGAACTTAGCGTCACTCCCGCAACGTTGGATACCGGTTTTGGAACCGGCTTGTATGCAAATTTAATAAGCACCGCCGGCGTTGGCGGTGCCGCAGGCGATGGATCAGGTCAGAAAGATCGCCATCAGGATGACGATAAGCGCGACAGAGGCCGTGCCGTACTTCACCAGCTTGATGAAGCCCTCATAGGTCTGCTCGTGCGCAACGTAGTCGTTGCCGTCGGCGGTGGTGTACGCCACTTCGCTATGGTCAGCCATGGAATGTCCCCAGTCGAAAGTCGAATTCTTCGGTTGGGATACCTTAAACCTTCGGGCAGGGCAACGGCACCGAAGCGCGGTTTTCCAGCAAATGGGCTCATTTGGAATCCCGATTATCGTGGATCCCGCGCGTCAGACCGCATTCGCTGAACGACGGTTCAACGAATGCTGTGCAGCCGTCATGCCCGAAATTCGGCCCCTTGCGCCCTCAGCCCATCGCTTCCAGCTCGTCGATCATCCCGGCAATGACCGAGAGCCCGCCGTCCCAGAACTTCGGGTCCTTGGCATCGAGCCCGAACGGCCGCAGCAGCTCGGAATAATGCTTGGTGCCGCCGGCGGCGAGCATGTCGAGATAGCGCTCGGCGAACCCTTCGGCCGCGTTCTCGTAGACGGCATAGAGCGAGTTCACGAGGCAATCGCCGAAGGCATAGGCGTAGACATAGAATGGCGAGTGGATGAAATGCGGGATGTACATCCAGTAGTTCTCGTAGCCCGCCTTGATCTCGATCGCCGGCCCCAGGCTCTCGCCCTGCACCGACAGCCAGAGCTCGCCGAGCCGTGTCGCGGTGAGTTCGCCGTTCTTGCGCTCGGTGTGGACCGCGCGCTCGAACGAATAGAACGCGATTTGCCGCACCACGGTATTGATCATGTCCTCGACCTTGCCAGCGAGCAGCGCCTGGCGCTGCTTTGCGCTCTTGGTCTGCGCCAACAACCGCCTGAACGTGAGCATCTCGCCGAACACGCTGGCGGTCTCAGCCAGCGTCAGCGGCGTCGGCGCCATCAGCGCGCCGTTCTTCGCCGCCAGCACCTGGTGCACGCCGTGGCCGAGCTCATGCGCGAGCGTCATCACGTCGCGCGGCTTGCCCTGATAGTTCATCAGGACGTAAGGATGCGCCGACGGCGTGGTCGGATGCGAGAAGGCACCCGGCGCCTTGCCCGGACGCACCGGCGCGTCGATCCAGCGGTCGGTGAAGAAGCGCTCGGCGATATCGGCCATTTTTGGCGAGAAGCCGCGATAGGCCGACAGCACCATGTTGCGCGCATCGGGCCAGCCTATGGTGTCGGTCGCGGCGAACGGCAGCGGTGCGTTGCGGTCCCAATAAGCCAGCCGCTTCTTGCCGAACCACTTCGCCTTCAGCGCGTAGTAGCGATGCGACAGTTTTGGATAGGCCGCGCGGACCGAGGCGACCAGCGCATCCACCACCTCGCGCTCGACGCGATTGTTCAAATGACGGGAGTCCGCGACATCCTTGAAACCGCGCCAGCGATCGGAGATGTCCTTGTCCTTGGCGAGCGTGTTGGTGATCAGCGCGAAGGTGCGCTCATTGGCCTTGAAGGTTTTTGCCAGAGCCTCGGCCGCAGCCTTGCGCTTGGCGCCGTCGCGGTCCTGCAGGAAATTCAGCGTCGGCTCGATCGCGAGCTCTTTGGCCCCGACCTTGAAGCGCAGGCCGGAGATGGTCTGGTCGAACAATCGGTTGAACGCGGAATAACCGGTTTGCGCCTTCTCCAGAAAGAGCTGCTCGAGCTTGTCATCGAGCTGATATGGCTTCTCCTTGCGCAGGTCCTCGATCCACGGACGGTAGTGCGCGAGCTCGGCGACCTGCATCGCGCGGTTCAAAATATCGTCATCGACGCGGTTGAGCTCGAGCGCGAAGAACAGCAGATGCGTCGACGCTGCCGTCAGCCGCTCGGAAACGTCGCCGTAAAACTTTGAAATCGCAGGGTCCACGCTGTCGCCGGCATGGACGAGGCCGGCATAGGAGCCGAGACGGCCGGCGAGATCGTCGATCGCCTCATAGCGTCGCACGGCTTCCGCGAGCCATTTTCCGCCATCTTCGTTTGCTGTGCCTGTTGCGAGCTTGCCCTTGTAGTCCGTCTCGAACGCGACGCAATCGGCGTCCATCGTTGCGAGATCGCGCGCCACTTCCGGCGCATCGATCCCGGAATAGAGATCGGCGAGGTTCCACTCCGGAAGCTTGCCAGTCTTGCTCGCAGGTTTGGAGGGCTTTGCCTTGACGGCAGATTTCTTGACGGCGGATTGCTTGGTAGCTGGCTTGCGGAGAGTAGGCTCTTTAAGGGCAGGCTCTTTAAGGGCAAGAGCAGTCTTTTTAAGAGCAGTCTTGGAGCGCGAAGTCATTGTGTGGGAAACCTGTGTTCAACAAACGCTGCGGCGGGCGGGGGCATCAAGGTTTAAGAGTGCGTTAATCGGCTTCGGCCAGAGTGACCCGATTCGAGACAGATAGTAGTAGCGTGCGGGGAGCACCATGGCTGCCAGTATTTTGATCGCCGACGACGACGCCGTAGCCCGCCGTCTGGTCGAGAACATGGTGCAGAAATGCGGCTATGACACGGTCGTCGTCGAGTCCGGTGACGCCGCGATCGCCGCCCTCACCGCCCCCGATGCGCCGGCGATCGACGCCGTGATCCTCGATCTCGTCATGCCCGGCCTCGACGGCATGGGCGTGCTGGCGAAAATCCGCGAGGCTGGCCTCAGCGTCCCCGTCATCGTGCAGACCGCGCATGGCGGCATCGACAACGTGATCTCGGCGATGCGCGCCGGTGCAGCCGATTTCGTGGTCAAGCCGGTCGGCCTTGAGCGGCTCCAGGTCAGTTTGCGCAACGCGCTCAACGCCTCCGCACTCAAGGGCGAATTGCAACGCATCCGTCACAGCCGCGAGGGCCGGCTGACCTTCTCCGACATCATCACGCGCGCCGAGGCGATGGCGCCGGTGATGCGCACCGCGCAGAAGGCGGCGAACTCCTCGATCCCCGTGCTGATCGAAGGCGAGTCCGGCGTCGGCAAGGAGATGTTCGCGCGCGCCATCCACGGCAGCGGCGAGCGCAAGGCAAAACCCTTCGTCGCAGTCAATTGCGGCGCGATCCCAGAAAATCTCGTCGAGTCCATCCTGTTCGGCCACGAGAAGGGTGCCTTCACCGGCGCGACCGAGCGGCACACCGGCAAGTTCATCGAGGCCCATGGCGGCACGCTGTTTCTGGATGAAATCAGCGAGCTGCCGCTGACCGCGCAGGTCAAATTGCTCCGCGCACTGCAGGAAGGCGCAGTCGAGGCCGTCGGCGGACGCAAGCCCGTGAAGGTCGACGTCCGCATCATCTCGGCGACCAATCGCAAGCTTCTGGAGCGGGTGAAGCAGGGACACTTCCGGGAAGATCTGTTCTACCGCCTGCACGTGCTGCCGCTGACGATTCCTTCGCTCAGGTCCCGGCGCGAGGACATCCCGCACCTCCTGCGGCATTTCCTGGCGCGGTTTGCCGCCGAGGAGAACCGCCCGATTTCCGGCGTCAGCGGTGAGGCCGTGGCGCATCTCGCCCAGCTCGACTGGCCCGGCAACATTCGCCAGCTCGAAAACGCGGTCTACCGCGCGGTGGTGATGAGTGAGGGCGACCAGCTCGGTCTCGACGACTTCCCGCTTGTGGCCTCGCATTCGCACACCGCAACGGAGATTCCGACTGCGCCGCTGATGATCGAGCCGATCGCAGCGCCCTCGGTGGTATCAGGTAATGAAATACCGATCGTGCCGCTGCCGCTGGCGGGGTCTCTCTCGATGTTGACCCCCAACGGCGATGTCCGTCCTCTGGATGACATGGAGAGCGAGATCATCCGCTTCGCGATCTCGCACTACCGCGGACAGATGTCCGAGGTGGCGCGTCGCCTCAAAATCGGCAGGTCCACGCTCTACCGCAAACTCGACGAAGCCGGGGTTCCCGGACATGGCGGGAAAAGCGGCGAGGAGACGCACTGAACCTCATGCCAACGGAGGTTTGCGCTGTCAGGCATTGCGCCCGCAACCCGTTGAATTACGGCAAAATTCGGCGACGACCGAAACCGTGACTTGGAAGTGACAGACACCGGGAAAAGCGCGCGATGAAGGCGCACAATCCGTTGCAAAACGACCTGTCTTGAAGTCAGTTTGTCGTGAGTTGTCCCGGGTAGCGCTGGCCGCAAAACCGGGGCCTGTATATCGTCTGCGTATGAATCGTTGCGTGCAGGCGTGCAACTTTCGAGAGGCCGGCGCGGTTTAGCCGAAACTCAATTAGGCGATAACGAAAGCTGTTCCACGGGGGACAGTTCACCCGAGGGGTGCGACACAATGCGTGACTGTTTGAACCACCGTGCAGGCTTTGACCGTGTCCTGATGACGGTCGCGGCGACCTTCTTCACGGTATCGGCCGGCTCGGCGCTGGCACAGGATCAGGCGCGCAGCAGTGCCGCCGAGCTCGCGATCGAAGCCGCGATCCCGCGCCCCGAGCCTGCAAACGTCCCGCCCCCGACCGCATCCGACATCAAGCTCGACACCACCGCCACCGTCCAGGACGCCCCGAAGGAAGCTGCCAAAGAGCCCGTGAAGGCCGAGGCAGCTCCTGCCCCCGACAAAGTCGAGACCAAGCCCTCCGACGTCGTCACCACGCCCGCAGCCGATGCCCCGAAGAGCGAGACGGCCAAGACCGAACCCGCGCAGGCCGAGCCCACGAAGACCGAACCAGCAAAGGCCGACACTGCAGCAGCGCCGGCAGCGGCTCCCGTCGCCCCCGCCGCGGCAGCAGCGACCCCAGCCGCCGAACCCGTGAAGGCCGCGAGCAATGTCCCCGCCGCCGACCAGCCCGTCGCCGACAAGCTGAAGGACGCTTTGGGCGCCAAGACCTCGCGCTATTTCGACCGCAAGAACGAGCGCGCCGCCGTCGAGAAATTCTACGGCGCCCGTGACTTCGCGCCGGTCTGGACCCAGGGCGGCAGCCTCAACGCTGCGGCCAAGGGCGTGATCGCGCGGCTGAAGGATGCAGCCTCCGATGGTCTCAATCCCGCCGACTATCCGGTGCCGGATTTCGCCGCGGCCACGACGCCCGACGCGCTCGCGGACGCCGAGCTCAAGCTCACCGCCAGCATGTTCGACTACGCGCGCCAGGCGCAGAGCGGTCGCATGCACTGGTCCCAGGTCAGCGCCGACATCCTCTATCCCGAGCATCCGACCGATCCGAACGAGGTGCTGACCAAGGTTTCGACCGCCGCTGACGCCTCCGCCGCGCTCGACAGCTACAACCCGCCGCAGAAGCTCTACAAGGAGCTGAAGGCGAAGCTCGCGCAGCTGCGCGGCCAAGGCGACGGCCCGGTGATCGAGATCACCGAAGGCCCGGCACTGAAGTACACGCCCGCCAAGGGCAAGAAGCAGGCGGAAGTCGTGGCGCAGGATCCGCGCGTGCCGCAGCTCCGCGCCAAGCTCGGTATCACCGAGAACGCCAGCGACGATCATTACGACGCCGCGGTCGCCGAAGCCGTGCGCAAATTCCAGGACGGCGCCGAGATCAAGGCGACCGGCGTGCTCGACGCGCCGACCGTGAAGGCGCTGAACAGCCCGAAGCGCGACAGGCAGATCGACACCGTGCTGGTGAACATGGAGCGCTGGCGCTGGCTGCCGCGCGACCTCGGCGTGCCCTCGCTGGGCGACGCCTATGTCATCCTCAACATTCCCGACTACACGCTGAAGGTGATGCAGCGCGGCCAGCAGGTCTGGACCACCCGCGTCGTCACCGGCAAGCCGGGCCAGCATGCCACGCCGCTGCTGACCGAGACGATGAAGTACATCACGGTCAACCCGACCTGGAACGTGCCGCCGTCGATCGTCTATGGCGAATATCTGCCGGCGCTGCAGCAGGACCCGACCGTGCTTCAGCGCATGGGCCTGAAGCTCGAGCAGAACCGCGACGGCTCGGTGCACATCTCGCAGCCGCCCGGCGAAGCCAACGCGCTCGGCCGCATCCGCTTCAACTTCCCGAACAAATTCCTGGTCTATCAGCACGACACGCCGGACAAGAATTTGTTCGCGCGGGACGAGCGCGCCTTCAGCCACGGCTGCATGCGCGTTCAATATCCGGATCAGTACGCCTCCGTGCTGCTGAACATCACCATGCCGGGCGAGAAGTACACACCGGAGCGCGTGCGCAGCATGTACGGCTCGGGTGAAATCGACCTGAAATTCCCGACCCCGATCCCGGTCAACATCACCTACCAGACTGCCTTCGTGGACGACGGCGGCAAGCTGCAATTCCGCAAGGACGTCTATGGCCGCGACACGACCATGATCAACATCCTGAAGAACGGCCGCGGCAAGGACCTCGAGAACATCGTGGCCCACTCGCAGCCGAGCTATTCGCGCCCGGCGACGACGCTGCCGGCCGGCGTGGCGGTGGCCAACAATGGCGGCGGCTTCGGCTCGTCGGGTCCGAACTTCTTCGAGCGGCTGTTTGGTGGTGGCGCCCCAGCCCAGCCGCCGGCCCCGGTCGGCCGCAAGCCGCAGCGGGTGTTTACCCGCTAAGCTTGGTCCGGCGCCTCATTTCTTGAAATTCTTCAATAAAATCAGCGACCCTGTCCCATGGATGGGGTCGTTTAACGTTAACCATTCGCCACCCGAGTTCGAGCAGCGGGCGTTTTTTCGCCACACTCAGCCGGTTAGGTTTGTATTCTGACTTGGTTTGGGGGGCGGGAAGGTCAACCTCGAATTAACCTTCTCGCTTTAACAAAGCGTTCATCCTCTTTCGCGCGCTAACGGGGTTGGCGGGAGAGTCCATTTTGAACGCTCGTCGACTGGGTGGGCTCATACGTGCTGGCTGGTTTCGCACGCCAATTTGCTGCGGTGTCGTTGTCCCATGCGGGCGTGAAGGTCGGATCTCGGATCGGCCTCGCCTCGCTGGTGCTGCTTGCGGCTGCCGGTTCGGTTCATAACGCCGCTGCGCTGAACGAGACCAAGACGCTCTCCTTCCACCACACCCATTCCGGCGAAGACCTCACCGTCACCTTCAAGCGCGATGGCCGCTACGACGAAGCCGCGCTGAAGACGCTCAACCACTTCCTGCGCGACTGGCGCACCCAGGACGAGACGGTCATGGACCGTCACCTCTTCGATATCCTCTGGGAAGTCTATCGCGACGTCGACGGCAAGCAGCCGATCCAGATCATCTCCTCCTATCGCTCCCCCGCCACCAACGCCATGCTCCGCCGCCGCTCCTCGGGCGTGGCGCGCTTCAGCCAGCACATGCTCGGCCATGCGATGGACTTCTACATCCCGAACGTTCCGCTGGAGCAGATCCGTTTCGCCGGCCTGCGCCTGCAGCGCGGCGGCGTCGGCTTCTACCCGACCTCCGGCTCGCCCTTCGTGCATCTCGACACCGGCAGCATCCGGCACTGGCCGCGCATGACGCATGACCAGCTCGCCCGCGTCTTCCCGGACGGAAAGACCGTGCATCTGCCGACAGACGGCACGCCGATGAAGGGCTATGAGCTCGCCAAGGCTGAGATCGAACGGCGCAGCAGCGGCGACGACGGCGCCAGCAAGCCGGGCTTCTTCGCTGCACTTTTCAAGGGCAAGTCGGCTCCCGCCGCCAGCAGCGACGAGGACGACGAGGGCGCGGCCGAGAAGCCGGCGGCACCCACCGTGGTCGCAACCGCCAAGCCGGCCGATCCGGTCCCGACGCCCCGCGCCAAGCCGTCAGTCGCCGCCGCGATCCAGCTCGCTTCGGCCGACGCCCAGCTGGTTGTGCCGCCAAAGTCGAAGCTCGCCCCCGTGGCTGACAAGCCGGCTGCCGGCAAATCGTCTGACGGCAAGCCCGAGACCCCGGCCGACATCATCAATGCCCGCGGCTTCTGGGATGCGCCCGCTACGCCGCAGCAGGCGACGCCCGCCCAGGTCGCAGCCCTGAGGGCGCGCCAGGCGCTTGCCGCCGCCACCGACCCGCAGCCGACCGCGAGCGTCTCCAACGCAACCCTTCAGGCACTGGCTTACGCGCCGGCCGCCTCCCCGGTCGACCGCGCCAACGTCGTCGCCGCCTC
Organism: Bradyrhizobium rifense; assembly: GCF_008123425.1. Classification (GTDB taxonomy): domain Bacteria; phylum Pseudomonadota; class Alphaproteobacteria; order Rhizobiales; family Xanthobacteraceae; genus Bradyrhizobium; species Bradyrhizobium rifense. The sequence continues at coordinate 59,768 of NZ_VSSS01000016.1, forward strand.
TGCGCCGATCCCGCGCGGCGTGCGCCCGGTGTCCGCGGCCCGCAACGCCGCGCCGGCCACCGAGATCAACACGGTCGTCAGCAAGAGCACCGACGGCATGATCGCCACCGCGACCCGGCTCTCCGCCGCCAAGGGCGAGAGCATCTGGCTCAAGATCGTGATGCTGTCGCCGAGCGCCAGCCGCGCGATGTCGGTGACGCTGATGGGCGAGCTCGATACGGTCGCGTTGCGCGGCTATTTCGTGAAGCCGCAGGCCGTGATCGCAATGGGCTTCACCGACGATCCCATGCAGGGCCTGTCCTGCGACAGTTTCTCGGGCAGCGCCACCGCCAAGCTCGAGACGACGTCGTTCGTCGTGCGCACCGCCGCACTGCGCTAAGGCTGATAGCCTTCGCTATTTCCTGCGCCGCCGATCGAGATGATACGTCAACGCCAGCGACAGGCAGACCGTGAGCTCCTGCTTCGGCAGTGCGCCGGACAATGGCAGCAACAGCGCCCGCGTCTGCCGATACTCGAATTGATCCGGAAAGCGCTCGCGGAACGTGTCGATCAACGTGGTCTTGCAGTTGAACAGAATCGCAGGATGCTCTGAGTCTTTCACGCGCCCGAGCCGGATGGTGCTGCCGCTTCCGGTCTCCTCGGTGAGATAGGCAGGCTCGCCCCATTTCAGCGCCTCGGTCAGCGGACCGACGTCGTCATGCGCCTTGGCCGTCGCAAAGATGAGCTTGCGCACGTCGAGAAGGCGCCGGCGGACCGTCGGCGGAAAAGCCTCGAAGACTCGGCTCACCTCGCGCGGCAACGGGGGCTCGCTCACGGATTCCTCCTGGATGGATCGACGATCAGACCGGCAGGCCTGCCCCTAGAAGGCCCGCCTCGTAGCGCTGACGGTCCAGGCCGCGCTTATAATGCTGGGTGGAGAGATGATTGGCCACTGAAAATGACGGCTCGCGCTTGAGAACCTCGGCCGCGTGAGCGCCGGCCGCAATCGCGTTGCCCATCTGCGCAAAGATCGCGGCGAGGAAGGCGTGATGGGTGTGATCGGGTCGTGTGACCCGTGAAAAGGCCTCGGCGGCTTCGGCGTATTTCTCGGCACAATAATAGGCGCGCCCGAGATGGCTCCAGAAGCGTTCCGGGTGATACGGGTTCAGCCGCATCGCCTTCCTGATCCAGTCGATGCCCTCCTCCGGCCTCCCCAGCCAGGTCAGCAGTTCGCCCTGCTGCACCACGACGAGATCATAGTTCGGATTGAGCGCGAGCGCCCGCTCCTGATGGTAGGTGGCCTTGTCATGGTCGTCGCGGTTCAGATTGAGCGCCGCGAGAATACGGTGGACGTCGCTATCATTGTCATCGAGGGCCAGCGCGGTCTCCAGCTCAGAAGCCACCTGCTGGAACGTGGCGTCGCGATCCGCGCACCAGCTATAGACCCAGGTCTGGCCCAGGACGCACGCCTTCCACGCGTGTGCGTGAGCATAGTTTGCATCCAGCTCGAGCGCCCGATCGAGCAGAAGTTGCGCCCGCGCATTGTCTTCGCGATTGGAGCGATGGTGCAAGACCTTTGCGGCCAGCACGCATTCATAAGCCGCCATGTTGTCCGTGGGCTTGCGGTTCGCCCGATCGTGCGTGGCCGCCTCGACGCGGCCGGGCAACGTGGCGGCGATCGCCCGGGTCATCTCGTCCTGGATGGCGAAGATGTCCTTGAGCTCGCCGTCGTAGCGTTCGGCCCAAATGTGCCGGTCGGTTTCCGCATCGATCAGCTGCACGGTGACGCGGACGCGATCTCCGGCCTTTCGCACACTGCCCTCGATGACATAATCGACGCCGAATTCGCGGCCGACGTCCTGCACCTTGACCGCCTTGCCCTTGTACACAAAGGTCGAGTTGCGGGAGATCACCAACAGGTCGTGGAAACGTGAAAGCTCGGTGATGATGTCTTCGGTCAGGCCATCCGCGAAGAACTCCTGCTCCGGATCGCCGCTCATGTTGGCGAAGGGCAGCACGGCGATGGACGGCTTCTTCGACTTGCCGGTCGCCCTCGCAGTGCCCTTCGTGCCGTCTGATGCGGTTGCCGGGCTCTCCTCCAGTCGTATCCGGTAGACCCGGATCGGACGGACGATGTTCTTGACGTTCTGCTCGCCGATATCCTCGAATGCAACGCCATCAAGCCGCTCGCCGAGCTGGTCGCGCACCGCGCTCGAGATGCAGATGCCTCCAGGCTCCGCCAGTGCCTCCAGCCGCGCCGCGACGTTGACGCCGTCGCCGAAAATATCGTTCTGGTCGACGATGACGTCGCCCAGATTGATGCCGATGCGGAATTGCATCCATCGCGGCGGCGGAACGTCGGCGTTGCGTCGCCCCATCCGGCTCTGAATTTCAGCAGCGCACAGCACGGCGTCGACGACGCTATGGAATTCCACGAGCATGCCGTCGCCCGTCGTCTTGATGATGCGGCCGTGATTTTTGGCAATGGCCGGATCGATCAGCTCGATCCGGTGGGTCTTGAGGCGCGCGAGCGTGCCAGCCTCATCGGCCTCCATGAGCCGACTAAAGCCGACCATGTCAGCCGCGAGGACCGCTGCGAGCCTGCGCTCAGGTCCAGGCACATCCATTGCTCGGTCCCTTCACCGGGCACTCTAGCAGACAAGCAGATTTTGCCCAAGCTGGGTGCGCTGCGGCGGGACGAGGTACTCCTACCGGTGACGCTGCGGCCTCATCGCCTCAGATCATCCCCAGCGCCTGCATGTAGGTCTCGAGAATGGTCTCGGCCTCGGCGCGCTCGTTCGGGTCCTGCTTGCGCATGCGCACGATGGTGCGCAGCGCCTTGACGTCGTAGCCGTTGCCCTTGGCTTCGGCGAAGACGTCGCGGATGTCGTCGGAGATCGCCTTCTTCTCTTCCTCCAGCCGCTCGATGCGCTCGATGATGGATTTGAGCTGGTCCTTGGCAAATTTCGTCGCAGGCTCGTCGTCGCGGACGGCGGCGGAGGTGGCCATCTTGGTACTCCCAATGGAACTGGCAAAACGAGGTGACGCCGGCATCCTCACCGCGCGTGCTGGCAAGACCCTTAGGGTTGGTGCCGATTGCGTTCAAGCAAGCATCGCGCTCGTCCACAGCGCGCCCACACCTTCCTGCAGGTGAGCGAAGAAAGCTGTTGTGTGGTGCGACTCAAGCCGCGCGCCCCGGACAGTCCCTCAGTGGCTGTGGGGATGGACCTTCTTCATCGCCTCGAGCTGCTCAGGGCTGGCCGTGCCCTGGTGCTTCGCCTTCCAGGTCTCGTAGGGCATGCCGTAGACGGCCTCGCGGCTCTCGTCCTTGCTCAAGCTCACACCTTGCGCGTCGGCGGCGTCCTTGAGCCAGTTGGACAGGCAGTTGCGGCAGAAGCCGGCCAGATTCATCAGATCGATGTTCTGGACGTCGGTCCGCGTCTTCAAATGATCGACCAGGCGCCGGAAAGCGGCCGCCTCGAGCTCCGTTCTGGTTTTGTCGTCGATCGCCATAGCTGGATCCCTTGGCTGGCCCCGATGTCGTCACCCTTACGGGATCAGGTGGGGTCCTGTCACAGATTTTGCCATATCGCGGTGCAAACGGCGCTCTTAGGTGACCCTGGGCCGGTTCCGCCCGCCCCTACGCCAAATCGTCAATGATCTGATATAGCTTCCGCGACAATGATCGCCGAATCTCCCCGCTTCCCCCTTCGCCTGCTCGCCCGGTTGGTCCCGGTGCTGGTGGTTGGCCTGCTGTGCATCTGGGCCAGCCCCGCCTCGGCCGATTTCCGGCTTTGCAACAACACCTCGAGCCGGGTCGGCATCGCGCTTGGCTACAAGGACGCCGACGGCTGGACCACCGAGGGCTGGTGGAACATCTCGTCCCGCTCCTGCGAGACCCTGCTGCGGGGAACGCTGGTCGCCCGTTACTATTACATCTACGCGATCGACTATGACCGCGGCGGCGAATGGTCGGGGCAGGCCTTCATGTGCTCGCGCGACAAGGAATTCACCATCCGCGGCACCGAGGACTGCCTGGCGCGCGGCTATGACCGGACCGGCTATTTCGAGGTCGATACCGGCGAGCAGCGCGCCTGGACGGTGCAGCTCACCGATGCCAACGAGCAGCCCGCCCAGCAACGTGTCCCCGGCATGCCCGGCCCTGTCGGCCCCGGTGGCGGCGTTCCGGGTTTGCCCAATAGCCCGCCCGGTGGTACGCCCCCCGCCGCGCCTGGCCTTCCGCCAGCCCCCTCGCCACCGTCTGGAAATAAGCCATGAGGCGTCTTCGCCGTATCAAGATTCTCGCGACCCTTGGACCTGCCTCTTCGGATCTCGCGATGATCCGCCGCCTGTTCGAGGCCGGCGCCGACGTGTTCCGCATCAATATGAGCCACACCCCGCATGACAAGATGCGGGAGCTGGTGGCGACCATCCGCAATGTCGAGTCGAGTTACGGCCGCCCGATCGGCATCCTGGTCGACCTTCAGGGCCCGAAGCTCCGGCTTGGCGCGTTCGCGGAAGGCTCAGTCCAGCTCCAGAACGGCCAGACCTTCACGCTTGATTCCGACAAGACCCCGGGCGACGCCACGCGCGTCAATCTTCCTCATCCGGAAATTCTAGCTGCGCTCAGGCCCGGCCATGCGCTGCTGCTCGATGACGGCAAGGTGCGGCTGATCGCGGAGGAGACCACGAAAGAGCACGCGGTGACCCGCGTCGTGGTCGGCGGCAAGATGTCCGACCGCAAGGGCGTCAGCCTTCCGGATACCGACCTGCCGGTCTCGGCGATGACGCCGAAGGACCGCGCCGACCTCGAGGCTGCGCTTGTCACCGGTGTCGACTGGATCGCGCTATCCTTCGTGCAGCGTGCCGACGACGTGCTCGAAGCGAAGAAGATGATCCGCGGCCGCGCCGCGGTCATGGCCAAGATTGAGAAGCCGCAGGCGATCGACCGCCTCGCCGACATCATCGAGGCTTCCGACGCGCTGATGGTGGCGCGCGGCGACCTCGGCGTCGAGCTGCCGCTGGAGCGGGTGCCGAGCCTGCAGAAGCAAATGACGCGCATGGCGCGCCGCGCCGGCAAGCCGGTGGTGGTCGCAACCCAGATGCTGGAATCGATGATCCAGTCGCCGGTGCCGACCCGCGCCGAAGTCTCCGACGTCGCCACCGCCGTCTATGAGGGCGCCGACGCGATCATGCTGTCGGCGGAATCGGCGGCGGGCAAATTCCCGGTCGAGGCGGTCTCGACCATGAACCGCATCGGCGAGGAAGTGGAGCGCGACCCGATCTACCGCTCCGTGTTGACGGCCCAGCGCCCCGCACCGGAAGCCACCGCGGGCGACGCCATCGCCGACGCCGCGCGGCAGATCGCCGAGACGCTCGACCTGCCCGCCCTGATCTGCTGGACCAGCTCGGGCTCGACCGCCGTGCGCGTGGCGCGCGAGCGGCCGAAGCCGCCGATCGTGGCGATCACGCCAAACATTCAGGCCGGCCGCCGGCTCGCCGTGGTGTGGGGCGTGCATTGCGTGGTGGCGGAGGATGCGCGCGACCAGGACGACATGGTGAGCCGCGCCGGCCAGATCGCCTTCCGCGACGGTTTCGTCCGTGCCGGCCAGCGCGTGATCATCGTCGCCGGCGTGCCGCTCGGCATTCCCGGCACCACCAACATGGTGCGCATCGCCTCCGTCGGCCCCGAGGGCGACGCGAATTTGTGAGGCGGCAGGCAGGCCGCCACCAAAAACCGCGAAAACAACCCCATGCACAGTAGCCGGCCGGTCCGGCTGCTTTGCGCGGGTTTTGCGAAAAGGCGTGCTCCAGCAACGGCCTGAGCGCGATCAGCTCGAGGCTCCTATCGCACCGGCTTTTTCAGGCCCCGACCAGCGCCTTGGTCGTCGGCAGCAGCGTCTGCTGCACCACCAGACCACGGGCGCGGGCGTCCATGACGCCGACGGCACGCAGCGCAAGCAGTGTCACGGTCTGCACCGCATCGCGCATCTTCACGGGATCTTCGAGATTGTCGGGCGCTAGCGGGCCGACCAGCGCTTCGTGCAGCGCACCCAGCAGCGCGGTCGCGGCCAAGGCGGTGTCCTGCGCCGGCAGATGGCCAGCGCGCACGGCTGCATCGATCCGGGCGGCGATCTCGCCGGCAATCTCGCGGCGGCTGGCAAGCCGTGAGGCACTGACATCGACATCGACAGGCTCGGCCAAAATGCCCCAGGCCAGCCGGCGCTGCGACAGCGTATGGACGGCCACCGTGGTCACGGCCGCCGCCAGCGCGGAGGACGGGCCAGGCGCGGCATCGGCCGCGCGCCGGATCGCCGCGAGCTCGTCGCGGGAGACCTCGGAGATCAATTCGGAGATCAGCTCGGCCTTGGAGGGGAAGTAGCGATAGACGGTGCCGGCCGCCACACTGGCGCGGACCGCGACCGGTGCGATCTGCACCGCCGCCATGCCGCCTTCGGCTGCGGCTTCCCTTGCCGCCGCCAGGATGGCGCTGCGCCGAGCCGCAAGGCGCTTAACCACTTGATGCGTTCGCCGATAAACCATGGCGCGCTTCCTGTCCCACACGCTTGCCGCACGCCCGCGGCCGAACGCTTCGTCACTGCAATAGATGCAAATCGCCCCGCAAGGACTGAACAACTATTCAGGGGGGATGACAAGAAGCAAATGCGTGATGCCGGTTTTCGCGCTTCGCATCGTTGCACCCGCTCTGGCTGCGCGGACAGCCAGCTTCGGCGTACCCGAATCCGGACAGCTTCGGGCGACGGCGGCGGCACCCCGCTGCGTCTGCCGGATGGCCGTGCGACGGCTCGACCGAGCGCGACCTTTTACGCGCAAAACGGCAAAGTTCCCGCACCGATTCATGCAACCTTAACTGGCCGGCCATAGTCCTACTTGCGTCAATCGGAATTTGGCCATGCAGCTCACAAGCGTCCTTTCTGCGTCGCGCCGCGTTTCCGAAAAAGGACTGCGACCTGCGCACATGGCGCCTTGATGCTGCAGCGCGCGACAACCGCCACTGACTTGCGAGAGTCCATGCCTGCGGCCGGAGGCCTGCGGCGATCATGGACGACGAACCTGCGCGGGAAAACGCTTGCACCCATCGCCATTGTCGTCTGCTCGATGCTGGCAGGCGCGCTCTACACCTTCGCGATGGGCGAGGACGTCAACTGGGATTGGCAGAACTACCACGAATACAATGTCTGGGCCGTGCTCAATGGCCGCTATGGCGTCGATGCGATCCCACCGGGCTTTCAGACCTACTTCAATCCGATCGTCTATTTTCCCGTCTATTACCTCCGCCACTTCCTGCCGTCGCCGTATGGGCTGATGATCATCGGCGCCGTTCACGGCCTCAACCTCGCGCTGATTTGCCTGTTTGCACGCCTGGTCCTGGGACAAGCCGCGACCTTCGCTGCGATCGCGGCGGCGGTCGCCATCGCCGCCTCGGGCCCGATGACGCTTTCGGAAGTGGGCACGAGCTTTTCCGACGTGCTGCTGGCACTGCCCGTGATCGGCGGTTTCCTTCTGATCCTGGTTGGGGATCGCCGGCCGACAGTCCGCTATCTGCTGGCCGGACTCCTGATCGGCGCCGCGGTCGGGCTGAAGCTGACCAATGTCGTCTACGCAATAGGCGCAGCCGCGGCAGTGCTCGCCGCCGCGCGTCCGCTTCGCGCGAGTGTCCTGCTCGGACTTGGCGGGATTGTCGGCGCGGCGCTCACCGGCGGCGAATGGTGTCTGATCGCCTGGCGCGACACCGGCAATCCGATCTTCCCGCTGTTCAATGCCGTGTTCCAGTCAGGCGAGGTGGCGGCCATCAATCTGATGGATGCGCAGTTCATGCCCCACGGCGTGCTCGACGCACTGGCCTACCCCTTCTACTGGGTGGTGGGCGATCACAGAGGTGCCGAGCATCCGTTCCGCGACGCACGCTTCGCGGTGGTGACGGTTCTGCTCGTGCTCGGCCTGCTTGCGCGCATGACGCGCAACAGCGCGATCCTCACACGACGTGACGTGCAGCTGGTGGTGCTGTTTGCAGTCTCCTATCTGGCGTGGATGGGCCTGTTCTCGATCCAGCGCTATGCGGTCATTCTGGAATTGTTGTGCGGCCCGATCATCGTTCTGCTGCTCGCGCGCCTCGCTGCGAGCGCGGGGCCGACATTCCCCACGACGTCGCCCGTTCCGCTGAATGCGCTGATGTTGACGGTTGCAGCCGCGATCGCATTGTGGTCGCAGCCGGCGGACTGGTGGCACCGTCCCTGGTCCGAAGCCTACCGGCCGAAGATCGCCGATGAGCTCGGTCAGCCCGCGACCTACTTCATCCTCGGCAAGCCGCTCGCCTATATCGCGCCGCAGCTTCCGCCACAGTCGCGCTTCTACCTGCTCGCCGATATCGGTGTGCCTATCGTCCCCGGCGGCATCTTCGACCAGCGCATCCGCGCCGGATTGAAGGCGCCCCTGCCCGGCGGTCTCCGCGAATTGCACATGCGCGGCGAACCGGACCGCAGCGCGCTGCTGGATCGCTACGCGCTTGCCATCGATCCCGCCAGGCCCTGTGTCGCCATCGAGGGCGCCCGCCCCGGCACAATCCTCGAAAGCTGCCCGCTCATTGAGCGGGGCTCGCGTTAGCGGACTTGATCCGCGGACGATGCTCAACGTGCCGTTGGCCACACCGTCATGTGGACAATATTTCTGTTTCGGTGCTGCGGCCCCCCGTCGGGTTCTCGTTCGTCAACCAGCCCGCCTCCCGCACGATGGCGACGGCTGACCGGGCGACGGGGGCCGTGATTCCGTTGGCGAGTTGCAGTCGCAGATTGCGGCCCTCGGTAACGGCCCGCACGACCGCCTTCCTCGCCACCCACCAGGAGCGATGGACCTGCAGGCCATCGGCATTTTCGAGCGCCATCATCGCCTGGTTGAGCGTTGCCAGCACAAGGCGAGAGTTGCCGGCGGTATGGACGCGCACATAGTGGTCCTCCATCTGCAGGCAAAGCACCGCGGACGGTGGCGCACCGAGTAGCCCGAAAGCGGTTGGCGGCGCTTCGCCGGCTTCCCTGGCCTGTTGCCGGCGATGTAACCGGGCCTGCGTAAAAAGGGTGAAACCCAGCACAATCGGCAAGGCGGTAATCAGCCCCTGCAAGTACCAATCGAGTGGTCGCAGGATTTTCAGGAAAGGCCATATCGATACCGCGATCGACACGACCCAGATCTGGAATGGCGCGTTCAGGATGACGACACCGAGGACGATCGACATCCAGGTCATCGCTGGGTTCAGGCGGAACCGCAGCACCACCCGGACAAGCGATCCGAAAATGAGGATTCCTGGCAAGAAGCAGGCGAGTTGAAACGCCACGCGCTGCCAAATCGGTCCATTCAGATAGCTCCCAAACGGTCCGATCAGGCCGAAAAAGATTGCGCAGACGCTCGCGATCGCGAGGTCGACGGCCCAATCCCGCAGAAAGTCACTACGGCGCGTGTCACTCATAAGGCCATTATAATGGCGGTTTGCCCGCCGGCGAACCCATTCGCCCGTTGGCGAACAATTGCTGGCGCAGGCCTGTGCCGTTTGCTGGATCCTTGGCGTCCCACTCGCCAGAGGTTCCCATGCGCACCACGATTGCCTCCATTTTCGCCGTACTCATCGCAGTCACCGCCGGTCAGGCCGACGCCGCGGTCGGGTTCCAGCATTTCAGCATCGACGATCCGCAAGGCCCACCTATCGAGGTGGGCGTCTGGTATCCGACCACGGTGACCCCGAAGCTGGAGGCGGCCGAGACCGGTCAACAGATGGTCGCCCGCAACGCGCCGGTTGAGGGCACCGGTCTGCCGCTGGTGGTCATATCGCACGGTCACGGAGGCTCCTATGCCGGGCACCTCGACACAGCCACGGCCCTGGCCAATGCAGGGTTCGTCGTCGCCGCTCTGACGCACAATGGCGATAGCTGGCGCGACCAAAGCCGTCCGACCGCAATCTGGGAACGGCCACGGCAATTGAAGCTGCTCACGGATTACATGCTGGGCGCATGGAGCGACCACGGGCGCCTCGATGCCAATCGCGTTGGCGCGTTCGGCTTCTCGGCAGGCGGCTTCACGGTGCTGGCGGCCGCCGGCGGCGAGCCGGACCTTCAGACCCTTCCGTCGCACTGCAAGGCGCATCCCGCCTTCGAAGACTGTCAGATCATGGGAGAGCACCCGTTGCTGCCGGATACCGCTATCGTCTGGACCCACGATCCGCGCATCAAGGCGGTGGTCTCCGCCGCGCCCGCTCTCGGTTTTGCGTTCGGGACCAAGGGTCTGGCGGCGGTCGTCCAGCCGGTCCAGCTCTGGCGGGCCGAGGATGATCAAGTGCTGCCACACCCCTATTATGCGGAAGCCGTTCGGCTCGCTTTGCCGACGCTGCCCGAGACGCACGTCGTGGTTAACGCCGGGCACTACGACTTCTTGAAGCCGTGCCCTGCGGACCTGGCAACCCGCGCGCCGGCAATCTGCACAAGCAAACCGGGTTTCGACCGCGCTGCGTTTCATGAGCGCTTCGATCACGACATCGTCGCCTTCTTCAAGCGGACGCTGCCGTAGCAGGTCACGCCGATCGGAGCTTGCCCGAGCTTCTCAGTTCGTTCGGGTTGCCGCGAGCTGCAGCGATGATGCAGCCTCGGCAGCCCGCCAGGCTGCGCAGCGGCCAAGGATCAGCCCGTACACGATGAGGATCGCCGGGAAGCCCACCGGCTGCCCGAGAAACAGGAAGGTCGCAAGCAGCGCGAAGACGAGAGCCAGGGCCATCACCTCATGGCGGGCAAAACCTTCATCGAGCCCGGCGCGGATTAGAAAGGCCACCGCAATGCCCAGCACAACCAGATCGTACATGAAGAGATAGGGCGTCGTGAGCAGCGTTGCCGCCGCGAGCATCGCCGCCTTCAACGCGTAAGGCAGCCTGCTCCGCCACATCGCGACCAGCACGACGGCGACCGCTGCCGTCAACACCCACTGGAAGATCCATCCAAGCTGCTCGGTGCCGCCGACATAGCGCACCAACGCGAAGATGCTCTGCATCTTGAACCAGGGCGCCCTTCCTTCGGTCAGGAAGGCCTGCGAGAACATCGGAATCCAGTGGAAGAAGGCCTGCCAGCTTTCGGTCCCGAATGCGAGCCAGGACACGCCTGCAATCGTCACCGTGACGACAGCGGCGGTGAAAAGCACCGTCCACTCGGCGGCGGCGATCAGCACCAGCGGAAACAGCAATCCATATTGGGGTTTGTAGCTCAGAAGGCCCAGGCAGATTCCAGCCAGCACGGGCCGCGTCGGCAGCAGATAAAGCATGCCGCCGATCAGGGAGGCGGTGAGAAAACCGTTCTGCCCGACCAGGATGTTGATGAAGGTGGCAGGAAATCCAATCGCAAGCACCAGGCCCGCGTTGCGCCCGATGATCGCGCGCATCACGGCGAGATAAGGCACGATGCTGAACGCGGCCCAGCCGATGAAAGCCACGGCATAGGGAAACTGCGCGAGGAGAGAGGCGACGAACAGGAAGGGCGGCGGATAGTGCCAGGCGAAATGGCCGACAAAATCCTGCTTGAGCAGCGCAAGCTCGACCTGCTTCTGGATGTCCCAATCCCAGGCCTGTGCGGGATGGCCGTCGAGTGCCAGTTTTCCGGCCGCCCAGACATTGACGAAGTCCGTCGGGATGCCGCGTCCGTCCGCGCCATAGATCCACGCATGCGTGAGATAGGCCGTCGGAAAATACGCCAGCGTGACGATCGCCAGCACGAAGGAGATGTTAAGGAGCGTCGCAGGGAGTGCGCCGTGACGGGCAACAGCAGGCGGGGCGGACGAAGCTTCGGCCATACGGCTTCCTTTGACGCAACACGGTGACGCAGATGCGTTCAAGCCCTACACCCAAGGGACTTGAAGGAGGCTTAAGCCGGATTGTCGAATGCCCGGCGCCGATGCTGCCGGCAAAGCAAAAGAGCCCCGTCGATGACGGGGCTCTTCGCTATTCCGTAGATCGTGCAGCTTACTTGAGGCTGGACGAGATCGAACCGAACTTGGCATTCAGCGTGGTGCCGAGCTGGTTGACGACGGTGATGATCGCCAGCGCGATGCCGGCGGCGATCAGGCCGTATTCGATGGCGGTGGCGCCGGATTCGTCCTTCACGAAACGCGAAACGAGGTTCTTCATAGACTGCTCCAAAGGATACACGTGGCTTCAACTGGTCTGGTCTTTTCGGCTTCCCAGCGCCGCCCGACCATGGAACCCAACGTAAGGGCAAAGACTTGCGCCGCAGTTAATTCGACTGCGGAAATACGGAACCGTTTGTATGTATTGGCCGATGGTAAACCGAAATCTAAAACGATCGGTTAAATTGCGGGACATACACCGGCGCGGTCTCCGTTGGAGCGCAGTTCATCACGCTCTAATTCCACCGATTTACGGGAAGTTATGACCGCCATGGTCAAATGCCGCCCGCTCGGGCAATCCGACAAGAACAAGACGAGGCGGCATGTCCCTATCCTTCACCAACAGCATCACGGTGCAGAGCCGCGCGCGAGCGCTGGTGCCGCTGTGTGTCGGCACGGGCGCCTATCTCTTCTTCCTCTATATCGGCGACACCCTGCTTCAGGACTCCGACTCGTTCTGGCAGATCAAGATCGGGCAGTGGATCCTCGATCACCACGCCCTGCCCTATACCGACTTCTATTCCTTCACGCGCTCCGGCGAGCCCTGGATCTCGACGTCCTGGCTGTCGCAGATCCTGTTCGCCATCTCCTATGCGCAATGGGACTGGGCTGGGCCGGTGGTCCTCACCGCGCTTGCGATCGCCGCGTCCGCTGCGATCTTCGTCTACCTGCTCGAGGCGCATCTCGAAATTCCGCGCGCGGTGCTGTTCGCGATGCTGGCCGTGCTGCTGTCGCTGCACCACATCCTGGCGCGGCCGCACATGCTGGCGCTGCCGGTGATGATCGCATGGGTCGGCATCCTCATGAATGCGGCCGACCGCAAGGTCACACCGTCCTGGGTCTGGCTGCCGCTGATGTCGCTGTGGGCGAACCTTCACGGCGGCTTCGTGCTCGGCCTCGCGCTGATCGGCCCGATGGCGATCGAGGCAATCTGGACGTTGGATTCCGGCAAGCAGATCCGGCTGCTCGCGCGCTGGTTCCTGTTCGGCGTCGCCGCCATGGCCGCTGCCTGCGTCACGCCCTATGGCTGGCGCACGCTGCTGGGAGCGACCAACATCCTCAATCTCGGCGAACTGCTGTCGGTCATCTCGGAATGGATGCCGGCGAATTTCGCCTCGTTCTCCGCGTTCGAAGGCGCGATCCTCGGCCTCATCGCGATCGGCCTGTTTCGCGGCCTGACGCTGTCGCCGCCGCGCATTCTGCTGATCCTGCTCTTCACCTGGATGGGGCTCACCCATGTCAGGAGCATCGAGGCCTTTGCCTTCCTGGTGCCGCTGGTGCTGGCCAAGCCGCTCGGCGAGACATCGCCGCTGCCGCAAGATACTGAGCAAGCCGGCGAGAGCTGGGCAGCGCACTACGTCACCATCACCGGCGCGCTGATGATCGCGGCCGCGGCCTGGACCACGACCTCGATCTACATGTCGCATCATCGCTTCACCTTCACGATGGACCAGACGCCGGTCGCCGCCGTCGACCTGCTCCAGCAACGCAAGGCGCAACGCATCTTCAACGGCTACCAGTTCGGCGGCTATCTGATCTCGCGCGATATCCCGGTGTTCGTGGACGGCCGCGCCGAGCTCTATGGCGAGAAGTTCGTGATGGACTTCTTCAAGGGGGTCGAGGTCAAAAAGCTCGATAACCTGACGCGGCTGCTGGAAGAGTACAAGATCGACGCCACGCTGATGGGCGCCGACACCCCGGCCGCCCAGGTGCTCGATCATATCAAGGGCTGGAAGCGGCTCTATGCCGACAACATCGCCGTGATCCATGTGCGCGATGGCGCGCCCGATGCGGCCGTGCCGGCCAAGCCATGACCATCGCGGCCAGTGTTCCGATCGCGCGCGCCCAGCGCAATCTGGCGCCGCTATGCATCGCGGCCGCGATCTTTCTGCTGCTGTTGGTGAGCGGCGACAGCCTGCTGCACGATCCCGACACGCTCTGGCAGATCAAGGTCGGCGAGTGGATCCGCGATCATCGCGCAGTGCCCTGGACCGACTTCTATTCGTTGACCCACCAGGGTGATGTCTGGCTATCGACCTCATGGCTGTCGCAGGTCCTGTTCGCGACCGCCTATTCGCATTGGGGATGGGCCGGGCCCGTCGTGCTGACCGCGGCCGCGATCGCGCTGGCGATGGGATTGCTGCTGGCCTTCCTGCAACGGCATCTCGACCTGCCCTATGCGCTGGTGTTCTGCCTGCTGGCGATGACGCTGGCCGCGCCGCATCTGCTGGCCCGCCCACATGTGCTGGCGTTGCCGGTCATGGTCGCTTGGGCCGGCGGCTTGATGGCCGCGGCTGATCGCGGCCGCGCGCCCTCCTTCCGGCTGCTGCCGCTGATGGTGCTGTGGGCCAATCTTCACGGCGGCTTCGTACTGGGCCTCGCTCTGATTGGCGCGATCGGTCTCGAAGCGCTCTGGCGCGCCGCGCCGCCGCGCCGGTTGGCGCTTGCGATGCGCTGGGCTGCGTTCGGGCTCGGCGCGCTGGCGGCGAGTTGCTGCACACCCTATGGCCTGGACACGCTGCTCGGTGCAGCGCGCATCCTCAGTCTCGGAAAGTCCTTCTCGGTCATTGCCGAATGGCGTCCGGCCGATTTCAGCTCGTTCAGCCCGTTCGCAGGCGCGCTGCTCGGGCTGCTCGGTCTCGCGCTGACGCGTGGGCTCACGCTGTCGCCACCGCGCGTGCTGCTGATCCTCGGCACCACCTGGATGGCGCTGGCGCATGTCCGCAGCATCGAGACCTTCGGCGTGCTCGTTCCTCTGGTGCTGGCGCAGCCGCTGAGCGGCTGGTTCAGGACCGTGTCTGATGCCCCGCGCAGCTTGAGAATGGCTCCTGGTGCTCCGGCGGCGCTGGCCGCGGTGGCGATCGTGCTCGCGACCGCAAGCGCGACGGCGACCTTTGTAGGCCGTCATGCCTTCGAATTCTCGACGGCACAGGCGCCGGTCGCGGCGGTAGATGTGCTGACCGAGCGCAAGGCGGCGCGCATCTTCAACTCCTACGGCTTTGGCGGCTACCTCATCGTCCGCGACATCAGGCCCTTCGTCGACGGCCGGTCGGAGCTCTACGGCGAAAAATTCCTGATGGACTATTTTGCCGCCGAAGACGGCCGCGACGTCCCGGGACTGCTGCGCATGCTCGACGACAACAGGATCGACGCAACGCTGCTGACGCCGGATTCACCGGCGGCGCAGATGCTGGATCATATCAAGGGCTGGAAGCGGATCTACGGCGACGGCATCGCGGTGGTCCATGTGCGCGACAATGCCGAAGGCGCGGCCGCTACGACATCGAAATGAGGACGCAGCTCCGGGAGAGCCGTCATTCATCTTCGATCACGAAAACAGAAAGGTCCCGATCAGCAGGCCCGCAGCGAAAGCGAGAAGCCCCAAAGTGGAGGCTGAAACGATCCGGATGAGGATGCGGACTTGCTCCTCGTACTCTTCTTCTGCGGTCTTGTGGGACTGAGCCGTCATTGCAACTGCCCTGCCATCGCCCAGATGGGGCGAATGTACCCTCGAAATCGTGGCCAACAAGAGGCATTTTGGCCCCGCCGCGATGCCCTGTTCGTGATCTGGCGGGCCTCTCTTCAAGGGGGCCATTGATGCTCCAGTAGCCCGGATGGAGCGCAGCGTAATCCGGGACCTTGTCGCCGCGCAGATAGATCCCGGATTTCGCTGCGCTCCATCCGGGCTACAAGAAAGCGCGCAGGTCGCCTCAATTCCCCGTCTGCAACTCGCCGAAGCGTTCCCAGGTCTTGCCGTTGAAGCGCATGAACTGCATCTGGTCGACCGGGACATGGTCGCTCGGGCTGGTGTTGATCTTGATGCCGGGCAGCAGCATCGGCAGTTCGAGATCGTGGATCGAAAACGCCTGCTTCAGGATGTTCTCGGTCGACAGATCGTCGCCGCAGGCCTTCAGCACCGCCTCCAGCGCCATCGCGCTGTTGTAGGAGTTGACGTAATTGGTGTCGTGCTGGTCGGCCTCCGGCACATATTTCGTCATGAACTCGTGCCAGGCCTTGACGGCGGGATCGTCCTTCCAGGCGGGATCGTCGGGGTCCTTCACGTAGGCGGTGGAGAGAATGCCGGTGCCGGCCTCCACGCCTGCGGGCTCCATCACGGTCGATATCCAGACCGCGACATTCGACAGGAACGTCATCGGACGCCAGCCGATCTCGAAAGATTTGCGGATCGCCTGCGCCGCGAATTTCGGCGTCGCTGCGATCACGAAAACGTCGGCGCCCGAGGCCTTCAATTTCACGATCTGGGAATCGATGGTCGGGTCCTGGATCTCGTAGGTCGCATTGGTGACGACGGAATCGTATTTCTCGCCGAGCACGTCCTTGAAGCCGGCGAGATAGTCGCGGCCGTAATCGTCGTTCTGCGAGATCACGGCGAACTTCGCGTTCGGGTTCTTCGCCAGCGCATAGCGCGCATAGAGCCGCGCCTCGTAGCGGAACGGCGCCTGCACGCCCATCGTCGCCTGCGGATATTGCGTGATGTCGGCGAATTTCGAGGCGCCGGAGCCGATGAAGAGCTGCGGCACGTTCTTGCTCTGGAGATATCTTGCGATCGCGGTGTTATGCGCGGTGCCGATCGAGGAGAAGATCAGCGCGACCTCGTCACTTTCCACCAGCCTGCGGGTCTGCTCGACCGATTTCGGCGGCGCGTAGCTATCGTCGAGCGAGATCAGCTTGACCTTGCGGCCGTTGATGCCGCCCTTGTCGTTGAGCATCTTGAAATAGCCGACCTCGCCCTTGCCGAGCGCACCGAAGGCGGACACCGGCCCGCTATAGGGCATGGTCTGGCCGATCTGGATTTCCGTCGCGGTGACGCCGCGCATCTCGGCGGCAAGCGAAGCGGCAGGCAGCATGAGGAATGTTAGCGCGGCGATCTTTGCGATTAGATGCATGAAATTCCTCCCGTTTTTTTATGCCTGCCGATTTCCCGTGAGATGGGTCTCTGCCTCGCAACCATTGCCGGCCATTCACCGAATTAGCGATATTTTTCCATACATTTCCATTGACGGAGTGCGGCGGGAACGGCAGTTTAGAAGCGGTCTAGCTATCTCCAATTTCAAGGCAGATATTTTCGGGATGGGGCGTACTTAGAACCTGCCGCAACCATGACGGCAGCTTGACGACCGCAAGGGGCGGACGATCGAGACAAATAGAATCAGAATCCCAGAATGATGCGCCCGCAAGGGCGGTCAGCGCGCCTGTAGGGGCGGTCAGCTTCCGAGCATATCCTCCTGGTCCGCGAGATACGAGACAGCGGCGACGGCCGCGCATCGCCCGGAGGTGGTCCGACTATGAAACATTCAGCTAGCGCGTTCAGATTCCTGGACGACCAGTCAGATAGTTTCATCGAAAGTGCGTGGTTCGATCAAGTCGTCAGCCCGGTCATTCCGGCCGGTGCCGGCCAACTACACCGACGGGCGAGATGGACTCCCAACCTATTTTTCGGTCGATGGAACGCACTTGCTGACCCAGTTCCACAACTCGGCCACCACCGGCAGCTTCGATCATCAGGACCCCGGCGACTGGAACATCGGGGACGATTCGTTCGGCTTCGGCATAGCCGGCCACGTCGATGTTCTCTCGGCAACCGATCTCAGCGTGCTGGACGTCCTGGGCTGGACTCCAAGCGTCCCGGACGACTATCGCAACACGCTGACCGACACGACGCATCCCTTCGGCTCGATCGCGGTGAATGGATCCAGCAGCGGGACGATAAATACCGACGGCGACCGCGACTGGTTCCAGGTCTCTCTCGCCGCGGGCCATCACTACGTGATCCGCGAGCAGGGCGAACTCTTCGGCCAGGGCACTCTCCCGGACCCGCTCGAAGTGTTGCACGACAGCGCCGGAAACACGGTCGGCTCCAACGACGACGTCAATACGGCTACCGGCTATACCGACTCCCAACTTGTCTTCACACCGGGCACCAGCGGAACCTACTATGTCGAGGCCGCCGCCTATAACGATCAATCCACCGGCACCTACAAAGTCTCCGTCTCGAATGTCGACCTGGCGACGGCAAACGATTTCAGCGGCGACACCAAGTCCGACATCCTGTTGCGAAACGACGCCGGCGTCGTCTCCAGCTGGGACATGAACGACGGGACGCTGGTGCGAAGCAATTCGTTCGGGGCCGTGCCGGCCAGCTGGCACATTTATGGCAACGCCGACTTCAACGGCGATGGCAAAACCGATTTGCTGTGGTTGAACGACAACGGCACAGTCGTGACCTGGGATATGAACGACACCACCACGCTCAGCACGCATACCGTCGGCGCGCTTCCGTCGAACTGGCACATTGTCGGCACCGGCGACTTCAACGGCGATCGCAACGCCGACATCCTGTTGCGCAACGACGCCGGCGTTCTTGCGACCTGGGACCTGCATGACGGGGCGTTTGTGAGCAGCAATTCATTTGGCGTCGTACCGCTCAACTGGCACGTCGCGGCCACTGCCGACTTCAACTCGGACGGTCACACCGACATTCTGTGGCGCAACGATACCGGATCGATCGTCACATGGGACATGGACGACGCCACCACGCAGAACACCCACGACCTGGGCATCGTGCCGGCCAACTGGCACATCATGGGCACAGGCGATTTCAACGGCGACAACTATACCGATATCCTCTGGGAGAATGATGCCGGCGTGGTCGCGATCTGGGACCTCAACAACAGCACCATGCTCGCCAGCAAGACGGTAGGACAGCTGCCCAGCAACTGGCATATCATCGATACCGGCGACTACAACGGCGACCACAAGACCGATATTCTGCTGCGCAACGATGCCGGCGTGGTTGCGACCTGGGACATGAACGACAACGTGACGACCAGCACCCACACGCTGGGATATTTGCCGCCGAACTGGCACATCGTCGTCTAGTCGGGGGCGGAGCGGATCCGGCCGAGCCTGACCTCGGTCGCGGTGACGCCGCGCATCTCAGCGGCGAGCGAAGCGGCGGCCAATGTCCCGTGGTCGAACAGGAAAGCGTGTCATGCTGCTTCGCAATCTCTTCATCGCATCTCTCGTTGCGGTCTCGATCAGCGCGGCGCGTGCGGCGCCGCCATGGCTGAGCCTGCCGCCGACGCCCACCTTGCCCAAGGCGGCACAGAGCGGCTTCGCGCCCGTCAACGGCATCAAGGTCTGGTACGCACTATTCGGCCGGGGTGAGCCCGTCCTGTTGCTGCATGGCGGCCTCGCCAACGCCAACTATTGGGGGCACCAGGTCCGTGCGCTGCAACGGCACTATCAGGTCATCGTCATGGAGAGCCGCGGGCATGGGCGCAGCAGTCGCAACCAGGAACCGTATGGCTACGATTTGATGGCCTTGGACGTCATCGGTGTGCTCGACCATCTCAAGATCAAGAAGGCGGCGATCGTAGGCTGGAGCGACGGCGCGATTATCGGCCTCGACATCGCCATGAAGCACCCTCAGCGGGTGAGCAAGCTATTCGCATTCGCGGCGAACTCCGATCCATCAGGTGTTGCCGACATTGCAACAAGCGACGTCTTCAACGCCTACATCGCCAGGGCGGGCGAGGAGTACAAGCGCCTCTCGCCGACCCCGACGGAATACAAGAGCTTCGTCGCCGAGATCACCAGGATGTGGGAGAGCCAGCCGAAATGGTCGACCTCGGACCTCGCAGCGATCAAGGTCCCGACCTGGATCGTGGATGGTGATCACGACGAGGCGATTAAGCGCGAGAACACCGAGTTCATGGCGGCGAACATTCCGGGGGCCGGCCTGTTGATCCAGCCGGAGGTCAGCCACTTCTCGTTCCTGCAGGATCCCGAGCAGTTTTCAAACGACATACTGCATTTTCTGGGGCGTGGTGGTGCCGCTGCGAGGTGAGACATCAAAGCGTAGCGTGCCACCATCTCTGCCGTGATTGCTGAGAGATGGTGGGCACGGCGCAAGCGCGCCTTTGCCCACGAGAGCGATGCTATTTCGCGAGCTTGGCGCGGTCCTTGAGGGGGATCACGAGCTTGAGGCCGGACCAGACATCGTCGACGGCGCAGATCTTGATATCGACGAGGCCGTTGGCGAGCGCGGTCTCGCGCACCAGCGCTTCGGTGACGTCGGTCGCGACGCCGGACGCTTTCTTCGGCCAGGATGCCCAGATCATCCCATCCGGCGCGATCGCCTTGCGATAGCCGCGCAGTTTTGCGGCGAGGCCTTTGGCCTCGGCTGCGAAGAGATGCACCATATCGAGCGGCGCCCTCGCGGTTTTAGCGATCGTCACATCGTCGGGCAGCTTGCCGACGAAATCGTCATAGGCAGTGGAGGAAAGACCGTCCACAAAAATACAAAAGCCCGGCTTGATGCCGAGCTTTTGCACTAATGGTTTGCCGGAGTAGCCGGCCATAGGACGCCGGCGACTACGCCTGCGGCTGCGGCTCCAGGCCGGGATCCGGATCGGGCCGCGGGCGCGACTTGCCGGCCGGGGGCACGGCGGAGGCGCGCGGCGTGGTCGGCTCGAGCACGGACTCGCGGTTCGGCTTCTTGCCCTTGAGCAGGTCGACGATCTCGTCACCGGACAGCGTTTCGAACTCGAGCAGGCCCTTGGCCAGCGCTTCGAGATCGGCGCGCTTCTCGGTGAGAATGCGGGTCGCCTCGTTGTAGCCCTCTTCGACGAAACGCCGGATCTCGGTGTCGATCTTCTGAACCGTCGCCTCCGAGGCGTTCTGGGTGCGCGACACCGACATGCCGAGGAAAACCTCGTCCTGGTTTTCGCCATAGGACACGGTGCCGAGCGCCTCGGACAGGCCCCAGCGCGTCACCATCATGCGCGCAAGCCGCGTGGCCTGCTCGATGTCGGACGACGCACCCGAGGTGACCTTCTCGCGACCGAAGATCAGCTCTTCGGCGACACGGCCACCCATCATGATGGCGAGGCGCGAGGTCATCTGCTCCAGCGACATCGACAGCTTGTCGCGCTCAGGCAGCTGCATGACCATGCCGAGCGCACGGCCGCGCGGAATGATGGTCGCCTTGTGGATCGGATCGGTCGCGACGACGTTGAGGCCCACGATGGCATGGCCGCCCTCGTGATAGGCCGTCAGCAGCTTCTCTTCCTCGGTCATGACGAGCGACTTGCGCTCGGCGCCCATCATCACCTTGTCCTTGGCTTCCTCGAACTCGGCCTGGGTCACCATGCGCTTGTTGCGGCGCGCAGCGGTCAAGGCGGCTTCGTTGACGAGGTTCATCAGGTCGGCGCCGGAGAAACCGGGCGTGCCGCGCGCGATGGTCTTGAGGTTGATATCCGGCGCCAGCGGCACCTTGCGGACGTGAACCTTGAGGATCTGCTCGCGGCCGACAACGTCGGGATTGGGCACCACGACCTGGCGGTCGAAGCGGCCCGGACGCAGCAGCGCCGGATCGAGCACGTCGGGACGGTTGGTCGCGGCGATCAGGATCACGCCCTCGTTCGCCTCGAAGCCGTCCATCTCGACCAGCAACTGGTTCAGCGTCTGCTCGCGCTCGTCATTGCCGCCACCGAGACCGGCGCCACGGTGACGACCGACCGCGTCGATTTCGTCGATGAAGATGATGCAGGGCGCGTTCTTCTTGGCCTGCTCGAACATGTCGCGGACGCGGCTGGCGCCGACGCCGACGAACATTTCGACGAAGTCCGAACCCGAAATGGTGAAGAAGGGCACGTTGGCTTCGCCCGCGACCGCACGCGCGATCAGGGTCTTACCGGTGCCGGGAGGGCCGACCAGCAGCACGCCGCGCGGAATGCGGCCGCCGAGGCGCTGGAATTTGCCGGGGTCGCGCAGGAATTCGACGATCTCCTGCAGGTCCTGCTTGGCCTCATCCACGCCGGCCACGTCCTCGAAGGTGACGCGGCCATGGGCCTCGGTCAGCATCTTCGCGCGCGACTTGCCAAAGCCCATCGCCTTGCCGGCGCCGCCCTGCATCTGCCGCGACAGGAAGATCCAGACGCCGATCAGCGCGATGAACGGGAGCCAGGAGACCAGCAGCGAGACGAACCACGGCACGTTGTCGCCGGGCGGCTTCGCGGTGATTTGGACCTTGCTGTCGTACAGGCGCTTCACCAGCGTCGGGTCGTTCGGCGCATAGGTCTGGAAGCTGGAGCCGTTGGTGAAGGTACCGTGGATGTCAGGGCCCTGGATCACGACGTCGCGGACACGGCCCTGGTCAACTTCGCTCAAGAGCTGCGAGAATGCGATGTCCTGCGAGGAGGCCCGCTGACCCGGATTCTGGAAGAGCGTGAACAACGCCAACAGCAGCAAAACAATGATGACCCAGAGGGCGAAATTGCGCAGATTGGCGTTCATCGATCTTCCTTCGTGGTCGCGCGGATCGCGGCCTGATCCTTGGGTCGTTATCTAGGGTCGTTGTTTGGGCAGTACGAGGAAATCCCCAAGGAATCCTCTCTGTTAGACGGATACAATTTAGGTGCCGCCCCGGTCGCTGCCAAGGGAACGAGATGGGACTATTTATCCCATCTTAGAGCGATTCCCGCTGAAATAATGGCATCAAGGCCGGGGTTTTTCCTGCCTGGTTAAGGTGTCCTGACGGTGTCCGGCTGAAACGACCGGTGTCATGATCCGCCCTCATCCGCCCTTCAGGCCCCCTTTTTGGTTTGTTTGGGACCGCCGGACCGGCGCAGGCGCGATGTGGATACGCCCCCCGGCAAGGCTGATCAAGGCTCCCGCCAGGGTCTGCTTCAGGATGGCACGGCCATGTGCAGGCGCACGGGAGCGAGCCGCCGCGCCCTGATCGAACATGGCCTGATCGAGCGCGGCCAGCAGGGTCTCGACCTTGCCGAGTTCCGCCGGCCCCTCGTGCCCGAGCGCGTCAATGGCCCGCAGCAGGAGCCGCAGCCGGACTTCCTCCGGCAGGGTGGCGAAGGCTGCGGCCTCGAAACTACGAACGCCCGGCTGCGGCGCATCGCCGCGATCCCGCAAACGGAGGAAGCGCTCGGCGCCGTCGGTCAGCACTTCGACCGCCGCGTTCGCCCGGGCGAGCCGCGCCGACAGCCGGGCCAGCGTGCGGGCATCGCCGCCCTCGGCTGCGAGCTGCGGCAGCAGCACCCGCAACCGCGGCCGCGTGAAGGCCGCGTCGCGATTGGTGGGATCGTCGGCGAAGGCGATCCTGGCCCGCTTCAGAGTCGCGATGAGCTGCGATTTCGGCACGTCGAGCAACGGGCGCGC
The DNA here is from genome assembly GCF_008123425.1 of Bradyrhizobium rifense. GTDB lineage: Bacteria > Pseudomonadota > Alphaproteobacteria > Rhizobiales > Xanthobacteraceae > Bradyrhizobium > Bradyrhizobium rifense. Next base: position 83,117 of record NZ_VSSS01000016.1, read on the forward strand.
CAGCACGAGGCCGTCGCGTGTCGAAAGGCGCGCCATTGCCGAGAGACCTGCGATGCCGCTGCCGCGGAGCAGCCGCATCAACAGGGTCTCGGCCTGGTCGTCGCGGGTATGCGCTGTCAGCACATGGCTCGCGCCGGCTGAGCGCGCGGCCTGCGCAAGCAGGCGGTAGCGGGCTTCGCGCGCGGCGGCCGGCAATCCCGTTGCAGGCTTGGCGCCGCGCCAGCGCAGGGTCCGATGCGTCAATCCAAGTTCGGCCGCGAGCCGCTTGACCTCACGCGCCTCACGCGCCGCCTCCGCCCGCAGGCCATGATCGACGGTGACGACGGTGAGCTCCGGGCCGCGCGCGAGGCCGCGCCGCCAGCGCGCGGCGAGCCACATCAGCGCGACCGAGTCGGGCCCGCCTGAGACCGCGAGCACCAGTGCCGGCGCAGCCTTCAGCTCGGCGAAGAGCTGCTTCGCCGCACGTGCGGAGATCGGAGAATTGTCGTCGTCTGACATGACGCGGCCCAGCAATCGCCAGTGAATGGCGGGCGCAATTTTAGCGCAGCGCCATCCGCCTTGTCAGCGATCGCCGCCGCAGATCAGCACTTTACCCGCTTCTGCTCGCGATCCACCGCGGCTTTGACGCCGGCGGACGCGCGCGGATATTTGCGGCCGACCTCGCCGAAGGCTGCGCAGGCGGCTTCCTTCTCCTTCAGCGCGGCGAGCGACTGGCCGAGCCGCAGCAGCGCATCCGGCGCCTTGGCCGATTTGTCATATTTGGTGGTGACGGCGAGGAAGGCCTCCGCCGAGTCGCGATATTGCTGGCGCTGGAAATAGCTTTCGCCGAGCCAGTATTGCGCGTCGCCAAGCAGTGGGTCGCTCGGATATTTCGCCGCAAAGCTCTTCATGGTCTGCTCGGCAAGCGCATAGTCCTTGCGCTGCATATAGCCGATGCCGAGATCGAACTCGTCGCGCGGCGTCGCCGAGGGCGGCAGCGTCGCGACGCCGGCGCCGGCGGCCGGCGGCGGATAGCCCGACTGAGCCGGCGGATAGCCCGGCTGCGCAGGCGCTGCGGCCTGCGGATAGCGGCCGCCATTGTTGTTGAGGTCGAGCGGTTCGCCGGGGGCGCGGCCACCGGGCGCGCCGCCCTGAGCCCCCGCAGACATCGGTTGCTGACCGCCACCGAGTGCGCGCGGCGCGCCAGGCGCATTCGGAGTCTGGCTCGGGTCGAACGCATCGCCACGACGGCGCGTGCCGGGTGCGCCGGGACCCGGCTGCTCCTGAACGATCGGGGCGGGAGCAGCGATCTGCGGCTGCTCGTAATTCGGCTGCGCGGCCTGCTGCTGCGGAGGCTGCTGGCGATAGCCAGGGGCGACCTGAGCGGGCGGCACGGCCGCGACGCTGGGAGCCTGGCCGGGAGCCGCGCCTTGCGCGCCACCCTCGAGCTGTCGGATGCGATCCTCGAGCTGGCGGTTGCGAAATTGCAGCTCTTCGTTCTGGCCGGTGAGCTGGCGCAGCTGGTTCTCCAGCCGCTCGATCCGCATCTCGGGATCATCGTCCGACTGGGCGAATACGGGCGCGCACAAAGAGAGCAGCGTGGCGATCGCCACGGTGCCGGTAATTGCCTTGAATCTGGATGACATCTTGCCCTGACGACGAAAACGAAATCTGCGACGGAACATGCGACGCGCCACACTTTGAAAGGCAGTACGCCAAAAATGTGGCTGGCACCACGGGGTTTCTGTCACAGATCGCTGAAACGAAAACCGGCGCCCGAGAGGGCGCCGGCATAATCGGTTTCTGAAGATGAACAGCGGCTGACTGAACGTCAGGAGCTCGCGTTCAGCACGGTCACAGCGCGACGGTTCTGCGACCAGCAGGAGATGTCGTTACACACGGCCACCGGGCGCTCTTTGCCGTAGGAGATCGTGCGCATGCGGTTCGCATCGATACCGCGCGAGGCGAGGAACGAGCGCACCGACTGGGCGCGGCGGGCGCCGAGTGCGATGTTGTATTCGCGAGTGCCGCGCTCGTCGGCGTGACCTTCGATGGTGAAGGAGTAGCGCGGATAGGTCTGCAGCCACTGCGCCTGCTTCTCGAGGGTCACGATCGCCTGCGGGGTCAGATCGGTCTGGTCGCTCTCGAAGAACACGCGGTCGCCCACGTTCACCACGAAGTCCTGCTGGCTGCCCGGCGTCGCCGCGCTCGCGTTCGCATCCAGTCCCGCGTTCTGCTTGGCGCAGGCGCCCATCGACAGTGCGATGGCAACCACCGCGGCCAGCTTCAATCCCTGGAGGATACGCATAGGATATTTCATTCCGGAGCCTCCACGCTCACGTTCGTCCACTGCTGTCCGGTCTACAGGGGGTTGGTTAAGCGAACGTTCCGTCAACCTTGACGGAACCTTGCCTCAGCCGGTCAAATGCCCCCAACCAGCGAAAAGCACCCGCCATGGTTAATGGGTTGTAAATGTGGCGCGAGGGTGAAGGCAAGCCGCGTTAGCCGGCAAAATCCCCGGCTCTGCTGGAATTTTGGGCCTTTGCGGGGACTTTGGCGGGAACCGGCGCGTCAGCCGATCAGGCCACGGTGGCCGCCGGAACGAGCATAGGCCGGGACACAGCCTGGGTCTGGCCGGCACGATCGAACAGCATCCGTCGCTCGAAGGCGCTCGAGCGCATGATGGGAAAGCGCGTCAGGACCCGCTCGCGAAGCTTGGCGAAATCGGAGGCCATCAGGACCACCTGCCTCGAATGCCAGCCCGGGAACGGACGCGGCTCCGTGAGGGTCTCATGCAGGAAGATCCGGCGATAAAACGCCTGGTGATCCGTACGCACCATCGCAAGTCCGAGATCGGCATTAAAATGATCGCAGGCCAGATAGGCCAGCCGCAGCGTCAGATAAGGGAGCTCGTGAAATCGCTGGCTCTTGTCCGGATCTGCCGCAAAACGCGCGGGATCGACGAAAACCTCGCCTCGATCCAGGCGAGAGTTGAGAACATCGCCGAACAATTCCGTGGTGTAGGACATCCGCCATTCTGACGTCAGGACGTGGAGGCGGAGAGAACTGCAGAGTTCGCCGTCGAGATAGATTCCGAAGATCCAGGCGTTGGGTGCATCGTCGTACGTGTCGATGATCCGCTGAGACGCGTTCGGCGAGATCAGCCCGCCGTGCAGGTAGGCCCGGTAGCGCATCGCGTAGACCGCATCGCGATCCTCGGGGGTTTCGACGAGGCGATAATCGAGCCGGTCGAACAACCCTGCCCCTCGAATTTCGAGCGGCGCGCGCGGCTCGGCTGACTTCATCTGATACTCCCGCCCTCGCGAGCAACTTCCGCGAGTATGGGCAAGATTAATGACTCCTTAACCGAATTGCAAAGGGTTCGAACTGTTAGGGTTAAGGATTATGGCCCGCAAAAACCCGGGGAAACACAAGGAAATATTGAGGAAATGGCGACGGTCGGGAGCGCGACGCTAACCAAACGACCGCGACGAGATCGAGACGATCTGAGCGTCTCCGAGACGGCGGCCATGCGAGGCGTCGAGCAACTGACGGATCCGGACGGCCGGAACCGGCCGGCTGAACAGGTAGCCCTGCCCTTCGGAGACGGTGCCGTCCGCGCTGACCAGCTCAAGCTGCTCGTTGGTCTCGATGCCCTCGACCACGACCGCCATGCCGAGGTCGGCGGACAGCCGCGCAACGCCGCGCAACAGCGTCAGCGGGCGGTCGGTGTCGATGCCCTCGAGGAAGGAGCGGTCGATCTTGACCTTCTGCATCGGGAAGTTGTGCAGATAGCTGAGGCTCGAATAGCCGGTGCCGAAATCGTCCAGCGAGATGCGCACGCCGAGCGCATGCAGCTGCGACAGGATGTCGTGGGTGAGCTGGGTGTTGCGCAGCAGCGAGGATTCGGTGATCTCGATCTCCAGGCGGTGCGCCGGCAGGCCTGACACTTCGAGCGCGTAGCGGATCTCGCTCAGCACGTCGCGCTGGTGGAATTGCTGCGGCGAGAAGTTAACGGCGACGCTGACGCCCTCCGGCCACTTCATGCATTCCATGCAGGCGCGGCGCAGGATCCAGCGGCCGAGATCGACGATCAGGCCCATGTCCTCGGCGACCGGGATGATATCGACCGGCGAGACCGTGCCGCGCACCGGATGATTCCAGCGCAGCAGCGCTTCGCAGGTGCTGATCTTGCCGGACTTCAGATTGACCAGCGGCTGGTAGAACAGCTCGAACTCCTCGTTGGCGAGCGCCTTGCGCAGGTCGAGCTCGAGGATGCGGCGGGCCTCGACGGTGGCCGCCATCTCGTCGCGGAAGAAGCAGAAGGTGCCGCGTCCGTCGGCCTTGGCGCGGTAGAGCGCCATGTCGGCATTCTTGAGCAGCGTGTCGGCGCTGACGCCCTCCGGCGAGGTCAGCGCGATGCCGACGCTGGCACCGATCTCGACCAGGTGATTGTCGATCCGGTAGCGCTCGCTCAGGCGCTCGACGATGCGGCGGGAAAGGCTCGCGGCATCCTCGGCCGCGTTGATGTTCTGCTGGAACACGACGAACTCGTCGCCGCCGAAGCGGGCGACGAAATCCTCGGGCCGCAGCATCTCGCGCAGGCGGTTGGCCACCGCACAGAGGAGCTGGTCGCCGCAGGGATGGCCGAGCGTGTCGTTGACCTGCTTGAACTGGTCGAGGTCGACGAACAGCAGCGCGGAGAGCCGGTCGGAATGACGCGAGGCTGCCAGCAGGGATTCGATCTCGTTGCGGAAATGGACGCGGTTGGGGAGCGCCGTCAATTCGTCGTAACGGGCAAGATGGGTGATCTTTTCCTCGGCATTGCGCCGCTCGGTCACGTCCTCGAGCAGCAGCACCGCGCCGCCGTCGGCCATCGGCTGGACCGTCCAGGACAATGACCGGTTTCTCTCCGCGTCGGGATCGACGGTCACGATCTCGTTCGCATGCGAATTCTCGATCTCGGTGACGATCATCTCGCCGCTCGCGGCCGAGATGGAGCCGGAGCTGACGCACGCGGCCAGGATGTCACGCGCGCAGATGCCGTTCCTGGCGAGATCGTCGGGGAGGTCCAGCATCTCGCTGAACCGGTGATTCATCACCGCGAGCTGCCTGTCGACGCGGAACATGCACAGACCGTGCGGCATGTTGTTCAGGGCGGTATCGAACTGGCCGGCGAGCGCGGCTTCGCGCTCACGGGCGACAACGGCGCGCATGAATATTCTGTGCAGGTTGGCCGAGAGCTGCATGATCGCCAGCAGGAATGCGGCGCTCACGACGGACATGGCGATGTAGTAGGGCGTGCCCCACGACGCCAGCGCGATGACGGCGGGACCGAACATGAGGCCGGCCTGCAGATGGTAGATCGATGGCCGCCCGTAAGCTCGTCCGGCGCCTCCCCCGACGATCCCGGTGGTGATGGAGAGCGCGATCATGTGGACGACGGCGTCGTCAGTGCTCACCAGAGCGAGCGCGCACCATGTTCCAATGGCAGCGGCCTGGATCAGCGCGCCCGTCAGATAGCGCCTTTGCCAGACCACAGCCTCTTCGGCGGTCAGGGTCGCTTTGCGCGGCAGGAAGCGCCGCAGATCGAACAACCGGAGAGCTCCGGCCAGGATGATCAGCGCCACGGTGGCCCAGGTCAGAGTTTGTCCGGTCCTCAGCGCCGTGATGGCGGCGCCGATCGCGACGAAGACGATACCCGCAAACAGCGGACCGGGTGCTTCGAACAGGGAATCATTCAGCGCCGCCGACACCGGGGGCGCGGCCTGTCCTCGATCGGATTTTCCGGTCTGGCTTGCGAACTGCATCTTCGTTTGTACGCGCGTCCTGTTTGGCGCGTACTTTTACCCACACCAGATGAAGCCTTTCTGAGGGAACATCGTTAAAGTCGAGTTGTTTTTCGGCAATAGCGAAACTGTTTCTGCTGAGATATCAAGCAACTAGGCAAGCCTTGCCGGGCGCAAGGTGAAGGAAAGCTTGCCGCGCATGCAGAAACCCGAAAAATCGGCGCTTTTTTTTCGAAAAAACATCGCGCGTTGCAAACGCGCGATCGACCTATTGGCCCGCGGTCGCGGACAGCAGCGGCGACCACGCCGGATCGGAGGCGAAGCCCGGCGTCGGCACCTTCAACTCGTTGCGGCCGGAGATGTCGACGGAGAACAGCGACGGTCCGCCATTGCCACCGGGATCGCGGAAGAACATCAGCACGCGGCCGTTCGGCGAGAAGGTCGGGCCCTCATTGTGATAGCCGGAGGTGAGGAGCCGCTCGCCGGAGCCGTCCGGCTTCATGACGCCGATCGAGAACTGCCCGCCGCCCTGCCGGGTGAAGGCGATGTAATCGCCTCGCGGCGACCACACCGGTGTCGAATAGGTGGCGTTGTTGTCGTCCTTGGAGAAGGAGATGCGCTGCGCCTGTCCGCCGCCCGCCGCCATCACATAGATCTGCGACCTGCCGCCGCGGTCGGACTCGAAACAGATGCGGGTGCCGTCCGGCGAGTAGGACGGAGACGTGTCGATCGCCGGCGTGTCGGTGAGGCGCGTGGTCGAGCGCGAGCGCAAATCCATCACGAACAGGTTGGAATTGCCGCCCTGCTGCAAGCTCATGATGACGCGCTGACCGTCCGGCGAGAAGCGCGGCGCAAAGGTCATGCCCGGGAAATTGCCGACGATCTCGCGCTGGCCGGTCTCGATGTTGAAGAGATAGACCTTCGGATCGCCCTGCCCGAACTCCATATAGGTGATCTCTTGCGAGTTCGGCGAGAAGCGCGGCGTCAGCACGAGGTCGGCGCCGCGGGTCAGGTAGCGCACGTTGGCGCCGTCCTGGTCCATCATCGCCAGCCGCTTGACACGGCGCTCCTTCGGCCCGGTCTCGTCGACGAACACGACGCGGCTGTCGAAATAGCCCTTTTCGCCTGTCATCTGCTCGTAGATCTGGTCGGAGATGATGTGGGCGATGCGGCGCCAATATTCCGGCGAGGTGAAATATTGCTGGCCGGCGAGCTGCTGGCCGGTGACCACGTCCCACAGGCGGAATTCGGCCTTGAGCCGGCCGTCCGGCTGCCTCGTCATACGGCCTGTGACGAGGGCCTGCGCGTTGAGCGTCTTCCAGTTCTGGAATTGCGGCGCGACGTCGATGTTGCTGATGCGCTCGATGAAGGCGGCCTGGTCGATCGGGGCAAACAGGCCCGAGCGCTTCAGATTGTTGGTGATGACTTGCGTAACGCCGTTGCTGACATCGCCGTCGGCGGGCGAGCCCGGCACGAAATTGGTGATCGCGATCGGAATCGGACGAAACTCCGTAGGATCGATGCGGAGCCGCCCCTGCGGCTGCTGCGCGAAGGCGCGTCCGCCTCCGAGCATCGCGAGCCCCGATCCGGTCAGGGTCATGAAGCGGCGGCGATTCATCGATCGAACGTCATTCATCGGAAAATTCTTTTGTTCGGATGTCACAACATGTCTTTCAGGCCGAAAGTCATCGGAATGAGCTTCCAGCTATCGTATTGCTGCTTGGGCAGGAACGAATAGACCTGGCACTGCACGATGGCGCGCTTGGCACTCTCCGCCACCGCCTGGGCGATCGACCGCGACGGTCCTCGCACCGCGACGATGACCGGCTCCGACGCCAGCGATCCGTCGACCCTCATGGGAATGTCGATGTCGGCTTCGTACAGATTGGCGTCCTGCCCGTTATAGGTAGGCGTGAAGCAGCGCTTGACCGCGCCCTGGAATGCACCTTGCCAGGTCGCGACATTGTTGGCGGCTGTCCCGGACGTCGAGCCCAACGAAGCGGACGCATTCAGCGCCGTGCCGGTGAGCTCGTGCCGGGTCGCAGCGCGCTTGTCGAGGTCTCGGGCAATCTGCGCGGGGTCGAAGCTGCGCTCCTTGGGCTTCGGCTGCTGCTGCGGCTGTACCGCCGCAACCTTCTGCTCCACAGGCTTGGGCGGCGGCTTCTTGGTGTCCAGCTTCTTCTGGAGCTCCGCAATCGGATCTTCCTTGGCCGGATCAGGCTTCTTCTCCTGCGGCTTCGGCTCTTCCTTCGGCTTGGCCTCGGCGACCGGCTTCGGCGGATCGGGCTTCTTCTCGACCGGCTTTTCGACAGGCTTCGGCGGCGGCGGCGGCGTATCGGGGGTCGAGGTGGTCTTGATCAGCTCTTTCTTCTCGGTGACCTTGCCGACGGAATCTTCCTCGGGCTTGGCCTCGGCGATCTTCTCGACCTTGGGCTTCGGCTCTTCCTTCTTGCCGGTCTTCTGCCCGTTGGTGATCTGCGCGAGCTGGTCAGTGGAAATGATGTCGATCGGCAGCGACTCTTCCGGCGCGATGAAGGCCTTGCTGCTAAAGGTGAGCAGCCCCCACCCAATCACGAGGACGTGGAGGACAATCGACGCAACGAGTGTCTTGTCGACGTTCACCTTCACCGGCTTAGGACCCCTGATCCGCTTCCGTGACGAGCGCCAGCTTCTTGAAGCCCGCCCCCGACAACTGGCCCATCACCTTGGCCACGGTGCCGTAATCCGCCTTCTTGTCGGCCCGCAGATAGATACGCTCCTCGAGTCCGCCGCGCGCGTCCGTGATCGCCTTCAACTTCGGGATCAGCTCGTTCAGAGCAATCTCGGTATCGTTGATGAACACCTTGCCCTTGATGTCGACCGACATCTGGATCGGCTTCTGATCGTTCGTCTCCAGGCTCTTGGCCTGGGTCTGCGGCAGGTCGAGCGGCACGCCCACGGTCAAAAGCGGCGCCGACACCATGAAGATGATGAGCAGCACCAGCATCACGTCGACCATCGGCGTGACGTTGATCTCGGCCATGACCGGCTTGCGCCGGCTCCGGCGGCCGCCGCCTCCGGACGAACTGGCTGCGTTCATGCCCATGGCTTGGTGCCCAATCTCGCCTTCACACTATACATGCCGTCCGTCAGCCCCGCTCGTCGATCTGACGGGACAAAATGGCTGAAAATTCATCAGCGAAGCCCTCGAGCCGCTGGGCCTGCCGGTTCACCTCGGAAGTGAACTTATTGTAGAAAATAGTGGCAGGAATGGCGGCGATAAGGCCGACCGCGGTCGCAAACAGCGCTTCCGCGATGCCGGGCGCCACCACCGCCAGAGAGGTATTTTTCGACGCCGCGATCGACTGGAAGCTCGACATGATGCCCCAGACCGTGCCGAACAGGCCGACAAAGGGGCCGGCAGAGCCGACGGTCGCGAGCACCAGGAGCCGGCGTTCCAGCCGCTCGACCTCGCGGGAGATCGAGACGTTCATGACCTTGTCGATCCGCATCTGCAGGCCGGCGACCGAGCGGGCGTGGCTCTCGAAAGAGCGCTTCCATTCACGCATCGCCGCGACGAAACAGGCCGCCATGGAATGGGTCGGCTTGGCCGAGAGCGTGCGATAGAGATCCTCGATCGACTCGCCGGACCAGAACGCCTGCTCGAAGCGGTCCATCGAGCGGCGGGTGCGGGCATAGAGGAAGATCTTGTCGATCGCGATGGCCCAGACCCAGACCGAGCAGGACAGCAGGCCCAGCATGACGCATTTCACGATCCAGTGAGCCTGCCAGAACAGCGCGATCAGCGACACGTCGGCGGAGGCGGCAACCGGAAGGGCGGACTGAGCCACGTCGGCCGGATTCATCAGCAGTATCCTCTCAAGGCGATCGTTATCTATGTCCCGGCGAGCTAAATGGCTGCCGGTTCCCCAACAGCCGCGCTAGAACCGGCGCGGCCGGCAAGCCCGCTCAAAGCCTTGTCTTTCTGGGGTGCAGGGGCTCATCCAAAGCCGCCGCCTGCATTCCCTGCCAAGATGTCAAAACTAAGGGCCTCGACGACAGCTCCGGGCGCGATTGTCCATCATTACCAGAGCCCGGCGATGGTTAATGCCGGGTTACCAGCGACAAATTTGGCTGCGGGAAAGGCAGGCAGCGCAGGGGGATGGGGGACGTGCCGGGTGCGAGACATGGTGTCGCGTGGCGTTACCGGGGGTGGAAGGTGCGGCCCCGGAACACGGTCGGTTCCCTCCCCCTCACTGATTTGCCCGACAGACTCCGCCTGATAGGCTGCACTTGCATCAACCAACAAGGGCCGGAACAGACGGCCTCGCCAAGGGAGCACGCCGTGCAGAATGCGGGAACAAGCCTGCGGTGGATGACCGCCGCGATCGTATCGGTCAGCCTCGTTACATTCAGCTCTGCACGCGCGGCCTCAGTCGCACCGATCCCGGCGGAAAACGGCATGGTCGTGTCCGCGCAACATCTGGCGACACAGGTCGGCGTGGAGGTGCTCAAGCGCGGCGGCAACGCCGTCGATGCCGCCGTGGCCGTCGGTTATGCCCTTGCAGTGGCTTATCCGGCAGCCGGCAATCTCGGTGGTGGCGGCTTCATGACGATCCAGCTTGCCGACGGCCGCAAGACGTTCCTCGATTTCCGCGAGACGGCGCCAAAGGCTGCGACCGCCAACATGTATCTCGACAAGGACGGCAACGTCATCAAGGGCATCTCGACCAAGGGGCATCTGGCCGTAGGTGTGCCAGGATCAGTCTCGGGCATGGAGTATGCGCGCGAAAAGTACGGCACGATGAAACGCGCCGACCTCCTTGCCCCCGCAATCCAGCTCGCCGAACAGGGATTTGTGCTCGACCAAGGCGACATCGACCTGCTGCGCACGGCAACCGACGATTTCAAGGACGATCCGGCATCGAGCGCCATATTTCTCAACAATGGCCAGCCGTTCAGCGTGGGCGACAGGCTCGTGCAATCCGAACTGGCGAAAACCCTGCGCGAGATCAGCAGCAAGGGCACTGACGGCTTCTACAAAGGCTGGGTCGGCAGCGCTATCGTGGCGTCAAGCCAGGCCGGCAAAGGGCTGCTGACGCAAGACGACCTCAACAGTTACAAAACGCGCGAGCTCGCGCCCGTCGAATGCGATTATCGCGGCTATCACGTGGTCTCCGCACCGCCGCCGAGCTCGGGCGGCGTTATCATCTGCGAGATCCTGAATATCCTGGAGGGCTATCCGCTGAAGGAGCTGGGCTATCACTCCGCGCAGGCCGTGCACGTGCAGATCGAAGCCATGCGGCACGCTTACGTCGACCGCAACAGTTACCTCGGTGATCCCGACTTCGTGAAGAATCCGCTCGATCGCCTGCTCGACAAGGCCTACGCGGCCAAGATCCGCGCCGTGATCGATCCGAACAAGGCCGGAATCTCCAAGGACATCAAGCCGGGCGTCGCGCCACACGAGGGCACCAACACGACGCATTATTCAATCGCTGACAAGGACGGCAACGCGGTATCGGTGACGTACACGCTGAACGACTGGTTCGGAGCCAAGGTGACGGCGGCAACGACCGGTGTGCTGCTGAACGATGAAATGGACGACTTCACGGCCAAGGTCGGGGTACCGAACCTGTATGGCCTGGTACAGGGCGAGGCCAACGCCATTGCTCCCGGAAAGCGGCCGCTATCCTCGATGAGCCCGACCATCGTCACCAAAGACGGCAAGACCGTCATGGTGGTGGGCACCCCCGGCGGCAGCCGGATCATCACGGCAGTCCTGCAGACGATGATCAACGCGATCGACTACGGCATGGACGCGCAGGAAGCCGTCGACATGCCGCGCATCCACCAGCAATGGTTGCCGGACCTGACCAATGTCGAGAACTACGCCCTGTCTCCGGACACGCGCAAGATTCTGGAGGGCATGGGCCACAAGTTCGGGCCGCCGCAACCGGCGAACCATCTCGCGGTTATCATCGTCGGCGCGCCGTCGCTCGACGGCAAGCAAGTCGGCAACAACCGCTATTACGGTGCCAACGATCCGCGCCGCAACACGGGGCTGGCGGCGGGGTATTGAAGGGGCGAATGGCGAATAGCGAATGAAGAGGCGGCCGCCTGCATTCGCCAATCCTAATTCGCCATCCACACCCTTCACCACTTCTCCTTCGAGGTTCGCACGTCGAGCTCGAACGACCAGGCCCGCTCGGGCTGGCGGTAGAGGAATTCGAAGGCATCGACGATGCCCTCGATGCTGATCAGGCTGTCCTCGCGGCCCGCGGCGTCGGGAAAGCGCGAGAAGATCTTGTCGCCGGCGATCGCGCCGTCGACCACGACATGGCCGACATGGATGCCGTCTCCCGCATATTCCTTGGCCATGGCCTGCGCCAGCGTGCGCACGCCTGATTTGGCCGAGTTGAACGCGCCGTAGCCGGAGCGTCCGCGCAGCGAGGCGCTAGCGCCGGTGAAGAGCAACGTTCCTGTTTTCTTCGGCACCATGCGGCGCACCGCTTCGCGGCCGAACAGGAAGCCGCCGAAGCAGACCACGCGCCAGGCATTCTCGAAATATTCGGCGTCCATCTCGATGATCTTTCCCGGCGTGTTGTTGCCGGCATTGTAGATCGCAAGGTCGAGGTCTTCGCCGGCGGCATCGAACAAGGCGGTGATGTCGCTCTCCTTGGTCGCATCGGCGACGAACGGAACGGCCGCGCCGCCGACCTTCGCGATGTCATCCACGACCGCCTGCAACGCCGACTGCGTCCGGCCCGCGACGATCACCTTGAGCCCCTGGGCCGCAAAACGCTTGCAGAGCTGGGCGCCAAGGCCGCGCTCCGGCCCCACGCCGATCACGATTGCCGTCTTCATTGCACGCTCCGAAGATTGAAAGCTGATGATGGGTGAATCACGCCACTGATGCGGGCTCGGGGCAGTTGGTCAGCCGCGCGGGATTGCCGACCGCGGTGCAGCCGCCGGGCACATCTGATGTCACGATCGTGCCGGCGCCGATTTTTGCAAAATCACCGATGCTGATGTCGCCGAGAATGGTCGCGCCGGCGCCGATATAGACACCGCGCCCGATGCGCGGTGAGCGCGTCGGCAGTTCACTGCTGCGGCCGATGCTGACGTTCTGCAGGAGCGTGACCTCGTCGCCGATCACGACATTGGCGCCGATCACGATGCCGGTGGCATGGTCGAGATAGACGGACGCGCCGATCTGCGCGGCCGGATGGATGCTGACCTGCAGGACGTTCGACGCCTCGTTCTGAAACAGCAACGCTGCATCGCGATGGTCGTGACGCCAGAGCCAGTGCGAGACGCGCCAGGCCTGCAGCGCGACATAGCCCTTGAAATGCAGCAGTGGCGCCAACAGGCTGGCGATGGCTGGATCGCTGCGCACGATGGCCTGCAAATCACGGCCGGCCGCTTCGATCAATTCGGGTGAGCCGCGAAAGGCGTCGAGGGCAAAGGCGGTGAACCGCGCGCGCTCCGTGGCATCACCACCAAGCCTGCGCCCGATCAGATCGGCTAGCGCGGCGCCAAAATCGTCATGGACGAGGACGGCATCGGCAAGGGATTTGCCAAAGACAGGATCGGCCGCCATCGCGCGCCGCGCCTCGTCGCGTATCGTCTGCCAGAGACTGTCGTTGGTCGCGGTCGCAGCTGCCATCGTCGCCGCCTCCGGTATCTTAACACTCACGTATCGAATATAGGCCGTAGGCAAGCCGGGCGCCACGTCAGCGGCGCTGTCGCTATCCGAGCACCATGCCGCAGGTCCCCGTGAGGTTACGAGCTTGCAAGCCAGGCACCCGCAACCATATAATCCATCGAACTTTCAGCCGACCTTGCGTCGGCCGGGGATGCCCACGTAAAGCGTCTCGTTCAAGCCCCGCGGTGGTCCGCCATCCGCGGGTTTTTCGTACCCGGCGCCCGTCGGCGCAGCCGAAAAAACGAATCCCGCTCACCCAAGGTCACGCCAAGACATGTCGCCCAACGCGCCCGCCGACGACCACCACGACGACGTCATGTACCCCTCCGCCATACCGTTCGTTCTGGTCCATCTCGGCTGCATTGCGGCCATCTGGACAGGCGTCACCTGGCAGGCCCTCGCGATCTGCGGAGCGCTTTACGTCGTGCGCATGTTTGCGATCGGGGCAGGCTACCACCGCTATTTCTCGCACAGGGCTTTTGCCACCGGCCGGGTGTTTCAGTTCGCCCTCGCCTGGCTTGCGCAAAGCACCGCGCAGAAGAGCGTGTTGTGGTGGGCGGCCAAGCATCGGCATCATCATCTGCATTCCGATACCGAATTGGACGTGCATTCGCCGCGTCAGCGCGGCTTCCTGTACAGCCATCTCGGCTGGATTTTCTACCGGGAGCACGATGCGACCGACCTGGTGAAAGTCGGCGATCTCACAGTCTATCCGGAGCTGATGTGGCTGCATCGGCTGGAGCTTCTGCCGGCCGTGACGCTTGCGGTGCTCTGCTTCCTGGTGGCTGGCTGGTCGGGTCTGGTCGTCGGCTTCCTGTGGAGCACGGTGCTGGTCTATCACGCGACCTTCTGCATCAATTCCCTCGCCCACGTGCATGGACGCAAGCGCTACGTGACAGGCGACGATTCCCGCAACAACTGGCTGCTGGCGTTGGTCACCATGGGTGAAGGCTGGCACAACAATCACCACGCCTACCAGAGCAGCGTGCGCCAAGGCTTTCGCTGGTGGGAAATCGACGTGACCTATTACGTTCTGAAGGTGCTGTCCTGGTTCGGAATCGTCTGGAACATGAAGGCACCGCCCGAGCAGGTACTGCGCAACGAGCAGCCGCTCGGCGCACGGGTCATCAATCGCGCGGCCCGCGAGCTTGCCGGGCGGTTCGATGCGCCAAAACTCGCGCACGCGATCTCGTCGGCGCTGCACCGGGCCGATCTGGCCCAGTTGCAACTGCCGACGCTGCACGACATCCTCAATCGCGCCCATGACGGCGTCGATGCGCTGACACATCTGCATCTGCCGAAGATACCGACCCGCGACGAGTTTCTCACGGAAGCCAGGGCGATGTTCGCGCGAACGCGATCACTCAACGAGATCGTCGACCACGCCTACGAACACTTCCTGACGTCGGTCCGCGCGCAGCTCGTGACGGTGCGCTGAAGCTCGCGATCATCGTGCACGCGGTTTGGCCGCGTCTGCCTGCGCATGCTGAGCGCATAGAGCCAGCCGCCCGCAGCGATGAGAGCGGGCAGGATGAAGAGCGCAAAATCGCGGAGCACGATCATGGGTCGAGGTCCGCTTTCGCGAAAATAATGGCGCGGTCGAGCGCGAGGCTGGCGAGAAAATAGAGAAAGCTGGCCAGAAAGAACTTCCAGGACTCGCCGACCTGCCAGTCCGGATAGAGTTCGACCTGCGTCGGCCATCGATTGAGAAATGCGATGGCCACGGGAATGGAGCCCCCGAACCGACTGAACAGCGCGCTGGCGCGCTCCAGCAGCGCGATGCGCTGGTTGATCTGGTTGCGTTCGGCGTTGGTCATGGTCGGCCCCGTTGGCGCGCTGGGCCGCGCTGTCGGGGTTTAGTCGCGCCTGGCGGGAAGCGGGTTCTATGGCATCAGGCGGTACGGCCGCTGACGAGATCCAGATCCTAACCGCCCTCCCCAAACCAAACCGCCCGCCTGCGGGGTGCGCAGGCGGGCGGCTCGGGGCCATCAGGACTTTGGGGGCATGCGCCTGAAGGCTTTGAGAGGTATCAACCCTGCGGCTGGTCGTTCGGCGGCGGGGTCGGACGCGTCTTGTGCTGGGCCATGAACTGGTCGAACTCTTCCTTGTCCTTGGCGTGGCGCAGGCGATCGAGGAAGTTCTTGAATTCGACCTGCTCCTCCTCGAGCCGCTGCAGCGTCTCGGTACGGTATTCGTCGAAGGCGCGGTTGCCGGAGGACGGCGGACCAAAGCCGAAGCCGAAACCACGGCGCTCCATGCGGCCGCGCATGCGGTCCATCTTGTACTGCATCCGCTCCATCTTGTTCTGCCAGCGATCCTGGTGGCTCCAGCAACCCATTTTTCTGCTCCCGAGTGTGAAAAAGAGAAGGGCAAGTCCGATCGGCCACCAGATGATGAAGCCGAGAATGGTCACGGCAATCCAGCCGGGATGCCATGGCGTATCGAGCATGTGCGGCCGCTCGTATGGTTGCTGTTGGTCCGAGGGGCCGCGCCAGCGATTGACATCAGCGGTGTAGGCCATTTCCCTTCTCCATCACGGCATCTGCCGTTGTGAATGTAAATAACATTTACATAGCTAGACCATCCCGCGATTTTGTCAAGCTGGCGGCCTGACAGGTCGGCCGAATTATTTGCGCAACTTTATTTCGGCTTGCCCCAGGGCCCGCCCGGCGGAACGCCGGAACCGGAGGGAGCCTCCGGCGGCACCGGCGGCGGCTCGGCGCTTTTCGCCTGCGGCCTGCGCTCGGTCGGGAAGCCGAGGCCGCGCAGATAGATCAGCACCTCGGCCTCCAACAGCTCATCCGGCGACATCGGCAGTTTTCGCCGCGCGGCATCCCCGCGCGAGAACAGAGAGGCGACGCCATGCGCCATCGACCAGATATGCAGCGCCATCATCATCGCCGGCGGACGCGGCGCACCGGGTGGGGCGAGCGCGGCCAGGCGCTCTGCGGCAGCGCGAATGACGTTAAATGCGCGCTCGCTTGCGGCCTGCAGCGCCGCATTGGCATCGACAGGCAGGCCGGATTCGAACATCGCGTTGTAGAACGCCGGCTCCTCGCGGGCGAAGGCGAGATAGGCCCGGCCGACGCGCTCGAACGCGGTGACGGTGTCGGGGCGGCCATCATCCCAGGCTGCCGTGAGACGCGCTTCGAACTGCTCAAAACCGCGTTGGGCGATCGAGGACAACAGCTCGTCACGGTCGCGAAAATGCCGGTAAGGCGCCGCCGCGCTGACACCGGCCATGCGCGCGGCATCGGCAAAGGTGAAGCCGGCCGCGCCCTTCTCGGCGATCAGGCCGAGGGCAGCCTGCAACAGGGCTTCCTTCAGATTGCCGTGGTGATAGCCGCGCTCGGCGCGGCGCTCTTCCTTGCGCCAGCTCATGTGAACGGCTTTTACATGAGCCGGGCGTCAAGGTCACTAGCGCGGGCCGGATTTGATGAACCCGTATTTTCCGCAAGTCCGGGCGGCAGCCCTAGCCAGCCGGGATCGGCAGTACCGGCATGATCTCGACGCGCTCGCCGGGAAAGATCGCGAAGTGCGGGTGGTTCTCGAACATCTTTGCGGCGGCCTCGTGCGACGCGGCGCGGACCACGGTGAAGGCGCCCAGCTCGTTGGTGATGTCGGCGATGCCGGCGGCGTCGACCTTCTTGGTCTTGCCGAGCGGGCCGCCCATCGCCTGGATCGCGCCCTGGTGCTTCTCGACCCAAGCCTTCCAGGCAGCCATGCCCTCCTGCTCCTTCGCCTTGCGCTCCGCCTCGGACATCGCGTGCCATGCGGTCCATTTCGGGCTGTTCTTGCTGCCGAGGAAAACGGCAAGGTAGGTATCGGTGCTCATCGGTCTCTCCCTTCGTTGATGGATAGACGAGGGCCGCGAATTTATCCGCGGCCGCCGTGGTCATTTCTTCTTCAGATCACCAAAGCCGGCGGCAGCCTCCTGCACTTCCGGCGAAAAGTCGGCCATCTCCTGCACCTGACGAATCTCGATGACCTCGTTGGCCGAGGCCGGGCACTTCTTCGCCCAGGCAATCGCCTCAGCACGCGAGCCGACCTCGATCATCCAGTAGCCGCCCAGCACTTCCTTGGCTTCAGCGAAGGGACCGTCGGTCACGATCGGCACACCGGTCGCAAACGAGACGCGGGCGCCCATCGACGGCGGATGCAGGCCGTCCAGCGTGATCAGCACGCCGGCATCCTTCAGCGCCTCGTTGTAGCGCATCATCGCGGCGACGCGTTCGGGATCGAGTTGCACGTCCGCCGGTGCTGTCTCGTAACCGAGCGGTATCATCAGCATCATGAATCGCATGCGGGTCCTTGTCTTCACCGTCCGTGCTTACCTAACAAGACGAACGCCCTTTTACGGAACCGACACGGGTATGAAAATTATTTTGGAGGTTATTGCGCAACGCTAACGCGGCTGCGGCACGAACCGGCCGTCCTGGAAGGCAGCGCCGAAATAGACCTCGATGCGGCGGACCTTGCCGCCAGCGAACGTGAAGAACTCGGTGTTGCGAAAACTCCTGCTATCTGTTGCCAGACAACGATAGGTGACGAAGGCCTCGTCGCCGATGACGAAGACGCGCTCGATCTCGTGGCGCGCGATCCAGCCGGTGTCACGCCAGCAGCGTTCGAAATAGGCGGCCTTGTCGAGGTCGTCATCGAACGGGCTGGTGAAGCGGAAATCATCGGCGAGCGCATCGCTGACCCGTTGACGATCGTTGGCGAGATAGGCGGCGAAAAGGTTTCGAACGAGCAGCTCGCGGCCTTCGTACATCGCGCTTTCCTTCGTGATCGGCCCAGTAGAAGACGATCGGTGCGCGGTGGATCCGACATCCAAGTCTCGGATTTCACTATCCACATCGGAAAATATCGAAAAAGTCGCCCGTAGAACTACGACCGCCTGTACGCATTTTATGAATTGCGCTGTGCTTATGAAACCAGAAGGCTCGTGAACTGAACAACATCTGCATCGCACGTGAAACTACGGAAACTCCGCAGCCCTGTGCAGAAGTTTACAGTTGCTCAACGGGCCCATGCAACTTTTCAAGGCAAGCGCGACGGTGCGTTGATCCCGTCGATTCGCCTCCAGATCATTGCGGAGCATCAATTGTTCAATTTCCAGAGCAAGAAAGTCAGGCACGCGGTCGCTGAGGTCGAGGCGCTCGACCGATCGCAGGCGGTGATCGAGTTCGGCCTCGACGGCACCATTCTCGATGCCAACGAAAATCTGCTGAAGATGAGCGGCTATTCGCTCGCGGAGATCAAGGGCAAGCATCACAGCATCTTCGTGAGCCCGGCCGAGCGCGAGAGCGCCCGCTATCGTGATTTCTGGGCCAGCCTCAATCGCGGCGAGTTCCAGACCACGCAATACAGGCGCTACGGCAAGAACGGCAAGGAAGTCTGGGTCCACGCCTCCTACGCGCCGCTGCTCGACGAGAGCGGCAAGGTGATCAGCTTCATCAAGTTCGCGACCGACATCACGGCCTACAAGATGCGGAGCATGGAGGAAGCCGGCAAGCTCGCCGCGATCAGCCGCGCCCAGGCCGTCATCGAGTTCAACATGGACGGCACCATCGTCACCGCCAACGAGAATTTCCTGGGCGCGGTGGGCTATTCGCTGGACGAGATCCAGGGCAAGCACCACAGCATGTTCGTGACGCCGGAGGATCGTGCCAGCTCTGCCTATGCCGATTTCTGGGCGCGGCTGAACCGCGGCCAATTCGAGGCGGCCGAATACAAGCGGCTCGGCAAGGGTGGCAAGGAAATCTGGATCCTGGCGACCTACAATCCGATCCTCGACGAGATGGGCCGGCCGTTCAAGGTGGTGAAGTTCGCAACCGATGTCACCGCGCAGAAGATGAAGGCGGCCGACAATGACGGCCAGCTCGCCGCGATCCAGAAGTCGCAGGCGGTGATCGAGTTCAACATGGACGGCACGATCCGCACCGCCAACCAGAACTTCCTGGGCGCGATGGGCTATTCGCTGGCCGAGATCAAGGGCCAGCACCACAGCATGTTCGTCGAGCCGAGCGAGAAGAATTCGGCCGCCTACCGCCAGTTCTGGGAGACGCTCAACCGCGGCGAATTCCAGGCCGCCGAATACAAGCGCATCGCCAAGGGCGGCCGCGGGATCTGGATCCAGGCGTCCTACAACCCGATCTTCGACCTCAACGGCAAGCCCTACAAGGTGGTGAAATACGCCACCGACGTCACCGCGCAGGTCATCGGCCGCAAGAAGGCCGAGAATGCGCGCGGGCTGATCGAGGCGGTCGCGGCCGGCAGCGAAGAGATGAGCGCCTCGATCCGCGAGATTTCCGAGACCATGGCGAAGTCGCGCGAGACCTCCAAGGTCGCGACCAACCGGGTCGAGGCCGCCGACGGCCAGGCCCAGCGACTGAACGAGGCCGCGCAGGCCATGAGCGGCATCGTCGAGATGATCGCCGGCATCACCAGCCAGATCAACCTGCTCGCGCTCAACGCCACGATCGAATCGGCACGCGCGGGCGAAGCCGGACGGGGCTTTGCGGTGGTCGCCTCCGAGGTGAAGAACCTCGCCAACCAGGCCAAGCAGGCGACGGACACGATCACCTCCGAGATCGACGCGCTGAACACGATCTCCGGCGATGTCGTGAGCTCGCTCACCGCGATCAAGGTCGCGATTGCCGGCGTCAACGAGTTCATCGCCACCACCGCCGCCGCGGTCGAGGAGCAGAGCGCGGTGACCGCGGACATGTCGGCGAACATGCAGCGGGCCTCTGCCGAGCTGTCGTAGGCTCTACTCCATCTCCGTCATCCCCGCGCAACCGCGAAGCGGTTGTCGCTGGAGGCGCTCACACCGCAAAGCAGTGTGAGCCTCGAAGGATGAACCGGCCCCGGTAGAGCCGGCCCGTCGCCCTTCGAGGCTCGCCCCGCGGCGCAGATGCGCCGCAAGGCTCGCACCTCAGGTGACGGACCACGATTTGAGATTGCCGAGCCCCCTAACGCTCCCACCGCCGCGTCGTTTGCGTCGCCCCTTCCGGCAGCATCTCGAAGACCGGCGAGGCCAGCACGGCATGCACATGCAGCGTGGTCGTGCCCGAATTGCGAAAACCGTGCGTGCTGCCCGCCGGGACCAGCAGCGACTGGCCGGCCGTCACGATGACGCGCTCGGCTTCGATCCACATCTCCGCCTCGCCGACCCGCACGGTAAGCACCTCCTCGACCGCGTGGCTGTGCGTCGGCGCGCCGGCGCCGGGATCAACCCATTGCTCGAAGATGCAGAGCGCGGTCGCACCGTTGCGCGCGGATGTCACCATGCGGGTCTTCACACCTGGCCGCCATTCCTCGGGCGGGATCGTGCTGGGATCGATGGGCATGGCCTGGGACCCTTTCTTGCCGGGACGAAAGCGCAGTAAAAGGGGCCGGCGCTCATGCGCGCCCCTTTCGGACACAGGACAGGTCAGCAAATGCCGCATGCCCCGCAAAAAGTCGCCCTCGTCACCGGAGCTGCACGCGGCATCGGGCTTGCGACGGCCAGGAAATTACTGGCCGAGGGCTGGCGGGTGGCGCTGCTCGACATCGAGGGCGAGCTGCTCGGCCGTGCGGTCGCCGAGATCGACCAACACGAGGCGACGCTGGCGATCACCTGCGACGTGTCGGACGCAGCCGCCGTGGGAGCAGCAATGGCCGCGGTCATGAGCCGCTTCGGCCGGCTCGATGCGCTGGTCAACAATGCCGGCGTCGCCATGTTCGCGCCCGTGCTGGAGACCAGCGATGCCGACTGGAACAGGATCATGGCGGTCAACCTCACCGGCCCGTTCCTCTGCACCAAGGCGGCCGCGCCGCTGATGCGCGAGCAGGGTGGCGGCGCCATCGTCAACATCACCTCGATCTCGGCCGTGCGCGCCTCGACGCTGCGCTCGGCCTACGGCACCAGCAAGGCCGGGCTTGCGCACCTCACCAAGCAGCTCGCGGTCGAGCTCGCCTCGCTCAACATCCGCGTCAATGCGGTCGCACCAGGGCCGGTCGACACCGCGATGGCGAAGCAGGTGCACACCAGGGAAATCCGCGCCGACTATCACGACGCCATCCCGCTCAATCGCTACGGCCTGGAGGAGGAACTTGCGGAAGCAATCTTCTTCCTGTGCTCGGAACGCGCGAGCTACATCACCGGCCAAATTTTGGCCGTTGATGGCGGCTTTGATGCGGCCGGCATCGGCCTGCCGACGCTGCGCGGCGAGCGGCGGAACGGGTAGGAGCCTGTAGGGTGGGCAAAGGCGCTCTTGCGCCGTGCCCACCATCTTCCCCGAATTGGCCGTGCCGATGGTGGGCACGCTACGCTTTGCCCACCGTACGGAACCGAGCTGGTGGAGAGTTCATGCAACGTGTTGCTTTTGTCTCGGCCGTAATGCTTGCGGCCGCGCTGCTCGCTTCCGTCCCAGCCAGGGCCGAGATCCGCATCATCCAGAGCCCCGGCGGACAGGTCGGGCCGTTCCTCGATCTGTTCGAGAAGGTGCGCGAGAGCGGCGACCGCGTGGTGATCGACGGTCCCTGCCTGTCCGCCTGCACGCTGGTGCTCAGCATCGTGCCGGGCGAGCGCATCTGCGTCACCAAACGTGCCGTGCTCGGTTTCCATGCCGCGCGTTCGGTCGACCGGCGCGGACGCTTCTATGCCGAGCCGGAAGCATCCGAAGCCGTGCTTGCGGCCTATCCGGGCCCCGTTCGCGACTGGATCAGCCGCCGTGGCGGCCTCACCTCGCGGTTGCTTTTGCTGAAGGGGCGCGACCTCGCCGCGATCTATCCGCGCTGTCGATGACAATTCGATTTCAGGCGGGGATGTGACCGCGATGAATCCTCCGCTGTTCGACGATTAGGCAGATCCCGGCGAATTCGGCCCTGCCGGAAACAAATCCGCCTAAGTGCTTCGCAACGCATGCACAATTTACACGGTTTCCAGCTTTTCCCTGTCGCTTATGATGATGCAGGCCAGACCGAGGCCTACCCGGCTCGCGATGGCTGCGGACCGTCATATCTCGGCAGCGACTGCGGAATATGGTGGTTCCACTTTTTCGAGATCGGTCATTTTCAAATGGTACGCATATGGAGTCCATCGATTTTCGCTACCGCCTGTCGGATCAGGGACGGATCGTCCTAGGCCCGTTGAGCTCTGAAGAAACCCTCGAATTCGAGGAGCTGTCGCGGCGCGACCGCGAGGGCCTGATCGACCTGACGTCGGAACTGCGGCTTCTCGAGCTCTACGTGAAGTACATCGGCTCGGACGCCAAGGTCTCGCTCGCACCGTCGGAGCCCGTGTCTCTGGTGAGCGAGTCGCACGCGAGTGAGACGCAGCGACGACGAAGGCCATTGCCGCGACGGCCCTCACGTCAGCGCGACTTTATTGTTCCCATGATCGTCGTGGTGGGCATGAGCTTCATGCTGATTGCGCTGTTCATCAGCTGATGCATGGCGTCATGCGTCGACAACCATAAACAGTGTGAACCGCGTCACACCACGGCCAAGTTGATCTGGCATACGGTGAACGAAGCGACACCGATGTCCGCAGGGGATTCATGACCAGCATCAGCACCGACGGACATGCCGGCTCGCAAGCTCAGTCATCACTTTCGCGGAAAGGAAGCGATCAGGTCATCACCCTGTCGTTCCTGATCACGAGCGCAGTCGCAACGGTCGGCTGGTTCTACGTGCTCGCACAGGGAGCCGTGGCCGTCGCGAACCGGCTATTCCTCTAGTGGAAAACGATCTGCACGATCGGCGCGAGCTTCACGCTGGCGCAGATCAGCATTCCCCAAAGAGCAAAATTGATTTGTAGCGCCGCCGCCATCGGTCGCTCCCTTCCAAGTCACGCCCGCCCCAATTTGTAAGTATTGTGAATAAAGTTAGCGATTCTGGCGCAAATTTCACAGCCTAATCTTGCGCCAGTCGTTGTGCGATGCAATTCGCTTCATGTCACAAAGGCGCTCGTGCGGTTCTCCCAAAGTGAATCGGGCGCACGAATCTCCTTTCGGCCATGCCGGCGACGTCGTTTTCCCTTAAGTCCCGGGTAAGCGTCGCGATGCAAAGTTTCCCACGCTGATTTGCGTGGCACACCGCACGGCAGGTTCGGCATGGCTCGACACATTCTCGTCTTGCTCAGTTTTTGCGCAGCACTCGCGGGATGCGCAAGCGCGCCGGCGGCAGAGCGTCGCCCGATTGCGTGGGACGGGCTCGGTCAGGATCCCAATCGTCCTGCTGTCACAAAACGCCGCTTTGCCAATCACGCAGCTCCAGAGAGCGATCCCAATGTGGAGCGGCAAAGGGTGCTGGGCACGCTGCGTCCCTATTCCGACGCATGGTGGGCTGTCCAAGACGAGATCGAGGCCGAGAATGACAGGCAACTCGGCTCGAAGCTCGTGATCTGCCGCAGCTGCGTGACGCAGCCGCCGGGCGAGGACGTGACCGGATCGATCCGCTGACGAGGCGCGCTCCCTCTCTCACGACAATGGAGAGAGGAAGCTGCAGCTCAGGGAATCAACAGAGCATCGCGCTCACATTCCTTCAGCGGGGCAATTCACCATCCAGGGAATGCCGAACTTGTCGACGCACATGCCAAAGCCCTTGGCCCAGAACGTCTTGCTGAAGGGCATGGTGACGGTGCCGCCGTCGGCGAGCGCGTTGAACTTGCGCTCGGCATCCGCAACGTCGGTGATCGTCAGCGAGATCGAAAAGCCCTGCGGCTTCTGGACATGCTCCGGTGGCGCGTCTGACGCCATCAGCACGCTGCCGCCAGGGAGCGACATTCGCGCATGCATGATCATCTTCTCGCGGCCTGGCGAGGGCTGCATATCCGGCGGCCCCTCGGAGGCACGCAGCATCATCTCGATCTTGCCGCCAAGAATCTTGGCGTAGAAGGTGAATGCCGCTTCGCAGGTGTCCTGATAAAATAGATAGGGATTGAGCATGGTTTCTCTCCTTTTGCTTTCTTCGGGCGTGCAGAGCACTACTTCTCGGTGAGCTTCTTCAGGCTGGCGAGGCCGACCTCAAAGTCCTTGCCGATCATGGTGTCCATGTTGATGAAGACCTGCATCAGCTTGGACATGAAGGGAGCCGGACCGTACATCGCCCACGTGACCAGTGTGGCATCGCCTTGCGGCACAAAGGTGAACTCGGCGGTGTTGTGGCCCTCGAAAGGCCGCTCGAAATCCAGCTTGATGCGGAGTTTGGACGGCGTGCTCGCCTCGAGGATCTCCATATGGCCGGCGCCGACATTGTTGTTGCCGTCCCAGGCATAGGTTGCGCCCTTCCCAGCCGCAGTTCCACCGAAGGTGCGCTTCATGGCGGGATCGCGCCCCTCATAGGGCGACCAGCTGGTCCAGAAGTGAAAATCGGAGACGAGCGGATAGATCGCCTCGGCCGGCGCCTTCAGCGCGAGCGTGCGCTCGACACGGAATGTGTCGGGTTTTGTGAGGGCGAAGACGAGGATGCCCGCGATCCCGACCGCGAGCACGATGGCGACAATGGCAATAGCTTTCAGCATGAAGGACTCCCTGGATACGGGATTAAGACGAAGGGAGACGGCGGGGGCCGACAATTGCCGGAACGAAATTTTAGGCCGTCACTTTGCCCGTCACTTGGCCTTCGCGCCCTGCCTGGCGCCGCCATTGGCTCCTTTCGGCTGGCTGTCCCTGATCAGCCGATCAATGTGCATGCGGATGTGGGCGGCCTCGGCCGAGGTGTTGGCGAGCGCGATGGCGCGGTCGAAGGCGACGCGGGCCTCGTCGTTGCGGCCGAGCTGCATCAGGAAGGCGCCGCGCACGCCATAGAAATGAAAATAGTTGGCGAGCTTCGGCGCCAGCGGCTCGATCAGATCGAGCGCGGCTTGCGGTCCGCGCACCTTGGACACCGCGACCGCGCGGTTGAGCGTCACCACCGGCGAGGGCTGCACCACTTCGAGCGCACCGTAGAGCAGGTCGATCTGGGTCCAGTCGGTCTCGTCCGGCGTCGCCGCGCGCGCATGCAGCGCGGCGATCGCGGCCTGAATCTGGTAGGGCCCGCTGCGGCGGTGGCGCATCGCCTTGTCGATCAGCGCGAGGCCCTCCGCGATCATATTGCGGTTCCACAGCGCGCGATCCTGGTCATCCAGCAGAATGAGTGAGCCGTCCTTGGCGAAGCGCGCGTCGCTGCGCGCGTGCTGCAACAGGATCAGCGCCGTCAGGCCCATGATCTCAGGCTCGCTCTGGAACAGGCGCAGCAACAAGCGCGCCAGCCGGATCGCTTCCTCGCACAGCGGCTTGCGGATCTCGGCCGTGTCGCCGCTGGCCGAATAGCCCTCGTTGAAGATCAGATAGATCATCGCCGCGACGCCCACGAGCCGTTCGGAGCGCTCGACCGGCCCCGGTGTCTCGAAAGGTGTCCCGGCTTCGGCGACCTTGGCCTTGGCGCGGGTGATGCGCTGCTCCATCGCGGCGTCCGAGACCAGGAAAGCGCGCGCGATCTGCTTGACTGTCAGGCCTGAGACGATGCGCAGCGCCAGCGCGATCTGCTGCGTCGCCGGCAATTGCGGGTGGCAGCAGATGAACATCAGCCGCAAAATGTCGTCGCGGTAGTGCGAGCCGTCGAGCCGCTCGGCGAGCGCGCCTTCGGCATCGTCGAGATCCGAGATCGCCTGGTCGTCCTCGGGCAGCGGCTGCTGCTTCCGGTTACGGCGCACCTCGTCGATCGCGACGTTGCGGCCGACCATGATCAGCCAGGCCGCGGGATCGCGCGGAGGCCCGTTCTGCGGCCAGGTTTTGAGCGCGCGCAGGCAGGCGTTCTGAAACGCCTCCTCCGCCGTATCGAGATCGCGGAAATAGCGTAGCAGCGCGCCCACCGCCTGGGGTCGCGCCGAGGTCAGCGCGGTCTCGATCCAGCCGGTGTCGGCTTCGCTCACGCTGAAATTCCCCCGGGCCTGAACACGCCGACGGGCCGCACCTCATAGGCGCCGCCGGGATTGGCAGCTCCAAGGTCGCGCGCGACGTCGAGGGCCTCGTCGAGGCTCTTGCAGTCGACGACGTAGAAGCCGAGCAGTTGCTCCTTGGTCTCGGCATAGGGGCCATCGAGCACCAGCGGCGGGTCCTCCTTGCGCAAGGTCGCCGCCGCCGTGGTCGGCAGCAGCCGCGCCACCGGACCGAGCCGGCCCTGCTTCGCGAGACCTTCCTGCACCACGGCGAGCTTCTTCATCACGGCCTCGTCCTGGTCCTTGCTCCAGGAGCCGACGAAGTCCTCGTCGTGATAGCAAAGGATCGCATAAAGCATGGGCAGCACCTTCCCTGAACGCTTGTTTTAAAGACGATCCACTATGCCCCGCCCCGACAGGGCTGCGGAAAAAAATTGCAAGAAAAATCCGACGGATCGTGCCAAGGAGGGCCTTCAAAAGCGGAACCCGACGAGGCACTTAGAATGACCAAAGGCACACTGGCCGTCCTGATCAACAGCACGCAGCAGAACTGGCTGCCGGAGCGCTGGAAGGCCCGTTTCGACGCGGTCTGCGGCGGCCGTCGTGTCGTGCTGCTGCCGGATGCCGGGCTCGATCCGGCCGAGGTGCACTATGCCGCGGTGTGGAAGCCGGTACCGGGCGACCTCGGCTCTTTTCCGAATCTGCGGGCGATCTTCAATCTCGGCGCCGGCGTCGATGCGCTGATGGCGGACAAGAGCCTGCCCAACGTGCCGCTGGTGCGCGTCGCCGTGCCTGATCTCACCAACCGCATGACCGAATATGTCGTGCTGCACGTGCTGATGCACCACCGCCAGGAGCTTTATCTGCGGGACTCGCAGCGCGCCAAACGCTGGGAGCCGACATATCAATGGCCGGCGAGCGCCGTCACGGTCGGCATGATGGGGCTCGGCACGCTGGGCGCTGATGCTGCCGACGTGCTGCGGCGGCTCGGCTTCAGCGTCGCCGGCTGGAGCCGTAGTCCGCGCACGATCGAGGGCGTCGAATGTTTCCACGGCACGGCCGGAATGGATGCGTTCCTGCGCAAGACCGACATCCTGGTGTCACTGCTGCCGCTGACGCCTGACACAAACGGCATTCTCAACCGCGACGTCTTCACAAAGCTCAACCGCAACAGCCCGCTCGGCGCGCCCGTGCTGATCAATGCCGGCCGCGGCGGCTTGCAAAACGAAGCCGACATCCTGGCCTGCCTCGACGACGGCACGCTGGGCGCGGCCTCGCTCGACGTCTTCGTCCAGGAGCCGCAGCCAAAGGACAGCCGGTTCTGGACCCATCCCAAGGTCGTGCTGACCCCGCACAACGCCGCCGACACGGACGCGGATGCGATCTCGGCCTATGTCGCCGAGCAGATCGCAACGTTCGAGGCGGGGGGCGCGCTGGAGAATGTGGTGGATCGCGGGCGGGGGTATTAAGGCTCCATAGCTTCCCCATCCACAACCCCCGCTCCGTCCGCCCCATTCACCCTCTCTTAGCGAGAAGTTGATAGGCATTGTTAATCAATGCTCAACGAACGGGTCGGACATGCGCTCTCCCCTCGGCCTCAGGATGCGGATCACGGTGGCGCTGGCGCTGACGGCGGCGGCGACCGCGCTGATTGCCGTGCTGGGCGCCATGTGGATCATCGCGGGCATCATCGACCGCGCCGACCAGCGCGAGCTGCGCAGCCATTATGATGCGCTGCTGTCGCGGATCGCCGAAGAGTCCCATCGCGCCGCCGCCATGAGCGCGGTCGTGGCCGCGATGCCGGCGGCGCAGGAGGCGATGGCCAGGCAGGATCGCGAGGCGCTGGTGCGCCTGTTCGGGCCGGTGTTCGCCGCCACCAAATCGGAGTACGGCGTCGAGCAATTCCAATTCCACACGCCGCCTGCGACCTCCTTCCTGCGCGTGCACCAGCCGGCAAAGTTCGGCGACGACCTCTCGAGCTTCCGCAAGACCGTCGTCGACGCCAATCAGGAGCACAGGGTCGTCGTCGGCCTCGAAGGCGGCCTGGCCGGGCTCGGCATCCGCGGCGTGGTGCCGATCGCTCAAGCCGGCAAACATCTCGGCTCGGTGGAATTCGGCCTGACCTTCGGCCAGTCCTTCCTCGACGATTTCAAGACCAACCGCCATGTCGACATCGCCTTCCATCTTGCCGACGGAGCGGGCTTCAAGCTGTTCGGCGGCACGCTGAAGGGCAAGAGCTTCTTCGACGCGGCCGATTACGGCCGCGCCGCCGGCGGCGGCTTCACCGTGAAGCAGGCCAAGCTCGACGCGACGCCGATCGCCGCGCTGCTCGGGCCGATCAAGGATTTTTCCGGAAAACCGCTCGGCGCCGTCGAGCTGGTGATGGACAATTCCGATTACGAGGCCTCCGCCGACCGCGCCTGGATGCTCGCAATCGCGATCGCCGCGCTCGGGCTCATGCTGGCTGCAATCGTCGGCTATCTCATTGCCCGCGGCATCTCGCGGCCGATCCTCTCCATCACCAGCGTGATGCGCGAGCTCGCCGACGGCCGGCTCGACGTCGCCGTCCCCGAAAGCAAGGCGAATGACGAAGTCGGCGCGATGGTGAAGGCGGTCGCGGTTTTCCGCGACAATGCCGTGAATTTCAGCAAGCTCCAGACCGATCAGCTCGAGGCAAAGGCGCAGTCCGAGGCCGAGAAGCGGCGCGCCTTTGCCGCCCTCGCCGATAATTTCGAGGCCAGCATCCGCGACGTCGTCACCACGGTGTCCTCGGCCGCGGTCGAGATGGAACACACCGCGCGCTCGATGTCCGATATCGTCGCGCAGTCGCGCAATCAGACCCGCGCGGTGTCGTCGGCCTCGGCGCTGGCTTCGGAGAACGTGCAGACGGTGGCAGCCGCAGCGGAAGAATTGTCCTCGTCGATGACCGAGATCAGCCGGCGGCTGGCGCATGCGACCCAAGTGGTGGGCAAGGCCGCCAGCGACGGCCGGCAGTCGAACGAGCGGGTGCAGAGCCTGGCGGACGCCGCGCAGAAAATCGGCGACGTCGTTTCCTTCATCAACGGCATTGCGGGGCAGACCAATCTGCTGGCGCTGAATGCCACGATCGAGGCCGCGCGCGCGGGCGAAGCCGGCCGCGGCTTTGCGGTGGTCGCCTCCGAAGTCAAGGCGCTCGCGACCCAGACCGCGAAGGCGACCGAAGAGATCGGCGCGCAGGTGACGGCCGTCCAGGGCGAGACCACCGGCGCCGTCGAGGGCATCCAGTCGATCTGCGCGACGATTCAGCAGGTCGACGAGATCTCCGCCGCGATCGCGGCCGCTGTCGGCCAGCAGGGCACGGCGACACAGGAGATCGCGCAGAACGTCCAGCAGGCCGCCGCGCGCACCGGCGAGGTCTCGCAGAACATCGCCGGCGTCACCGACGGCATCGCCGCCACGGGCACGGCCGCGGAAGAGGTGCTGGTGTCGGCGATCGAGCTGTCAAAGCAGTCGCAGCGCCTGCGCGACGAGGTGGATCGTTTCCTCGCGCAGATTCGAGCGGCGTAATTGGGCGACGGCTAAGGCTTAACCCCCACCATCACATCAATCGCGCCCTTCACGATTCCCTCCAGCTCCTTGCGCGAGACGCGCGCGCGGGAGCGGATGGCGAGTGTGTGGATGGTGGCGGAGGCGAGTTGCGCGAGCGCGGCAGGATCGGCGCTCGGGGGCAACTCGCCGTTCTCCTTGGCGCGGCGGAAACAACTGGCGAAGGCCTTGTCGAGCTCGGTCAGCCCCTCCAGCACCATGGCACGAATTTCTGGATCGCCGACCGCTTCGGACGCCGCCGTCACCACCGTGAAGCAGCCGCGCGGGCCGGTCTCGCCGGAGAGATAGATGTTCAGCGCGGAGGCATAGATGCGCGCGAGCCGCTCGCGCACCGGCATCTCCTGGCGAAAGATCTCGACCATCGATGCGCGCGCGTCCTCGCGGTAGCGCTGATAGCTCTTGATGTAGAGCTCGCGCTTGTCGCCGAACGCTCCGTAAAGGCTCGGCCGGTTCATGCCCGTTGCCTCGCTGAGATCGTCGAGCGAGGTCGCGGCAAAACCCTGCTTGCGAAACAGATCGAGCGCTTTTCCGAGCGCGACGTCGGGCTCATAGGCGCGCGGCCGCCCGCGGCGCTTAGGTTCGCCGCGGCGCTCGGGTTCGCCGCGGCGCTCGGGTTCAGTGGCAGCAGCTGGCGGCTTTGATTTTTGTACCATGTCGCAAATTAATCCTTGACCGACCCCATATTATGCAAGATGGTACAAAAATCAATCTGGCCAGGATGAGCGACACTCACAAAGAGAATTGCCCAAGGAGGCCCACGATGGATCTTTATTTCTCGCCGCTCGCCTGCTCCATGGCGACGCGCGTCGCGCTCTACGAGGCCGGCGCCGAGGCTAATTATCTCGAAGTCGATCCGCCGACCAAGAAGGTGCTGAAGGACGGCTCCGACTTCCGCACCGTCAATCCGATCGGCCTGGTACCGACGCTGCGCACCGACGAGGGCGTGGTGCTGACCGAGAACGCCGCGATCCTGCAATATGTCGCCGACCGTTTTCCGCAATCCGGCCTCGGCGCCGCGGCGGGCATCGATCGCACGCGGCTGCATCAATGGCTCTGCTTCATTGGCACCGAGCTGCACAAGGGCCTGTTCGTGCCCGTGCTCGACCGCAAGGCGTCGCAGGACGTGAAAGCCTACGTGCTGGAGAAGAACCTGTCGCGGCTCGACTATCTCGACAACTACCTGAAGGGGCGCGAGTTCCTGCTCGACCATTTCAGCGTTGCCGATGCCTATCTCGTCACGGTCATCAACTGGACCATGGCGACGCCGCCGATCGAGCTTTCGAAATGGCCGAACGTGAAGGCCTATTACGAGCGCCTGCGCCAACGGCCGTCGGTGGCGAAGGCGGTCGCGGAGGAGTTCGAGCTGTACAAGGCCGAACAGGCTCGGAAGAAGGCGGCAGCGTAGCGACATCGAAATAACCCGCCGTCCCGACCGGGACGGCGGTAGCTACCTCGGCGCCTGCAGTAGGACCCCGTAGCGGCCGTATATCCGATCGATCGTTCCGTCGTTTCGCAATCGTTCAAGCGCTCCATCGATGGCTTCGCGCAACGCATCATCGGGACGGACCATACCGACGGCGACGTTCCAGTTGAGATCGGCCACGCTCTCGTCGCGATCCAGAATGCGGAGTGCCTTGTCCGGATGCGTCAGATTGAAATAGCTCGCCACCGTGGGTGTGACCGCAGCGGCATCGATCTCATGGTTTGACAGGGCGTCGAGGCTGTCGCTCTCGAAGCCGAAGGTCGATGTCGGGACGCGCCGTTGACCGATGATCATGGCTGCAACGGATCCGACCTGCACCCCCACTTTGGTCGACCCGTTGAGGCTCTTGAACGAGGTCAGCGTGCTGGATGACGGCACGGCGAGTGCGACGCCCGTGCGATAATACGGTTTTGAGATCCTCAAGCGGGTTTCGCCTTGCGCCTCGCGGTCGGCGATGACGTCGAGCAAGATGTCACAGCCCGCACTGCGCATCTGGTACTGAGTGATGATCCAATCGGGCCTGAGCGAAACGCCAAGCTCGCGCGCGAACGCGTTGCCCAGCTCGATCTGAAATCCCGGAGGGTCGCCAGCCTTGTTGGCGAAGGGCAACGAGTTGGGGTGCGCGCATAGTCCGAGCACACCGGAGTCGCGAATTGCATCGAGGGAGCGGGCCTGCGCCACACCGTTTAGTCCCAGCATTGCGACGACCACGAAGGGGAGACAGGTCTTCATGAGATGTCCAGTGCGGATCCGTACTTTTTTGCCGACTTAGCCTTCACTTGGCTTCAGGGCGCGAATGTATTTGATGATCTCGTCGATCTGCGCATCGTTGAACACGGCGCCGAAGGCAGGCATGGCGCCTTCCTTGCCGTTCTTGATGCGAATGCGAAGGAAGTCGTCGTCTCGCTTGGTGTCCATGAGCTGCGGCCCCTTGCCGGCCGCACGACCGCCGGCGGAGTGACACCAGCCACAGGTCGTCGCGAACAACTGTCCGACATCGAGCTGCTCACTGTCCGGCGCGGACGGCGGAGGCTGCTGCGCGCGGGACGGCAAGGCTGAAATCGTGAGGAGCACGGCAAGTGTCGGCGTCGACAATGTCGTAATGGTCCGAGCCAATCGCATACCGGCCAAACCTACCTGTCGGAAATCCAATTCGCGCCGAGGCTCATCAGCCTCGCTTCGACAGGGAGGGAGCAGCGTCATGCCGTTCCCTCCCCGCGCCACGAGGGCTTATTTCAGACTGTAGACGACGAGCGCGCCGTCGTCGCGCGGCATGCTCTTGTAGACGCCGCCGAAGGTCGGCGCGTAGTCATCCGAAGCCATACCGCCGAAGCCGGCAACAACCGCGATGTACTGCTTGCCATTGACGGCATAGCTGATGATGCCGCCCTGATGGCCGGTGCCGTCGCCGTGGCTCCAGAGCTCGGCACCGGAATCGGCATCGTAGGCGTGAACCGTGCCTCGCGAATCCGGCACGAACACAAGATTGCCTCCGGTCGACATTACGCTTCCGAGCGGTGGCTCAGGGAAACGCACTTCCCACTTCTTGGCGCCGGTGATGGGGTCGCGCGCGTCGAGATGGCCATAGATCTCACCGCCAGGCGGCGGCGCGATCTTGAAGTCGGCGCCAATGTTGAGCTGAGCTTGAGGAGCAACGATCGGAGTCGTCTTCTGAACCTCGAGCGTCATGCACCATTCCTGGCCGAGCTTGTAATAGAGCCCGGTCTTCGGGTTGTACGACCCGGCGTTCCAGCTCACCCCACCGGAAATGTGCGGGCACAACGGCTCGGAAACCTTGCCGGCGGGGAAGTCGCGACGGCCGATCAGCTCACCCGTCTTGGGATCGATGTCCTTGACGAAATTGCTGTTCTGCGTGATCCGCCAGACGTTCTTGACGCCGAGATTGCGGTCATAGACGAAGATGTATCCGCTCTTGTTCGGATGGACGACGTACTTCTGGCCGTCGCGTTCGAGCATCACGAACTCGCCGACCGCGCTGTCGAAGTCCCAGGCGTCGTGAGGCAGCTCCTGGTGATAGGATTTCAGCTTGCCGGTATCGATATCGAGCGCGATCACCGAGGTGGTATAGAGATTGTCTCCCGGACGCGCGCCCTGTGTCTTGTAATCGGCTCCCGACCAGTCGTAGAGCGGCGCCGGGTTAGCAGTGCCCCACAGGATGGTGTTGTTCTCAGCATCGTAGGTGCCCGGCATCCATCCGCCGCCGCCGCCGGTGCGCCAGGAGTCATTGCCCCAGGTCTTCATGGCCTCGTCGGTGCCGGCAACCGTCAGGAATTCCCATTTCTTCTTGCCGGTGGTGGCATCAACACCGAAGATCGGACCCCGGCCCGGCCATTCGCCGCCCTGCGCGCCGATCACCACCGTGCCTTTGGCGTAAAGCGGCGCTCCGGTGAACCCAACGGTCAGCTTCTGGGAATCAATCAGCTTGGTATCCCACATGACCTTTCCGGTCTTCATGTCGAGCCCGATGAGATGGCCATCCATTGTCCCCACATAGACCTTTCCCTCTCCGAGGGCGGCGCCGCGATTGTAGGGCGAATGGGTCTGCCGCGCGACCAAGGCTTCATCCAGCTCGGGGAAGTAGGACCAGATCACCTCGCCGGTAGCGCCGTTCAGCGCAAAGGTGCGGCTATAGGAGCCAGTGTAGTAGAGCACGCCATCGGCCGCGAGCGGCATCGATTGCAACCCCCGGGTCGAACGCCCGGGGATGTGGATCCAGGCGACCCCCAGATTGCTCACATTACCGGTATTGATCTGTGACAGAGGACTGTAGTGATACGACTTGTATGAGCCGTGATAGGTGAGCCAATCGTTCTGACCGCCTGCCTCAATCCGGGCAGTATCCACGGCTTGAGCCCACGCAGCCGACGCCGCAAGTGTCGCAGCGACGAGAACAGGTAAGCCCGAGTAAAGCCACTGCTTCCTCATATGCACTTCCTCCCGCTTTGTGTTTGTGGATTGCGTCTTGCAAGCGCCGCCGCGAGGGGTGTCCGCAGTTCAGTACACGTCGATTGTTCTCCGTCGGACATGAGCTGCCAACGAATATCCCCCTCTTTCGGCGCATATCGCCAAAGGAGTTACGTTCACTGGAGTGGTTGCTATTGCACTTCTGCTCGCGGGCGTAGCGTACGCCGGATCACGGGGAGTGCAAAGACGGAATGGACGCGTGGCGCGAATTTGACGCGCGAGGACGCATTTGAAACGGCAGCGGCGCTGACCGTTTCGTCTCAATCGACAAATCCCGGACTGACGCGGGTTAGCCGTAAAGCACTTTCGGCACCATCATGGCGATGCTCGGCCAGATCGTCGGCAGCAGCGCGAAGTCGATCATCGTGACGAGATAGAGCGGCGCGACACAGGCGATGGAGTCGAGTCACCTCACCCCGCGCGCCCATAGATCGCCACGGCATTGTCTGAAGACACCAATCCGCTTTCGAGGTCGTCGCGCACGCTTTCCGGCGGACGCTCCCGGGGATCGCCGATGCCGGCGCCACCCGGGGTCATCACCACGAGCCGGTCATCCGGCGGAATGGTCTGAAAGCCCTTGCCGCGCATCTTCTGTCCGGACTTCAGGCCGACATAACCGGCTTCGCCGTTCTGGCCGCCATCGCGTCCGCGCGGCGGATGGTCGATGCGATCGAACGCCGCAAGGATGTCGAAGGGCGCATCGATGCCGGTGCCGACCTCGATGATCTGGCCGAGGCCGCCGCGGGTGCGCCCTGCTCCGCCGGAATCCGGACGCAGCTCCTTGCGCCAGAAGATCAGCGGCGTCTGCGTCTCGGCGATCTCGACCGGCGTGCCGCGCACGCCGCTTGGGTAGGCGGTCGCGGACAGCCCATCCTTGCCGAAACGCGCGCCGGTGCCGCCGTTGGACGTCACCGCCATCGAGAACCCGTAATTGCCGCCGACGCCCGAGCGGGTCTGGCCGCGCACGTTCAGATTCCACAGGCACGAGGTGCCTTCCGCGGGCACACGCTCGGGAATGATCTGGCGCAGGCAGCCGAACACGACGTCGGGCAACATCTGGCCGACGATGTGGCGCGACGCCACCGGCGCCGGCTTCGGTGCGTTGAGGATTACGCCCGACGGCGCCGACACCGTCAGCGGCGAGAGCGAGCCGGCATTGTTCGGGATCTGCGAGGCGACGACGCAGCCGAGGCCGAACACGGTATAGGCCGTAGTGTAGGAGAGCGGCACGTTGATGCCAAACTTTGAAGCCGCGGAGGTGCCGTCGAAATCGACGTGAATGCCGGCATCCGAAATCGTCAGCGTCGCCGCCAGCGTGACCGGCGCATCGTAGCCGTCCACGACCATGCTGTTGTGCCAGCTTCCCTTCGGCAGTTTTGCGATCTCCGCGAGCACAGCCTCGCGCGAGCGGTCACAGATGTAGTCGCCGAGCTCGTCGAGCGTGTCGATGCCGAACTCGGTCATCATCTCGACCAGGCGCTCGCAGCCTACATCGTTGCAGCCGGCCAGCGAATAGGTGTCGCCCTCGGTGTCGATCGGCAGCCGCGTATTGGTGCGGATCATCGCCATCAGCGTCTCGTTGACGACGCCCTGGTCGATCAGCTTCAGCATGGGGATGTAGAGCCCCTCCATGAACACGTCGGTGGCGTCGGGGCCGAAGCCGATGCCGCCGATGTCCATGAGATGGCTGGTGCAGGAGAACAGCGCGACGATCTTGCCGTCCTTGAAGCAGGGCGTGGTGACGACGAAGTCGTTGAGATGGCCGGTGCCCATCCAGGGATCGTTGGTGATGTAGGCGTCACCTTGCTTCATCGTCTCGAGCGGGAAGTGGTTGATGAAGTGCTTGACCGATTCCGCCATCGAGTTGACATGGCCGGGCGTGCCCGTCACGGCCTGCGCCAGCATCCGCCCCCTGAGGTCGAACACGCCGGCGGAGAGGTCGCCACATTCGCGCACGATCGGGCTGAACGCGGTGCGGAGCAGCACTTGCCCCTGCTCCTCGACCACGGCGATCAGCCGATGCCACATGATCTGGAGGTCGATCAGGCTCGCGCCTTTTGCCTTGCTCATGATCAGGCCGCCTTCCGTTCCATGACGATGCTGCCGGCACCGTCGATATGCGCATCAAAACTGTTCGAGACGAAGGTGGACGTTTCGTCCTCGGCGATCACAGCAGGACCCGCAATCGTCGCGCCCGGTGCCATGTCCTCGCGGCGGTAGAGCGGGATCTCGATCACTTCTCCAGCCCGGCCGTCGAAGAATTTGCGGCTGCCGGAGGCTTTGGCCGCAGGCTTGCGCGTGACCGCGGCGACGACAGAGGGATTGCGCGCGTCCGTCGTAGCAAGCACCGACCAGCTCAGCACCTCGATCGCTGCGCCTGGGATCGGACGCTCGAACATCGCCGAATAATCCGCCTCGAATTTCTGGCGCAGGCCGGCGAGATCGGCTGACGTCAGCGGCCGGTTCGGCAGCTCGACGGTGATCTCGTGGCCCTGGCCGACATAGCGCATGAACGCCGCGCGGCGCTCGCGAACTGGCGCGCCGGCAGCACCGGGCTCGACCAGCGCACGTGCTTCGGTCACCATCTCCTGAAGCAGGTCGGAGACCGCGCCCGTGTCGAAATCGTCGAGCCGGACGTGACGGCTGCGCACGAGCTCATAGGCGATGGGCGCCGCGAGGAAGCCAACTGCCGAACCGACGCCGGCATTCGAGGGCACGATCACCCTGGAAACGCCGATCTTCTCGGCGACACGCGCGGCATGCAGCGGCGCGGCACCGCCAAAGGCGATCAGCGTGTGCTGGCCGACGATCTCGCCGCGCTCGACCGCGTGCACGCGCGCCGCGCTCGCCATGTTCTCGCAGACGACCTCGTGCACCGCATAGGCCGCGGTTTCCGCCGACAGGCCCAGCGGCTCGCCGACCGCGCGCAGCAGCGCCTGCTTCGAAAGCTCCGGGTCGAGCTTGATCGTGCCACCCGCAAAGGCGTCGGGATCGATCATGCCGAGCGCGACGTCGGCATCCGTCACGGCCGGACGCTGGCCGCCGCGGCCATAGCAGGCCGGTCCCGGTTCGGAAGACGCGCTCTCGGGACCCACGGTGACACGCTTCATCGCGTCGACATGGGCGATCGAGCCGCCACCGGCGCCGATCTCGACCATTTCGATCACGGGGATACGCACCGGCAGGCCGGAGCCTTTGAGGAAACGCGCGGCGCGATCGACCTCGAACACGCGCGAGGTCTCGGGCTGGTACTTCTCGATCAGGCAGATCTTTGCGGTGGTGCCGCCCATGTCGAAGGAGAGCACCTTGCTCTCGCCGAGCCGTGCCGCGATCTGCGCCGCGAAGATGGCGCCGCCGGCGGGGCCGGATTCGACCAGACGCACAGGAAAGCGCCGCGCCGTCTCGATCGAAGTGACGCCTCCGCCGGAGGTCACGAGATAGATCGCGCCGCGATACTGCTCGACCTGCAAGGCGTCCGCCATGCGGGCGAGATAGCCATCGATCAGCGGTTGCACATAGGCGTTGGCGACCGCGGTCGACGTGCGCTCATATTCGCGGATTTCCGGACACACAGCCGATGACACTGTCACGGAGATGCCGGGCATCTCCTCGCCCAAAATCGCAGCAGTACGTCGCTCGTGCTCGGGATTGGCATAGGAATGAAGGAAGGCGATCGCGACGCTTTCGACCTTCAGCTCACGCAATTTCGGCGCGAGTGCGCGCACGGCTGCTTCGTCCAGCGGGAGACGAACGGTGCCATGGGCGTCGACGCGCTCGGGCACGGTGAAGCGAAGGGAGCGCGGCGCCAGCGGCTTCGGCTTGTCGATGGAAAGGTCATACTGGTCGTAACGGCTCTCGGTGCCGATATCGAGCACGTCGCGAAAGCCGTCGGTCGCAATCAGCGCGGTCTTGGCGCCGCGCCGCTCGATGATGGCGTTGGTCGCGAGCGTTGTGCCGTGAATGAAGACGTCGATGTCGCTGATACGGGCACTCGCGTCAGCGAGAATGAGACGCATCCCGTCGAGCACCGCCTGCTCGGGCCGTTGCGGCGTCGTCAGCACCTTGCGCGTCTTGCGCGCCTCGCCCACATCCAGCACGATATCCGTGAAAGTGCCCCCGATATCGACGGCAAGCCGCACCTCGGCTCCCTCAAGCATTCCGAAACTCTCCGTGCTGATCGACCAATTATCGCGAAAATCGCAGCAATTTCCATACCAGCGGCAGCGCCGATGGTGAAGCGCGTGGCACCTATGCGATAGAGGGCGTGCCCGCCTTCTGCGTTCA
The DNA here is from genome assembly GCF_008123425.1 of Bradyrhizobium rifense. Classification (GTDB taxonomy): domain Bacteria; phylum Pseudomonadota; class Alphaproteobacteria; order Rhizobiales; family Xanthobacteraceae; genus Bradyrhizobium; species Bradyrhizobium rifense. The sequence continues at coordinate 121,816 of NZ_VSSS01000016.1, forward strand.
GAGCAGGAATGCGAGCGCCGCCTCGCAGCGCTCCTCGACCTTGAGCGTCAGGAGATCGTCGGCACGGGTGCGCCCGAGATTGATCGCGGCGATCGGAATCTGCCGATCTGCCGCAGCCTTCACGAAGCGGAAGCCGGAATAGACCATCAGCGACGATCCGACGATCAGCATCGCATCGGCCTGCGCCAGATGGTCTTGCGCGGTCGCGACCACGTCGCGCGGGACGTTCTCGCCGAAGAACACGACGTCGGGCTTGAGGATGCCGCCGCAGGCTTCGCAAGCAGGCACCTTGAACGACGAGAAATCCGCATGCTCCAGATCGGCGTCGCCATCAGGCGCGTCCGCCGCGTCGAGCGTCAGCCATTCCGCATTGGCGCGGCAGAGCGCATCCTGGAATTCGTTGCGCGGCGTCTTAGCCCCGCAGCCCATGCAGCGGACCAGGTCGAGCCGCCCGTGCAAATCGATCACCTGCCGGTGGCCGGCGGATTGATGCAACCGGTCGACATTCTGGGTCAGCAGCATCTCGCACCGCCCGCCCGCCTCGAGCCGGGCGAGCGCATGATGCGCATCGTTCGGCTTCGCTTGGCCGAACCGCCGCCAGCCGATCAGGCTGCGCGCCCAGTAGCGCTGGCGCGTATGCTGTTCGGACATGAAGGCCTGGAAGTTGACCGGCTGGGTCCGCTTCCAGTTGCCGTGGCTGTCGCGATAGTCGGGAATGCCGGAATTGGTGCTACAGCCGGCGCCGGTCAGCACGAACAGCTTTTCGTGCCGGCCGACGAATTCCTGGAGCGGTGGATTTGTCATGGCGCAGATGTAGTCTGCGCCGGCCACTTTTGCCAGATCACCCGCGCTCCGGGCAGCGATCCGCCGATCATTGCGTTGCGGACGCTGCCGGCTGTTTCGAAGGCACGCCAGGTTTCGGCGGCGCAGCCTGCTTCTGCGAGATGACGGCCTTGCCCGCGGGCGTTTCGGGCGCGGCAGGCGCCACCGGCGCGGATTGGCCGACCGACAACGACACACCGAACACGCGCCATTGTCCTTCGACCGGTGCAAACAACAGTTCGAAATTCACCTGCGACGGCACCGATGGAAAAAATCCGGCCATGCGCAACAGACCGTTCGGCTCGATCTGCGGTAGCAACGACAATTGCGGATCGATGACGGCGACGCCGGAGAGATCGAGCTTGTCGCCGCGCTGCTTGGCGAAGATTTCCGCGAGCCGCGCGGCGCTGTTAACCTGGAAGCCGGGCGCGCCGAGGTCGCGCAGTACGGTGTAGTTGCCGGTCTTGTTGGCCTGGTCGAGCGCGAGCAGCGTCGACCGGATCAGCATGAGCACACCGTTGCGGTCGATGTTGGCGGGCTTGGCCTGCTGCTGCGGCGGCGTCTGTTGCTGCTGCGGCGGCGTCTGCTGCGCGGAGGTCGTCACCGCTCCCAGAATCAGCAGGCCGAGGGCCGCACTCAACCAACGCAATGTCATGGCGAACGCGTTGTTCCTACCACTGGATGGAAACGGCACCGCGCCCGCCTGCTACGTTGCGCTCGAGCCCGATGCCGCCGCCGGCATTGGCGATGACCGCATAACTCTTGCCGTCATAGAGCAGTGCGGTTGCGCCGAGCGCAAAGGCATTCGCGCCCTCGAAATTGCCGTAGCCGGCCGAGAGCGCGAATTTGCGACCCGCTTGCAGTGCCGGCATCGAACCGGCCGCAAGTGCGACGGCCGTGCCGCTGCGGGCTTCAAGCCGGTTGTCCATCACTTGCGACTGCAACGAGGTCATCTGCGACTGGAGGGAGGTGAACTGCGACTGAAGCGAGGTGAGGCTCGCCGGATTGAAGCTCGACGTCGCCAGATTGCCGGCCGCATCGGTGGTGACGAAGGAGACCGGCCCGCTCTGCGCCGCAAGGCTCGCCGCCGATGCAACGCCGGCCATGCGATAGGTGTTGCTCGCCGTGCCGATTGCGACCTGATTGGCGGCGGTCGCCGCTGCGCCGGCGCCGACCGCGGTGGAGTTGGTAAAACCAGCCGAGGCTCCCGCACCGATCGCGGTCGCATTGAGCGTGGACGCGGTCGCGCCGTTGCCGAAGGCCGAACTGCCGGCGGCGGCACTTGCCTTCGCGCCGTCGCCCACGGCTGTGTTGCCGAACGCCGCGGCCGAATCTGCGCCGACTGCAATCGATCAGGTCGAGACAGCGCCGGTGCCGATGGCAATCGCATTGGCGCCGGTGCCGGCCGCTGCGCCATCGCCGATCGCGACGGCGCTCGCCCCGGTGGCGTGGGAGTTGTTGCCGGCCGCGAAGGAATTGCCGCCGCTTGCCGTCACCGCGTTGCCCAGAGCGAGGGCATTTGTTGTGCTGGCGCTGGCTCCGCTCCCGATCGCGGTGGCAGATACCCCCGCTGCGACGCTGCCCAGGCCGACCGCGATCGATTTGTCGCCGTTGGAATGTGCGCCTACGCCGGCGGCCCCGTCGCCGCCACCTCCGATCGCGACGCTATAATTCCCGGACGCGGAGGCACCCGTTTCAACGCCACCAATGAGATCGCCGCCGCCCATCGCGGTGCTGCCGACGCCCGCGGCTTTGCTGGAGGCGCCGGTCGCCGTGCTGTAGTCAGCGCTTGCTAGAGTGCGTATGCCGGTCGCCGTGCTGAAGACGCCGATCGCCGTGCTGCCGAACCCGCTTGCCGTCCCGCCACTTCCCTCCGCCTTGCTGGCCGCACCGACTGCCGTGCTGGCGCTACCCACTGCCTCGCTCTGGCCGATCGCCACGCTGCCGTTACCGGTCGCTTCGCCGCCACAAGCGACGGCGCCGAGGCCAGGCGCAGAACCGAGCGCAATGCCTGTTACCGCCGCGCCGCAGACCCCTTGCGCGGCGGCGGGCGCCAGATCAAGCGTCAAGACGAACATGGCAAGCGCCACGGCCGCAGCCAAGGCTTTGGTCAAACAAAACATGGCGTTAGTGATCGCACCAAGCATTTGCGCTCTCAGGTCCAGAGGTCGGGTCGATCCCGATCGTTGGCCGGATACGGCCACCGCGAATGTGGGTTAGGACGGCGGGCCGGACATCAACCGTTCGGTTGAGTTCGCCTGTGAGTGCAGCGCCGACAGCCCGGTTTTTTCCGACTGTTGCTGGATTGCATCGCGATGCTTCCATCAGACCTTGTGGGGACTGACGTCATGCTTGTGCTTGTGAAGAAACCGGGCGAGCTGCCCGCGGAGCGCCGCTGTCTCCAGCAATGTTCCCACCGACCCGGCGGTGTCGAAAATCTCCCGCTGAAGCGTCGTCGGCAGGGAATTCCATTGCATGATGATGGCCGCGCCGAGACACCGCAAGACGCGCTCTTCCTCCGCCGCGAGGGCTGCGCCGCGCGAACGCTCCGCCTCCCCGGCGTTGACTGCATCTACGTAATTCTCCGCGAGGACCTGCTCGTTGTCCGCGCGCGATGCGAGGCTGTCCTGTAGTTTCTCAAATTTGCGGGTATCGTCCTTGCCGGACGAACTCCTGGCCAGTTCGCCGTACGCGGCCGCTCTTGCACGATACTGTAAGAATTTAAACATGCGGGCTCCTTCGCTGAAAGTCTCCGCGCACCCAACCTGCCACTTGCAGGCTATGCCGGCGTCGGGACGCTCAGCGAAGCCAGTGGAACGTCGAACCTGTACGTGAAGCCCCTCTCCGCATAGGTCAATTGCACGTTGCCCTGGAGTTGGCGGCCAAGCGTCTCGATCAATTTCGTCCCGAAGCTGCGCTTTGCGGGTGGCTGGATCAACGGACCATCCTTCTCGGTCCAGGTCAGGTGCAAACGTTGCGTCTGCTGGTCGACCGTCCAATGGAGATCGACGCACCCCTTTGGGACCGAAAAGGCGCCATATTTGGTGGCGTTGGTACAAAGCTCGTTGAGTGTCATCGCGACGGCGATCACCGCACCCGAATTGATCCGGATATCGGGTCCTGAAATCGAGAACTTCGACTCATTGCGATCATCGAAAGCTTCGATGGCGCTGCGAACGACCGCGCCGAGATCGGCGTTGGCCCATCTTGTCTGCAAGAGGAGATCGTGTGCCCGGCCGAGTGCCAATAGCCGCCCCTCGATAGCCTGCTGCGCGTGGTCCACGCCTTGCACGTTGCGCAGGCTCTGTGCGACGATCGCGGAAGCGGTCGCAAGTGTGTTCTTGACGCGGTGGTGCAGCTCTTCAAGCATCAATTTCTGTAGCTTGTCGGACGTCTCTCGCTCTTTGGCATCGATGCCCGCCCTGGCAAGCAGATCGCTCGTATTGATCTCGGCCTGGGCCAGGAGAAGCCGCAGGCTGACATTCTCTGCCGCCAGAGCATCCTCGTACGATTCTGTGCCGCCGGGGGGCTGGCCCCTACTAAGATCGATCTCGAGCATTGGCGACTACATCATGTGGGTTGCTGCCGGTCAGCGGCATCGTCATTTGGCTTGCGTTCCTTCGTTGCCGAGAAATACGCGAGGATTTCAGCGGCGTTTCCAAGGACCGCGGCGCTGCGCATGGCCGCCGTGCGCTTGTCTCCTGACGGCATCTCGCGAGCCCTGCCAAGGGCGTCGATCGCCCTGGAATTGAGCTCGGAAGCCAACGACGGCTGAATTGAATCCAATGAGCTGCTTGCCTGATCCGATGGCGAAGGCGCGCCGAAGCCGACTACCATTGAATCAGCATCGAAGCGGCGACCAACAGCACAAAGAAGACGGGTAGCAATACCGGAGGTACGAGCCACGCGCGAAGACTGAATCCAGGGGAATCCGACATATAAGCCGCCTTTTGGTCGCGGCGGGAGCCATTGCTCTCAGTCACCGATAACAGCCGAGGGGCGCGCGGTGATGCCCTCGATATAGTGACCTTTTGCCGAATAGCGAGGCCCGGCAAAAACTATTTGCCACGATAAGCATCGAACCGGGTTGTAACCCGGTTGCCAAATCATCATCTGAAGCAAGCGCAAACGCGTCGTTCCACCGTCTCTTCCGTCGCCGAAGGGCTTTCCGACGCCAGATTTTGTCGGCGTCTCGACGAAGCGTCCGTGTTCTTGACCTACGCAAGCCGAGTTTCGCCACCCAACGTGCCCTGGTTCAAACGGCGTCAATGCCGGCGCGCGGCACCTGCAAATTGATCGGCCCGAACCATGATTGATTTTCCAAATCACAGCCGCTCCTATGATCGAACGCGGCGCGCCGTGCGGTTTTGGGGACACGACAGCGCCATCGAGGCCTCATTTTTCATCGAGGAAGGCGCATTGAAGCGGCTCCAGCCGAACGGCGATTCCAACGAATTGGGCTTTCTGGATGCGTTTGATTGCCACCGCGACCTGATATGTGCTGCCGCTGCCAAGGCCTATGTCCGCGGCAGCAGGGGCTCTTACAATTTGGTCGCGGGAGATTTTTGAGCGATCCGTTCGGGCGTAGCTTGAGTTGGCAACCCCGCCATTGAATCCGCGTTTCTAGCTCGCCCAGTTCTCGCGGAACTCCGGGAAGAGCGTGAGACCGCCGCAGGCGTAGATGGTTTGCCCGGTGATGTAGCTCGCATCGTCCGAGGCGAGGAAGGCGAATACGGCGGCGATCTCTTCTGGGGCTCCGACGCGCCCGAGCGGGATGTGGCTCGCGACGTTGGCCCGCTTTTCAGCCTCGCCGGTCCAGGCCGCGTTGATCGGCGTGTCGATCGCGCCGGGACCGACCGCGTTGACGCGGATGCCGCGTCCGGCGAATTCCAGCGCCAGCGTGCGGGTCAGATTGGCCATGCCGCCCTTGCTGATCGAATAAGCGAGATAGCCCGGCTTCGGAACGATCTGGTGCACGCTGGAGCAGTTGATGATGCTGCCGCCTCCGCCGCGCGCGTCGAAATGCGCCAGCGCCTTCTGCGCGCAGAGCACGGCGCCATTGAGATTGACATCGATGATGCGGCGATAGGTTTCGATGTCGAGCGCCTCGCTCGGCGATTCGCGCTGGAAGCCGGCATTGTTGACGAGACAGTCGAGGCGCTTCCAGCGTGCCAGGATCGTTTCGAACATCGCAGCCACCTCCAGGTCATCGCTGACGTCTGCCTTGACGATGACATGGTCGAGCTTGCCGTGGCCGCGATCGCCCGATCCCGTCCTTGCGAGCGCAAGCGTCTCCTCCGCCTTCTCGGGGTGATCGACATAATTGATGGCGACGGTCGCGCCTTCCTGGGCGAGCCTGACAGCAACGGCGCGGCCGATGCCCTGGGATGCACCGGTCACCAGCGCATATCGGCCGACGAGGCGTGAGGGAAAGGCGGTTGAGAGGTCGGTGTGTGGCATGAGCTTTCTCCGGGATGCCTCGTTATGGACGGAACCGGTGTTTTGTTCCATCCCTCAGTGCATCCCTGGGATTCATTTGGCGCGGCGCGCGATCGGTGAGGTCAGGATCTGGTAGAGAATGATGGCGCCGAAGGTAGCGGTGCCGATCCCGCCAATGGTGAACGCGCCGAATTTCAGCGTGAGATCGCCGGCGCCTGCGGTCAGCGCCACGGCGACAGTGATGAGGTTCGCCGGGTTGGCGAAATCGACCTTGTTCTCGACCCAGATCCGACCCGCCATCGCCGCGATCAATCCGAACAGCACGATCGAGAGGCCGCCGATGACGGGACCGGGGATCGACAGGATCAGCGCGCCGAATTTCGGCGAGAAGCCGAGCAGGACCGAAACTGTCGCGGCGAACGCAAACAGCAGCGTCGAATAGACCTTCGTCGCCGCCATGACGCCGATGTTCTCGGCGTAAGTTGTGACGCCGGTGCCGCCGCCGCAGGCGGCCACGATCGTCGCGAGGCTGTCGGCGAACAGCGCACGGCCGAGATAGCCATCGAGGCTCCTACCGGTCATGGCGCCGACGGCCTTGATGTGACCGAGGTTCTCGGCGACGAGAATGACCGCAACCGGCGCGATCAGAAAGATCGCATCGGCATGGAAGGTCGGCGTCGTGAAGTTCGGCAGGCCGAACCACGGCGCGGCCGAGAGCTGCATGAAGTCGATCGGCTTGCCGAAGCCGAGGCCGTTCGCGAACAGCAGATACAAAAAATATCCGCCGATCGCGCCGAGGATGATCGGCAGGCGGCGCCACAGGCCCGGGGCGGCCACGGCGACCACGCCGATGATCAGAACGGTGGCGAGCCCGATCCAGGTCTCGAACGCGTTGGCGCTCACCGCCTTGACCGCCACGGGCGCAAGGTTGAGGCCGATCGCGGCGACCACGGCACCGGTGACGGCCGGCGGCATCAAGCGCTCGACCCAACCGATCCCCGACCACATCACGACCAGCGCGATCACACCATACAACACACCGGCCGCGACGATGCCGCCGAGCGCAACCGACAGGTTCGGATTCGGCCCATGCCCGGCATAGCCGGTGGCGGCGAGGACAACGGCGATGAAGGCGAAGCTCGAGCCGAGATAGCTCGGCACGCGGCCCGCGACGATGACGAAGAAGATCAGCGTGCCGACGCCGGAGAACAGGACCGCAACATTGGGATCGAACCCCATCAGCAGCGGCGCGATGATCGTCGACCCCGACATTGCAACGCAATGCTGGAGACCGGAGACGATGGTCTGGCCCCATGACAGCCGCTCCTCGGGCATGATGACGCCCGAGGTCTTCAGCGTCCAACGCGGAAAATAGCTAAGCGCCTGCTCGTCCGAGCCCGTTGCGTTCGACATGTTCCCCCCGTTGCGGTGCAGCGATTGATCTTCGTGCGATCCGACAAAAATGTGATTGTTGCTTATGCGGCGAACATCACATGATGTGAATCATGCAAGATCAATGCGTTCCGGGGCAAGCAATATGACACAAGTGGCGATCCAGTCAGCCGTCCACCGCCGGCACCAGCCCTGGTACAAGATCCTCTACATCCAGGTCCTGATCGCGATCGCACTCGGCGTTCTCATCGGCTATTTCTTTCCCGATCTCGGCAAGGAACTGAAGCCGCTCGGCGACGCCTTCATCGCGCTGATCAAGATGATGATCGCGCCGGTGATCTTCTGCACCGTGGTCCACGGCATCTCCTCGATGGGCGACCTCAAGCGCGTCGGCCGGGTCGGGCTGAAGTCGCTGATCTATTTCGAGATGGTCTCGACCGTCGCGCTCGCGATGGGCCTGCTCGTTGGAGAGATCCTCCAGCCGGGACATGGCTTCAACATCGACCCCGCGACGATCGACCCGAAGTCGGTCGCGACCTACGTCACCAAGGCCAAGGAAGATGGCATCATCGCCCATTTGATGGGGATCATCCCCGATAGCTATGTGGGCGCGATCGCACGCGGCGACCTGCTCCAGGTGCTCTTGATCTCGATCCTCTCCGGCTTCGCCATCGCCTTCCTCGGCAAGGCCGGCGAGCCGATCGCGGACGCCATCGACAAGGCCGCCAAGATGTTCTTCGGCATCATCCGCATCATCGTGCGCGTGGCGCCGATCGGCGCCTTCGGCGCAATGGCGTTCACCGTCGGCGCCTACGGCCTCGGCTCACTGCTCAACCTCGCCGCCCTGATCGGCACGTTCTATCTGACCAGCATCCTGTTCGTACTGATCGTGCTGGGCTCGATCGCCAGGCTCGCCGGCTTCTCGATCCTGCGCTTCATCGCCTACATCAAGGACGAGCTTCTGATCGTGCTCGGCACCTCCTCGTCGGAGACAGTGCTGCCGCAGATGATCCAGAAGATGGAGCATCTCGGCGCCTCGCGCTCGGTGGTCGGCCTGGTCATCCCGACCGGCTACAGCTTCAACCTCGACGGCACCAACATCTACATGACGCTTGCGACGCTGTTCCTTGCGCAGGCAACCAACACCCATCTGACCATCTGGCAGGAGCTCGGCATTCTGGGCATTGCCATGATCACCTCGAAGGGCGCATCCGGCGTGACCGGCGCTGGCTTCATCACCCTCGCCGCGACACTCTCGATCGTGCCTGATATTCCGATCCAGTCGATCGCGATCCTGGTCGGCATCGACAAGTTCATGAGCGAGTGCCGCGCGCTGACCAATCTCATCGGTAACGGCGTCGCCTGCGTCGTCATCAGCATCTCGGAAGGAGAGCTCGACCGCGACGCGCTCCATGAAACCATGGCGCATCCGCTGGAGATGGGCGAAGCGCTGGAGCCCGGCGGCGGCGCGTAGCGCACCACTCGACGCCACGTGGATTCCGGTTCCGTTGCGGTAGTTTCCCGGAGTGGTCAATTGGTGCAGCACGCGTCACAACAACGGTGTTGGGATCACCGATTGATACTCATTCATTCCACCCGACGCGCTGGGGGCAGAGCGTCGGGTTTTTGAAAGATTGCAGCAGGATCTGCGGGGCGGGATCAGATGATCCCGCCGTTGGCGCGCAGCACCTGCCCATTGATCCAGCCACCATCGGGGCCAGTGAGGAACGAGACCGCGGCGGCGACGTCCGTTGGCTGACCGAGCCGCTCCAGCGGCGCGAGCTTGGCAAGGCGATCGATCAACTCGCCCGACTTGCCGTCGAGGAACAGTTTTGTGGCCGTCGGTCCCGGCGCGACCGCGTTCACCGTGATGTTGCGGCCACGGAGCTCCTTGGCGAGCACATGGGTCAAGGCCTCGACCGCTGCCTTGGTCGCGGCATAGATGCCATAGGTCGGAAACAGAGAGCCGGCCTGGCTTGACGAAAGATTGACGATGCGACCGCCATTGCGCAGCCGGCGCGCCGCCTCGCGCAGTGTGTTGAAGCTGCCCTTCAGATTGATCGCGATCTGGCTGTCGAAGATTGCATCGTCGGCCTCGGCAACTGCCGCCAGCCGCATCACGCCGGCATTGTTGACGAGCACGTCGACGCCACCGAACGCGCTCTCCGCCGCGTCGAACATCCGCGTCACCGCGGCGGGGTCGCTAACGTCGGCCTGGGCGGTGATGGCCCGGCCACCGGCCTGCGCGATCTTGGCGGCCAGTGCCTCCGCTTCAGCCGCGCTGCCGGCATAATTGATGACAACGGCAAAGCCGTCGCCGGCGAGCCGTTCGGCGATTGCAGCCCCGATGCCGCGCGAGCCCCCGGTGACTATGGCGACTTTTTTGCTTGCGTTGGACATTTGCCTTCTCCGTGGTTCCCGGCCGCTGCTTGCGGCTGACACGGAAGGATTTGCCCCTTTTCCTGCAAAAGATAATCAGCCGGCGGCCGGTATCATTGTTCCGGCTGGCCGAACAATTCGGTGGCGAGATCGAGCCGCCGTGTGACCCCGATCGCCTCAAGGAACGCCTCGTCATGGCTGACGACGAGCAGCGCGCCATCATAGGCCTTCAAGCCGGCTTCCATGGCCTCGATCGAGTCGAGGTCCAGATGATTGGTCGGCTCGTCCAGGATCAGCAATGACGGCGGCATCGATCCGCCCAGCACGCAGGCGAGCCCCGCGCGAAACAATTGCCCGCCGCTCAGGCTGCCGACGATCTGCAGGGCCGCATCGGCGCGAAACATGAAGCGCGCCAGCGCGGCATGGCATTTGTTGGCACCCGCCCTTGGATTGAGGCGCGCGAAATTGTCCAGGATCGAGATCGCGGGATCGAGCAGGCTGACTTTCTGATCGAACAGTGCGAAGTCCGGCCTGACCCGCACGGTGCCCGCGACGGGGCGAAGCTCGCCCGCGATGAGCTTCAACAACGTCGTCTTGCCGGAGCCATTCGGCCCAACAATCGCAACGCGCTCCGGCCCAACGATGGCGAGCGATAGGTCGCGTAGGATCGGCCGCTCCGGCTGATAGCCCGCACTGACGCGATCGAGCCAGACCACCTCCCTCCCTGCCGGCAACTGCGTCGAGGGCAGCTTTACCGACAGCGGCTGGAGGATCTCGATGCGCCGGCGTGCGGTGTCGACCGCATCAAGCGCCTCCGCGCGGCGTCGTTCTGCGATCTGCGCAGCCTTGCCGCCGCTGTCCTCGCTGCGATCCCGACGTGCGCCGGCGAGAATACGCGGCATGTCGCCCTTGGCGCGCTTCTTCTTGCCGCTGCTGTCCTTGCTCGCCTTGCGCTCGGCCGCCTCCTGCGCCTTGCCGTCGATCTCGGACAGATGCTTCTCGGCATGCGCGAGGTCGCGCCTGACGGCCGCGAGCTCGACAGCCTTCTGCGCGCGGTAGCTGCTCCAATTGCCGCCATATCTCATAGCGCCAAGCGAGGTCAGCTCGACGATGGCGTCCATCGTCTCGAGCAGGGCGCGGTCATGGCTGACGACGATCGCGCCGCCACGCCAGGCGGCCAGGAGATCAATCACGGCACGGCGCCCGTCCCGATCGAGATTGTTGGTGGGCTCGTCCAGCAGCAGGAAGTCCGGCTCGGCAAAGAGCAGCGCGGCAAGACGAACGCGCGTGACCTGCCCGCCCGACAAGCGGTCCAATTCCGTGTCGGGGTCGATATCGAAGCCAACGCGGGCCAGGGCCGATGCGAGCCGCGTCTCGAGAGCCCAGTCGACATCGGCGACATCCTCGGCCGAGGCCTCACCACGCTCGGCCCGGCGCAACAGGTCCAGGGCATCGCGCACGCCGAAGAGGTCGACGACCACAGCACCCGCGCGGAGCTGGGCGTCCTGGCGCAGGAGCCCAACGGTGCCGTTGGCGATCACACGCCCCGACTGCGGAACGTGCTCGCCCGTGATCGCAGCGAGCAGAGTCGTCTTGCCGACGCCATTGCGGCCGACAAGACCGGCTCGCTCAGTGCCGATGGTCAGATCGATGTTGGAGAGAAGCGAGCGGCCGTCAGGCGTGGACAGCGACAGGTGCGACAGGATGATTGAAGCAGGCATGGAATTCCCCGTGAGCAATGCGGATCGGCGTTGCGGTCGGGGTAAAATCCATGGTTGCGAATATCCTTGTTGAGCATCTGCTCATAATCCCGCTGCGCGGCAAGATCAAGCCGTGTCCTCTGCGAGGCCCTCAATGCCTCACGACTAAGCGGCCAGCCTGTCGAACTGGACCTTGCCAGCCTTCATCACCAGCGGAATGTGCTCGCCCTGGCCGAGCAGGCAGGAGACGTCACGGAGCGGGTTGCCGTCGATCACCAGCAGATCCGCAAGCGCCTCGGGCACGATCCGGCCGAGCTTGCCCTCCATACCGAGCACCTCGGCACCGACCAGTGTCGCGCTGGCGATGACCTCGCGCGCGCCCTGAATTTCGGCGCGGATGCGGAATTCATCGCTCTGGAGGCGCTGCGACGGTCCAAGCAGATCGCTGCCATAGCCCATCTTCACCCCGGCCTTGCGATAGATCTCGAGCGAGCGCAGGCCGGCATCGCGGACGTCGGCGATCTTGGCAACGCTCTCCGGCGGCAGACCGTATTGCGCGCCCTCATTGGCAAGGGCTTCATAGGTCACGAGCGTCGGCACCACATAGGCGCCCTTCTCGGCCATCAGGCGCGCGGTCGGTTCGTCGACGAGATTGCCGTGCTCGATGGTGCGCACGCCGCAGCGAACCGCGCGCGCGATCGCCGCTGCGGTATAGGCATGGGCGAGCACATAGGTCTGGCGGCCCTGCGCCTCCTCGACGATGGCGCGGATTTCGTCCTCGGAGTAGCCGAAGGCGCCGACCGGATCGGTCGGAGAGGCAACCCCGCCGGACGCCATGATCTTGATCTGGTCGGCGCCCATCTGCAGCTCCTCGCGCACCGCCTTGCGTACGCCGTCGACACCGTCGGCAACACGCCCCAACGCACCGACGCGCACGCAGCAGGGGCAGGCCGTATCGCTGGCGAGGTAATCCGACCGCGCCCGCATGTCGGCGTGGCCGCCTGTCTGGCTCAGCGCACGACCGGACACGAACAGCCGCGGACCGTCGGTCAGACCGGTCTCGATCGCCTGCTTCATCGCGTGGCCGGCGCCGCCGGCGTCGCGGACGGTCGTAAAGCCCCGCCGCAGCATGCCACGCAGCAGAAGCGTCGAGCGCAGCGTCACCAGCACGTTGGGAATGTGGACCTGCTGCGCCAGATTGAGCTCGATCGCGATGGTGTGAACATGAAGATCAATCAGGCCGGGCATCAGCGTCTTGCCCTTCAGATCGATGGTTCGATCGGCGGTGACATTGATCGGCTGATCCGAGACCTCCTTGATCAGATTGTCCTCGACCAGCACGTCATGGCCCGTCAGCAACTCCGGCTGGAGCGGGTCAAGCAGGGCGGCGTTCTTGAAGAGGATGCTGGGCATGGTGGTTTCCTGTCAGGGCGCCGGCGCAAGCAGTGCCGGCAATGTAAGCTGGGCAAAGGGGAGACAGGCAGCGACGTCGTCCTCGTCGTACCAGCCCGCCTCGTGCAGCAGATTGAGCGAGCCGAGCGTGCGTCCGCGCCAGCGCACGGGCATGTTGAGCACGCTCGCGCAGCCAAGCGAGGCAATCAGTTCGTGGTCGGAAAATACGTTGCGCAAATCGTCCTGCGTGCGGCCGATATAGGCCTCGCCGCGGTCGAGCACGGCCTCGGTCCACGGACCCGGCGCCAGGCGCTTGCGTCCGCCCGCGGGATAGGGTCCGGGAAGGTTGGAATAGACCCGTGCCGCTTCGCCGCTGGCGTCGTCGTACGTCAGGATCGTGAACAGCTTGTGCCCGATCGCCGACTTCACGGCCTGGTCGAGCGCTGCGAACAACGCATTCGGCTGATCCACGCTGCTCTGCGCTGCCGCGACGGCGCAAAGCCAGGGATCAGCCTTCGATTTGGTCCGCGTCATGCAACTTCGCCCGCCGCGATCTCTTCCAGCGACCGGCCGCGCGTCGGCACGCCCATCAGCACGACGGTGACCGCCCCCAGCAGCAGCACGGTGGTGGTGACGCCGAACACGCCGGCGAAGCCGAAATTGGGATAGAGGTAGCCAACCAGGATCGGCGACACGATCGCACCGATGCGGCCGATCGCGGAAGCAAGCCCGGCACCGGTCGTCCTGACCGGCGTCGGGAACACCTCAGCGGTGTAGGCATAAACGCCGGCATAGGTGCCGTTCATGAACAGTGACAGGAAGATTCCCGCGACCATGATCTGCTGGTCGCTCTGCGCGAAAGCGAGGCCGAGCGCGCTGGCGCCGCCGAGCACCATGTAGGTCGCGATCGTCGCCTGCCGCCCGATGCGCTCGTTGAAATACGCGGCGCTGAAATAGCCGGGAATCTGCGCGCAATAGATCGCGATCGAATAGCCAAAACTCTTGGTGATGCTCATGCCGTTCTGGACCAGCAGGCCCGGGATCCAGACGAAGAAGGAATAATAGCTGAAGGTGATCGCGAGCCACATGATCCAGGTCATGATGGTGATGCGCGCCTGCCGGGCAGCCAGAAGCGCTGCGAAATTAGCGAGCAGCGTTCCGCCCGTCCCGGTCGGTGCCGTGGCTTCGACAACTGGCTGCGGCAGGACAAGGCCCTCGCGCGCAAAGCGCGCCTCGATCCTGTCGAGCACGGCCTCGGCTTCCTTCTCCCGTCCGCGGCTCTCGAGCCAGCGCGGCGATTCCGGAAGGGCCCGACGCCACCACAACAGCATGACGACCGGCACCGCCGTGATCACCAGTACGATGCGCCAGCCGTTATCATAGGCGGGCACGATGAAGTAGCCGAGCAAGGCCGCCGCGACGAAGCCGAAGGAGAAGAAGCCGGCCAGCGCGCCGGTAAAGCTGCCGCGGTAACGCCGCGCCACGAACTCCGCCAGATAGGGCGCGATGATCGCGCTCTCCGCGCCGGTGCCCATGCCGGCGACGACGCGTGCAGCGAAGAAGGCCGACCAGCTATCGACCATCGCGCTGACGATGGACGCCGCGCAGTAGAGCGCCAGCGCCGACATCATCACTGCACGGCGCCCGATCAGGTCACCGAGCGTTCCTGCGAACAGGGCGCCAAACAGGAAGCCGATATAGGTGCTGCTGCCGAGCACGCCGATCTGGACGCTCGACAAATTCCATGCCGTGCGCAGCACCGGCAGGATGAAGGCCAGCACCGCCGCATCCATCGCGTCGAACGTGTAGCCGAGCCCGCCCATCAGCAGGAGATGCGCGTGGAAGCGCGCGAACGGAAGGCGCTCGATGCGCGCCGATATCATCGACATGAAAGTCCCCCTCGATTTTCACGGGCCCGGCGCGCCGCTCGGGAGGGAACCATAGACAAAGCGACATTATCGTCATAATTTATAATCTTGATCTTATATATCACCATGGTGAATGTTTGTCGTTCCGCGCGCTCGACCTCAACCTGCTGAAAGTCTTCGAGGCGCTGATGACCGAGGGCAGCGTCACGCGCGCCGCCAGCGCGCTGACGATGACGCAGCCCGCCGTCAGCAACGCACTCGCACGCCTGCGCGACTCGCTCGGAGATCCCCTGTTCGTACGATCGGGCACTGGCATCCGTCCCACTCAGCGCGCCGTGGTGCTGTGGGAGCCGATCGGCGAGGCGCTGGAGAGCGTGCGTGGCGCGCTCGACGAGCAGGTGTTCGATCCCGGCCGCGCCCAGACCGAGTTCACCCTGTCGATGTCGGACTATGTGGCCGCGCTGGTCATGCCGGACCTGCTGAACCATCTCGGCAAGGTCGCGCCGAAGTCGCGCGTCCACACCGTTCCCAACACCATCGTGGAGATCGCCGACCAGCTCGAGGACAACAGGGTCGACTGTGTCTTGAGCGTCTATGTCAACGAGGCGCAGCAGCCGGCCGCCATCCGCTCGCGCTCGCTATGGACCGTCGACTATGCCTGCTTCATGCGGCGCGGCCACCCGCTTGCCGCGGGGAAGCGGCTGGGCACGCGCGCATTTCTCAACGCCCGACATATCGATGTGAGCCTCGCAGGCAAGACGCTGCCATCCTACGACCTCTTCCTCGCCTCTCGCGGGCTGTCGCGCAATCTGGTGGCGACCGTCAACCATTACAGCGCCGCCTACGAGACCGTGCGTCAGTCCGATCTCATTGCGGTGCTGCCGCGCGATCTCCGCTCCGAGTCCCGCCACGCACCGTTCCTGCATGCGATGCCGCTTCCGCTCCAGGCGCCGCCGCGCATCGTCAGCCTGTTCTGGCACCAGCGCAACGATACCGTTCCCGCGCAGCGCTGGCTGCGCGAGACCCTGGTCGGGATGTTCGCCCAATCTGACTGACCGGATCAGCCCTTGAGCGCGGTGACGACGACCTCGATCAGCGCACCGCCACCGAGATCGGCGACGCCGACGGTGGCGCGGGTCGGCAGATTGTCGCCGAAGAACTCGGTCCAGGCCGCATCCATCTCCTTCTTCCTGGAGAGATCCGTGACGAAGATCGAGGCGCTGACGACCTGGCTCTTGTCGGTGCCGGCTTCCTTCAGGTAACCGGCGATCTTGCCGAGGATGTTGCGGGTCTGCTCACCCATCGAGACCGAAGTGTCGTCGGCGATGGTGCCGCCGACAAAGACGAAGCCGTTGGCTTCGACAGCGCGGTGCATGATGGGCGTGCGGATGCTGCGGGTGATGCTCATGATGTTCCCTTGTTCCTAGAGCGTTGAAGGATGGAAGCGGTCGATGCCGAGCTCGCTGACGCGGGTCTGGGTGCCGCCATTGACGATCAGCTCCGCCATCACGGCGCCGGCGCCGGGACCAAGCTGGAAGCCGTGCAAAGAGAAGCCGAACTGGTGATAGAGACCCTTGTGGCGGCTGCTCGGCCCGAACACGGGAATGTCGTCCTTCATCTTCGCCTCGATGCCGGCCCAGGCGCGGACGATGGTGGCGCTGCGCATTACCGGAAACAGCTCGAACACGGTGCGCGCGCTGGTCGCGAGACTCCTCCAGTCCAGCACCGTCTCGTTGCGGTCCTGATAGGGCGTCGCCAGATGGCCGCCGCCGATCAGCACGGTGCCGTTCTTGAACTGCTTGAAAGAGAGCTTGCGGCCGCGCAGGATCACGACGGGGTCGATGAAGTGCGGCACGCGCGATGTGATCATCAGCATCGGCGCCACGGTCTCGACCGGCACCGGCTCGCCAAGCGCAGCCGCGATCTTGCCGGCCCAGGCGCCGGCGGCGTTGACGAGCACCGGCGCGGCGAAGGTTTCAGTACCGACATCGACGTGCCAGAGGCCGTCGCTGTAGCGGATGTTGCTGGCCGCCACGCCCTCGCGCACGGTCGCGCCGAGTTGCTCGGCCTTGCGCCGAAACGCGGTCGTCGTCTGCGCCGGATTGGCCGCGCCGTCGCGGCGCGAAACCACGCCACCAGGACAGGTTTCGGCGACCGCAGGCACGAGTCGACGCAGCTCGGTCGCGTCGATCAGTTCTTCATGGGTAAAGCCGAGTGCGTTGAGTTCGGCGACGCGCGCGCGGCAAACGGCGAGCTCCTCCTCGTTTTCGGCGACCAGCACCTGGCCGTAACTCTCAAAGCTGCAATCGTCGTCGAGGAGACCCTTGATCTTTTCCCAGATGCCCATCGAGCGGATCGACAGCGGAATCTCGGGAATGTGCCGCGCGAGCTGGCGGACGCCGCCGGCATTGACGCCGGAGGCGTGGCGGCCGGCATAGTCCTTCTCGATCAGCACCGGCTTCAGGCCGGCGAGGCACAGATGCAGCGCGGTCGAGCATCCGTGGATGCCGCCGCCGACGACGATCGCATCCACGTTTCTCGTCATCCGCGCACCACGGCCTTGACGTCGGCCTCGCTCTTCGGAACGGCGGCAAGCTCGGCGAGCGTAATCGGCTTCACCGGCGCGCGCAGCCGGTAATAACCGATCTCCTGCGGGGTCTTAGCCCGGGCCTGCGCCATCAGCTCGGTGACGGTGAGGCCGCAGAGCCGGCCCTGACACGGGCCCATGCCGGTGCGGCGATAGGCCTTGAGCTGGTTCGGCCCGGTTGCGCCGATCGCAACGGAATCGAGAACGTCCTTTGCGGTGACCTCCTCGCAGCGGCAGACGATGGTGTCGCCCGCGGGAATGCGGAAGTGCGGCGACGGGCGGAACAACGTGTCGAGGAAGACGCGGCCGCGCTCAGCCTTGGCGAGATCGGTGCGAAGCGTCGCCATGGGCGCGAGCTTCGCAGCGGCGGCGGGCGCCAGTGCTTCCACCGCCGAGCGCGCCGCGATGCGGCCGCGGACCACAGCAGCGTTCGCGCCGCCGATGCCGGCGCCGTCGCCGGCGATCGCGATTCCCGCGACCGAAGAATTGCCGCTCGCGTCGAGCACAGGCGACCAGCACAGCTGCAAATCGTCCCAGCGATGCTCAACGTCTGCGGACATCGCAAGGTTGACGTTGGGAACGACGCCCTGATGCAGCAGCAGGAGATCGGCAGGGATGATCTCGCGCTTGCCGCCGGCGACATAGCTCACGCTCGTGAGTTGACCATCGTCAGCCGCAGAGAGCTCGGTGACGCCGGAGACGACCTGCACTTTCGCTTTCACCTCGCGCATCATCGACAGGCCCTTGGTGAAATAGGGCGAGGTCAGAAAGGCGAAAGCGTGCGGGAGCGCGGCGAAATAATTGCTTCGCTCGGTGGTGTCGAGGATGCGGTCGATGCGGCCGCCGAGGCGCAATATCTGCGCGGCGAGCAACCAGAGCAGCGGCCCCTGTCCCGCAATCACCGTGCGGCCATCCGGAACCAGCGCCGACGATTTCAGCATGGTCTGCGCGGCGCCTGCCGTCATCACGCCCGGCAATGTCCAGCCGGGAATCGGAAACGGCCGCTCCAGCGCGCCGGTCGCGAGGATGACGCGCTTTGCCTTGACGAAGGCCGAGGCGCCACCGATCGAGACGGCGATGTCGAGGTTGCGATCGAGGCTCCAGACCGTGGCACGGTGGATGACCTCGGCGCTGCTCGCGCGGAGCGACTGCACGAGATCGGCGCCAACCCAATAGTCGGCACCAAGTTGACTGCGCTCGGTCACCGGCGTGGACGCAATGGCACGAAACACCTGCCCGCCGGGACCGATATTCTCGTCGAGCAGCAGCGTCGTGAGACCTGCTTCGGCGGATGTCGCGGCGGCCGCGAGGCCCGCGGGCCCGGCGCCGATCACCACGACGTCATAATCTTCGCGCTTGGGAGCCCCAGTCATCTTCCGATCTCCCGCTTGCCCTTCTGGATTTCCACCTGCATGCCCTCGGCGACGGGTACGAGGCAGCCCTGGCGATTGCCGACGCCGTCGATGGTGACGAGGCAGTCGAAGCACACGCCCATCATGCAATAGGGCAGACGCGGCGCGCCGCTCACTGCAGTCGACCGGCGCACGTCGCGGCTCGATGCCAGCAGTGCGGCGGAGACGGTGTCGCCCTGGCGCGCCGCGACGGCAACGCCGTCGACGAATATCTGCACCTGTGGGCGTTTGTCCTGTTCGGATCGTCTAAACATGGGATGCCTCATGGCTCCTTAAAAATCTCTAGTAGCCGCTGTTGTTCGCCGCGCCCGCGCCGCCAAAGCGGCTCGCGGAGAACGCGCCGACCAGCTCCGGCTCGAGCGCGCCTTGCGCGACCATGCGCGCGATCTCGAAAGCGTGGTTGGAGGCGAGCGTGACGCCGGAATGGCAGCACGCGACGAAGGCGCCGGGATGCGTCTCCGACTGGTCGTAGATCGGAAAGCCGTCCTGCGGCATGACGCGGATGCCGGCCCAGCTTCGGACCACGTTGAGCCGCGACAAATGCGGGAACATGCGCTGCGCGCGATCGGTCATCACTGCGCTGATCGAATGCTTCAGCGCACGGTCGTCGAGTTCGTCTTCCTTGCTGTCGCCGATCATCACCGTGCCCTCGTCGGTCTGGCGGATCGTGGTCAGCGGATGCGGCAGGAACGGCATGGTGCGCTCGGTGACCACGATCTGGCCGCGGGTCGGGCCCATCGGCGCGTAGAGACCGACCATCGGCGCGAGCGTCTGGTTGGCATTGCCGGCGGCGAGCACGATTTTGGCGGCGCGAAGCTCGCCCTTCGGCGTGGTCAGGCGGAATTCGCCGCCGCTCTTGCTGATCGCCGAAACCGGCTGCTCCGGGAGATAATCGATGCCGAATTCCCTGAAGCCGGTGTGGAAGGCGCGAAAGGTGCGCAGCGAATTGACGTGGCCATCGAGCGGACAATAGCTGCCGCCCGAAACCTCCGGTCCGATCAACGGGAGCGACTTCTTCACCTCGGAGGCAGACAGCATCTCCATCTTGTAGTCAGCCGCCCCCGTCTGGTTGTGCATGCGCTTGACCAGTTCGGTGCGCTGACCGAATTCGTCGTCGCCGAGCGTGAGATGGAAGCCGCCGTTCTGCTGGAGCGACACATCGAGGCCCGTCTGTTGCTTCAACTCGGACGCCAGCCGGGCCCACGCTTGCGACGCCTGCACGGTCCAGACCGTATAAGCCGGCATGCCAAGGCCCTTGCTCTGCACCCAGACCAGCGCAAAATTCGCACGCGAGGCGCGCTTGGTGATGTCGCCTTCGTCGAGCACGGCCACACTCTTGCCGAGCCGGCCGAGGCCCCAGGCAATGGCGGAGCCGAGCAGTCCGCCGCCGACGACGGCGACGTCATAGTCTTTGGGCATAGGTTCTCCTATCGTCCCGTGTCGCCCTTGCCGGCGAGCACGCGGTCGAGCCCGTAGAAGCGGTCGAGCAGAATGAGGGCGGTCATGGTGATCGCGATCACGCAGGCCGAGACCGACGTCACCAGCGGATCAATGTTGTCCTGAATATAAAGGAACATGCGCACCGGCAACGTCTCGGTGCCGGGTGCTGCAAGGAAGACGGTCATGGTGAGATCGTCAAAGGACTGGATGAAGGCCAGCGCCCAGCCGCTGATGACGCCGGGCAGGATCAACGGCAAGGTCACACGGCGAAACAGCGTCCAGCCGCCGGCGCCGAGCGAGACCGCAGCCATCTCGACCGTGCGGTCCATGCCTGTTGCAGCCGCCAGCGTCAGCCGTAGCGCGAACGGGAACACGATGATGACATGCGCGATGATCAGCGCCGCAAAACTGCCGCCAAGCCCGGCCGAGGTGAAGAAGCGCAGGAAGGCGATGCCGAGCACGACATGCGGGATCATCAGCGGCGACAGGAACAGCGCCGCCAGCGCATCGCGCCCGCGGAAGCGATAGCGCGCGATGGCGAGCGCCGCCGGCACCGCGAACAGCAGCGCCACGAAGGACGACAGCGCGCCGAGCCCAAGGCTGACCCAGAAGGCATGGATGAACTCGGGATAGTTGCCGATCGCCCTGAACCAGCGCAGCGAAAAGCCGTTGGTCGGCAGCGACAGAAAACCTTCGGGCGTGAACGCAACAAGGCAGACGACCAGGATCGGTGCCACCATGACAATGACGAAGATGGTGTGGAAGATCAGCGCGAGCGGGCCGTTCCGTCTCATCGGAACACCTCGGCATAGCGGCGTTCGATCAGCGCGTTGCTGCCGACGACGATCAGTACCAGCGCGACCAATAGCAGCGTGGCGACGGCCGCGCCAAGCGGCCAGTTCAGCGTGTTGAGGAACTCATCATAAGCAAGCGTCGCGGCGACCTTGAGCCGGCGGCCACCAATGATCGCGGGCGTTGCGAAGGCGCTGGCCGAGAGCGAGAACACGATGATCGCGCCCGACAGCACACCCGGCATGATCTGCGGCATGATGATACGACGGATGATGGTGATGGGGCCCGCGCCGAGCGACATCGCGGCATTCTCGATCTGCGGATCGAGCCGCTGCAGCGCGGCCCACACCGAGAGCACCATGAACGGCATCATGACATGCGCGAGCGCGACCACCATGCCGGTTTCGGTGAACATGAAGGGGATGGGGAAGCGGATTACGCCTGCCGACATCAGCAGCTTGTTGACGAGGCCGTTATTGCCGCCGAACAGCAGCGCCCAGCCGAGCGTGCGCGCCACCACGGAGATCAGCAGCGGCCCGAGGATCACGAGCAGGAAAAAGCTCTTCCAGCGGCCGCTCATGCGGTTGAGGATGTAGGCCTCGGGCGCACCAAGCAGAGCGGTGAGCAACGTGGTCAGGATCGCAATGCGAAAGGTCCGCCAGAACATTTCGGCGTAATAGGGATCAGTCGCGATCTCCTTCCAGTTCTTCAGAATGAAGACAGGCTCAATGCCCTTGTACTGGCCCCAATCGTGGAACGACAGCATCACGGTCATCGCCAGCGGAATCAGCAGCACGCCGACGAACAGCATCAGGGCAGGCGCCGTCAGCGCCCACGGCGCGCGCGCGTTGCGTTCCTCTGCGGCCGCGCTCATGCGACGGTCCTCGCACGCACGCTCATGTCCTCGGGCCGCCAGGTGAGGCGAACGGCCTCGCCTTCAGTCGGCTGCGGTTGACCGTCATTCTGACGGATCACGATCGCCGGACCGCATTCGCTGTCGCACTGGAACAGCCAGTGATTGCCCTGGAAGATCCGGGTGACGATCTTTGCGCCGAGACCCGCATCGCCAAAGCCGATTCTTTCAGGACGAATGCTGACGGTGACAGGGCCGCTGAGACCGGCCGGCGCCGGCGCGCTCCAGGAGCCCACCACCAACAGCGCCGGGGTCGCAGTCCGATCGATCGCCCCGGCAAAATCGTTGGTCTTGCCCAAAAACTGCGAGACGAAGGCCGAGGCCGGCTTCTCATACGTCTCCTGCGGCGTGCCGATCTGTTCGATCTTGCCCTGGCTCATGACCACGATGCGGTCGGACAGCGACATCGCCTCGTTCTGGTCGTGGGTGACGAGGATCGTGGTGGTGCCGATGGTGCGCTGGATCTGACGCAGCTCGATCTGCATCTCCTCGCGCAGCTTTGCGTCGAGGTTGGACAACGGCTCGTCGAGCAGCAGCACGCTCGGCTTGATCACCAGCGCACGCGCCAGCGCCACGCGCTGCTGCTGGCCGCCTGACATCCGGCGCGGATGGCGGTCCTCGTAACCGGCGAGACCCACCATTGCGAGCGCAGCACGAACGCGTTCGGCCCTGTCAGCGCGCGACACGTTGCGCATCTCCAGACCGAACGCGACGTTCTCCGCCGCCGTCATGTGCGGAAACAGCGCGTAGCTCTGGAACACGATGCCGAGCCCGCGCTTGGCCGGATGGATCGCGGTCAGGTCCTTGTCCTCGAGGCGGATCGCACCGCGCGTGGGATCGAGGAAGCCCGCGATCATCTGCAACGTCGTGGTCTTGCCGCAGCCGGAGGGGCCAAGGAAGGAGATGAACTCCCCCTTGCCCACCGCGAGACTGAAGTCGTCGACCACAGTCTGCGCGCCGAACTGCTTGGCGACCCCTTCGAGCTCAAGAAAGGCCATACGCTGTCTCCGCTACGTACGATCAGATCAGCGCTCGACCTCGCGATTCCAGCGCTTGGTCCACTCCTCGCGCTTGTCGTTGATGACGGTCCAGTCCGGATTGTAGAGCTTTGCCGCGCGCTCGCCGACCGGGGCCATCTTGCCGAGCTCCGGCGGCACCACCAGCGATTTCAGCACCGGGCCGTAGCCGTAGTCCTTCAGCATCACGAGCTGGATTTTGGGATCGAGCAGCATCTTGACGAAGTTTGAGGCGAGAGGCGAGGCGTTGGGCTTGGCGATCGGACAGGCCGTCGTCAGCAGCGTTGCCGCGCCTTCCTTCGGGTAGACGAAATCGACGGGGAAGCCGGTGTTGGCGAAGCTCTGCACGCGGCCGGTGCCCCACACCGCGATGACGGCCTGGCCGGACTGGAACAGCTCGGTCATCTTGCCCGGCGACGGCTCATAGGCGAGCACGTTCGGATTGATCTGCTCCTTGAAGATCTTGAAGCCGGAATCGACGTTGGCCTCGCCGCCGCCGTTCATCTTCGACAGCATCACCAGCGCCTCTAAGCCGTAGGTGTTGTTGATCGGCGGGATCACGAGCTGTTTTGCGTACTTCGTGTCCTTCAGATCATTCCACGAGGTCGGCGGCGCCCAGCCTTTCTCGGCAAACACCTTGGTGTTGTACATCAAGCCGGTGGCAACAATGCCGATCGCGACGGCGCGATCGTCCTTGAAGCGCGCGGTGTCGTAGAGATCGGCGGCCGGCAGGCCCTCGAGCTTGCCGCAGAAGCCGAGCTGGATCGCCTGGTACATCGGGCCATCGTCGACGATGGCGACGTCAATCTGCTGATTGCCCTTCTGCGCCTGGAGTTTTGCCAGCGTGTCGGTGGAATTGCCGGCGACGTATTCGACCTTGACGCCGTTCTCCTTCTCGAAGGCCGGGATCACCTCATCGCGGATGGTCTTCTCGAACGAGCCGCCGTAGCCGGCGACATAGAGCGTTTTCTGCTGGGCCGAGGCGACCGACGGGACGGCGACGAGCGCCGCGATGCTGACCGCTGTCAGAAGGCGAAAAGTCTTCATGTGGACCGATCTCCAATACCGGAATGAGGTGACGTGCCGACAAATCTCTGGCTGAAGCGCCTTCCGCATTTACTTCCGCGCAATCCCCCTCTCCAACCAGGGCTCCGGCCCCCGCTCGGCAGGTTTTGGCGCGATTCGGAGGTTTGAACCCCTCCAATCTGCCGAAAAAGCGGGCTGTCTCCAGTCCTGATGAAAAAGATCGCAAACCCGAGCTTCCATCGTCCAATGAATAATGGCACCCTCTGCATGCTCAAATGTTATGAATGGAATCTGGGATGGCGCGGATCAATTCGCGGCAGGTGGAGGCCTTCCGCGCGACGATGCTGACCGGCAGCGTCACCGAGGCGGCGGCGCTGATGACCGTCACGCAGCCGGCGGTGAGCCGGTTGCTGCGCGACCTCCAGGCGCTGCTGAAAATGGAGCTGTTCGAACGGCGCGGCACTGGTCTCGTGCCGACGGCGGCGGCGATGGCGCTCTATACCGAAGTGGAGCGCTCCTTTGTCGGCCTCGAGCGCATCACCGCCGCAGCCGAGGAAATCCGCGGCCGCCGCACAGGCTCGCTGCGGATCGCGGCGCTGCCGGCGCTGTCGAATGGCTATCTGCCCCGGCTCACGGGTCACTTCCTCAAGGAGCGCCCGAATCTCAACCTCGCCTTCTTCGGCGTGATCTCGCCGATCGTGGTCGACTGGGTGCTGAACAATCAGTGTGACGTCGGCTTTGCCGAGGTGCCGATCGCGCATTCCGGCCTGCCGAGCCAGAAGCTTCCCGCCCCTGCACGCGTCGCGGTGCTGCCGACGGGTCATCGCCTCGCGGAAAAAGAAGTGCTGGAGCCGCGCGACTTCGAGGGCGAGACGTTCATCTCGCTGTCTTCGGGCACGTCGAGCCGGCATCTCGTTGACCAGGTCTTCCACCGCCACGATGTCCGCCGCGTGCTGCGGGTGGAGACCACGCTGTCGGAGATCATGTGCGGCATGGTGTCGTCCGGGCTTGGCGTCGCAATCTGCGATCCCTTCACCGCGCAGGAATTTTCGACCCGCGGCGTCGTCGTGCGCCGCTTCCTGCCGCGCATCGATTTCGAATTCTCCGCCGTCTTTCCCGCGCAGCGCAGCCCCTCGCCGGTGGCGCTCGATCTGGTCGAGACCATGCGGAAGTCGCTCGCCGAGTTTGACAGCTAGCCGTTAAACGCGGCCTGCGCCTCCGGCAGGTCCCAGATCTTGCCGATCCCGGCGGTGCCGGCAGCTGTGATCGCCGCCTCGTCCGCGCCGAGATAGCGTCCCTCATCAACCAGCACGCGTCCATCGACCATGACCTGATCGATATTGGCGCGGTTGGCGAGTGCGATCAGCGCGCGGCGCGGATCGAACAATGGCTGAAGATGCGGATGGGTGAGATCGACGACGGTGAGATCGGCGGTGGCGCCCGGCTCGATGCGGCCGAGGTCCGGGCGCTTGATGACATCGGCGGCAACAGCTGTGTTCGCCTCGATCAGCTCGGGCGAGTTGGCGACATCGGCGCGCTGCGAGGTGACCTTGGAGATCAGCGACGCTGCGTTGAGCTCGCCAAGCAGGTCCATGTTGTAGCCGTCGGTGCCGACCACCGTACGCACGCCGTGCTCCGCAAACCGGCTGAAGGCCGCCGTCACGCCGGCACGCGCGAACACGCGCGGGCAATTGAGCACGGTCATGCCGCGCGCGGCCATCAGCTTCAGATCGTCGTCGCTGCTGAACATGCAGTGCGCTGCCATGAGATCGGGTGCGAGCAGGCCGAGCCAGTCCAGATATTGCGCCGGCGTGCGGCCACCATAGCGCTTGCCGATGGTCTCGACCTCGGCGCGGCTCTGCGCCATGTGCGTCGTGATGGGCACGCCGAGCTCACGCGCCCGCGCGGCGCAGGCCTTCAGCAGATCGGGACCGCAGGTGTCGGTGGCGTGCGGGCTCATCGCGAGAGAGATGCGGCCGTCGCCGCGATTGTTCCAGCGCTGGTAGAGCGCGTCCCATGTCGCCATGTCGGCGGTGCCGTCGTCGCCGGAATAGCGCACCACGCCGTCGGGGCCGGCCTTGGCGTCCGACGTCGAGAACAGATAAGGCGCGCCGTAGAAGCGGATGCCCATCTCTTCTGCCGCGTCGAACATCTCGGGGATCGAATTCCTGAACGGCTCCATCACGGTGGTGGCGCCGCCCTTGAGGAGCTGGAGGATGCCGAGCCGCGCGACCGCGAGACGCTCTTCCGCCGACAGGATATCGGCGCCGCGTTTGGTCAGCGGCAGCAGCACCGTGTAGACGATGCTCTGGTTGTTCTTGCGGCCGTTGCCGTCCTCGCTGTGGCTGCGCGCCACCGCTTCGGAGAAGCAGTGATTGTGCAGATTGAGCAGGCCCGGCAGAACGAAGCGGCCGGGGCGGTCGTAGACTTGATCCGCGCTCGGCTTGTCGCGCGTGACCGCGGCGATCTTCTTGCCTTCAACCAGAACCCAATGGTCGCGCAACACGTCCTGCGCGCCGTCCTTGCGTGACAGTACATAGCTGCCGAAGATTGCTGTGGTGCTCATGCGGGGCGTACGTTCCAGAAGACTGCGGTGCCGTCGAGAATGCCGGTGATGGCTTTGCGATAGGCGGTTGGCTGCTTGTACAGGCCGATTGGAATATAGGGGATTTCCTCGAAGGCGACTGCCTGGATCTCGCGGCAGATGCGCTGCTGCTCGGCAAGCTCTGACGCCGCCAGCCACTGGCTGCGCAAGGGCGCCATCTTCTCGCTCGCATACCAGCCGGCGACCTTGCCTTCGCCGCGGATGTTGGTGTTGCCGGCCGGGTTGAGCCAGTCGATGCCCTGCCAATTGCCGACCGCAGCACTCCAGCCGCCCTGCCCGATCGGCTCCTTCTTGAGCTGACGCTGCAGCACGGCGGCAAAATCGAGCCCGGCATATTCGACGTTCATGCCGGCCTTGCGCAAGCTATCGACCGCGATCTCGCCGAGCGGCTTCTGCGCCAGCGAATTGGTGGGCACGAGCACCACGATCTTCTCGCCATTGTAACCGGCGGCCTTCAGGTCGGCCTTGACCTTGTCGTAGTTGCGCGGACCGCGGAACACGTCGAGGCCAACCTCGCTCGCCATCGGCGTACCCGGCGCGAAAAAGCCAATTGGCGAGACCTGGAACGCCGGGTCGGTGCCGGCCACCGCCGTCATGAACGCGGACTGATCGATCGCGCCGAGCAGCGCACGGCGAACGGCAGGATTGTCGAACGGCGGCTGCAGATGATTGAGGCGCAGCATGCAGGCGTAGCCGCGGGGATCGAGGATACGCGTCTCGATGTCGCCGGCGGCCTTGATGATCGGCAACAGATCGTGCGGCGTGGTTTCCTGCCAGTCCTGCTCGCCGGTCTGGAGCGCGGCAACGCCGGTGCCGGCATCGGGCGTGGTGGTCCAGACCACGCGGTCGTAGTGAACGATCTTCGGTCCCGCGGTCCAATCCGGCTTGCCGTCGGTGCGCGGCTGATAGCGCTCGAATTTGGCATAGGCGTTGCGGGCGCCTTGCACGCGCTCGTCGGCGAGATAGCGGAACGGACCGCTGCCGATGACTTCGGTCAACGGCTTGAACGGGTCCTGGCTCGCCAGCCGCTCCGGCATCATGAAGCAGGGATTGATCGCGGCCTTGCCGAGCGCCTGCGGCAGCAGCGGGAACGGACGCTTGAGACGGAAACGGATGGTGCGGTCGTCCGCAGCTGACAGCTCGGCGGTCGCTTCCATCAGCTCGCCGCCGAAGCCATCGCGCGCGGCCCAGCGGCGGATGCTTGCGACGCAGTCGCGCGCGAGCACACGCTCGCCGTCATGCCAGAACAGGCCGTCGCGCAAGCTGAGGTCCCATTGCAGCCCGTCGCCGGAGATGGCCTGCCCCGACAGCATCTGCGGCGAGACCTGGAGCGCGGAGCTCATGCCATAGAGCGTGTCGTAGACCATGAAGCCGTGGTTTCGCGAGACCTGCGCGGTTGAATAGATGGGATCGACGAAGGCGAGGTCGATGACAGGAATGAAGCGCAGCGTGCTCTGGGATTCGGCGCGGACGATGCCCGGCATCGAAAGCGCCGGCACGGTTGCGGCGGCCTTGAGGAGCGAGCGACGGGAGATGGGCATTACAAAAGGCTCCTGAAGATATCCTAGGTATTCAACAAGACCGCGCCGATCGCAGCCGCGACCGCCTGCTGCGCCGGTTCGACCACGGGCACGCCGATCGCTTCCGCAATCGCCGCGCGATGCGACGCCATGCCGGCACAGCCCATCACCACGACATCGGCGCGACACTGCGTGACCAGCGCGCGGCCGGCGTCGATCAACCGCCCGCGGATGTCCGCGCCCGCCGTCTCCGCCGCGCTTGCGCCGACCGACCAGCTTCCGGCATAGCGGCTGTCGATACCCATCACCCGCGCCATCCGCTGCTGCCTGCGGATGCTCGACGGCGACAGCGCGATGATTCCAAAACGTTCGCCCAGCATCAGCGCGCGAAAGATGCCGCATTCGGCGATGCCCAGCACCGGCCGACCGCCGGCCGCCTCGCGCACCGCATGCAGGCCGGGATCGCTGAAGCAGGCGAGCACGAACGCATCCGCATCGTCACCCGTGACGCGATTGACCAGCGGCATCACCACGCCATCGGCATCGCGCTGCGAGTTGATGCCGGGCGGCCCCTCGGCGAGGCCGACCACCTCGATGTCAGGGCCGCCGGCGATGCGCAGCGGCGCCACCGCATCATCGATCGCCGCCGTCACCGACGCCGAGGAGTTGGGGTTGATGACGAGGATGCGGCGACGGGTCATGGCATGGCTCAACGGTTGGCGGCCTCGTGGCGCAGGAAGTTTTCAGCGATCTTCTCGCCGGTGGTAATCCAGACGTCCGGGCAGGATTTTGCGTAGACCAGGAACTCGCGCAGCAGGCGCAGCCGCATCGGACGGCCGCTGCATTGCGGATGCAGCACGGTCGTCACCATCGCGCCCCAGTCCCTGGTTTCGTCGAGCTCGTCCTTCCAGATCGAAAGCACATGCTCCTTGGGGAAGATCGAGCGCGGGCTGAAGCGCGCCGAGAGGCCGTGCATCCAGTCGTCATAGCTCGCAGTCACCGGTAGCTCGATCGTGCCTGGCTTGCCGTCAGCGAGACGATGACGATAGGGCCGCACGTCGTCGCGGAACGAGGACGTGTAGACGATGCCGTGACGCACCAGTGCTGCGCGCAGCTCCTCAGTGAATTCGCCGTAAGGAGCCCGATAGCCGGTCGGCCTGACGCCGAGCCGACGCTTCAGCGCCTCGAAACCGCGCTCAAGCTCGTCCTCGATCCAGGGATCACCGGGATCGGGCAGCAGATGGTGATAGCCGTGATGGCCGATCTCGTGGCCGGCCTTGAGGATCGACTCCGCCATCGCCGGATGCGCATCAACCGACCATCCCGTGACGAAGAACGTCGCCTTGAGATCGAGCTGGTCGAGCAGCTCGAGCAATTTCGGCGTGCCGACGCGCGCCTCATAGCCGCCATAGCTCATCGTGATGAGCCGCTGGGCGTGCACTGCGTCCTTGCTGGTCCACGCGCTCTCCGCGTCGACGTCGAACGACAGGAACATCGCCGACTTGTACGGCTTCGGCCAAGGATAGTCCGGGGCGGGATCCGCGGTGTTGGCTGGGGTGAGCGGGATGCTCTGAAGTGCCTTACTGTCCAGCATTGATGGTCGCCTTTTCGAGTGCGTTGTCCGTCAGTTTCCATTTGGCAAGCAGGGTCTTGTAGCTGCCGTCGGCGATCAGCGCGTCGACAGCTTCGAGCATGGCCTGCGCAAGCGCCTTTTCCTTGACCGGAATGGCGATGCCGGTGAATTGCTGCGAGATGGGCGTACCGACCGGCGCATAGGCGCCGGGCTCGAGGTCCATGATGTAGGGCAGCGTCTCGTTGCCCTGCACGGCGGCATCGATGCGGCCCTGCTTGAGCTGGGTGCGGGCATCGGCCGAGCCGTCGGTGCCGACGAAGACGATCGGAGCGCTGCCGCAGTTCTTCTCGCTCCAGGCCGCGATCTCGCCCGGAAACTTGGTGCGGCGGCTGGCGCCGACCTTCTTGCCGCAGAGCGCGGCCATGTCCTTGAACTCGGCCGCACGCGACTGCTGCACGAAGAAATTCGGGCCACTCTTGAGATAATCGACGAAAGACGCGGTCTCGTGCCGGCTCGCATAATCGGTGAAGCCGGAGAGAATCGCATCGACACGACCGGTCGAAATCGACGGCATGAATTGGTCGAAGCTCGTCTCCTGCCATTCGATCTTGACGCCAAGCTTGCGGCCGATGGCTTCACCGAGATCGATGTCGAAGCCGGCGAGCGCGT
Organism: Bradyrhizobium rifense; assembly: GCF_008123425.1. Lineage (GTDB taxonomy): Bacteria > Pseudomonadota > Alphaproteobacteria > Rhizobiales > Xanthobacteraceae > Bradyrhizobium > Bradyrhizobium rifense. The sequence continues at coordinate 152,361 of NZ_VSSS01000016.1, forward strand.
TGGTGGCGGGATCGCGGAACTCCATCGGTGGATAGTTCGGTACGAGCGCCACCTTGATGCTGCCGCGCTTGGCGATCTCCGGTGGCAACTCGATCGCCCAAGCCTGAACACTTAGAGCCGAAACGGTCATGACACCGAACAGCGCCGCCGCAACCAAAACTCTCTTCATCAACACGCCCCCAATTTTTATTAGTGCTCAGATCACTGCCGAAAGAAACGCCTTGGTGCGCTCTTCGCGCGGCGCACCCAACACGTCCGAGGCGCGCCCCTGCTCGACGATCGCGCCCTGGTCCATGTAGACGACGCGGTCGGCGACCTCGCGGGCAAAGCCGAGCTCGTGCGTCACCACCATCATGGTCATACCGCTCTTTGCCAGCTCCTTCATCACCGCGAGCACCTCGCCGACAAGCTCCGGATCGAGCGCGCTGGTCGGCTCGTCGAACAGCATCAGCATCGGCTTCATCGCAAGTGCCCGCGCAATCGCGACGCGCTGCTGCTGGCCGCCAGAGAGCTGCGCGGGATACGAATCGGCCTTGGCGGATAACCCGACGCGGCGGAGCAGCTCGATGGCTTCGGCGTGGACTTCGTCGGATTTGCGGCCCTGCACCTGGAGCGGGCCTTCGATGATGTTTTCGAGCGCCGTCTTGTGCGGAAACAGGTTGAAGCGCTGGAACACCATGCCGGTCTTCAACCGCTGCCGCCCGATCTCGCGCTCGGAGAGGCGATGAAGCCGCCCGCTTTGCTCGCGCACGCCGAGGAGCTCGCCGTCGAGCCAGATGCCGCCGCTGTCGATGACGGCGAGCTGGTTGATGCAACGGAGCAGCGTGGTCTTGCCCGAGCCGGAGGCGCCGATCAGACACATCACCTCGCCGGGCCAGACGTCGAGCGAGACGTTTTTGAGAGCCTGGAACTCTCCAAAATTCTTGGCTACGGAGCGAATCGCGACGAGGGGCTTTGTCATCGCGCAAATCGCAATGTGCCGCGTGCAAAACGGCGTTCGAGCAGCATCTGGAGCGGCGTCAGGATCGAGACGACGAGCAGGTACCAGAGCCCGGCGACGATCAGCAGCTCGATCACGCGGGAATTGGCGTAGTAGATGTTTTCGGCGTTGTGCAGCACCTCGGGGTATTGGATGACGCTCGCAAGCGAGGTCGCCTTCACCATGCCGATGAACTCGTTGCCGAGCGGCGGGATCACCACGCGCATCGCCTGCGGCAAAATGATCCGGCGCAGCGCACGCAGCCGTCCCATGCCGATGGCCTGCGCCGCCTCATATTGTCCGATATCGACCGACAGCATGCCGGCGCGCATCACCTCGGACGTGTAGGCGCCCTGGTTGATGCCGAGCCCGAGCAACGCCGCCAGGAACGGCGTCATCACGTCGACGGCGCGCGCGCTCCACAGGCCGGGAATGCCGATGGTCGGAAACACCAGCGCGAGGTTGAACCAGAGCAGCAATTGCAGGATCAGCGGCGTGCCGCGGAACAGCCAGGTGTAGCCGGCCGCCACGGTCTTCAGCACCGGATTGGGCGACAGCCGCATGATCGCGACGACGATGCCGAGAAAGATGCCGAGCGCCATCGCCAGCACCGCCATCACCATGGTGTTGACGATGCCTTCGAGGATCACCTTTGCGGTGATGAAGCGGCTGACATAGGACCATTCGATCTGGCCATTGGCAAACGCCCGCGCGATCGCCGCCAGCACCAGGACGATCAGGGCTGCGCTGAGCCAGCGAAACCAGTGCGGCTCGCGCGCGATCCGCATTCCCGACAGATCGGGAAAACCCTCCGCGAGTGCCGGCGCCGGCTTCATTGCGGCGCCACGTTCAGCATGGGTTCGGTCACGGCATTCGCGCCCAGGCCCCATTTGTCGAGAACCGCCTTGTAAGAACCATCGGCGATCATCGCGATGAGCTTCTCCGTCACGACTTCACGGAGCGCGGCATCGTCCTTGCGGAACATGATGCCCTGATAGCCCTTGGCGAAGGACTCGCCGACGACGCGGTATTTGCCCGGCTCCTGCGTCTGCGCATAAGGAAGCGTCTCGCTGCCCTGCACGGCGGCGTCGATGCGGCCCTGCTTGAGTTGATTGCGGACGTCGATCGAGTTCTCGCCCGGCACATATTGGATCGCCGGCTTGCCGCCCGCCTCGCAATTCTGCTTGCTCCACTTCTCGATTTCGACGGGGAAGCTGGTGCTGCGGGTGGTGCCGACCTTCTTGCCGCAGAGATCGGTCGCGGCCTTCGCGTCGCTCTCCGCCATCACGAAGAACTGCGGGCCGGTCGTGAGGTAATCGACGAAATCGGCGCTCTCGCGCCGCGAGGCACGATCGGAGATGCCGGAGATAATGAAATCGGCGCGCTTGGTCTGGAGCGAGGGGATCAGCTCGGCGAACGGCGTCTCGCTCCAGACGATCTTGAGGCCGCCGAGCCGCTTGGCGAGCTCGTTCGCAAGATCGATGTCGAGTCCCACCAGCTCATTGCTGGCGGGATCGCGGTATTCCATCGGCGCGTAGGTCGAGTTGACCGTGAGTTTTAGCGCGCCCGCCTGCTTGATCTCCGCCGGAAGCTCCGCCGCTTGCGCAGACGTCACGGCAGCCAGCGCTGCGAAAGCGAGAAGATGCGAGAGGCGCGTCATGTCAGCTCCTTTGCCAACTGTTTGCTTTGCCGATCTTTTCCTTTGACGATCCTTGCCAGCACCGTGCCAGATCGTCAGTCCGCGTCGAGCACGGCCGGCTCGATGACGCCGGCGCGCTCGGCGATCACCCTGTATTGCTCAGGCCGCCGGTGAGCGGCGAAATTGAACATCTTGTCCTTGCCCTGGCGGCAGAGGTCGAGATCGATATCGGCGACGATCACCTCGTCGGTCAGGGTCGCGGCCTGCGCGACAATGCGGCCGTTGGGATCGACGATGCAGGAGCCGCCGATCAGGCCCGAGCCGTCCTCGTCACCGGCCTTGGCGACCGAGATCGCCCAGGTCGCGTTCATATAGGCGTTGGCCTGCGTCACCAGCGTCGAGTGGAAGGTGCGCAAGGAGGCATCTTCCGTGACGCCGCCATTGGGATCATAAGCCGCCGAATTGTAGCCGATGCAGACGAGCTCGACGCCCTGCAGGCCGAGCACGCGCCAGGATTCCGGCCAGCGGCGATCGTTGCAGATCATCATGCCCATGATCGCATGGGCCCAGGCCGAGCCGGCGCGGAACGCGGGAAAGCCGAGATCGCCATATTCGAAGTAGCGCTTCTCGAGCTGCTGATAGCGCGCGCCCTCCCGCGGCTCGACCGAGCCCGGCAGATGCACCTTGCGATAACGGCCGAGAATCTCGCCGTCGCGATCGACCAGGATGGCGCAATTGTAGCGGCGGCCATCGGCGGTCTGCTCGGCATAGCCGACATAGAAGCCGACGCGCAGTGCACGCGCGCGATCGAACAGCTTTGCCACGGCCGGGTTCGGCATGCCGTGCTCGAAGTACCTGTCGAGCGCATCGCCTTCGAGCAGCCAGCGCGGGAAGAAGGTGGTGAAAGCGAGCTCGGGAAACACGACCAGGCTCGCACCGCGGCTGGCGGCCTCCTCCAGCATGTCGAGCATCCGCTTCAACGTATGCTCGCGCGTATCGGCTTTTTGCGTCGGCCCCATCTGGGCGGCGGCCGCGCGAAGGACACGAACCAAGATTGCCTCCAATCTGTGCGCAATGCTGCCTCAATGGGCGAATGAACCCTTTGATCCAGCATGCAAATCCGCGACCATTAGGCGCAAGCGGGGCTGCAAAAGCAATTCATCGTGCTATGATGTTTTGGCCCTGAGTATAATCGGCAGTGATATGAACCTGCGCCAGCTCGAGATCCTGCGTGCCGTCATCCGCCACCGCACCACGGTGGCGGCGGCCGACGAGCTGGCACTGTCGCAGCCCGCGGTCAGCAACGCGCTGAAGACCATGGAAGCACAGGCGGGCTTTGCGCTGTTCGAGCGCGTCAACAACCGGCTGTTTCCGACCGCGGAGGCGATGGCGCTCTACAAGGAGAGCGAAGCGATTTTTGCGCTGCACGCCAAGCTCGAGAACCGCGTCCGCGATCTGCGCGAGAACCGCTCCGGGCATCTCGCGATCGTGGCAACGCCGCCGCTCGCCTACGGCATCATTCCCTCGGCGCTATCAGGCTTCCTGCGCCGTCGTCCGGAGACACGCGTGTTCTTCGATGTCCGGCGCTATGAGGGCATCATCGAGGGCGTGCTCAGCCGCGTCGCCGAGCTCGGCTTCGCGCTCGGGCTGACGCATCATCCCGGCATCGCGCATGAGGTGGTGCACTCCGGCGAGATGGTCTGCGTGCTGCCGCCGCAGCATCCGCTCGCCGAGAGGACGGTGATCTCGGCCGCGGATCTATCCGGTCTCCCCTTCATCGGGCTCGAGCGCGGCACCCGGCTCGGCGAAGCCGTGCGCGACAGCTTTGCCCGGGCCGGCGCGCCGTTCCAGCCGACGGTCGAGGTGCGCTATTGCAATACGGCCTGCGTGCTCGCCGCCGCCGGCGTCGGCGCCGCCGTGGTCGACCCCTTCTCGCCGCGCCAGAACGGTGGCCACGGCCTCGTCGTCCGGCCGTTCACGCCGACGACCCGCGCGGTCGCCTACATGCTATGGTCGGAGGCGGAGCCGCTGTCGCGTCTGGCCAAGGCGTTTCTCGGCGAGATCCGCAAGGAGAGTGCGCTGCTGGAACGTACAGCGTCACACCAGCAACATGGGGCAGGAAGCGACTGAGCTTCGCAATCTTTGACCTGAGGGGCACATGGCACGCATCACCATCATCGAGACCGGGCAGGTTCCGCCAAAATATCGCGAGCAGCACGGCTCCTTTCCCGACATGTTCGAGCGCATGGTCCGCGCCGAGGATCCCACGGCTACGGTCGACGTCGTCAGCATCCCGAATGGCGATATGCTGCCCGATCCGAGCAAGCTCGAGGCCGTGCTGATCACCGGTGCTGCCGCCGGCGTCTATGACGGGCTCGACTGGATCGCGCCGCTGGAAGATTTCGTGCGCTCCGCCTACGCCAACAAGACGCCGATGGTGGGCGTTTGCTTCGGCCATCAGCTGATTGCGCAGGCGCTCGGCGGCACCGTGCGTAAATCGGAGAATGGTTGGGGCATCGGCCGGCACGTCTATCAGGTGCTGCCGGAGAATGGCGTCGTCGAGGGCGAGGCGGTTGCGATCGCCGCCTCACATCAGGATCAGGTCATCGAGCCGCCGAACGATGCGCTGACGATCCTCTCGTCCGAATTCACCCCGCATGCCGGCCTGCTCTACGCCAACGGCGCAACCCTGACGGTGCAACCGCACCCCGAGTTCGACGTGGAGTTCGCGCAAGTGTGCTGCGAGCTGCGCAACGGCAAGGCGCCGGATGATGTTGTTGCCACGGCGAGGGACTCGCTGGCACAGCCGCTGGACAACGCGAAGCTCGGCGGAGCGATCACGAGGTTCTTGGCGAGGCGCTGATTTCACCTCGCCCCGCTTGCGGGGAGAGGGAGAGGAGGCAATTCAGAACGGCTCGCTTCCCAGCCCCGGCACATCCGCCGGCCGCGGCCCCGGCGCGGCCCAGTGAAAGCGGCGATCCTTCTCGGCAATCGCGATGTCGTTGATCGAGGCCTCGCGTCGCCGCATCAGGCCGTGCTCGTCGAACTCCCACTGCTCATTGCCGTAGGAGCGATACCACTGGCCGCTCGAATCGTGCCATTCGTACTGGAAGCGCACCGCGATGCGGTTTTCATCGAAGGCCCAGAGGTCCTTGATCAGGCGGTACTCCTGCTCCTTCTCCCATTTGCGGGTGAGGAACGCGACGATCGCCTCGCGGCCCTGGAATACTTCCGAGCGATTGCGCCAGCGGCTGTCCTCGGTATAGGCGAGCGAGACGCGCACCGGATCGCGCGAATTCCAGGCATCCTCGGCCATGCGCGCCTTTTGCGCGGCGGTCTCTCGGGTGAAGGGCGGAAGCGGCGGGCGCGACATGATGGCCTCATCGGTTGGTTTGGGGCGCAATCTATCGCTGCAGTCGGCGGAGTCGATAGGCTGTTACCCATCGGCCGATCACTTATCGGGCGATCAGGAAATCAAATCGGCCTTCATCAGCGTGCGGATCGATTTCGGGATCGGTTGCGCCCGGCCGCCGCTGATGAAGGCGACGCGCACCTCGGCCTTGACCAGCACGTCCCCGCCGCGCCGCACCTCCTGCGCCAGCATGATGGAGGCGCCCTTCACCGCAACCGGCCAGGTCACGATGTCAAGCACGTCGTCCATCCGCGCGGGCTTGTGAAAATCCAGATGCATTGAGCGCACGACGAAGGCAAAGCTGGCGCCCTCGGTCTCGGGCTGATCGAACAGCGCCTGCTGCTCCGCACCCATCAGCCGCAGATGGTTGGTGCGCCCGCGCTCCATGAAGCGCAGATAATTGGCGTGATAGACGATGCCTGAGAAATCCGTGTCCTCGTAGTAGACGCGGACCTGCATATGGTGGCGGCCGTCGCGGATCTCGCCGTCGAGATGAGCTGTCACGTCGCGAGCCTCTTCGCTTGTCGCTACCGGCCCGTTTTGCGCAAAAACGGCCGGCCGCGCAAGCGCGGCTAGGACACAGTTGCCACCGGCGGCCGCCCCAGCGTCACCTCGACGATCTCCGGCGGCACGCCGACGCGGATCGGCATAATGCTGCAACCGAGGCCGCCGGAGATGATGACGTCGCACTTCAGCCGCAGATGGCCATAGACGAGCGGAACACCGTGCTGTGGCGGAAGCGCGGGCGACCAACCGAACAGGCGAATCTGGCCGCCATGGGTGTGGCCGGACAGCTGGAGCGCGACGCGCGCGGGCACGCGCGGCGCGATATAGGGCTCATGCGCGAGCAGGATGATTGGCGCATCATCGCTGACCTTTGCGAGCGTCGCGGTGAGATCGTCGGCACCGAAGCGCTGGGCGCGGCCGTAGCGCTGCGACGGCGCATAGGCGAGTTGATCGCCGAGGCCGGCAAGCCAGAACGGGCGACCATCCCTGGTGAGACGGACGACGTCATTCTCATAGACGGGAATGCCGGCCGCTTCCAGCGCACGATGGGCGACCGTCGGCCCGCGCCCGGCCCGCTGCACGACCTTGTCGTCCCAATAGTCGTGGTTACCCATGACGGCATGAACGCCGAGCGGCGCCTTCAGGCCGGTCAGCACCCTCGCCCATTCATCGGCCGGGATGATGCGCGTGACATGGTGATGGCCAGCGACATAGTCGCCGAGCAGCACGACGAGGTCGGCGTTCAGCGCGTTGGTGCGCTCGACGATGGCCTCGATCCGATCCAGCGACATCCAGGGATCGCAGGCATGGATGTCGGCGACGACGGCAATCTTCAGCGGAAAATCCGCCGGCCATTGCCGCGGCTTTGGATGATAGCGCGTCACGCGCAGCCGCAGCACCGGCTCGACGCCGACGCCGTAAGCCGCTGTCGAGACGCCGAGGGCGGAGAGGCCGCCGATGGAACGGATGAGATGACGCCGATTGATCATGGAAGTCCGCTTCTGATGCACGTCCTCGATGCGGCCGGATTTGAGCGGAATTGCGGTGTGCTTGTGCAGATCATCTGCAAAGAGATTAACGGAAGTTCATGACACCAGGGCCATGCGCCGGCGCAGGTCACTCGTCGCTTTCGTCCGTGCCGAACAGGCCGAACTGGGCCGCCGCGTCGCGCGACGGCTCGGCGATGCCAAGATGGCGGAAGGCGTGCGAGGTGAGCAGGCGGCCGCGCGGGGTACGCTGGAGATAGCCGCATTGAATGAGATACGGCTCGATGATGTCCTCGATCGCATCGCGTGGCTCGGACAGCGCCGCCGCCATCGTCTCCACGCCGACCGGGCCACCGCCGTAGTTCATCGCGATGGTCGTGAGATAGCGGCGGTCCATGGCGTCGAGGCCCGCGGCGTCGACCTCGAGCGCGCTGAGCGCGTGGTCGGCGATCTTGCGGTCGATCGACGCGGCATCGGCCGCCGAGGCAAAATCGCGCACGCGGCGCAACAGGCGGCCGGCGATGCGCGGCGTACCGCGCGCGCGGCGCGCAATCTCGTTGGCGCCATCGGCGCTCATGCCGACATTAAGCACACGCGCGCCCCGGGTGACGATGCTCTCAAGCTCCTCGATCGTATAGAAGTTGAGGCGGACCGGAATGCCGAAGCGATCGCGCAGGGGATTGGTGAGCAGGCCGGCGCGCGTGGTGGCACCGACGAGGGTGAATTTCGACAGCTCGATCTTGACCGAACGCGCCGCCGGGCCTTCGCCGATGATGAGGTCGAGCTGAAAATCCTCCATCGCGGGATAGAGCACCTCTTCCACCGCGGGACTGAGCCGATGGATCTCGTCGATGAAGAGCACGTCGCGCTCTTCGAGATTGGTCAAGAGCGCGGCGAGATCGCCAGCCTTGGCAATGACCGGACCCGACGTGGCGCGAAAGCCGACGCCGAGCTCCTTGGCCACGATCTGCGCCAGCGTGGTCTTGCCGAGGCCAGGAGGACCGACGAACAGCACGTGATCAAGCGCCTCGCCGCGCTTGCGCGCCGCCTCGATGAAGATCGAGAGATTCTTGCGCGCCTGCTGCTGGCCGACGAAGTCGGACAGCGATTGCGGGCGCAGCGCGGTGTCGCCGACATCGTCGCTGCGACGCTCGGGCGTGACCATCCGGTTGGCCTTGGGATCGCTCACTTCGCGAGCTCCTTCAGGCCGAGGCGAATGAGCTGCGCCGTTTCGGCTTTCTCACCCGCGCTGCGCGAGGCTGAGGCGATGGCCGCGGCGGCCTGCGGCTGGCCGTAGCCGAGATTGACCAGCGCGGAGATCGCGTCCGCCACCGGGCGCGGCGCGCGCTGCTCGTCGACGGCGCCGGCGAGATGCACGATGGCGGGATCGACATTGGCGAAGGCCGGCGCCTTGTCCTTCAACTCGGTGACGATGCGCTCGGCCACCTTGGGCCCGACGCCGGGGGTGCGGGCCACGGCAGCCTTGTCGCGCAAGGCAATTGCATTGGCGAGATCGGCCGGCGCGAGCGTGCCGAGCACGGCGAGCGCGACCTTGGCACCGACGCCCTGCACGGTCTGGAGCAGGCGAAACCATTCGCGCTCCTGGTCGCTGCGAAAGCCGAACAGTTTGATTTGATCCTCACGGACATAGGTTTCGATCGAGAGCACCGCTGCCTCGCCCGGCGAAGGCAGATGCTGCAGCGTCCGCGCCGAGCAATGCACCTGATAGCCGACGCCGCCGACGTCGAGGAGGACATAATCCTCGCCGTAGGAATCGATCAGGCCTTTGAGCTTGCCGATCATAGTCCTACCACCTTCAGCCTGAGCGCCGTGCTCTGGCGGTGATGGGCATGGGTGATGGCGATGGCGAGCGCGTCCGCGGCGTCGGCCGACGGCGGCTCGGCCTTGGGCAGCAATATCTTCAGCATCATCGCGATCTGTTGCTTGTCGGCGTGGCCGGCGCCGACCACCGTTTTCTTCACCTGGTTCGGCGCGTATTCGGCGACAGAGATGCCGAACATTGCGGGCGCCAGCATGGCGACGCCGCGGGCTTGGCCGAGTTTCAGCGTCGCGACGCCGTCCTTGTTCACGAAGGTCTGCTCGACCGCGGCTTCCATCGGAGTGTGATGGGAGAGAACCGCCGTGAGCCCCTCATGGATCGCGAGCAGCCGGCTCGCCAGCGGCAAATCGTCCGGCGGTTCCACCGAACCGCAGGCGACATAGATCAGGCGATTGCCGTCGGCCTCGATCACGCCCCAGCCGGTGCGGCGCAGGCCGGGGTCGATGCCGATGATGCGAACGGGTTGGCGAATCGGGAGCGCGGTCATGGGCCAGTGATAGCGGTTGGCCCATGATAGCGAAACAGAAACAGAACAGAAGTCCCCGGAGAAAGACGGTCTCCCAGGTGAGCGCCGCTCTGAGGCCCTCAGCCGCCCATCTTCGCGACCAGCGCGTCCGAAATCTCGAAATTGGCGTAGACGTTCTGGACGTCGTCGTGCTCGTTGAGCAGGTCCATCAGCTTCAGCAGCTTCTCGCCGGTCTCGTCGTCGACCGCGACCGTGTTCTGCGGCTTCCAGATCAGCGCGGCCTTGCGCGGCTCGCCGAACTTGGCTTCCAGCGCCTTGGCGACGTCGCGATAGCCTTCGGTGGAGGCGTAGATCTCGTGGCCGCCTTCGCCCGAGACCACATCGTCGGCGCCGGCCTCGATCGCGGCATCGAGCACCGCGTCGTCATCGGCGACGCTGCGGTCGTATTCGATGATGCCGGTGCGGTCGAACATGAACGACACCGAGCCGGTTTCGCCGAGATTGCCGCCGGATTTGGTGAAGAAGGAGCGGATGTCGGAGGCGGCGCGGTTGCGGTTGTCGGTCAGGGCCTCGACGATGACGGCGACGCCGCCGGGGCCATAGCCCTCGTAGCGGATCTCGTCATAGTTCTCGCCCTCGTTGCCGAGCGCCTTCTTGATGGCGCGCTCGATATTGTCCTTCGGCATGTTCTCCTGGCGCGCCGCGATGATGGCCGCACGCAGGCGCGGGTTCATGTTGGGGTCGGGCGTGCCCAGCTTGGCCGCGACAGTGATTTCCCGCGCCAGCTTGCCGAACAGCTTCGACTTCTGGGCATCCTGCCGCCCCTTGCGGTGCATGATGTTCTTGAATTGGGAATGTCCGGCCATGCGTGATCTTCTCTAGGAATCGTGCGCCAAAGGTGAGCGTCGGGAAGCGCGGCCTTATAGGCCGCCAACCCACCGGAATGAAAGAGCCTCTCATACTTTAAGGTAATACAGTAGTCGCCCGTGCCCAGAAGTCAGGCATCGTTAACCCTGATTTCATTCCGACCTGCGAAAATAGCGTCCGCCCATCTCCCGACAAGAGTAGACCCAATGGCGTTCGCATTATTTCGGAAGCGCCTGCCGGACGTGGCCGCACCAGCGGCAGCCCCGCAGGCCGCACAGCCGGCGCCCGCGCCCGCTCCGGCCGCCGAGGTCGATTCGGCCCGGGAAATCCTGGAACTGCTGGAACTCGAGCTCGGCGCCATGATCCGCCAGCTCGAGCGCGCGGCCAATTCGGTGGCCGGTGGTGCGGAAGCGACCGCGTCTACGCTCGCGGATATCCGCCAGCGCACCAACGCGCTGACCGGGCGGACCAATGCCGCCCAGTCGAACGCCTCGGGCTTTGCCCATGCCGCCGACAAGTTCACCCAATCCGCGCAAGGCATCGGCGCGCAGGTCCGCGAGGCCGGCAAGCTCGCCGATGAGGCCAGCGCCGCCGCGCAGGAGGCGCGCGCCAATGTCGACCGCCTCCGTGAATCCTCCGCGGCGATCGGCAACGTCGTCAATCTGATCGCCCAGATCGCGCGGCAGACCACGCTGCTCGCGCTCAACTCCACCATCGAGGCCGCGCGGGCTGGCGCTGCCGGCAAGGGCTTTGCCGTCGTTGCCACCGAGGTCAAGGCACTCGCGGTGCAGACCCAGGGCGCCACCGAGGAGATCTCCAGAAAAATCGACGCACTCCAGCGCGATGCCGCAGGTTCCGCAGACGCTGTGCACCGGATCTCGCAGGCGATCGAGGCGATCCGCCCGGTGTTCGACACCGTTAATGGCGCGGTCGCCGAGCAGAACGCCACCACCGGCGAGGTCTCCGGCAACGCGGCCAGCGCATCGCAGTTCATCATCTCGGTCGGCGAAAGCGCGGCCGAGATCGACGCCGCGACCAAGGCCGCCGAGACCCATGGCGAGAACGTCGCCAGCGCCGGCAAGGCCGTGACGACCTTTGCCCAGAAGCTGAAATCGCGCTGCGCGGTGCTGCTGCGCCAGAGCGAGCACAACGATCGCCGCAAGACCGAGCGGCTGCCCTGCCACCTCAAATTCGAAACCCCGCGCGGCGTGCTGCCGGTCTACGAGATCGCGATGGACGGCGTCCTGATCGGCGGTGCGGAAGCAGGCCGGCTCGCGCCGCAGGCGATCATCGACGGTAGCCTCGAAGACGTCGGCGCCTGCCGCCTGCGCGTGGTCGAGCAGTCCAAGGCCGGGGCCCACACGCAATTCGTCAGCCCCAATGCCGCGCAGCGCGAGAAGATCGAAGACAAGCTCTGGTCGATCCACGAGGAGAACACGGAGTTCGTCACCCGCGCGATGGAGGCGGGCAACGCACTCACCAAGCTGTTCGAGCAGGCGGTCGCGCGCGGCGAGGTCAAGATCGATGACCTGTTCGACACCGACTACGCGGAGATCGCCGGCACCAATCCGCAGCAATACCGCACAAAATATCTGGACTGGGCCGACCGCACATTGGCGCCCTTCCAGGAAACCTTCCTCGCCAAGGAGACGCGCATGGCGTTCTGCGCTATGGTCGACCGCAACGGCTTCCTGCCCGTCCACAACAAGATCTATTCGCACCCGCAGCGGCCGGGCGACACCGCCTGGAACACGGCCAATTGCCGCAACCGCCGCATCTTCAACGATCCGGCGGGGTTGGCTGCGGCGCACAATTTGCGCTCGTACCTGATCCAGAGCTATGCGCGCGACATGGGCAACGGCAACACCGTGATGATGCGCGAGATCGACGTGCCGATCCGCGTGCAGGGCCGGCACTGGGGCGGGTTCAGGACGGCCTACAAGCTGTAGTGCACGCTCAGGCAAGACGGCAGCCGCGAATCACGTCTTTAAGTGAGGCTGGAATGGGAATGCCGCGGAGGGCCGGCGAACGGCTCCGACTGGAGAAAGCCCGTAGATGTCCCTTGCCCAGCTTGCAGTCATGGACACTGGATCCAACCGAACGCTCGCCGAGCGGCTGATCGACCAGCTCGCCGACCGCATCGGCGGCCTCGGCGTCGAGCTCGCCGACATTGCCGGCAATGTCCAGGAGGTCGCCAACCGCGTCGCCAACCAGTCGGAGCGGTTCCATCACCTGCAGAAGACGGCCGAGACCATGGTCTCAGCCAACCACGACATCGCCAACGCCTCGCAGGCCGTGCAATCGACCACGTCGGCGGCGGTCGGCGAGATCGCGCAGTCGCGCGGTGCGGTCGACACCGCTGTCAGCCATATCTCCGAGCTTGTCGCGGCGGTGGAGCGGATCGAGGCGCGCTTGAGCGCCGTCGGCTCGGCGCTGGCGCAGGTCGCAAAGGTCTCCGGCTCGATCGAGGCGATCGCCAAGCAGACCAATCTGCTCGCTCTCAACGCAACGATCGAGGCGGCACGTGCCGGCAATGCCGGACGCGGCTTCGCCGTGGTCGCAAGCGAGGTCAAGAACCTCGCGGAGGCGACCCGGCAGGCCACGCACCAGATCTCCGACACCGTGCGCGATCTCGACGGCCAGATCGAAGGGCTGATCGGCGAGAGCAGCGATGCGTCCCAGCGCGCGAAGACCGCCGGCGAAGGCGCCCAGCAGATCTCCGGCATCATCTCGCGCGTCCAGCAGGGCTTTGCCTCGGTGGAGGCCGAGATCGACAGCGTCACGCGCGCGGCGACCTCCAATCTCGGCCATTGCGACACCGTCATCTCCGAGCTCAACGAGCTCGCCAAGGGCGTCGACCTGTCCTCGCGCGATCTCAGGAACGCCGACCAACGCGTGACGAAGCTGCTCGACACCTCCGAAGGCCTGATCGCGCTGATCGCCGACAGCGGCGTGGAGACGTCGGATGCGCCGCTGATCCGCCTCGTCGTCGACACCGCCAGGCGGATCACGGCCGAGTTCGAGGCCGCGGTCGATCGCGGCGAGATCACACTCGACCAGCTCATGGATGAGAACTACCGGGAGATCGCCGGCACCGATCCCAAGCAATATCTCACCAAATATGTCGAGTTCACCGATCGCGTGCTGCCGGCGATCCAGGACCCGATCCAGAAATCCGATCCCCGCATCGTGTTCTGCGTCGCCTGGGCGAAGAGCGGCTATCTGCCGACCCACAATCCGAACTACCGGCTGCCGCAGGGCAAGGACCCGGTCTGGAACAACGCCAATTGCCGCAACCGCCGCCTGTTCACCGATCGCGCGGTGAAGAAGGTCGCGGCCAACACAAAACCCTTCCTGCTGCAGACCTATCGCCGTGATATGGGCGGCGGGCAGTTCGTGCTGATGAAGGATTTGTCGTCGCCGATCATGGTCCGCGGCAAGCACTGGGGCGCCTTCCGGATGGGTTTTCGGCAAGGCTGAATCAAGAACCTCGAAAACAACCCCATGCACAGTAGCCGGGGTGCGCGGAATCAATGGGTTAGCGGGACGAAATCAGGCTTGCCTGGTTTCCAAGGAGAAGGTGCACTCCCTCTCCCGCTTGCGGGGGAGGGCTGGGGTGGGGGTGTCTCCGCAACCGAGAACCCCAAGAGGAGAGAACCCTCACCCGCGCCTTCGGCGCGACCTCTCCCGCAAGCGGGAGAGGTCGAGCAAACGCTCGATGTAGCCGTTGACCCGTCGGGCAAAACAGGAGCACGATGCCATCATCGGGCACGTCGGCTCTCGCGTCGTTGCGGCTGATCCCATCAGACGGGCAATGCGCTCGCCCTCACCCGACTTTCACAATCGCACGAATTTCATCCTCGCACGGTTTTGCGCGTTCGCACGGTGATGTGCGAAGGCCAAAGACGCGCACGATGCAAAAGCGTCAGAAAATGACGCTTATCATATCAATTAGCCCAAAAGCACCGCAGGGATCGCCGCACAAATTCGTGAACGTCATGGCCTGATGCTCCGGCAACGCAAATATGCATCGCCAGAAATTTCGGCGCTTCATCATTTCACACCAGTATGATTATTGTCGCGCACGAGTTCGCCACTAGATCGCCGTAAGCGATCTGGCGAAGAAGGGGATGCATATGGCAACAACTCTCACCATCAATGGCGAAACCAAATCCTTCGACGCGCCGCCCGAAATGCCGCTGCTGTGGGTGCTGCGCGACATCCTCGGCATGACCGGCACCAAGTTCGGCTGCGGCATCGCCCAATGCGGCGCCTGCACGGTGCATGTCGACGGCAAGGCGGTACGCTCCTGCGTGCTCCCGATCAGCGCGGTCGAAAACCGCGCCATCACCACCATCGAGCATGTCGGCAGCACGCCCTCAGGCGCGAAGGTGCAGAAAGCCTGGTTAGAGGCCGAGGTGATCCAGTGCGGCTACTGCCAGTCCGGCCAGATCATGTCGGCAGCGGCCCTGCTGGCGGCGACGCCCAACCCTGACGATGCCGACATCGACGCCGCCATGGCCGGCAACATCTGCCGCTGCGGCACCTATGTGCGCATCCGCGAGGCGATCAAGCTCGCCGCTTCCGGCCGTCAGTCGTGAGGTCCGCAATGAATGCACATAATAGCAATGCACATGACAGCGTCTCCCGCCGCGTGCTTCTGACCGGCGGCCTCGCCACCGGGTTCCTGCTCGCCTTCCATGTGCCGTTGCGCGCTGCCGCGAACGAGCCGGTGCAGAAGGATACGACCGACGGCAAGTTTGCGCCCAACGCCTTCATCCGCATCGACGAGACCGGCCGCACCATCCTCATGATGCCGCAGGTCGAGATGGGCCAGGGCACCTACACCTCGATCTCGGCCGTGCTCGCCGAAGAGCTGGATGCCGACTGGAGCAAGGTCGAGGTGCAGCACGCACCGCCCAGCGACAAGCTCTACGCCAATCCGACCTTCGGCCTCCAGGTCACCGGCAATTCCAACTCGATCCGCGCCTGGTGGTTGCCGCTGCGCAAGGCCGGTGCCACCGCGCGCGCGATGCTGGTGCAGGCCGCGGCCAGCCAATGGGGCGTCGAGCCTGCGAGTTGCACGGCGTCAAAGGGCGAGGTCGCGCATGCCGCGAGCGGCCGCAAGCTCGGCTATGGCGAGCTGGCCTTTGCCGCGCAGAGCCAGACACCGCCGAAGGACGTCGCGGTCAAGGACCCCAAGGACTTCGTCCTCATCGGCCAGCCGCTGAAGCGGCTCGACACGCCGGACAAGGTCAACGGCAAGGCGCTCTACGGCATCGACGCGATCCTGCCCGACATGAAGATCGCCGCGATCGCCAATTGCCCGGTGTTCGGCGGCAAGGTCGGCAAGGTTGACGACAGCGCAGCGATGAAGGTCGCGGGCGTGCGCAAGGTCGTCGTGCTCGACGACGCGGTCGCCGTGATCGGCGATCACATGTGGGCGGCCAAACAGGGCCTCGCGGCGCTCAAGATCGAGTGGAACGAGGGAGCGAACGCAGGGATCAGCACCAAGGACATCTGGCAGAACCTGCGCGATGCCAGCGCCAAGGACGGCGCAGTCGCGAAATCGACCGGCGACATCGCCAAGGCGCTCGCAACCGGCGACAGGTTCGAGGCGGCCTACGAGCTGCCTTTCCTGGCGCATGCGTCGATGGAGCCGATCAACGCTACCGTTCATGTCAGGCCGGACGCCTGCGAGATCTGGACCGGCACGCAGATCATGACGCGCGTGCAGTCGGAGGCCGCGAAGGCGGCCGGCCTCCCCGTCGACAAGGTGATCGTCAACCAGCATCTGCTCGGCGGCGGCTTTGGCCGCAAGCTCGAGCCGGACATGGTCGTCGCAGCGGTGAAAATCGCAAAACAGGTCGACTATCCCGTCAAGGTGATCTGGACCCGCGAGGAGGACATCCAGCACGACGTCTATCGTCCGGTCTATCGCGACCAGATCACGGCGTCGCTGGTCGACGGCAAGGTCGCGGCGTGGAAGTACAAGATCGCCGGCTCCGCGGTGATCGCGCGCTGGCTGCCGCCGGCGTTCCAGAAGGGCATCGATATCGACGCGATCGATGCCGCGGTCGATGCTCCCTACGACTTCGCCAACTTCCACGTCGAATATGTCCGCGCCGAGCCGCCGGCCGTACCGACCGGCTTCTGGCGCGGCGTCGGTCCGAACAACAACGTGTTCGCGATCGAATGCGCCATGGATGAGCTCGCGCGCAAGGCCGGCAAGGATCCGATCGAGTTTCGGAAATCCATGCTGACCAAGAACCCGCGGATGCTTGCGGTGCTCAACCTCGTCGCGGAAAAATCCGGCTGGGGCCAGCCGTTACCGGCCCGCGTCGGCCGCGGCGTCTGCGTGCAGCCGTCCTTCGCGAGCTTCATCGCAACCGTGGTGGAAGCCGAGATCGACGACATCGGCGAGATCGTGCTCCGCCGTGTCACCTCGGTGGTCGACACCGGCATAGCGGTCAACCCTGATACGGTGAAGGCGCAGATCGAGGGCGGCTTGATCTTCGGCCTCACCGCCGCGCTCTATGGCGAGATCACCATCGAGAAGGGCCGCGTGCAGCAGTCGAACTTCCACGACTACCGCATGATGCGCATCAACGAGACCCCGAAGGTCGAGGTCATCGTGGTGAAGAGCGGCGAGGCCCCCGGCGGCATCGGCGAAGCCGGCGTCAATGCCGGACCACCGGCGCTGCGCAACGCGATTTACGCCGCAACCGGCGTGGCGCTGCGGCGCCTGCCGATCGACAGGAAACTCCTGGCTGTGGGGAAGAAGGCATGAGCCGGACAATGCGTATCCTTGCAAGCCTCGTCGTGATCGCCATCGTCGCGGTGGCGCTCGGCGTCTTCATCATCCGCGGGCCCGGTCCGCTCGATTTCGCCGGCGGCACCAAGGTGGCGCTGGCCGATTACCGTGCGGCCAAGCCTACGGGCGTGCCTGCCAAGCTCGAGAAGGCAAGCCTGGTCGAGCGCGGCGAATATCTGGCGAAGGCGGCCGACTGCATGGTCTGCCACACCAAGCCCGGCGAGAAGGACTATTCCGGCGGGCTCGGCTTCAAGCTGCCGTTCGGCACGCTCTATTCGACCAACATCACGCCGGACAAGGACACCGGCATCGGCAATTACAGCGACCAGGATTTTCTCAACGCGGTCCAGCGCGGCAAGCGTCATGATGGTGCCCGCCTCTATCCGGCGATGCCGTACACGTCCTACACCTATATGAGCGACGAAGACGTGCTGGCGGTGAAGGCCTATCTGTTCAGCCTGCCGGCGGTGCGCGCCAAGGCGCCCGAGAACACGCTGTCGTTTCCGTTCAACCAGCGCTGGGCGATGATCTTCTGGTCCGCCGTGTTCAATCCCGATACGCGCTTTGCGCCCGATAACTCGAAGAGCCCGGAGTGGAATCGCGGTGCGTATCTGGCGGAAGCGCTCGCCCATTGCGGCGAGTGCCATACGCCGCGCAATCTCGGCTTCGCGCTGGACAACCGCAAGAAGTTCGCGGGCGCCATCACGGCCGGCTGGCACGCCTTTAACATCTCCTCCGACAAGGCCACCGGCGTCGGCAACTGGAGCGACGCGGATCTGATCGCCTATCTGTCGCTCGGCCACGCGCCGGGCCATGGCTCGGCTTCGGGTCCGATGGGCGAAGCCGTCGACCACAGTTTCAGCCAGTTCGCGCCGGAGGACATCCGCAGCATCGTTGCTTACTTGCGCAGCGTGCCGCCAGTGCCCTCGCCCGACCTGCCGGCCACCACGGCGCCCGTCGCACCCGCCTCGCACAAGGACGGCGTCACGGCGGACGCGCGCGGCAAGAAGGTGTTCGCCAGCGCCTGCGCCAGCTGCCACGGCTGGAGCGGCGAGAGCCCGGTCTCGCCGATGGCGACGCTGACCGGCACCTGGGCCGTCAA
The DNA here is from genome assembly GCF_008123425.1 of Bradyrhizobium rifense. Lineage (GTDB taxonomy): Bacteria > Pseudomonadota > Alphaproteobacteria > Rhizobiales > Xanthobacteraceae > Bradyrhizobium > Bradyrhizobium rifense. The sequence goes on from NZ_VSSS01000016.1 coordinate 170,973, forward strand.
CGACCCCGCCGCCACCAACGTCGCGCAGATCGTGCTGTCAGGCACCAAACGTCACACGCCCGACGGCGCGCTCTCGATGCCGGCGTTCGGCAATGCCTATACCGACGACGAGATCGCCGCGGTGGCGAACTACGTAACGGCGCGGTTCGGGACGAAGGGTTCGAAGCTGACGGCGAAGGATGTGGCGGAGCTGCGGGAGCAGACGGCGGAGTAAGCGCACGACGAGATTGACGCGCGATCGCGCATCAATCTCAACTGTCGTCCCGGACAAGCGAAGCGCAGATCCGGGACCCATACCCACAGGGAGTAGTTTGGCGAAGATTCGGAGTGGGAGGTTTGCCTCACACTGCTCCCTGTGGTTATGGGTCCCCGCGTTCGCGGGGATGACATCGAGGGTGTGGCGCCGCTCTCAGCTCAGTCAATACATCGGCGCGGACGCCTCATTTGCCCGCGCCGATCTATCCCCGTCACGTCATCGCAATCGGGCAACCGTTGCTGCCCGTGGCGCCCTTGATCGGGGCGGGGGCGAAGCAATAGACGAACTGGTACTTCTTGTCGGCGATCAGATCGTCGAAAAAGAGGTTCTCGTGGTTGTGGATGCCGTGCTTGGTCTGCAGCTCGGCGTGAACCACGAACGCGAGTGACTTGTCGGGATTGGGCACCACCTCGACCGCCCAGGTGTCCGCGCCGGTCAGCGCGAGATCCTTTTCGATCACCCATTTCGCGGCATCGAGGCCGATGCCCGGCTCGCCGCTGTTGAAGCGATCGTTGTTCTTCATCCACAGCGAGCCCCAGCCGGTGTGGAACATGATGGCGTCGCCCGGCTTGATGTCGCTCTCGGGAATGTTTTGCTTCGCCAGCGCGGCCTTGATATCGGCCGCGGAGATTTCCTGGCCGGCGTCCATCATCCCGCCCTTGAGCGCGACCATATCGACCAGATGCGCGCGGGTGAACAGCGGCTTGAGCTTCTCGACGCCGAGCTTCTTCAGGCCGTAGGCATCACTGATCTCCTGGGCGGTGAAGCCGTTGTAGAACTTCATCTCGTTCTTGTCGCCGTCGCGGCCCAGCTGAATACCGATATGGCCGAGGCCGTCGAACTGCGTGCCGGTCTGGCCGATCTCGGTGGTCAGGAATTCGTCGTGATAGACCATCTTGTTGTCGCCGAACGGGCCGCCGGTCGGGCTGCCGGGAATGCGCAGCGTGAAGGCGCGCGGACCGAACAACGGCATGCCACCTTCGTAGACGCGACCGATCTTGTAGATCTTGCCGTCCTTGATCCATTTCGCGGTGTCGAGAACTTTCTCCGGCGTGATGTGATTTGATGCGCCGCACTCGTCGTCCTTGCCCCATTTCGACGGCCACCACGGCTTGTCGGTGCCCTTGGGCATGGAGGTTGCAGTTTGCGCCTGGGCTTCGCTGATCGGTGCAAGGGAGAACTTGCCGTGCATCGAGCCGGCGAGCGCGGCTCCGGCAACGCCGGCGATGCCCGCGGTGCGGAGCAGGGTCCGGCGGTCCGTCGTGGAGCCGCCGCCGTCTTGATCTACGTTATTGATCTCGTTAGACATTGCACCCTCCCAGGTTGTGGTCAGACTATAATCTGACTCTGAAATTGTTTCCGCCAGCCTCCTCCTCCGCTACGCTGTTGTCCAGCGGCAAAAATAAGACAGTCGACGCGAGAGCTTTCCCATGAGTTTGTTTGAAAGCGACAAATCCGCGCAGCGGCTACCGGTGTCGCTGATCACCGGCTTTCTCGGCAGCGGCAAGACCACGTTGCTCAATCGCCTGCTGCGCCACGACGACATGACGGACAGCGCCGTCATCATCAACGAGTACGGCGAAGTCAGCTTCGATCATTTGCTGGTCGAGCGCGTCGATGGCGAGGTTGCCGTGCTCGCAAGCGGCTGCATCTGCTGCACCATCCGCAGCGACCTGGAGCAGACGCTGCGAGATCTTCTGGTGAAGCGGGACCGCGGCGAGATTCCGCCGTTCCGCCGCATCCTGGTCGAGACCACGGGGCTCGCCGATCCCGCGCCGATCGTGCAGCTGCTGCTCAACAACCCGCTCGTCTCGCACTTCCTGCGGCTCGACACGATCGTGACCACGGTCGACGCGGTCAACGCACCGCATCAGCTCGATCGTCAATACGAGGCGGTGAAGCAGGTCGCGCTTGCGGACCGCCTGCTGGTCACCAAGCGCGACCTGGTCGAGGACGTCGGCGCGCTGGAGCAGCGTTTACGCCAGCTCAATCCCGGCGCGAATATCGAAGCCGTCGATCACGGCGAGATCGATCCGGCAAACCTGTTCGGCGCCGGCCTGATCGATCCCGAGAAGAAAAGGATCGACGTCGCACGCTGGCTCAACGAGCACGCCTTCACCGGGCCGCACGCACATGCCGGCCATTCGCATCACGATCATCACGCGCCCCATGACCATCATGATCATGACGCGTCCATCATCAGCTTCATGCTGGCATTCGACGAACCGCTCGACTGGATGGCCGTGACCCACTGGCTCGCACACTTGCGCAACGCGCGCGGTGCGGATCTGTTGCGGGTGAAGGGGATTCTCAATCTTCAGGGCGAGCCGGCGCCCATCGTGATCCACGGCGTGCACCATGTCTTCCATCCGCCGGTGGCGCTGAGCGGCTGGCCCGACAACGATCGCCGCTCGCGCATTGTCTTCATCACGCGCGGGATTTCGCGCGCGGATGTGCTGGGCCTCTGGCAGGCGGTTCGCGCCGCGGCGTGACATGCGTCGAAATGAGGCGACGCTGCCCCTTCTCCCCTTGCGGGAGAAGGTGGCGCGAAGCGCCGGATGAGGGGTTGTCTCCGCGAATTCAAATGCGAGAGGCTCACGCGCGGATAGAACCCCTCACCCGTCTCGCCGCTTCGCGGCGAGCCATCCTCTCCCACAAGGCGCGAGGGTGCACCGTCAGCGCTGCGAGATTTCAGCTCAACCAGAATTTCGGCGTCGCCGGCTCCAGCCGGCCGCCCGCACGCACCGGCGCGATCCGCAGTGCGAGACCCGTCGCGTCATCCGTCTCCACTGCGACGCCGCTGAGCGTCGCCACGCCCGCCGCCGGCTCGAAGCGGCCCGACGGAATCCCCGACGTGAACCGACGCAGCGGCTCTTCCTTCTGCATGCCGATGATGGAGTCGTAGTCGCCGGTCATGCCGGCGTCGGTCATGTAGGCGGTGCCGCCGGTGAGGATCTGATGATCGGCGGTCGGCACATGGGTGTGCGTGCCGACGACGAGGCTGGCGCGGCCGTCGCAGAAGAAGCCGATGCCCTGCTTCTCGCTGGTCGCCTCGCAATGGAAGTCGACCACGATGGCGTCGGCGGCAACGCCGAGCGGACAGGCGCCGAGCTCGCGCTCGAGTGCGGCGAAGGGATCGTCGAACGGGGTCATGAAGACGCGGCCCAGCGCGTTGACGACGAGCGCGTGCTTGCCGTTCTTGGTCTCGACCAGGGCGGCGCCGCGACCGGGCGTGCCGCGCGGATAGTTCGCCGGTCGCACCAGGCGCTCGGCGCGCTCGATGAAGACGAGCGCCTCGCGCTGGTCCCAGGAGTGATTGCCGAGCGTCACCGCATCGGCGCCGGCATCGAGAAATTCCTGATAGATCGCTTCCGTGATGCCGAAGCCTCCGGCCGAATTCTCGCCGTTGACGACGACGAAATCGAGCGACCAGTCCTTGACCATGCCGGGCAGATATTCGGCGATGGCGTTGCGGCCGCTACGGCCGACGACATCACCCACGAAGAGAATGCGCAACTTCAGAACTCCGGAAATCAAACACGTCCGATTCCGTTAGCACATAATCCAGCGCCACGTCGTGGGCCAGTGCCGGAACCGCCTTGATCTCCTGCGCTGCAAAAGCGAGCCCGATGCCGACGATCTGCTTGGTCTTGCGGAGGTGCGCGAAGGTGTGGTCGTAGTGCCCCGCACCATAGCCGATGCGATGGCCGAGACGGTCGAAGGCGGCGAGCGGCGTCAGCATGATGTCGGGGATAACCTCGGCCGCGGCCGGCGACGGCTCCGGAATGCCGAGCGGGCCGAGCATCAGGCGGTCGTTCGGATGGAAGATGCGGAAGACCAGCGCCTGGCCGCGTGCGGTGACGCAGGGCAGCGCGAGTTTCGCGCCCTCCTCGGCGAGCTTCTTGAGCAGCGGCATCGGATCGATCTCGCTGCGGATCGGAGAGTAGCCGGAGACGATGCTGCCGGGCAGCAGCGTGAACGGCAGCCCGCGCTTGGCAAGTTTTGCAGCGGCCGCGATGCGTTTCTTTTCGCTCAGCGCGTCGCGCGCCGCGAGGGCTTTGGCGCGGAGTTCGGATTTGGTGTTGGTCATGTGCTTCGGTCCCGAGGCAGACCTGTCTGCCGTCATCACCCGCCTTGTACGCACTTGCGCACTGGAGCGGGAGATCCAGTATTCCAGAGACGCCAGTGCTTGAACCTTGACGCCGCGGCGTACTGGGTGCCCCGGTCCTCCGTGCGCAAGTGCGCACTAGGGGGCATGACACCGAGACTGAACCGCCAGCGTGTCGGGGACGCAATTTCAACAAGCACAAACCAAGCAAGCAAAAGTGCGAAGCCGCAGACGCCGTTGAAGCGCTCGATCCCGGAGTTCCCTACGAAAGTAGGTGGGCACCATATGTCCGGGCCCACGGGCCCGGCCAGGGACAGTTCCCTAAAGGATCGATAAGGCCCCGGGGATATATGGCTCCTGACGCGCGTAGCAGCCTCGCCTGGCCAATGTAACAACGATACTGACGAATCACCAGCCCGGCGAAGCGGGTGCTGGGAAAGTGCTCGGCCTGCATGGTTCGAGACGCCCGCTTAGGGCGGGCTCCTCACCATGAGGGTCCAAGATATCGCCGCGAAGCACGACCTCATCCTGAGGAGCCCGCCAAAGCGGGCGTCTCGAAGGATGGCCGCAAGCACGCACACCGTCAGCCGATCGCGATCCCGTTGCCGACGGTCCGGTTCAGGACCTGGGTCGACTTCTCGATGCGCTCGGCGGCGGCGTTCAGCGCGTTGACCACGGCGGTCTGGGTCATCCGGGCGCGCTCGACGGCGGCGTTGCGGAAATCCCGCAGTTCGGTCAGCTCCTGCTCCATGGTGCGGATGCGGTTGCCGGCGTCGATCAGCTCGTCGCAGACGGTCAGCGCCGCCATCACGGTGAGGCGCGCATCACCGATCTCGCCGAATTTTCCGCGCAGCGACTGAATCCGCGTCTCCAGGCCCTCGGCGAGCTTCAACAGCCGCACCTCCTGGCCCTCCTCGCAGGCCATGCGGTATTGGCGGGCGTTGATGGTGACGTTGATGTGGCTCATCCATCCTCTCCGGTATCGAGCACCGAGCGTATCGTGACGATCGCGGAATCCAGCCGATCGGAGATCTCGCGGTTGGTGCGCTCGAGCTTGCGCGCCTTCACCAATGCGCCGTCGAGCTCGTCGGCAAGCCGCGAACGATCCGCGCCCAGCGCCTGGATTCGCGTCGCGAGCTCGTTCTCGTCGCGGTCAGCATCGCGCCTTCGCTCGACCGCGCTTTCGAGCGCGTCGAGCGCCGCCGTGAGCCTGCGGGTCGCGATCTCGATCTCGACGGCAGAGGACTCCGTCATGGCGGAACTGTTGGAAACGCGATCGTTCATGCAGTCAGCGGCGAACCTGTGGGCCTTGCCCGTGGCCTTTGCATCGGGGCTTGCCGGCCGGCAAAAGACTCGGTTCGGCAAACGGTTAGAAGCAGAAATTTACGTGGCAAGCTAGCGGAGCGCAACGCCGCCGCGAAACTATGCACTGCTAGATCGGGATGGGATTCATCCCGATCCAGCAGCTCCTCTTGGGCATGATCTCGCCGGAAAACCGACTCGCCACTTTTCCGGATCATGCCGTAAGCAACTTTTACGGCCAAACCGGCGTTTGATTGCCTTGGCCTGCCGGAACCGAGATGCTATCCCAGCCCCGACTTTCAGTGGCCGAAAGGCTCCCTTCCGCGCGGGCGCAGTTCGCCGCCAAGCGCCTCATTTCAGACGGATTTCAGACATGACGCAGGTCGATCCCAACCGTATGGCCAACGCGATCCGCGGCCTCGCCATGGACGGTGTGGAGAAAGCGAAATCGGGCCACCCCGGCCTGCCGATGGGCGCCGCCGACATGGCCACGGTGCTGTTCACGCAGTTCCTGAAATTCGACGCCGCCGCAGTCAATTGGCCCGACCGCGACCGCTTCGTGCTCTCGGCCGGCCACGGCTCGATGCTGCTCTATGCGCTGCTGTATCTGACCGGCAACGCCGACATGACGCTGGACCAGCTCAAGCAATTCCGCCAGCTCGGCGGACTGACGCCGGGTCATCCTGAGAACTTCCACACCAAGGGCATCGAGACCACCACCGGCCCGCTCGGCCAGGGCATCTCGACTGCGGTCGGCATGGCGCTCGCCGAGAAGATGCTCGCCGCCGAGTTCGGCAAGAAGATCGTCGACCACCACACCTATGTGCTCGCCTCCGACGGCGACCTGATGGAAGGCGTGTCGCAGGAAGCGATCGCGATGGCCGGGCATTGGAAGCTCGGCAAGCTGATCGTGCTGTACGACGACAACGGCATCTCGATTGACGGCCCGACCTCGATCTCCGATTCCGTCGACCAGGTGAAGCGCTTCAAAGCCTGCGGCTGGGCCGCCGAGAAGATCGACGGCCATGATCAGGCTGCGATCGCTGCCGCCATCACCCGCGCGCAAAAATCCAACAAGCCGACGCTGATTGCCTGCCGAACCACCATCGGCTTCGGCGCGCCGCACAAGGCCGGCACGTCGAAGGCGCATGGCGAAGCGCTCGGCCCCGACGAGCTCAAGGCCGCCAAGGAAAATCTCGGCATCTCGCTCGAGCCGTTCTCCGTGCCTGATGACGTGCTGAAGGCCTGGCGCGCAGCCGGCTCGCGTGGCGCGACGGCACGACAGGAATGGGAAGGCCGGCTCGGTGAGCTCGGCAGCCGCAAGCGCGCCGAATTCGAGCGCCGCCTGCGCCACGAGCGTCCGGCCTCGCTCGCCAAGGCCGTGCGCGCCTACAAGAAGGAGCTGCTGGAAAAGCCGATGAATGCGGCCACCCGCAAATCGTCGGAAGCCGTGATCGAGGTGATCGCCGGCGCGATGCCGATGGAATTCCTCGCGGGCTCGGCCGACCTCACCGGCTCCAACAACAACAAGGCGAAGTCGGCGAGCGCCTTCTCCGCCAAGACGCCAAAAGGCCGCTTCATTCACTACGGCATCCGCGAGCACGGCATGTGTGCCGCGATGAACGGCATCTTCCTGCACGGCGGCTTTGCGCCGAACGGCGCGACCTTCCTGGTGTTCACCGACTATGCGCGTCCTGCGATGCGTCTCGCGGCACTCATGGGCACCGGCGTCGTCTACGTCATGACGCACGATTCCATCGGGCTTGGCGAAGACGGCCCGACCCATCAGCCGGTCGAGCATCTCGCAGCCCTTCGCGCCATTCCGAACATGCGCGTGTTCCGCCCCGCAGACTCAATCGAGGTCGCCGAGTGCTGGGAGCTTGCGCTCAATCGTATCGACGGTCCGACCGTGCTGGCGCTGACGCGTCAGAACCTGCCGCAGCTCCGCACCTCCGCGCCGAACGACGTTCCCTGCGCGGCCGGCGCCTACGAGCTGGTCGCAGCCCAGGGCGAAGCCAAGGCGACGCTGTTCGCCTCCGGCTCCGAGGTCGAGATCGCGGTGGCCGCCCAGAAGCAGCTCGCCGAACGCGGCATCCCGTCGCGGGTGGTGTCGGTGCCCTCGCTCGAGCTGTTGTTAGCGCAACCAGAGGCCAAGCGTGCCGCCATCATCGGCAATGCGCCGGTGAAGGTCGCAATCGAGGCCGCGGTGCGCTGGGGCTGGGATGCCGTGATCGGCCAGGATGGCGAATTTATCGGCATGCATTCCTTCGGCGCGAGCGCGCCGGCGAAGGACCTTTACAAGCATTTCGGCATTACCGCCGAGGCTGCGGTTAACGCTGTGCTGAAGCGCGTTACCTGAGAGTTGAGCTTGCCAAAAAAAAGGACTACGTAATCTCTCATATGATCAAGCACCGCCCGGCTGAACCGGGCGTCCGCCCCTAAAAAACCCTCGCAGGCGCGTACAGCGCGTTGTGCGGGAAGACTAGGCGTTATCGAGCCCGTCATTGAACGGTCATAAGGAGATGGAACATGGCAGTCCGCGTCGGAATTAACGGTTTTGGCCGCATCGGCCGCAACATCCTGCGGGCTATCGCCGAGTCCGGCCGCAAGGACATCGAGGTCGTCGGCATCAACGACCTCGGCCCGGTCGAGACCAACGCCCATCTCCTCCGTTTCGACAGCGTCCATGGCCGCTTCCCCGGCACCGTCACCGTCGACGGCGACTCGATCAGCCTCGGCAACGGCAAGATCAAGGTGACCGCCGAGCGCGATCCCTCAAAACTGCCCTGGAAGGATCTCGGCGTCGACATCGCGATGGAATGCACCGGCATCTTCACCGCGAAGGACAAGGCCTCCGCGCATCTGACCGCCGGCGCCAAGCGCGTGCTGGTCTCCGCGCCGGCCGACGGCGCCGATGCCACCATCGTCTACGGCGTCAACCACGACACGCTGACCAAGGACCACATGGTGGTCTCCAACGGCTCCTGCACCACCAATTGCCTGGCGCCGGTCGCCAAGGTGCTGAACGACCTCGTCGGCATCGAGACCGGCTTCATGACCACGATCCACGCCTACACCGGCGACCAGCCGACGCTGGACACGCTGCACAAGGATCTCTATCGCGGCCGTGCGGCGGCGATGTCGATGATCCCGACCTCGACCGGTGCCGCCAAGGCGATCGGCCTGGTGCTGCCCGAGCTGAAGGGCAAGCTCGACGGCGTCTCGATCCGCGTGCCGTCGCCGAACGTCTCGGTCATCGACCTCAAGATCGTCGCCAAGCGCGCCACCGACGCCAAGGAAATCAACGCGGCGATGAAGCGCGCCTCCGAGCAGCAGCTCAAGGGCATTCTCGGCTACACCAATCAGCCGAACGTCTCGATCGACTTCAACCACGACCCGCACTCCTCGACCTTCCACGAGGACCAGACCAAGGTGCAGAACGGCACGCTGGTGCGCGTGATGGCCTGGTACGACAACGAGTGGGGTTTCTCGAACCGCATGGCGGACACCGCCGTTGCGTTCGCGAAGGTGATCTAAGGGGAGCGTTATGCTTCCTGCCTGGATCGGAATTCCTGGCGTCATTCTGCTGTTCGCATTGATCGCGTATGGCATGCGCCAGGGAGACAAGGTGACGACCAGGCAGGAAGGCAATCCACCCGAGCGCGATGGTTCATAGCGTCGCCAGCCAACGAGTGATCAGGACATGGCCAAATTCCGCACCCTCGACGACGTCGACGTGAAGGGCAAGCGCGTGCTGCTGCGCGTCGATCTCAACGTGCCCATGGACAACGGCCGCGTCAGCGACGCGACCCGGCTCGAGCGCGTCGCGCCGACCATCAATGAAATCTCCGACAAGGGCGGCAAGGTCATCCTGCTCGCGCATTTCGGCCGGCCGAAGGGCCGCGATGCCAAGGACTCGCTTCTGCCCGTTGCTGAAGCGCTGTCGAAGGTCGTGAAGAAGCCCGTCGCGTTTGCCGACGATTGCATCGGCGAGCCCGCGGCCAAGGCCGTGGCCGCGCTGAGCGACGGCGACATCCTCTGCCTGGAAAACACCCGCTTCCACAAGGAAGAGGAAAAGAACGATCCGGCCTTCGTCGCGGAATTGGCAAAGCTCGGCGACATCTGGGTCAGCGACGCGTTCTCGGCGGCGCACCGCGCCCATGCCTCGACCGAAGGTCTCGGCCACAAGCTGCCGGCCTATGCCGGCCGCACCATGCAGGCCGAGCTCGATGCGCTGGAAAAGGCGCTGGGTTCGCCGACCAAGCCGGTCATCGCCATCATCGGCGGCGCAAAGGTCTCGACCAAGATCGACCTGCTCGAAAACCTCGTCAACAAGGTCGACGCGCTGGTGATCGGCGGCGGCATGGCCAACACCTTCCTGCACGCCCAGGGCGTCGGCGTCGGCAAGTCGCTGGCCGAGAAGGATCTCGCGCCCACGGCGCTGCGCATCATGGAGAAGGCGGAAGCCGCCAACTGCGCCATCATTCTCCCCGTCGATGCCACGGTCGCCTATCACTTCGCCGCCAATGCGCCGTCGCATGCCTATGGGCTCGATGCGATCCCGGCCGACGGCATGATCCTCGACGTCGGCCCGCAGTCGATCGCGCGCATCCACGCGGCCATCGACGACGCCGCGACGCTGGTCTGGAACGGACCGCTCGGCGCCTTCGAGATGCAGCCGTTCGACCGCGGCACGATGGCGGCCGCCAAGCATGCCGCCGAGCGCACCAAGGCCAGGAAACTGATCTCGATCGCGGGCGGCGGCGACACCGTTGCGGCCCTCAACCAGGCCCATGTGGCAGGTCAATTCACCTATGTCTCGACCGCCGGTGGCGCATTTCTTGAATGGATGGAGGGCAAGCCCCTGCCCGGCGTCGAAGTTCTGCGCATCAAGTAATCAGACGGCAAGAAACAAACGGCCCTGGGGCCCGAACGGAGAAAAAGACAGATGGCTCGGATCACGTTGCGTCAATTGCTCGACCATGCGGCGGAGAACGATTACGGCGTCCCGGCCTTCAATATCAACAACATGGAGCAGGCGCTGGCGATCATGGACGCGGCCAACCAGGTCGACGCGCCCGTCATCATCCAGGCCTCGCGCGGTGCGCGCTCCTACGCCAACGACGTCATGCTCAAGCACATGATGGACGCGGTGACCGAGATCTACCCGCACATCCCGGTCTGCGTGCATCTCGACCACGGCAACGAGGCCGCGACCTGCATGACCGCGATCCAGGCCGGTTTCACCTCGGTGATGATGGACGGCTCGCTCAAGGCCGACGGCAAGACCCCCGGCGACTGGACCTACAATGTCGGCGTCACCAAGACCGTGACCGACATGGCCCATCTCGGCGGTATCTCGGTCGAGGGTGAGCTCGGCGTGCTCGGCTCGCTCGAGACCGGCATGGGCGACAAGGAAGACGGCCACGGCGCCGAAGGCAAGCTGAGCCACGACCAGCTGCTGACCAATCCCGACGAGGCCGTGAAGTTCGTCCAGGAGACCAAGGTCGACGCGCTCGCGATCGCGATGGGCACCTCACACGGCGCCTACAAGTTTACCCGCAAGCCTGACGGCGACATCCTCGCCATGAACGTGATCGAGGAGATCCACCGCAAGCTGCCGAACACGCATCTGGTGATGCACGGCTCCTCCTCGGTGCCGCAGGACCTGCAGGACATCATCAACGCCTATGGCGGCAAGATGAAGCCGACCTGGGGCGTGCCGGTCGCCGAGATCCAGCGCGGCATCAAGCACGGCGTGCGCAAGATCAACATCGACACCGACAACCGCATGGCCATGACCGGCCAGATCCGCAAGGTGCTGACGGACAATCCGGAAGAGTTCGATCCGCGCAAGTACCTGAAGCCGGCGATGGAAGCCATGGTCAAGCTGTGCAAGCAGCGGCTCCAGGAGTTCAACACAGCAGGCCAGGCCTCCAAGTTCAAGAAGATCCTGCCCCCCGCCGACATGGCCAAGCGCTACGCCAAGGGCGAGCTGGATCCGAAGGTGGCGTAAGAACCGCGCTCTATCGCTCCCTCGCCCCGCCCTTCGCGGGGAGAGGGTCGGGGTGAGGGGCTCTCTCGGCGAGTTGTCCCCTATCGATAGACCTGTACCCCCTCACCCGGTCGCTTCGCGACCGACCTCTCCCCGCAAGCGGGGCGAGGTGAAGGGTAGCCCAGCCGGGCGAGCCATTTTACCCGACGACCTCCCCCCTTTTACCCTCCGACGAACGATAACTCGGCAATTGCCCGAGAACCGTCTATTTTCACAGGCAAGGGCAGAATCGTTTTGGGAGGAACTCTCGATGAATCTGACTGAGCTCAACGGAATCGCGACCGCCATGGTCGCACCCGGCAAGGGCATTCTTGCCGCCGACGAATCCTCCGGCACCATCAAGAAGCGGTTCGACGCGATCGGCGTGGAATCGACCGAAGGCAACCGCCGCGACTATCGCGAGATGCTGTTCCGCGCCAAGGAAGCCATGAGCCGGTACATCTCGGGCGTGATCCTCTATGACGAGACGATCTGGCAGGATGCAAAGGACGGCACGCCGCTGGTCAAGCTGATCGAGCAGAGCGGCGCCATCCCCGGCATCAAGGTCGACGAAGGCACGCAAGCCCTGCCGATGTGCCCCGGCGAAACAGTCACCGTCGGGCTCGACAAGCTCGCCGAGCGCTTGGCGAAATACTACGAACGCGGCGCGCGCTTCGCCAAATGGCGCGCGGTAATCGATATCGGCGGCGGCATCCCCTCGATGACCGCGATCAGCGTCAATGCCCATGCGCTGGCGCGCTATGCCGCGCTGTGCCAGGCCGCGCAGATCGTGCCGATCGTCGAGCCGGAAGTGCTGATGGACGGCGATCACGACATCGATCGCTGCTATGAGGTCACGCAGCGCGTACTCAACAAGACGTTCCAGGAATTGCGGGTGCAGCGCGTCGCGCTCGAAGGCATGGTGCTGAAGCCGAACATGGCGATCTCAGGCAAGAAATGCGCGAAGCAGGCTTCCGTCGAGGAGGTCGCGGAGAAGACGATCCGGCTGCTGAAGGCGTGCGTGCCCGCGGCAGTGCCCGGCATCGCCTTCCTCTCCGGCGGCCAGTCGGACGAAGAGGCGACCGCGCATCTCAACGCCATGCACAGGCTGGGCCCGCTGCCCTGGGGCCTGACGTTCTCCTATGGCCGCGCGTTGCAGGCCGCGCCGCAGAAGGCCTGGTCGGGCAAGACCGAGAACATCGCGGCCGGACAGAACGCATTCAGTCATCGTGCGCGCATGAATGGCCTCGCCTCCAGGGGCGAATGGCAAAGCAGCCTGGAAAAGAAGGCAGCCTAGATCTTGTCGAACAAATCGCCTCCGCCGCGCCCGGCGCCGCGCCTTTATCTCGCGACGCCTGTTGTCGATGATCCCGCCTCGCTGCTCGCCGAATTGCCGGCGCTGCTCGCAGCGGCCGATGTCGCGGCCGTGCTGGTGCGGTTGAAGGAGACCGACCAGCGCACCATGATCTCGCGGGTCAAGGCCCTGGCGCCGATCGTGCAGAACGCGGGCGCGGCCCTGCTCGTCGACGGCCACCCTGAGATCGTCGCGCGCGGCGGCGCCGATGGCGCACATCTGCCGGGCATCGCCGCACTGAAAGAGGCGATGCCGTCGCTCAAGCCCGATCGCATCGCCGGTGTCGGCGGACTGACGACGCGGCACCATTCCATGGATGCGGGCGAGATAGGCGCGGACTATCTGCTGTTCGGTGAGCCCGACGCGAACGGCCAGCGGCCGTCGGCACAAGCCATTGCCGAGCGGCTGGACTGGTGGGCCGAGCTGTTCGAGCCACCCTGCGTCGGTTTTGCCACTTCGTTCGAGGAGGCCCACGATTTCGCCGCCAGCGGCGCCGATTTCGTGCTGGTCGGCGATCTCGTCTGGGCGGATTCGCGCGGGCCAAAGGCCGCACTTATCGAGGCCGACGCCGCGATCAAGAGGGCCTTCACGGCTGTTGCCGCGGGCCAGGGCTAGCGCCCGTCATGACGCTCCCACGCATCACGCTTCTCACCACGCTGCTGCTGGCGGCGCCTGCGGCCGCGCAGCTCCAGATCACGCCGCCGGCAACGATCCCGAGCCCTGCGCCCGAAAAGCAGAAGTCCAAGGAGCCAGCAAAGGACAAGCCGAAGGTCGCGCCGCACACGATCACCAAGAAGAAGGAGGCCACGCCAAAGCCGTCGGCCTCGCCGAGCCCGACGCTGCCGGCAACCGTGATCCCGGCGCCTGCGACCGACAATTCCAACGTCGATCTGGTGTTCGGCGCCTATCAGCGCGGCCAGTACAAGACCGCCTTCGACCTCGCCAGCGCGCGCGCCAAGACCGGCGACGCCAAGGCCATGACCATGCTGGGCGAGCTCTACTCCAATGCCATGGGCATCAGGCGCGACTACGCCAAGGCGCTCGAATGGTACAAGCGCGCTTCTGATGCCGGCGACCGCGAGGCGATGTTTGCGCTCGCCATGCTGCGCATCTCCGGCCGCGGCGGCCCCGTCGACAAGGGCGAAGCCGTGAAGCTGATGGCCTCCGCCGCCAAGCTCGGCGAGCCCAAGGCGGCCTATAACCTCGCTCTGCTTTATCTGGACGGGCAAACCCTGCCGCAGGACGTCAAGCGCTCCGCCGAGCTGTTGCGCCAGGCAGCCGATGCCGGCCTGCCCGAGGCGCAATACGCGCTCGCGACCTTCTACAAGGAAGGAACCGGCGTGCCGAAGGACCCCGAACGGTCGGTGCGGCTGCTGCAGGCGGCGTCGCTGGCCGACAATGTCGATGCCGAGGTCGAATATGCCATCGCCATGTTCAACGGCACCGGCACGCCGAAGAACCAGCCCGCAGCCGTGGCCTTGCTGCGCAAGGCGTCCCGCCAGGGCAGCGCGATCGCGCAGAACCGCCTCGCCTGGGTCCTGATCAACGGCGTGGGCGCGACCGTGGACAAGATCGAGGGGTTCAAATGGCATCTGGTGGCCAAAACCTCCGGCAAGGGCGATCCGGAGCTCGACAAGCAGCTGTCCGATCTGCCCGCCGACGACCGCGCCAAGGCTGAGGCCGCGGCCAAGAAATGGCTCGGGACCAAATGACTTGACGTTTGCCCCCTCGCGGGGCACCCAATCCCCTCAAATGGCGCCCTGTCGCGCCGCTCCCCCCGATCAAGACCAGAGCTCATGCTGTATTCCGCCACTATCAATGTCATGGTCAAAGCCGCGCGCCGCGCCGGCCGCAGCCTCAAGCGCGATCTCGGCGAGATCGAGCATCTGCAGGTCTCGCTGAAGGGGCCGGCCAATTTCGTCTCGCTCGCCGACAAGCGCGCAGAAGAAATCCTCTACCAGGACCTCTCCAAGGCGCGGCCCGGTTACGGCTTCATCGGCGAGGAAGGCGGCACGCGGGAAGGCTCCGACAAGAGCCACACCTGGATCGTCGACCCGCTCGACGGCACCACCAACTTCCTGCACGGCATCCCGCAATTCGCGATTTCGATCGGTCTCGTGCGCGAGGGCACCATCATCGCCGGCGTGATCTACAACCCCGCCAATGACGAGCTCTACATCGCCGAGCGCGGCAAGGGCGTCTTCCTCAACGACCAGCGCCTGCGCGTGGCCGGCCGCCGCCAGCTCAACGAATGCGTGGTGGCCTGCGGCCTGCCCCATATCGGCCGCGGCGACCACGAGGAATTCCGCCGCGAGATGACCGCGATCCAGGACCGCGTCGCAGGCCTCCGCCGCTTCGGCGCCGCCTCCCTCGACCTGGCCTTCGTCGCCGCCGGCCGTCTCGACGGCTACTGGGAGCGCAATTTGCAATCCTGGGACATCGCCGCCGGTATGCTGATGGTGCGCGAAGCCGGCGGGACCGTCACCGACATCAGCACGCCGGGCGATGCCCTGGTCACCGGCGACGTCGTGTGCGGGAACGAGTTCGTGCACGGCGAGCTGGTGAAGATTTTGCGGAAGTAGGGGCCGTAGGACGACGGCTCGACCCGCAACGACCAGAGCACGATGGAGTCAGGTTCGATCGGCGTCCGGGATCACCTCTCCCCGACGGGGAGAGGTCGGATTGCGTAGCAATCCGGGTGAGGGGCTGCGGCAACCAGTGAGAGCAGAACCCCTCACCCGGACCGCATCTTCGATGCGATCCGACCTCTCCCTACGGGAGAGGTGACCTGAGCTCTCGGTTCGCATCGATTCAACCAAAACACACTCCGCTTTAAGCGTCGTCTTCGTCGGATTCCTCGTCCCGATATTCACCGCCAATGGTCAGGCCCTCGATGGTCGTGGCGCCTTTCGGCTTGATCACCCGGCGAGGCGGCACCGAGCTCTCGCTTCGCAATGCCTCCATCAGTTGTTCCGAATGCGTGACAATCCAGATGTCTGCGCGGTGTGACGCCTTGGCGACCAGCCGCGCCAATGGCGCCAGCAGCGACGGATGCAGGCTGGTCTCCGGTTCGTTCAGCGCGATGAAGGGCGGCAACCGATACCCCATGAATACTGCGAGCAGGCAGATGTATTTCAGCGTCCCATCGGACAATTCGTGGGCCCTGAACGGCCGCGGCATATCCGCCAGTTGCAGATCGAATTCACACCAGCCATTTTGCTCCCATGCGCGGAGCTCTGCGCCCGGGAATGCATCCTCGATCGCGTCCTGCAAGTCGGTGGCATCTTCCCGAATCGAATAGAGGGTCGCCAGGGCGGCAGCCAAATCGGTGCCATCGGCACTGAGCGAGGGCGTCGTGATCGCCAGACACGGCTTTCGTATCGGCGACGCCGGATCGGTGCGAAAGTCATGATAGAATCGCCAGCCCAGCATCGCGTTTCTGATCAGGTCGATCTCAGGGCATTCCTTGCCATCGGAAAAACCCGCAAGCGCCGTCTCTGACGGCAGCACCGCATCCTTGTGGCTGTTCCAGGCGCCGCTCTCGCCGCGGACGCTGACGAGCGAATTCGTTCGCGCCATCAGCTGAACCTTACGTTTGCCTTGTGTCGTCTCGATACTTTCAGCCTTGATCATCGGCTCGCCGGAAAATGCCGCCTCAACCGGGCCGGGATGTCCGAGCTCAATGGAATATCTGAGACGATCGAACTTGGCCGACAAACGCAGTCGCCCATCCTCGCCTCGCTTGCGAAGGCCGGACCAGCAGACGGAATTCAATCCACCTTCCTCGGCGATCGTGCGCGTAATTCGACCTGTTGCCGCGTCGCGCAATAGTGACAAGGACTTGTAGAGATTGGATTTGCCGACACCATTCTCACCCACAAACACGGACAAGGGGTGGATGGGTATCGAGAGCTGCCGAATGGAGCGATAGTTGGAGATCGCAACGTCGGTCGGACGCATCACATGCTCTCAATCGGCGGGTTGGCTGTGCATTCGCGCTGCGATGCGAATACATGCTCTTTCAATCCAGAGATGCAGTCTGGATTGACGACCCCGAGAAAGCAAGCCGACCGATCCGGCGGTCAGTGGCCGGCCCTCATGCCGCCGATAAAGGGAGGCCGCAAATCGCGGCCTCCGGTCTCAAATCGTGCGTATTACCACGCCACCCATTTGCGGCCGTGCCAGTAGCCGCGTCCCTCGTGCTCCCTAAAAGCAAACTTTTCGCGCGGCCCCCACTTCCAATTGTCCTCATGGACGACGACGCCCGCTTCGTGCGGAAACTCATAGGCTTCCTGCGTGTGCCAGCAGGTGTGGCCCTGGCACACGATCGCCGCCGATGCGGTGAAGGTCGACATCATCAGCACGCCGGTGCCGACAGCGGCAGCGGAAAGGATCTTCTTCAACATGTGGACGGTTTCTCCGTGGAACCCCTAACCCCGCGGGCAAACACATTTGCCCGCGCGCGGTTCCGTCAGAAAACGTGAAGCTTTCGTAAGGATTCGCGCGGGTGCGTCGGCGCCTATGGCTTCACCGGTGCCGGCGGCCCGTACGCTTCGCCGCCTTTTGCCGCCGCCTTCTCCCGGTCACCCGCCAGCACGCGCTGCACCGAGACGAAGAACACCGGCACCATCAGCAGCGCCAGGATCACCACCGCGATCATGCCGCCCATCACGACGGTGCCGAGCGATTGCTGGCTGGCGCCGCCGGCGCCGTGAGCAATCGCCATCGGCAACACGCCGCAGATGAAGGCAAGGCCGGTCATCAGGATCGGGCGGAAGCGCAGGCGACAGGCCTCGATGGTGGCCTCCACCAGCGGCTTGCCTTCCTTGCGCAGATCCTTGGCGAACTCGATGATCAGGATGGCATCCTTGGCCGCGAGGCCGATGATGGTGATGAGGCCGACGGTGAAATAGACGTCGTTGGGCAGGCCGCGCAGCATCGCCGCGACCACAGCGCCGACGATACCGAGCGGCACGGTCAAGAGCACCGCGAGCGGAATGGTCCAGCTCTCGTAGAGTGCGGCAAGACACAGGAACACCACGAACACGGAGAGCGCGAGCAGGAACGGCGCCTGCGAGCCCGACAGCTTTTCCTGGAGCGACTGTCCGGTCCATTCGTAACCGAAGCCGCGCGGCAGTTTGCCGGCGAGCTTCTCCATCTCGGCGATCGCGTCGCCCGACGTGAAGCCGGGTTTTGCCTCACCCGAGATACGCACGGCGGGATAGTAGTTGAAGCCGGCAATCTGCGTCGGACCGCGCGACCATTCGACCGTCGCAAAGGAGGAGAACGGCACCAGCTGGCCGTGAGAGTTCCTGACGTTGTAGTTGAGGATGTCCTCGGTCCTCATGCGGTCGCGGCTGTCGGCCTGCACCACGACGCGCTGCATGCGGCCGCGGTTCGGGAAGTCGTTGATGTAGTTCGAGCCGAGATTGGTCGAGATGGTGTTGTTGATGTCCTCGAAGGTGACGCCGAACGCGCCGGCCTTCTCTCGGTCGATCACGAGATTGACCACGCCCGCCTCGGGCAGGCCCTCGACATAGACCTTCTGGAGCACCGAACTCGCATTGGCCTCGGCGATCAACTGGTCGGCGGCGCGCATCAGCGCCGGATAGCCCTTCTGGCCGCGGTCCTGGAGCCGGAACGAGAAGCCCGAGGAATTGCCGAGATTGTCGATCGGCGGCGGCTGCAGCGCCGAGATCTTGGCATCGCGGATCGACGACGACAGATCGCGGTTGATGTCGTTGACGATCGCGGCAGCAGATTCCTTCGGCCCGCGCTCCGACCAGTCCTTCAGCGTGATAAAGGCCTGCGCGGTGTTCATGCCCTGACCTGAGAAGCTGAAGCCGGTAAGGAAAGTGACGTTGTCGACACCCGGCCGCTGCGCCAGATATTTTTCGACCTTTTCGATCACGGCCTCGGTGCGGCCGTAGGACGAGTCGGACGGCGTCTGCACGTCGGTGGTGACAAAACCCTGGTCGTCGACCGGCAGGAAGCCGCCGGGCAGATTGACGAAGGCCCAGGACAGGCCGGCGAGCAGCGCGACATAGACCAGCATCAAACGACCCGTGCGCTTCAGCGAGAAGCCGACGGTGCGGGAGTAACCCTCCTTGCTGCCCTCGAGCATGCGGTTGAACCAGCCGAACACGCCCTTCCTGGCATGGCCGTGACCAGCCGTGACAGGCTTCAGAATCGTCGCGCACAGCGCCGGCGTCAGCGACAGCGCCAGGAAGGCGGAGAAGCCGATCGCCGCGACCATGGTCACCGAGAACTGGCGGTAGATGATGCCGACCGAGCCCGGGAAGAACGCCATCGGCACGAACACGGCCATCAGCACCAGCGTGATGCCGATGATGGCGCCCGAGATCTGCGACATCGCCTTCCGCGTCGCTTCCTTCGGCGGCAGGCCCTCCTCGGTCATGATGCGTTCGACATTCTCGACCACGACGATGGCGTCGTCGACGAGGATGCCGACCGCGAGCACCATGCCGAACATCGAGAGCATGTTGATGGAATAGCCGGCGAGCAGCAGCGTGGTACAGGCGCCCAGCAGCGCCACCGGCACCACGATGGTCGGAATGATGGTGTAGCGGATGTTCTGCAGAAACACGAACATCACGACGAACACCAGCACCACGGCTTCGACCAGCGTCGTCAGCACCTTCTTGATCGAGGCCTCGACCACGGGCGTGATGTTGTAGGGGATCTCGTAGGAGATGTTGGCCGGGAAGAAGCGCGACAGCTCCTTCATCTTCTCCTCGACCGCGCTTGCGGTCGCCAGCGCATTGCCGGTCGGCGACATCAGCACGGAGAGACCGGCGGTCGGCTTGCCGTTCAGGCGGGTGTTGAACTGGTAGCTGAGGCCGCCGACCTCGACGCGCGCGACATCCCGCAACCGCACGGTCGAACCATCGGCATTGGCGCGCAGGATGATGGCGCCGAATTCATCCGGCGACGACAGCTGGCCCTTGACCAGCACCAGCGCGGAGGTGCGCTGGCTGCCCGTCGATGGCTCCGCGCCGATGCTGCCCGAAGCAACTTGCGCGTTCTGTGCGGCGATCGCCTTGTTGACGTCGTCGGCGGTCAGCCCATAGCCGACCAGCTTGGCCGGATCGACCCAGACGCGTAGCGAACGTTCCGTCGAATAGAGCGTGGCGCGGCCAACGCCGGGAATGCGGCGGATTTCGCCGAGCACGTTGCGGATCATGAAGTCGCCGAGGCCGACTTCGTCGAGGCTGCCGTCGGTCGAGTTCAGCGTGATGATCTGGAGCACCGCGCTCGAGGCTTCCTCGATCAAAATGCCCTGCTGGATCACCGCGCGAGGCAGGCGTGCCTCGACGCGCTTGATGCGGTTCTGCACCTCGACCGATGCCGCGCTGGTGTCGGTGCCCGGCTGGAAATTGGCGATGATCTCGACCTGGCCGAGCGAATCGCTGGTCGATTCGAAATTGAGGATGCCGGAGGCGCCGTTGAGCTCCTCCTCGATCAACCGGGTAACGCTGTTGTAGAGGTTTTCCGGCGACGCGCCCGGGTAACTCGTCGAGATCGAGATCGAGGGCGGCGCGATGATCGGATATTGCGCGATCGGCAACAGCGGGACCGAGATCGCGCCGATCAGACAGATGAACAGCGCGACGACCCAGGCGAAAATCGGCCTGTCGATGAAGAAGCTCGCCATGATGCGTTACCGCGCGGCCTTGAGGGCGTGGCGGTTGTCCGCGCTCGCCTCGGCCTCGGACCAGGATTGCGGCCTGACCTTGTCGCCGGCCGCGAATTTCTGGAAACCTTCGACCACGACCTTGTCGCCGGCCTTCAGGCCTTCGGTGACGAACCAGACGCCGTCCTGCACCGAGCCGGTGCGCACCGGCTGCACCGCGATGCGGTTGTCGTCCTTGACGACGAACACCTCGCTGCCACCGCCGCCATTGCGCTGGACCGCCTGCTGCGGAACGGCAATGGCGTCGGAGTCGAGACCCTGGTCGAGGCGGACGCGGACATACATGCCCGGCAACAGCTCGCGCTTGGGATTGCGGAACTCGCCGCGCAACGTCACCTGGCCGGTATGCGCATCGACCTTGGCCTCGGAGAACAGCAGCTTGCCGTCGAGTCCATAGATCGTGTTGTCGTCGAGCACGAGGCGCACCTTGACGGCATCGGACTCGATGCGATCGAGGTCGCCGCTTTCGAAAGCGCGGCGCAGCTGATTGAGCTCGGTCACCGACTGGGTGAAGTCGGCATAGATCGGATCGAGCTGCTGGACTGTCGCAAGATTGGTCTCGTTCTGCACCACGAGCGCGCCCTCGCTGACGAGGGCCGCACCGACCACGCCGTCGATCGGCGCGCGCACGGTGGCATAATCGAGATTGAGCTTTGCGCGCGCGAGGTCGGCCTTGCGGCCCTCGACTTCAGCTTGAGCTTGGCGCTCGGCCGCAATGGTCTTTTCGTTCTCGGCTTCGGGCGCGGCGCGCTGGCTGGTCAGCGTCGCGATGCGGCGCGCCTGCTGCTGCGCCTGCATCAGCGCAGCCTCGGCCTTGTCGACCGCCGCGTCATTGGCCATCACCTCGACCTCGAACGGGCGCGGATCGATGCGATACAGCGCATCGCCCGCCTTCACCTCGCTGCCCTGGCGGAACAGCCGCTCGACCACGATGCCGGACACGCGAGGACGCACCTCGGCAACGCGCGTCGGCGAGATCCGGCCCGGCAGCTCGCGCACCACGGCGCGCGGCTGCGGCTTGACGGTGACGACGCTGACATCGGGTTCAGAAGTTTGGGCAGTGGCGACGGCGGAGGAGGATTCGTCGCAAGCGCCTAGCAGCGGCGCAAAGGCCGCGAGCATCATTGCAACGCATGCCGATCGCGCTCGAAGTCCTGACATGAAGTGGGGTGCCCCAAAATTGTTGAAACTGATCACGCGTCTCGCGCAATGCCCGTTCTGGACAATTTCTGCGCGGCTGATGCCATCAAAATAGAATGGACTTGCTGCGGCGCAACGCGTCTCGCAGGCGGCTCAATGCCACATGCGCTATCGCGCTGAGTTCAGGCTGATTTTGGGGACTCACTGGATTGTGAGTCGGGTTCCATCGTCGCGCGCTGCGACAGAACATCGCGGCGGCGCAGCCACTGCTCGTGCTTGTCAGCTCGATGTCATTGCGGGGATGGAGTTTGATGGGGTTCGCTTCGCTCGACCCATCCAGCGAACTACTGGGCTTGATCGTAAGCCTGCAGGATGCGGACAAAATCAGCCATGCTGGATCGATCCCGGTTTTCAGCCATAGCCGCAACCTGTGTATTGGACGCGGGCTGGCTTCCCAGCCAAAACCGCATGAGGAGATCGGCGATGTTTCTCATGGCGTACTCGCTGCACCAGATGTGTCAGTAAGCATCAGTTGAGCGGCAAAGCGCGGCTCAATCGGGAGAAAGGCCGATGGGCGCTACGCCGCCGGCCTTGTCCCGCAACTGCCGGCTCGTAGACCGGTTCCGTTGCTTTTCACTCTGGATGTATCGGTAACACCGAACATCTGGTCGCTGCCATCGCGCGCAGGTATGAAGTCGCCATACTTAGGTAGGCTTGGACTACGGCGCGGAATTCATTCGCACGCCCTACCCCGCCGCCTTCATCCGGTAGTGGCTCACGCCCCACTCCGATCCGTCGGCGTAACCGAACAGGCCGGCGGTGGCGAGAAAGAACCAGCGCCAGCGCCGCATCCACAGATAGGTCTCGTCGCCGTAGACGTTGCGCAAGGAGGCTTCGATCGCGTCGCGATGCGCATCGAAATTGGCGAGCCAGTCGATCGCGGTGCGTTGATAATGCGTGCCGCTCCAGCGCCATTCCTTCTCGATCGCGAAGATATCGTCATATTGGCGAATCAGCTGATGGCTCGGCATCACGCCGCCGGTGAAGAAGTGCTGCGCGATCCAGTCCTCGCGATTGGCGCGGTCGAACGCATAGGAGCCGGCGCGATGGGTGAAGATGTGCATGAAGAAGCGCCCCTCCGGCGCAAGCCACGCGCGCACGCGCGTCATCAGCTTGCGCCAGTTCATCATGTGCTCGAACATCTCGACCGAGACGATGCGGTCGAACTGGCCCTCCGGCGCGAACACGTTCATGTCGGCGGTGACGACGCGTAAGTTGAGCAGGCCGCGGCTCTGCGCGATGTCCTCGATATAGGCGCGCTGCGACTGCGAGTTCGACACAGCCGTCACCTTCGCATGCGGAAATTGCCGCGCGATCCACAGCGACAGCGAGCCCCAACCGCAGCCCAATTCGAGGATGGCCTGTCCGTCGGCGAGGCCGGCATGCTCGACGGTCTGGCGCAGCGCTTCCTCCTCGGCCTCCCGCAGCGTCGTCGCATCGTTACTATAGAAGCAGGACGAGTATTTGCGGTTCGGGCCCAGCACCTGCGCGAAGAAGCTTTGCGGCACTTCGTAATGCTGGGTGTTGGCTGCGTCGGTGTGCTCGGCGATCGGCCTGATCATCATCCGTCCGGCGAAGGCGGCATCGTCGGCGCCGGTGTGCGCGGCGAGCCGCGTTGCGGTGCGCGAGCACAGGCGCTGGATGGCGGCGCGGACCACGAGATCCGGCAGCGGCACGCGTTCGGCAGTCCCGATGATCGTGGACACGACGCTCATGCGGCCATTCCCTCTCTCGGTGGCATTGGAAAGAACATGCTGGTGCGGGATTGATAGGCGCGATAGCGCTCGCCGCGCGATCGCAGCATCTGCGCTTCCAAAGGCGGGATGCCGGTGACGTGGACCAGGATCCAGTACATGAAGATGGGCGCCAGCAGGCTGGCCCAGCCCCAGGGGTATCCGCTCGCGAGGCCGATCACGGGATAAGCGAGCCAACCGAACCATTCGAAGAAATAATTGGGATGGCGCGACCAGCGCCACAGCCCGGCATCGCAGACCTTGCCGCGATTGGCGGGGTCGTGCCGGAAGCGGCGCAGCTGCGCATCCGCCAGCGCCTCGCCCGCGATCCCGATCAGCAGGATCGCGGCACCCAGGACGTCCTGGATCCGCAAGGCGGGCACAGGGACGTGCGCGGCGACAAAAATGGAAAACACCAGCGGCACCGAACCCAGCGCCTGGTTCTGCAGGAAGATGAACATCCGCCGCGGCGCGTTGAGGCCCCACTCCGCGGCAAAGGCGGCGTAGCGGGGGTCATCGGTAATCCCGGTGGTGCGGATCGCGATATGGGTGCCCAGCCGGAGCGACCAGACCGCAACGAGGCCGGCGACCAGCCATTGCCGCTCATTGGGCCCCTCGCCCGCGAACGGCCACAGGGCGCTGCCCGCGCCGACCAACCCGACCGCAAAGGTCCAGATCGCATCGACCCAGCCGGAATTGCCTGTGCGCTGCTGTACAACCCAGGCGATCGCCATCAGGACCGCGAGCGAGAGCGCGATGGCCGCCAGTCCCGCAAGATACGTCGCCATGCAAAAATCCGAGCTAAGCCTGTGGAATGCCGATGTTTTGCAAAATACGTCTCAATCAAAGCGCGGT
Organism: Bradyrhizobium rifense; assembly: GCF_008123425.1. Classification (GTDB taxonomy): domain Bacteria; phylum Pseudomonadota; class Alphaproteobacteria; order Rhizobiales; family Xanthobacteraceae; genus Bradyrhizobium; species Bradyrhizobium rifense. Next base: position 195,529 of record NZ_VSSS01000016.1, read on the forward strand.
TTCAGCTTTGGGTTCCCGAACCGGCCCCGAAATCGGCACAACCGGCGCTTTTTTTGGGCTGGCGCTGTGCCATAGTGCAGATGCAAGCAAGCTTCGTAACGGATGATACCGGCCATGCCGTCTGGCGCCTCGCCCCGCTCCTCCCTCGACATCGAATACACAAAACTATCCTCCCCCAGTGTCTTCCTGGTGCGGATGCTGGTTTTCCTGGTGCTGTGCACACTGGTCGGCGTGGTGCTCTACAAGCAGATCATCCAGGCCTTCTTCGCCAATCCCGGGCTGAACGCCCTGATCGGCGGCGTGATGTTCATCGGCATCATCCTGGCCTTCCGCCAGGTGATCCGGCTCTATCCCGAGGTCTCCTGGGTCAACAATTTCCGCATCGCCGACCCCGGCCTGGCGCCGGCCCGGCACCCAAAACTGCTGGCACCGATGGCGATGATCCTGGGCGGCGAGCGCAGCGGGCGGATGTCGATCACGCAGACCACCATGCGGCATCTGCTCGATTCGATCGCGACCCGCCTGGACGAGGCCCGCGACATCTCCCGCTACATGACCGGCCTGCTGGTCTTCCTCGGCCTGCTCGGCACCTTCTGGGGCTTGATCGAGACGGTCGGCTCGGTCGGCAAGGTGATCGACGGCCTCAAGGTCGGCGGCGATTCCGGCGCGCTGTTCGACACGCTGAAGGAGGGCTTGGCCGCCCCGCTCGGCGGCATGGGCATCTCGTTCTCGAGCTCCCTGTTCGGCCTTGCCGGCTCGCTGATCCTCGGCTTTCTCGACCTGCAATCGAGCCAGGCGCAGAACCGTTTCTACACCGACCTCGAAGACTGGCTCGCCACCACCGTGCGCGAGTACGGCAGCGGCGACGTCACTGTTGCCGCCCCCGCTGGCGGTGGGGTTGCCAGCGGCGAACTGCAGGCCGCAGTCGAGCGCTTACGCTCCGTGCTCGAGGAAGGCAGCGCCAGCCGCGGCACCACTGCGGCGATGGCGAGTCTCGCGGAAGCCATCCAGGCGCTGGTCTCGCACATGCGGACCGAGCAGCAGATGATCCGCGAATGGGCCGACGGCCAGGGCGAGCAGAACCGCGAGATCCGCCGCCTACTGGAGCGCATCGCGCGCCAGCCGGAAAAGAGTTAGCTGATCGAGAGCGGCCATGCTGGACCACGTCACCATCGGCATCACCGATATCGAGAGATCGAAGGCATTCTACGATCAGGCCTTGCAGCCCCTGGGGATCGCGCGTCTGTACGCCGAAGGCGAGCGCTTCGCCGGCTATGGCATCCGTCCGAAGGCCTTCTTCTGGATCGGCCTGCGTGAGCCGACCCAGACCGGCGCACACATCGCCTTTGCGGCGTCCGATCGGGCAACCGTGCAGCGCTTCTATGATGAAGCGATCGCCGCAGGCGGCAAGGACAACGGACCGCCCGGATTGCGTCCGCATTACCATGCAAACTACTACGGAGCATTCGTGCTCGATCCGGACGGCCACAACATTGAAGCAGTCTGCCACCTCCCGCAGGACTAGGGCAGACAACGACAACGCAAAGGCACCTGAATGGCTCTTGCCCGTACCCGCCGCAGCGAAACCGGCTTCAACTACTGGCCCGGATTCGTCGACGCGCTGTCGACGCTGGTGCTGTCGATCGTTTTCCTGCTGTCGGTGTTCCTGGTCGTGCAGTTCTTCCTGTCGCAGGAGGTGACCGGCAAGGACAAGGCGCTGGAGCAGCTCAACGCCAAGATCGCCCAGCTCAACGAGCTCTTGTCGCTGGAGAAGCTCGGCAAGCTGACGCTCGACGACCAGGTCTCGCAATTGAAGGCCGGCCTCGCGTCCGCCGAGAGCGAGCGCGACCGCATCAAGGGCCTCTATGACGGGCTCGCCGCCGCCGGCAACGACGCGCAGGGCAAGAGCTCCGAGCTCGGCAAGGCGCTCGACTCCGAGAAGGCGGTCTCGGCGCGAGCGCTGGCGCAGATCGAGGTGCTGAACCAGCAGATCAGCGCGCTGCGCCGGCAATTGGCGGCCCTCGAAGAGGCGCTCGATGCCAGCGAGAAGCGCGACAAGGAATCGCAGAACCGCATTGCCGATCTGGGTTCTCGTCTGAATGTTGCCTTGGCGCAGCGCGTGCAGGAATTGTCGCGCTACCGCTCCGAATTCTTCGGCCGCCTCCGCACCATTCTCGGCAACCGACCCGACATCCGAATCGTCGGCGATCGCTTCGTGTTCCAGTCCGAAGTATTCTTTGACACCGGTCAGGCGACCCTGCTGCCGGAAGGCCGCGCCGAGCTCGATACATTGGCAACAGCGCTGATCGAGCTCGACAAGAAGATCCCGAACGAGATCCCCTGGGTGCTGCGCGTCGATGGCCACACTGACGTGCGGCCGGTCAACGGTCCGAACTTCAAATCCAACTGGGACCTGTCGGCCGCCCGTTCGATCTCGGTGGTGCAATATCTGATCACGCTCGGCGTACCCGCCCAGCGCCTGGTTGCCGCCGGCTTCGGCGAATTCCAGCCGCTCGACACCGCCAACACCGAGGACGCCTACAAACGCAACCGCCGCATCGAGCTGAAGCTGACGGAGCGGTAGTGAGCGCGCTCCACCTCCGCCCCTACGTAGACGCCGACGAAGCGGCGACGATCGACCTCTGGCATCGCACCTGGCAGCAGGCCTATCCGCAGATCGATTTTGCCGCGCGGGTGGAGTGGTGGCGCGAGCGCTGGCGCAACGAGCTGGTGCCGACGGCCGCGATCGTGGTTGCCGAACAGGACGGCGCGCTGACCGGTTTCGTCACCATCGACGGCGACGGCTATCTCGACCAGCTCGTGGTCGATCCCGAGCATTGGGGCTCGGACGCGGCAAGGCTGCTGGTCGACGAAGCCAAGCGTCTGTCACCCGCCGGCGTCACGTTGCTGGTCAACAAGGACAACGCCCGCGCCGTTCGCTTCTACGAGCGTAACGGCTTTGCGCATGCCGGCGACGATGTGAACCCGACCTCGGGACGGCCCGTGCTGAAGATGGCGTGGCGGCCGTGACTGATGTCACGGAGAAGCCCTGCGCGGTTTGCTAGTGTCGCAACCGGCAAGCAAATGGAGAAGATCGATGCGGCTGAGCGATCTGGCCAAGGGGTCTTCGGTCTTTCTGGGCGTCATCGTCGCCGGCTATGTGTCGACGATCTACGTCGACCAGCGCCTCGCGCCGCCGCCCAAGACGCCAAGTGAGACGACGAGTTCGCCAGCGCCAACGAGCACGCCCGCTCCGACAGACAGTCCGGCTCCGGCCAACAGCGGAGCACCCTGTATCGGCGAAGGCGGCAGCTGGAAGAACTGGCCGTGGCCGAACGTGCCGATGGGCTCGCCGAAGTGCCCGTGAGCGCGGTCAAGTGCGCGAAAACCAAATTGGCGAAAACGACCCCATGCACAGTAGCGCCGCAGTCGCCGGCAGCTAACGCTGACGGCGCCGAAGACATTGACACGTCGGGCAAAACAGGCAGACAAATCGATCATGGGCCAGATGCCCTTGGTCAGCTCCATTGCAGCAGATACCACAAAGGGCCGGCACACTGATCTTTGGCCAAGCGGTTGAGAGTGCGCCCGACCGTTTCCAGGCACACTCTCTTCGATTTTCAGCCGATCTCGTCGGACAGTGAGCGGGATCGCGTTTCGGGTGCGACAATCGCGGCGATAAGGCTCACCAATGCGAGACCTGCGAGCCAGGCCGGAGCCGGCCAATAATTTCCGCCGGCCCATTTGACCAAGGCTGTCGCGATCAGAGGGGTCAATCCACCGCCGAGTGCGGCTGACAATTGATACCCGAGAGAAGCTCCGGTGTAGCGGACACTGGTCTTGAACAATTCGGGACCGAACGATCCCATGATTCCGAACAGGACACCGTTGGATATTCCGCCGATGGCCATGCCGAGGAAGATCAACGACGTGACCTTCGTGTTCACCAGCCAAAATAGTGGAAAGGCGAACAGGATCGTGAAGATCGCTGCCGCGATGAAGACCGGCCGGCGTCCGATCCGATCGGAAAACGCGCACACCGGGACAATGATCAGCAGTTCGGTGATCGCAAATGTCAGAACGCCGTTGAGCATCAGCTCCCTGGGCAGGCCGAGACTTGTCGAGCCGTACGCGACCATGAAGGTCACATAGACGTAGAAGCCGCCGCTGGTCACAAGAAACAGCCCGCCCGCGAGCAGAACCTGACGCCACTGGGTCCGCAACGTTTCCACCAGCGGAAATGCCGCGATTGCGTTCGTACGTTTCGCCTTCGCAAAGGCCTGGCTTTCCGGCATCGAGAACCTGGCGAACGCGCCGACAACCACCAGCACGAGACTCAGGAGGAAAGGCAGTCGCCAGCCCCACGAGGCGAATTGTTCAGTACCGACCAATGCTGTGGTCGAAGCGAAGACCAATGTCGCGATCACTAGTCCCGCAGGAGAGCCCAACTGTGGAAGGCTGCCCAGGAGCCCGCGGCGCGTTTGCGCCTCGCCTTCGGTCATGACCAGCACGGCGCCGCCCCATTCGCCGCCCAAGCCGATACCCTGGATGAGGCGGAGAAGCACGAGGAGGATAGGCGCGAATACGCCAATGGTAGCGTAGTTCGGAAGGCATCCGACCAGGAGGGTCGCAACCCCCGTCAGCAGGAACGTCGTGATGAGCGTCGACTTGCGACCGATGCGATCACCCATGTGCCCGAAGATAATCGCTCCGATCGGGCGAGCGAGAAAACCGACAGCGAAAGTGGCGAATGAGAGCAGCGTGCCGGCCAAGGGGTCGAAGTTCGGGAAGAACTGCGAGTTGAAAATGAGCGCCGCGGCCAAGCCGTAGACTTGGAAGTCGTACCATTCGATCGTGGTGCCGACGGTGGCTGCCAGAGCAGTCCGGGAGAGCGAACTGGCTCGCTCATCGGTCGCAATTATCGTCGTCTCAGAGATCTCTGCCATATTTCAACTCCTTACGCGCTGACTGCGCCTCGAAAGGCCCTTGATTTCGTATCGATCTTCGATTATCGATAATCTAAGATCACGCGATATGACAGGAATGTCAAGAATGACCCTATCCGACGCCCTCGCCGGCATCTCGGCCGTCAAGCTCTCGACCTCGGACCTCATCGCCGAGCAGTTGCGTCGTGCGATCCTCCTGGGAACGATCTCCGGCGGCGCACAGCTCAAGCAAAACGACGTCGCTGCGCGGTTTGGCGTCAGCGTTGCGCCCGTGCGCGAAGCGCTTCAGCGGCTGATCGCCGACGGACTGGCGGTGCTGCATCCCAACCGCGGTGTGACCGTCTCTCAGATCTCGGAGCAAGACTTTCTTGAGATCGCCGAGTTGCGCAGTCTGCTCGAACCGCATGCGCTGCGTCACTCGGCCCCACGTCTCACCACGGCCGACCTGCAATATTCCGAGGCCGTTCTGGCCAGGGCCGCCCAGGCGTCGGATTCGCTCGATCGCGCCAACCTGCACTGGGAGTTTCATCGCAGCCTGTACAAGCGTGCCGAGCGGCCGCGTCTGCTCGCGCAAATTGGCGGCCTGTACCAGGGGATCAACCGTTACCTGCTTCCGGAGTGGGCCAATTCCGGCCTCAGCTCCGACTGGGTCGACAGCCATCTCCTCATCGTCTCGAAGATTCGCGATGGCGACATCGAAGACGCCTGCCGCTTGATTGTCGATCAGACAGACGCGTCGACCAAGCGCTTGCAGGCGCACCTGCATCGGGAAGAACTTTCCAAGGAAGAGAAGTAAATGCTCGAATTCTCAAAATTCAAACTGCTGACGTTCGATTGCTACGGCACGCTGATCGACTGGGACACCTCCATATCGAAGCTGGTGCAGCCATGGCTCCTGGAGATGAATTCTCAGGTCCCTCCGGAACTCGTCGTAAGCACATTCGCTCTCATGCAGGCCAAGCATCAGCAGACGCGCCCGACCTTGCTTTACCCCGAAGTGCTCCGACGCTCGTGGCGGGACATCGAAGAGCAGTTTGGCTGGGATGAAAACCCTGCCCGCGCGGGCGAGTTCGCGCGATCCGTGCCGTTCTGGCGTCCATTCGCGGACACTGTCGAGAGCCTGCGATATCTCAGCCAGTACTTCGCGCTTGGCATCCTCTCGAATGTCGACAATTCTTCGCTCGCAGGCACGCTCAGGATGCTGGAAGTGCCGTTCCTGTTCACGGTCACGGCGGAAGACGTGAGCTCTTACAAGCCCGGCCAACCGCATTTCGATGCGGCATTCGAACAAGCTGCGCGGCACCGGATCGAAAGGAAAGAGATACTCCACGTCGCCCAAAGCAAGCACCACGATATCACACCCGGCAACCGGCTTGGCCTGACGACCGTCTGGGTGAACCGCCGCCATGGAAAGAAAGGCACCGGAGCGACCCTGGCGGCCACTGCCGATCCGTCGTTGACCGTCAACTCGCTTGCCGAGCTGGTCGATTTGCACAAATCGGCGCAAGTCGCGTCGCGACCGGTCTCATTGCCGCAATGATCATCGACAGATTCGTCGCGCTGGCCACCGCTCACGCGCCGGGCCAGGAAGTACGTCAGGCCGCGGGAGATGTCGGCAACCTGATGCGTGGCCGGAAATTGTCCGGACGCCCGGTCGATTTCTCGCACGGTGACGTCGATGCCTTCCTGCCGACGCCCGGTGCTTCCGATCATTTTTTGGAGGCGCTCGCGGCCGGAGGACGGCAGGCCTACACAGAGTACCGCGGAACGGCCGACATCCGCGCCGGGCTGTCCGAAGCGCTCGCCACGTTCACAGGCGCGCCCGTCTCCGCCGACGACGGCACGATCGTCACGCCGGGCACGCAAGGCGCCCTGTTCCTGGCGGTCGCGTCGCTGGTCAGCCCCGGCGATCAAGTGGCGATTGTCCAGCCGGACTATTTTGCCAACCGAAAGCTCGTCGAATTCTTCGGCGGGCGTCCGGTACCGGTGACGATGGATTATCTCTGCGGCTCCGACGAAGCCGGTCTCAACCTCGTACAGCTTCAAGCCGCGTTCGAAGCTGGCGCGCGCGTATTTCTGTTCTCGAATCCGAACAATCCGACCGGCGCTGTCTATTCCAAGCGAGAAATCGTGGAGATCGCCCGGCTCGCCGCCGCGTTTGGCGTGACAATCATCGCCGATCAACTCTACGCCCGACTTCTTTATCCGAACGAGGCTTATGCGCATATCCGCGCCGCCGGACTGCCGGCGGAGCGCATCATCACCATCATGGGCCCATCGAAGACGGAGTCGCTGAGCGGCTACAGGCTGGGTATCGCATTCGGTGCGCCGGCGGTCATCGAGCGGATGGAGAAGCTGCAGGCTATCGTCTCGCTGCGCGCCGCAGGCTACAATCAGGCGGTTCTTCGCACATGGTTTCGAGAGCCGGCGGGCTGGCTGGAAGAGCGGATCTTGAAACATCAAGCGATCCGCAACGATCTTCTTGGTGTTCTTCGCGACGGAGGACTGGCTACCCGCGAGCCGCAGGCCGGGAGTTATCTGTTCCCGACGCTGCCACCGCTCGCGGTCGAGCTAGCGGATTTCGTACGGTTGCTGCGCCATCAGGCAGGCGTCATCGTGACGCCCGGTACTGAGTTCGGTCCCTACCCGAACAGTATCCGGCTGAATTTTTCTCAAGATCACACCGAGGCGGTGGCGGCGGGACAGCGTATCGTCGAGATGGCGCGTCGGTATCGGAGGCGAGGCCCGCCTCACGCCCCCTCGAACTGCAACCTCGCGAGCCGCGCATAGAGCCCGTTCGCAGCGACAAGCTCGGCATGCGTGCCCTGCTCGACGATCTTGCCCTGGTCCATCACCAGGATGCGATCACAGGACAGCACCGTGGCGAGACGATGCGCGATCACCAGAGTGGTGCGGTGGCTCATCAGCTCCTCGAGCGCGGTCTGCACCAACGTCTCGCTTTCGGCGTCGAGTGCGGAGGTGGCTTCATCGAGCAACAGCAGCGGCGCATCGCGCAGGATGGCGCGCGCAATCGCGATGCGCTGGCGCTGGCCGCCGGAGAGCGTCACGCCGCGCTCGCCGAGCGGGGTGTCGAAACCTTCGGGCAGGCGCCGGATGAACTCGGTGGCATGCGCGAGCTCGGCGGCACGCTCGACCTCGGCATCGGTCGCATCGGGCCGGCCGAAGCGGATGTTCTCGCGCGCGCTCGCCGCGAACACGTTGGATTCCTGCGGCACCAAAGCGATGCGGGACCGGAAATCGCGCGGGTCGGAAGACTTCACCGGCACGCCGTCGAGTGAGATCGCGCCGCCCCGCGGATCGTAGAAGCGCAGCAGCAGATGAAAGATCGTGCTCTTGCCGGCGCCGGACGGGCCGACGATCGCAACCTTCTCGCCGGGCCGCACCGTGAACGACACGGCGTCGAGCACGTTGACGTCGGGCCGCGCCGGATAAGAGAAGCTGACGTGATCGAAGCCGACCTCGCCGCGGCCGGGCACCGGCAGCGCGCGCGGCGACGCCGGCGCCCTGATGTCGGGCTGCACGTGCAGGATCTCGAACAGGCGTTCCGCAGCGCCTGATGCAGCCGAAACCTCGCCCCAGACCTCGCTGAGCTGGCCGAGGCCTGCGGCCGCGAAGGCCGCATAGAGCACGAACTGACCGAGCCGGCCCGGCGTGATCGCGCCGGTGAGCACGTCATGCGAGCCGATCCAGAGGATCCCGACCACGCTTGCGAACACGATGAAGATGACGATGGCGGTGAGAACCGCGCGAGCTTGCGTGGACGTGCGCGCGGCCTCGTAGGCCTGCTCGACCTCGCCGCCAAAACGCTTCGCGGCCAGGCCTTCGCTGGTATAGGCCTGCACGGTGCGGATCGCGCCAATCAGCTCGCCTGCATAGGCGGACGCGTCGGCAAGCGTATCCTGCGCATTGCGCGACAGCCGCCGCACCCAGCGCCCGAAGGCAACCAGGGGCAGCACAATCAAGGGGATCGCAAGCAGCACGAAGCCGGACAGACGCGGGCTGGTGATCACCATCATCGTCGCCGCGCCGAAGAACATCATCAGATTGCGCAGCGCGATCGAGACGGAGGCGCCGACCGCGGATTTGATCTGCGTGGTGTCGGCGGTGAGCCGCGACACCAGTTCGCCGCTGCGCGCGGAATCGAAGAAGGCCGGCGAGAGCGACAACAGATGCGCAAACACGTCGCGCCTGAGATCGGCAACAATGCGCTCGCCGATCGTCATCACGAGGTAGTAACGCGACGCGCTTGCCAGTGCGAGCACGGCGACCACCGCGATCATCACCGAGAAGTAGCTGTTGATCATCGCGATGCCTTCCGGCGTCAGGCCGAAATCGATCATCCGACGCACCGCGACCGGCACCAGCAGCGTGGTCAGCGCCGCGACCGTCAGCGAGACGAAGGCGAGCGCCGCCCGGCCGCGATAGCGGGCCACGTAAGGCGCAAGCGCCATCAGCGGCCGCAGCTTGGCGCGGCCCTTCTCAGGCTGCTCGATCAGCTCGGCTTCGATCGACGGGGCTTCTTCTGCGGGCCCGGTTTCAAGCCGTTCTACTGCGCTCATTGGAATCCGACCAAAAGAGATAAGTCTGCTCCAGATAGGCCGGGGGACCGGTTGTGGCAAATCCGGGATGTCCCTTAAGCGGTGCCCGGTTCTCCTTGTCCCACAATGACTTGTTTTAGGGGGCTCCGTGGGGTATAGAGCCGCCAAATCCGTCATCGACATCACTCAAGCGAGCGGCGCCGGTCGCCCTAGGAATTGCCATGAAAGCCGAGATTCACCCGAATTATCATACGATTAAGGTCGTGATGACCGACGGAACCGAGTACCTGACCCGCTCCACCTGGGGCAAGGAAGGCGACACGCTGAACCTCGACATCGACCCGAAGTCGCACCCGGCTTGGACCGGCGGCAACGCCCAGCTGATGGATCGCGGCGGCCGCGTCTCGCGCTTCCAGAAGAAGTTTTCGGGCTTCCTCAAAAAGGATTGATCCAGGCCGCAAGGCTGGAGACGAAAAACGCCCCCGGGAAACCGGGGGCGTTTTTGTTTTGGGAACCACCGTCGCGTTGCTACCAGACCCGTCATCCTGAGGTGCGAGCCGCGCGGCGCAGCGCGTCGCGTGGGGAGCCTCGAAGGATGAACGGCCGGGACGGAGCCGGGCCGTCGCCCTTCGAGCGCCGCTGAAGAAGCGGCCACCTCAGGGTGACGGTGTTGGTTTTGTGGGCGTGTCGTCGAACAAGGCGAAAGACCAGTAGTGTGGGCAAAGCGAAGCGTGCCCACGGACTTTCGCGGTCTTTAGAGAGAAATGGTGGGCACGGCGCTTTGCGCCTTTGCCCACTCGACGAGAGCGGGGCTTACAGCTACGGCAGCTGTGACCTTACCGCTCGAACGCGGCCTTCAGCGCGTTGAGATGCGGCACCAGCGGATTGCCGATCGAGGGGTGATCGACCGGCGGGTTGTGAATGGTGGTGTCGAGGCGGCGGACGCGGGTCTGCAGGCTCATCGAGCGATGGATCAGCTCCTGGAGCATTGACGGCAGCTTCTCGATGGTGTCGGCGGGGCCGGGATCCGCTGCGCTGAGCTTGACCTTGGTCTTCTCGCGGTTGGCCTGGACCAGCGTCATCTCGCCTTCCTTCACCGCACGATGCAGCAGCAGCCACGAGGCGAGCTGCATCAGGCGCGTGGTCAGGCGCATGCTCTCGGTCGCATAGGTGAGGCTGACGGCGCGATCGAGCGCCTTGGCCTCGTTGCGGCCGGCGCCGTCGAGATAGGCGGCGGTCTCTTCGACCAGATCCATGCCTTCACGGAACAGGGCGCCAAAGGCCGCAGAATTGGTGAACCGCTCGCTGAGTTGAACGAGAGCGCCGTCGGCTTGCAAACGTTCCATGGTTAACGCCCCTTACGCAACTGTTTACCCGTCCGGCTTTGGCGCCGGCTTATGATGAACAAATCATTGCGCGAGCGAACCGCGGAGTCCAGCGGCAAGCGCGGATATGGTTTCCGCGGGTCATTCCTCGGAATTCAACCGAGTCTAGACGCAAAAAAGAGCCGCCGGAAAACCGGCGGCTTTGAAAGTTGATAACAGGGAGGCGTCAAACAGAGTGGACAGGAGCCACTCGGTGTCCAAACGAGGACAGTTCCAGTCATAAACTCGAAAGCTTAATCAGGAGTAAACGAACGATTTTTTTGAGGGTTCGTTAGCCATGTCGGTCACTGGCCGAGTGTGCTGCGGAACGAACGGCAAAGCGCGGCAGCCCCTCATGGTGAGGAGCGCGCATCGCGCGCGTCTCGAACCATGCTGGCCCCCGCTCTCGCCCGCGGCCATCCTTCGAGACGACCGCTACGCGGTCTCCTCAGGATGAGGACTATGGATGGTGGTCAGGCCCGCTCCAGCGTCGAGTTCTACGACTTGAAGACGCTGTTCGCCGCATCGCGCGAGGCGCGCTTCTTGGTGGCGGCTTCTTCCAATCTTGCGATCTCGGTCTTGAGCAGGGTCACGCGCTCGGTCAGTTCCTCGACCGACAACAGTGAGAGATCCTGTCCGATCTCGTGGGTGACCTTCTTGCGCGGGCGGTCGTCGTCTTCGGTCGGCATCGTGGTTCCTCCTGCGTTCGCGGATCACACGGCTGAGGCGGTTGCCAGCCCGGACCGCGCTGGCTAATCAAAGGCCTCGTTCCCCCTCGCACCTTTGCTCAAGGACACATCATGGACAAGCTGCCCGCGCAAATGACCGTGGTCGCCATCTCCAAGCCCGGCGGACCGGAGGTGCTGGTGCCGGAACAACGGGCCCTGCCGCAGCCCGGTCCCGACGAGATCTTGGTCAAGGTGGAGGCCGCCGGTGTCAACCGACCCGATGTGGCGCAGCGTTCCGGTGCCTATCCGCCGCCGCCCGGCGCCAGCGACCTGCCCGGCCTCGAAATCGCCGGTGAAGTGGTCGCCGTCGGCAGCAATGCCAAAAAGCACAAGATCGGCGACAAGGTGATGTCGCTCGTCGCCGGCGGCGGCTATGCGCAGTACTGCATCGCGCAGGACGCCCAGGCGATGAGCGTGCCGCCGGCGCTGTCGATCACGGAAGCCGGTGCGCTGCCGGAAACCCTGATGACGGTCTGGCACAATGTGTTCGAGCGCGGCGGCCTGAAGGCCGGCGAGACGCTGCTGATCCATGGCGGCTCTTCCGGCATCGGCACCATGGCGATCCAGCTCGCGAAGGCGTTCGGCGCAAAAGTGTTCGTCACCGTCGGATCGCAGGACAAGATCGATGCCTGCCTCAAGCTCGGCGCCGACCGCGCCATCAACTACAAGACCGAAGACTTCGTCGCCGTGGTCAAGGAAGAGACCGACAAGGCCGGCGTCAATCTGATCCTCGACATGGTCGCCGGCGAGTATGTCGACCGCAACTATGACGCCGCCGCGGTCGACGGCCGCATCGTGCAGATCGCAACCCTCAACGGCCCCAAGGTCAGCGTCAACATCGCAAAGGTGATGGTGAAACGGTTGACCCATACCGGCTCGACCTTGCGCCCCCGTAGTAATGCGGACAAGGCAGCCATGGTGGCTGCGATTGAAGCGAAAGTGATGCCGCTTTTGCGCGAAGGCCGCGTCAAACCGCTGATGGACAGCTCTTTCCCGCTGGAAAGGGCATCCGACGCGCACCGGCGCATGGAGACCTCGGCACATATTGGCAAAATTGTGTTGGAGGTCTAGGCCGCTGGCCCACCGGACCCGCCGGAAACCCTTTGATTTTCCTCGCTTTCGTGCCATCTATCGCGAAATGCCGAACCAATTCCGTCCGGTCTGAAATCGTCTTTACGTGCCAGCCTTGCACTTAGCCTCGCACTCAGAGTTTGCGTCGAACGCGGAGAACTGACCTTGCGTCTGATCAGGTGCCTCGCGCCCATCGCGCTGGGCCTCATGATTCTTGTCGCCGCGTCGCCTGCACGCGCGCTTGACGCTGTCAGCGTCCGCGGTGACGCGCCCGCCATCGACCTCACCGGCGTGCTCGAGCATCAGCGCAGCGACGCCGACCGCATCCAGGTCTCGACCGCACCCGGCACCGACGGCATCGTCCGCCGCATCGAGGTGCGCGCCCGCGAGGGCGGCCAGAACTGGGTGGTGTTCGCGCTCGCCAACAACACCGACGACCAGCTCGACCGTCTGATCGTCGCCCCGCATTACCGCATCGTGTCGTCAGGGCTGCTGTGGCCCGACCTCGGGCTGTCGCGCATCGCGACCATTACGCCCTCGACCGGCGACCGGCCGGAGCGGCAGGAAAGCCCGACCGCCGACGTGTTCCGCATCACGCTCGACCCCGGCGCCGTCGTCACCTTCGTCGCGGAACTGCGCACCGACAAGCTGCCGCAGCTCTATCTGTGGGAGCCGGAAGCCTACAAGGACAAGGTCAACTCGTTCACGCTGTACCAGGGCATCGTGATCGGCATTTCCGGTCTTTTGGCGCTAGTGCTGACCATTCTGTTCGTCGTGAAGGGCAGCATCATGTTCCCAGCAGCGGCTGCGCTGGCCTGGGCGGTGCTCGTTTATATCGGCGTCGACTTCGGCTTCTGGGGCAAGGTGCTCGACATGTCGAACAACGCCGAGCGCATCTGGCGCGCGGCCGGTGAAGCGATATTGGCGGCGACGCTGCTGGTGTTTTTGTTTGCCTATCTCAACCTCAGTCGATGGCATGTGCGCTACTCCCACATCACGGTGGGCTGGCTCGCGTTCCTCGGCTCGCTGGTCGCGCTCGCTCTGTTCGACCCGGCCGTTGCCTCCGGCATCGCGCGCATCTCTTTGGTGCTGATCGCCTTCGCCGGCTTCGCGCTGATCGTCTATCTCTCGACCCACGGCTTCGACCGCGCCGTGCTGCTGATCCCGACCTGGTTCCTCCTCGTGGTCTGGGTGGTCGCGGCCGGCATGACGGTGGCCGGTTCCGTCACCAACGACATCGTCGGCCCGGCGCTGCTCGGCGGCCTCGTGCTGATCGTGATGCTGATCGGCTTCACGGTGATGCAGCACGCCTTTGCCGGCGGCGGCGCCACCACCGGCGTCGTCTCCGATATCGAGCGGCGCGCGCTGGCGCTGGCCGGTTCCGGCGACCTGATCTGGGACTGGGACGTTTCCGCCGACAAGGTGTTCACCAGCCCTGAGACCGAAGCCCTGCTCGGCCTCAAGCGCGGCACACTGGAAGGCCCGGCCGCCTCCTGGCTGGAGGTGCTGCACCCGCTCGACCAGGACCGTTTCCGCGCCGCGCTCGACAGCGTGCTCGACCAGCGCCGCGGCCGGCTGGTGCAGGATTTCCGCCTGCGCACCCCTGACGGCCATTTCATGTGGTTCGCGCTGAAGGCGCGCCCGGTGGTCGGCTCCGACGGCGAAGTCTCGCGCGTGGTCGGCACGCTCACCGACGTCACTGAACTCCGCAACGCCGAGGAACGCCTGCTGCACGATTCCGTGCATGACAACCTCACCGGCCTGCCCAACCGCAAGCTGTTCATGGACCGGTTAGGCGCGGTCGCGCATTTCGCCAAGTCGATGCCGACGCTGCGGCCGACACTGATGGTGATCGACCTCGACCGCTTCAAGCAGGTCAACGATTCCGTCGGCATCGCGGTCGGCGATTCCATCCTGCTGACGCTGGCCCGCCGCCTCACCCGCATCCTGAAGCCGCAGGACACGCTGGCGCGGCTCGCCGGCGACCAGTTCGGCCTGATCCTGCTCTCGGAGCAGGATCCCGCCCGCATCACCGCCTTCGCCGAAACCATCCGCAAGACCATCCGCGCGCCGATCGCCTTCAACGACCGCGAAATCTTCCTGACCGCCTCGATCGGGCTCGCCCTTTCTGATCCGCAAGTTCAACTGACGGACGAGATCATCAAGGACGCCGAGCTTGCGATGTATCATTCCAAGCGCATCGGCGGCGACCGCATCGACGTCTACAAGCCCGCGATGCGTGCGCGGAAGACCGATCGCCTGACGCTGGAGAGCGAGCTGCGCCGCGCCATCGAGCGGCAGGAGCTCACGATCCTCTATCAGCCGATCGTGCGGCTGGAGGATCGCTCGGTCGCGGGCTTCGAGGCGCTGGTGCGCTGGGATCATCCGAAACTCGGCCGCATGGCGCCGTCGGAATTCATCACCATCGCAGAAGAGACCGGCCTGATCGTCGACCTCGGCATGTTCGTGCTTGATCAGACCGCAAAGCAGCTCTCGATCTGGCAGCGTGCGATGCGCTCGCGCGAGCCGATCTTCGCCTCCGTCAACGTCTCTTCGCGGCAGCTGCTGCGCCATGACCTGATCCACGACATCCGCACCGTACTGTCGCGCTCCTCGGTGGCGCGCGGCACGCTGAAGCTGGAATTGACGGAATCGCTGGTGATGGAGAATCCGGAGCACGCAGCCCAAATGCTGACGCGGATCCGCGAGCTCGGAACTGGACTATCGCTCGACGATTTCGGCACCGGCCATTCGTCGCTGGCCTATCTCCAGCGTTTCCCGTTCGACACCATCAAGATCGACCAGTCCTTCGTCCGCACCACCAACCGCGGCACGCGGCCGGTGATCCTGAAGTCGATCATCGCGCTCGCGCATGATCTCGGCATGGACGTGGTGGCGGAAGGCGCCGAGACCGATTCCGACGCGGTCGAGCTGTATCAGCTGGGCTGCGAATACGCGCAGGGCTTCGCCTTCGGCGAGCCGATGGACGCGGATGCCGCGATGCGGCTACTGACCGAAGTGCGGCTGGAAGCGGCGAGCTAGTCGCTCTTTACGCCGGGCCTGCGCCGGTCACTCTTCTGCTTCGTGAACCGCACCGTCTGGCCGTCCGGCATCCGCGTGGCCTTGAAACCCGCGGCGAGGCAGGCTTCGCGCTGCGGCATCTGGATATCCGGGCTGCGCGAGGTATCCCACCATGAGGCACGGTTCGCCGCCCGCGGCAGGGCCGCGCCGATGATCTCCTCGATCTCTTCGAAGCTCAGCATGAACTCCGTCTGCTTCTGCCGCATCAGGTAATCGCGTAGCGCGTCGTAGTCGTTCACCGCCGTCCTCTATCCCTTTGTCCGCGATCTGGTCTGCTCAAAAGCAGGACCGGCGGAAACCAATCCTTAACTGATTGCAGCAGCGCCGTCGCGGCTTAAACACTACGCAAGATTTCAGGCGCATCCACTAGGGTGGGAGCAAAGGATGCTGTCTGGATGGCGCGAAGCCACGGCCCGCCGGCCCTGGCGTATTTCGGCGAAGCTGCTGATCATCTCGTCCGTCGTGACGGTGATCGGCTTTTCCGCCATTTGCGTCAACGTCATGCTGGACATGCGCCGCGGCGAGGAGGCGCTGGCCCGCCAGACGCTGGAAAACCTGGCCACGTCGATCGACGCCGACATCAGCCGCAACATCGATATCTACGACCTGTCGCTGAAGGCGGTCGCCAACAACATGCTGCTGCCCGAGATCAACACGGTCTCGAAGCCGATCCGCCAGCTCATCCTGTTCGACCACGCCACGACCGCAAAGCATTTCGGCGCCATCCAGGTGTTCGATGCGGACGGCAATCTGGCCATCGATGCTTCCACGCTCGATCCGGTTCCGGATAATCGCGGCAGTGAGGAGTATTTCACGGTCCACCGCAACAATCCCAATGCCGGCCTCTTCATCAGCCGCCCGATGCTGTTTCGCGGCGCCTACTCGATCGTGCTGAGCCGGCGTCTCAGCGATACCGACGGCGGCTTCATGGGGGTCGTCGCCGGCTCGATCCGCTTCACTTACTTCCACGAATTGTTCGAGCGGCTGAGCCTCGACCCCGAGGACACCATCACCGTGCTCAAGCGCGACCGCACCATCATGATGCGGCGGCCGTTCGATCTCGACATCATCGGCAAGAATCTGAATGACCGCCAGGCCTGGAAGGCCGACAATCTCCGCGCCGGCGGCTCGTTTACGGGACAGGGACCGGTCGATCCGACCGCGCGGCTCTATGTGCGCAGCGGCGAAACCGGCCCGCTGTTCGTGGTGGCGGGCAAGCCGCTGAGCACGGTGTTCGCGCTGTGGCAGAAGGAAGCTGTCCGCATCGGCGCCGTGGTTCTGGTGCTCGCACTGTTCGTGCTCGGATCGGCCATCGTGCTCGCCCGCGAGATCGGCCGCCGTGCGGATGCCGAAAGCAAGCTCGAGGAGATGGCGACGACGGACGCGCTCACGGGCCTGCGCAACCGCCGCAAGTTCGACCATGTCATCGACATCGAATGGCGCCGCGCCATGCGCCAGAAGACACAGGTTGCGCTGTTGATGATCGATGCCGATCACTTCAAGGCCTACAACGATACGTTTGGTCATCAGGCCGGCGACCAGGTGCTGGTCGGCATCGCCATCTGCATCTCCGATTCAGTGCACCGCGCCGGCGACTGCGCCGCGCGCTATGGCGGCGAGGAGTTCGCGGTGCTGTTGCCGAACACGTCGGCCACCGACGCCTTCAGGATCGCCGAGACCATCCGGGCCAAGGTGCTGGGCTGGTCCGACGGCGGCGCGGGATCGACCGTCTCCTGCGGCATCGCCAGCCTCGCGCCGACCAGCGGCATGGACTGGGCCATCCTGGTCGCCGCCGCCGACAAGGCGCTCTATGCGGCCAAAGCCGGCGGCCGCAATCAGTCGGTGGTGGCGAGCCTGCCGAAGTTGTCGCTGGTGGCTTAAGGGGCCTACAGCCCCAGATACTTCTTCATCTCAGCGATGAGGCCATCACGCAATTCCGGCCGCTTGAGGCCGTAGGCGATGTTGGCGCGGAGGAAGCCGGGCTTGGAGCCGCAATCATGGCGCTCGCCCTCGAACTCGACGCCATAGAATTTTTGCGACTTGGCGAGGCCGATCATGGCGTCGGTGAGCTGGATCTCGCCGCCGGCGCCGCGCTCCTGGGTCTCCAGGATCTTGAAGATCTCGGGCTGGAGAATGTAGCGGCCGGTGATCGAGAGATTGGAGGGCGCAGTGCCCTTGGCAGGCTTCTCGACCATGCCGTCGACCTCGAACATCTTGCCGGTGCGCTTTCCGACGCCGCAGATGCCGTATTGATGGGTGAGATGGTCGGGCACCGCCTCGACCGCAATGACGTTGGATTTTTCGCCGAGCTTGCCCGCGGTCTCGATCATCTGCTTCAGGCAGCCGGGCGTGTTGAGCACGAGCTCGTCGGGCAGCACCACCGCGAACGGCTCATTGCCGACGATGTCGCGCGCGCACCAGACCGCGTGGCCGAGGCCGAGCGGCGCCTGCTGGCGGGTGAAGCTGACGGCGCCGGCTTCCGGCTGGTTCTGCGCCAAAATCTCCTGCTCGGCCTTCTTGCCGCGTGCAGCCAAGGTGCTGTCGAGCTCGAACATCTTGTCGAAATGATCTTCGATGACATTTTTGTTGCGGCCGGTGACGAAGATGAAGTGCTCGATGCCGGCTTCCCTCGCCTCGTCATAGACGTACTGGATCAGCGGCTTGTCGACGATGGTGAGCATTTCCTTCGGCATCGCCTTGGTGGCGGGCAAGACGCGGGTGCCGAGGCCGGCGACGGGGAATACAGCTTTGCGGATTTTCATGTGATTGATCGAATACCTTGAGGCGCACGTGAAAGGAGCAATGGCATCTTGCTAGCCGTTTTGCAGCCGGTAACAAAGGCGGATGTAGGGCTCGGTCTCCTGGAATTCGAGAAAAAGGTGACCAGCAAAATTTCACCTTTGTTAAGATATTGGCAACCGTAACAAGGCCTCCTGATGGCTGATTTTTGGCCGGACGGGTGGGACATGAGGCAATTGGTGACAGCGGTAGCTCTATCTTTGACCGGCGCAACAATGCTCGCGGCCGCGCTCCTGTTCCCCGTGTCCGCGCAGGCTCAAGGGCAACAAGGGCAAAACGGCCTGTCGAACCTGTTCGGCGGCATTTTCTCCGGCCCGAATCCGGCACCCTCACAAGCCCCGCCCGGCCCCGGCGGCGCCCAGACGGGAGCTCAACCTTGGAGCGGCGAGGACGGCGCCTCCGGCCATCCGCTGATGACAGCGGCCGCGATCCGCGAGGCGGCCGGCAATTTTGACAATTGCGTTGCCGGGATGTGGCCTGATGCCGCACGCCGAAACATCACGCAGGAAAACTTCCAGCGCTTCACCGCGGGCCTTTCGCCCGATCTGCGCATCATGGACCTGATGGATTCGCAGCCCGAGTTCACCAAATCGATTTGGGACTATCTCGACATACTCGTGAATGACAACCGCCTCGCCAAGGGCAAGGAAGTCCTCGCCAAGTACAAGGCGCAGTTCGATGCAACCGAGAAGGCCTATGGCGTCGACCGCTACATCATCGCGGCGATCTGGGGCATCGAGTCCAATTATTCGACACAGATGGGCGACCGCAGCGTGCTGCAATCGACCGCGACGCTCGCCTGCGTCGGTCGTCGCCAGGCCTATTTCAAGGACGAGTTCCTCTCGGCGCTGGAGATCCTCAATCGCGGCGATTTGCGCCCTGAGCAGATGCGCGGCTCCTGGGCCGGCGCATTCGGCCCGACCCAGTTCATGCCGACCGCCTTCAAGCGCTTCGCCGTGGACGGCGACGGCGACGGACGGCGCGACGTCGTCGACAACGCCAGCGACCTGATCGCCTCCACCGCCAACAATCTGAAGAAGGACGGCTGGCAAAGCGGCCAGACCTGGGGCTTTGAGGTCGTGGTGCCGCAGGGCTTCAACTACATGCTGGCCGATCGCGCCAAGGCGATGACGATCGCGCAATGGGAAAAACTCGGGCTCAAGCGCGCAACCAACCAGCCTTTCCCGCATCCGGCGGAAAAAGCCTATCTGCTGGCGCCGGCCGGCGCGCAGGGGCCCGGCTTCCTGATGCTGCAGAATTTCCGGGTCATCATGAAATACAATCCAGCCGAGGCCTATGCGATGGCGATCGGCCATTTCGCCGACCGCCTGCGCGGCGGCCAGCCCTTCGTACAGCCCTGGCCGCGGCAGGAACGGGAATTGTCGAGGGGCGAGCGGCTGGAACTCCAGCAGCTGCTGGTCCAACGCGGCTTCTACAAGGGCACCCCGGACGGCCAGTTCGGCGGCCAGACCCGGGACGCGCTGCGCAACTTCCAGGCCTCGATCGGGGTGCCCGCGGACGGATTTGCATCCTCCGACGCGCTGGACCGGCTGCGCGGGCGGTAAAATCGCGCCGAAAGTAACCCTGAGCGGGGATTTTGGCCGATCGACAGTGTATTGCCCCAAGATTTTGCAAGAGAATTTGCCCGTTTGGCGCCCGATTCCGTTATTATACTGAGCTTGTCCCAGACCCCGTTGCGCGCGCCCGAGATCGCATGTCGAAGCCAAAATCCTTTTTCAAGGCGCTGACCGAAACCGGCCCGCTGATCGCGCTGGGGACGGCGCTTGCGATCATGGTCTCGATCGCGGGACCGGCTTCGGCGCAATTCTTCAACTTCCCGGGCTTCGGTGGCCCGCCGCAGCGCCAGGCCCCGCCGCCGCGAAACGGTGGAGGCGGCGGTTGGTTCGGCGGCGATTTCTTCGCACCGTTCCAGCAGCAACAGCAGCAGGCGCCGCGCCAGGATTTTTCGCGTGCGCCGGCACCTGGCAAGCGCGACACCATTCCCGACAAGAATGTGCTGGTGATCGGCGACGCCATGGCCGACTGGCTCGCCTACGGCCTGGAAGACGCCTACACCGAGCAGCCCGACATGGGCGTGATCCGCAAGCACAAGACCACGTCCGGCCTGATCAAATACCAGCCGAAGGGTGAGCCCTCGGACTGGGCGGCGGCCGCGAAGGGCATATTGGAAACCGAGAAGCCCGACATCATCGTCGTCATGCTCGGCCTCAACGACCGCATCTCGATCCGCGAGCCTGCGCCCGACAAAACAGACAAGCCGGCGGATAAGGACAAAGACAAGAAGAACGACAAGGGCGCGCGCGCCAAGCCGACGGGAAAGCCGGGTGACGCCAAGCCGGGCGATGCCAAGCCGGACACTGCTGCCAAGCCCGACGACAAGCCGGTCGACACCGACCTGCCGCAGGACGATGCCGACAACGCCGATACGCCGGCCGCCGCGCCGGAAAAGACCGCGCGCAATCCGAACGGCCTCTACGAATTCCGCGACGACCGCTGGGTCGAGCTCTACAGCAAGAAGATCGAAGAGCTCGCCAACGTCCTCAAGGCCAAGGGCGTGCCGGTGCTCTGGGTCGGCCTGCCCGCGATCCGCGGACCGAAGGGCACCGCGGACATGCTGTTCCTGGATTCGCTCTATCGCGAAGGCGCGGCCAAGGCCGGCATCACCTATGTCGACGTCTGGGACGGCTTTGTCGACGAGGCCGGCCGCTTCCTGCAAAAGGGCCCGGATTTCGAAGGCCAGATCCGCCAGCTGCGCAGCGGCGACGGCGTCTACTTCACCAAGCCGGGCGCGCGCAAGCTTGCCCATTATGTCGAGCGCGAGATCACGCGCCTGCTGGCGGGACGCTCCGGCCCGATCGCGCTGCCGAGCGAACCGGCCACGCCGGACACCAGTGCCGAGCCCGGCAAGCCGGCGCCGCGGCCACTGGCGGGCCCGATCGTGCCGCTGGTCGCGGCCTCGATCTCGACCGATCAATTGCTGGGTGGACCGGGCACGCGTCCCGCATCCGTCGATGCGCTGGCCGCAAAGACGCTGGTGAAGGGCGAGCCGCTCGCCGCGCCCGCAGGCCGAGCCGACGATTACGCCTGGCCGCGCCGCGAAGTCGGCCGCGAGCAGGCCAAGGGCGATACGCCGATGGCGGCGACGACGCCTGACGGTGGCACAGCAGCTCCCGGCACGCCGGGCGCTGCCGCCGCGATCGCGCCGCCCAAACTCGCACCGAAGAAGCCGGCAGCGCCACCGCAGCAGCCGGCGCAAGCTCAGCCGTCAATTCGCGATTTCTTCGGCTTCGGCTCGCCGCAGCCCGCGCCGCGTCAACTGGCACCGGCGCCGCGCAACCCGAATCCGAACCCGGCGATCCCGCGTCCGCCCGGCAATATCGGGCGCGCGGCGGAAGTGGTGCGGTAATTGGTCTTGTGTCCCGGACGCGTCGCAGCACCTTGGTGATGCGACGCAGAGCCGGGACCCAGCTTCTTTCGACATCGACAAAGAATGGGCCCCGGCTCTGCGCAGCAGCGCTTTAGCGCTGCAGCGCGTCCGGGGCACAGAGATCGAGCTTTGACTCAGCCGTAATAGCGCCAGCGCGGCGGCGGGCGGCGTGCGGGGCGCGACATCAACAGCGCGAGCGCGAAGCCGATGCCGCCGGCAATGAGCAACGCGCCGAGCGGATTGTCCTGCACCTTTTGCGAGATCGCTTGCGAGCCGTCCCGAAGCGTGTCGCCGGGATTCTGGTAAGCATCCTTGGCGTAGCTCGTGGCGGTGTCCGTCGCGTCACGCACGGCGTCCTTGGCTTGGCCGTAGAGATTCTGCACGGTGCCGGCGGCTTCGCGCGCCTTGCCCGACGCCTGTGTCTGCGCATCGCCTGCGAGATCGCCGACGGCGCCTTCGGCGCGTCCAGCGAATTCCTTGGCCGATCCGACGATCCTGTCTTTGTCCATGATGCTCCTCCTCGGGGGTCTACCGGAGTAACCGATCAGGAGCAGCGCAGTTCCAATGGCTCTATTGTTTGATCGTGATCTTTTCGGAAAACCGCTGCACGCTTTTCCGGATCATGCTCTACAGAATGAGTCCGCCGTCAACGACCAGCGTCTGGCCGATGATGTAGGACGACAGCGGAGAGGCCAGGAACAGTGCTGCGCCCGCCATGTCGGCGGGCGTGCCCAATCGCCGCAGCGGAATGCGTGACAATGCACCTTCGAGCCGCTTGGGATTGTCGGTTGTCACCTTCGTCATCTTGGTGTCGACCAGACCGGGCGCGATGCCGTTGACGCGGATGCCATCTTCGGCCCAGGCCTCGCCCAGCGTCCGGGTCAATCCGACCGCGCCGGTCTTCGACGCATTGTAGGCGGGATTGCCCATGGTGGAATGATAGGCCGCGGTCGAGGACACCATGATCAGCGCACCCTTCGAATCCCGCAACATGGAATGAAACCGCGTCGCGCACGCCATCAGGCTCATCAGATTGACCTCGACGACCTTGCGGAAGCCCGCCATCTCGAATTCGCCGCGGCGATAGATCACCGCGCCCTGCGCGAGCACCAGAATATCGAGCTTGTCGAAGGACGGCTTGAACGCTTCGATCGCCCCCGTATTGCTGACGTCGAGCTGCGCATAAGCAAGACCGGTGAGATCGGAGCCTTCCTCCGCAGAATATTCCGTGGGCCGAGCACGCGTGCCGCACACCGCAACTGCTGCGCCCCTCGCACGAAAAGCTTGCGCGATGCCGTTGCCGATACCGCTGGAACCACCGACGACAAGAACCTGCTTGCCTGAGAAATCGAGCTCGTTCGCCATCGCGGCCTCCCTCTTGTTTTGCTTGTTTGACCTGTCTGCGGATCGATGCCAGCCTGGTCAATCCCAGAACAAGAAACAAGAGCCCGCGAGGAAACAGCATGTCCGAATTCAAAGAGCTCAGCCGCTCCGTGAAAGGCCTGGCCGTTCTCGTCACCGGCGCGGCCAGCGGCATGGGGCGCGCCACTGCGCGCGTGTTCGCGTCTGAAGGCGCGAACGTCGCCGTCACCGATTATGACGAGCAAGGCGCGCAGGCGGTTGCAAAGGAGATCGCAGCGAATGGTGGTTCGGCCAACGCATGGAAGCTCGATGTCGCCGACGGCGGCGAGATCAAGCGCGTGGTTGGTGACGTCGCGGCGCATTTCGGCGGGCTCGATATCGTCATCAACAATGCCGGCATCTCCGTCCGCGTCGCGATCGACGACGAGGCTTACGAAGACGCCTGGGCCAAGGGCATCGCGGTGATGCTGACGGCGCATCCGCGCATCATCCGCGCCGCCCTGCCGCACCTGCGAAAATCGAAGTCCCCGCGCATCGTCAACATCGCGTCCACCGAGGCGCTCGGCGCCACCGCATTGCACAGCCCCTATTCGGCCGCGAAGGGCGGCGTCGCGAGCTTGACCCGCTCGCTCGCCGTCGAGCTCGGCCGCGAGGGCATCACCGTCAATTGCATCTGCCCGGGCCCGATCCGCACCGCCATCACCGACCGCATCTCCGAGGAGCACAAGACCATCTACGCCAAGCGCCGCACCGCACTCGGCCGCTACGGCGACCCCGAGGAGGTCGCACATATGACGCTCAGCCTGTGCCTGCCGGCGGCGTCCTTCCTCACCGGCGCGGTGATCCCGGTCGACGGCGGGTTGATGGCGCGCAACGCGTAAGAGCCATGCGCTCGGAGCGTTGACATCAACCGGCGCGGGAGTAGCTTTTTCACCGACAGAGCGGGGCCAACCGCCCGCGGTTCGCGGGAGAGACGCCATGACGATCGCCATCCGGCAGCTTCAGAAGCATTTTGTCGGCGAGGTTTCCGGCCTCGACCTGCGAAAGCCTCTCACCGAGAGCGAGGCCCGCGAGGTCGAGGCCGCCATGGACACATACGCGGTGCTCGTCTTCCACGACCAGGACATCAACGACGAGCAGCAGATGGCCTTTGCACTGAATTTCGGTCAGCGCGAGGATGCCCGCGGCGGCACAGTGACGAAGGCGAAGGACTACCGGCTCGATTCCGGCCTGAACGATGTCAGCAATCTCGGCAAGGACGGCAAGCCGCTGCCGAAAGACAGCCGCACGCATCTGTTCAATCTCGGCAATTGCCTCTGGCATTCCGACAGCTCGTTTCGCCCGATCCCGGCAAAATTCTCGCTGCTGTCGGCACGCGTGGTGAACCCGAAGGGCGGCAACACCGAATTCGCCGACATGCGCGCGGCCTATGACGCGCTCGACGACGAGACCAAGGCCGAGATCGACGATCTCGTCTGCGAGCACTCGCTGATGTATTCGCGGGGATCGCTCGGCTTCACCGAATACACCGACGACGAGAAGGCGATGTTCAAGCCGGTGCTGCAGCGGCTGGTGCGGACGCATCCGGTGCATCGCCGCAAGTCGCTGTATCTCTCATCGCATGCCGGCAAGATCGTCAGCATGAGCGTGCCGGAGGGTCGGCTGTTGCTGCGCGATCTCAACGAGCACGCGACGAACGCAGAATTCGTCTACGTCCACAAATGGAAGCTGCATGACCTCGTGATGTGGGACAACCGCCAGACCATGCACCGCGTCCGCCGCTACGACCAGTCGCAGCCCCGCGATATGCGGAGGGCGACGGTGGCGGGGACCGAGCCGACGGTGCAGCAGCAGGCGGCGGAGTAGGGGCGTCCCTCACCGCTGTCGTCCCGGACAAGCGCAGCGCAGATCCGGGACGACAGCGGAAGGTCGATCGACGAAGCGCTACGCGTGCCCCGCCTCGTTCGACAGCATGCCGGGATCGATGCCGATCTTGCGCAGGGCGCGGCCGTATTTCTCGTCGACATCGTCGCCGAAGATCAGATCCGCATCCGCGTCGCAATGCAGCCAGCCATTGCTCTGGATCTCGGTCTCGAGCTGGCCCGGGGCCCAGCCGGCGTAACCCAGCGCGAGGATGGCGTGCTTGGGGCCGGAGCCGTTGGCGATCGCACGCAGGATGTCGACGGTCGCGGTGAGGCAGACTCCGTCGTCGATCCGCAGTGTCGCGTGCTCGATATAGAAGTCGCTGGAATGCAGCACGAAGCCGCGGCCGGTGTCGACCGGGCCGCCGGCCAGCACCTTCATGCTTTCGGCATTTTGCGGCAGCTTGATGTGCTCGCCTTTCTTGACGATGCCGAGCTGCTCCAAAAGTTCAGGAAAATCGATACTGCCGGCCGGATGATTGACGATGATGCCCATCGCGCCCTCGGCCGAATGCGCACAGAGATAAATCACCGAGCGCTCGAAGCGGGAGTCGCCCATGACAGGCATCGCGATCAGGAGCCGGCCGTCGAGATATCCGGCCGAATTGGGGAGCCCAGCACCTGAGCTGCGGGTGCTTTCGCCCGTCCTCTTGCCTGTGGGAGCCATGGATGAAGCACTCCGGTTTCAATTCCTATCCTGATGTCGGGCCGCCCTGCTGTCAAATCAAGGCTTGCAGAGACTTGAATCAAGTGCATCCATCACAAGCAATTCAATGGTTTGCCTAGGGCCGACCCTGTAAAGACGTACCATGCTGACAAGAGTTCCCCTGCATGCGGCGCTTGGCGTCGCGACAACCTTGCTTGCGTCGTCGCTGGCGATGGGTGCCCATGCCGACGATGCTTCACTGTGGCAGCGCGACGGCCATTCCGCGGTGCGGTTGCTTGCGGGGTCGCGCAGCGGCGCGGTGCTGCTCGGCGGTATCGCTTTCCAGCTCCAACCCGGCTGGAAGACCTATTGGCGCATGCCCGGCGATTCCGGCGTGCCGCCGCGGTTCGACTTCTCCAAGTCGGACAATGTCGAAGCGGTGACCGTGATGTGGCCGGCGCCGCTGAAGTTCGACGACGGCGCGGGCGGCCATTCGATCGGCTATCACGACCAGATCGTGCTGCCCTTGCGCATCGTTGCCAAGGCCGCCGACAAGCCGGTGACGTTGCGCGCCGAGATCAATTACGCCGTCTGCGAAAAGCTCTGCATTCCCGTCGAGGCCAATGTCGAGCTCGGCTTCAACAACGTCGCCTCGACCGAAGATGCCAATCTGCGCACGGCGCTCGACACCGTGCCAAAGCCTGCCACGATCGGCGATCCCAATCCGCTGACCATCCGCGACGTCAGGCGCGACGGGCCCAAGAATGTGGTGGTCGACGTCGTTGCGCCCGAGAACAGCAAGGTCAATCTGTTCGTGGAAGGGCCGACGCCGGAGTGGTCGTTGCCCATTCCTGATCCGGTCGAGCACAGCCCGCCCGGCGTGAAGCGATTTTCCTTCGAGCTCGACGGATTGCCGCCGGGCGTCAAGCCTGACGGCGCCGCGCTGAAGTTCACGCTGGTGGGGCCGGAGAAATCGTACGAGTTCAATACGAATTTGGAGTAGTCCGTCGTCCTGGCTTTCGCCAGGACGACGCCGGTAGCACCCAACCGAATCTTAACGAATGGTTGCTAATCCCGGGGATCACCGCATCAAGCCTGCCGCAGCATGCGGGACGCCTGGGGATCTCTACGTGGCCGTGATGGATGCAGAACCCGCAACGACCGGACCGGCCGGGCTGATCGCGCGGCTGCGCGCGAAGCTTTCGGGCGGATCGAGCGAGGCGTCGCTGACGCGGCGGCTGGCCGGCACCATCTTCATCATCCGCGTCATCAGCGCGGGCCTCGCCTATTTCTCGCAGGTGCTGCTCGCGCGCTGGATGGGGACGTCCGACTACGGCATCTATGTCTATGTCTGGACCTGGGTGCTGCTGCTCGGCAGCATGATGGACCTTGGCATCTCCGCCTCCGCGCAAAAAATCATTCCGGAGTACCGCGCCAGCGGTGACCATGCGCTGCTGCGCGGCTTTCTCTCGGGCAGTCGCTGGCTCACCTTTGCGGTCTCCACGCTGGTCTCTCTGGCTCTTGCCGGAATTGTAAAGCTGCTGTCGCCGTGGATCGATCCGGCCGAGGAGCTGCCGCTCTATATCGGCTGCATGACGCTGCCCGCCTTTGTCGTCGCCAACACCCAGGACGGCATCGCGCGCTCGCATGACTGGATGCAGCTTGGGTTGATGCCGCAATTCATCATCCGCCAGGCGCTGATCATCGGCATCACGGCGGGCGCGTTCCTGCTCGGCTATCATCTCGGCGCGATCGCTGCGATGGTCGCGAGCGCAGGCGCCGTGTGGATCGCGATGACCGGGCAGATGGTGGTGCTGAACCGCAAGCTCGCCGATCACACCACACCCGGCCCCAAGGCCTATGACATCAGCGGCTGGCTCGCGGTCTCCCTGCCGATCCTGCTGGTCGAAAGTTTTTACCTGCTCTTGTCTTACACGGACGTGCTGGTGCTGCAGCAATTCCGACCGTCCGACGAAGTCGGCGTGTATTTCGCGGTGGTGAAGACGCTGGCGCTGGTGTCGTTCATTCACTACGCGATGTCGGCAACGACGGCGCATCGCTTCGCCGAATACAACGCGCTCGGCGACAAGGCGCGGCTGTCGGCCTATGTCGCGCACGCCATCAATTGGACGTTCTGGCCGTCGCTGGCGGCGACCGCCGTGCTGCTCGCGCTCGGCAAGCCTCTGCTCTGGCTGTTCGGGCCGCAATTCGTGGTCGGCTACGACATCATGTTCGTCGCCGCCATCGGCCTCGTGGTGCGCGCCGCGATCGGCCCGGTGGAGCGCCTGCTCAACATGCTGGGCCAGCAGAAGATCTGCGCGCTGGCCTACGCGTTGGCGTTCGTGATGAACGTCGTGCTCTGCATCGCGCTGGTGCCGCGCTTCGGCGGCCACGGCGCCGCGGCCGCGACCTCGATCTCGCTCACCTTCGAGACCGTGCTGCTGTTCTGGATCGTGCGGCAGCGCCTGGGGCTGCACGTGCTGGCGTTTGGTAAATAGGTACGGCGCCCGTCCCTGCCCGCCCCTCGGGGAACGCCTGTTTCGCAACCAGCCCAAGGACGACGCGAAACACCTGCCTATTTCGGGCTCGTAGTACAATTTTTCTTATTCTACCCAGGTGGTTGCGTCCCTGGGGAAATTTATTCTACGTCGTATTGCCCAACTGACGAGATAAATCTAGATTCCCCCAGACCATGATTGATCCACTTTACGTCGCCTCCGGATTCGGCGTCGGCCTGCTTGTCGGGCTGACCGGCGTAGGAGGCGGCTCGTTGATGACGCCGCTGCTGATCCTGCTTTTCGGCATTCACCCGACCACCGCCGTCGGCACCGACCTGCTCTATGCCGCCGCCACCAAGACCGGCGGCAGCGTGGTGCATGGCTGGTCGCGCAGCGTGCACTGGCCGGCGGTGCTGCGGCTCGCCTGCGGCAGCATTCCTGCGAGCGCGCTGACGCTGCTGGTGCTATGGAAGCTCGATCTCAGGGGCGACGCCGAGCGCAACCTCGTCAACCTGGTGCTGTGCTTCGCGCTGATCCTGACGGCGACATCGCTGATCTTCCGCAAGTCGATCATGGAGCGCTATCGCCGGCACATGGAGCAGGTCAGCGAGCGCACCACGGTGATTGCGACCGTCGTCACCGGGGTAGTGCTCGGCGTGCTGGTCTCGATTTCGTCGGTCGGTGCCGGTGCGGTCGGCGTGACCGTGCTGCTGCTGCTTTACCCGCGCCTGCCGATGGCAACCATCGTCGGCTCCGACATCGCGCACGCGGTGCCGCTGACGCTGGTGGCCGGCATCGGACACTGGATGCTCGGTTCGGTCGACTGGGCCCTGATGGGCGTGCTGCTGCTGGGCTCGCTGCCCGGCATCATCCTCGGCAGCTACAGCGCGACGCGCGTGCCGGAGGCGGTGCTGCGCGTGGCGCTCGCCAGCGTCCTCGTCGTGGTCGCCGGCAAGATCATGTTCACGGAGCTGAACCTGCAATCCGCGATCGTGACGGCCTTGGCCTGGAGCCATTGAGGCCCGACCGAGCGACGGAATCGTCGAGCCTGTGAGCCAAT
>NZ_VSSS01000017.1 GCF_008123425.1 Bradyrhizobium rifense
CTCGTTGCGCGCAACGCGCGGCGGCATCGGCTCGGGGCGAGGCTCACGCTCGGGACGCGGCGGCATCGGTTCGGCCGAAAAGCCGCCGAGCGTCGGTTCGCTGCGGCGTTCGGCCAGAGCGGGCGCCGGCCGGCGGACTTCGTCGGCGAAGGACGGACGTGCGGGCCGCGGCGGCGGCTCGGGCATCTGCGGCTCGGGATGATCGAGCACTTCGGGGCGCGGCGCTTCGTCGGCCCAGCTGCCGGCATCGGGCATCGGGGCGAGGCGCGGCGGCTCGGCTGCGCTGGGACGCTGCGGAATCTGGTCGCGGCCGGCTGCGGCGCGCACGATATTCGGTTCGACGACGATGTCGGTCGGGC
Source organism: Bradyrhizobium rifense (assembly GCF_008123425.1). GTDB lineage: Bacteria > Pseudomonadota > Alphaproteobacteria > Rhizobiales > Xanthobacteraceae > Bradyrhizobium > Bradyrhizobium rifense. The sequence continues at coordinate 360 of NZ_VSSS01000017.1, forward strand.
CGCCGATCATCAGGAGATGTTCGACATTGTCACGGCGGACCAGCACCAGGCGCCGGCGGCCATCGACCGCGGCTGCGTCGATCACGGCGAGCCGGGGCATCCTGCCGCGCTGGGTGTTGGCGCCGAGCCGGGTGGTCGCGAATCGGCGGACCAGCCACGCCGCGACGCCGATCAACGCCAGCACGACGATGAACGCGACAATGAAAGTGATAGGGCTACCGTTCATACCTGTCCCCGGTAAATGGCGCTTCTCTCGTGCCTATGGTCCACCGACCACCGGCGTGCGATGCCCCAAAAACTGCGATCTCTTAACGTCCCGCGGCAAGTTTTGCCGTCCCCAACCCTTAATAACCTATGAATCGCCCGATCCAAAACGACTTCTTGGCCTGTGCAGGGGCCGCCAAGCGGTTGGGTTAATGCGGCTTTTGGAATGCGTAGAATCACGGGGGGAGCATTGCATGTCTCAATCAGAAACATGCATCTGCCGTGCCTTAACCACCTGTTAACCATACACGCGGCAAATTCTGCCTAGCTTCGGACCAGAGGTCCGCAAGAGGCGGAAGGAGCCGCAACGATGTCCATCAACGATCTTCCGGTGCTGTCGGCGCTTCGCACCAAGATGCAGTGGCACCAGGAACGCCAGCGCGTCCTGTCCGAAAACGTCTCCAATTCCGACACGCCCAATTTCCGGCCGCGTGAGCTGGTCGAGCCGAAGTTCGAGAAGACCGGCGCTCCGGCGGGGTCAATGGGGCCCCTGGCCATGACCGTCACCAGTGCCTCGCACATGACGCCATCAGGTGCGGCCTCGAGCTTCGACCAGAACAAGAATGCGGGTTTCGAAACCCGTCCTGCGGGCAACGCCGTCAATCTCGAAGAGGAGATGACGAAGTCCGCCAACAACCAGATGGATTATGCGGCGGTCACCTCGCTCTATTCGAAGAGCCTGCATCTTCTGAAGACCGCGATCGGCAAGGGCTAGAGCTAGAGGACGCAGACGATGGCGAATGACAGCAGTGACTTTGCCCGCTCGATGGCGATCGCGACCTCCGGGTTGCGGGCGCAAGCCGGGCGCATGCGGGTGATCTCGGAAAACATCGCGAATGCGGACTCGACCGCGCCGACCGCAGGCGGCGATCCCTATCGGCGCAAGGTGCCGACGTTCTCCTCGGCGCTCGATCGCACGCTCGACGCGCAGGTCGTCACGCTCGGCAAGATCAAGCCCGACCAGTCCAACTTCCGCGTTAAATACGAGCCCAGCAATCCGGCGGCCGACGTCACCGGCAACGTCAAATATCCCAACGTGAATTCGGTGGTCGAGATGACCGACATGCGCGATGCGCAGCGGTCCTACGAGGCCAATGTCAACATCATCAGTGCAACGCGCCGGATGATCCAGCGCACGCTCGACATCCTCAAGTCCTGAACAGGAATCTTAAGCCATGGCAACACCGACAATCGCGGCCAATGCCTATGCCAACCTTGCCCGGGTGCTGGAAAGCAGCGGCGCCGGCAAGGGCAGCGAGGCGAGCGGGCAGTCCTTTGCCTCGCTGCTGAAAGACGCCGTCGGCAGCGTCATGGACTCCGGCCGCAAGTCGGACGCCCAGACCGTGGCGATGGCTGCCGGCAAGGCCAACGTGATGGACGTGGTGACGGCGGTCGCCGACACCGACGTTGCGGTGTCGACGCTGGTTTCGGTCCGCGACCGCGTGATCGCCGCGTACGAAGACATCATGAAGATGCCGATCTGATTTTGTCCTCCTTCTTCATTACGAGCGTAGCGAAGCAATCCAGGATCTTTCCGCAGGCGGCAGTCTGGATTGCTTCGCTACGCTCGCAATGACGGGGAGACGTCTTCGCATCGCTTTGAAGGGCGATGGGGAGGTTGGGAAATAAACAAAGGAATTCTGCAATGACCGGACCCGAGACCCTCGACGTCGCCCGCGATGCGCTCTGGACCATCGTGATCGTGTCGTCGCCGCCCATGATAGTCGGCCTCGTGGTCGGCGTCATCGTGTCGCTGTTCCAGGCGCTGACGCAGATCCAGGAGCAGACGCTGGTCTACGTGCCGAAGATCCTGGCCATCTTCGCCACAATGCTGCTGGCGCTGCCGTTCATGGCCGACGCGCTTCATTCCCACATGATGCGGATCTCGTCGCGAATCATCGGCGGGTAAGGCACAATGCGCTTACCATGCGCATCGACGTCTCGCTGCTGCCGGCGCTCGCCGCGGCCTTCATGCTCGCTTTCGCCCGGGTCGGCGCGATGGTGATGCTGCTGCCGGGGCTCGGCGAGACCAACATCCCGACGCGGGTGAAGCTTTCGATCGCGCTTCTGCTGACGCTGATCATCCTGCCGCTGCATCGCAACGCCTATCAGGTCGACATGGGCTCGCTCGCGCCGATGCTGGTGCTGATGCTGCATGAGATCGTGATCGGCATCGTGCTGGGTGCGACCGCGCGCGTGACGCTGTCGGCGCTCCAGGTGGCAGGCGCCGTGATCGCGCAGCAGATGGGACTGGGCTTCGTGACATCGGTCGATCCGACGCAAGGGCAGCAGGGCGTTCTGGTCGGCAATTTCCTCACCATGCTGGGTGTGACGTTGCTGTTCGCCACCGACAGCCATCATCTGGTGATCGCGGCGTTGAACGACAGCTACGCGATCTTCGCGCCGGGCGAGACCGTGTCGAGCGGCGACATCGCCTCGCTGGCCACGCGGGCTTTCTCCGCCGCGTTTCTGCTCGGCTTGCAGCTGTCGGGGCCGTTCCTGGTGTTCGGCCTCGTCTTCAATATCGGGCTCGGCGTGCTCGCGCGGCTGATGCCGCAGATGCAGGTCTATTTCGTCGGTGTGCCGCTGTCGATCTTCGTGGGCTTTATGGTGCTGGCCTTGGTGCTCACGGCGATGATGGGCACCTATCTCGACTACTTCATCGGTGTCATGCACCAGATGCTGCCGTTGAAATAAGAGGGATCGATGGCGGAAGACAACGATCCAGAGAGTCAAACAGAAGACCCGACGCAAAAACGTCTCGAACAGGCGCTCGAACGCGGCGACGTTGCCAAAAGCCAGGAGATCAACACCTGGTTCATGATCGCGGGCGGCACGCTCGTGGTTTCGACCTTCTCCGGCTCGGTCGGCAGCGGCCTTGTGACGCCGTTGCGCAACCTGCTCGCCAATTCCTGGATGATCAAGACCGACGGCGGGAACCTGCTCGCGCTGATGCAGCAGATCGAGGTCGCGGTGTTGGCTGCGGTCGGCGTGCCGCTCCTGATGCTGATGATCGCGGCCATTGCCGGCAACATGCTGCAGCACCGGCTGGTGTGGTCGGCAGAATCCCTCACGCCCAAATTCAGCAAGCTCTCGCCCGCTGCCGGCTTCAAACGCATCTTCGGCAAGCAGGCGGGAGCCAATTTTCTCAAGGGCATCGGCAAGCTCGTCGTGCTCGGCGTGGTCATGACCACGATCCTGTGGCCGGAACGGCATCGCATGGAGGCGATGGTCAAGCTCGATCCGGCCGCGATGATGGGCGCTATTACCAGCCTGACGGTCCATCTGCTCGGCGCAGTGGTCGCCGCGCTCGCGATCATCGCCATCGGCGACTATTTCTTCCAGTACCGCAGTTGGTTCCAGCGGCAGAAGATGTCGCTTCAGGAGATCAAGGAAGAGTTCAAGCAGTCCGAAGGCGACCCGCACATCAAGGGCAAGCTCAGGCAGTTGCGTCAGCAGCGCTCCAAGAAGCGTATGATGGCCGCGGTTCCCAAGGCCTCCGTGATCATCACCAACCCGACCCACTATTCGGTGGCGCTGTCCTACGAGCGCGGCATGTCGGCACCGATCTGCGTCGCCAAGGGCGTCGACAACCTCGCTTTCAAGATCCGGGAGATCGCGCGCGAGCACGACATCCCGATCGTCGAGAACGTGCCGCTGGCCCGCGCGCTGTACGCCACCGCCGAAATCGACAAGGAAATCCCTGTCGAGCACTACCACGCGGTCGCCGAAGTCATCGGCTACGTCATCCGGCTGAAGCGCGGTTTTAGCGCCGCACGGCAATAAAACCCCGAAAAGTACCGGAAATGGCCGTAAACTGGGAATCAGCGTACCTTTCGCCCCTGCCGCCCTTGCGTCCGCGGGTCCGATTCAGGCAGGGAGGACCCCACGTGCCCCGTGGCGCGTTGATTCTCTGCCGACAGGCCATGCCAGCGTGAAATGACCGCCGAGACCGACCACGACCTGTCACGCGAGCCCGTTGCGGCGCATGAGCCGTCGCCGCGCTCGGGCAGCATTGCGCTGGTGCTCCTGGTGGCCACCGGCCTCGTCGCGGTCGCCATCGGGCTGATGACGCTCGGACGCGCGCAGGCACAGCCCTATATCCTCGGCATCCTCGCCGTGCTGGCCATGATCGGCCTGTTCAATCTGTTCGCCTTCGCCGCCGGCATCATCCGCTTCGTCGACCGCAATCTCGACGATCCCGTGATGGGGCGCATCGCTGATCACGCCTTCGACGGCCTCGCGGTGACCGATCCGCGCGGCCATGTGGTCTATTCCAACGCGGCCTATCTGACGCTGACCGGCGCCTCCGGCCCGCAGGACGTGCGGCCGGTCGAGCGCGTCTTCATCGGCAACCCGGACGTTTCGGAAGCCGTGTTCCGCCTGCTCAAAGCCGCGCGCGAAGGAAAGCGACAGCAGGAAGAGGTGCGCATCTCCGGCCAGGACGGCAGCCACGGGCGCTGGCTGCGCATGCGCGTGCGTCCGCTCGGCACCGGAAAGCGCGAAGCCAAATATGCGGTGTGGTCGATTGCCGACATCACGCGCGACCGCGAGCGCCAGGAGGACGTGTTCCAGGAGCTCCAGCACGCGATCGAATATCTCGATCACGCGCCGTGCGGTTTCTTCTCGGTCAATCCCGCCGGCGAGCTCGCTTATGTCAATGCGACGCTGGCGAACTGGCTCGACTATGATCTCGCCGAGATCGGTTCCGGCGGCCTGAAGCTCGCCGACATCGTCTCGGGCGACGGCGCTTCGCTGCTGAGCTCGATCGTGGCGGTGCCGGGCGAGGTGAAGACCGAAGTCTTCGACATCGACCTGCGCATGCGCACCGGCAAGACCATGCCGGTCCGGCTCTATCACAAGCTCGCTTTCGGCGCCGATGGCGCGCCGGGGCCGTCGCGCACGCTCGTCATCAGCCGGGCCCGCGACGAGCGCAGCGATCCCGACCGCGCCGCCGAAGTGCGCTTCATGCGTTTCTTCGACCACACGCCGATGGCGATCGCCACCGTCGATCGCGGCGGCAACGTGGTGCGGGCGAACGCCCGCTACGCCAAGCTTGCGCAGGGTCTCGGGCTCGACAGCGCCAGCAAGTCGATCTTCCGCGCGGTCAATGCACGTGATCGCCACCTTTTGATCGCAGCTATCAACCAGGCCGCTGAAAACCAGGCCGACATCGCGCCGGTCGAGGTGGCACTGGAGGGCGCGAAGGATCGCTGGGGCCAGTTCTTCGTCACGCCGGTCGATGCGGCCGAGAACGACGCTGAAGCTGCCATCGTACACATGCTCGAGACCACCGAGCGGCGCGCGCTGGAAAACCAGATCAACCAGTCGCAGAAGATGGAGACGGTCGGCCAGCTCGCCGGCGGCATCGCTCACGACTTCAACAACGTGCTCTCCGCCATCATGATGGCGAACGACTTCCTGCTGAACGCGCACAAGCCGACCGATCCGTCGTTCCAGGACATCATGCAGATCAAGCAGAACGCGACGCGCGCTGCGACCCTGGTGCGGCAGCTGCTCGCCTTCTCGCGGCGGCAGACGCTGCGGCCGCAGGTGCTCGATCTCGGCGATGCGCTATCCGATCTCACCATGCTGCTGCGCCGGCTGATCGGCGAGAAGGTCAAACTCGACCTGATCCACGGCCGCGATCTCTGGCCGGTCAAGGTCGACGTCTCCCAGTTCGAGCAGGTCATCGTCAATCTCGCGGTGAACGCGCGCGACGCCATGCCCGACGGCGGCAAGCTGATCATCCGCACCGCCAATGTCGCGACCGACGAGGCGGGCAAGCTCGCCTACAAGGGCATGCCGGCGGCGGATTATGTGCGGATCGAGGTCGCCGACACCGGCACCGGCATCCCCGCCGATATCCGCGACAAGATCTTTGAACCGTTCTTCTCGACCAAGGAAGTTGGCAAGGGCACCGGCCTCGGGCTGTCCACCGTCTACGGCATCGTCAAGCAGACCGGCGGCTTCATCTATGTCGATTCCGAGCCGGGGCAGGGCACCTCGTTCCATATCTTCCTGCCGCGCCATCACGCCGAGCCGGACGTGCAGGTCGAGCAGCCCGCAGCGAGCACGACGAATGGCGCTGCGAAGGACGGCGCGCCTGCGGCCGTAGAGGCGAAGCCTCGTACCGATCTCACCGGGCAGGGCACCATCCTGCTGGTCGAGGACGAAGAGGGCCTGCGCGCGCTGAACGCCCGCGGCCTGCGCTCGCGCGGCTACACCGTCGTCGAGGCCGAGAACGGCGTCGAGGCGATGGAGGTGCTGGAGGAGCAGAGCGGCGGCATCGATCTCGTCGTCTCCGACGTCGTGATGCCGGAGATGGACGGGCCGACGCTGCTCAAGGCGATGCGGGAGAAGAACCCGGACATCCGCTTCATCTTCGTTTCCGGCTACGCTGAAGACGCCTTCGAGAAGAGCCTACCCGAGGGGCAGCAATTCGACTTCCTGCCAAAGCCGTTCACGCTCAGCCAGCTCGTGGCGGCGGTGAAGGAGACGATGACGAAGCAGGGGTGAGTACTGTCGTCCTGGCTTTCGCCAGGACGACATCGCGGAGATATCGCGTGTAGCCCGCCGGTAACCGGCGACCACAGTTCCCGGCCGGATCCGGCCAAACCCCCGGCAAATATGGGCTTTTGCCTCATCCCCGCGACTGAGGGCCGCAGCCGGGGGGTCCGAAACCGGCTTCCCTTTTGGTAAAGGCTGCCCATCTTACTGGCACGTCCCCATACCGGGGATTTGGGAAACGAACATGAATTTCTCGCAATGGCCCCGCACCCTCGTGAAGACGATTGCCGTCGTTCTGGCGCTCGCGCTGCCGACGGCGCTTGCGATCTCGTCGGCTGACGCCCGCGTCGGCGGCGGTTCTTCGTCGGGTTCGCGCGGTTCGCGGACCTTCTCGGCCCCGCCGTCGACCACGACTGCGCCGGGCTCGACCTCGCAATTCAACCGCACCTTCACCCAGCCGGGCGCAGGTATGAACTCGGCTGCATCGGCACCCGCGCGCGGCGGCCTGTTCGGTCGCGGCGGCGGTTTCCTGGGCGGCCTTGCGGCCGGCTTCCTCGGCGCAGGCCTTCTGGGCATGCTGTTCGGCGGTGGCCTGTTTGGCGGCCTCGGCGGCCTGTCCTCGATCCTGGGCCTGATCATCCAGGTCGTGCTCGTCGTGTTTGTGGTGCGGCTGGCGATGTCGTGGTGGCAGCGCCGCAACGCGCCGCAGGCGGCCTATGCCGGTGCTGATGCCAGCGCCGGTCCGGGACCGCAGACCAGCTATCGCAGTGGCCTTGGCGGAGGTCTTGGCTCGGGTCTTGGCGGCGGCTTCGGCTTCGGCGCCAACAATGCGCCGCTCGAGATCAAGCCGGACGACTACGAGGCGTTCGAGCGCCTGCTCGGCGACATCCAGGCGGCCTGGTCGAACGAGGACGTGGCAAAACTGCACACGCTCGCGACGCCGGAAATGGTCTCTTATTTCGAGAGGGATCTCGCAGAGAACCGCGCGCGCAACGCCGTCAACAAGGTGACCAACGTCAAGCTGTTGCAGGGCGACCTCGCTGAAGCCTGGCGCGAAGGCGAGACCGACTACGCGACGGTGGCGCTGCGCTTCGCGCTCACCGACAAGACGGTCGACCGTAACACCGGCGCGCTCGTGGCCGGGAGCGAGCAGCCGGGCGAAGTCACCGAAGTCTGGACGTTCGCCCGCCGCCCGGGCGATCCTTGGGAACTGTCGGCGATCCAGCAGACCAACTGATCGCGCGCAACACGAGAAACCAGGGCGTCGTGCTTCCAGCACGGCGCCTTTTTCTTTTGGACGTCTCGCATCGCGGCATCGGAATAAGCGGGCGCGCGTCGGGTTGACATCAGGCGGCCAAATACAAACACAACTGGGAGGACAGGATGATCCGCATCGCAAGATCCGTGACGATGTCAGGCCTCGCGCTCGCCACGACCGCGCTTGTAGTGGCCTTGCTTGCGGCGCCACCGGCGCAAGCGCAGTCGGCCGACATGACTTTCTTCGTGACCTCCAACGGTCCCGGCAAGGGCGCCGATCTGGGCGGCCTTGATGGCGCAGATGCGCAGTGCCAGAAGCTGGCGCAGGCCGGTGGTGCCGCTGCAAAAACCTGGCGCGCCTATCTCTCGACGCAAGCCGCCGACGGCAAGCCCGCCGTCAACGCAAAGGATCGCATCGGCAAGGGACCGTGGCAGAACGCCAAGGGCGTGGTGATCGCCAAGGACGTTGCCGACCTGCACGGCGCCGCCAACAATCTCACCAAGCAGACCGCGCTCAGCGAGAAGGGCGAGGTTATCAACGGCCGCGGCGACACCCCGAACCGGCATGACATCCTCACGGGATCGCAAGCCGACGGCACCGCCTTTGCCGCAGGGGACGACAAGACCTGCAAGAACTGGACGTCGAGCACGCAAGGCGCGGCGATGCTCGGCCATGCCGATCGACAAGGCCTGCGCGATGACGAGCCGTCAAGATCCTGGAATAGCTCTCATCCCTCGCGCGGCCCTGATGGCGGTTGCTCGCAGGCCGACCTGAAAACCACTGGTGGCGACGGCCTGCTGTATTGTTTCGCGGCGAATTGAGGCGCGCTCTTTCCTATCGTCATTGCGAGGAGCTCGCGACAAAATTGCGAAGCAATTTTGCGCTGATGCGACGAAGCAATCCAGACTGTCTCGACGGAAAGACTCTGGATTGCTTCGCTGCGCTCGCAATGACGGAGTGCGCGGGGCCGCCTAGTGTCCCCACGCTGACGGAACCTTCGGCTGCGTGCTACATTGGTTCCGTCGCTTCCACGCTTACGGACCCCTCCCATGAAATACGAGCTCTACTACTGGCCCGAGATGCAGGGCCGCGGTGAATATGTGCGGCTGGCGCTGGAGGAGGCGGAGGCGGCTTACGATGATGTCGCACGCGGCCCGCGTGGCTCGGCTGCGATGATGAAGATGATGGAGGCTCACAAGGGCACGCCGCCCTTTGCGCCGCCGTTCCTGAAAGCGGGCAAGCTCGTCATCGGCCATACCGCCAACATCCTGCTCTATCTCGGCGCCCGTCACGCCCTCGCGCCGAAGACCGAAGCCGGGAAACTCTGGGTGCACCAGCTTCAACTCACCATTACCGATCTCGTGGTCGAGATCCACGACACCCATCACCCGCTCGGACCTTCGATGTATTACGAAGACCAGAAGCCGGCGGCGAAGAAGCGCACCGCCGAGTTCTGGGACGAGCGCGTGCCGAAATATCTCGACTATTTCGAGCAGCTGCTCGACGACAATGATGGCGCCTATGTCACCGGTCGGCGCCTGACTTACGTCGATCTCTCACTGTTCCAGATTGTCGACGGCCTGCGTTATGCCTTCCCGAAGCGGATGAAGGCGTTTGAGACAAACATTCCTGGCCTCGTCGGCCTGCACGAGCGTGTCGCCGCGCGGCCGAACATCAAGGCCTATCTTGCAAGCGAGCGCCGCATTCCCTTCAACGAGCAGGGCATCTTCCGGCGATACAGGGAGCTGGATAATTAGAGCGTTTTCGAGCGAAGTGGATACCGGTTCGCGTGAAGAAAACGCGTCAAAACAAGAAGCTTAAGCCAGTCCGGAGGGGGACTGGCGGCAGCCTCCGCTCCGGACTGGCCGCTTCGGGCGCGATCGGTCGCCCAAAGACGTGACGGCTCCCGACCTGCTGTGCGCGCCCGGGACCAGATGGATCGTCGGACTGATCAGGAACGGGAGAGAGATCATGCTCGTCGGGGCAGGGGGGCTTGCAGAACATCATGGCCTCTCGCGTTGTGCATTCGGATCGGAATCGCGTGCAGGTGCGGGCCTTCTCTAGCGAGATCCGAAGGCCGCGGCGTCAGTCGATCGGAGGACCCGCAATTCTTTTCCGGATACGCGTGACGGGTTCTCTCACCACAGTCCGGGCAGCAGGCGGTAGCGCACCCGCGCCGCATAGTCGGCATAGCCGGGCAGGCCCGCGATCAGCGTGCGCTCCTCGATGCGGATGCGGACCGCAAGCAGCGCCAGGAAGACCGGCGCAACCGCCAATCCCCACCATGAGCCGAGGATCAGTGGCACGCTGGCGAAGAACAGGATCATGCCGCTGTACATGGGATGGCGGACATGGGCGTAGGGCCCGGTCGAGATCACGCGCTGCGCGCGCTCGGTCTGCAGCTTCACCACGGGTGCTGCGAACGAATTCTCGCGAAACACCCACAGCGTGAACAGTGTCGAGGCGAGGAACAGCACGAAACCGAACACCTGCCATGCGACGCTCATGTGGGATGCAAGATGGCGCCGGTCGAGCCCCATCGCGACGAGCCAGCCCAACATTGCCACGATGAATGCGACCATGAAGACCTTGTCGGCGGCCGGCTGATCTCTCTGAAGAACGGGACGCAGACGCTCGGCCAGAAGCGCCGGGTCGATCCGGTAGAGCCACCAGCCGCAGAGCGGCCCGAGCAGGATGGAGGTGACGAGAAATACCCACGCACCCGGCCAATGCAGGGTGCCGGCGGCGGCCAACAGCAGCGCGCCCATCCCGGCGGTGAGAACGGTGTTCTGCAAAAGCAGGCGTGCGATCATGTTCGATCGGGCTCCATCACGCGCCAAGCCATTGATAGCATGCTTCCGACCAGCAAGCGGCCGCCGCGACGGCGGTGGCCTCAGATCTTGATGGGTGGTGTGAAGGCCGCCACGAGCCGCACCAGATCGGCCTGTCGTTTGGTTCCGGTCTTCGTGAAGATCCTGGCGAGGTGGGTCTTGATCGTAGTTTCCGCGACGCCCATGCTTTTGGCCACGTCAGGAACGCCGCCGACCTCGATAATGGACAGGAACACGCGCAGCTCGGCCGGCGTCAGCTTGAAGAGCTTCCGTACGAGGTCGGGAGCGACGATCGTATCGATCGCTGCCTTGCTGACGAACAGGACGGCGCAGGCCTCATAGCCGGCACCGAACGTTTTCCGGCGCCCGGCGGTCAGCGGCACGAGGTGCCCCACATAATGCGACCCGTCGCGGGCCGCCAGATGCAGCGAGAGGCCCGTCATCGCCCGCTCGCCGAGAACCGTGCCCGCCAGAGCCTGCCGCAGCATGCGATCCGCATTCAGATCGGACGTCGCGAGCCGGCCATGGACCGAACGAAGCACGTCGGCTTCGTCCAAAACCTCTTGCGCGCTCGTATTGGCGTGCGTGATGTGACCGTTGACATCAAGCAGCAGGATGGCAGCTCGCAAGGCGTCGAGCGTGCGGGCCGACGTCATCTCCAATGCGTTCTGCTGCTGCAGCTTCTGCCGGACATGCATGGCCCGCTGCATGTGCGGCGTGATGTAGGAGATCACCCGATACATCTTGCGATCGACAGGACCGCCGGCCTTCATGATCGAGAGGCGGGATATTACGTCAGTGGACTTCTCGAGCAGGATATTGGCGGCGTCCTCGAGACCCTGCGGCCGCGTCCATTCGTTGTAGAACATGGTCTTTCGGAATTCGTCGACGTCGATCCAGTCCCCGATCGTCTGGATCTGACCGACCGGCGCGTGGAGCACCGCGCGCGATGGATCGAATGGCTCGTAGGTTTCGATATAGGATCGAACATAGGCGGGGTCGACGCCGACGGCATGCGAGATCACGGCCTCGCCGCGCGCCCCGATCCGGACCAGACCACCGCCCTGGCCGCCCGCGAGATCGACGATGCTGCCAAGTGTCGTCGTCCATCGGGAATCGTCGAGCGCTGCATCGTAGATGTCCCCCACCAGCGACAGCAGCTCTTCATTCAGTCCCATCGGCTTGTCCATGAACACGTGGAGGGGCTCGTTCGGCCTCGCAGATGAGCACGCCGGATGTGGAAATTTGATGAGCCGGATCACACTTCAGGGTGCGGAACACTCAGGCCGGAGGCCAAGAGCGCGGCCCGACGGACGCGAACGGCAGCGCGCGCTTCGCGGCGGTATGAATTCTATTTTGCAATAACAGGCGTGCGATCACGCGCGGTTCCCCGGGCAGTCTCCGCACGAATTTGGCCGCGCTATCCGGCAAATCCGGACGCGCGAAAAGCCCGGTCAACCGGACCGGGCGATCCATCGCAGGCAAGCCGGATCAGGCGAGCTGATCGATCCGCGTGCCCTGGCCCGGCGGTAGCGGCGCAGGCGGCGTCGGCTGATGGGTCGGGTCGTTGTCCTTGGTCTTGGTCTGGTCGTCCGGCTGCTTGGTCGTGTCGTAGCTCGGAACCACGACCGTCACAGGCGGCGGCGCAACGCTGGAAACGCTCATCCACAAATCCTCACAGATTGAAACAATTGATCCTGCCCCGGAGCGGACGAAAGCTCCGTCAAGCCAATCGCTAAAATGCGAGGGATCTGGTTCGATTTCGGTGAGACCTCGGGCCTCTCCTCGTCATTGCGAGCGGAGCGAAGCAATCCAGAATCCCTCAGCGGAAAGACTCTGGATTGCTTCGCTGCGCTCGCAATGACGGAGTATGGCGTGCGTCGTCGCGACGCGCGCGCGCCGTGCCCGACCCGACCTACTCGTCCTTCGGCCGGGTGATCGTGATCGCCGCGTCCGTCTTGGTGCGCGTGCATTCCATGTTGAGGCGCTTGTAGCGCATCGTCACCTTGTCGCCGCGCAAGAGGCCCATGCGCTTGAGGCAGCGCGTCGCGCCGGTCGTGGTGTCGTCCTTCGGTAGCGTAAACGTTATGGCCGCGGCAGACGCGACCAGATCAAAAAACTTCGGCGTCGGCTTGCGGTCACCCTTGGCGTAGAGCTCGTTGGAATAGGTCTGTCCCTGGGCGCTGCAGCCGAGCGATAGCTCCTTTGCCGCCGGGTGGGTCAGATAGATGATGTTGGCGGCCTTGAAGTTGACCTTCAGCCCGTCGATACCGCCGGCGAGCTGCTTGGCGATGTCGTCGCACTGGTCGGCGCGCGCAGGCACGGCGAGGGCGACAAGGCCGGTGATTGCGGCGGCGACAAGCATCGCGCCGCGAACGTGTAGTTTGAAAATCATGATGAAAAGCCCCTTGGAGGGCGTATTCAAGCGTCGGCGGACGCGGAGTGCAAGGGGTGCAACTCGGCTTGGCTGGGTACAACCGCGGCCATTCGCTGATCGAAGGAGGGGCTGCAAAATGCCCGCCATGGCACCGAATCGGGATGCCCCGGTCGCGCCAGAACGCCTTCCCTTTGCGGCAAAAAAGCTTAGAACGCTTCTATGCTAGAGGCCCGCGAGGGCTCCAAAACCCGAGATCGCCCCCATGAACGCTCCCACCGCCTTCCCCGACGCCTCAAAACCCGTTCCGCCCTACAAGCACACCCCGCTGTTCCCATTGGGCAAGGACGAAACGCCCTACAAGAAGATCACGGCCGAGGGCGTCCGGGTCGAGAAGGTTTTGGGCAAGGACATGCTGGTGGTATCGCGCGAGGCGCTGCGGGCGCTGTCGGAGGCGGCTTTCGGCGACATCAACCATTATCTGCGGCCCGGCCATCTGAAGCAGCTCCGCGCCATCCTGGAGGACGGCGAGGCGAGCCCGAACGACAAGTTCGTGGCGCTGGATTTTTTGAAGAATGCCAACATCGCGGCCGGCGGCGTGCTGCCGATGTGCCAGGACACCGGCACCGCGATCATCATGGGCAAGAAGGGCTGCAACGTCATCACCGACGGTGACGACGAGGCCGCGCTGTCGGAAGGCGCGCGCGATGCTTACCTGCGCCGCAATCTGCGCTACTCGCAGGTCGCGCCGCTGTCGATGTACGAGGAGAAGAACACCGCCAACAACATGCCGGCGCAGTGCGAAATCTACGCCGAGGGTGATGACGCCTACAAGTTCATGTTCATGGCGAAGGGCGGCGGCTCCGCCAACAAGAGCTTTCTGTTCCAGGCCACACCCTCGGTGCTGACCAAGGACAGGCTGCTCGCCTTCCTGAAAGAGAAGATCCTGACGCTCGGCACCGCGGCGTGCCCGCCTTATCACCTCGCCATCGTGATCGGCGGCACCTCGGCCGAGCTGTGCATGAAGACGGTGAAGCTGGCGTCGGCGCGCTATCTCGATGCGCTGCCGACCCAAGGCTCGCCTGACGGCAATGCTTTCCGCGACGTCGAGATGGAGAAGGAAATCCACAAGATGACGCAGTCGCTCGGCGTCGGCGCTCAGTTCGGTGGCAAATATTTCTGCCACGACGTGCGCGTGATCCGCATGCCGCGTCATGGCGCCTCGCTCCCGATCGGGCTTGGCGTGTCCTGCTCGGCCGACCGCCAGGTGCTCGGCAAGATCACCAGGGAGGGCGTCTATCTCGAGGAGCTCGAGCACAACCCCGCGCAGTATCTGCCGCAGGTGGAGCAGTCGCTCGGCGGCGAGGTCGTCAAGATCGACCTCAACCAGCCGATGAAGGACATTTTGGCGACGTTCTCGAAGAACCCGATCAAGACGCGCGTCTCGATGACCGGCACCATGATCGTCGCGCGGGATAGCGCGCATGCCAAGCTGCGCGAACGGCTGGAGAAGGGCGAGCCGCTGCCGGACTATTTCAAGAACCATCCGGTCTATTACGCGGGTCCTGCCAAGACGCCCGAGGGCTACGCTTCCGGTGCGTTCGGCCCGACCACTGCGGGCCGCATGGATTCCTTCGTCGACCAGTTCCAGGCCGCCGGCGGCTCGATGGTGATGGTGGCCAAGGGCAATCGCGCGCCTGCGGTGCGCGAGGCCTGCAAGAAGTATGGCGGCTTCTATCTCGGCTCGATCGGCGGTGCGGCGGCGAACCTCGCCGAGCACTGCATCAAGAAGGTCGAAGTGCTCGAATATCCCGAGCTCGGCATGGAAGCGATCTGGCGCATCGAAGTCGTCGACTTCCCGGCTTTCATCATCATCGATGACAAGGGGAACGACTTCTTCAAGGAATTGAATCTGGGCTGAGGAGGCATCCTCCTTTCCCAGCAGAGGCCGGCGCCTTCACACTCCGTCATTGCGAGCGCAGCGAAGCAATCCACCTTTCCGCAGGGAAGAGTCTGGATTGCTTCGTCGCAAGAGCTCCTCGCAATGACGACGTGGAGACGTCGCGCGTATCCGTCAGAGTCGGATCAAGCCTTCGAGCCTGTGAACGGGAAGCTGCCCATCGGGCCGATGCCCATTTCGCCGCTCATGCTGTCGCCGGAAACCGTTCCGATGAACTCGAGCGTCAACGGCATCGGATTGGTGATGGCAACCTTCCAGTTGACGGCGTCGCCGCTGACGGTGCCGTCAAAAATCTCGGCCGTATTGCCTTCCGCGCCTTGCGTGCCCGTGAGCGTGCCGCCCGCTTCCTTCAGGCTCAGCGTCGCCTGGCGCTCGCCCATCGGCGTCGTCATGGTGAGATTCCAGTTGCCGTCCACGGCCATTCGCGTCTCCCGAACATTGTCCCGGCGGGCTGCGATGATCGCAGCCAGTCCTGCGTCGAGCCTATAGCGCAACTTGAGGCCGCTGCCTAACGCGGCTTGGGCGGCATTCAGGCGCGGGCGGCGGCGCGCCGGCGGCTGGTGACGACGAGCCTGAACACCACGTACTGCACGGCAAAGGCGAGGGCCTTGGCGCCGCCCGCGACAGCCGAGATGTAGAACGCCCACAGTTTCAGATCGCCGGTGGCGGCGACCGCGATCGTGCCGGCGCCGAGGACGAACATCAGCGCGGCCCAGGCATAGCCCGCAGCGGTGACATATTCCGGCGCGGTCTCGACCACGATCGGCGGCATGTAGCGCAGCATCCAGCCGCGCTTGAGCATGATCGCGCCGATCGCGAAATGCGCGATCGCAGGCTTGGCCAGCATGAAGCGGGGATCGTTGGTCAGCAGCGTGACCGTGCCGAGAACGATGACGAGCGCGACGCTCGCATAGGTCATGTAGCCGAGTTCGCGGCCCTTGACGCGGGCATAGATCACCTGCGCGATCGCGCCGGCAATCGCCACCGACGTCGCCAGGATGACGTTGTCGGTAATCAGATAGATCACCAGGAAGACGATGGCCGACAGGAAGTCGGAGGCGAGGCGGGCGAATACGTCCTTCATTATCGGTCCTGTCTCACTGGGCTTCGGGCAGCGCGCCGGCCGGCGCACCGTACTTGATCTGGCGATATTCCGGATACCACTTGGTGAAATAGATCGCGCTGTTGCGGGCGGCGAAGGCGACCGCGAGGCCGAGCCACACCGGCAGGCCCGGGAAGTAGAGCAGCACGATGTTGGCGGCCATCATCAGCAGCGCGGCCACCGTCCATGCGCCGGTGATGATGTAATTGGCGGTGAGGAAGCCGGGCATCGCTGCGGTCTCGGCCGGAACGGCCTCGATCGCGTATTGCAGCGTGAAGGGCCGGCGCACCAGCATCGAGCCGAGCGAGATGATGAAGATGCCGATATCGACCGAGAGCTTGACGCCGAGCGTGCTGAGCGAGGGGGCGCGCAGTGCGAGGAACAGGCCGAGTCCTGCGAACAGGATCGCCGAGCCCGCGGCCAAAATCTTCACCGAGCGGCCGCAGGCCACGTCGATCGCGATGGTGGCGAGGCAGATCGCGGAGGCCACGAACACGCTGGTCGGGGCCGACGTCACCATCATCAGCAAGGTGTAGACGCCATAGGGGGCAAGGATCAGGAAAATGGTCATGGTGGCCTCGGTCGAGCCAATCTTTACGATGTCAAGATTGATAATTCAGGGCCGGCGCCGGGTCAAGCGAAATCTTTACAGTGTCAAAATGATATGAATGACCTGTAAAAACTCAATCGTGGCAATGGCTTGATCGGATATCTCGTCGGCGACGGCCGCCCAGGGAAGGCGCGACAGGATGGTCAGCGAGGTGCTGATCAGTAGGCCGATGGTCAGGAAGATGCTGCCGCCACGGCAGATCATGAATTTGAGCGAGCCCGGCGTCGCGTACATGCCGAGCGGATGCAACAGCCGCGACAGCACCAGCCCGCCCATCAGCAGGTGAATGCGCAAGGCCGATGCGCCGGACATTTCGAGAAACGCGACCATCAGCGTGATGATCGGAACGTATTCCATGAAATTGCCATGGGCGCGGATCGCGCTGCGCAGGCTCGCATTGCCGCCGTCGCTGAAGGCAGCGCCGTTGCTCCGCCGCAGCCGGATGACTTGCAGCGCAAGCGCGGCGTAGATCAGCGCGAGGATCGCGAGATAGTTCGCCGTGACGGTGGGGACGTGCATGCGAAGTCTCCCTGATGACATTCGCGACGGAGTGGGGAGGGAGCTACTGCGCTCCCACCCAATTGCCGTGAAAGCCGTCGGGCACACGATGGCCGAGCTGCACCAGCGCGGCGGGGCCGGCCTCGATGTCGGTGGCGTTGAACACGGCGAGGTCGCTGCGGTTCTCCCGCGCGCGCCAGACCACCGCCAGTAGCCAGCCGTCACCTTCCGCCGCATCCTTCGATCGCTCGACGAAGACAGGCTCGGAGATGGTGTCGCCCGCCGGCAGCAGATACTGGCCGAGCCGCTTGCCGGTGCCGTCGACGTGAACGATGCCTGACAGTGCGCCGAACATCGGCAGCCGCGGATTGGCGCAGGCGTACCAGCCATGGCGGCTTCTCAGGCCGGCGCGGCGATCGTCGATGCGCGGGAATTCGCCGGTGAGATCGTCGAGATAGATCTGCTGGAAGCGGTCGGTATTGCCAGAGAGATCGAAGGTCCAGCGGCAGTGGCGGGCGCGCGATTTGTCCGGATCCGTCGGCCGGCCGTCGGGATGCGGAAACAGCGGCGCCTCCTCGAACTGCATGACGTCGGCGACGATGCGGTCGCCGTCCTCCCACGCATTCATGACGTGGAAGACGTAGCAGGCCTCGGCGCGGAACCAGACGATGTCCTTTGCCGTACCGCTGCGCTTCATCACGCCGACATAGGCGCCCTTCTCCGGCTCCCAGGCATAAGGCGGCTTGCCGCTCATCGCGCGCTCCATGCTGCCGGTGATGGGCAGGATCGGAAACAGCACGTGATTTTCGGTGACGATGAAGTCGTGCACCATGCTGGCATAGGGCGTCTCGAAACGCTCGAAGCGCGTCACCTTGCCGCTCGCATCGATCGATCCGTAGGAGAGGGCGGGTGTCAGCGGTCCGGCCGCATTGTAGCCGAAGAACACCAGCTCGCCCGTGATCGGATCGACCTTCGGATGCGCGGTGAAGGCGCCGGCGATTCGGTTCTGATAGTTCTGATAGCCGCGGGTTGCGAGCGTGCCCGGCTCGATCTCGGTCGGCAGATGTCCCTCTTCCAGCGCGAGCAGCTTGCCGGCATGGAAGACGATATTGGTGTTGGCGACGCCGCCGTCGGTGAGTTGGGTGGGCGCATCCGGCAGCTTGCGGCCGAAGCCGCCGAACAGCGCGCGGCCGGCATCGTGCTCGGCCAGCCATTTCGGCGTGCGGACCCAGCGGTTGCGGTAGGAGGCGCGGCCCTCTTCGAGATGAAAGGCGTGCAGCATGCCGTCGCCGACAAACCAGTGTGCGCCGGGCGCGTCGAACTGCGGATTGGGGCCGTTGCGATAGAGCGTGCCGTTCAGCTCGCGCGGCAATTCGCCGACGATCTTGAGGAAAGGCGCGTCCGCCTCGAACGGAATCGGCGCGATATTGTTGCGGCGCTCGGTGACGGCGTCCTGCTGCACGGCGTATCCCTCTCTATCTTTACATCGTAAAGATGGAATAGGGCCATGCGTGGCTTCCGTCAAGTGAAATCTTTACACTGTAAATATTGCGTCATATAGCTTGTAAATGGCCAAGAGCAACACCACCGGCGAAACGGCGCGAAGCCCGCGCATCCCGAAAAAGACACCGCCAGCATCACGCCCGGCGCGCCGCGCGGCGAGCGCGAAGGCCGAGACGCCGTATCACCACGGCGCCTTGCGCGAGGCGCTGCTGCGGGCGGCCGAACGGGTGCTGGAGCGCGATGGGCTCGCTGGCCTGACGCTGCGCGCGGTGGCGCGCGAGGCGGGCGTCTCGCATGCCGCGCCGACGCATCATTTCGGCGATCTCACCGGCCTCGTCAGCGAGCTCGCCGCGATCGGCTTTCGCCAGTTCAACGCGGCGATGGCCTCGGCCTGCGATGCCGCCACCTCGCCGCTGGAGCGGGCGCTGGCGCGGCCCAAGGCCTATGTCGCCTACGCCCAGGCCCATCCCGGCATGTACGGTCTGATGTTCCGCACCGAGCGGCTCGACTATTCCAGACCCTCGCTGCACGAGGCCGCGGAATCCTCGTTTGCCGGACTCGCCAATGCCATCGGCGCGATGCGGCAGGAGCCGATCAGCGGCGACGCGCTGACCATCGAGCAGGGCGCTGCGATCGCACGGGCCTGGTCGATGGTCCACGGCTTCACCATGCTGCTGCTCGACGGGCGGCTCGAGGATATTCTGGAGCGGCTGCCGGATGGCACGACGGCCGAGCAGCTGCTGGAAGCGATCCTGAAATCGACGGTAGCGGGAAAGCTGCCGCCCGCCTGATCGGACGAAACCTCCGCAACTCTCGTCATGCTTGCCCGTTCGGCCTAAGCAAGCTGTCGCGCCCAAGGATTGGGCATTGGCGGAAGACCGGGATCAGCGCAGGCGAGTGATGATGCGGAACTCGCGCGCATTGCGCATCTTCACTGTGGGCAAGGTTCAAACGCGCTTCCGATAGTCCTGACAGCGGCGCGGAATCGTTCTAGAAGAGCGGCTTCGCTTGGGCTCATGCAGCCTGGTTCGTGTCCTCGTCACACTTGATCATGCCAGTCATCGCTTCCAGCAAATCCTATCGCGTCGGCCGTTCCAAGACCGGACTTGGTCTCTTCGCCACCATGCCGATCAAGAAGGGCACCCGGATCATCCGTTATTTCGGACCGATCCTGGACTGCCGAATCCCTGCGCAGGACGACATCGAGAACAAATATCTGTTCGAGCTCAATGGCCGCTGGACCATCGACGGCTCGGTGCGCAAGAACGTCGCCCGCTATATCAACCATTCCTGCCGGCCCAACGCCGAGTCGGACGTCCGTCCGCGCGAGCGCAAGGTGTTCATTCGCGCCATCAAGAACATCGAGCCGGGCGACGAGATCAACTACGATTACGGCACCGACTATTTCAAGGCCTATCTGAAGCCGATCGGCTGCAAGTGCCCGTCCTGCGAGAACAAGCGCAAGAAGCAGCGCGCCGAAGCCCGTGCCGAACGCGCCAAGGTGAAGGCGCGCGCGGAGCGCAAGGCGCAGAAGGCCGGTGCGAAAACCACCGCGGCGAAAAAGAAGAAGCTCAACGGCAAGCATTTTGCCGGCAAGGTCGGTCGCGCGAAGGCGTAGCTTCCGTTCGGCCGCAAGCCGGACTCTATGGCAGTCCTCAGGCATCGCCCTATCACCGTCACCCTGAGGTGGCCGCCTCTTCGGCGGCCCTCGAAGGGCGACGGCCCGGTTGTATCTGGGCCGTTCATCCTTCGAGGCTCCCCGTGCGACGCGTTGCGTCGCGCGGCTCGCGCCTCAAGATGACGGAATTGCGCATCACGCCGCCACCACACTCCCGCTCTTCCGCAAGCCCACATATTGCAGCTCGGCGAACACACCGGTCGCAATCGCCTGCGCCACAACCATGAGCTCGCCGGCGAGGTTCGGCGACACTGCGCCGGAGAACAAAAGCGCGATGCTGCCGACCGTCCAGGCGGCGTTGCCGACCACGACAAGCAGCACGAGTGGCCTTGGCACCGCTGTGCGCGAGGCGAGCCAGCCGACCAGTGCGGTATAGGCGATCAGAAACAGGCCGGTTTCGCGCAACAGCGCCTCGGGCAGGTTGAACAGCGTCGCGAATGCGCCGGCGCCGAAAGTGAAGCCGAGCGCGGCGACACCGCTGAAGACGGCGTCAGCGAGCAGTGCACGGCGCAGGAAGGTCGATGCGTCGATCATCAGAGGTCTCCATGGTTGGGTTGGCTTGGGGTGAGCTCAATGCAATCCACGCCACCAGGCGCGGAGCAGGCGGGCGAGGCGGAACGGGCAGAGGCTTCTGCCAACGCTGTGCTCGAAGGCGATGACCTGCGCGACGACATAGTCGCCTGTCGAATGCACCAGCGGCTCCGGCATGTTGAGGCTGCGCGCCAGCATCCGGGTCGCGAACGCCATGGCCCAGGGAAGAAGGTGGTCTGCAAGGGTGCGGTAGAGCAGCAGCGC
Organism: Bradyrhizobium rifense; assembly: GCF_008123425.1. Classification (GTDB taxonomy): domain Bacteria; phylum Pseudomonadota; class Alphaproteobacteria; order Rhizobiales; family Xanthobacteraceae; genus Bradyrhizobium; species Bradyrhizobium rifense. The sequence continues at coordinate 21,743 of NZ_VSSS01000017.1, forward strand.
GATCATGGTCATTCTCCTGTGCTCAGGAAGATGCGCTGGTCGGGGGCCCAATTCGATTACCTCGGGGGTAAGACAGGCCCCTATTCGAGACCGTCCCGAAACCATCGCGCTACCCGAAAGATGGGTCGGTTACCTGAAGGATCGATTCGGAAAGCTCTACCGGCAAGACATCAAGCGCCCTGATGTGCTTGCCTTCTTCCGGGCGATGCAGGCTGAAGGTAGGTTAGAGACTCGCGACCGAGTCCATAGTATCGGTGAGCAAGTCTGCGACTATGCCGACCTCGAAGGCGATGGCTACAATCCGTTCCGTGCCTGCAAGAAGCAACTCAGTGTCAACGTCTCGACACCACGGCCTGGCGTCACTGAGCCGCAGGATGTGGTCCGTCTCTTCAGACTGATTATGCCGCCATGGGAGAAGGCCAGATTTGGCGACGTGGTCGGTGATGCCCTTCGGGTCGATGCATTGACGATCCCCCGCCCCGGGATGATCAACGACATGGAATGGACCGAAGTCGACTGGGACTCTAAACGCTGGACCATCCCGGCGGTAAAGATGAAAACCGGATGGGACCATGTGCCACTATCAATGAGGGTGTTCGCAGATTCGGTCGCCGCTTGTCGGAAGCGCTCGGCTTAACGGTATGATCGTAGATATCTTGCCTGCCGAATCGACGATTGCCTCCAAGCGTAATCGAAGCGGCTCCGATTAGATTGTGAATATCGGCCAAGCGCGGATCAACGGCGCACGCGCATCCACCTCTCATTCAGGCTATTGACGCTATTGGGAAAACGCCCGGAAAGGGTGCTTTGGACCGATTGCGGCCTAATTGGGCGCCCAAGTTTTCGGCACAATAAGCCCTTGGTTCCGCCCAATCGAGCCGAGATTCCTGCCCCAAATGTAAACATACGTTCACCCGCAATGAGAGGCCGGTTGCACTCAGACTTGGAGGTGCTGGGGGCACTCACCACGAAGGGGAAGCGATTTGACACTACACTACACCGCAGGCAACAACATCAATGCGCAGGGCACCTACACGCCAGCTGCGGCGGGCTTCAACCTGGCCGATGTTTCGTCGGTCGACGAGCTGAATGCATTGCCCGCTAATGTGAAAGGTATGGTTTACCTTGATCAAGGGGACGGCGTTACCCAGAGCTTCATCGATGCTCTGAAGCCCTACGTCGGTAACTCGAAGGTCTACGCCTTCTACCTCAAGGATGAGCCGGATCCCACGGGCCAGTACAATACGCTGGTGACGGCGGCCAACCTCAAGGCAGAGTCCGATTATATCCACGCCAACTTTCCCGGCGCGAAGACCTTCATCACCATGATGAACATGGGGTCTTCGGAGAATCCGACCTTCGCGAATACCTACAATCCGGCCAATACCCACATCGATCTGTTCGGCATCGATCCGTACCCGGTGCGGTCGGACATGAGCACCGTCGATTACAGCATGATCGACAAGGCCGTGGCCGCCGCCGAGTCCGCGGGGATTTCGGTGGACCATATTGTCCCGGTGTTCCAGACCTTCGGCGGCGGCAACTGGGCCGACGACAGCGGAGGTCATTACGTGATGCCGACGGCCGCGCAGGAACAGACGATGCTCGCTCATTGGGCAGCGGCTGTGCCAAATCCGGCCTTCGATTACGCCTATGCCTGGGGTTCGCAAAATGGCGATACGGCACTCGAGAGTTCGTCCGCGTTGCAGAGCGTTTTCCTGCAGCACAATACCGGCACGAGCACGACGGCCGGAGGCACCACCGGAAGCACCACCGGAAGCACGACAGGTAGTTCGGGCGGAAGCACGACGACCGGGACCGGGTCGACCGGTGGTACGACCACCGGCTCGAGCAGCGGCACCGGTACCACCACGGGCAGCGGTACCACCACCGGTGGCACGACCACGGGCTCGACCAGCGGCAGTTCGTCCGGCGGTTCGACATCGACGACGACCGATGGTAGCCATCACCACCACCATCACGGGCTCGATTTCTCGCAGCTTACGACCAGTGCAACGGCGACTTCGCCTGCAGCCGTGACCACGTCCACGACGCAGACTGCGACCGCAACTGCAAGCGGCGCAACGGATACGACCACCGATGCCGGGACTCATCTGATCGATATGATCGGCCACCACACCGACCATCACGGCTGGCACCTCTGAGTTTGGGGACGGTCTAAGTCAACAGAGACATACGCGGGGCGCACGCCCCGCGTATGAGAATCACCTAGGGTGACCGTTGGCGGCCGCACTGGCCGCGAGTTGGGGTGGCATTCTGCGCACTGCGGAATGTTGGAATGCGAGCGTCAACGCTCGATCGCATGCAAATTTCAACCGCTTGCCGCTGCCCCACCAAGGGCCGCCCGGATATGCACATGTACGCTTCGGCAAAGGTCTCCGCGCTCGCGGAGGGATTTCGTCAAATACGTCCCGGCCTCCTCGCAGCCGGCGGACTATCGATTTTCATAAACCTGCTGGTGTTCGTCTCTCCGCTCTACACCATGCAAATCTACGATCGCGTGCTGACCAGCCGGAACGGAATGACTCTCCTGCTGCTCTCGCTGATCGCGCTCGCGCTCTTCGTCAGCTACGCGACGCTGGAGCATTTTCGCAGCCGGATCCTCGTGCAAATCGGGATCAGGTTCGACCAGCTTCTCTCGGGAGAGGTCTTTGAGACCGCGCTCGGGCAATCCCTGACCACGGGCAGCTCGCATCATGTCCAGCTGCTTCGCGACGTGGACACTCTGCGCGAAGTCTTGTCGGGGGGGGTGATCACGTCGCTCATGGACGTGCCGTGGACGCCGATATTCCTGGCAATATGCTTCCTGCTCCATCCCTTGATCGGCCTGGTTGCCCTCATCGGTGCGGTTATCATCCTTTCGCTGGCCTTCCTCAACGAGCGCGCCACCAAGGCGCCGCTCATTGCGGCCGCATCGAAAAATCTTCATGCCCTGGACCGATTGACATCCTCGCTCCGCAACGCCGAGGCCATCCGAGCGCTTGGTATGGGACCTGCCGTGCGCAGCGCCTGGAGCTCCACACATGGCGAGGCACTTCTCGACGGCGCCCGTGCGGGCGAGCGCGGTGGTACGCTCCTTGCGATCTCCAAGTTCCTGCGGATGGCCCTTCAGGTGTCGATCATGGGTGTGGGAGCCTATCTCGCGATCCAGCAGGAGATCTCGGGAGGCGTTCTGTTCGCGGCTTCGCTCATCATGGGGCGCGCGCTTGCGCCGGTGGAAGCGGCCGTATCGCAGTGGAAAGCCATCGTTGTCGCGCGTACATCATATGCGCGGCTCGATGCCGCGCTCCGGACCCGGGCCGCAGAGCGGCCGCCGACCCGGCTGCCGCAGCTGGCCGGTGAAGTCTCGGTCGAAGCCGTGACGGTCCTCGTACCCGGATCGCAAATGCCGGCGGTGGCAGACGTGTCTTTCCGTCTGGCTCCCGGCGAAATTGTTGCCGTCGTTGGTCAGTCCGGCTCCGGCAAATCAACGCTGGCACGAGCGCTGGTCGGTGCGTGGCCCGTCGTTCGCGGTTGCGTGCGCATCGATGGCAACGACACGAGGCATTTCGATGCCAATTTCCTCGGGCAGCGTCTCGGGTATCTTCCGCAGGACGTCGAATTGTTTGCCGGCTCCGTGCGCGACAATATCGCCCGGTTCCGCGATGATGCGACAGACGAGGCGGTTGTCGAGGCTGCGCAACTGGCGTCCGCGCATGCCATGATCCAGCGGCTTCCGAAGGGCTATGACACCGTCATTGGCGATAATGGCGCGGGCCTTTCGGGCGGCCAGCGACAGCGTATCGGATTGGCGCGTGCGTTGTTCGGCAAGCCGGTGCTGGTCGTGCTCGACGAGCCGAATGCCAATTTGGATGGAGACGGCGACCGCGCGCTGGCCGATGCGATCCAGGAGCTCCGGAAGCAGGGGGTGACCGTCGTGATCATCAATCATCGCCCCAATCTGCTTGCCCTCGTCGACAAGATCGTCTTCATGAACGAGGGTCGCCTCGGCCGGTTCGGCACACGCGACGAACTTCTTCCTGCGCTGCTGGGGCAAGCCGTCACGCCGATGCATCGCGAAGCGCGAGTGCCGGCCGATCGCCGCGCCGAAGGCGCCCCCCGGTATCTCTCGAATTCGGTGCGGCCCGTGCACGCGACGAGGCAATGATGGACGACAACATGATGTCGCTTGAAGAGAGCACTCGTCATATCGAATTCACGGAGCTCATGAAGCGCTTGAGCGGGAGTGGCAAGACTCAAAGGGTCAATGCCGTGCGCAGCGGCATCGCCAGCCTGCGGTCGCAGGCAAGGCGGCTTGTCCCCCTTGTGAGGGCAATGCGATCGATCCCATCGAATTGGAACGCGCGGCCAGATCATGGTGGCCCGTCTGGCGACTGGCATGCCCCAGCGCGACGGGGCTTTGCCGTCGTGTTCTTCACGTTCGCCGTATTCGGCGGTTGGGCCGCGCTGGCCTCGATCGATGGTGCGGTGGTGGCCACGGGGTCGGTGGTCGTCGAGAGCGATAAGAAGGCGGTGCAGCACCTCGAGGGCGGCATCGTGCAGAGCCTGATGGTGAGCGGCGACTCTCACGTCGCCGAGGGGCAGGTCCTGTTGCGGCTCGATTCAACCCAGGAACGCGCGAAAGAGGGGATCGCGCGCTCGGCCGTTTATTCGGCGATTGGCGAGGAGGCGCGCCTGCAGGCTGAAGCCGCGGGAAGCGACAAGATCGCATTTCCTGCCGAACTGACTCAGAATGCTTCCGATCCAGCGGCGCAGCGGGCGATGGGCGACCAGAAACGGCGTTTTGACGAACGCCGCGCTGCGCGAAAAATCGAGATATCGATTCTTGAAGAGCGCATTGCGCAGGCGCAGCGGCAGATTCAGGGAAATGATGCGCAGAGCAAGGCGACACGGGCGCAGTTCGATAGCGTGAGCCAGGAATACGCGAAGCTCAAGCCGCTCGCCGATCAGGGGATCGTTGCGTTCGCACGCGTCGCAACTCTCGAGCGCAGCAAGTCCGAGCTCGATGGCAAGATCGGTGCTTACGAGGCCGACATCGCACGCTACGGGCGCGCGATCGACGAGTCGCGGTTGCAGATCGAGCAGGTCGGACAGAAAGTCCTGGAGGAAGCGACCGGCAAGCTGACCGAGACGAGGGCGCAACTTGCCGATGCGCGCGAGAAGCTGCGGGCCACCGACGATGTTCTGGCTCGGATGGAGGTGCGTGCGCCGCGCTCCGGACGCATTGTGAATTTGAAGGTGCATACGGTGGGAGCGGTGGTCAAGGCCGGCGACGTTCTGATGGAGGTCGTTCCCGACAACGACGTGCTCGTGGTCGCGGCAAGGGTGTCGTCCCTCGACATCAATCATGTGCAGGTTGGTCTGCCCACGGAAATCCGGCTTCCCTCGTTCAAGGCTCGCTCCACCCCGATCGCCGTAGGCGAGGTCCTGTCGATCGCAGCCGATGCGGTTCGCGATGAAGCGACGCATCAACCCTATTACGAAGTCAAGGTCTCGGTTGAGGTGGCGAAATTCCCCGAGACGATCCGGGAAAAGCTCAAGCCCGGAATGATGGCCGACGTTCTCATCGCGACCGGGGAACGCACCGTGCTGGCCTATCTCACGCAACCGATGACGGACGCGATACGTCGCGGCATGCGGGAGAACTAGAGCGTTTTCGAGCGATGTGGATACCGGTTCGCGTCAAGAAAACGCGTCAAAACAAGAATCTAGAGCCCCGTTCCGATTCCATCGGAACGGGAAAGGCTCTAGTGCGCAGAAGTGAGGGAGCGGGGGAGGCGGCCGATCTCTGATCAGATCGGCGCTTTCTCACGAAGCCGGCCAGTTGCAGGCGATCGCGAGCTTGCGTCGGACGGAATCCAGGCCGACCAGGTCAAACGTGTTTTCGTATGGGAGGGTCTTCCCCGCGTAGACCCTGATCAGGAGCCGGCCGCCCTCCGGCATCGCGCGCAACAGGCGAACGGCGTCACCCTGAAAAGTCAGACTTCGGCCTCCCTCCGTCGTGCGCCAGCGCTCTTCGACGGTTGGCTCGTCGTTGATCTGGTACACGACTTTCACCTCGGTCTCTGCAGGCTGCTTCCAGGATGGCGAGGTGGGTATGGTCAGCTCGGTTCGACTGCCGCGACAGCGGATCGCGATCGCGGAGGGCGCATCCTTCGTGGCTCGACGTCCCATGGTCTGCGCCGAGATCTGCGGCTTGTAGTCCACCGGCGAGGTCGTCTCGCTGATGATCCAGTCCCGCGCTCGGGATGGTGCCGAGCCGGTCGGTTCCGCCGCCTCTCCCAGCAAATCGTCGACGCATTTCAGCCGGTCCATTCCTTGAAACCGGGCACATTCCTTCAACCGATCCGTAGCATCGCCCGCCTGTGCGAGGGTCGGCAGGGTCAAACTTGCGAGTGCGATCAAAGCCACGGCACTCATTGGCCTCATCGTGACAGTCCCACCGTCGCGCCCGGTGAGCGATCGAGCCATTCCTGTGCGGGGCCGAAGCGGGCGAGGCCGGGAACGTTCGCGCGGAGGCTCACGTCCTTCCATTTCGGATCGAAGCCGGGCGACTGCAGCCGGTCGAGCCGGCCGAACAACTGCTCCACGAAGCGGGCCATGCGCGCGTAGCGATCGGATTGCTTCGGCCAGTTGTAGCCCGCCAGAATGGTAGGAACCGCGATGGTCGAGATGCGTTCGCCCTGCGGTACGAGGCTCGGATAGTCCGCCGAGCTGATCGCAGACGGTAGATAGTAGTCCTCGAACCGCGAATCGTACTCCACCGGCAGGAATTTGTACCCGGGCTCCCAGCGTCCCTTCAGAAAGGCATCGATCGGCTTCGAAGTGATGAACACAACCCCCGCGATTTCCCCGCTCTTCATCTGCTGTAGTGCGACCTGATGGGGAATGAACATCTTCTCGACGTTCAGCCCCAGCCGGCTGAAAATCAGTGGACCGGAATAGGCCGCCGCCGTGCCTTGCGTGTTGAAGTTGACCTTCTTGCCCTTGAGGTCATCGAGCGATTTGATCTCCGGACGCACAAAGACGTGCAGCTCGGCTGGGAAGAGATTGAGAATGTAGACGATGCGCCGGTCGATCGACGGGACCTGGGCCTTGTACTCGTCGAGGGCGTCCGTATTGATGATCGCCGCATCCACGCCTCGCAGATAGAGCAGCGAGTTGACGTTCTCCGTCGCGCCGGTCGTCACGATCGGGATGACGTGAAGCTTGTCTTCCTCGTTGGCCACGCGGGCGATCTCTGCCGCGAGCCGAAGCGGAGCACCCTCGATGAGGCCGCCTGCGAGCCCGACGGTCCAGGCATTGATGCGCTCTTTTGCGATGATGTCGGCGTTCTTTGCCGCGGCCGGCGGAGCGGGTGGTTGTCGGACAGACTGGGCGTTCGCCGTCATCTGCAGGCCGAGCAGCGCCGCTGCAATCGTGGACGCGAACCTGATCAGGGCCATGGGTCTGTCTCCGTCATCTAGCCTTTTCGAGAGATGATCCGACGCTATCTCAGCGCCTTGATCCGCTCATCCGCATCATCAATGCCGCCAGCCTTTGCTCTTTGATAAAGGTCGCGGGCCTTCGCCGGGTCGCCGGTGACTCCGCGCGCACGCCACGATTCCAGCACCGGCGGGTCATAGGTCTCTGCAAGCATGAAGGCGGCCCGCGCGCTGCCGCGCGCAAGAGCCAGCTCGAGCAACTGGCGGGCGCTGCTGATATCGGACTGCCGCAGCAACGCATTCGCCCGTGCAAGCAGCTTCTGCTCGTCCGCAGGCGAGCGGGACGGCGCCGCCGTCGAAGCGGTGCGCTCCGACACTGCGGCAACCTTTGGGTCCGTCGGTGGGATACGATCCGTTGCTTGTGCCTGCGATGTCGATCGGGTCGATTCAGGAGGACGTTGCGGGCTGGAGGCGACAGTCCGGCTGGCTTCCTGTTCGGGCGCGCGGCCCCTTGCCTCGGTGCCGGAGACGAGATCGGTCACACGCCCTTTTTCGGTCTGTTCCGGCGGCCGGCTTGCGGACGCATTTGTTGAGGGCCGTTTTCCATTCGTCTGCTCAAGCTTGGCTTTGGTCGACGCAAGCTCGCGCGCGAGAGCCTCGGCGCGCTCACGTTCACCAGCGAGCGCTTCGTTCTGCTTCGCCGTCATCGCGCTGAGCTCGGTGACTCTGAGGATCTCGGCATAGGCGACGACGAGGCCCGCCGAACGTTCCTCGACCTCCTTCCGCGCGGAGGCCAGTTCGCGGAGGAGACCCTCGCTCTTGGCCCGCTCTTTGGCCAGCTCCTTCTTGTTCGCGGCCTGAGCGGCATCGGCGGCCTGTGCGGCGTCTCGGGCGGCGTAACGCGCGTCATCGCGCTCGCTCGTCAGCGACTTCGTTTCGCGTGCCAGCGTGTCTGCTCTGTCTCGCTGCTGCCCGAGCTCGCGTTCCAGCATCTGCCTCTGCTCGGCTTCGGCGGCGCTTGCCTTGATAGACGCGGCGCGCGCGGCATCGAACTCGGCCCGGATGGAGCCGAGCTGCTTCGAGGCGGCATCTGCTCGAGCTCGCTGTTGCGCGAGCTCGTTTTCCACGGCGAGAGCCCGCTCCGACTTTGCAGCGGCCGCCTTCGCAACGTCGGAGGTCTCAGCTCGAGCCGTGTTGGCCGCCGCCCGCAGGGTGACCAGTTCGTTTGCAGCGGCATCCGCCCTGTCGCGTTGCAGCTTCAGTTCCCGCTCCATGGCCTGCTTTTGCGTGGCCTCGGCGGCGGCGAGTTTGGAAGAGTCGGTGGTCGCCTTGCGTGCGGTTTCGAGCTCGGCCCTGAGGGAAGTCAGCTCGGTGGTGGCCGCTTTCGCAACGTCAGAACTCTCAGCTCGAGCAGTGTTGGCCGCCGCCCGCAGGACGACAAGTTCGTTTGCGGCGGCATCCGCCCTGTCGCGTTGCAGCTTTAGTTCCTGCTCCATGGCCTGCTTTTGCGTAGCCTCGACTGCGACGAGTTTGGAAGAGTCGGTGGTCGCCTTCCGTGCGGTTTCGAGCTCGGCCCTGAGGGAAGTCAGCTCGGTGACGGCCCCCTCGGATCTGTCGCGTTGCTGCTTCAGCTCGACTTCGAGCGCTTGGCTCTGTGCAACCTCTGCGGCAAGGGCCGTTGTGGCTTCTGTCGCGGCGCTCCGCGCGACGTCGAGATCCGATCGCAGCGACGCAAGTTCGGCTGCACTACTCTCTTTCCGGGCTCCCGGTTCGATGATCGGCTCTTGCTTGGGATCCGCTGCGGGGATCTGCATCGCCCTTGAAGCTGCGATCCGGGCTGCGTCGAGCTCTGCCCTGAGGAATGAGAGGTCTCGCGTGAGATTGCTTACCTTGTCCCGTTCCAGCTCAAGGGCGTGGGTTTGTCTGATCCCCAGCTCAATGGCACCAATCGCGTGCTCGCGGTCGCGCTGGGCGGCATTCAGCTCTGCCCGGACACTTGCCAGCTCACGTGCGAGCCCGTCGGCCCGATCGCGCTCCTGCTCGATCGCCTGCTGATGCCTGATCCGTTCGGCTTCAACTGCCGGGACGCCGAACTCGATATCGTCGCGCGAGCCGGCATGCGCGACTCCGACAAGGAGTGCCAGGAGGAAAGTCGCCGCCGCAGCTGTCCGCGCGAGATCTCCGCCCAGCGATCCGCCCTGTCGGACAGAACGGGGGATCCCGCTCAGCGAGTCAGTCGTTTCGTGCGCAATTGCCTGTAACCTCATCGTGACAGCTCAGACTGGCTTTAGGCACCTTGCCGTTCGGCGTCATCAATGACACCGCCTTGCTTGGCGCCCTGTCGAGGTCGCAGGGTAGGTAGCCACAAGGAGGTAGCGGGGCGTCGTTCCGGGAATAAAGTAGATCGTCTGCGCTGCCGCTGCGCTTTCCTTGACCGGCGCGGCCGCGCGCAACAAATTGGGACGGACCAGCTGCGGCTGCGCGTGTTCCGCACAAACCAGGGGAAGACAGCATGAACAGAACAGTCATCGTTTTCGCCAGTCTGACCTTCACTGGCGCGTTTCTGGTAAATGCGATCCAGACAGGCTATGCCTCTGCTCAGGCGGGGAGCCCAAAGCTCAACGCCAATGCCAAGATGATCGCCAGTCCCAAACGCGTGCAATCGCACCGGCTTGTCGTCCAGGTCGACGTCAATGATCCGGCGATCATGAACCTCGCGTTGAACAACGTCAGCAACACGGTTCAGCACTATTCCGAAATCGGGCAGAAGATCGAGGTCGAAGTGGTGGCGTTCGGACCGGGGTTGCACATGCTGCGAGACGACACCTCGCCGGTGAAGGCACGCATCGAGTCCATGGGCAAGACCATGCCCGAAGTTGCATTCTCCGCATGCGGAAATACCAAGGAAAATATGGCGAAGACCGAAGCCAAGGAGATTCCTCTTATCGCGCAGGCGAAGGTCACCAAATCCGGCGTGGTCCGGCTGATGGAGCTACAGGAGCAGGGTTGGAGCTACCTGCGCCCCTGAAATGCGGCCGGCGCGTCGGCGCGATGCGCCGGCGCGGTACGAAATCTCAAACGGACGACGCTTTGACGCGAACATCCGGCCGCGACGTTGCTTTCTCCTGGCGATTCGGCACGAACAGCCCTAGGAGCCCGGGCAGCAGCCGCAGATGCCGGAATATGAAGAAGGCCATGGCGATGTGCCAGATGATCAGTGCGGCCGAGCTGGCGATCGCAGCGCCGGTCAATCCAAGCCAGTAGATGAATGCGACGCTGGCGAGGATGTTGATGACGGCGCTCAGGGTCAGCAGAACGGCAGCCCCCCGTTCGTGCTCGGTCATCGTCATGATGAGCAGTAGAGATCCGAAGGCGGCTGCGATCACCTGCCCCAAGAGCAGGATGCGCAGGGCGGGGGCGCCGACCACAAAATCCCTGCCGAACCAGGCGAGAAGTGGCTCGGCCACGATCGCCAACCCGAGCGCGATGCCCACCGAGGTACAGAGGGTCCATAAAGCGGCCTTGGTCACGAGTGCCTGCAAGGTCGCCCGATCGTTCCTTGTGAAGAGGCTCGAGATGGTCGGTGCGAACAGGGTGTTGATCGCAGTGCGGGGCAATGCCACAAGGAATGCGATATTGAAGACCAGGCTATATATTCCGGCCTCCCTGGTGTCTCCGAACCATCCGAGCAGCACCACGCCGGCGCGATTGAGGAGAGCTTCTGCCCCTGCGATGATCATGAACGGGACGGCAGTCTGCCGCCAAGTTACGGGCTCATATTGAGGCTCTGCCGCCCTGATTGCGTCTGGGCACAATCTCCGTACAGCTTGGCTGGCGAGCACGAGTCCGACGACGGCGCCGGCGACGGTTGCCATCATGATGCCCTGTGCCTCGATGCGCGATCCCAGGAAAAGACCGGACACGACGACGATGATCACAAGTATTCCGTCCCGCATCACGCGGTCGGGTATCAGTGCAGGAACAACGCCGCCAAAAGCGCGGACGATCGAGCAGCGTATCCATAACAGCGCCAGAATGGGAATGAGAATGAAGCCGACCAGAAAGGTGTTCGTCAGCTCCGTCGAGAACGGCCCGGGCCAGATCTCGATAATACCCGCCCCGATGAATGCGACCAGAAGGCTTATGCCAAGTGAACGTCGCTCTGCGTATTGGATGACGCCTCGTGCAAGGCCGCTGGCTCCCATGGTCTGATATGCGGACACGAAGCGCAGCAGTGCGATATCGAAACCGAGCGCGCAGAAATATGCGAGGATGGTTATCCAGGCGATGACATAGGCGTAGACGCCGTATGTGTGAGCGCCGACAATTCTGGCTATCAGGAGTTGCGCGCAGGCAGTTACGCCGGCGCTGGCAACGTAGACTGAGAATGCTGCAGCTCCTCCGATCACCACTCGTCTGATCCGCGCGTGGCCAGCGCTCCGGTCATGCATTTCCATTTTCTGTCCTTGCGGTACGGGCTCGCAGAATGCTCTGAAATCAAAGTCTAAAAACGATTCAAGGAAAATGATTCAACAGAGAGTGGTCTGAGATGTTCGCTTCAACATTTGCTGGCTTGACCGTGGCGCGCTTCTGTTGCTCGGCGATGCTCACAATCTGCCGTTCCAACTGTTCGACGGCCGCGGCGAGAGACGTTCGATCAAGCGACGAGATGCTCACGACGTTCCGGCCTTTGCTGCGCAGCACTTCGTGCAGGACGTCGATGATGCTGCGTGAGCTGAGGCTGGTTTCCACGTCCAGCTCGAGCAGCTGTTCGAACCTTCCCCCGAGATCATGTCGGTTGCGGAGTCGCTCCTCGAGGAGCTTGGTCGGTGCGTCGAGGCGTATCAGGATGTCTGGTTCAGGCACAAGGTCCAGCGCATACGAGATCAATGCTTCGTCTGCAATGCCGCAAAGCAGTGCCAGGGAACAAATCGCCTGGACGAACGCCTGATCGAACAGGACGATGTGCGCAATCGCGGATCGGCGAAACCAGGCGTGCGACAGCCTGGACATGTATTGCAGCAGTCTGAGCGAAGAGAATGTGTTGGATGGCGGAAGTATCTTGATCAGATTCAACGCAGTCCCGAGATCGCGTGAAATCCCCCGCGGCCGGAACATCATGCACACCAATTCCGCCAGCGGACGCGTCAAGCGCCGTGTCGTGAAGGATATCTTCCGAAAGGCCGTCGATGGTGTGACGGTCTCGCTTGGCGAGCGCTCCGCCGGCCGGTGGCTGAGCACGAGGTCCACGGTGTAGTCGCGCTCGCGTAGACGTGCCGCAAGAGTACGTGCAAGAGTGGTCTTGCCGGCGCCTGGAGGACCGAAAAACTCGATGATCATATCCGAACTCAGACAAATGAAATGATTGAATTGGGCCGTTCCGTCGTCTGCTCTAGAGTATCCGCCACACCTCCTTTTTCACCGCGCGAATGACATCGGCTAATGGCTGTTGGGCGTCGATCGAGACGACGCGCGCGCCAGAAAACGCCAGTCGCGGGATAGCCGCGATACGTTGCGTGATCACGGCAGGATCCATGTCGGGTTCGCGTCTGGCGCAAACCTCCGGCGGAACGACCAGCTTGATGACGATATCCGGTGGCAGGCGCTCGGCAAGTGAATAGGCTTTGGCTTCAAATTGGCGTAGCCAGAGCGGAATCCCGACCAGGCGCGGCATCAGCGGACCTTCGTTGAAGCCGGCGATCTCGTTCTGGGGGTATCGATCCGTGACCACGACAAGACCCCGACGAGCCCCGCGATGCGCGGCCGACAGCTTGGACCGCTTTTCGATGGCGGTGGCCGTCGCCCAGATCGCCATGAGAGCACTGTACATCCGGCTCGGCGGGCGATCCGAGATCTTGCCATGCGATGAGCCTCTCGGCTTGGTCTTGAATAACGGCGTGATCAGAGGGACCATCAGCTTGAGCGGCCATAGTACGAGGGAGGGGCGTCCTGCGCCGGTCCCGAAATAGATCGGAATGACGTCCATCTCCTCGCCGAGCCACTGCCGAAGTGTCGCGACGATGGTTGATTTCCCGCTGCCGTCGACGCCGATGACGGCCACGACGTGCCCACCACCCGGGGCTCGTCGGCTCCACGGCCGCGGTGCCCAGAGAAAGCGTTTGTTCAGGTAACCGGCGGCGAGGTGTGTGGCGCGCGTCAGGCTCCGCAGCCCTGCCTCGAGTTCGTTGTAGGTACGGTGCGGCGCGAAGTGCGTTCGGATACGCCGCCGCAGATGACGCTGATGTTCCAGCGAGGGCTGGCAATAAAGGGCATCGGCAACCATGTCGGCCAGATCGCCGCCCAGAAGCTCGGCCGCTCGCCTTCTGAGTGCCGCGCGAGGAATTCGGCCTGCGAGGTCCGCGCGATCAAGTGCAAATTTGCGCGTCATTGCCTGCCAGTTGCGGAGCACGACAGGATCCGATCGCCTCAGTTCGAGGCAGCCGCGTACAATCAACAGCAATGCCTCGTCCACAGGCTCCAGGATACGGATCGGCAGCTCCGGATGAGCAATCGCTCGCTTCGCCAGCACCTCTTCCCACGGCAGGTGGTAGTTCTTGAGCAGGCTGGCGCCGGCGACCAGTCGAACGTGCAGATGAAGGTGCACGATCCGGCCGCTCGGTTCATCATGGCCGAGATAGCTCAGGACCGACGGATGGTCACGATAGGCGACGGCGGGAAAGAGCTTGAGACCGCGCTCGAGGAGGATTGCCTGAGCGCGGTGCTGATCCCGTTTTGCGACAAGCAGATCGAGATCTCCGTCGCCGGTCAGGCCACGGTAAACTCGGTTGCTGCTCTTCCAGTAGAAGTATGTGATGTCGTGCCGGTCAAAGTCGTTCAAGACAGTAAGAATGAGCTGCAAGATGGCGCTATCGGCGGCAGGGTCACCGGTCGGGTCTGTCCTGTGAAGGGCATCCTGTCTCATCTCTCGTGCCCTTTCCGCCCGGATGGTCTTGCAATGTCCAGCACTTGAAGCCAGATCTCCTGCATCCACTGAAACAGAGAAGAGGTGATCCCGAGGAAGCGTTGACGTATGCCGGCGCGAGGCGCGTCTGCAGCGCCGGCGGCAAATTCGCTCGCATCGCCATAGCCGTATTGCGCATGTTTCTTGAGATTGACCTGTGTCGCGATGGCCGCTGCAAAATCGCCGCGATCGTTGTCGAAGCGCCCGCAGTTGCGAAGGACGCCCAAGGCGTTCTGAGCGACCTCCCGCCTCGTGCTCCCCCATTTGACGACGAAGAGAAGCTTGTCGGCGATCGAGGGGAGCAACCGTGCTTCAATGGCTGCAAGGACGGGCGGACCATCAATGATCACGCAATCGTAGCGATCGCGCAGTTGGCGAATGAGTTCGGCGATCTGTTCGATGGCACTTACTGGGTCGAGCCGATAGCCGGGTATCCGAACGTAGTCGAAGCCGGCCTGAGGAATGTGCCGGATCGAGTCCGCCAGCGATCGGTTCGGTAGACCAACGATTTGGCGCTCGCCGGCGTTGTCGAACTCGGTAACGCGCATGCCTTTGTGAAGGTCGATGCCGATCAGGAGCGCACGCCGCCCAAGCAGGCCGACATAAGCCGATAGTCCCCGGGCGAGCGTGGTTTTCCCTTCGTCGGTGATGCTGGAGGTGATCAGGACCGTTTTCGCATGGCCTGGCTCGGCCAGACGTAACGTCGCGGCCGCGGACCGCAGCGCTTCCGCGTACGGAGAGAATGGCTCGACCCGAATATAGTCTCCGGAGTCAGTCAGGTGGTCCGTGGGTATTTGCGGGACCAGACCGACGCAGGAGAGCCCGAACGCGTCGGCGATTTCTTTCTCGCTGCGCAGCGTCTTGTCGAGCCGGTCCTGGATGAGGGCGATGAAGCTCCCGCAGATGAGCGAGACGATCAAGGCGGGGAGCACGAACAGGATCGGATTCGGAGAACTCGGTCGCGATGGTGGAGAGGCAAGCGAGAGAATGCTGACGTCCGGGTTGACGAGCTCTTCCTGTTCGCGGATCTCCTTCTGGCGCTGGAGAAGACTTGCATAAAGCTGTGCGCTGGCGGCGGTTCGGCGTTCGAGTTCGCGTGGATCGGCGCCAGCCGCCTGTTCTTCGCCGCCGGCATTGCGGCCCGCATCGGCGCGCCGCTGGATTGCCTGGTGCAGGGCTGCGCTGCTCCGCTCGATGTCGGCCTTGACCGTCGCCATTCGTTCGTCAAGCCGGGCCAGTTCGCCGGCGGTGTAGGCTCGCTGCTGCTCGGCATTGCTCTGAACGTAGAGCTCGACGATCCGGTTGACGATGTCGGCGGCCCTGTCGGGGCTCGTCCACTGGAAGGTGACGTTGATGATGCGTGAGCGGCGTTCCTGGAGAACCTGCAGACGACGCTGGAGATCGTCGAATTTCAGGCCTGCATCGGCTCGCCTGTGATGGAAAAGCGGTCCAATCCAGACACCCAGCCGTCGTTTGAGCTCCTTCAGGCCCAGCGGGCCGGCCTCGTCGGTCTCGGCCTGAGCAGGTTTCGGCGCGATGGCCGGATCCACTTCGACGTTGGACGCCAGCCCGCGAAACTTTGGATCGTTCCGAAAGCTGTCGAGAACGTGGCGCAGGTGATAGGGGGATGTCAGCATGGTCACCTGAGTGTCGACGGCCTGCTGGAGTGCCTCGGGACTCAAGGGAGTGCCGCCTTGAACCTGGACGACCTGCGCAGTCGCCGTATATTTTGGCGTGATGAGCACACCGGCGATGCCGGCCAACATCGCTCCCACGCCTGCGATGGTGAGGATGAACTTGCTCCTCCGACGCAGGACCCCGATCACCTGCTGGAAGCCCGGGTCGGACGCGATCGCAGGCTGGTCGTCTTGCCGCAGGCCTTCGAAGTCAGGCCTTAACGGTATGCTGTCGGCGATGAGACCCGTCTTATCCATCAATTGCATCCGTACCTCCCTGCCATCGGTCCATCCTCGCGATCAGCTCGACCTCGAGCCCAGTTGGCTCGCGCCGTATGCGGGGCGCGGGCGTGCAAGAGATCGGCTCCATGCGTTCGCGAGGCGAGCATGGCCGCGCAATGCGTTGCTTCTGGCGATCGAGCGCAGCTGGTTCGCCAGCACCGGCTCTGCCACCAGGCAAACGGCGATCACAAACCAGAAGATGGGATGCCGAAGCAGGAAGGTGGCGATGGCGTAAATGCAGAGACCGCACAGCAATGCCGGCAAGCCTGCCCCACCGGTCGCGTAGGCGGACCTGAAAGCCGTTACCACGAGCCAGACGAAGCTCAAGACGACAAGCAGCCCACCCTGGGTAAATAGGTCGAGCATCGTGTTGTGCGCCTCAAAGTTCGGCACGAACGAGGGCTTGGGGTGTTCGACAAACTCGGGATGGACCATATCCAGCTTCCTCGCCGAGACGATGGAATTCGGAATTGCGAGATGCGGACCGGGGCCCAGGCCGAGCATGCCGGATTCGAACCCACGCCTAAGGGCCTGGCTCCAAAGCTCAAATCGCAATTCCGTCTTCTCTTTGGTTTGCTCGGGGTTGTCCCGCGCCATCGACTTGGCGAGGTCGCTGGCTTCGACCGCAATCGAATAGGCCAGAGGCGCCATCGAGATCACGAGCCCGGGCAAGGCCAGCACAATCACCCAGGCGAACGCTGAACGGAAGCTGATCTGCCTCACTCGCGAGAACAGCCAGGTTCGGCACTTGAGCGCCAGGAGGAGCGGGCCGGCCAGCACAAAAATGAGCGTAAACGAATCGCTCCCGGTGATCCGGCCCGTGTAGACGGGGATGACGGCGCAGGCGAGAGCGCCCATCCTCGGGCCGAGTCTGGTGGACGTTTCGGCAAGGTGGAGCGATAGAAATCCAAGCACCATGCAGAGGACTGCAAGTTGATGCGGATTCGACGACCAGCCGCGGAATTGATCCCACCACATCGGGTCGACCGACGGTAGATCGTAGAGACCCCAGGCGTCGGCCAGTTGTGCGACAATAACAGGCGTGCCGAGTCCACACAGCAGCCAGGTGATGCGACGCAATCGGGCTTCGGGGTGCGGCCCGATCACGCTCAGGCAACTGATGGCGGCCAACAGGGGATAGGCCATGACGTCGTGTATGAACCAGACGGGATCGTGCTCGTCGCCGATGAGCTTTGCCGTCAGCGTTCCGAGGCTCTGCGCAAGGGTAAACAGCGACCAGAACAACAGCAGCCGCGACAGAGCCGGCGTCAGCACAATGCTGGCGCGTGCCGCTTCGCGGCCGAGTATGAGGGTCACCCAGATGATCAGACAAAGTTCGCCCGGTCCGACCGGCAGGCCCGCGACCCGCAATTGGGAAGCGGGTGTCAGCAGCAGCCCAAAAGCGAACAAGGTGTCCAGCATCATCGGCGCGTGTCCGTCTTCCGCACCTGGAGGCGTGAGCAAGCGTCGCGCCATTGACGTGCTTCCCGTTTGCCTCCCGGTCGGTCCGTCTCCATGGCAAGCCCTCAATTCGTCCGGTTCAGAGCGATTGGGTTTTGATTGCGGCGCAAGAACACCGCCTGCAACTCCGGCGACCCCGCGAGGGCCGAATCTCCATTCTGCGATCCCCAGCTATAGGCGAAGTCGAAGACGGGGGCCGGTATGAGCGCGTCCCAGCGGGCCAATATCTGTTGCATCTGACTTGCGCTCGGCAGCACGTATCGGCCGCCGCCGTCATCCATCCAGCGGCCGCCGCCAAAGGTCTGGTAGACCGGGACCATGTTGTCGCGGGGCACTCCGGCGGATTCGGCCGCAGCGACATAGCGATCGACCTGGTGATAGTCGCAGCCATTCAACTCGGTTCGGCACGGATAGGGATCGATTCCAAACAGGTCGACATGTGAATTGGCGAGGTTGTAGGTGTCCTTGAAGGATGGTGTCCGCGACGACGTCATCGTCATGAGCAGGATGAATGTCTTCGCGCCAGGCACGTTGGCATGTATCCAGTCCGACTCGGCCTTCAGATTGTCAGCCTTGCAGAGCGGGAAATGCTGCCCGGTTGGATCCGGATCGTCCATCAAGTAGAAGCCGAACAGTTTTTCATTGCCGATGAACGGGCGGACGGCGTTCAGGAATTTTGTATCCACGCCGTTGCATTGGCCGATCCATACGAGGCCCCTGACGCCGTCAGGCAGAGAGTCCAACTGCGCCGGGCTACTGACGTCCGCCAGATTGAAGCCGGCGGCGGCGGGAAGGTAGCTCCCAGCGGGGTCGAAGTTGCCGTTGGAGGCGAAGTGCAGCGCTGCTCTGGAATTGGCGCGCGTCGGCGCGTCGAAGGCCACGCCCTGCAGGAGCAATGCGCCGGTGGCTAGTAGAGATGCCACCGCAAACCACGCTACATATGGCGCACGTGCATATGTCCTTACAGGACGCCGCATGTCGCATCCTCGCTCGTCGATCCGAGCCTTCCATTGCTGAGTGGGCTAGTGGCGCGCACGGTCAATCAACTTCCTGTAAAGGGCGGCATGATCAGCGACGACAGTCGCCAGGGAGAATTCCTGCCTGACATGCTTGGCGGCGCGATCGGCCATGACGCGCCCCTTCTCTCGGTTCTCGAGCAGATAGAGGATTTTTGCGGCCAATACCGGCGGCGCTCCAGGAGGTGCCAGGAAACCATTCCATCCGTCGCGAATGACTTCAGCGCAGCCCGGCATGGTCGTCGTCACGATTGGTGCGCCGGCGAGGGCCGCCTCGAGGAGGACTCGCGGCACGCCTTCGCGGTACTCGGTCGGAAACGCGAATACATCTGCGAGCCTGAGCAAGGCCGGGATATCCGATCTTGATCCGATCGCCTTCACATAGGGAGCATGTCGATCGATCTCGGCTTGCGAAATGGCGAGGGGGCCTTCGGATTCACGGGGCCCGACAAGCAGGAAGCGCACATTGGGACGCACCTGGTGCACCCGCGCGGCCGCATCGAGCAGCGCTGGAATACCCTTCTGCCTCGTCATCCGCGTCACGGTCATCACGATTTCGGCGTCGCCAAGCCCAAGTTCCTGGCGGAGCTGGGCTGGCGAAGGTCCTGACATCAGTGCGCGATCGAAACCGTCGACATCGACGCCGGCGCCTCGGATCAGAACCGGCATCTTTCCCGCTATCCCGTGACGTTCGAAAAATGCGCGATCATCGCTGATTTCAAACACCGTGGCCGCAGTCGTGCGAGCCGCGAGCTTATGGAGCGCGCGATACACGGGACGCAGCGTCAGGGCGAGGGGAGAGCGCGACGAGTAGAGGAAAGCACGTCCATTGATCGTGCGAATGGCCAATACGCCGGGAGCGCTTCGCGCAGCCAGAGGCAGGTAGATCGATGGTTTGGTGTCGAAGCTTTGCGCAAGGTCAGGCTGTTCCTCGACCAGGATCTTCGCTAGGCTCTTGATTGACGCCAGGTCGGCGCGCGGGTTCACGAACCGGTCGAACTTGAACCCCCGATAGCGGATGCCCGCGTGCACAAATGGTGCGGGATCGCCGCTTCCGACCGCGGTGATGCGGAAGCCGTGGTCGCGCAGCGCGCACATGGCGGGAATCCGAAGGTGATGATCTTCGCCTCCGATATAAAGAAGGTGCGGCTGTAGCGGATCGCGCTGGTCCCTCCAGATTCCATTTGGTTCGTCACCAACGAGGTGAGAACTGTCCATGGTCTCGCTGTCCAGCCGTGGTCTCAACATACGTCCAGCTCCTGTACTCGACATCGTTGGCTTCTTGGCAAAGCCCGGCAGCCTGTCGCCAAGGGAGAACCGCATCATCCCCATCCCTCGATCGAACGACGCCCGCTCGAGAGCTCCGACATCCGCAGGGAAGCGCCGTTTTCACGTTGCAACCTAGAGAGTTGTCAGTGATCCACTCCTATCACGGTGGGTGCGAGAGCCTATTCGAATAAAGGGGTAATCACATGACTGCGCGATCTGCTGTTTCTCGTTGCGATTTGCGATGCGGCGAATCTGAGCGGGGACTCGTTCTTCCCGGTGGCGTGCTCTCAGGAAGAATTTGATCATCGGTGTCCGATGACTGCCTGAACGGAGTCTGGACCGCCTGGCGCGGTTCTTTTGCGGAAGGCCGGACAAGAAAGCCGAAACGGCAACGGGCCGCTAGCTCCTTTGGAGTACCTCGCAGCGTAACGGCAAATCCGGGCAAATTGCCCTGCGGCACTCCTCTCCTGCGGCGGCGACAGCGCCGGCTTCTCGCGAGGCAAACATCGATGCGTACTTCCGGGCTACCTATTTAGGTTTAGGGAGGCGGCGCGTGTACCGCGCATTAGCCGTACGAATGATCCGTGAGCGGGGCTAGTGTCTTGCCCGAAGGGCTCCTGCAGCAGCGGACAGTCGGCATTCAGAGCGGACTTGGTGAAATCGATCGCGCGATGCTGGCGGACCAGATGTGGGATGGTCGTGAAATGGTGTCTGCAGGGGAATCAGGGATTTTCTCGCTGGTCCTGTTGCTCCGGCTGCATGGTATTGCGGCCGACGAGCAGCAACTCTGCCACCGATTGGGCACGCGCCAGATCGGGGTGACCGAGATGTTGCGATGCGCTAAGGCCTTCGGCCTCAAGGCGCGCACGATTAGAACCGGCTGGGCGCGTCTTCCCCGCATCGCCTTGCCGGGTATCGCGGTGCTCAACCAAGGCGGCTTCCTCCTAGTGGGCAAGGCGGACGGGGACGAGGTGTTGGTTCAGCGTCCCTCGGACCCCCGTCCGCTCAAGTTAACGCGAGCCGAATTCGAGGCGATCTGGGACGGCCGCCTGGTCTTGATGGCGCGCCGGGCATCACTTTCGGATCTCTCCCGCCGGTTCGACTTCACCTGGTTTCTCGGCGCGATCCAGAAATATCGTCACCTCCTGGGAGAAGTACTGGTCGCATCCTTCTTCCTCCAGGTCTTCGCGCTCATCAGTCCGCTGTTCTTTCAAGTGATCATCGACAAGGTGCTCGTTCATCGCGGCATTAGCACGCTGGAAGTCCTGGTGATCGGACTGGCTGCGATAGCTGTGTTCGAAGCCATTCTGGGCACCTTGCGCACCTACCTCTTTTCTCACACGACCAATCGCATCGACGTCGAACTCGGTGCGCGGCTCTACCACCATCTGGTCTCGTTGCCGCTGATGTATTTCCAGGCGCGCCGCGTTGGTGACTCGGTGGCCCGCGTTCAGGAGCTGGAAAATATCCGCAACTTCCTGACGAGCTCGGCGCTGACCTTCATCATCGATTTCATGTTCACCGCCGTTTTCATCGCGGTGATGTTTATCTACTCGCCGATGCTGACGTTGATCGTGCTGGCGGCGTTCCCGTTCTACCTGGGCATTTCGGCGATTGCGACGCCGCTGTTCCGTGAGCGCCTGGATGAAAAGTTTCGGCGCGGAGCAGAAAATCAGGCTTTCCTGGTCGAGAGCATAACGGGCGTGCAAACGTTGAAGGCCCTGGCGGTCGAGCCCCAAATGAACAGGCGCTGGGAGGAGCAGCTTGCCGGCTATGTGTCCGCGAGCTTTCGGGTCGTGAGCCTCGGCAATGTGGCAAGCCAGGCGGTGCAATTGGTAAGCCATCTGGTGACGGTCGCGGTACTGTTTTTCGGTGCGAAGCTGGTGATCGAAGGCGGCCTGACCGTCGGTGAATTGGTGGCCTTCAACATGCTGGCAAACCGCGTGAACATGCCGGTATTGCGCATTGCCCAGATCTGGCAGGACTTCCACCAGGTTCGCCTGTCCGTCGAGCGGCTGGGCGACATCCTCAATACGCGGCCGGAGCCGACCATCAGCGTGGGGCGCGCCGTGCTTCCGCCGATTCGGGGCGCCGTCACATTCGATCACGTCGGATTTCGCTATCGCGTCGACGGGTCTGAAACGTTGCACGACGTCAGCTTCCATGTTCCGGCCGGTCAGGTGGTCGGTATCGTCGGTCCGTCCGGCTCGGGCAAGAGCACCCTGACCAAGCTCATCGAGCGACTATACGTGCCGGAAAGCGGCCGGGTTCTGGTCGATGGCGTCGATCTGGCCATGACGGATGCGGCCTGGTTGCGGCGGCAGGTGGGCGTCGTCCTGCAGGAGGACGTGCTTTTCAACCGGACCGTGGCCGAGAATATCGCGCTCGCCGATCCCGCCATGCCGATGCAGCGGATCGTCGATGCGGCCAAGCTTGCCGGCGCACACGAGTTCATACTCGAGCTTCCTGAGGGCTACGATACGATGGTCGGCGAGCGCGGGTGCAGCCTTTCGGGCGGCCAGCGGCAGCGCATCGCGATCGCCCGCGCCCTCGTCAATGATCCCCGTGTTTTGATTTTCGACGAGGCCACCAGCGCGCTCGACTACGAAAGCGAGCGCATCATCCAGGACAACATGCGACGTATTTGTGATGGGCGCACCGTCTTCATCATCGCTCACCGGCTTTCCACGGTGCGGCGGGCAAATCGCATCATCACCATCGATCGCGGGCGGATCGTGGAGGACGGCACTCACGACGAGCTGATCCGTTCGAACGGGCGCTATGCGAACCTGCATTTGCTACAGGCAGGCACCCATGACGGCCGCTAGAAAAATTATCCGGTTTCCTGATGGCCGCCGGCGTCGCGCGGACGAGACCGCCTTTCTCCCCGCCGCGCTGGAAGTCATGGAGAGGCCGCCGTCGCCAGTCGGCCGTGCCATCGGCATGACCATCATCTTGTTGTTCTGCTCAGCCCTGGCCTGGGCCGCGCTGTGCAGGGTCGACGTGGTTGCAACTGCGCCGGGCAAGATCGTGGTGAATGGCCGAACGAAGGTGATCCAGCCCGCCGAAACGGGGGTTGTGCGAGCAATTCATGTGCGGGACGGCGCGACGGTGCGGGCCGGCGACGTGCTGATCGAGCTTGATCCGACCATCAGTGGTGCTGAGCTTGACCATGTGAAGGCCGACCTCATTGCTGCCCAGCTCGATATCGCGAGGTTGCGGGCGGCGCTGGCGCCGGGCGACCCGATCGGAGCCTTCGTCCCGCCGATCGGGGCCGGCCCGCAGGCGATCGAACTCCATCGTCAATTCCTCGCCAGTCAGATGATAGAGCAGGCGACCAAGCTGTCGGAGCTCGACAGACAGTTGGCGCAGAAGAAGGCGGAGAGCGAGACCATTGGGGCGACGATATCGAAGCTCGATGCAACGATCCCGTTGCTTGAGGAGCGCGTTAACGTCCGCAAATATCTTTACGACAAAGCAATCGGGTCCAAGATCACCTATCTCACCGAGGCGCAGGATCTGGTCGGTCAGCAGCACGACATTCTCGTTCAGCAGAGCCGGCTACGCGAGGCCGAGGCGGCGACGGCGACTCTTGCACAGGCCAGGTCCAAGGCGGAAGCTGAGTTCCGCCGAACGCTCTATGATGACCTGTCCAAGGCAGAGCAGCGGGCCGCGGGTCTCGCCCAGGACGCGATCAAGGCCGAGCAGAAGGCGAAGCTGCAGATTCTGACGGCGCCTGTCGACGGCGTGGTGCAGCAATTGGCGGTACACACGATCGGCGGAGTGGTTACGCCGGCACAAACTCTGGCGGCCGTCGTTTCGCTGAATCCGGATTTCGAGATCGAGGCCATGGTATCCAACCGTGATATCGGCTTTGTCGTTCCCGGGCAGACCGTTGCGATCAAGATCGATACCTTCAATTTCACCCGTTATGGTCTGCTTGATGGGCGCGTGCTCAGCATTTCACGCGATTCCATCACAAGGGATCGGCGCGAGGATGGGGCGCGAGAGCAACCCGGAGGCGCCGAGACTGCGTCCAGCGAGCCGAAGGGGCAGGAGCTGATCTACGCGGCCCGCGTCAGCCTCGATCGCACGGCGATGATGATCGAGGGGCGGACCGTCCAACTGTCGCCCGGAATGGCGGTGACAGTCGAAATCAAGACCGGTTCGCGACGGATCATCAGCTACCTGCTTTCGCCCCTCACGCGATACAATCAGGAAATGCTGCGGGAGAGATAAGGATCAGGCCGCCGGGCGGATCCGGGCGCAAGCCTGGTTTTGGCGGTGCCGCATCGGCATCCAGGCAAGTAGCTCTGGGCCTCGTAACGATCGCGCCTGGCTGCATTATGGGAACAGCGCGATCCGTCCCAAGAGGGAGACGAGCTCCACTTGCCGCCGCGTCTGCGTCTTGACGAAGAGGGATGCGAGATGCGAGCGGATCGTCGCCCGGCTCAGCCGTTGAGTGCGGGAAATATCCAGCAAATTGCCACCGCGTGCCAATGCGATCGCGAGGTGGGTTTCCGCGGCCGTCAGGCTAAACAGGCGTTGCAGCGTTCGAGGTGACGGCTCCGGACGGGCATCGAGATCGAGCAGGATGATGGTGTACGTTTCGTCTGGCCAGACATTCGTCATCTGGTTCACGAGGCTCGTTATGCCTTCGTTGAAGGACGTCGCCAGCCACGACATCGAACCTGGGGGAAGTTCGACGCTCGCCCGCTTTGCGATCTCCCTTACAACGCCGTACAGCGATTTCGCCCCCGCCGTGAACTCACTGTAACGCTCCAATATGGCGCGTCCGGTCGGGCTGACCTCGACCACATGGCCGTGTTTAAGCACAACGTGCGCGCAACCGACCCGGCCTAGAGCCGCATGCAGCTCGTCGCGCATATCGGACGGAGCATCCTCGGGAAGAGTGGGGGGAACACGGTTGGAGATGTTGAAGATGGTCTCCTTGGATTGGTAACGCGACGCAACCGAGCTGCTCTGGTTCAAGTTCAGCATGATGCCCCGTTCCCCTTTGCCTCAACCAAATGAATGAGTGTCTGATGATCATTCTCCAATTCCCGTACGTGTTGTAAACGTTCAATCGGTGGTAGGTGGCCAGCTTTGGGGGTAATCCGGTTGCACTTTTTGACGAAGGCGGCCGAGGCCGGCCCGGCGTTCCGGACCCGTCGCTTGACAGCTCAGGTCATTGTCGATGGGAGGAGCTCCGCAGGTCGGTAGGCTGTGCCGCTCGAGCCGGTGATCTCAGGAGCCGCCCTGCTGCCGCAACGCGATTTCGATGACGTCACCCGGCTCGAGGTCGAAATCTTCGGATGCCGTGATCTTCTCCCATTGCGGGCCGGACTTTCGTATGACGGTGACCTGGGGCCGCAGATCACCTGTTCCCGCCGGCAGTGCTGCGCTGCCGCTTACCGGCTGCAACTTCTGCCCCACCGATCGCATCTTTATGCGCAGGTCCGTCATATGAACGTTTGAGTCTCGTAGCTCACGAAGCAGGGTCACGGTACGCAGGCTTGCCACGCGATCGATCTGGCGGGCAGAGTCCTCGCGCTGGCGCTGAAGGCGCATGAGCTCCACCGTGGTTTGCAGCCGTCGGGTCGAGGAAAGCAAAAGGGCGCGACGACTTTCGGTCACGCGCGGGCTCGGCAGGGAGCCGGAACCGAACAGCTTGATCACGCGATCGAGCTCTTCTTCATCGGCCTGTACGCCTTTCTCTTCTCCCTCCTGTTGCTTGCTGAGGGTGACGAATTGTGCGTCCGCTTGCTTAACCGCGTCCTCCAGAAATCGACGCTCCTTGCGGTAGTCGGTCTGCGCGGTTTTCAGCGACTCTGCCTCGGCTTGCACAATCGGAGCTATGGCAGATGCCGGCAGGGATATGTCCTGGGGCGTGGTCTGATCGAATGCGTCCTTGTTCGCCAGTTCAGCATCGATGCGAAGGACGTGGAAATACTCCTTCACGTACTCGGTGGAGAACGACTGGTAGTCGCGCAGAAGATCCGCCGGATCATTGGTGCCCGGCTGGTTCCGGGAGCGCAACAGGCTATACCCGCCGGAAACGGCGACGGCCTGGCGTACGGTCATCGATGACCTGTACGCCAATTGTCCGGGCGTGAGAACGTCGCCGGTCACGTAGATCGGTCGATACTCCACCACGCTCGCGATGACGTCTCCGGGCACGACGACGATCGCTTGCTCCCGTCCGTCGGGCAGACGTTGCCGCAGGATCCTCGATTGCAGCAGCGTCTCCATCCGGCTCTGCAACTCGGCGGTGGTCATGCCGGCGACCTCGACAGTGCCGATTCCAGGAATGGCGATCGTGCCGTCGATCTGGATTTGCGCCTTGTGGCGTTGCTCGGACGCACCGCCGATCGATACTTCCACGGTATCACCTGCCGCGAGGCGATACTGTGCAGCGAAGCACGCATTGCTGACCAACAGAGCCATCGCCGTCGCGCAGGCAAGTGAGATGTGGGTGAACGTATTCCGGGGCCTGGTGCGATCCATGGCGATCTCCCTGCATTATCTGGCCACGCCCGGCACGGCGCGGCTCTCATTCCGGGAAAAGCGAGCCGTTGGCGATCGCGACGGCACCTTGGCTCCGCGAACGACATGTCCCGGAATACGCCGATGATCAAGCGATCTCGTCATGTAATGAAATCCGCTTGCCGTCGGACTTGCTTGGCGGAGAGGCGAGCTCGCCACCAATTGACGGTGCGTTCCAGGCCATCGCGGAGCGTCACCTTCGGCGTCCACCCGGTCGCCCGCACGAACCGGGTCGAGTCGGCAAGGAGCGCGCGCACCTCCGAGTTCGTCGGCCGCAAGCGCTTTGCGTCGTGTTCGATCGGTTTGCGACTGGACGTCAGCTCGAGAATGACATCAATCAGCTCGCCGATGGAGATGGCGCGCTGACTGCCGGCGTTGTAGGCATGGCCATATTCGAGATCATCCACGAGCCCGGCCGCCATGAATGCCGCCGCGGTATCCGTGACAAATGTCAGATCACGTACAGGCGTGGTATCGCCGACCATGATCGCGCGGCAGTCGGGGTCGAGCGCCTGCCGGATGATTGTGCCAATGATCGCGCGCTCGCTCTGCCGGGGTCCGAACGTGTTGAATGGCCTGAGGATCACGACGGGAAGGCCAAACGAGCGCGCGAAGGCCTCCGCCATCATGTCCGCGCCGATCTTTGAAGCAGAGTAGGGCGATTGCCCCTGTAGTGGATGCGACTCGTCGATCGGCATTGTGAGCGCCGTACCGTAGACCTCGCTCGTCGAGGTCACGACCACCCGCTCGGTGCCGTGTTGCCGGGCCGCCTCGAGGACATTCAACGTTCCGAGGACGTTGGTCTCCACATAGGATTGCGGCGCGACATAGGAGTAAGGGATGGCGATCAGTGCCGCGAGATGAAAGACGTAATTCTGACCCTGGACGATGCGGCCGACAAAGGCCGCGTCGCGAATGTCCCCGCGCACCAGGTTGACCGCCTGTCGGGTCGACTGCGGGATATCGTCGAGCCAGCCATGGCTGTCGAAAGAGTTGTATTGCGCCAACGCGGTCACGGAGGCTCCTGCCGAAACGAGCGCCTCCGTCAGATGCGAGCCGATGAAGCCGTCGGCTCCCGTCACGAGAATCTTCGCCCCTTTGTAAGTCATCGTCGTCGCTCTCTCTCACTCTGTCATTTTGATCGATGCTTCCGCCTCAACGCGGTCCAGCATTCCACTGCGATGATGTGCGCGGCGCGGGCGATCCAGCCGAAATCGGATGCGAGAGTTCGGCGCGGAAAATAGGCCAGATCGATCCTCGCCTTGGCCGGAAACAGGACCTCCCGATAAAAGTCCGCCGCGGGCGCGTCAGTCGGATACAAGCGGCTTTCGTGTCGGAACAGGACCTGACACGGTCCAAAGACGCCTGGCTTATGTTCAAGCACTCTTTCGAAGCCGTCGCGGTAGCAGTCCGAGAAGCTGAGAGACTCCGGCCGGGGTCCAACCAGAGACATGTCGCCGCGCAGGACGTTCCATAGTTGCGGCAGCTCGTCGAGCTTGGTCGCGGCGAGCAATCGGCCGACGGTCGTCATGCGTTCATCGGATACCAGCGTCAGAGGAGAGCCGTCGTTGCCGCAGTTCGGCCAGAACTTGCGGAACTTGTACATCCGAAATGGCTCGCCGCGCTGTCCCAGGCGCAGCTGCGAGAACAGGATGGGCCGGCCGCTTTCGAGCCAGATCACAAGCGCGACAATGACGAAGACAGGCGAAAGGAGTGTCATCGCGAGGCCGACGCAGAGTATGTCGATCGCTCGCCGAACGTCCAAATGAGAGGAGCGAGACTGAGCCGCGTATCCGCTCGCCGTCTCGGGCACCGTCATGCGACTGCCCCC
Organism: Bradyrhizobium rifense; assembly: GCF_008123425.1. Taxonomy (GTDB): domain Bacteria; phylum Pseudomonadota; class Alphaproteobacteria; order Rhizobiales; family Xanthobacteraceae; genus Bradyrhizobium; species Bradyrhizobium rifense. Next base: position 50,230 of record NZ_VSSS01000017.1, read on the forward strand.
ATCGGGTAGTCGGCGGCGAGTGCGGCCGCCAGCGCATCCACGACCTTGTCGACGTCTAATGTCGACATTTTGGGATGCAGAGGCAGCGTAAGCTCGCGGCGAGCAAAATCCTCCGTGCGCGGGAGGGCCAACTCCGGGTAGAGATCCCTGTAGAATGTCAGGCGATGGACGGGCGGATAGTGAACCGTGGTCTGAACGCCGCGCTTACGAAGGCGATCGATGATGCGCTGGCGGCTCGTTGCCGGTGGCAGCACGATGGGTAGCAAATGGTGGGTCGAGGGCCAGGGAGCCTCAAATGGCACCATCACCGACGGGCAGAGCTCCGCGATGAGCTCGCGGTAAGTGGCCGACAGCCGCCGTCTGCTATCGTTCCATTCCGGCAGCTTCTTCAGCTGCACGAGACCGAGCGCGGCTCGCAGTTCGTCCATCCGGTAGTTGAAGCCGAGGATCGTCACGTCGTAATCCGGACGGCGGCTGGTGAGCCGTTGTCGCGCACCACTCGTCATCCCGTGAGCGCGGGCCTGCCGGATGGTTTCGCGCAAGGTACGGCTGCGCGCAATGATCGCGCCCCCCTCTGCGGTGGTCATGTTCTTGTTTCCGTAGAAACTGAATGCTGCGGCTTCGCCATAGCTGCCGACCTCGGGCAGTCCGGGCGCGTGAGCTGCGTCCTCGATCAAGAGCAGGCCCTTTCGGCGGGCAAAGGATTGCCAGGCGTCGCGGTGGGCAAGGTAGCCGGCAAAATGCACCAGGATAATGGCCTTGGTCCTCGACGTGCACTTCGATTCTGCGTCGTCCAGCGACATCAACGGAACGTCCGCAGATCCGATATCGACGAAGACCGGTCGGGCGCCGACATAGAGAACGCTGTTGGCGGTCGCGACGAAGGTCAGCGACGGAACAAGGACCTCGTCTCCCGGGCCAATGCCGAGGGCATGCAAGATGAGGTGGAGAGCCGCCGTGCAGGAGCCGACAGCGACCGAGTCCTCGGCCTCGTGCAAGCGGGCGAACGCCTGCTCGAACTCGCGAACGCGATCCCCCATGGTGACCCAGCCGCTTTCAATGACAGCGGCGAGAGCTGCCTTTTCCTCGTCTCCCAGGACGGGCTCTGATACCAAAAGCATGTGATCGTCTCCAATCTGATGAGTGAGTTGACGCGGTGAACGCGATCCTTGCGGTCACCGCGAAAGGTCGCATCAGGCGGCGACGGAGCTGGCGAACACCGGTGATTGTTCGTCCCAAGCGACGTCCTGTGCCTTCAGGAAGTCCTCGACGCGGCCAATGTCGAGCCAGAGGCCGCTGTGCTTGAACACGTTCACCGGTACTTCGTCGTCGAGCATCTGGAACATCAGATCGTCGAAGCCGAAGGGAACGCCGGATGGGATCCGTTCGAGGACGCACGGATCTATGCAGTAGATGCCCATGCTAACGAGATGCGAGAGTTCGGGCTTTTCACGGAAACCAGTCACCCGTTCGTCCACTTCGTCGATCACGCCGAAGTCCATCTTGGTCGGGCGAATTGCGGTGGCGATCGTGAGCTTCGAGTTGCGGCGACGATGGCTGCCCACGAACTGATTCAGATTCAGATCCGTCAGCACGTCGCCGTTGAGGACCAGAAACGGCTCGTCGAGTTGGTCGCGCAGCAGCGACAGCGGGCCAATGGTTCCGAGCGGCTCCATTTCCTGCGTGTAGTTGATGCGCATATTCCACTGCTCGCCGTCCCCGCAGACGCTGCGAATGAGATGGCCAAGATATCCGGTGGTGACGTAGACTTCCCTGATTCCGTTCCGCCTGAGCCATTTGAGGACGAGCTCGAGGACGGGACGCGCGCCGATCGGCATAAGTGGTTTCGGCAAAATTGACGTGTGGGGCCGTAAGCGCGTTCCTTTGCCGCCGCATTGAATAACCGCTTTCATCTAAGCCTCCGTATGGTGAGAGCTCGCAATCGCTCAACAAGTATGCACTTTCGCTCGTGAAGTCCGATCTCAGCATGCTGGTCGCGGTTCGAGCGTTGCAGAAACGTACGCGCAATGTTTTGGCCCGTCTTCGTACGTTTGCATGAGACGATTGAGTCGGACTGAGCCGGTTCACCTCCATCGCAGTCGAATGTCGAACGTCGCAGCAGGTGCGAGAGTGAACGATGCGGCGCCGCGCAGGCCCGCGCTACGCGCGCAAATCAAGCGATAATCATTGATAATCGCGCGGAAAAGCAGCTGAAATAGGCGCGAAAAGACATACGCCACAGCAGCCAGGCTGCTGTGGCGTATGTGGAGGTTCGCAAGCTGATCGACGGTTTGCCTGCCGTGGGATTAGTCCGTTATCGCTCGGTGTTTGCGACGAGGCGACGGCGCGGACTAATCCTTGTTAGCCGATTTCATCGGCGGCGGAATTCCGACTCGCATGACTTCGCAGATCGGTTCGCAAGGCGATCAGGCCTGCGGGCTGGGAAATCATCGCGGGCAGGGTGTTGCCATTTGCGGCGTGCACCAGGGGCCCGTTGTTCATTCCCCAGATCGCTGCTTGTGTCCGGTTCTGGACCCGGATCTTGCGCAGGATCGCCTTGACGTGGACTTTCACGGTCGCCTCTGCGATGTCGATCTTTCGGGCGATGCACTTGTTGGAATTGCCCTCGATCAAACACGACAGGATTGCCTTCTCGCGGGGAGAAAGATGCGGCGCAAGTGGTGCCTGCGCTGCGGTCACGATGTCGTGCACCTCGTCGCCGATTGGCGCAGCTTCGCGTTCATGATTGCCGTCAAGGGCGAATTCCAGAAATGCTGGTGGAAAGACCGTCTCTCCCATCGTCACGAGTTCGATGGATTTGACGAATGCATCACAAGAATTGACGTTGACGAAATAGCCGCTGGCGCCGGCCCGATACGCCACGACGAGTTCGTCGTGGCGATAGTGGTCGGAGACGATCGCTATCCGTGCGCCAGGGCAACGGCCTTTGACGCAACGCATCTGATCCAGTGCGACATCGAAGCTGTCGCCGTTGTGGATGATGAGAAACAGCAATTGCTGTGTCTGGAGTGCGTTTGGCAATTCATCCGCACTCAAAGCTGATAGCATTATCCGGAAATTAGCTGCATGTAGTATTCGCGAAATTCCCTCTCTAACCAGAATGCTCTTTCCAATAAGGACGATTTCACAAGATTGCCGCCTCCGCATTTTACCCTCCGCGACATACGCAATGATACGACTGCAATGAAAAATTTAGGAGTTAAACAATTTACGCCGGTCTCTCCGGCCTGCTGTTGCAGCAGGTCGTTCAGTTGATCGCTTTTCTTGTTCCGTTCGACGTACCGCTTTCGCGCGCTATTTAGCCTTCGTCATCGACGGTAGTTTGGGGCCCTCCAAATTTGTTAAACTTTTGTGAAGGTTAGATGCGAATTGCCGATTGCCATATATATCCTTGGTTATAGGTGCGGCTGAGGAAACTACGGGGCTCTCGCAGCACAACTAACGCAATCTGCGGATGAGCCGGGGAGGATATGTTCCTGAACATTGCGAGCCTTCCGAAGCCGGTTGCCCGCTGACGCCGCATCCTATGATTGTGCAACCTAAGGGCGCTAACAAGTGTTATTCTATCAAAGATAGACAAATGGCGGAGCTTCTGAATGATCGTTGGAGCGCGTGTTCGTCGCCATCTCGCAGCGCGGCGATCGGTCACCGCAATCTTGCGGGGGTGCAGTTCGGCGCGGCGATTGTAATTCTGTCGTAAGCTATGGCGTGCGAATCACGGGATGTAGAGCGCGAGCGTGTTAATTCATAGGTTCATTAATTTCAGCGTACTGCTTTGTGGGGTCGAGATTTCTTGAATTTTCGCAAATGTGATATTCTGATCGGCATCGAGATGAACAGCGATACCTGGGGCGGGGTGTTGACGTCGGGGGGCTACCAATTATGGAGCGCCCAATGAGTCGTACGAGTGTAGTGGTCGCAGATCGGCATCCGATGCTGTTGCTGGGTCTCCGCACAGTGCTCGGCGCGGAAGTCGACTTCGACATTGTTGCTACCTGTGGCGATGCCACGAGCTGCATCGAGGCCATTCGAACTTTGGCGCCCGATATCGCGCTTCTCGATCCAACAATGCCCGATCTGGCCGCGGTGAAGAATTCCTTTGGCGCCAATGCAGGCAGCCGCACGCGCCTGGTGCTCTATATCCCTGCCGAAGCTCGTGATCTCGTCTTGACCGACGGGTTCGGTGGTTGCAGCGTCATTCTGAAAGAGGCCTCGGCGCAAGCGCTGGTGCAGTCTTTGCGGCAAATCGCGAGTGGCATAAGGATCCTGCCGCCATCCTCGACAGATCAGATTGTGCCCGCGGCTCAGGTGGCGAATTCGGACAATGCTCTGACTGTGCTGACGGATCGAGAGCGCCAGATCATTCGCCTGGTTTCGGAAGGACTGTCGAACAAGGAGATCGGACGCCGGCTGAACATTGCTGACGGTACGATCAAGGTCCATCTCCACCACATCTTCCAGAAGCTCGAAATCAGCAACAGGACCGCGCTCGCGGCCTTGGCCTTTTCGCAGAGTGATTGGAGCACTCCAGTCAAGCCACCGGAATCTGAGTAAGCCACGGACATTGAAGATCCGCCTTGCTTGGGCGGTCGCTCCGCGGCGAGTGCAGGCCCGCCGAGCCTGATCACAGGCGCTTGGCGAACCAGCAGGGTGGTTGCTGCCGGCTATTGCGTGACCGAGAAGTGGAGCGTGAACAAGGGCAGGCTGGACAGTTCTGGGCTGTTGCTCACCTCAATCCGCCAGGACGGGTGATCCTGGAATGGCCCAATGAGCTCGCTGCTGAGAATCTCGCAGCTCAACTCAATGGCCGCTGACCTCGCGGCGTCGATGTCCGGCAAGTTCACCCCGAGGTCGTCGGGCACTGATCCACCATCGTGAACATGGAAAAAATAGCGAGGCATTGGCGCTTCCGTAAAACGGTTGCATCCCTGGGGCGTCGAACCAGACCTGGTGTAGTAGTGGAGTCCCGCAATGGAACTACGACAAGGTGCCGTTTCACGTCCATGATCATTGTTGGGTACCTCACTGTCTCCCGGGACTCTCTTGGTTGACATGGACAGTTGCTTCTTGCGGACTAAGGTCGGGTTGCGCCGTCTCTGCCCACTGCGGCGTGTTCAGCGGCCCCGGCTCCCCTGCGATTTAGCCCCCCGCCGGGGCCGCGATCTCCCAGCATCGACAGCGCGGCGCCGGTAGATAGTCCGGCTAATTGATCCGCCCTCTGGCGTTCGCGCATGCACTTCGGGCGACAATGATTGAATCGTTCAGGTGCTGCGTTGGGAAGCGCAACTCCGATGGAGTAACCCGCGGTTGCTGCGGGCGCTCCCCCGATTCGACAACCTCGATTGTGCGATAGCAGCGTATTGGTCTTGATCACCTGCGCGTGCGTTGTCTCGATTGTCGGCGAGCTGGGAGATCTGACCGTGTGCGGAATCATCGGCATTCTAGGGCGAACTGCGGTCTCGGAGCGACTGGTCGATTCACTCAGGCGGCTCGAGTATCGCGGGTATGACTCGACGGGCGTGGCAACTCTCGATGACGGTCGTCTCGAACGCCGCCGAGCCGAAGGCAAGCTCAGGAACCTGGAGGCGCGGCTGCTTGCTGAGCCACTGGGCGGTGACGCCGGAATCGGTCACACGCGCTGGGCCACGCACGGCAAGCCGACCGAGCACAATGCCCATCCACATGCGACCGAGCGCGTCGCCGTGGTGCACAATGGCATCATCGAGAATTTCCGGAAACTGCGCCAGGCGCTGGAAGAGAAGGGCGCCACCTTCGCGAGCGACACGGATACGGAAGTCGTCGTACATCTCGTTCATTCGTACCTGCTGATGGGTTATTCGCCTCAGGAAGCCGTGTGGGCGTCGTTGCCGCAGCTGCGTGGCGCCTTTGCGTTGGTGTTCCTTTTCAACGGATATCGCGATCTTCTGATCGGAGCACGCAGGGGGTCGCCTCTGGCGGTGGGGTATGGCAACGGCGAGACCTATCTCGGCTCCGATGCGATTGCGCTCGCTCCCTTTGCCGATGGCATCAGCTACCTCGAGGACGGTGACTGCGTGGTGCTGTCGCGTGAGAAAGGGGTGATCCGGGACGCGAATGGCGCGGTCGTTGCCCGCGAGGTGCTGAAAACGGGTGGGGCGTCGTTCGTCGCCGACAAGGCCAACTATCGCCATTTCATGGCCAAGGAAATTTGCGAGCAGCCGGACGTGGTCGGCCGCACGCTCGCCCATTATGTTGATATGAGCGCCGAGCGGGCGGCGTTGCCGATCAAGCTGCCGTTCCACTTCAGCGATGTGAGGCGCGCGACGATTACGGCCTGCGGCACCGCGAGCTATGCTGGCGCCATCGCGAAGTATTGGATCGAACGGCTGGCTCATATCCCGGTTGATGTCGATATTGCCTCCGAGTTCCGCTATCGCGAAGCGCCAATCCGCAAGGGCGACCTCGCGATCTTCATCTCGCAATCGGGCGAAACCGCCGACACGCTGGCAGCACTTCGCCATGCCAGGGATAAAGGGGCGCACACCGTCTCCATCGTGAACGTGCCGACTTCCACCATTGCCCGCGAGAGCGAAATAGTGCTGCCGACGTTGGCTGGTCCGGAAATCGGCGTCGCTTCCACCAAGGCCTTCACGTGTCAACTGATGGCGCTCGCCGCCTTCGCGGTCGCAGCCGGTGCAGCGCGCGGCGAGATCTCCGCGAGCGAGGAGAGGGGGCTGGTCAGAGAGCTGATCGAAGTGCCGCGTTTGATGGCGGCAGCTCTTGCCTGCGAACCGCAGATCGAGAAGCTGGCTCGCACCATCGCGAAAACGCGGGACGTGCTTTATCTTGGCCGCGGCACCAGCTATCCGCTGGCGCTCGAAGGTGCGCTGAAGCTGAAAGAGATCTCCTACATTCACGCCGAAGGCTATGCCGCAGGCGAACTGAAACATGGCCCGATTGCACTGATCGATGAGAACATGCCTGTCGTGGTCATCGCGCCCTTCGACAGTGTGTTCGAAAAGACCGTGTCGAACATGCAAGAGGTCGCCGCGCGCGGGGGCAGGATCATTCTGATGACGGATGCCAGGGGAGCGGCGGAGGCGGCCGTCGAGCCCGAAGCCACGATATTGCTGCCGGACATGGTGCCGACCTTCGCGCCGATCGTTTACGCCGTTCCAATCCAGTTGCTCGCCTATCATACGGCCGTGATCATGGGCACCGATGTGGACCAGCCGCGCAATCTCGCCAAATCGGTGACGGTCGAATAGAGGCGAACGTCCCTTGCGTCACAGTGTCTCGCAGTCGCCGGCGTCGCCGGTAACGCAAAGAAAACGCGGCCAACACGCGGATCCGATGGCGGAGTACCCCCTTTGGGTCGACGGAATAGTCCGTCGTCCTGCTACAAATTCCTCCTAAACGTCGTGCAATATCGAACGGGCCGCCGGCGGCAGCGTTAGCGCCGAAGGCGGACGGAGATCATCTATCTGTGGGTCCGGCATGCGCGTTGGCGCATCGGGGGAGGAAGACTGGATTGCGAAGCCCCGCCAAACATTGACTTGCGCATTTCAGTAAATCGTACCGCGGCCCGGCGGAATGTTCCGCGGCAACGCGAATGTTCCAAGATGTGGCGACTCGGACAGAGGGAGCGTTAAGGTGAGCTATTCCTCGACCATCCAGACATCGTTTTCCGGGCCATCGACCACCAGCACCTATCCGCCGCACAACGGTTTTGCCGTCGGGTCGAACTACGTCGTAATGATCGACGGGTCGCAGATCGAATGGACGAACCTGACCGGCGGATCGCCAACCGTGCAGTCGATCTACAGTTTCTTCTCGCCGCTATCGCCGACCGGCGGCCTCTATGATCAGCGCGTCGTATACGACAGCGTCAATCAGCGTTTCGTCGCGATTATGCAGTACCTGGCGCCGGACGGCACCACCACCAGCATCGATATTGCGGTCTCCAAGGATTCCAATCCGAACGACGGCTGGACCTTCTCGCAGCTCAATACGACCGTCACGATCAACGGTCAGTCGACCGACTCTGACCGCCCGACGTTGGCGGTCGACGGTTCGAACATCTACATTTCGGCAGCACAGTACAACATCAACGTGTCCGGTTACGCCGGAACGGAAAACTGGGTGATCGGCGATACGGCCGGCGCAGGCGGTGGCATCTATGGCGGCGGCACGCTGAGCGTGACCGCAAGCGAAGTCATGCCGTCGACACAGGACATCTTCGCCGTCGCATCCGGCAATAACGGCAAGACCTACTACGCGAGCGACTTCTCCAGCGGAGGTCAGGTCGTCATTGCCCTGCAGACCTACGACAAGACGACCAATAGTTTCAGCACCACCAGCACCATCGCCCTCGGCAATATCGACCAGGGCGGCAGCTACACCGCGCAGCAGCAGGGGACCAGCCTCCTGCTCGACGCCGGCGACAATCGGATTGTTAGCACGGCCTATGCCAACGGCTTCCTCTATGGAGTGGCCGAGATGAAGCCGGTCGGCTCGAGCGTGCCGCTGGTCCATTGGTTCAAGATCGACGTCAGCAATCCCAGTGCTCCGTCCCTCGTGGCGCAAGGCGACATCTCCGGCGCTGCGATCGGAACCGGTGTGGCGACGTTCAATCCATCCATCGCGGTGGACGCATCGGGCGATGTCCTCATCAATTTCACCGCCAGTGGTCCGAACATGTATCCGGCGGACTACTATGTCTTCCAGGGCGGCAGCGATCCCGCCGGCTCTTTCAGCGCCCCCATCCTGTATCAGGCGAGCACCAGTTTCTTCAACTCGGGGGACGGAAACAGCACGCAGCCCTGGGGCGCCAATTCATCGGCCACCGTCGACCCGAACAATCCGAACTCGTTCTGGATATCGAATGAATATGTCGCCAGCGGCTGGTGGCAGACGTCGGTCGCTCGGATCGCTATCCAGAGCTCCACACCAGGTCCGGCCATTTCTTCGATTGCGGCTTCCGGGACCGGGATCACCAACGGCGCTGGCGATCTCAACGCCGGCCAGGTAGTTACGCTGACAGTCAATTTCAGTGCGGCCGTGACGGTCAACACCACCGGCGGCGCGCCGACGCTGACCCTCAACGATGGCGGCACGGCGAGCTACACCAGCGGCTCGGGTGGCACCGCGCTCATCTTCAGCTACACGGTGGCGGCAGGCCAGAACACCGCCGATCTCATCATCTCGTCGTTCAACCTCAATGGCGCGGCCATCACCGATGGCAGCGGCAACGCCGCCAATTTGTCGGGCGCCGCCAACTACAATCCGACCGGCACGCTACAGATCGACACGACGGCGCCGACGATTGCCTCGATCGTCGCGACCGGCACCGGCATCACCAGCGGCACCGGCAATGTGAATACCGGCGGGGTCGTCACATTGACCGTCAATCTGAGCGAGGCCGTCACGGTCAACACCACGGGCGGCACGCCGACGCTCACCCTGAACGATGGTGGCACGGCGAGCTACACCAGCGGCTCTGGAAGTACCGCACTCACCTTTAGCTACACGGTGGCGGCGGGGCAGACCACAGCCGATCTCGCCATCTCGGCGCTCAACCTCAACGGCGCGGTCATCAACGACGGCGCCGGCAACGCCGCCAATCTGTCGGGGGCCACCAACTACAATCCCGCCGGCACCTTGCAGATCAACACGACGGCGCCGACGATCGCCTCGATCGCGGCTTCCGGGACGGGGATCATCAACGGAGCCGGCGATCTCAATGCCGGCAAGGTGGTCACGCTGACGGTCAGCTTCAGTGCGGCGGTGACGGTCAATACCACCGGCGGAACCCCGGCGCTGACCCTCAGCGATGGCGGCACGGCGAGCTACACGGGTGGCTCGGGTGGCACTGCGCTTACCTTCAGCTACACGGTGGCGGCAGGCCAGAACACCGCCGATCTCATCGTCTCATCGTTCGGCCTCAACGGCGCGACCATCATCGACGGCAACGGCAACGCCGCTAATCTGTCGGCGGCCACCAACTACAATCCGGCCGGCACGCTTCAGATCGACACGACGGCGCCGACGATTGCCTCGATCGTGGCTTCCGGCACCGGCATCACCAATGGCGGCGGCAATGTGAGCACCGGCCAGGTCGTCACATTGACCGTCAATCTCAGCGAGGCGGTCACGGTCGACACCACCGGTGGCGCACCGACGCTGACCCTCAATGATGGTGGCACAGCGAACTACACCAGCGGCTCGGGCGGCACCGCGCTCACCTTCAGCTACACCGTGGCTGCTGGCCAGACCACGTCCGATCTCGCCATCTCGGCCCTCAACCTCAACGGCGCGGTCATCAGCGACGGCGCAGGCAACGGCGCTAACCTGGCAGGCGCGACCAACTACAATCCCGCCGGCGCTCTGCAAGTCAATGTGGTCACCACCCCCACTTCGAGCATCCAGACGCTGTTCTCCGGGCCATCGACAACCAGCAACTATCCGCCGCACAACGGTCTTGCCGTCGGGTCGAACTTCGTTGTGATGATCGAGGGATCGCTGATCGAATGGACGAACCTGGCCGGCGGGTCGCCGACCCAGCAGTCGGTCTACAGCTTCTTCTCATCGCTGTCGCCGACCGGCGGCCTTTTCGATCAGCGCGTCGTCTACGACAGCGTCAATCAGCGCTTCGTCGCGATGATGGAGTACCTGGCGCCGAACGGCACCACCACCGCCATGGATATTGCGGTTTCCAAGGACTCCAATCCGAACGATGGCTGGAACTTCTCACAGCTCAATACGACGGTCACAATCAACGGTCAGCTGACCGATTCTGACCGCCCGATGTTGGCGGTCGACGGTTCGAACGTCTACATCACTGCGCCACAGTACAATATCAACGTGTCCGGTTTCGCCGGCACGGAAAACTGGGTGATCAGCGATACGGCCGGCGCGGGCGGTGGCATCTATGGTGGCGGCACGTTGAGCGTGACCGCAAGCGAGGCCATGCCGTCGACCCAGCGTATCTTCGCCGTTGCAGCCGGCAACAATGGCAAGACCTACTACGCGAGCGATTTCTCCAGCGGAGGTCAGATCCTCGTTGCATTGCAGACCTACGACAAGGCCACCAATACATTCAGCACCACCAACACCATTGCGCTCGGCAATATCGACCAGGGCGGTAGCTACACCGTGCAGCAGCAGGGGACCAGCCTGCTGCTCGATGCCGTCGATAATCGCATTGCCAGCATGGTCTATGCCAACGGCTATCTATACGCCGTGGCCGAGATGAAGCCGAGCGGGTCGAGCGTACCGCTGGTCCACTGGTTCAAGATCGACGTCAGCAATCCCAGTGCTCCATCCCTCGTGGCGCAGGGCGACATCTCCGGCGCCTCGCTCGGAACCAACGTGGGAACGTTCGATCCCTCCATCGCGGTGGATGCATCGGGCGATGTCATCATCAATTTCACCGCCAGTGGTCCGAACATATACCCGTCGGACTATTACGTCTTCCAGAGCGGCAGCAATCCCACCGGCTCTTTCAGTGCGCCGATCCTGTATCAGGCGAGCACCGGTTTCTTCAACTCGGGCGATGGAAACAGCGTGCAGCGCTGGGGCCTCAATTCATCGGCGATCGTCGACCCCAACAATCCGAACTCGTTCTGGATCTCGAGCGAATACGTCGCCAACGGCTGGTGGCAGACGTCAGTCGCTCAAATCGCCATTCAGGCCTCCGCAGGGACCGGTCCGGCCATCTCTTCGATTGCCGCGTCCGGGACCGGCATCACCAACGGCGCCGGCGATCTCAATGCCGGCAAGCTGGTCACGTTGACGGTCAATTTCGGCGCAGCCGTGACGGTCAACACCAGCAGCGGCGCACCGACGCTGAGCCTCAACGATGGCGGCACGGCGAGCTACACCGGCGGCTCGGGCGGCACCGCGCTCACTTTCAGCTACACGGTGGCGGCAGGCCAGAACACCGCCGATCTCGTCATCTCGTCGTTCAACCTCAACGGCGCGAGCGTCACCGATGGCAGCGGCAATGCCGCCAATTTGTCGGCGGCCACCAACTACAATCCGCTCGGCACCCTTCAGATCGACACGACGGCGCCGACGATTGCCTCGATCGCGGCGTCCGGCACCGGCATCACCAACGGCAGCGGAAATGTAAGCACCGGCCAGGTCATCACATTGACCGTCAATCTCAACGAGGCGGTGACGGTCAACACCAGCGGCGGTTCACCGACGCTCGCCCTCAATGATGGCGGCACGGCGAACTACACCGGTGGCTCGGGCGGCTCCGCGCTTACCTTCAGCTACACGGTGGCCGCTGGCCAGACCACGTCCGATCTCGCCATCTCGGCGCTCAACCTCAACGGCGCGGTCGTCAACGACGGAGCCGGCAACGTCGCCAACCTGTCGGGCGCCACCAACTACAATCCCGCCGGCACCCTGCAGGTCAATTCGACCAACGCCGCCGGCGTTCCGCAGTTCAGCCACATCGTGGTCGTCGTTGAAGAGAACCACAACTACAACGAGATCGCCGGCAGTAGCCAGGCGCCCTACATCAACAGCCTCATGGCCGGCGGCGCCTCGCTGACCAACTTCACGGCGGAAACTCATCCGAGCCAAGGGAACTATTTCGCCCTTTATGCCGGCTCGACCTTCGGCGTCACCGACGACAACGCTTACAGCCTGCCGGATCCAACGCTCTACACCGTCTTGCACAATGCGGGCCTTAGCTTCACGGGCTACGTTGACGAGGGGAACGGAGGCAGCGACTTCAACCACGACCCCTGGGTTTCATTCCCCGAAAGCCGTACGATTCAGACAGATTTCACCAGCTTTCCCGCGCTGTTTGCCAACGGCAATTATTCGAGCCTCCCGACTGTCTCGTTCGTGATTCCAAGTGTCGGCAACGACATGCACAACGGGACGATCACCGACGGCGATACGTGGCTTCAGCAAAATCTAAGTGCCTACGCCCAGTGGGCCGTCAGCAATAATTCTCTTCTCGTCGTGACTTGGGATGAAGATGATAACGGCAACAACCAGATTCCAACTTTATTGTATGGTGCCAATGTCGTCGCTGGAAACTACGGCGCCGCCTACAATCATTATAACCTCCTGAGCACGATCCTCGGTTCGTATGGCTTGACCGCCCCCAACACCGCCGCGGGAGCCGCGCCCATTCAGGTCTTCGGAGGCGCTGCGGCGGCCTCGCCGACGATTGCCTCAATCGCGGCCTCCGGCACCGGGATCACCAATGGCAGCGGCGATCTCAACGCCGGCAAGGTGGTCACGCTGACTGTCAACTTCAGTGCGGCTGTGACCGTCAATACCACCGGCGGCGCACCGACACTGACCCTCAACGATGGCGGCACGGCGAGTTACACCGGCGGCTCGGGCGGCACCGCGCTCACCTTCAGCTACACCGTCGCGGCAGGCCAGAACACCGCCGATCTCATCGTCTCATCGCTCAACCTCAACGGCGCGGCCATTACCGATGGCAGCGGCAACGCCGCCAATTTGTCAGGAGCCACCAACGCCAATCCGGCCGGCACGCTTCAGGTCGACACGACGGCGCCGACGATTGCCTCGATCGCGGCCTCCGGCACCGGCATCACCAGCGGCAGCGGTAATCTCAATTCCGGCAAGGTGGTGACGCTGACGGTCAATTTCAGCGAGGCGGTGACTGTCAACACCACCGGCGGTACACCGACGCTGACGCTCAACGATGGCGGCACGGCGAGCTACACCGGCGGCTCGGGCGGCACCGCGCTCACCTTTAGCTATACGGTGGCAGCAGGCCAGAATACTGCCGATCTCATCGTCTCCGCGTTCAACCTTAACGGCGGGGCCATCACCGATGGCGGCGGCAACGCCGCCAATCTGTCGGGCGCGACCAACGCCAATCCCGCCGGCACGCTCAAGATCGACACGACGGTGCCGACGATTGCCTCGATCGTCGCGACCGGCACCGGCATCACCAGCGGCACCGGCAATGTGAATACCGGCGGGGTCGTCACATTGACGGTCAATCTCAGCGAGGCGGTGACGGTCAACACCGCCGGCGGCACGCCGACGCTCGCCCTCAACGATGGCGGCACGGCAAGCTACATCAGCGGTTCGGGCAGTACTGCGCTCACCTTCCGCTACACGGTGGCGGCGGGGCAAACCACACCCGATCTCACGATCTCGTCGTTCAACCTCAACGGCGCGGTCGTCAACGACGGCGCCGGCAATGCCGTCAATCTGTCGGGCGCTGGCAATTACAATCCCAGCGGCATCCTCCAGGTCAACAGACCGCCTACGACGATTGCCTCGATCGTGGCCTCCGGCACCGGCATCACCAACGGCGCCGGCGATCTCAATGCCGGCAAGGTGGTCACTCTGACGGTCAACTTCGGTGCAGCCGTGACGGTCAATACCGCGGGCGGCACCCCGAGGCTCGCCCTCAACGATGGCGGCACGGCGAGCTACACCGGCGGCTCGGGCAGCACCGCGCTCACCTTCAGCTACACGGTGGCGGCAGGCCAGAACACGGCCGATCTCATCGTCTCATCGCTCGCCCTCAACGGCGGAACCATCATCGATGGCAACGGCAACGCCGCGAATCTGTCGGGGGCCACCAACTTCAATCCGGCCGGCACCCTGCAGATCGACACGACGGCGCCCACGATTGCGATCAGCACCATCGCAGGTGACAACATTGTCAATGCGACGGAAGGTGCTGCGGGCTTCGCCGTCAGCGGCACAACGTCTGGCGCTGAGAACGGTCGGATCGTCACCGTTAATATCCTCAACAGCGCGAACGCGATCGTTAATTCCTATACGAAGGCGGTGAGCAGCAACGCGTGGTCGGTTGCTGTGACGAGCGCGCAAGCAGCTGCCTTGGCGGATGGAAACTACACCGTCTCTGCCAGCGTCTCAGACGCGGCCGGAAATCCGGCGCCGACCGCGACCCGCGCCCTGACGATGGATCAGGACAAGGTGCCCGAGGTCCCGGGACTGACCATCAGCAGCACGTCGCTGACGGTGCAGGCCGGAGGATCCATCGCGTTGGGCATCACCGCGACGCCCGTCGATTCCGACGACAAACTGTCGCTGACGATCAGCGGCTTGCCCAGTTACGAGTCGATCACAGCGCCTGCGGGAAATACTGTCACGAGCAGCCTTCAATCCAACGGAACCTATACCTGGACCATTACCGAGGGAGCCGCCACGACGGGCACGCCGCTCACCGGATTGACGCTGTCGTCGAGCTATACGGGCACGGATCATCCGGTCGCGATATTCGCGGTGACGGCAAGCAACACGACTACGGGCGAAACCGCGACATCGGCGTCACAGACCATGACGGTGACCGATCCGCCGGCGGACCCGTCTGGTGGTGGAGCCGTGTCGTTGCCGGCTGGCACCGCTATCGGTTGGCCCCAGGGGCATATCGACCGCCTTGCAGCGCTGATGGATCAATTCTCGGCAGCCGGCTTCCGAGGAGGCCCCTCTGGCCCGATCTCCTCGGCGTTCTATCCGCAAGCCGGCCCGGAGAACCAGTTCCTTGCGGCTCCTCATTTCCACTCGGGATAAGACCGGAGGACCCGGCTCGCTCAGCTTCCACGGTCCCTTCGCGCCATCGTCGGCATCGGATTGCCTCGGCAATCGTGCCGTGTGCTGCAGCTGCACGTCCAAGATCACGATCTGTTCCGACGGGCTGTCCCGTCCTGTCCGGACGTAACCCCCTGAGTCCGGGGCCGAATTTTCGTGTTGTCCGAATTTGTTCTCAGTCGGCCAAACTTTGTTCATGGCCGTTGTTCATGTTGGTCATCATGTGGCCGAATTCTGTTCATGCCCCCAATGGACTAAGCGGAAAACCAGCCTGCCCCGCGCTTAGCCAGCGCTTGTTGCATCGAGGCCGCCTGCGGTGCGGGTTGGTAGCGTTCCCCGCGACCATGAGGTAACGCAAGCTCGTCAATTCGTCGGCCCATCCCCCCTGATCGCGAACGTCGTCGTCTTCAGCTTGGTCATGCCGAACTTGTCGAACAGCTTGTCATAGGTGCCGTCGGCGCGGGCCGCGGTGAGGGCGTCGGCGAAAGCTTGCGCCAGCAGCTTGTCACGAAAGGCAAAGGTGATGTCGGTGCCGGCGATGTCGCGGACCCAGATCTTTGCGATGCCCTTCTGCTCCAGCGAGTTCGCGGTCTCGTTGATGTTGAGCGCGGCTTCGAGCTGGCCGGCGCGCAGCGCTGCCGAGGTCGCGGTCACCGTGGTGAAAGTGCGCAGCTCGATCGGCTTCAGACCCCTGGCCTCCATCGCGGCGCTGAACTCGCGCGCCTTGCGCTCGGTGTAGGTCGCAGATTCCACGCCCACCACGCGGCCGGCGAGATCCTCGAATTTTTCCAGCTTCAGACTGGAGGAGGGATCGGTGTAGATGCTGATTGCCTGCTGCGCGTAAGGCACGAGGTAGAGCATCTTCGAGCGCTCCTCGGTCCAGAACAGGCCGGTGTTGATGGCATCGAAGCGGCCCGAGCGTAGCGCCGGGATCATCGGCGGGAAGTCCATGCGCAGGAAGACAGCCTCGATGCAGAGGCGCTTGGCGATTTCCGTGGCGAGCTCGACATTGAGGCCCTGTAACTCGCCCTTGTCGTCGACGAATTGCTGCGGCGGCAGCGTCGGATTGATCGACATCTGCCATTTCGGCGCCTCGATCAGGCTCGACGCGGGCACCTTTGGCGTACAGGTCTGGGCGCTGGCTGCGTGGGAGAGGCCGACCAGCAGGACGAAGGCGGAGAAGGTTTTGGGAAATCGCATCAAAGTACTCCTGTCAAATCGTGGTGGCAGTTGAGCCGTCTCCGGTCCGATGTCCTGTTCATGGTCACGTGGCTGCCGTCGCATCGACTTGCCGGGTTAGGATCAGCGAGATGTGACGGGCCGCCGTCACGACCTCGTCGCGCTGGTTGAGCAGGTCGAGTGTCTCGACGACGATGCCGCGCTCTGGATTTTTGGTGGGCCGCTTCTCGACGAAGCGGAAGCGGACGCGCAAGGTGTCGCCGGCGACGATGGGCCCTTTGAACTTCACCTGGTCCCAGCCGAGCGAGGCGACCGAGGTCTCCTCATACAGCTTCAGCTCGGACTTCAATCCCTCCATCAGCGACAGGCCGAACAGCCCGTGGCCGATCACCGCGGGAAAGCCGCGCGAGCGCGCGTAGCTTCCGTCGATATGAAGCGGATGATGATCGCGCGTGACGTCGGCGAAGGTCGCGATATCGGCCTCGGTCACGGTGTGAACGGCAGTCTCGAACTCCGCGCCCAGCGCGATGTCCTCGTAACGGAGATTGATGGGAGCGCTCGTGTCCATGCCGATCCGTCAGGCAATCTTGCGCGGCCGCGCCGGCAGCGCCTTGAAACCTTGCGCGATCCCCATCGGTCCGGACCGGAAGATGCGTGGGTCCATATCCCTGAGTTGCGGGCTGATGCGTGGCTTGAAGCCCATGTTCGCGAGGATGTCCTCCTCGAGGCGCACACCCGGCGCGATCTCGGTCAAGGTCAAGTGGCCGTTCTCCAGCTCGAACACGGCGCGTTCTGTGACGTAGCTGACGTGCTGGCCGCGCTGCGCGGCGAGAGAGGCGCTGAAGCTGATCTGGCCGACCTGGGGCACGAATTTGCGGAAAGCGCCATCGCGCCGGATCGCGAGGCGGCAGTTCTCGACGCCGATGTCGAACTTACCGCCGGTCATGGTGCCACTGAAGATCAGCCGCCTAGCATTTTGTGTGATGTCGATGAAGCCGCCGGAGCCGTCGCGGCGGTCGCCGAAGCGGGTGACGTTGACGTTGCCGGTCTCGTCCACCTCCGCGAAGGAGAGGAAGGCGCAGGATAGCCCGCCGCCGTCATAGAAGTCGAACTGATAGGACTGGTCGAGAATGACGCGCGGATTGATCGCGGTGCCGAATTCGCGCGCATGGCCGGGCACGCCGCCGACAACGCCCGACTCCACCGTCAGCGTGATCAGGTCCGAGATGCCTTCCTCGGCCGCGACATTCGGGATCATCGCGGAAATGCCGACGCCGAGATTGACGACGTCGCGCGGGCGCAGCTCGAAGGCGGCGCGGCGGGCGATCACCCGGCGCTCTGTGAGCGGATCGGGCGCGATCAGCGCCACCGGCACCCGCGTCTCGCCGCAGCGTGCCGGGTCGTAGACGGTGCCGTAGGTCTGCATCTGGTCGGGTTCGAGCACGACGTGATCGATCAGGAAGCCGGGGATCTTGACCATCTGCGGATGGATCGAGCCGCGTTTTACGATGCGCTTGACCTGGCAGATCACGGTGCCGCCGGCATTGTGGACGGCCTGCGCGATCGAGAGATCCTCGCGCGTCGTGCCCTCGTGCTCCATGCTGATATAGCCGTCTTCGTCCGCCGAGGTGCCGCGGATGATGGCGACATCAGGCGGGGTGGGCACCCGATAGAGCAGCCACGATTGGCCGTGCAGCTCGAGCAGGTCGACCAGAGGCGCCGTGGTGCGCGCGTTCATGCGGCCGCCGTCCTGGCGCGGATCCATATAGGTGTTGAGGCCGACATGGGTGAGTACGCCCGGATGTTTCGCCGCCATCGCGCGGCAGAGCTGGCTCATCACGCCCTGCGGAAAATTATAGGCGTCGATCAGCTCGTCGCGGACCAGGCGCATGAACGGCACCTGGAGACCAAAATTGCCGCCGATCACGCGCGCGATCAAGCCTTCGTGCGCGAGATGGCACAGGCCCTTCTCGGTCACGGCGCCGACGCCAGTGATGTTGATCAGCGTCAGATTGTGCGGGCCCTGACCACTGATGAAGCGCTGCTCCAGCGCGTCGAGAATCGCTTCGGCTGCGCCAGTGCCGCCATTGCCGCCGACGATCAGCGTGTCGGTATCGCGGATTAGGCCGGCAGCCTCTTTCGCCGTGATGATGCTCAGCATGCCCTCACGCGGCCTCCTTCTCGACCTGACGGGCGATGATCAGCCGCTGGATCTGGTTGGTGCCCTCGTAGATCTGGGCGAGGCGCACGTCGCGGAAAAGACGCTCGATCCGGTATTCGCGCGAATAGCCGTTGCCGCCGTGGATCTGGAGCGCGTTGGAGACGTGCTTCATCGCCATGTCGGTCGTGAACAGCTTTGCCTGCGCCGCCTCCTTGGCGATCGGCTCGCCGGCATCGTGAAGACGGGCAGCGTGATGGATCAGCAGGCGCGCGGCGGCGATGTCGGTCGACATGTCCGCGAGCATGAACTGCACGGCCTGGAAGCCGATGATGGCCTGGCCGAACTGCTTGCGGTCTTTTGCATAGGCGGTGGCGTCCTCGAACGCCGCCTGCGCCATGCCGAGCGCCATCGAGGCCATCATCAGCCGGCTGAAGTTGAAATTGCTCATGGCCATCTTGAAGGCCTGGTTCTCCGGTCCCATCACGCTGTCGGCCGGCAGCTGCACGTCGGAGAAGGTGATCTGGCAGTCGTCGAGGCCGTGCATGCCGAGCAGCTCTTCGTTTTTGCCGCGGGCGATGCCGGGTAGGGCGCCGTCGACGAGGAGACAGGAGATGGCGCGATGGCCCGCATCCGCGCCGGTGCGCGCGAACACCATGATGCGATCGGCGACGCCGCCGAGCGTCACCCAGGCCTTGGTGCCGTTGAGCCGCCAGCCGTTGCCTTCGCGCACCGCGTTGGTCCGGATGCCCGCGACGTCGGAGCCGTGGTCGGGCTCGGAGACGGCAGTAGCGGGAATGATGTCGCCGCTCAGGATCTGCGGGATCAGCGCCTTGTGCGCCTCGGTGCCGTGATGGTCGAAGAACAGCACGGCTTCGACGGGAATCGCGAAGGCATTGGCGACCGGGCCGGAGCAGCGCGCCAGTTCTTCCATTGCGATGCAGGCCGCGACCGCATCGAGCCCGGCGCCGCCGGCGCCTTCGCGCAGGCAGATGCCGAACAGGCCGAGATCGGCCATGCCCTTGTAGAGCGAACGATTAAAGCGGTCCTCGCGGTCGATTGCGGCCGCGCGCGGCAGGATCTCGGCCTCCGCGAAGCGGCGGGCGGTATCGCGGAGAGCCTTCTGATCCTCTGTGTAAAAGCGGTCCATGGCGTGCTCCCGTCAGTCGCTGGCGAGCTTGGAATCGTGGGAGACCTCGCTGCGGTCGCGGTCGAGGAAATAGACCGCGACGTCATCACCGGGCACGCCATAAGCGCTGCACACGCCCCGTGTCAGTGCGATGGCGGCGGCGCGGCGCTCGGCCTCGCTGCGGCGGAACGCGTGCACCTTGAGCAGGATGCGCTGGCCAGTGGCCTGAGCGCCGAACGTGCCGGCATGGGCGTAGTCGTCAGGTGCAATCGGCAGGAAATAGAGCGTGACGGTATCGGCGGTGACGCCGAACGCCGACATCAGGCCGTCAGTCACCGACCTCGCCAGCGCAGCCTTGCGCTGGTTCGGGACTTGTGGGGCGAGCACTTCGACATAGGGCATCGATCAGACCTTCGCGGATTTGGCCGCAGATGATTTGGATTTGGAAGACTTGGGCTTGCTTGCGGATTCGATCGGACGGCAGGAGTCGCGCTTTATGAGACGCGCACCGACGCGATATTCGCGGACGCCGTCATTGCCGTTGCCTTTGGCGTCCATGCGATGCAGCAGCCGGTCGACGGCGAGATTGGCGAGATCGCGCGCGCCGTTGTCGACGATGCTGATCGCAGGGCGATGCCATTCGAACCAGGGCATGTCCTCGTAGCAAAGCAGCGAGAGATCGTCGGGGATGGCGATGTTCCGCTCCGCGGTCACGCGCAGCACGCCGAGCGTCGCCTCGTGGTTGGCGACGAAGATCGCGCTGGGCGGGCGGAGGAGGTCCAGCAGCTTGCGAGCGCAGGTCGCGCCGGTCTCGGGGACGAAATGGCCGGCATGAACCAGTGTGCCGTCCATGGCGATGCCGGCCTCACGCAGCGCGCGGACATAGCCGGACAAGCGTTCGCGGCCGGACGTGGTATCCTGGCGGCCGACGATCAGGCCGATGCGCTTGTGTCCGAGTTCGATCAGATGCCGCGTGCCGAGATAGGCGCCTTGCGGATCGTCGGCGAGCACGGTCTCGAGATCGGTAGCGTCATCGCGCCGCACCAGGCAGACGATCGGAACTTCCTTCGACAGCGCCTTTAGTTGGGCACCGTTCTTGCCTGTCGGCACAACGATCAACCCGTCGATACGGTGATCGACCAGTGTCGTGAGCGTGTCGCTCTCCTGCTCTGGATCGTCGCCGCCGATGCACAGAAGCATCTGATAGCCGAGTGCTTTCAGGCGTGCCTGTATCACCTCGGCCATCACCTGGAACGAGGCGTTGGTGAGATTGTGGACGAGAAGCGCGACGAGGCGCGACTGTCCAGTCTTCAGGCCGCGCGCGATCGGGTTCGGTCGGTAGCCAAGCTCGCGCGCGATGCGCGTCAGGCGCTGTTGCGTGCGCTCACTGGTCAGGCCCGTCCCGGTGAGCGCCCGGGAAGCAGTGCTGACCGAAACGCGGGCCGCCTGTGCCACATCTTTGAGCGTGACGCTCATCCAACCTGCCGATAGACTGCAAACGATTGCAGAGACGTTATGGGCCAATTCTACATGGATCAAGCCCAAAAAATGGATGATGGTGCTCAATGCAGAGCCAGTTGCGCAATCGTTTGCAGGAATACTGCGGATATTCCGCAGAGCATCGCCATTTCCTGGATTCAACCGATTACCCGGCAGTTCCCTGATGAAGATGTTTCGCGGCACCTACACCGTCATGATCACCCCGTTCACGCCAGCTGGCGATGTCGATGTTGCGGCGTTGCGCGCCTTCGTCGATTGGCAGATCGCCGAAGGTATTCACGGGTTGATCCCGCTCGGTTCGACCGGCGAGTTCCTGTCGCTTGATGATGACGAGAAGGCGCTGGTGGCGGAGGTCGTCATCACTCAGGCCGCGGGACGGGTGCCCGTGTTGATCGGAACCGGCGCGGAGGATACGCGCGAGGTCGTGCGTCTCAGCCGCCGTGCCGAAAAACTGGGCGCGGACGGCGTCATGATCATTCCCCCGTTCTATTCGACCCCGACCGACGATGAACTCGTGCATCACTACAAGACGGTGGCCGACGCGATCTCGTTGCCGATCATGGTCTACAACAATCCAGCCACCGCCAATGTCGATCTCAAGCCGCCGTTGGTGGCGCGCATCGCCGGGATCGATAACTGCCTCTATATCAAGGAGTCGACGCTGGAGGTGACGCGCGTGCGCGACATCATCCGCCTCTGCGGCGACAGAATGACGGTGTTCGGCGGCATTCTCGGCTTCGAATCCTTTGTCGAGGGCGCGCAGGGCTGGGTGGCGGTCGCCTCCAATGTGGTGCCGGCGCAGATGGCACGCATCTTCAGCCTCGTTGCCGACGAGGGGAAGATCAAAGAGGCGCGCGAGCTCTATCTGAAATATCTGCCGGTGATCGAATTCGTCGGAGGCCAGGCCTATGTCGCCGGCAGCAAGGCGCTGCTCGGCCATATGGGCTTTGCGGTCGGCAACCCCCGTCCGCCGCGGCTGCCGCTGCCGGCTGCGCAGGACGCGGCCGCGCGCGCGCTGGTTAAGACGTTCGATCTGGCGTGGCGCGACGCGCCAATTGCGGCTGCTTGAATTGGGTGTGAACGGATGAACCTGCTCGACGGCGTCAAGATCCTCAGCTTCAATCATTACCTCGCGGGCCCGCTGGCGGCACAGACGCTCGCCGATCTCGGTGCCGACGTCATCGCGGTCGAACCGATCGAAGGTGCGTTTCAGCGCAACTGGGCGGTCGCCAATCATTTCGTCGCCGGCGACAGCGTCAATCATCTGGCGACCGGCCGCAACAAGCGCAGCATCGCGGTTGACCTCAAGCATCCCGACGGTATCGCCGCCGTGAAGAAGCTGGTGGCGGCGTCCGATGTCGTGATGGAGAATTTTCGGCCGGGCACCATGGCCAAGCTCGGCCTCGGCTACGACACGCTGAAGGCGATCAATCCCGGCCTGATCTATGCGGTTGCGACCGGCTTCGGATCGGAAGGACCGTACAAGGACCGTCCCGGTCAGGATCTCCTGCTCCAGGCGATGTCCGGCCTTGCGATGCGAACTGGACGTGCCGATGGCGAACCGACGGCGGTCGGCGCCGTTATCGTCGATCAGCATGCCGCTTCGCTCTATGCCATGAGCATTCTCGCTGCGTTGTTCGCCCGGACCAAGACCGGGAAGGGCCGGCTCGTCGAGGTGAACCTCTATCAGGCCGCGATCGATCTTCAGGTCGAGCCGTTGACGGCATGGCTGAACGGCGCGCCATCGCCGACGCCGCGCGGGCCTGCCGGTATTGCCGCCTGGTTCAGCCCCGGGCCTTACGGCGTTCACGCCACGGCGGACGGTCATATGGCGATCTCCATGGCTGCGCCCAAGGCGCTGGCGGTCGCGCTCGACAGTGCGGAGTTGGAGCAGTTCGGCGAGGCTGACAGCTTTTCCAAGCGTGAGGAGATCACGCGGATCGTTGTTATCAGGCTGAAGCAGAAATCAACGGCGGATTGGTTGCCCTCGCTCGAAGCCGCGAAAATCTGGCACGCGCCGGTGCAGGATTATCGGGATCTCGTATCCGATCCCCAGCTCAACCATCTCGGCGTGTTCAAGACGGCCGAGAGTGCAGGCGGGGTACCGATCCGGATGGTCGCCCATCCCGCGCGCTATGATGGCCAGACGCCTGAGGTGCGGCTGGTGCCGCAGCGGCTCGGTGCTCAGACCCGGGAGGTGCTCGGCGAGATCGGCTATGGTGCCGCTGAGATCGAGGCGATGATCGCCGGCAAGGCCGTCGGAGTGGCGCGATGATCGATTTTTCGCTGCCTGACGATACCCGCCTTCTGGTCGACACCGTCCGCCGTTTCGTTGAAACCGAGGTGCAGCCGCTCGAAGACGTCGTGGAGCAGACGGCCACGGTGCCGGCCGACGTGCTGGCCGTTACCAAGGCCAAGGCGCAAAAACTCGGCCTCTACGCGATGAACATGCCCGCGGATGTCGGCGGCGGCGGGTTGTCCTGCGTCGAGCATTGCCTCGTCGAGGAAGAGTTCGGCAAGACCTCGGACGCGCTGATCCGCCGTGTGTTCGGCCAAGTCTATCCGATGCTGATGGCCTGCAAGGGCGACCAGGTCGAGCGCTATCTGCGGCCGACCGTGAAGGGCGACAAGATCTGCGCCATGGCGATCACCGAGCCGGGCGCCGGCTCCGACGCCGCCTCGATCAGCACCACTGCGCATCTCGACGGCGAGGAATGGGTGCTGAACGGCACCAAGCATTTCATCAGCGACGGCGACATCGCCGACTACGTGATCCTCATGGCGCTCACTGACAAGGACAAGCGGGCGCGGGGCGGCATCACGCTGTTCCTGGTCGATCGCGGCACACCCGGCTTCAAGGTCGCGCGCACCCAGCCGATGATGGGCCATCGCGGCTATGGCCATGCCGAGCTGAGTTTTGAGGACTGCCGCATTCCCAAGGCGGCCGTGCTCGGCGAGGTCGGCGGCGGCTTCAAGCTGATCATGCAGAGCGTGCTCCAGATCCGCCTTGCCCATATCGGCGCCCGCGCCGTCGGCATGGCGCAGCGCGCGCTCGAGATGATGCGCAAGCATGCCGGCGAGCGGCGCCAGTTCGGCCAGCTCATCGGCGACTTCCAGATGGTGCAGAAGCTGATCGCCGATTCCGCCACCGAGATCTTTGGCGTCAAGATGATGGTGATGAACGCCGCCTGGGACATCGATCAGGGGCGGGATGCACGCGACAAGGTCTCGATGATCAAGGTCGCAGCGTCCGAGATGCAGGGCCGTGTCGTCGACCGCGCCATCCAGGTGTTCGGCGGCATGGGCTTCAGCAAGGACCTGCCGCTGGAACGCATGTATCGCGATGCCCGTGTCACCCGCATCTATGACGGTACTTCCGAGATCCACCGCATGCTGGTTGCGCGCAGCACCATCAAGAACGGCTTGCAGCTCTAGGAACGCTTCATGTCCCACACACCTCTCAAGCCCGGCGCGGCCTTCGCCTTCCGCAAGACCATGACGGTCGCCGAGCAGGCGATGTTCACCGGCATCAGCGGCAATCTCGGCGGTCTCTACGTCGATGCCGTGCGCGCCAAGAAGGCGGGCGCGTCCAACATGGTCGCCTTCGAGCTCGCCGTCGGCGGCCTCGCCACCACGTGCCTGAGCCAGCTCGGCGGACCAACGCGGCGGATCGGCAGCATCGCGCTTAACTTCGCCGCGCCGGTGATCGTCGGCGACTCGGTCGAGGCCAAGGCCGAGATTGTCTCTGTTGCCGGCGACGAGGCTGTCTGCCGCATTACCTGCACGCTGTCGCCGTCTGGCGCGACCGTGGTGGACGGTACCGCGACGCTCGTTCCCTTCGCGAAGGGCTGAGCCATGTACGAGCCAAAGTCCTTCGACGAGCTGAAGGTCAACGACAGGGTCAGCCTCAGCAAGACCATCACCGAGGCGGATGGCGCGCTCTACATTGCGGCGACCGGCGATTTCGGCCCCGTTCATGTCGACGAGGTCTATGCCGGCGCGACGCGCTTCGGCCGCAGGCTGGCGCCGGGCATCATGGTCGCAGGTCTCTGCACCAGCATTCTCACCAGCGAGCTGGTCGGCACCATCGGCGTCTCGGTGGAAGACCGCTTCTGGTTCACCGGCCCGGTGTTCTACGGCGACACGCTCACCTTCGACGTCTGGGTCGCTGAGCAGCACGACGAGACCCGCACCATCATCTGGGAGGCCAGCGCCCGCAACGAGGGCGGCGTCGAAGTGCTGAAGGCGCGCGCGAGCCTGAAATTCCCGCGGCGGAAACCGTCATGAGCAAGCCGATGAAGAAACCTGACTTGCGCGGCGTCACGGTGGCGACTGTGCTGCCCTTCAGGGATGACAGCTCGATCGATTGGGACGGTTATGCCCGCGTGCTCGATTATTGCGCCTGTCCGGACGGGATCGCGGCAGTGTTCGTCAACGGTCACGCCGGCGAGGGCGGCTCGCTCTCGGATGACGAACGTCAGGCCGTGATCGAGCGGACGCGCCGACAAATCGGCGGCAAGCCGCTGCTTTCAGGCATCATCGCGCATTCCACGGCGGAGGCGATCCATCAGGCGCAGCTTGCGGAAGGTGCCGGCGCCGATTGCGCGGTGTTGTTTCCACCCGGGCCGCTCGGCGGCGGTGCATCGGCGACCTCGCGCGCGCCGCTGGCCTTCGTGCAGGCGGTCAGCTCCGCCATCGGCATTCCCGTATCGATCTTCCAATATCCGCTCGCGTCCGGCTTCGGCTACTCGCCGGAGACGCTCGCGAAAATCGCAGCCCTCGATAGCGTCATCGCCATCAAGGAAGGCAGCGATACCATGCTGGCCTATGACGAGAACCGCCGTGCGGTGAAGCGGGCCGATCCCTCGGTCGCGATCCTGCCGTCGAACTTCAACTGGTTCCTGCCGCAGCTAGCCGTCGGTGGCGACGGCATTCTTTCGGGCCTCGTCAGCCTCGCGCCGCATCTATTCGCAGAGCTTTGGCAGGCCGCTCTTGCCGACGATCTCAAGGCGATGCGCGCTGTCAACGAACGGCTCTATCCAATCGTGCGCTCGATCTACGGGCCGGCGCCGATCATGGACATGCACACGCGCATGAAAGTGGGGCTCAAGGCGATCGGCCTGATCGGCAACGCCGATCCGCGACAGCCGCTGCTGCCGGTGCTTCCGGCGCTCTGCGACGCCATCGCAACGACGGTCGCCGCAGCGCGCGCGGCCGGCGACATTCGCGTGGCGTGAGGAACGGGCCCATGCCGGACGAGGCCGCCTTCATCCACATCGTGCGGGTCGACATCGATCCCGAGCATGAAGCCGCGTTCAACGCCTGGTACGAGCAGAGGCACTTTCCCGATTTGCTCGCCTGTCCCGGCTGGCTCTCGGCAAAGCGCTTCGTCTCGGTCGGCGACGGCCCGAAATACGCGGCAATGTACGAGGTCGCGGGACGGTGGGCGTTCGAGACGCCGGAGTTCCTGAAGGTGAAGGGATTCGGTCCGTTCGAATCGCTGGTGAAGAACTTCATGCGCATCCAGCTCAAGCCGTTGTCGGGATCGACTTGAGTGAATTGATGACGATGCTGCCTGCCGTGTCGCGAGATCTGGCCAGCCGCATCCAAGAAACATCGAGGGGAACCCCGGGCGAGGGACTGCATCGGTCATTGGCGTCTTATTGGAGGTATTACATGGTCTCGACACTGCTTCGCTTGGGTGCGACCGCCGCATTCGCTCTGGCATCTGCATCAGCGCATGCCGCATGCACGCCCGCGATTGCCGACAGCGATCTGATCGCGCCCGGAAAATTACAGCTCTCGATCAACCCGACCAATCCGCCGCAGCAATTCGTCGACAAGGACGGTCAGTTGCAGGGCCTCAACGTGGAACTCGCTGCCGAGCTCGGCAAGCGGTTGTGCCTTCCGGTCGAACTCGTCCGGATGGATTTTCCGGCGATGATCCCGGCCATGAACGCGGGCCGCATCGACGGCATCGACACCGGCATGTTCTGGACCGAGGAACGCTCGAAGCTGATGTACATGGTGCCTTACGCCATCCAGGCCATTTCGGTCGTGGTTGCGCCCGACAGCGGCATAAAAATTGCTACCGAAAATGACCTGATCGGAAAAACATCCGCCGTCGAGGTCAGCACCTACCAGATGAACTGGCTCAAGAAACTCAGCGATACGAGTGTGGCGAAGGGTGGTGCGGCCGTCGAGATGCGCACGTTCCCGACGGCGACCAACGTTGTCAGCGCGCTGCTCGCGGGGCAGGTGGACAACGCGTTGCTGGTCGACAGCGTAGCGCGCGATCTCACCGGTCGCGGCCGCGTCAAGGAAGTGTTGAGCGGACTCGGCACGGCGCGCACCACGCTCGGTTTCCGCAACAAGGCGGTGGTTGATGCCGTCGTCAAGGCGCTGAACGCGATGCGTGCCGATGGCTTCTATCAGGCGCTGTTCGACAAGTTCGGCCTGACCGCCATGCCGGCCGATCAACCGCTTGCGATCGCCGGCCCCGGTCCGGCCTGAGATACGGAGACGAGCTGATGAGCCATTTCAGTCCGACGGCCGCCGTCAACTACTTCTTCAACTACTTCCTGATGAAGGGTGTGCTCGTCACCATCGGCTTGACGGTGGCGGCGGTCATCGGCGGATTGATTCTCGGCATGGGCATCGCGCTGATGCGCATGTCGTCCAATCCGGTGCTGTCAGGCTTCTCGCGCTTCTATATCTGGTTCTTCCGCGGCACGCCGCTGCTGATCCAGCTTGTGGTGATCTACAGCGGCTTGCCGCAGCTGGGGATCAAGTTCAGCGTGATCACCTGTGCGCTTGTTGGCCTGATCCTCAACGAAGCGGCCTATCTCGCCGAGATCGTGCGCAGCGGTTTCATGGCCGTTTCGGCAGGGCAGCGCGAAGCCGCCTGGGCGCTCAGCCTCTCGCCCTGGGTGACGTTCCGCCGCGTGACTCTGCCGCAGGCGTTCCGGCTGATGATCCCGCCGCTCGGGAACTCCATCAATTCGCTCCTGAAGGCGACCTCGCTCGCCTCGGTGATCTCGGTGGAGGAGCTCATGCGCCGCAGCGACATGCTGATGCAGGAGCATTTCCAGATCCTCGAAGTCTATGCGGCGGCAACGGCGTATTATTTGATCCTCACTTCGGTCTGGGATGCGGTCCAGCGCCGGCTGGAGAAGCATTTTGGTCGGTCGAGCGCTGCGAAATCCAGGCGGGTCGCGGCGAGGGCGCCGGTTGCGCAGACAAGCGCGGAGGCCCGCGCATGAGCGAGATGCCGATGAATACGGCCAGCGGTGTTGCAGGCGCAATGGCACAGCCGCAATTGCGCGAGGTGCCCGCGGTTCGCATGGAGGCCGTCTACAAGCACTATGGCGATTTCACCGCGTTGAACGAGGTCGATCTCAAGGTCGCGAAGGGTGAGAAGATCGTGGTCTGCGGCCCCTCCGGCTCGGGCAAGTCGACGCTCATTCGCTGCATCAATCACATCGAGAAGCACGACGAGGGCCTGATCTACGTCAACGGCATCGAGCTTGATCATCAGCGCAAGAATATCGACGCGGTCAGGCGCGACACCGGCATGGTGTTCCAGAGCTTTAATCTGTTTCCGCACATGACGGTGCTGGAGAACTGCACCCTGGCGCCGATGACAGCGAACGGCATGAGCGAGGCTGAGGCCAAGGACCTCGCGATGCATTTCTTGACAAAAGTCCGGATTCCGGATCAGGCCGAGAAATTTCCCGGGCAGCTCTCGGGTGGCCAGCAGCAGCGCGTCGCCATCGCCCGCGCGCTGTGCATGCGGCCGAAGATCATGCTGTTCGACGAGCCGACCTCCGCGCTTGACCCCGAGATGGTCAAGGAAGTGCTGGAGACCATGAGGAAGCTCGCGGAAGAGGGTATGACCATGCTGTGCGTGACCCACGAGATGGGTTTTGCCCGCGAGGTCGCCGACCGCATCGTGTTCATGAATGAGGGGAAGGTGGTCGAGCAGGCCGCGCCGGAAGAGTTCTTCAAGAATCCGAAGTCCGAGCGGGCGCGGACATTCCTCGACCAGATCATTCACTAGCCGATGTCGGCGGGGATGCGGACATTCGGCGATCGTCTGCGCGGCATTCATGCGGCGACGATCGTGCCGATGACGCCCGACTTTCGGGTCGATGAGGCGCAGCTGGCGGCACACCTCGCCTCGGTCGCATCCACAGCCGGCGTCAGTGGGTTATTGGTCAACGGCCACGCCGGCGAAAACTTCGTGCTGTCGCTGGCCGAGAAGCGGCGCGTGGTTGAGCTTGCGCGCGAGCACGCTCCGAAGGATTGCCTGATCGTCTCGGGCGTTAATCACGAATCGAGCCTGGAGGCCGGGTGCGAAGCGGCCACACTGGAGCGGGCGGGTGCGGACGGGCTTCTGGTGTTTCCTCCCAACAGCTGGGCGCTCGGTCACGCCGACGACTGCGTCATCGAGCATCATCGCCACATCCGCGATGCCACCACCGTGCCGCTGATGCTTTACGCCGCGCCGGTCGGTGCGGGCGCGATGGCCTATGTCCCGCCTTTGCTGGAGCGGCTGGTGGCCGACCCCCGCTTCGTCGCGATCAAGGAGGGGAGCTGGGAAGTTGCGACCTACGAGCAGAACCTGCGGCTGATCCACAAGCTGCGACCGGAGTTCGTCGTGCTCGGTTCCGGCGACGAACATCTGCTGACGAGCTATCTCGTCGGTTCTGCCGGCAGCCAGGTGAGCCTTGCCTGCGTCGTGCCGGAGCTTGTCGTCAGCCTCTGGAACGCGGCGGAGGCCGGCGATTGGGAGCGGGCGCGGGCCGCGCACGAGAAGCTCTATCCGCTTGCTGTCGCGATCTACCGCGATGCGCCGGGAGGCCGGGCGACGGTGCGACTCAAGGCCTCCCTGAAACTGCTCGGGCGTCTCTCATGCGACGCAGCACGTCCACCGCAGCCGCCGGCGAGTTCAAGCGAATTGCAGGCGCTCGAACAGGCGCTGCGGAGCGCCGGCGCGCTCTAGGCTGCGAAGAACGGATTGGCCGGCCGCGCGAGGCCGAGGTGATCGCGCAGCGTGGTTCCCTCATAGTCCGTGCGGAACAGCCCGCGCTCCTGCAAGATCGGCACGACGAGGTGGACGAAATCCTCGAAACCTTCGTGGAAATAGGGCGGCATGACGTTGAAGCCGTCGGCGGCATGCTCTTCGAACCAGAGCTGGAGCGTGTCGGCGATGCGCTCGGCCGAGCCGCACAGCACCCAATGGCCGCGGGCGGCAGCTGTGAGGTTGTAGAGGTCGCGCAACGTCATGTTCTCACGGCGGCCCTTGGCCAGCATGACGCTGGCGAAGCTGTGGTAGCTGTCGGACGGCGCGATGTCGGGAATCGGCCCGTCGAGATCGTAGGCAGACATGTCGCGCCCGAAGCGGTCGGACAGGATCGCGAGCGCGTTGCTGCCGCTGACGAAGCTCTGGAGTACGTTGAGCTTCTCGAACGCTTCCTTGTCGGTGCGGCCGACGACGGGCATGACGCCCGGCAGCACCGTGACATCCTCGGCCTTGCGGCCGCACGCCGGCAGCCGCGTCTTCAGCGAGGTGTAGCCGGCTTTGGCTTCGTCGATGTCCTGCACCACCGAGAACACGATGTCAGCGGTCCGCGCGGCAAGCGCCTGTCCGGCCTCGGAGCCGCCGGCCTGGAGCACGACGGGGCGGCCTTGCGGGCTGCGGCCGATATTGAGCGGGCCCTTCACCTTGAAGAATGCGCCGTCATGGTCAATCGGACGCAGCTTCGCCGGATCGATGTAGATGCCGCTGGTACGGTCGGTGACGATGGCATCATCGGCCCATCCGTCCCACAGGCCCTTGACGATGTCGAGGAACTCGCCGGCCATCTCGTAGCGGCGGGCGTGGTCGGGATGCGTGGTGCCGAAATTTGCCGCCGTTGCCGGATTGGCCGTCGTCACCGCATTCCACGCGGCGCGGCCGTTGCTGATATGATCGAGCGAGGCGAACACGCGCGCGACCGAGAACGGATCGCTGTAGGTCGTCGACACCGTGGCGCCGAGCCCGATATGGCTGGTCGAGGTGGCAAGCGCCGCCAGCATGGTCAGCGGCTCCAGCCGCAGCGTGTAGGAGGGATGCGCGCTCGCATCGGCATAGAGATTGTCGCCCATGAAGATCAGGTCGAACTTGCCGCGCTCGGCGGTGCGGCCGATCTCCTGGATCGCTGGGAAGTTCTGGAAGCTGTCGACCGCGCCGGGATAGCGCCAGCCGGCGACGTGGCTGCCGGTGCCCAGGATGAACAGGCCGAGATGCATCCGTCGTTTCATGGCGTTATGTCCAGAACAGGATTTTTCGCTCGAGGAAGCCGATCAGGCCGAAGAAGGCGAGGCTCGCGGCAGAGGCGACGAAGATCGCCGACCAGACCTGGACGAAGTCGATCTGGAGCACGGCCTGGTAGATCACCCAGCCGAGCCCACCCTGCGCGCCGAGCATTTCTGTGACGATCGCCACGATGACGCTGCGTACCGTTGAGACGCGCATTCCGGCGAGCAGCAGCGGCAAGGCGGTCGGCAGGCGTAGCCGCCACAGCACGCCGAACCGGCTCGCGCCGAAGCTGCGCATGAGGTCGACGGCGCGGCGGTCGACACGGTCGAGCCCGGCCAGCATGGACAGCAGAATGGTGAAGCTCACCGCCATCGCCACCATCACGATCTTCGAGCTGATTCCGATGCCGAACCAGAGCAGAATCAGCGGTGAATAGCCGACCACGGGCACCGAATTGATCGCGGTTGCGAGCGGTAGGATCGCGCTGCGCAGCGCCGGCACCAGTGCGATGGCGACGGCTAGGCCGATGCCGATCAGGCAGCCGAGCCCATAGCCCGCGAACGCTTCGAGCAGCGTGTAGCCGGCGGCGTCAATGAGGATTGCGCGCTTGGCCCAGAGGCCGACGAGGATGTCGCTGACCGCGGGGAGCACATAGGCCGGCAGATGCAGTCCGCGCGCAGTGCCCTCCCAGCACGCGATCAGGAGGACGGCGCCAAGAATGCCGCGCTGGACGGCGAGCGAGGGGGAAGCGAGCGCGCGGCTCATTGCTCGGCGTTCCAGAACACGAGGCGCCGCTCGACTGCGGCGACCACCGCATAGAAGCCGGTGCCGAGCAGGGCCGAAGCCAGCAGAGCGCCCCAGATCGCCACGACGTTCTCGGTGAACATGGCCTGGAGCAGCAACACGCCGAGCCCGGTGGTGTCGCCGAACCATTCGCCGACGATGGCGCCGACGAGGCTCAGGGAAGCTGCGAGCCGCAGCGCCACGAAGATCTGCGGCAGCGCGGTTGGAAGCTGCAGGCGCAGCAGGAGCTGGTGGTTGGAGGCGCCAAAACTGCGCATCAAGGCGACCTGCTTGGGATCGACGGTATCGAGGCCGAGCAGCGTGTTTACCGTCACCGGAAAGAACGTCAGGTAGAATGCGATGATCGCCTTGGCGAGCAGCGTATTGCCGAACCACAGCACCACCAGCGCGCCGAAGGCGATCACCGGAATGGTCTGCGACACCACGAAGATCGGAAAGATCATCTCGCGCAGCGCGCGGACGCGGAAGAACACGACGCCCATGAACACGCCGAACGCGCCGCCGGAGGCGAAGCCGATCAGCGTCTCGGCGAGGGTGCGCAGGAAGCCGTCGACATAGGCGCGGGGCGTCGCCGCCATCGCCATCAGGATCGTGCTGAGGCGCGGCAGATAATAGGGGCGGATGCCGAACAGCAGCACCGCACCTTCCCAGACCACCGCCGCGATGGCGAGGCCGAGCAGGAGCCGAATCAGCTTGCGCAGCGAATCCGGCATCGTGATCGACCGCGGAGCCGCGCGGCCGTCACCAAGCGATGTCGCGGCCGGGCTGCTCACGGCAGCCGGTCCGCCGCCGGGATGCTTTGGATGAAGCTGGCGTCATACGCGGCGGCGAGGTCGAGCGGCTTGGAGATCACGCCGTATTTCAGGAAGAAGTCGTGGGCGGTCTTGACCGCGTCGGCGTCGATCCAGAATATGCCGTTCTTCGAGGCTGCGCCCGCTGTCATCAGGCGCTTCACCTCGGTCAGCATGAACTCCTGCTGCGCGCGGTCGAGCGTCGGGGCTGCGGCCATCACGGTGTCGACGGCGCCCTTCGGATCGGAGAACGCATCCTTCCAGCCCTTCAGCGAAGCACGCAGGAAGGCCTTGACCAGCTCCGGCTTCTCCTTGGCGGTCGCCTCGGCCACGATCAGCGTGTCGCGCGGGAAGGTGATGCCGTAATCCTCGGCGACGAAGGTCTTCAGGCTGTCCTTCGGCATGCGCGACTGGATGGTGTAGAACTCGTTGTAATAGGTCGCCGTGATCACGTCGACGTTGCCGTCGACGAAGGGCGTCACCGAAACCTGCTGCGGCTGGATCTTCAGTTCATCCGGCTTGATGCCTTCCTTGGCCAGCATGCCGTTCAGCACGTGGTTGGCGCCGGTGAACCAGGTGGTGACGGTCTTGCCCTTGAAGTCCTGGATCGTCTTCACCGGCCCGTCCTTGCGGGTAACGAAGATGAACGGCGTGATCTGGTGCGAGACGCCGATGCAGACGATCGGCAGTCCCTTGTCACGGGCGGCGAACACGCTGTCGGTGCCGCCGGAGAGGCCGAATGTGTCGGCACCGGTCGCAACTAGGTTTTCGGTGAGCAGATTGGGCCCGCCCGGATTGATGGTGAGGTCGATGCCTTCGGCCTTGTAATAG
Organism: Bradyrhizobium rifense; assembly: GCF_008123425.1. Classification (GTDB taxonomy): domain Bacteria; phylum Pseudomonadota; class Alphaproteobacteria; order Rhizobiales; family Xanthobacteraceae; genus Bradyrhizobium; species Bradyrhizobium rifense. Next base: position 84,495 of record NZ_VSSS01000017.1, read on the forward strand.
CCTTTGGCGGCCGCGACGTAGAAGCCGGCGAACTGCGCCTGCGGCAACCATTTCAGGCGCAGGCTGGCCTTCTGCAACTCGGCGGCGGGCGCAGGCGCGACGAGCGAGCCGGTCGCCAGTGCGATGGCGGAGAGGACGGAGAAGGCGTGGCGTCGGCTCAACATGGTCATACTCCAGGCAATGAAAATCAATTGCGATAGGATGGATCGGTGCGGTCGAGCTGGCGCATCAGTGCCGGCCATTCGCGTTCGCCGGGCACGAGAATGTCGCCCTGCAGTTCCCAGAATTGGCGGGCGGCCTTCTCGCAGACCTCGTGCGGCGGCATCACGAGCTTGGCGCCGGCTGCGGCCGCGGCCTGCATCTGGAGCTGGATCCGCGCGGCGCGCTCGAAATAATAGAGCAGCATGAAGGCTTCGCCCGGCGTCCGGCCGACAGTGAGGATGCCGTGATTACGCATCAGCATCACCTTGTGCGGGCCGAGATCGCGCACCAGGCGAACTTGCTCGTCCAGGTCGATGGCGACGCCCTCGTAATCGTGAAAAGCCTGGCGATCGTAGAAGCGCATCGCGAACTGGCTGAGCGGCAGCAGGCCCTTCTCCTGTCCGGAGACTGCAACGCTCGCGTCGGAATGGGTGTGCAGCACGCAGGCCGCATCATGGTTCGAGGTGTGGATCGCCGCATGGATGACGAAGGCGGCGACGTTGACGGCCTGCGGCGTGTCGTCGAGCTTGTTGCCCTTGGTGTCGATCTTCACCATGCTCGAGGCTGTGATCTCGTCGAACAGCAGCCCATAGGGATTGATCAGGAACTGATCGTCATGGCCGGGAACGCGCATCGAGATGTGATTATAGATCAAGTCGTCCATGCCGAGCTTGGCGACCATGCGATAGCAGGCGGCGAGCTTGACGCGGGCGTCCCACTCCGCCGGATCGATCCCCCGCGGTTCTCTCGCTGACATCGCGTTCATTGCGACTTCTCCTGCGCGATGGAGGATTGGAACGATTTCATGCTTTCCTCCTCGATCGCATCGAGCAGCGTGCGCTTGAGGCGCACGAATTCAGGGGAGGTGACGATCGCGGGCTTGCGCGGGCGGGGAAGATCGACGACCTGTTCGAGCTTCACCGAGCCGGGACGTGCGGTCATGACCAGAACGCGGTCGCCGAGGAAGATCGCCTCGTCGACGTCGTGGGTGATGAAGAGAATGGTGCGGCGGTATTTCTGCCAGACATCGAGCAGCCAGCGCTGCATCATCGCCCGCGTCAGCGCGTCGAGCGCGCCGAACGGCTCGTCCAGCAGCATCAGGTCGCGCTCGAACAAGAAGGTGCGCATCAGGGCGACGCGCTGGCGCATGCCGCCGGACAATTGATTGGGATATTGCTTCTGGAATCCTGCAAGCCCGAACTCGGGCAGCATCTTGAGCGCCTTGGCACGCGCCTGGTCGCGCGGCATGCCCTCGACCTCGAGCGCGAGGATGGCGTTGTCCACCACGTTACGCCAGGGAAACAAGAGGTCGCGCTGCGGCATGAAGGAGACGCGGCCGAGCAGGTCGGCGGCATGGCAGCTCTTGCCTTCGAAGCGCAGGATGCCGCCGGCGTCGGGCTCCTCCAATCCAGCGACGATGTTGAAGAGGGTGCTCTTGCCGCAGCCGCTCGGGCCGACGACGGTGACGAACTCGCCGGGGGCGATGTTCGCCTGGAGCCCCGACAGTGCCGCGACGGCACCAAAGGTCTTGCTGACCGCACGCATTTCAAGCAGCGGCTCAGGCTTCGGCTGGGCCTGCGGGGCTTCGGTGGTCGGTCCGGGATTGGGTAGGCGGGCGGCCTGCACCGGCATGTCCTTGTATAATGACGGCGGCCATTCGCATACGACAGCGGACCGCATCGAAATCTCTTAGCAACTCGTGTGCCAGTGCGATTTCCGGGCAAATCAGGCATAAGACTTGCGAGTCTCTGAGGCGAAGGCGCGCGAGTCGTGTGTATCCGGGGCAGAAATCAGCCGTTTCGCTGGAGTGTGGGTGTCATTTTGTATACGTATATTGTTCTCGGAGAAACATGATGGCGGATATTGGTGCACACAGCGGAGGCAGGCGCGTGAAAAATGGGCACGAAGCCTTGGCGCCTGGCCCCGGCATGACGCTCGCCGAGAGCCTGCGCCAGAAGCTCGAAGGGGCGATCGCGGCGGGGCATCTCGAGCCGGGCAGCCGGCTCGACGAGCAGGAGATCGCCCAGCGTTTCGGGGTCTCGCGCACGCCGGTGCGGGAGGCGTTCCGCCTGATGGCCGCCAACAATCTGGTCGAGCTGCGCGGGCGGCAAGGGGCGACGGTCCGCAGCATCAGGGCACAGGCGCTGATCGAGATGTTCCAGGTGATGGCGGAGCTCGAAGGCCTCTGCGCGCGGCTCGCGGCGCGGCGCGTCTCCCAGGCCTGGGGCAGTGAAATTGGAGAGATTCATCAGCGGCTTATGACGGCAGGTGAAACCGGCGACATCGATGTCTTCTACGACATCAACCAGGAATTCCACGAGGCGATCTACGAGGCCTCGCGCAACACTTTCCTGGCCGAGCAGACGCGCAAGCTGCGCAACCAGGTGGCGGCGTATCGCCGCCGGGTGACGCGCATGCCGAACCGGATCGCCGACACCGTCCGTGAGCATGAGGCGATCATGGAGGCGATCCTGGCCCATGATCCGGAGCGGGCGCACAGCGCCATGCGGGACCACGTCAACCTGCTCGGCGACAACCTGCTGGACTTCCTCGCCGCCTTCGAATGACCATTCGGTCTCTTGGTATGCAAATTGCTAGACATTGTATATCTAGCTTGCATCCTGGAGACCCCTGTGGACCTGAAGCTGACGAACAAGACCGCCTTGATTACCGGCGCGTCGAAAGGAATTGGACTTGTGGTGGCCGAACTCTTCGCCGCGGAGGGGTGCCATCTGCATCTGGCCGCCCGCAACGGCGAGGCCATGCTTCAGGCCAAGCGGGAGCTGGAATCCCGCCATGGCGTGAAGATCACGATCCATGCGCTCGACCTGTCGAGCACCGCTGCGATGGAGAAGCTCGCGGCCGAGGTCGGCGACATCGACATCCTCATCAACAATGCCGGCGATATCCCGGCGGGTTCTTTGGAGATTTTGGACGACGCCGCCTGGCGGCGCGGCTTCGATCTCAAGGTGTTCGGCTACATCACGCTGTCGCGTCTTTATTATCCGCGCATGAAGGGCAAGGACGGCGTCATCATCAACATCATCGGCAATTCGGGTGAGAACTGGGACGCGAGCTACATCGCGGGCTCGACCGGCAACGCGGCGCTGATGTCCTTCACCAAGGCGCTCGGCGGCCGCAGCCTCGATCACGGCGTGCGCGTCGTCGCGGTCAATCCCGGGCCGGTGGCCACCGACCGCATGCTCAAGATCATGAAGCGGAAGTCGATCGACATGCTCGGCGACGAAAGCCGCTGGGAGGAGTTGTTCGACAAATATCCCGGCAAGCGACCCGCGACTTCGGAAGAGGTCGCCGATCTCGTCGCGTTCCTGTCCTCGCCCCGGTCCGGCTACATCACCGGCACCGTGGTGACGATCGACGGCGGCATCGCCGCGCGCGGCTCGGTGATCTGAGGCGCCGATGTCAGGACCTCAATCGGCGGCGCTGGTCCGCAACCGCTATTTCGACGAGCTCTCGGCGACGCCGGGACTCTACTGGCTCGGCCAGAACACCAACCACATCGAGAGTCACCCCGCCGTGCGCGAGGCGATGCTGCGTTCGATCGAGGCTGGCGAGTTCAATGCCTACGCCCCGCCGCTTGGCTTCGAGGCGCTGCGCGCCGCGATCGTCGCTGATCTCGGGACGCCCGGTGCCGAAGCGCTGGTGACTGAGGGTGGCGTCAACGCGCTGGCCATGATCTGCCGCGCCCGCTGCAAGCCCGGCACCACGCTGGTGACGACCGATCCGACCTGGAAATGGCCGTGCCTGTTCGCGCGCCAGCAGGGCGCCGAGGTGATCGAGATTCCGATCTACGATCCGGCCTGCAACTATCGCCTGACGGCTGAGGCGCTGAAGGCCCATGTCGATGAGCGCACCGCGATCATTTATCTGGTCGATCCCAACAATCCGCTCGGCATCCGCTACACGCGCGAGGAGATCGAGAGTTTTGCGGCGATCGCGCGCGATTGCGGCGCGCTGTTGGTGCACGACTGCACTTACCGCGATTTCGCCGACGGCCACACGCCGGCACTTCATGTGGCGCCGAAAGGCTCGGTGGTCTCGACCAGCTTTTCGAAATGGCTCGGGCTCGCCGGCCTGCGCATCGGTGCGCTTGTCGCAGCGCCCGACCTGTTCGAGGAATTGGCGCAGACCTCCACCAGCGTGCTCGGCGCGAGCGTCATCGCCCAGCGCGCCGCGCAGGCGGGCTTGTCGGTCAAGGCCGAATGGATGAAGAAGGTCCGCAGCACCGACCGCGCCAACAAGGCGATGATCCAGGAAGCGGCAAGCGCAATCGAAGGACTAGCGCTGCCGATCATGCCATCGCACGGAAACTTCCTGGTGCTCGAAACCATCGCGGCGGGCATCCGCCCCGAGGCGCTGGTCGAATGCTATCGCCGCCAGGGCATCATGATCCGCCAGGGCACTTATCACACCCAGCGCTTCGGCGACCGTTTTGTGAAGATCAGCACCTCGGTGCCGCAGGCCTGGGTCGAAGAGCTCTGCACGCTCCTGCCGGAGATGGTCGTTCAGGCACGCACGCTCAACGACCTGCCGCCGCAATTCTAGGGACGATGCCGATGACGATGATCACAACGAAGGACGGCGTGAAACTTCATGTGGAAGAGGCGGGCGAGGGCACGCCGATCCTCTTCATCCACGAATTCGGCGGCAATCACGAAAGCTGGGAGCCGCAGCTCCGCTATTTCAGCCGCCGCCACCGCTGCATCTGCTACGCCGCGCGCGGCTATCCGCCGTCGGACGTGCCCGACAGCGTGGAGGCCTATTCGCAGGCAATCGCTGCGGACGATGCGGTCGCCGTGCTCGACGCGCTCAAGATCGAGAAAGCGCACATCGTCGGCCTCTCCATGGGCGGCTTCTGCACGGTGCATTTTGGCCTGCGCACGCCGGAGCGCGCTTTGTCGCTCACCGTCGCCGGCGCCGGCTATGGCTGCGAGAAGGAGTTCGAGGAGTATTTTCGTGGCGTCTCGTTGGAAGTCGCGGACAATTTCGAAAAGCAGAGCGCGAAAGAGTTTTCGAAGATCTATGCGCTCGGTGCGAGCCGCGTTCAGTTTCAGAACAAGGATCCGCGCGGCTGGCAGGAATTCGCCGATCGCCTTGCCACCCATTCCGATCGCGGTGCCGCCAACACCATGCGCGGCGTCCAGGCGCGGCGACCGTCTTTCTACGATCTCGAAGACGGCCTGAAGAAGATGATGGTGCCGACGCTGGTCGTCGTCGGTGACGAGGACGATCACTGCCTCCAGCCCGGCATCTTCCTGAAGAAGACCATTCCGGCCTGTGGCCTCTCGGTCTTCCCCAAGACCGGTCACACGCTCAATCTCGAAGAGCCGGCGGCGTTCAACGAGCTGCTCGCCGAGTTCATCGCCCAGGTCGAGGCCGGACACTGGTTGCCGCGCGATCCGCGCGCGCTGCCGGGCCAGATCATGCGCACGAAGTAGGTCGATGACGAGCCTGCCTCTGATCAACGCGGATCGGCTTTGGGCGCGACTGATGGCGCTCGCCGAGATCGGCGCGACGCCGGCGGGCGGGGTCAACCGTCAGGCGTTGAGCGATGGCGAGATCGCGGCATGGCGACGTGTCATCGGCTGGGCGCTTGAGGCAGGATTGACACCGTCGACGGATGCCGCGGGAAACCTGTTCCTGACGCTGGCCGGCCGCGACCGCGCCGCGCCGCCGCTTCTCCTTGGTAGTCATCTCGATAGCCAGCCGACCGGCGGCAAGTTTGACGGTGCGGCCGGCGTGATGGCGGCGTTGGAGGCGGTCGTCTCACTGGCCGAGCAAGGTGAGAAGCCCGCACGCGATGTCGTCGTCGTCGCATGGATGAACGAGGAAGGCTCGCGCTTCGCCCCGGGCATGATGGGTTCGGAGGCCTTTACCGGCGAGCGCGATATGGACGCGATCCGCGCCGCGCGCGATGCAGACGGCATCAGCGTCGGCGAGGCGCTCGATCGCCTCCATCAGGCTTTTCCCGATATGCCGCATCGACCACTCGGCTTTGCGGTCGGAGCCTATCTCGAATTGCACATCGAGCAGGGGCCGTTGTTGGAAGCCGCCGCCTGCACCATCGGTGTCGTCACCGGCATCCAGGGCAAGAAGACCTTCCAGGTGGTGGTCGAGGGTGCCGAGGGCCATGCCGGCACGCTGGCGCAGTTGGAGCGGCGGGATGCGCTCGCGGCCTTTGCCCGGATGGCGACGGCGCTGCATACCGAGATCGGCACCATTGACGCGGACATCAAATTCACCATCGGCCGGGTTACAGTCTCGCCGAATGCGCCGTCCGTGGTGCCGTCGCGCGTCAGCTTCAGTATCGATCTGCGTCACCCTGACAATGCCGTGCTCGATGCGGCCGGTGCGCGTATCAAAGCTCTTTGCGAGGAGAACGCCTCACCGTGCGCGGTCACGGTGACGCCGCTCGTCGATGCGCCGTCGAACGCCTTCGATGAGCGCCTGCGGGCGAGCATCGCACAGGCGGCGCGTGAGCAGGGACATTCCGCCATGACGATCCTTTCCGCGGCCGGTCACGATGCCCGTCATCTCGCCAAAATCTGTCCCGCTGCGATGATCTTCATCCCGTGCCGCGACGGCGCGAGCCATGTCGAGCACGAATGGGCCGAGCCCGATCATGTTGCCGCCGGCGCCTCTGTGCTCGCGCAGGTGCTGGGCGGGCTCGCCTTTGCGCCTGCCATCGAGGCGTGAGGACGCCGATGCAGGACGTCGCCCCTCAGGATTACCGTGATGCAATGGCTTGTCTCGGTGCGGCCGTCAGTATCGTTACGACCGACGGCGGCGCGGGCCGTGCCGGATTTACTGCATCTGCGATTTGCAGCGTCACTGACGATCCGCCGACGCTGCTGGTCTGCATCAACCGCGCCTCCTCGGCCTATGCCAGCGTGACGCGCAACAAGGTGGTGTGCGTCAACGTGCTCTCGGCCCGGCACGAGCCACTGTCCCGCCTGTTCGGCGGCAAGGTGCCAGCGGAGGAACGGTTTGCTGCAGCCGCGTGGTCGACGCTCGAAACAGGCGCGCCGGTGCTGGCCGACTGTGCTGCCGCGTTCGACTGCCGGATTTCCGATATCGTTAATGTCGGCACGCATGATGTGCTGTTCTGCCGCGTCGTGGCCGTGCAAAAAACCGGCTGCACCGGCAATCTGATCTATTTTGGCCGCGCCTATCATACGGTCGGGGTGACCGATCTAGCCGAGACTGGACCCGAATCCGCTCTTGGCCGATCCTGATGGGGCCGGCGGCGCGACGTGCGGCACTTTTGATGGTCGATGAACCATTGGTGGTTGCATACCAATATCCATTACCTCGGGGGTAATGGATGGGCCGAAATGCACGTGGTAGGTTTGCGACCATGAACGCACATGCATCCACGGCACGCGCCGAACCCAGCCAGCCGGTCCATATCGGCGACCATTTGCGCGAATGGCGGCAGCGCCGCCGCATGAGCCAGCTCGATCTCGCCGGCGAGGCCGAGATCTCCGCGCGCCATCTCAGCTTCGTCGAAACCGGCCGCGCCGCGCCGTCGCGCGACATGGTGCTGCGGCTCGCCGAGCGCCTCGACGTGCCCTTGCGCGAACGCAACGTGCTGCTGGTCGCGGCCGGCTACGCGCCGGCCTTTCCGCAACGCCCGCTGGAGGACCCCGCCTTGAAATCAGCCCGTCAGGCGATCGACCTCGTGCTCAGGGCCCACGAACCCAATCCGGCACTGGCCTATGACCGGCACTGGAATCTGGTGACCGCCAATCGCATGGTGGCGCCGCTGCTCGAAGGCGTTCCGGAGCGGCTGCTCGGCCAGCCCTTCAACGTGCTGCGGCTCGCCTTTCATCCGGAGGGGCTCGCACCGCGCACCGTCAATCTCGCGGAATGGTGCGCGCATCTGCTCGAGCGCCTGCATCGGCAATGCGAGGCGACGGCCGATCCGGAGCTGATCAAGCTCTATCACGACCTCAAGAGCTACCCCATTCCGGCGCGCTCGGGGCCGCTGGGAAGCGACAATGTCGCGATCCCCTTTAAGCTTCGGCATGACGGGGGGATATTAAGTTTCTTCTCCACCACCATGGTGTTCGGAACGCCGGTCGATATCACCCTGTCGGAGCTTGCGCTGGAAACGTTCTTTCCGGCGGACGAGCGCACCGCCGAATGGCTGAGACAGACGGCCGCAAAAGTGGCCTAGCACCCTCTGGCACCCTTGCCTCGGGCGGCGTTCGGCTTATCTTCCGACAAAACCGCACCGCCCGAAGGAGGCGCAAATGAGCACGCTGAAACCGCTTCAGATCGATGTCGTCTCCGACGTGGTGTGCCCGTGGTGCTATATCGGCAAGCACCGGATCGAGAGCGCGCTCGCGCTCGTGCCCGACGTCCCGGTCAAGCTGAATTTCCGTCCCTTCTTCCTCAATCCCTGGGTGCCGCGCGAGGGCATCAGCCGCGAGGACTATCTCACCCAGAAGTTCGGCTCGGTCGAGGCCTATAAAGGCATCGCGGGGCGCGTGGTCGCGGCCGCCAGCGAAGAGGGCCTCGTCTACAAGCCCGAGCTGGTCGCGCGCCAGCCCAACACCACCGACTGCCATCGCCTGATCCTGTGGGCCGAGGCGGTCGGCAAGGCGCCCGAGATGAAGCAGCGCCTGATGGAGCTGTATTTCCGCGACGGCGGCGATCTCAGCGACGTCAACGTGCTGGTGCAGGCCGCGGCCGACGTTGGTCTCGATGCCGACGACGTACGCAAGCGCCTCGCCACCGACGAGGACGTCGCGCGCGTGTCGGCCGACGCGCAGGAGGCCGCCGAGAAGGGTATCTCCGGCGTGCCGACCTACGTGTTCGCGCAGAAATATGCCGTCTCCGGCGCGCAGGATCCGAACCTGCTCGCTCGCGCCATCCGCCAGGTCTCGGCGGAGATCAACGCGCAGGCGGCGGAGTAGCGCACGTCTACTTGCGGAGCAAATGGACCGCGCGGCGTGCTGTGTCGCGCGCGACGTTGCGCGCAATCAGTGTCGCATGGATCAGTGCCACCATCGGATCGTTCCGCCGCAGCGGGATCAGCACATCACCGATCGCAAAGCGGCCGCGCCAGATCGGGTTGATCATGGGATGATCGGCGCTCGCGGTGGAATCCGCGCCAGCGATGGCGGGATCGACGCAGAGATGACGCGTCAGGTCGAGCGTGAGCTGCACGCCCGGCGAATATTTTGCAAAGCGCTCGTCGATGCCGAGCTTGAAGAAGAAGGCGCGATCCTGATGGCGCAGCACGATGCCTGCGGCGACCGGCGTCGCGCCGGCGCGGAGCGTGACGATCTCGCATTGCGCGGTCTCGGCAAGTGCAGGGACGGCGCGGCGGATGAAGGTCGCATCGCCCGCGTCCTGAATCAGGGCAGTGCCGCGTTCGCCCTTCCAGCCGCTGGCTTCGAGCTGCAGGAACGTCTCGAGCACGGGCTTGATCTCGTCCGGCTTGCGCGCAACGTCGAAGCTGATCGCGCCGTGCTCCTGCAGGCGATGGCGCTGCCGGCGCAGCTCCTTGAGCTTCTTCGTACCAAGCGCCTCGTGCAGCAGCCTGTCGCCATCCTGTGTCGCATCGAGGCTGGCGCGGATATAGGAGCCGAGCACGCGTGGCTTCAGGCCGGTCTGGCCGAGTGCTTGCTTGAGCGATGCCATCGCCGCGCCGTCGAGCGCGACGTCGCGCAAGATCAGCGCATGTGCGCCGGCCTCGCTCGCCCGCTGCAGCAGGCGCGTCGCGGCCTCGAGCGAAGCATCGCGATCGATCAGCGGGCTGCACAGCGTGCCATAGGGATGCGCGCTCACCAGCGCGGGTAGGGGGATCTTCCAGGCCTGCCAGAGCGACACAACCGGCATCAACCCGATCAGCCGCGTCGAGGAACCGCTACAGACGGACAAGGCCGAAGCACCGATACGGCCGCGCGCGGTTGCGCTGACGGCGAGCTCCCAGGCGGGCAGATAATAGCCGTTCGGCTCGACCGTCCGCTGCGCCAGCGCGCGCCATTGGCCGGGCTCGATCGCCGTCAGCGAGACGAGCGCGGGCGTTGCATCCTTCGCCGATGCCGGATTGATCGCAGCCTGATGCGCGATGTCGACCACGTCCCGTCGTTCCCCGTTCACGCCGGCATTAGCCTGCGTTGCGCGAGTATGCTTAGCGCAAAGATTGGAAAATCCCGTTGGGGCGCCGCTTCAATTCGAGTGGTATTGTTAATGTCTCATTGAGCATCCGGCCGGCCCGCTGGCGGATGCTGTCTCGATCCGGAGGATCAAAATGGTCGCCACCTCTTTCACGCCGATTGCCTCGCTCGTCGGGGGCGCGCTGATCGGCTTGTCCGCCGCGCTGCTGATGTGGGCGACGGGACGGATCGCCGGCGTCAGCGGCATCGCGGCGCGGTTGTTTCCGCCCTACGAGGACCGCGAATTTGCCGGCCGGCTTGCCTTCGTCGCCGGCCTCATTGCCGCACCCGTGCTGGTGCGGCTCGTGACCGGAAGCCTGCCGGCGCAGACGATCGCCGCAGGAACGCCGGTGCTGATTGTCGCAGGGCTGCTCACCGGCTTCGGCGCGGTGTGGGGCAGCGGCTGCACGTCCGGCCACGGCGTCTGCGGCCTGTCGCGATTGTCGGTACGCTCGCTGGTCGCGACCATCACCTTCATAGCGACGGGCGTCGCCACCGTCTTCGTGATCCGGCACTGGAGCTGAGCGCAATGACCATTCTCGTCCAATTAGCGATCGGTCTGCTGTTCGGCCTCGGGCTGATCGTCTCCGGCATGTCGAATCCGGCAAAGGTGCTGAACTTCCTCGACCTCGGCGGCATCCCGGCGGGGATATGGGACGCGAGCCTCGCCTTCGTGATGGCCGGCGCGGTCGCTGTGACCTTCGTCGGTTTCAGGCAGGTCCTGAAACTTGCACACCCCTTCTTCGCCGAACGCTTCTACGTGCCGACACGCCGCGACATCGATCCGAAAATCATCGTTGGTCCCGCGATCTTCGGCATCGGTTGGGGATTGGCCGGCTTCTGTCCTGGACCGGCCCTGACCGCGCTGGGCTTCGGCTCGACCGCAGCCGTCATCTTCGTCGTCGCGATGTGTGCCGGCATGGTGCTGGCCCGCTTCGTCGCGCAGCTGCAATCATCGACCCGCATCGCTGCGCCGGTCCATCCGCTCGAGTCCTGAGGCAGACAGGACCGGACGAGCTGTCTCGTCCGGTCCTTTCAGTCGTGCTGTGTCGCTTACCAGCGGCCGCCGCCGACACCGACGCCCACGCTGACGCCCGGCGCGCGAATGCCGACGCCGCCGTGCGGACCGTCGTCCCAGTCGTGATCGCGATAGGTGCGGCGCTCGTAATAGCGCTCGCGCGGCATGGCATCATAGGAGTCGCGCACGATCACGCGCGCGCCGCCGCGGGTGCGATAGCAATTGCCGGCGTCATCGCAGACCAGCCGGACCTCCTGAATGAGATCTGGGCTGGTGTATTCGCTGGTCGTGTACAGATCCGCAGCCTTCGCGCCGCTCGCCGCAGCGAGAGCCCCGACACCGGCCAGCAGTGCAATCGTGAACGTCCTCATCCTGTCCTCCTCCGAAACTGCCCTCTGCGGTAACAAGAATGAGAGGCCGTGATCGTTCCGGCTGAATTACAGGTTTTTCCCGGAACCGGATTGTCGTGTGTTGCGATCAATCGCTAGATCGGCTCGTAGGCTTCCGACCCGCAGATGTCATCGACTTCCGCGCGCCGCCGGTCGATGACCTTTCCGCCGTTGATCGTCACGATGTAGGTCTGGGCACCCAGCGCCGAGCCGGTGGCCGAGGTGAGTTGCGCGCGGACACAGGCCGTCCAGCCCGGTCCGCGGACCTCGTGATGGGGCAGGGCGACTTGCACCTCGCGCGGATAGGAGGTGTTGAGGAAGACCACATCGATCTGCTCGCGGACCACGCGCTTGACGTCGGGCGGCGGTTCGGGCGGCAGCTGGTCTGCTTCCTTGAGGCGCATGAAGTCGGGCACGGGAGCGCGGCTGTCGGCAAAGCCGCACGCGCCGAGCGCGAGCGCGCTGGCGAGCAGCGCCACATGAGCAACAATCCGCAACATTCGTGAAGGTCCCCTGCGGGCCAACAGATAGGCGCGAATTCGACGGGACGAAGTCCCGGCCGATCAACATTTGCTGAAGGGATAGAGCCCGCCACATTTGCTATTACGGGATTGCAGGCTAGTTTGTACCCCGGATAAAGGGGATTGCACCAATGAGAATTCTGGTCATGGCCGCCGCGGTGCTGGCACTGACGGTTGCTTCCGCGCAGGCGCAGATGGGCGGCGGTCGGCGCCACCAGCAGGATAGCGACCAGAAGGCGGACAACAAACCTAAGGTCGATGACAAGGCCTACAAGGCCGCGCTCGAGCGCATTCCGGACCCCAAGGAAAAGTATGACCCGTGGGGCGGGGCGCGTCCGAGCGAGCCCGCCAAGAAGCCGAAATAGTGCGTGGTGGCGGGCCGGCTGCGATACCTGATTGGCCTCGTCGTTCTGCTTGTTGCGCGGCCGTGCGTCGCCTGGGAGAGCTGGGGTGGCGATCCCGGCGGTTCGCGCTTCTCGCCATTGCGCGAGATTACCTCCGACAATGTCGGCCAGCTGATCCGCGCTTTCGAATTTCGCACCGGCGATGTGACGGCGCGTCCGCCTGAGGTGATGCGGCGAACCAAGTTCGAGGCGACGCCGCTGTTCGTCGAGGACAGCCTGATCTTCTGCTCGCCCTTCAACGAGGTGATCGCCCTCGATCCAGGCACGGGAGCGCAAAAGTGGCGCTATGATCCGAAGATCGCCATCAACCAGCGTCCGGCCAATCGCTATGTCTGCCGTGGGGTCACCTACTGGGTTGACGACACTGCGCCGCGAGGCGCCGCCTGCCGATCGCGCATCTTCATGGGAACGAACGATGTTCGCCTGATCGCACTCGATGCCAAGACAGGTCTTCCCTGTGCGGATTTCGGCAAGGGCGGCGAGATCAAGATCGATATCGGCATGCCGCTGGAGTGGCCCGGCGAATTCCAGATCACGTCGCCACCGGCGGTCGGCCGCGGTGTTGTCGTGGTCGGCTCCTCGATTGGCGACAACCGCCGCGTCGATGCGCCGAGCGGCGTGGTGCGCGCGTTCGACGCGCGCAGTGGTGAGCCGCGCTGGACCTTCGAGCCGCTCAAGCGCGACGGTATCGAGGCCGGCCATGCCAATGTCTGGGCGGCCATGTCGGTCGATGCAGCGCGTGGGCTCGTATTCCTGCCGACGTCTTCGCCGTCGCCGGATTTCTGGGGCGGCAAGCGGGCCGGCAATAACGAGCACGCCAATTCGGTTGTCGCGCTGCGCATCGAGACCGGCGAACTCGTCTGGGCATTTCAGACCGTGCATCACGACGTCTGGGATTACGATCTGCCGGCGCAGCCGACGCTCGCGCGCATCGACACGGACGAGGGTTCGCGCGATGTCGTGATCCAGCCGACCAAGCAAGGTTTTGTCTTCGTGCTCGACCGCGACACCGGCAAGCCGGTGTGGCCGGTCGAGGAGCGCGCGGTGCCGCAAGGCGGTGCCGAGGGTGAACGACTTTCGCCGACGCAGCCGTTCCCGACACATGTGCCGGCGCTGACGTCGCAGACGATCTCGACCGACGATGCACTCTCGCTGTTGCCCGGCCTGCGCGGCTCGTCCTGTGAACGTCAGTTTGCAGAAGCGCGCAACGAAGGTCTGTTCACGCCGCCTTCGACGCAAGGCACGCTGGAGTTTCCCTTCACCGGCGGCGGGGTGAACTGGGGCAGTGCGGCGTTCGATCCCGTCAACCAGATCCTCTATGCCAATACCAGCCGCGCCGTTCATCTCATCAAGCTGATCCCCCGCGCGGAGGCGGCCGGTTTCAACCCGCCGCCCGGTCATGATTTCGGCCAGCAAAAAGGCGCGCCCTATGCGATGTCGCGGTCGGTGGTGATGTCGCCGCTCGGGCTGCTCTGCAACAAGCCGCCCTGGGGCGAAATGGTCGCGGTCGATCTCAAGGCCGGCAAGATTCTCTGGCGTTCGACCGTCGGCACCACCGAGGATGTGGCGCCGCTCGGCGTGCCGCTGCCCTTTGGCGCGCCGCTGATGAACGGGCTCGCGGTGACCGCAGGCGGTGTCGTCTTCACCGGCGCGATGGATGCTTACTTGCGTGCCTTCGATACGCGAAGCGGACGAGAGCTGTGGCAGGGGCGGCTGCCGGTGCCCGGCGTTGCCAACCCCATGACCTATATCTGGAAGGGCGAGCAATATGTCGCGATCGGCGCCGGCGGTCATTCCGAAGCCGGCACCTCGATTGGCGACAGCCTCGTCGCGTTTCGTCTCTCACGCCCGGGCGAAGCGCCGTCATTGTGGTCGCGCACGATCGATCGCCCCGGCGGGCGATTCTTTGCGGCATTGTCGGCGGTTGCGCTCGCGATTGTCGCGCTGGTCGTCGCGGGGCTGCGCTGGCGTCGCCGACGTCGTCGTATCAGGTCGACATGATGTTTGCGTGCATGCGATGCGAACAGTCATTCACATCGTGCGCGCTATTGCACGAAGGCGAGGCCGATGCGCTTGTCGTTGCGCCACACCGCGCGGCAATTCCGCACGAAATTGTCGCGTGAAATCGACAACGTGAACGAATGCGGCAATATCATAGGGTTTTCGAGATCGATCGCGGCGCCGCTGTCAGACATGTTGCGTACGGTGCACGCGATGCCGCCATTTTCAAAGGTGATCGTGCCCCCCTTGAAAACCCGGTAACGTTGCTCTCCACGCTTCTCGATCATCGGCATTAATCCATAATGATGATTGTGAAATAGTGCATAGAAATTGCGTTGATCTAAACTCAATACTGGCGCTACTTGCACAGCGCTTCAGACTTCGTTTACGACGTTGAAGCGGCGAGTCACTTCCCGCCGAGTTTATCCCGCAAGCCTTTCCTTTATGGCGTTACGCGCCGATGGAGATTCCGATGAAGACCACGCTTTCGCTTCTGTTCGCCGCAGCGCTCTCGCTGTCGTCCATGCCCGCCCACGCCACCAAGCTCGATCTCGCGACCATGAGCTGCAAGCAGTTCCTCGAGAGCGGCGACGACACCATCAAGATGGTGCTGACCTGGATGGACGGCTGGTACAAGGGCGATGAGGACAACGCGATCATCGACACCGACGTGTTCGTCGAGAACGCCAAGAAGTTCGGCACCTATTGCGGCACCAATCCCAACGTCAGCATCGTCACCGCCGCCGACGAGGTGCTCGGCAAGTAATTTTGGAAGCGTCGCGACGGGAGCGTGATTGCATCGCGCTTCCGTCTCTTGCTTCGTTGCAATCGTTATCGAGAGCCGCGGTGCGTTTTGCGCTCACGCGGCTCTCTTCGTTTCGGATGATGCTCAGCCCGGCAGCATCGCGAACGCGCTCGAGACCATCGCCACCTGCTTGTTGTCGGTGGCGGAGAGCAGGGTGACGCGGCCAAAGCTCATGGTGCGTCCGAGCCGCACCACGCGCGCGTCCGCCAGCACGTCGGACGAGGAGACCGCGCGCATGAAATGCGTGGTCTGGTCCACCGTGGTCATCGGACGATAGCCGCGATTGGCGGCGAGGTTCGCGATCACCATCGCGGTGTCGGCGAGCGCCATCAGCGCCTGGCCGCAGACCACCCCGCCGTTGCGGCACAGCCGCTCCGAGAACGGCATGCGGAGCAGCGCGCCCGGCTGCCAGTCCGGCGCATCGGCAGGTGGGGTGTGCTCGATGCGCTCGACGGAGAGGTTGAGATCCTGGACCCAGGGCGCAAAGACCTCGCCGAGGATGCGTCTGGCCTCGCTGATGCCGAACTCGTCGTCTGGCTGCGGTGGCATGGCTGTCGTTCCCTCCTGTGTTGCCGAATGTTTCGCTCATTCTGCCCGCTCGGGCGCGGCAAAGTCACCTTGGCCGTCGGCTTGAAAATGCCCGACTTCGCCCGATATGATGGCACGCTTGGGAGCGGGTGGACGATGTTGCGTCGATGTGTCCTTGTCATTTGCCTGGCCGTGCTTGGTCTGGCGCTGAACGGCTGCACCAGGTGCGGCCCGATCTGGGACGACTGGCTCCACGAGCCGAAATCGTGCAGGTCGGACCGGCTCTAGCGGATTGAAGCGGCGCTCGGAGCCATGAAGAAGGCCAGGGAGTGGCATCCGCCCCTCTATCGATGATCAAGGAGTGAATGATGAAGCTTTTCCGTATGGCGGCGGTGCTGGCGCTGGTGGCTGGACCGGCCTTCGCGCAGGAGTCGCCCCATATCAATCTGATGGCGGATGGCCCCTCCAAGACCGAGGACGAGAAGGCCGCGGATGCCGCGCGCGAGAAGGCCTACAAGGACACGTTGAAGAAGATTCCGGACGCCAAGGCCTCCAGCGATCCCTGGGGCGGGATGCGCGCCGACCCGCCGAAGCAGCCCGCGCCGAAGGCCGCAGCTGCCACCAGCGCGCCCAAGAAGACCAAGGCCGGTACGGCCGCCAATTGACCCAGGGCGGCTCCGCGAGGCGGGTGATGCCTCCGTTCGGGACTCCCCTTAGGCAAGCCTTGATCCTACATTCCTTCGCAGTGTTGCGTTGAGGAGGCAGGATATGGCGGATCGCCCGCGGGACCTCGCCGAGCGGATGGCGCGCCGGCGCAAGCCGGTCATCGGGGCGGGCGGCAAGGCCGGCGACGGCTATCTGCGCGAGAGTTTTACTCTGCCTCGTGCCGCGGCACGGGCAAGGGCGCAGGCCTTCTTCGCGCGCTATCCCAAGGCAGGCTATATGAGCGAAGTCGAGAACTGGCGCGAACTGCCCGGCGGCGACATCGAATTCACCATGCGGCGGCTGCCCAGCGCCGACTAGCCCTGGTCCGGCCGC
The DNA here is from genome assembly GCF_008123425.1 of Bradyrhizobium rifense. Lineage (GTDB taxonomy): Bacteria > Pseudomonadota > Alphaproteobacteria > Rhizobiales > Xanthobacteraceae > Bradyrhizobium > Bradyrhizobium rifense. The sequence goes on from NZ_VSSS01000017.1 coordinate 101,590, forward strand.
TCAACCTGCCGGTTCAGGCTGTCTTGCGGCCGATGGCCTTCAGCTCCCGATCGATGCGCAGCTGCACACGACGGATCGCCAGCAGGTCGATCTTCGTTTCGGTCTTGCCTGTCTTGGTCTCGTCGCCGATCCGGAACTGCCACTGCCAGACGCCCGGGATCGCCGTCTTTGCAACCGTGAACTCAACGCCCCTGTGATTCATGGTCACCTCGACGATTCACCCTTGCCATGTCGGGTAACATGTTGGGTCTCGCAATATTCCATCGACAAGCAAAAATTGCTGTTAAGCCGTGGATAGTTCATCGGAATTCAGCAAACGCGCGTGGCTCGAAACAAGCGAAATCGGATTCCGAAAGATGGAACCGACGGGTGCGTTTTCACAGCACCTCAGCCTTCCCGCCAGGAACTCTGTTCATGGGCGGAGAACCACGGACAGATACGCGGGGAAGCACGCGATGGATCCATGCGCGCAAGAAAAAACCCCGCCAGGGGAGAGCCGGGCGGGGTAGAAGGTTATTGGAGGCTGAGGTGCTGGGCTGCAACACCATAGCCAGACGACCGTAGCCCGTTCAGCTTACGACAGCCTGACAAGGTGAGACGGATCTGACCTCGTGCTGAATATCATCAGCTGGCGGCGCGTCCGGTCGCGGAAACAGAAAACCCCGCTCGGGGCAGAGCGGGGTCGTCGACTGGGTATGGAGGCGCGGTGTTGGTCCACCGGGCAAGGCGACGCTAGAGCATTCGGCTGACAGGTGCCTTACGCAAGCTTGCGTGGGGCTTGCGGTCGCATTTAGATCCGCTCTCACGTCCCAATTCAGACATCCCCCCGCACAACTTCAGACACATCCGTTGGCGACACTTTGCGGGCACGGCGAAGCCATGGGGGAAACGTGGCGCGCTGCTAGCGGGGTGGCATCATGGACAAGGTAGAGCGGTCATTCGCCGCCGCGACGGCGGCTGGCTTCGTGGTGGCGGTCATCGGCATCGTGCTGCTGGTGCTGATGTAACGGCAGCCTTGATGCAACAGCACCCTTGGCGGCACGTGCCGCCAAAAGCTCTTGAAAACAACCCTATGCACAGTAGGCAACAGCCTGTTTTGCCTGGCGTTTTCTAGTGCACGTTTCTAGTGCACCTGGATCTCGTCCAGCGGCAGGCGGAGATCGGCAGCACGCTCCGCGCGGTCCTTTTTGCGGAACTCGGATTCCTGGCGCTCGAACTTCAGCATCTCCTCGAGCGCCGTCTCGAGCAGAGAATTGCGCCTGACTGCATCGTGCTGCGTGTTTTCCGTCATGATCCAATCCCCATTGTGCCGGCGCCGTTTCAAGTCGGCAGCCGCAGAAAAGTTCGCTGCCGCAGGATTGCGGATTGATGACGGCGCGTCTTTGATGCGCATCATCTTCGAAGGAAAAGCGTGGCCTCACATTTTGCGGAGGGCAGGGGCGCCGGTTGCCTTCATGCTATCGTGCCGCGTCGCACCGGAGATGGTGCAGCGGAGATGGTCATGGGCTTTTGGCTGTTCGTCATCGTCTCGATTGGATCGATCCCGCTCGCAGGCGCAATGGCGCGCGAGCGCAACAGGCCGTCCGGCAAATGGCTTTGGATCGCCGCTGCGGTCGGCCCCCTGGCGCCTCTGGCGTTGCTGATTCTGGGGAATGCGAAGGGGCCAGCCTCGGCCAATTGAGGTGGCTTATTTCTTTGGGCGATCGAGTATTTGCGGAACCGCTTGGGCTGGGGCTTTTTCGTTTCCCAGAAGTAAAAACGCCGCCCGCTTAAATGATCGCGGGCGGCGGCGTTCCAGCCCCGAGAGGGATTAGCAAAATCCCGGATACTGATTAGTCCGAATGGATGACGTGAAGGTTCAACGGCACAACGCGACCAAGCTCAAATCAATGCTTGGCGGCGCTGCGTTGAACTGGGCACTGAAATCCCCCAGCCCACCAGATACGGGTAGGAGACGAGGCCGTTTCACACTGAGGCGGCCTTATCCGGTTCCTCCGAAGAGCTTGTCAAAGCCTACCAGGGCACCGAAGACGATCCCGGTGACGACGATAAAGGCGGCATTCATGCGGGGATAACCCGCGCGCGCCCGGATGGTTCTCTGGGGCAAGCTCCCCGTCCAGTCTGGTGGTCTAGGCCGAAGATCAGGACGGGGAGCTGCGCGCCGGACCCCCGTCGCATGACAATGCTAGGAACGTGCCATGACAGTCCTGTGACTGCTGCTCAGTGCACGTTGATCTTATCCAGAGGAAGGCGAAGCTCAGCGGCGCGCTCCGCCTGATCCTTTTTGCGGAAGTCGCTTTCCCTTCGCTCGAACTCCATCATTGCTGCCGTGGCGGCTTCCAACAACCGAGTGCGCCTGTCCCTTGCTGCGTGCTTTCCGTCATCACCCAGACTCCCCAAAACTAACCGTACCCAGCAGAAAGGTTCGCGGAAGATTGCGAACTTATGACGGCAGCGTTCAAAGCAGGCCATCGCCTCAGTTGGGGAATTTATGGGTACTACTCTGGCGCCTGCAGCCCGGGCGACCTCAGCCACTCGCTCATGTGAGAGCCGGTTTCTGCCTGTCTGGCTTTGCGGAGGAGGGCTTCGCGCTCAGGGCCGGGCGGGAGCTGTTTGGCTTGCTCTCTTAATCGTTCGGCTTCTTGGGCCAGGCGTTCTTCCAGGGAAAGGGACTGCTTAAAACGACGACGTTTCGACATGACACAGCCTCGTCCAACGGGTCCTAACCGCAGAGTTTGAGTTCTTGCGAAATTAATATGCAGACGACCGCCCCACAGTTCCAAAGCGAACATTTCAAAGCAGGCTGCTGTGGTTTTCAAACCGGGCCACCGGGCTCGGAAACAGGCCAGCGCCAAAATGAAAGAGGCCGCCAACTGAGGCGGCCTTCACGCAAAAACGCCGCCCGCTTAATGTCTCGCGGACGGCGGCTTACCAGCCCCGAGGGGGATGATGCAAAACCCCGGTAGCGGCACAAATTGCATATCCGCATCGTAGAGTCTGTGCAAAATTGCTCACTCTGGCGGCCGTAGCCCGGGCGAGGTCAGCCACTCGCTCATGTGCGAGCCGGTCTCTGCCTGTCTGGCTTTGCGGAGGAGGATTTCGCGCTCTGGACCGTGGGGGAGCTTCTTGGCTTCCTCTCTCAATCGGTCGGCTTCTTGGGTGAGGCGTTCTTCGAGAGACACGGTTTGCGTGAACCGACGGCGCTGCTTCATGACACAACCTCCGCTTACAGGACGGGTCCTAACCGTTGGGTTGGGGTTCTCACGAGCCTAATACTTGGATGCTCCGCGTTCCGTTCCAAAGTGAACATTGCAAATCAGGCCACTCTCAAAATCAAACCAGGCCACCGCGCTCGGAAACAGGCCAGCGCCAAATTCCACAAAAGAACATATTGCGAACTGAGAACAAATAGTGTACATTGTTTTTATCGACGACCCGCCGCCAATCGTTTGTCCCGCACCCGAATCCTCGCCATAAGGAGCACGACCCAATGTCCACCACTGCCCTGCGTATCGTCGAAGGATCCTCCATGGACAAGAGTAAAGCTCTGGCTGCCGCGCTCTCCCAGATCGAGCGCCAGTTCGGCAAGGGCTCGGTGATGAAGCTCGGCAAGAACGACCGTTCGATGGACGTCGAGTCGGTGTCGTCCGGGTCGCTCGGGCTGGATATCGCGCTCGGGATCGGCGGCCTGCCGAAGGGGCGTGTCGTCGAGATCTACGGGCCGGAATCCTCGGGCAAGACCACGCTGGCGCTGCACACGGTGGCGGAAGGGCAGAAGAAGGGCGGCATCTGCGCCTTCATCGATGCCGAGCACGCGCTCGACCCGGTCTATGCGAGGAAGCTGGGCGTCAATATCGACGAGCTCTTGATCTCCCAGCCCGACACCGGCGAGCAGGCGCTGGAAATCTGCGACACGCTGGTGCGCTCGGGCGCGGTGGACGTGCTTGTGATCGATTCGGTCGCGGCGCTGGTGCCGAAGGCCGAGCTCGAGGGCGAGATGGGCGATGCGTTGCCGGGTCTGCAGGCGCGGCTGATGAGCCAGGCGCTGCGCAAGCTGACGGCCTCCATCAACAAATCCAACACCATGGTGATCTTCATCAACCAGATCCGCATGAAGATCGGTGTGATGTACGGCTCGCCGGAAACCACGACCGGCGGCAACGCGCTGAAATTCTATGCCTCCGTCCGTCTCGACATCCGCCGCATCGGCGCGATCAAGGAGCGCGACGAAGTGGTCGGCAACACCACGCGCGTCAAGGTGGTGAAGAACAAGCTGGCACCTCCCTTCAAGCAGGTCGAGTTCGACATCATGTACGGCGAGGGCGTCTCCAAGATGGGCGAGATCCTCGATCTCGGCGTCAAGGCCGGCATCGTCGAAAAATCCGGCGCCTGGTTCTCCTATGACAGCCAGCGCCTCGGCCAGGGCCGTGAGAACTCGAAAGCGTTCCTGAAAGCCAATCCCGATATCACCGCCAAGATCGAAACCTCGATCCGCCAGAACTCCGGCCTGATCGCCGAGCAGATTCTCGCCGGCAGCCCCGAGCGCGACGCCGACGGCGAGGAGCCCGCGGACGAGTAAGACCTACCGCGAAAAACATTCGCGAGGAGCGGGCGCTGAGGACGTTGAGTTGCCGACGTCGTCAGTGCCCGTTTCGTTTTGCGTTTCGTTGATCAGCCGGGTGGGCAAAGGCGCGCAAGCGCCGTGCCCACCATATTCTAACGTGGCGAAAGGTGGTGGGCACGCTTTCGCTTTGCCCACCCTACGACACCTCCGTCGTGTCTTACTCCGCGGCTTCCGCGTAATCGCTCACCGGCGGGCACGAGCACACCAGATTGCGGTCGCCATAGACGTTGTCGACGCGGCCGACGGGGCACCAGTATTTGTCGGTGCGCGAGGAGCCCGCGGGGAAGCAGCCTTCAGCGCGGGTGTAGGCGCGCTTCCAGTCGTCATCGGCGATGTCGTGCACGGTGTGCGGGGCGTGGCGCAGGGGCGAGGCTTCGATCTTGAAGCGGCCGGCCTCGACCTCGGCGATTTCTTTGCGGATCGCGATCATGGCATCACAGAAACGATCGAGCTCCGCCTTCGATTCCGACTCGGTCGGCTCGATCATCAGCGTGCCCGGCACCGGGAAGCTCATGGTGGGCGCATGGAAGCCGTAATCGATCAGGCGCTTTGCGATGTCGTCGACGGTGACGCCGGACGTCGTCTTCAGCGGACGGGGATCGACGATGCACTCATGCGCGACGCGGCCCTTCTCGTTCTTGTAGAGCACGGGGAAGTGCGCATCGAGGCGTGCCGCGATGTAGTTGGCATTGAGGATCGCGATCTCGGTCGCGCGCTTCAAGCCCTCGCCGCCCATCATCAGAATGTAGATGTAGGAGATCGTGAGGATCGAGGCCGAGCCGAACGGTGCGGCCGACACCGGACCCACCGGCGCATCCGCTTGCGTCGCGGGATGACCGGGGAGGAACGGCGCAAGATGCGCCTTGACGCCGATCGGGCCCATGCCCGGGCCGCCGCCGCCATGCGGGATGCAGAAGGTCTTGTGCAGATTGAGATGGCTGACATCGGCGCCGTAATCGCCGGGCCGGGACAGGCCGACCTGCGCGTTGAGGTTGGCGCCGTCGAGATACACCTGGCCGCCATGGCCATGCACGATGTCGCAGATTTCGCGGATGTGCTCCTCGAACACGCCATGCGTCGAGGGATAGGTGATCATGACCGCGGCGAGATCGTTCGAATGCTTCTCCGCCTTGACGCGGAGATCGTTGACGTCGACGTCGCCGTTGGCCTCGCAGGCAACCACCACCACGTCCATGCCGACCATCGCGGCCGAAGCCGGATTGGTGCCGTGGGCAGAGGAGGGGATCAGGCAGATCTTTCGGTGGGTCTCGCCGCGCGCGGCGTGATAGCCGCGGATCGCCAGCAGGCCGGCATATTCACCCTGCGCGCCCGAGTTCGGCTGCAGCGAGATCGCGTCATAGCCGGTGATGTCGCACAGCCACTTCTCCAGCCGCGCAAACAGTGCGTGATAGCCGCGTGCCTGCTCGCGCGGGGCGAACGGGTGGAGGCTGCCGAACTCCGGCCAGGTCAGCGGCATCATCTCGGTGGTCGCGTTCAGCTTCATCGTGCAGGATCCCAGCGGAATCATCGCGCGGTCGAGCGCGAGGTCGCGATCGCTGAGCTTGCGCATGTAGCGCAGCATCTCGGTTTCCGAGCGATGCGCGTGGAACACCGGATGGGTGAGGAACGCGGTGGTGCGCTTCAGCGCCTCCGGAAGGGCCTCGCGCGTGGTCGCGTCGATCTCGGCGTAGGACAGCTGGCCGCCGAACGCGCGCCAGACCGCTTCGACCGTGGCGGGCGTCGTGGTCTCGTCGAGTGCGATGCGGAGCGCACTTTCACCAACACCGAGATTGATTGTCTCGGCGGTGGTGCGTGCGACGATCTCGGCGCGCCTGGCGCCGGCGTCGACGCTGAGCGTATCGAAGAAGGTTTCGCTGGTCAGAGCAAAGCCGAGCTTGCGCAGGCCGGTCGCGAGCACGGCGGCGCGGCGGTGCACATTGCGCGCGATCTGCGTCAGCCCTTCGGGACCGTGATAGGTCGCGTACATTGCCGCAATCACGGCGAGCAGCACCTGCGCGGTGCAGATGTTGGAGGTCGCCTTCTCGCGGCGGATGTGCTGCTCGCGGGTCTGCAGCGCGAGGCGATAGGCAGGCATCCCGCGGGAATCCACGGAGAGGCCGACAATGCGGCCGGGCAGCGAGCGCTTCAGCGCATCGCGCACCACCATATAGGCCGCGTGCGGGCCACCGTACCCCATCGGCACGCCAAAACGCTGCGCGGAGCCGATCGCGATATCGGCGCCGAGCTCGCCGGGCGAGGCGAGCAGCGTCAGTGCCAGCAGATCGGCGGCAACGATCGCGAGCGCACCCTTGGCCTTCAGCGCCGCGATCGCGGGCCTGAGGTCGCGCACCGCGCCCGATGAGCCCGGATATTGCAGCAGCGCGCCGAGCACGTCGGCCTTGTCAAGATCGGTGAGGGGATCGCCGACGACCAGCGACCAGCCGAGCGGCTCGGCGCGGGTGCGCATCACCGCCAGCGTCTGCGGATGCACGTCCTTGTCGACGAAGAAGGCCTTCGCTTCGACCCGCGAATGCCGCTCGGCGAGCGCCATGGCTTCGGCCGCGGCGGTGGCCTCGTCGAGCAGCGAGGCGTTGGCGACGTCGAGCCCGGTGAGGTCGCAGATCATGGTCTGGAAGTTGAACAGCGCTTCCAGCCGGCCCTGGCTGATCTCGGGCTGGTAGGGCGTATACGCCGTGTACCAGGCGGGGTTTTCGAGGATGTTGCGCTGGATCACCGCAGGCAAAATCGTGCCGGAATAGCCCTGGCCGATCAGCGAGGTGAAGACCTGGTTCTGACGTGCGAGCTCGGCCATGTGCGCGATCGCTTCGGTCTCGCTCAGGGGCTTGCCGAGATCGAGCGGGGCGGCCTGCCGGATCGAGGCCGGCAGCGTCTCCGACATCAACGCGTCGACGCTTTTGGCGCCGACGGTCTCGAGCATTGCGGTGACATCGCGCGCCGACGGGCCGATGTGGCGGCGAACGAAAGTGGCGGTGTCGCCATTGGATTTGCGGTGCGCGGTCATCATGGGTCCTCGCTTTAGATTTCGCTGTCGCCGTCATGCCCCGCGAAGGCGGGGCATCCAGTAAACGCAGGCGCTTCGGCTAGGGCCGATGGGCCGCGGCGTACTGGATCACCCGCCCCAGTGCGCAAAGCGCACAAGGCGGGTGATGACAGTGAGTGTGTTGAGACGGTTCGGCTCATGTCCTCACGCCGTGTGTGCCTTGTAGGCGGCTTCATCCATGAGGCCGCCGAGCTCGCTCTTGTCGGCAATCTTGATCTTGAAGAACCAGGCTGCGCCTTGCGCGTCCGAGTTCACCAGCGCCGGCTCGGCGGCGAGCGCGTCGTTGGTCTCGAGCACGTCGCCGGTCACAGGCGCGTAGACGTCGGAGGCGGCCTTGACCGATTCAACGACGGCGGCGGCTTCGGCCTTCTTCAGGCTGCGGCCGACCTTGGGCAGTTCGACGAACACGACGTCGCCGAGCTGCGACTGCGCGTAATCCGTGATGCCGACGGTTGCGACATCGCCGTCGATCGCGAGCCATTCGTGGTCGGTGGTGTACAGCGTCGTGGTCATTGTCGATTCCCTGAAACGGTGAGGTTTGGTCGAAAGCGGCGGGCTCGGTTCACCTCTCCCGTAGGGAGAGGTCGGATCGCATCGCAAGATGCGATCCGGGTGAGGGGATCTAGTCTCACTGGGTGTTGCGGCCCCTCACCCGGATTGCGCTGGACGATGCTCCGCATCGTCAGACGCAATCCGACCTCTCCCCTCCGGAGAGAGGTGAACTCGGGGCAGCCGACTGTGCTCAATCTCATCATTCTCAGCGTTTGTAGGTGTTCTTCACGAAGGGCATGGCAGCGACGGCGAGCGGCAGGCGTTGCCCGCGCACCTCGGCGAAGAGTTTGGTGTCGAGCGCGCTCAGGCCTGTGGGCACGTAGCCCATCGCGACCGGCGCATTCAGGCTCGGGCCGAAACCGCCGGAAGTGACCTTGCCGATCGGCTCGCCGCCTGCGCTGTCAGCGAACAGCAGCGCGCCCTCGCGCACCGGCGCGCGGCCCTCAGTGCGCAGGCCGACGCGGCGGCGGGATGCGCCGTGATCGAAATGAGCGAGGATCTTTTCGGCCCCGGGAAAGCCGCCGGCGCGGGCGCCGCCGGTGCGGCGGCTCTTCTGCACCGACCATTCCAGCGCGGCCTCGACCGGCGTCGTCGCGGTGTCGATGTCGTGGCCGTAGAGGCAGAGCCCGGCTTCCAGCCGCAGGCTGTCGCGGGCACCGAGACCGATCGGCATCACGTCAGGATTTTCAAGCAGCGTCTTGGCGAGGTGTTCGGCAGCCGCAGCGGGGACCGAAATCTCAAAGCCGTCCTCGCCGGTATAGCCCGAACGCGAGACGAAACAGGCGAGGCCGGCAACCTGATGCGGGCCGGCGTCCATGAACTTCATGGTGGGCGCCTCTGCACACAATTTCGCCAGTGCTGACTCGGCCTTCGGGCCCTGCAACGCGATCAGCGCGCGATCGGTGAGCGAATCGATGACGCAGGTGTCCGAGAGATTCGCGCGCAGATGCGCCTCGTCCTCTTCCTTGCAGGCGGCGTTGACCACCAGGAACAAGTGATCGCCGAAATTGGCGACCATCAGATCGTCCAGAAGGCCGCCATCCACATTGGTGAACTGGGCGTAGCGCTGCCGTCCCGGTGCAATCGCCAAAATATCCTGCGGCACCAGCCGCTCCAGCGCGCGGGCAGCGTCCTCGATCCTCCCGGATTTCGGCCGAAGCGCGATCTGGCCCATATGGGAGACGTCGAACAGGCCGGCCTGGTTGCGGGTATGGAGGTGCTCTTTGAGCACGCCCGCAGGGTACTGCACGGGCATGTCATAGCCCGCGAACGGCACCATCTTGCCGCCAAGCGACACGTGCAGGTCGTAAAGGGGGGTACGTTTCAGGGACTCTCGGTCGTCGCGCGCAAGCATCACGGGGCCCTCGGCGGTTCCCCGGAGACGATTCCCCGGTGGACACCAGTCGAAGCCCCATCTGTCGCTGTGCCTGAGAGTATTATCCCGTCGGCGGACGCAGTCCGGGCCAACCCTTATGAAAAGGTATTTGCCCGTCGGCGCCTCTTTCCAGATGTCGTCAAAGCCACGCGGTCCTTTTGCCTGAGAGTTTCCGGGGCGGTTGCTCCTTCGGCGCCGGCAGTGAAGCCGGTCTCTCCCGACGTGGCCGTACGATACAAATGGGTACAGACCACAGCCCGGCCAAGCCTGTCAACGCGCACCTGGCGGCTTTCAACGGGATTGCGCGACTGCGGCAACCCTCTGATCTCCCTGCACAGTTTCTGGACAGCGAAGCTGGCCTTGTCTAAAAGCGCTTCTGTCCGCAGATATCAGCCCAAACTTGCGGTTTGGATGGCGTGTTTGCGGGCCCAAGCACACCCGATTGGATGAACATGAGCGGCGTCAACGAGATCAGGTCGACCTTTCTGAACTTCTTTGCCGAGAACGGCCACGAGATCGTGTCGTCCTCGCCATTGGTGCCGCGCAACGACCCGACGTTGATGTTCACCAATGCCGGCATGGTCCAGTTCAAGAACGTTTTCACCGGCGTCGAGAAGCGGCCCTATCAGCGCGCCACCACGTCGCAGAAATGCGTGCGCGCCGGCGGCAAGCACAATGACCTCGACAATGTCGGCTACACCGCGCGCCATCTCACCTTCTTCGAGATGCTCGGCAACTTCTCGTTTGGCGACTATTTCAAGGAGCGCGCGATCGAGCTGGCCTGGAAACTGATCACCAAGGAATACGGGCTCAAGAAGGACAAGCTGCTCGTCACTGTCTATCACACCGACGACGAGGCCGCCGATCTCTGGAAGAAGATCGCCGGCTTCTCCGACGACCGCATCATCCGCATCCCGACCTCGGACAATTTCTGGGCGATGGGCGACACCGGGCCGTGCGGCCCGTGCTCGGAGATCTTCATCGATCGCGGCGACCACATCTGGGGCGGACCTCCGGGCTCGCCGGAGGAGGATGGCGACCGCTTCCTCGAATTCTGGAATCTCGTCTTCATGCAATATGAGCAGGTGACGAAAGAGCAGCGCGTGGATCTGCCGCGTCCCTCGATCGACACCGGCATGGGCCTGGAGCGCATGGCCAGCATCATGCAGGGCGTCGACAGCGTGTTCGAGACTGACCTGTTCCGTCATTTGATCGACACGACGTCGTCCGCGCTGGGCCACGGGCCGAACGAGCAGACCGTCGCCTCTTTCCGCGTCATCGCCGACCATCTGCGCTCTTCGGCCTTCCTCGTTGCTGATGGCGTGCTGCCCTCGAACGAGGGCCGCGGCTATGTGCTGCGCCGGATCATGCGCCGCGCGATGCGCCATGCGCAGCTGCTGGGTGCGAAAGAGCCGCTGATGCATCGGCTGGTCTGGGCGCTGGTGCGCGAGATGGGCCAGGCCTATCCCGATTTGATGCGCGCGGAGAACATGATCGAGGAAACGCTGCGGCTGGAAGAGACCCGCTTCCGCAAGACGCTGGTGCGCGGCCTTGCCATCCTCGACGAGAAGAGCGCGTCCTTGAAGAAGGGCGACATGTTCGACGGCGACGTCGCCTTCACACTGTACGACACCTATGGTTTCCCGCTGGACCTGACGCAGGACGCGCTGAAGTCGCGCGGGATCGGCGTCGACCAGGCGTCGTTCACCGACGCGATGGAGCGTCAGAAGGCCAAGGCGCGCGAATCCTGGAAGGGGTCCGGCGAGGCGGCATCTGAGGCGATCTGGTTCCCGCTGCGCGAAAAGCTCGGGGCCACCGAATTTCTGGGCTACGAGACCGAGAGCGCCGAAGGCGTGGTGTCCGCGCTGGTGAAGGACGGCCAGGAAGTGGCCCACCTCAAGGCCGGCGAGACCGGCGCGCTGCTGCTCAACCAGACGCCGTTCTATGCGGAGTCCGGCGGCCAGGTCGGCGACACCGGTGTGCTGACGGGTGAGGGCGGCATCAAGTTCCGCGTCACCGACACGCAGAAGAAGCTCGGCGATTTCTTCGTTCATGTGGGCACATTGGAGAGCGGCGAGCTGAAGGTCGGCACCGCGCTGCAGCTCGAAGTCGATCACGGCCGGCGCTCGTCGATCCGCGCGCATCACTCGGCGACGCATCTCATTCACGAGGCGCTGCGCCAGGTGCTCGGCGATCACATCGCCCAGCGCGGCTCGATGGTCGCCCCGGACCGCCTGCGCTTTGACTTCGTGCATCCGAAGCCGATCACGGCGGAGGAACTCGCCCGCGTCGAGGACATCGCCAACGACGTGGTGCTGGAGAACGACGAGGTCACCACCCGCGTCATGGGCGTCGATGAGGCTCGCGAAGCGGGGGCACGCGCCCTGTTTGGCGAGAAATACGGCGACGAGGTTCGCGTCGTCTCGATGGGCAAGACCGCGCGCGAGCGCGGCGTCAATGCGCTCGGCTGGTCGGTCGAGCTCTGCGGCGGCACGCATGTGCGGCGCACCGGCGATATCGGCCTGATCACGCTGACCGGCGAGAGCGCGGTGGCCTCAGGCGTGCGCCGCATCGAGGCGCTGACCGGCAATTACGCGCGAAAACACGCCAACGAGACCATGGCGCTGGCGAAGGCCGCGGCCAACGAGCTCCGCACCTCCATCGACGACGTTCCGGCGCGCATCACCGCGCTGATGGAGGAGCGCAAGAAGCTCGAGCGCGAAGTCTCCGACGCCCGCAAGAAGCTCGCAATGGGCGGTGGTGCGTCCGCCGGCAGCAATGGGGCCGCCAGCGGCGTGCGAGAGGTCGGCAACGTCAAGCTGATGGCGCGCGCGGTCGAGGGCATCGAGATGAAGGATCTCAAGAGCCTTGCGGACGACGGCAAGAAGCAGATCGGCTCCGGCGTGGTCGCCATCATCGGCGTCACCGAGGACGGCAAGGCCGGTGTCGTGGTCGGCGTTACAGCCGACCTGACCGAGCGCTTCAACGCCGTGAATTTGGTGCGCGTCGCCTCCGAAGCGCTCGGCGGCAAGGGCGGCGGCGGCCGGCCCGACATGGCGCAGGCCGGCGGCCCCGACGGTGCCAAGGCGACAGAGGCGTTGGCGGCAATCGAAAAAGCCATGGCAGACGCGTAAATCGCCATGGGCCTCGTTCCGAAAGGGCGCGGCCTGCGCGATCCCGACTTGAGGGATCGCCTCTACGAATTGCTGGAGCACGATCCGCTGGCCTATTCGGCCGGATCGCGCTTCATCCAGATCATCATTGGCGTCATTGTGCTCGATGTGCTCGCGATGATCCTGGCTTCGGTGCCGGAGCTGGACGCGCAGTTCGGCGTGCTGTTCTCTGCGATCACTATCCTCTGCGTCATCGTGTTCACGCTGGAATATGCCGCGCGGCTCTGGACGGTGGCGGGCCACACGCCGCGCAAGGGCTCCGCGCTCGCCGACCGGCTCGGCTACGCTTTCTCGGCGCTCGGCATTGTCGACCTCATGGCGTTCCTGCCCGCTGCGATCGTGCTGGTGATGGGACGCCACGCGACGCTGGCCGCGCTTGGTGTGCTGCCGTTCTTCAAGCTGATACGGTACTCGCCGGCGATGCGCTCGCTTCTGGCGGCCGTGCACGCCGAGCGGCGCGCGCTGATCGGCTGCCTCGTCATCCTGGCCGGTGCGGTGCTGACGTTCGCCTCGCTGCTCTACGCCATCGAGCACGACGTGCAGCCCAACAAGCTCGGCACCATTCCGGATGCAATGTGGTGGGCGATCGTGACGCTCGGCACCGTCGGCTATGGCGACGTCGTGCCGGTGACGGCGCTCGGCAAGATCATCTCCGTCTTTACCATCATCAGCGGTTTTGCCATGATCGCGCTGCCGGTCGCGATCATCTCGACGGCCTTTGCCGACGAGGTGAGGCGCCGCGACTTCGTCGTGACCTGGGGCATGCTGGCCCGCGTGCCGCTGTTCTCGCATCTGTCGGCCGCGGAGATCGCCGACATCATGCGGCTGTTGCGGGCCCGCACCATCGAGCAGGGCGAGGTTCTGGTGCGGCGGGGCGATGCGGCGTCGTCGATGTATTTCATCACCGCAGGCGAGGTCGAGATTGCGCTGCCGAGCCAGCATGTGCGGCTCGGCGACGGCACCTTCTTCGGCGAGATTGCGCTGCTCCACAAGACGAAACGCAGCGGCACCGTGACCGCGACGCGCAAGACCCGGCTGCTCGTGCTCGATGTCCAGGATTTTCACGCCCTGATCGCGCGCATGCCGACGCTCGCCGCCCATGTTCACGAGACCGCGAGAGCACGGCTGGAGGAGACCGGCGATCTCGCAGCGGCAGAACTCGCGCAGGTGGAGCGCGAGGGCACCGACCGCTGAGCGGTCAGCCCTTCTTCAGGAAAATATACTCGGCCGAGTAGGGCGCGCTTCTGAACTCGCCGGCCTTGTCGCAAGCGCCGTCGAGCTTGCCGCCATGGGTGTTGATGCGTTGGACGGTGGTGACCGGCGTCAGCACGCCGTTGCCGCGGCGGGAGGCGACCTCCAGCTTCAGCCAGGCGATATCGGCCCCCGTTGCACCCGGCGCGTTGCCGATCGCCTTGCCCACGACGGCGCTGCCGTCGGCGAGCTCCCAGTTCGGCCCGGCATAGTGCCGGCCGACCGTTTTGCCGTCGGCGAGCAACGTCGCGATCGGCTCGCGAAAAGCCCAGGCGAGCTTGCCGTCGGTGCCGGCCTTGCACTCATAGACCTGCGCGCCCTCGGCGTGGACGCTGAGGACGACGCTCTCGCCAGGAGCGGCGATGGCCTCGGGCAGCACCTCCGCGGCGGAGGCGGGCCCGGCCATGGCGGCGAGCAGCAGGCAGGGGACGGCGAACTTGATGATGGACATGGAGGGGCTCCGCACGATGGTATCAAAATGAATGGGCCGCGCCTGGGCGCGGCCCATAATGATGTCTAACCCCGATCGGGCGAAAATAATGCGCAGGCTTACGCCAACGCTTTCGTGAGATTCTCCGCGACCTTGTCGAGGAAGCCGGTGGTCGAAAGCCAGCGCTGGTCGGCGCCGACCAGGAGCGCGAGGTCCTTGGTCATGTAGCCTTCCTCGACGGTGTCGACGCAGACCTTCTCCAGCGTGGCGGAGAACTTGGCGAGCTCGGCGTTGTTGTCGAGCTTGGCGCGGTGCGACAGGCCGCGGGTCCAGGCGAAGATCGACGCGATCGAGTTGGTCGAGGTCTCCTTGCCCTTCTGGTGCTCGCGGTAGTGGCGGGTCACGGTGCCGTGAGCGGCTTCGGCTTCGACCGTCTTGCCGTCCGGGGTGAGCAGCACCGAGGTCATCAGGCCGAGCGAGCCGTAGCCCTGCGCGACGGTGTCGGACTGCACGTCGCCGTCGTAGTTCTTGCAGGCCCAGACGTAGCCGCCGGACCATTTCAGCGCCGAGGCCACCATGTCGTCGATCAGGCGGTGCTCGTAGGTCAGGCCCTTGGCCTCGAATTCCTTCTTGAACTCGCGGTCGTAGATGTCCTGGAAGATGTCCTTGAAGCGGCCGTCATAGACCTTCAGAATCGTGTTCTTGGTCGAGAGATAGACCGGGTAGTTGCGCAGCAGGCCGTAGTTCAGCGAGGCGCGGGCGAAGTCGATGATGGAATCGTCGAGATTGTACATCTCCATGGCGACGCCGGCGCCCGGAGCCTTGAACACTTCCTTCTCGATCACGGTGCCGTCCTCGCCGACGAACTTCATCGACAGGGTGCCCTTGCCCGGGAACTTGATGTCGGTGGCGCGGTACTGGTCGCCATAGGCGTGGCGGCCGATGATGATCGGCTTGGTCCAGCCGGGAACCAGGCGCGGCACGTTCTTGCAGATGATCGGCTCGCGGAAGATCACGCCGCCGAGAATGTTGCGGATGGTGCCGTTCGGCGACTTCCACATCTGCTTGAGGTTGAACTCCTTCACCCGGGCCTCGTCCGGGGTGATGGTGGCGCACTTGACGCCGACGCCGACCTTCTTGATGGCCTCGGCGGCGTCGATGGTCACCTGATCGTTGGTGTGGTCGCGGTACTCCATGCCCAGGTCGAAATACTGCAGCTCGACATCCAGGAACGGGTTGATCAGCTTGTCCTTGATGTACTGCCAGATGATCCGGGTCATCTCGTCGCCATCGAGTTCGACGACGGGATTGGATACCTTGATTTTTGCCATGATCGGAGAAGCCCTCTTGGGAACGGCGCCTTTTGACGGCCGCGGTGGAAATCTCCCGCGCTATAGCACCGCCCGCGGGCGGGCGGAAGCGGAGCGGTTATGCAGTTTCAGCCCATCTTTTCGCCGAGAACCGCCATTCCGAACAGGTCGGAACGGCGGCTGTCGCACCCTGTTTGGGCAACTGTCCCGCGAGCACACCACCGCCGTTCGAGAACGCCTCTAAAAGGCAGCCTGAGTGGCCGTGCCGGCCACGATGTACCAGGTCACGAACAGGCCGGACATCAGGGCGCCCGGCAGGCTCGATCCGGTCCGTCGCCAGGTGAAGGTCGCGATCACGGCGACGATCGCGAGCAGCGGCACAAACTGGATGGCGACGATGGTCGAGAGCGGCACGAAGCCGGGATCGGGGAGCGGGTTGAAAAGCTTTCCGGTCAGCCAGAGCGTGCCATATTGCAAGACCAGCAGCACAATGAAGCCGAACGTCAGCGCCAGGATATTGGTCAAATAGAGCGCGAGCCGCGGCGCCTCCATGGTCGAGAAATTCCGGTGCAGCACGTGCAGCGCCACGACGAAAAACGCCGTGAACGGAATCAGGTAGATCAGGAAGATCACAAACTGCTTCGGGTTCATCAGCTTCAGCGCGATGATCCAGAAGCGGAAGTCGATCTTGAAAACGGCGTCCGCAAGCCACAACGCGGCATAGCCGACTGCGACCGAAGCGACCGCGATCACGAGCGACTGGCCGAGCAGCCCGGTCCGGCCTTTGCGCTTCGGGGCGAAGCGCATCAGTGCCAGCGTGATCAGGCCGTTGATGATGGCCCAGACCAGGATCTGGTTCGTGATGCCCTGCGGCAGGAATGTCGTCGGCGTCACGAAGGTGCCGCCCAGCGCGAAGGCTGGGTAGTAGGTCAGCGCCGGGATGAAGGCGGACAGGATGAACGCCGCGGTCCAGCTCCGGCCGGTGGCGGCGTGATGCAGCGGCATGGTGCCGTCAGCGACCGCGGGCAGGCGTAGACGCGAGAACATTTGCGCCTCGAGCAGGCCGTCGAAAGTCCCGATCAAGAGCGCGACGAAACCAGCAAACGCGATCAGTGTGCCCAGCTCCTTGCGGAACCAGATCTGGTCGTCGGCCGGCAGCTTGGTGCCGCCTTGCAGCGTCCTGGCGAACCAGTCGAGGCTGTAGCCGATCGCCTCATGCGAGATGTGTTCGGCCGGGTGAGTTATGGCCGGCGTGTACAGCACCCGTGCGGTCCCGGCCGCCGGGTCGCCATAGACCTTGCCCGGCTCGACCGGCCCCTGCGTGCCGAACATCGCCCACAGCTTGGGGCTCTTGGTGACATCGCGAGCGAGATCGACGCCCCACATCAGGGTGGAGAATTCCTCGTACTGGGCAAACACCAAAGCGGTGTTGCGCGGCCAGCTGGGGGTGCCGTCGGCCGCGAATGGCTTACCGGTCGAGGAGCCCTCCAGCACCATCGATTTGTAGTCATTCGGCATTGCGGTGGCTGCGGCCAGCACCGTCCAGCCGCCCATCGAGTGACCCTCGAGGCCGATATTGGCCTTGTCGACGATGTCGAGGCTGCGGAGATAAGCGAGGCCGTCAGGGCCGCCAAAGCCGTTGGCAAAGGCGGGCGGGTCGCTATAGCCATGGCCGGTCTGGTCGAGCGCCAGCACGACATAGCCGCGGCGGGCGAACTCGATGGCGAAGCCGTCCTGGGTCTCGCGCGAATTGATGTAGCCGTGGACGGCGAGGATGCCCGGTGCCGGGGTCTGCGCGGTGGCATTGGCGGGAACGTAGAGCAGCGCACTCATGGTGTTGCCCTTGGCGCCCTTGAACCTGACATCCTGGATCCGGATGCCGCCGGCGGTCTGCGTCAGATGAGCGATGAGGCCGCCCACCACGATCAAGACCGCTCCGAGAATTGCCAACGTCCATCGACCGCGCATTACCACCCCCCTGAATTGTGTTTTTAGCTCCGCCCTATCGGCTTCGCTTTAGTTGTGGTTGATAGCCATATCCGAAAGCAAAGCGCGCACAAGCTGGCGAAAGAAACCGTCCCCAGTTGAGATGCCGATTTCGGATTAGCAAATGGCGCTAACCCTGTTATCTCCGTTGCGAAATTGGTCTGCACGGAAGGCGGGCCGGCCGCGTGGATGAAGGCTTGGATCAGCGTCTTCAGACAGGAGTTCAACTCTTCGGAAGCTGAACGAGAAGAACGCTGACTCAGAAAGTGGAATGAGATGTCCGGCACCGACAAGACCAAGGCGGGCCTCGCCCTCGACGGTCCCATCGTGATCCTGGTCGAGCCGCAGCTCGGGGAAAACATCGGCATGGCCGCGCGCGCCATGGGTAATTTTGCCCTGAGCCGCTTGCGCATCGTCAACCCTCGCGACGGCTGGCCCAACATCGCCGCCCAGCGCGCGGCTGCCGGCGCCGACCACATTCTGGAAAAGGCCGAATTGTTCGACACGGTCGGCGAGGCCGTCGCCGACCTCGACCTGCTGTTCGCCACCACCGCGCGCCCCCACGACCAGGCCAAGCCGGTGGTGGGACCGGAAGCGGCCGCCGCGGAGATTTCGGGGCACGTTGCTACCGGAGGCAAGGCCGGCATCCTGTTCGGCCGGGAGCGCTGGGGCCTGACCAACGAGGAGGTCGGGCTCTCCAACCGCATCATCACCTTCCCGGTCAATCCGGGGTTCGCCTCGCTCAACCTCGCCCAGGCCGTGCTGCTGGTCGGCTACGAATGGTTCAAGCGGGCGACATCGGGCGAGCTGCCGCACGCCATGCCGGAGCGCTCCGAGCGCGCCTCGCAGCACCAGATGCAGGCCTTCTTCGACAACCTCATCCGCGAGCTCGACCGCGTCGAATTTTTGCGCCCGGCCGAGAAGCGCGACACCATGCTGGTCAATCTGCGCAACATTTTTAGCCGGATGGAGCCGACCAAGCAGGACATGCACACCCTCCATGGTGTGGTGATGGCGATCGCCGAAGGGCGCAAGGGCCCGGCCAAGGGCGGCGTGCTCGACGGCGAGCAGGCCACGCGCCTGCGCGCGCTGCTGGCCGAGCACGGGCAGGGCGGCGGCGTGCCCGACAGCGGCTCGACCGTGCGCGGGCTGGCGCGCCTGCTCCGCCGCAACCCGACCGATGCCGAGCGCCTGCTCTGGCAGGCGCTCACGCGCGACCGCCGTTTCGCAGGTGGGTTCAAGCGCCAGACCCCGGTCGGCCGCCACATCCCCGACTTCGTCTCCTTCCCGCACCGGATCGCAATCGAGCTGGTCAACCCGGGCGAAGGCGAGACCATCGCCGCCGACCGCGCGTCGCGGCGGGCGTGGCTCGAGGCGCGCGACTATCGGGTGATCGAGATACGAGCCGCGGATGTGGAGCGGGATATCGAGGCGGAGCTGGTACGGCTGCAGGGGATGATCGAGTAGCGCGCGTAGGTCTGAGCTGGTCGGCGTTTCCGGCTGCTGCAACCAAGGGCTGTGCATAAGCCCGTTTGGTTGCTATGAAAGTCCCCGTGAATTGAGTTGGGGACGGCATGGTTGGAATGGTGGGCCGCGCACTCGTTGGTGCGGCAGCAGGCGTAGGCGCGTTGGCGCTCACGACCTTGATCGAAATATCGGTCGCACGCGCGGAAATGCCTTTGTCCGCAAAGTGCAATGCGGTCGGAAATCTGAGTGTTGATGACCGGATCGCGGGATGCACGGCTCTTATCGAGGTGGCGACTACCATGTCGCAGGGTTTGGTCATGGCGCGCTTCCGGCGCGCGATGTTCTACCGCCAGAAAGGCGAGATCGACCGTGCAATCGCCGACTACGACCAGATCATCGAACGCTATCCAGACAATCTGAACGCCCGACTCGAGAGGGCTTCTGCGCATCTCCAAAAGCGAGAGCCCGATGCCGCTCTGTCTGACTACGCCAAGGTGATCGAGCTCGATCCCAAGAACACCTATGCATATCTAGGACGCGCCCGAATCTATCTGGCGAGGCGCGACTACATGCGCGCCATCGCCGACTATGATCAGGCCCTTCTGATCCATCCGGACAATGTCATGGCGCGTGTCGAGCGAGGCCTCGCTTACGTCCGCAAGGGAGATCCGGAGCGGGCCATGACTGACTGTGACCGAGCGGTTGAGATCAGCCCGCAAGACGGCGGTGGCCAACTGTGCCGCAGCCGGATTTACTCTGCGAAGGGTAACAAGGAGCTTGCATTGGCCGAACTCGATCGAACCATCCAGATCAAGCCAAAATACGAGAGCTTTTACAATTTCCGTGCCGAATCCTTTCTTCAGCTTGGCGAATTCGCCCGCGCCATGGCCGACTACGACCGGATCATCGAGCTAAACCCGCGAAGCCGAACCGCCTACCTCTGCCGCGGTGTCGCCTATGCTCAAAATGGCGATTATGACCGCGCCATTGCCGATTACACCCAGGCAATGCAGCTGGCACATCAGGATCAAAGGGGTCCCGGCGATCGGAAGGCTCAGCTTCAAGGTCACGGCGACGACCCAGCTTCTGCGTCGCTCGATGGTCAGTCAACTGTACTCGCTTCGGGGGACGGCCCTCCGCTGCGTGCTCGGGGAGAAGCCTATTATGAGAAAGGCGACTTCGATCGCGCCATCGCGGACTATGATGAGGCGGTCCGCTTGGATCCTAGGGACAAGGATTCGCTCGGGCTGCGCGCCAACGCGTACAAGGCCAAGGGAGATTTCAGCCGCTCGATTGCGGAGTACGACCAGCTCGTGCAACTCGATCCCCGGGACGTCCGTGCCTACCGCGCCCGGGCGAGTGCTATTGGCAGGCCGGTTCACTTGCCAAATCGTTGGCCGATCTGGACGAGGCGGTCCGGCTCGAGCCCAAGAACGCCTATGCGGCATTGTGGCGTGAGATCATTGCAAGGCGCAGTCACGAACCAGGTCGGCTGGCCGAGGCCGCAACGCAGCTCGACATGACGAAATGGCCTGCGCCAATCATCAACCTCTTTCTTGGCACGAAGACGTCGGAGCAAGTGCTTGACGCTGCCAACGATCCGGATCCGAGGAAAAGAAAAGGACAGATCTGCGAGGCGCATTTTTATGCCGCTGAAGTGGCCCTGCAACGCGGCTCCAGGGAAGAAGCTTCGCGGTTGTTCGACCTCGCTGTCGCCGATTGCCCGAAGATTTTCATCGAGAAACAGGCCGCCGATTTCGAGCTCAGCTCGTTGCGGGCGAGCCGCTGATGCCGTCAGGCTCAGCCTCCTAGGTTGGGCAAGGCGACTTGTCCACCGCAGCTCGAAGAGCGAAGGCGGAAGCGTGCCCGCCATGTTGTTCCATGCGAGGTGGTGGGCACGGCGCTGCGCGCCTTTGCCCACCCGAGATCGCGTTTGGCTCGACCTGAGCGAACTGG
>NZ_VSSS01000018.1 GCF_008123425.1 Bradyrhizobium rifense
CGCGACACCGCGCTCGCGCCGCTCCTGACGGCCAAGCTGACGAAACAGCTGAAGCCCATATTCGAGACGCGCGTGGAGCGCGTCGTCATTCCCTTGCATATTGGCGACAGCGATATCGAGCTAGCCTTCGATCAAGGCTGCGTGGCCACGGCGGATGCGAAGCTCGACCTCGCCGAAATCGAGATCGAATTGAAACATGGTGATCGCAGCGAAGTCGCGCGGCTTGCGAAAAAGCTCATGCGCATCACTCCCTTCACGTTGTCCGTTCGCTCCAAGGCGGAGCTGGGCTATGCGTTGCTCGAAGGCCCGCTGGATGCTCCCGTCTTTGCTGAGCCGGTCATGATGGCGCGAGAGGTCACGGTTGCAGACGCCTTTGCCACGGCCGGCTTCGCCTGCCTCCGCCAGATCGCGGGCAACGAGGGCGCGGTGCGGAACGGTGATCCTGAAGGCATTCACCAGATGCGGGTTGGCTTGAGACGGATGCGCGCGGCGCTATCGCTATTCAAGGATATGCTGCATGACCGTAAGGTGAAGAGACTGAAACGAGAGCTGAAGTGGCTTACGGAACAGCTCGGTCCCGCGCGCGACTTCGATGTATTCGTCAATGAGACGCTGACGCCCTATCGCGCCAAGCATCCGGACCGGCAAGAGTTCGAGATCCTGGAGCACGATCTCGAGAGAACACGCAACGCCGGTTTTGCGACTGCAAGGGCGGCGGCTGGAAGCAAACGTTTCTGTAGCGCGTTGCTGGATTGCGCGTTGTGGCTGCTTGATGGCGACTGGCGCAACGATACCGATGCGTTGACGCAAGCGCTGAGGAAGCGCCCGGCGCGTGCCTTCGCGCGAGACGAGCTCGCGCGCCGCATCCGCAAGATTGGCAAGCGGGGGCGCAAGCTTGAGCGGCTCGATTGGCGCAAGCGTCACAAACTTCGGATTGCGGTGAAAAAGGTACGATATGGTCGTGAATTCTTCGCAACGCTCCGTTGCGATGGCCGCAAAGCCGGGCGTAAGCTCGACAGTGCCCTGAAAGAACTTCAGAACGAGCTCGGCATACTCAACGACATGCGCGTGCATCTGGAGCGGGCACGCGAGTTCGCCAGCGCTGGCAAAGCGGCAAAAAAGGCTTTCGCGATTGGCTGCCTCACCGGCCGCGAGGAGAGTTCCGCAAGCGACGTACTGACGAAGGCACTTGCAGCAGGGAAGCGATTGCAGAAGGCCGCCTGACTTGTGATTAACCTGTCACCTGATGGCCAGTATCTGGCCGGGGTCATCCACGGCCCTACAGGAGATGGAGAAGCTGCGGACGAGCTGGACTGGCACTTTTTGATATCGAATAGGGCGATCCGTTTCGGTGTTATGTCAGCATCTGGCCCATCAGCGAAGTGGCGCCTGCTTCATTGAGGTCCGCTTACTGAAAAAGGGCGGACTAGATTTGCCCAGGTTGAGTTCTTTGCATTTTGACCCTGTGCAGACATAGGCTGCTTCGCCCATGCCAAGGAAGTCAACGTGCATCACTCAGGAAGCCCGGTGAGGCGGAGGCCCGCGTCAAATGCGGCCAAATCCTCGGGACGGCGCAGCGGCCACATCTGGGCGAACTTGCCGATGCCCGAAGTCGGATCGATTTGGTGCAGGCGGCCAACCGCCTTTCGCACCTCGTCGTCGCGTCCCGCCATGGCCGCACTTGCCGCGGCCATAATAATCGCAGCGACATAATTTGGGTTGTGTCTCAGCGTTCCCTGGGCCGAAGAAAAAGCCTCTTCGTAGCGTCCGGCGAAGAAGTGAGACAGCACAATGCCGTTCTTCACGATGAAAATCAGCGGATCGAGCGGGCTCAGGCGGATTGCACGTTCGAGATGGGCAATCGCGAGTTCCGGCTCACCGAGAAAGACCCTGATGTATCCGCTGAACCGCCACGCCATCGCTAGGTTGACATTTAGGGCAAGGGCTCGGTCGATCAGCGCGGCACCGTCGTCGAGGGCACCAACCACGAAGGCAAGTGCGAAGCCGGCCTGAGAAAGCGCTACGGCATCATCCGCCCCGAATCTTGCCGCCGAACGGGCCAGTCGCTCCGCTTCAGCGGTTTCCCGCTCACGATCTTCCACCCAGCCATTTGCCTTTCGCCAGACGTAGCAATATGCACACATGCCGTAGGCGGTTGCAAAATCCTCATCGACGCTGATCGCTCGTTGAAAGTTTTGCAAGGCGTCAAGGTTGGCCTGTTTCGTGCCTTGATAGATATTCGCCATCCCCCGTAGAAAATGGTCGTAAGCCGCTAATTTTTCAGTTGGCTTGCGCTTGGCGCGTTCGATCTCGGCCTGTTCGATCTTTGGCGAGATCGCTCCGATGACGTTTGTGGTCACTTCATCCTGGAGATCGAAGATATCCTCAAGACTTCCATCAAAACGATCAGCCCACAAATGCGTCCCGGTCGACGCATCGATCAACTGCCCCGTAATGCGTACCTTGTTGCCGGCCTTACGCACGCTGCCTTCCAGCACATAGCGCACGCCCAGTTCACGGCCGACCTGCTTGATATCGACGGCTTTGCCCTTGTAGGTGAAGCTCGAATTGCGCGCGATGACAAATAGCCACGTCATCCGTGACAGCGCAGTTATGATGTCTTCCACCATGCCATCGGCAAAATACTCCTGTTCGGCCTCGCCGCTCATGTTGGTAAAGGGCAGCACCGCTATGGAAGGCTTGTCGGGAAGTGCGAGCGTGGGCAGATCGGTAGCAGGCGGCGGATCCACCGTTGAGCCGACAGGCCGCGCGCGCCACGCGCGCATCGGCTCGGAAATATTTTTCAACGATTGCTGACCCATATCGTCATATGCGATTTCCGTTTTGCCCCGGATCTGGCGATGAGCGTCGTCGGAAATGCAGATGCCACCAGGGTCGGCGATCCCCTCAAGCCGGGCGGCGATGTTGACGCCGTCGCCGAATATATCGTTGTCGTCGATGATGATGTCGCCGACATGGATGCCGATACGAAATTCGATACGCTTGGCTTCGGGCACGTCGATATTGCCGTTGGCCATGCCGCGCTGAACCTCGACACCGCATCGAACCGCATCCACCGCGCTTGCAAACTCGACCAGCATACCATCGCCGGTCGTCTTGACGATACGGCCGCGGTACTCGGCAATCTTGGGGTCGACAAGCGCCCGCCGGCATTCCTTCAGCCTGGCCAGCGTGCCCTCTTCATCCACGCCCATGAGCCGACTGTAGCCGGCAACATCAGCCGCGAGCACAGCCGCAAGGCGTCGCTCAACCCGGGCGGTAGTCATATTCCAGTTTCCATGCGGGAAATTTGTACGCCCAGGCTGGTCTGAATTGCCGGGAGTGCTCCTGTATTGCGCTACCCCAAAAAGTAAACCGAAAAGTCGGGCTCTCGGCAAGCGGATTGTTCATCGCTGTGCTTGTGAGCACACCTGGCTCCGTTCTGGCTCCTCCACGGGCACGAGAGTGCCAAGGAGTGGGCGCCGCTTGAAGCTCCCACGATTCGGAGGAGCAGCCTATGCAGTCAATTTCAACGATTGGTCTGGATATCGCGAAGTCGGTCTTTCAAGTGCATGGCGTCGATGCAGCCGGTCAGGTGGTCATACGCCGTCAGCTCAAGCGCCGCTTCGTGCTGTCCTTCTTTGAGAAGTTGCCGCCGTGCCTGGTGGGAATCGAGGCTTGCGCGTCATCCCATTATTGGTCCCGCGAGCTGCGGGCGTTGGGGCATACGGTGCAATTGATGCCTCCGGCCTATGTGAAGCCCTACGTCAAGCGGCAGAAGAACGACAGCACCGACGCGGAGGCGATTTGCGAGGCGGTCACGAGACCCAACATGCGGTTTGTGCCGATCAAAACGATCGAGCAACAGAGCTGTCTGATGCTTCATCGCGTGCGCCATCTCTTCATTCGCCAGCAGACTGCCGTCATCAACTCAATCCGCGCTTATCTGGCAGAGTTCGGGGTCGTCGCCCCCGTCGGGCGCAGGGGTGTCGAACAGCTGTTGGAAGTCGTCGCCGATCCAGCTGAATGCCGCCTTCCGGAGGTGGCCCGTGCGTGTCTTGCGGCTCTCGGCAGTCAGTTGCGGGCACTGAAGGCTCAGATCCTGGATTTCGACCGGCGCATTATCGCCTGGCATCGCTCAAACGCGACGAGCAAGCGACTGGATGCGATCCCCGGCGTCGGTCCAGCACTGGCAACGGCGCTAGTCGCGAGCGTTGCCGATGCCAATGCCTTCCGATCGGGGCGGGACTTCTCGGCCTGGGTCGGGCTCGTGCCGAAGCAGAACTCCAGTGGGGGCAAGGACAGGCTTGGCAGTATTAGTAAGCAAGGCGATCGCTACTTACGCAGCCTGTTCGCGGCAGGTCACCCTGGGAAATTTACGGGTGGGTTGCTGCCTGATTTGGATCAAGCCATCACCGGTTGGCGCCGCACCTTTAGGCATGGCCAAACCTGACTCTCTTGCGCTCTTGAGCGTCACCGCTAAGATTGCATCGGGGCTCAAACGTATCCTTGGGTTTAGCGAACCCAAGTTCGGCGCCATGTTCGATGAGGCAGCCAAGTTCCGTGGCGAGTATGAGTACTGCCGCAGGCAGGCGGGCATGACGCGCGACCCGTCCTCGAAAGCTCGGTGGCTCTTGTTTGCCGCCGAATGGCTAGAGCGGGCAGAAACCGCCGAGGCTCTTGCGAAACGCGAGGCAGCTGAAACTGTCTCCGCGAAGTGAGGCCGCCCTGGAACAAGCGTACACTTTGGGACTTAGCGAGGCAGTGCCAATGGACCGCGATTTTAAGAACCAAGTATTTTCCAGCTACGACCCTAACCCCATGCGATCCTGCAACGACGGCGGCAGGAAGTGAAGCCTGCGCTCGTCCGGTTAATGCTCGACTCTCTCACTGGACGAACGGTGCGCATGTTCAAATGCGAGTGCGGTAGCCAGATCTGGACCGAGGATAATGGGTAAGGCGCTGGCCTGTTTCTGACCTCAGTGGCCTCATTTGTAGTGTTCACTTCTGAACCGACGTGCGACCAACGGCGTATTAAAGATTGGGAACTCAAACCCCCACGGCTAGGACCCGAGGTAGCGTCATGCAGCATCGTCGCAGGTTCACACAAACCACGTCCCTCGAAGAACGCCTCGCCCAAGAAGCCGAACGATTGAGAGAGCAAGCCAAGAAGCTTCCCCACGGCCCAGCGCGCGAAATCCTCCTCCGCAAAGCCAGACAGGCCGAGACCGGCTCGCATATGAGCGAGTGGCTGACCTCGCCCGGCTTGCAGGCGCCAAAATAGAAGGTCCCTCAGCCAGCCGCGAGTTGCCCCGCGTATATCCGAACGCGGCCGTTTGTGGTCATTCTGAGCCGGCCAGACAGATGGGCCATGTAGCCCAGAGCAATCAACCGGTCGCGGTGTGCAACAGGGATTACGGGTGCGGGGCCATTTGGGGGCACATTGCCAACCACAAGCAGCGATGCGAACTCTTTATCGGTCAGGGGTTCTGTTTTCGGGGGCATACCCTCAGACTGAACCGCATCGACAATCCTGCCTGTTCAATTTTGCTCAAGACAGAAAAATAAAGGCCGCCTCAGTTGGCCGCCTCTTTCATACCGATGATCGCTAGCCGTTGGTTGCCACGCTCAAAGGCGGGCCGAACATCGGCACCGCGGGATCCACAGCCTTGGCAGATAAACCGCGGCTCGATATCGGATAGCCTTACATTGTCAGGCCAGCGGTCGGCATCCAGAGCAACGTGATGGCCGCAATGGCAATAGACCAGGACGCCGCGCAGGCCCATCTCGCGCATCTCTCCGAAGGTGATCTTGAGCGGCCGGCCGTCGGCGTGCGTAGGTGCTTGGTGGCGGGCAGGACGAGGCATGCCGCCATCGAAGCGCGGCGCGAGCGAGAGTCAAATTATTGTCGATTACTGGTGGCTCGGGGCGCGCGCGAGCTACTGCGCGTCGTGGGTGTGGAGAAGTCTACGGCGGCAACGGCATAGGGCTTCAGTCCCCTCTTTCAGCGCATGAGCGCGCCGAAGGTTAGAAACTCGCACCCGACAACAACAGAACTGCACCGATTGCCATAAGGAGAATGCCCGGCCAATTCTTCGAGCCCCAAGAATCCCACGCCGCGCCGTCGCGGCTCCAGAGTGCCGCGAACCGGCCGGCCGGAATCCGGGCCGCTAAGCGATCCCCGCCAAATAACAGCGCGCACCATGTACAAGACACCGCCGAGAACGAGCAGCGCGCCAAGCCCCATCAGGATATTGCTCATAACTCGAAGCTCCCGGGTTGGTGGTCGCCCCGATCACAACCTTCCTCAACGCGCGCGGCGCTTTAAAGGTCCTACGCGGCACCGGCGCGTCGCCGATTGCTTTTCCCCGTGGCCGACGGTTGAGGCGGTAATCAAGGGACCCGCCGGTTCACGCTGGCGGGCCTCGTCCTCTCGGAAAGCTTGGCAATAGCGCCAGGAACTTCGACTGGTCGCGCGCGTCGTATCCGAGCTCCGGCCCCACTTGCGCCCCGAAAGCCCCCCGGGCCGCGAGAAAAACTTTCAGAGAGGTTGGCGACCTTAGCGCTCCCCGCGCCGAGGTCGTTTGGCGGCAAATGAATAGGAACAGCGGCTCGCGTTATTGGTTTTCGACATGCGAACGGCCATTTTGTGTATCGGCCGGACGTCAGAAGCACCCTCGGCCCCGGCTCATCCCTGGGGCCATTTTTTGTGGGCATCCTCATGCAGTAGGGCCGCCTTGGGCTGGCATTCAGGCATCTGCCGCTGCATATTTCCACCTATGGAGACGCGCGAGGACTACCTGCTCCGGCTAGGGCCCTCATCAGCAGCCCCTGCAGATCGATGGTGGCGGCGGTGGATAGGGCGGCAGCGCAGGTGGGGTGCTGTCCGTATTTGACCCCGAGTGTCCTAAGTTGAATTCGCGCGACTGTCCTAGTTTGCTTTTGGGAACGGCAACCTGACCGACGGAGTTTATTCGCGGGGCGGACATGGAGACATCCCATGTTGACGCTGCTGGTACTGGCCGGGACCGTGTTGATGATGATCGTCATCACTCTCGTTCTCTTTAAAGCCGCTGGGCTGAAGCGAGTTGAAGATTTGATCCCGACGCCTAAGAAGACCGATAAATGGGACCGTCTTCACGAGGAGTAAGGCCGCTCGCGGACAAAGTTCATTGTTTTAATTCCCCTCCGCGAGTGTCGGAATCGAAAGGGGCCACCTCGCGGTAGCCCCTTGCCGGTTGAAATCTTGTTCGGGATGAAATGCCAGCCCCGGCCTGCGTAGTTCAACTGAGAGCGGCGCGAATGTGGAGTCCGGGCAACTCCGGTGTTCCCGTACCGGAACTTGGACTGTCCTAATTTCCCGAAATGAGCCCAGTGGTGGGACTTGGCTGTCGCCTATGGCCTTCCCAGCCGGGGCGGCCCTCCGTCGAGCACGCCGACGAAGTTGAGCAGCAGCAGGATGATGATCAGCACGCCGATCACCAGTATCGCGACCTTGGCCACGCGGCGGAAACGCTCCTGCAGCGGTAAGACATCGACCAGATAGCTCAGCAGCCAGAGGATCAGGCCGACAACGATGATGTAAACCACGAGATAGGTCAGACCGGAGATCATGGCCGTGCACTCCTCTCAATGCAGCTTTGCAGGATGCTTTCCCGTCGCTCCATTGCGTTGCTGACTTGGTGCAGCGTGTAGGCAAAGCCTGCGAGCACGATGATGTTGATCACCAGCAGGGCGAGCACGAAGGGTGTGCCCTTGAGCTGCTCGACCACCTGCCGCGCAAGCTCTCCGGTCATGGCCCTACGTGACCGGGACGCCGTTGATGATGATCGCGATCTCGCCGGTCACCTCGACATCAAGCCGAAGCGTTGGGCGGTGCCTTGTCGGGCTTCGGTGGCGGCTCGGTTTGTCCAGGCGGGGGCTCGACAACCTCTTGCGATCCGCCGAGCACGCTGGCGATGGCGTCGCAGATCGAGCTGAACTGCGCCTGATAGGTGGCAGCGTCGGCTTCGCTATCGACAAAGCAGGTCTCGATCAGGATCGAGGGCATTTCGGTGCTGTTGAGGAAGAACAGATCGGTGCGTTTCTTCGCGCCTCGGTCGATCAGATCGCCAGCCTCGGCGATAGCGCTCGACATTTCGCCCGCAAGCGCGCTCTGCGTCACGAACAGCACCTCGGTGCCCATCGGCTTGTCGGTCTCGACATAGGCGTTGAAGTGCACCGAGACATCGAGATCGCGCTGCTTGGAATTGTGAAAGTCCACGATGCGATTCAGGTTCTCGCTTTGGCTCTGGCTGACATCGTCGTGGTAGGTGGTGACCTCGGCATTGCGTTGGCGCAGCTCATCGGCCACTTGCTCGACCACGCGGCGGGCCTCGTCGACTTCATCGAGCACGCCAGAGGCACCGCGGATGTATTTGCCATGGCCTGACGAGATCACGATGCGGCCGTAGCTCATCGCTCGGGGCTCCACGAAGAAACCGGCCTCGATGGGGCGAGAGCCGGTTAAATTCCAGTCGCGTTGTGTAGTGGGGGCGCTGAACAGTCACACCTGTGGCCGCGCCAGCGCGCGTGAAGAGATCACCCCGGAACCGAGAAATCAATTCCCGGCAGCGGCGGGAAGATCCGTTCTGAGCCGATCTGGACCTCGCTGGTCAAGGCGGGCTCGGGCCTCGCTGTAGGACATGCCGCGACCGAGCTGCTTGGCTTCGAGCCGCCACGCGCGATAGCTGCGGTTGAACTCGTGCAGTTCGCCGGCAGCCTGCGGGTGGGCGATCCTCTCCTCGATGTACGCGACCGCGCTGCGCGTGCGCATCAGCACCGTCTGATGATCGGTGAGCGGGATGCCCATGTGCGCGGCGGTGTTCTCGATCTGGCGCTGCGCGGTCTTGGCGTCGGCCAGCAGCACGCGCCGCTCGGGATGCCGCAACAGTCTGGCGTTGACCTCGGTGGCAATCAGGCGGGCCTCGCTGCGATCCCTGGCCCAGTATGCGCAGCTGATGCGCAGCCCGCGCCATTGTCGCCGCAGCGTGAGCAGGCTGTGCAGCAGATCGCGCGAGAAGCCGACGACGCTTTCGTCGCTTGGCAGCGCGCCGACATAGACCGCGACGATGCCATAGATTGCGAGATATTCACGCTCTGCACCCCTTGGCAATTTGAGCGCCATGGCTGTTCCGCTCCAACTCGCGCACGACCAAGACTATTTCAGTCCTTGCCTTGGCGATAGGGCGCGGACCTGGCCCCAAGTGACGCAGACCAGTGCGCTGATGTCCGACACCAGCGGCGGTCGAAGGATCATAGCAGGTGAGTCCGCTTTACTAGTGACAGCGGACCACGGCGAGCCTCTGGGCGACTTCGCCTGGGCCAACAGCGGTCATGGCACGCTTGGCTTTAGAGTGCAATTAATGGTATGCTTCAAAGATTAAGGTCAACTGGGCGTCGTGTTGAGCCGCTGAATTTTCCTTAGGTTCGACGAGCGCTTGTCTCCCCTTTGAACCAAAGTGCGGAGTTCGCCATGAAATCGACCCGACGATCATTCGTAAACGGCGCGGCTGCGGCCAGCTTGGCATTCACAATCCTCAACGGAATGCCCCTGCCTGCAAACGCACAAGCAGTCACTCCTGAGGAAGCGCAGCAAATCGCTGAGGACGCCTATATCTACGGCTATTCGCTCATCACGACCGAAGTCACCCGGGTTCAGATGAGCAATGTGCCAAAGGTTGAAGGGCTTACGGCGCCGACCGGACAGTTCATCAACATTCCGCGGTATCCGCCGGCGGATTATCGTGGCGTTTCGGCGCCAAATGCGGACACACTTTATTCTCTGGGTTGGCTCGACCTCACTGAACCGCAGGTGTTCAGTCACCCAGATATGGGCAATCGTTTCTATTTGTTCGAGGTGACCGACCTTTGGATGTCGGACTCCGAGTCATCGCCGAGCAGACGCACGGCTGACGGCAAGGCCGCCAACTACCTGTTCACCGGCCCTGGCTGGAAGGGCGAGGTACCGGCAGGCATGAAGCAGTTCCCCATGGCGACGCGCTACATGGTCATTCTGGGCCGAACTTATGCCGATGGCACCGAACAGGATTACAAGGCAGTTAACGAGTTGCAGGCACAGTACAAGATCACGCCGCTTTCCTCATGGGGCAAGTCGTATACACCTGTCGCGCCGCCGGTGAATCCGAATCCCGGCTTCAGCATGACCGATAAGCCGCAACCGGTCATCATAGCTATGGGAACGGAGGGATATTTCAATCTCTTGGCGAAGCTAATGGGTGGGGATGCACCGCCAGCAGCGGGAGATGGCCCCATCCTCGCGAGCATGGCGAAGATCGGTATCGTACCCGGCAAGCCGTTTGAGATGAGCAAACTCGATCCCGCTGTGCAGGCTGCATTGAAGGACATTCCGCAATCAGCCCTGAAGAAGATTGAAGACAACAAGGCAGCCTTGGGCGGGATCATCGACGGCTGGGTGGTGACAAAGGGACTAGGTACCTACGGCCCCGACAGCTACATGATGCGCGCTGTGGTGGCGGCATTCGGTTGGCCCGCCAACCAGCAGCGGGATGCGGTCTATCCCTACACGGAGACCGATTCGACGGGACAGAAGCTGACGGGCGCAAACAAGTACACCTTGACCTTCGCCAAGGACGCGACGCCGCCGGTCAACGGCTTCTGGTCGATCACCATGTACATGATCGACCAGGGCTGGTGGTTCGTTCCCAACCCGCTGAACAAATTTACCGTCAGCCTGCGCGACAATCCAAAGTTCAGTGCCGATGGTTCGCTGACGCTTTACCTCCAGGATGAATCGCCGGGTAAGGACAAGGAGGCGAACTGGCTTCCGGCTCCGAAGGGCGAGTTCATTCCGATGCTGAGGATGTACTGGCCGAAGGATGAGTCGCCTTCGATCCTGAACGGCTCGTGGAAGCCCCCGGCGGTGCAAAAAGCGAGCTAAACTTGTACCGCGCCGGCGCAAACGCACCGGTGCGGTATTTCCCAACTGCGCAGTTAAATCGGAGACAAGTTCAACGTCCGAGTTGGGTCATTCTCGTCGTTTTGACAGCGTAACCGGCGCTTCCGGTCGCCTTCGGAGAAGCGGACGATCACCAAACCGATGGGCAGGTCTCAAACGGGCCATAACCGGACCTTTGCTTGTTTACTCAATTACTTTGTCGGCGCTCGCGAGAAGTGCTTGAGGTACGGAAAGGCCCAGCTGCTTGGCAGTCTTGAGGTTGATGGACAACTCAAATTTGGTCACTTGATAGATCGGGATATCGCCGGGCTTTGCTCCTCGGAGAATAGCGTCGATATTGTTGGCGACGCGCTTATACAGTTCGATCAGGTCGAAAGAATAGGCCATTAAGCCCCCGGCCTCGACGGATTCAGTAAATCCGGAAATCGACGGAAGGTTCGCGTCGCCGAGCAACTTGACGATCATGGTACGGTTTTGAAAGGTCTCAGGTGAATCGGCGACCATGACCGCATTTGCACCGTCCCGGGAGATGCTCTCGACCGCCGCCCGCCAGTCCGTTTCTTTGGAACCAATTTCCAGTAAAGACACTGGAAGGCCCGCTGCCTCGGCCGCCGCTGCGATTGGAGAACCCGTGAAAGGACCGCTGTTTTGAATGCGAAGCGCGAGACAGCCAAGTTTCGATAACGCCGGAAACATCTCGCGCAACAGCGCAATCCGTTTTCCATGAATGGACGGGCCGGGGTCAACGCTGGCTCCCGTGAAATTGCTGCCGGGATGAGCCAGACTTTCGGCGATCCCTGCTTTAACGGGGTCGGCAGTGACTACTGCGATCGGAATACGCGATGTCAGTTTTTTGAAGATAACTACGCCAGGGCCAGTGGCGAGGATGACATCCGGGTTGCTCCGAACGATTTCCGCCGCCAGGGCTTCGAAGCCGGATGTATTTTGCTCTCGGCCGTAACTTTCGACCGAGAGGTTCTGTCCCTCGATCTGCCCCAACCGTCGAAGCTCGGCGAAGAAGGCTCGAGAATATCTGTTTCCGCTGCGCTCATGCCAGTCCGCACCCAGCTCCGATGGGACGAAGATAGCAAGATGTTTCTTATTGGCGTTCTGCTGTGCCGCCGCAGCGAGCGGCCATGCCACCGCACTACACACGACACCGAGAAAAGCCCGCCGCCTCATGTCCAGTCCCTAGCTTAGATTGTATGCATCAAGACGATCCCTAAGAGCAAATGTGCAAAGGGGTGGTTCGGTGCATGGGACAGCGCCTCTAGGAGTATCGTCTCTGTGGCTGCCAGACGAAGAGGTAGGTCGTTGATCAAAAAGATCGATGAGGATGTCACATCGACCGCGGCCATCCAGACTGTCGCGTCAACGTTATCAGCGTCGATCGCCAATGCCCGCTCGACGAACCGCGCGCTTCAAGGCCTGACAGAGTGCGAGCGAGCGTTGGAACTAGATCGCAATTTTGCTGACGCCCACGCGATGATTGGTCTCGCTAAGTATATGATGGGTTGCGGCGCAGAGACCGAGGCGCACGTAAACCAAGCATTGCGTCTCTCTCCTCGTGACATCCTTGCCTACCGACGGCTGTCGCCAGTGGCGTTTTCCAAGTTGCAGATCGGTGCAGATAACGAAGTAGTCAGCTGGTTCCGTCGCGGTATCGAAGTGAACCGAAATTTCCCCCTCGTACATTTTGGGCTTGCGGCTGCTCTCGCCTTACTTGGCAAGCTGAACGACGCATACGCCGCTGCGAAAGCAGGGCAAGCGCTCGATCCCACATTTACTATTCGTCGTGTGAAGAGCATCTCAATGAGCAATAGTACGCCGTATCTCGAGGGAAGTAGGCGCATCCTGAAAGGGCTGCGCTTGGCGGGGATACCTGAGGAATGATGTCCGAAGTGGGTCAAAATGCGAAGAAGCAAATCTTGTCCGCCATGCCTCAGCATAGCGGACCTCGTGGAGCGATGCTGCCACTTCGCCGAAGGGCCAACAACGGAAATGAGCCCGAACATCATTTCTGCTTCCGTGGATCATCCTCGGGATTCAGGTAGTCGATACCTGTTGGTCCGATCCCGGTAACCTCAAAGATCACTTCCTCGTCTCTCGTTTCGGCAAACTGCCAAACCTTGGGCGGCACATGCGAAAACGTCCCGGGTGGAAAGCTCAAGAGTTTCGATGTATCGACCTTGTCACCGAGCGCTGAATAATATGTCCCCGAAATGATAACGCGAACGCGTTCGTCAGGGTGAGAGTGCACAGGCATTTTGGAATTTGCCGGTATCTTGAGGCGAGCAGTATACAGGCCAGGCTTGCCCGGATTGCCGTGAAGCACCGTCGTTTGCGTCCCCTTCGGCATGGAGGGGATTGGTGCCCATTTGATGTCGCTCGACGTCACGCGGTTGTATTCAAGCGAACTATCTTCTGCCAGGACTGTACAAATTCCGCTCGTGGCAAGTATGGCATCAAACCAGCTATGGTCTTGAAAATGCGCATCTCGCGCTCCATTGGGACTTTTACGGGCCGGCGGCCGCGAAGAATATTAGACGACGAGATCGAGTTGCATCACCCTAACGGGTGACAGTTGGGATGTCTGCTTACCTTGTCACTTTGGTGGCAACTCTTTATGGTCAACGACTAATAGTTGTGGATTACGAAACAGAGGGAGATACGCGTCGTGACAAGATTTCACGTTACTCGCCGCCGCATGCTTCGCACTGTTGCAGCTGGCGGTCTCGTGGCAACAGCGGCATCCGGCGTGACTGGTGCCGCCCGCGCCCAATCGGCGCGAAAGACCTTCGTCTTGGTCAGCGGAACTTATTGTGGCGGCTGGATCTGGCGCCGGGTCACGGACCGGCTCGAACAGAGCGGCCACAAAGTATTCGCTCCATCCCTGACGGGTCTAGCAGAACGCTCGCACTTGCTGAGCAAGGACATCAATCTTGACACCCACATTGCCGACGTCGTCAATCTGGTCCAATGGGAAAGTCTCGAGAACGTCTGCCTTGTGGCGTGGTCCTATGCTGGCTTCGTAGGCGCAGGCGCACTCGAAAGCATTGGCGGTCGCGTCTCCTCAATCGTGTGGCTTGATGCCTTTCTGCCGACCGACGGACAGCAGTGCCGGACCTCTCGGTCGAGGCGGTTCGCAAGGCCGTGCAGTCTGCTGTTGAAACGGGCACGGCAGGCTTTGGTCCGCCGAAGTTTGGGGTGACTGCTGTCGCTGAACGTGATCAGCCATTCGTAAAGTCCAAGGCCACAGCGCATCCGGTCGGCACGTATGTCCAGCCGATCAAACTTTCTGGGGCGCTCGAAAAGGTTGCAAAGAAAACTTACATCCGCCTTCCGAAATTTCCGCAGCCAGTTTTCGATAAGGCTCTTGCGGACTGCAAAGGCAACAAGTCTTGGTCCACATTCGAACTGCCGGACGCTGGGCACATGGCCATGCTCGATGCACCGGACCGCCTGAGCGACTTGATCCTGCAAGCCGCGTGAGATCGACTCCCCATAACGTAAGGTGCAGACATCACGCCGGAGTGCGCCGCCTTGGTCAAAAGCATCGCTCTAACACGTCGCCGTTCACTTCCGGTCTACTCCGATGATCGGACGTGCTCAGGCTCGCTTGCCACTTCGCTGATGGGCCATGACCGGACATCCCCGCGATCAGACGTTTGGCAGAGCTAGCCCAGCCGAGAGGCCTTCCGGCGGCTGTCCATCCAAGCCTGCAATTTGGTGTATAAGGGGAAGGGGGTTGGAGATCAGGGCCATGGCTGCCTCGGGTCAGGACCGCATCGAACGCCGACTTGCTGCCATACTGGCTGCCGATGTGGCCGGCTACAGCCGCCTGACAAGTGCGGACGAAGAGGGCACGCACGTCCAGCTTCAGGACCATCTGCGCGCCCTTGTCGATCCCAAGATCGCTGAACACCGTGGCCGGGTCGTCAAGAACACCGGCGACGGGATGCTGGCTGAGTTTAGCAGCGTAGTGGACGCATTGCGCTGCGCTCTTGATGTCCAACACGGGATGGCCGAGCGCAATGCCGAGGTGCCAGATGAGAAGCGCATCGAGTTCCGGATAAGTGTAAATGTCGGCGATGTCATCATCGATCGAGATGACATTTTCGGCGATGGCGTGAATGTGGCAGCGCGTCTGGAGGGATTGGCGAAGCCCGGTGGCATTTGTATCTCCGAAGATGCGCACCGGCAGGTTCGGGGCAAGTTCGATGTCACCTTCGAGGACGCAGGCGAACAGCAACTCAAGAACATCGCACGGCCAGTGCGGGTCTTCCGAGTCGCTCTTGATGATGCGCGGCCCGCCAAGCCAATCTCGCAGCCGCACAACGCTGCGCTAGCTGTGCGTCGCGACAGGTCGAGCGGGCGCGTCACGGCGATTGGAGCCGCAGTCGTGCTGATCGCCGCCGCCGGTGGCGCTGCATTCTACTTCCATCTCGGCCGCGCGCCCGTCGTTTCACAGATGCCGGACCAGCTGGCAAAGCCCTCCGAGCGCTTCTCCATCGTCGTGCTCCCCTTTGCCAACCTATCCGGCGATACAAGCCAGGATTATCTGGCAGACGTCATCAGCGACGAACTGACCACCGGCTTCTCGCGTTTTCGGGACATTTTCGTCATCTCCCGGTCAACCGCTTTCACTTACAAGGGCAAGCCAACCAACGTGCGGCAGATCGGGAAGGATCTCGGTGTGCGCTATGCGCTAGAAGGTAGCGTGCAGCCGAATGGCGACCGGCTGCGTGTGAATGTCCAGCTCATCGATACCGAGAGCGATGCACATATCTGGGCTGACCAATTTGACGAGAACCGGTCCGACCTCTTGCAGATGCAAGATGCCATTGTTACGCGCATCGCGCACGCGATCGGTATGAAAATGATTACAGAAAGAGCCCGTTTGGCGCAAACTCGCGCTGCTAATCCCAATGCGGAAGACCTTGC
Source organism: Bradyrhizobium rifense (assembly GCF_008123425.1). Classification (GTDB taxonomy): domain Bacteria; phylum Pseudomonadota; class Alphaproteobacteria; order Rhizobiales; family Xanthobacteraceae; genus Bradyrhizobium; species Bradyrhizobium rifense. The sequence goes on from NZ_VSSS01000018.1 coordinate 15,923, forward strand.
TTTGCGCTGCTCCGCGGCCTTAATGCGCGCGCATGCGACGTCGGAACGCGATTCTGCCTTCCGCATGTGCGAGCAGGCATTGCAGATCGACCCTGAGAATCTTCGCGCAGCGTCCCAAGAGTCATTCAAGTTCACCCACCGCGTTGCCAATTATACGAGTCCCGATCGTCAAGCTGATCTTCGACGCGCGGACGAACTTGCCTCCTTAGCCATAAAGATCGATCCAAACTACTCCCAGGCCCACACGGCCAAAGGCGATGTTCTACTATTGGCGGGGCGCTATCGGGAGGCTCTTTCCTGGGCGCGTCGTCGGAAGATACCGGTTGTAATGGTGCGCAGCCATACCAAGCTGGATTCGCTGGGCGCGGAATATGGTCGTCTCGGCTCTCTGGCTGTCGTCGCAGACGACGCGACGGGGCAGTTGGTCGATGTCGTTAACGAAATGAAGACGGCCGTACGCCTTTTCGGCGGCGCGGCGCTGCCGGCGCATTTCCCGCCATATGTGGGCTCCGAACAATTCAGACGGCTGACCCGTTTACGGATGGCCGCCATGCTCCGTAACAATCGCATGGCAGCCCGCGTCCTGAGCGTGGCCTTCGGGTCGGCGCTTGACAAATGGAGTGGCCTCTATGTCACGCTGACCGGGGACTTCGATGAGAACGCTGCGCGTAATATCGTGGAACGCATGAGCAACGAATTGCGAGCAGAAGGCTTGCCGCTCCGACATGCCGGTAGCTTTGGATTCGATTTTGCCGCGACCGAGTGGTTCCGGAATTCCATAACGGGCCGATATGCGGTTCGCATCGCGTTATCTGATTTTCCTGACACCATCACTCGACGGCTAATTACCGAGATCGCGGGGTGGTGGGGCCGCAACCAACGCCAATAGGGGTGTTGTTCGGCGACGCCGCCGGGTGGCTATGCCAAAAGAAACGACAGCGAGGCGAGGAAGGCGGGCAAGTCCGCCGGAGCTTGCCGTCGCCCAGCGACGTGGTCGCCGACTTCGCGCTGGGTGCGATCATCGAGCGCTGCTGCGCCTGTGGACGGCTATCCGCTTCGAACATCGGAGAAAGTGCGACCATGCCCATTCTTGAGAACGCCAAGGAATACATTCAGCGCGCGACCGGGCTGCGCCGTCGAGGCAGGAAGGCGGCTCCGGAACTCGCCCGTGCGCGAAACCTCACACTGTCCGCTTCAAAGATGACGGTTTCGTCCCCAATCACCCGCGATGGCCGCTCATCATCTACCGAAGCGCTGTCGATATCGGCGAAGGGCACGACCCGGCGGCCGTGATGGAAGAGCTCTTCGAGGGCAACGGCTCGGGCGATACTTGGCGTGACGGTATCTATGACTGTACGCAGCGGTAAATCCTTGGCCAGTCGCCTTTTTGAAGCGCCGCTCAGCCTCGGCCAGGTGCTTGGAGCCATCTTGCTTAAAGAAATTTCGGCTGTCGCCTGTGTAGTGGTAGCCATGGAAGAGAACTGCGCAATGCCTAGCTTCTGATGAGGAAAGAAACCTCGCGGCGCTAAATAGTGTGCCTAAATCTCGGCGCGCCATTCCAGCAGTTGGCGACTAGTCTGGGGACGCTCGAAATCGAAGAAAACCTGATCCGCCGCGACCTGACGCCGGCACAGCGCGCGAAGCTGATCCGCGAAGCGGAAGTTCAGTGAGTGTTCCGACGTGGCGTGTCCAGCGTCTCGCATCAGTGAGCGATCCTGCGTACTGTAGGTGCAGGCGAACGCTGCGGAGACCTTATAGAGAATAGCGCTTATAAAGCTGCGACTGGCCCGCAGAGATTGAGCTCGCGTTAGGGAGGATGGGGGTTGCATGTCTTTGCTCCAGTTTGGCGCGGATTGGGCGCGCGGGCTTTTTCCTGGAAGACTTTGGCAATGGCAAAAAAAGCCCCGGCTGAACAAACCGGGGCTGGGAAATCTTAGTCGTTATCGTGATGGATTACAGTCTTCTCTCGATTCCCATCACTGTCTTCTTTCTTGATGACAGTCTTGCTCTCCGTCGTGGGCTCGCGCTCCTTCACAACGGTCGTCCGGTCACGCTCCACCACAGGCCGATCACGAGTCTCGCCAACCGTCACACCGGCACCCACCGGGCCCGCGTGCACGCCTATCTCATCCGCAAACGCTGGGGCGGCAACAACCGTAGCCAGAGCGGCAGCAAATAAATACTTCATCATAGTCTCCTCCAATCTTGTGAGTTCTTAGAACTGATAGGTGCGACATATTGTTCCCTGCAAAGTAGCTAGTATCAGACCTCGGGGTGCTTTCGATAAAACCGCTGCGCGTGGGTTGTGCACGCCTTCGATGCGCGAAGAGGAAGCAACGGTCTTGAGGCACGAGCTTGCTCCGTCCGCACGGACAATAGTGGCGGACGGCGTGGAGTCTGCCGGAACGAAGAAGCGACGATGAATGAGGCGATGTCGTCCCGGAGACCGGCGAAGCGATGCTGGCGTGCTTGCGTCTGCGGATGTAGGGATCGAACGAGCGTAGCCGGAGCTGGGGGCAGAGCCACGCAGGCTGTGCGTTTGCCCGTGGCCATACATAACGAAGGCGCCGGTTCCACACGTTCGCCGCTGCTCTAGCTGAGATCGTGCAGATCTTTGCCAAGCGGCGGTTTCAGGGAAAATTTCGTGAACGTAACCGGCAATCCCTCTCGTTCGGGCGTGCAAGCCATAGGTCCGACCCAGTAGGATCCCGCTTTGGTGAAAGGAGCCAGTCGGACGAGGGGCCAGATTTTGCCATCAGCCGACGCTTGCAATCGCAGAACGCCGCCGGTGACGGTGACGCGCATCCAGAAATCGCCGGCATAGTGCTGGTAGGGGGCTGTTGCCCAATCCGACTGCCCGTTGGTCAATACGCTCGAAAGCATGGCGCGCCCGTCCGAAAACTCGATTCCGGCTTTGACCCAGTGCTCCGCATCGATGCGCACCATGATGCCGGCTTGATCATAGAGTTCCTGAAAATCGCACTTGACGCGCAACTCGGCAGTGAACGCCTCCGCGGTCTGAAAACCCAGAAAGTGGCCGCTGTCGCGGCAAAACCCGTAATGAGTTTTTTGCCAGAAGTCGGTGGCCTTGTCGGTGACGATCTCGAGGCCATCGCCCTGCGCGGTCCACCGTTCCGGTTCATTTAGCCAAACACCATCGTGCCTGGCGAAGATGGCAGCGCTCATGTCAAACCTCAAAGATAAATGCCGATTCCACCGGATGTCGATCTGGCGCGGTAAGACGGCCGCGAGGTGAACGGAGAGCCCGGTGCGAGATGAAGCACCCGGCTCTCCGAAACACACTTCAGTGTGGCCAGATCAGGGCTATCCGTTCTTCTTCAGGATTTCCGACGCGTTCTCCTTGGTGATCAGCATCGTCGGCAAGGTGATGACTGGCTCGAGCTTCTCGCCCTTGAGCAGCTTTGCCGCCTGCCTCAATCCTTCAGCGCCGGGCGTTGCGTAGAGGAACGTCGCGGTGAGCTGGCCCTTGGAGACCCAGGTGACGCCTTCGTCCGGCAATCCGTCGATGCCGATGATGAACCTGATGTCCTTGTCGCGGCCGGCGTCCTTGGCCGCGAGATAAGCGCCATAGGCCATCGGATCGTTATGGCCATAGACCATGTCGATCTTCTCGTTGTTGCGCAACGCCGTCGTCATGATGTCGTAGGCCTTGTCCTGCTTCCAGTCGCCCGACTGGTTGTTGAGCAGGTTCTTGATGCCAGGCTCCTTGTCGGTGAAGGCATGGAAGCCGTCGTGCCGGTCGTGCGCAGGTTGCGTGCCCATGCCACCCCAGATTTCGACGACGTTGCCGGCCGCCTTGCCGGGACCACCGAGCAGCTTCACCGCGTGCTCGCCGGCCGCCTTGCCGATCGCGACGTTGTCGCCACCGATGAACTGGGTGATGCGCTTGGTGTCGACATTGCGGTCGAGCACGATGACGGGAATCTTGGCGTCGATCGCCTTTTCGACCACGCCGGTCAGGCCGGCCGATTCCTTGGGCGAGATCAGCAGCACGTTGACCTGCTGCACGATCAGATTGTCGCAATCGGCGACCTGCTTCTGGGTCTTGTCCTGACCGTCCGTAATGATGAGGTCGATGTCTGGATGGTTCTTCGCCTCGGCCTGGATGTCCTTGTTGAACTGCACGCGCCAGGGCTCCAGCGTGGTGCACTGGCTGAAGCCGACTTTCGACTTGCCGGCGGCCCTTGCAGGCGTCCAGCCAACCGGTAGATAGATGGTCATTGCGGCACCCGCCGCCGTGGTCGACATCTTCAAGAATTCACGACGCTTCATCGAGATCCTCCCTTGCGAGTTGGGCCTTTGCGGCGCTTGGCGGCCGATGGGGTTCGGCCGTTCTCGGATCGGCCTGTGCTTCGCCCGATCGGCGAAACCGCCATCGCGCGACGAGCTGGCCGAGATTCTGTTCCTGCACCAGTACGGTGCAGACGATGATCAACCCCTTCATCACGAGCTGGACATTGGAGTCGATGTTCTGAAGTTGCAGGATGTCGGAGAGCAGGCCGAAGATCAGGACGCCGACGAATGTGCCGGCGAGGCCGCCGCGGCCGCCCATCAGGCTGGTGCCGCCGATCACAACGGCGGCGATCGCGTCGAGCTCGAGGCCGGTACCTGCGTCAGGCTTGCCCTGCCGGTACTGCGCGACGAATAGCACGCCGGCGATCCCCGCGAGAAGGCCAGACAATAGGTAGGCCGTGAGCTGCACCTGCGCGACCTTGATGCCGGAAAGCCTTGCGGCCTCGATGTTGCCGCCGATCGCGTAAGCGTAGCGCCCAAAGGTGGTGAAGCGCAGGATCGCGCCGAACAGGCAGATCGCCGCGAGGAAGAAGACGCTCGGAACCGGCAATACGCCCCACAGCATCGAGCGCAGCAGCTCGAAGGCCTCGGTCGCATTGGTGCCGGTGTAAACAGGTACCACGGCATTGTCGGACCCTGCCGTCAATCGCGCGATGCCGAGTGCGCTGACCATCATCGCGAGCGTCGCGATGAAGGGCTGTAGCCGGCCGGCGACGATCAAAAGCCCGTTGATGCCGCCAAGCACCATCGCGAGGCAGGGTGCGATCAGCAGGACACCGAGAACACCGAATTTGGCTGGTACCTGGTTCATCGTCCACCACCCGATTGCGATCGCGGCGAGGAGGCCGAGCAATCCCGGAATGCCCATACTTTGCCAGCGCGTCAGCGAGACCTCCCGTCGCCGCCCGGCACTGACATAGCGGCCACGCGCGAGGCCGGCGAATACGAAGCGCGCAGCCAGCGCCACGGCAGCGCCGCCGACGAGGATCGCGGCCGGCACGCCCATAACGGACGCCGAGGTCCAGCCGGGCTTGGTCAGCAGCATCGCGCAGATCACCGTCGAGAAGCCCATCACCGAGCCGACCGACAGGTCGATGCCGCCGAGCAGGATGACCATGGTCATTCCGGTCGCGACCAGTCCGGTGATCGAGACCTGGCGCAGCACGTCGGTCAGATTGCCGTAGGACAGGAAGATGTTGTGGCCGGATGACGTGTGCGGCGAGATAAGGGCGCCGATCAGGCAGATCAGCAGGAGTCCCCAATAGAGCTTGGTGCGGGAGAGCAGGTGGACCAGGGCTTTCATGATGCGGCTTCCTGCGACCAGTTCGCCATTCCTGGTGCCGCAAGGCGCATCACCGTCTCCTGCGTTGCGTTCTCGCGTGCGAGAATGCCGGTCTGCCCTCCCTCGCACATGACGAGGATGCGGTCGGACAAGAGCAGGAGTTCGGGCATTTCCGAGGTGACCACGATGATGCCGAGCCCCTGCGCGGCGAGATCGAAGATCAACCGGTAGATCTCCTGCTTGGCGCCGATGTCGATGCCCCGGGTTGGCTCGTCGAGCAGCAGGATGCGCGGTTCGGTCGCCAGCCATTTGCCGATCACGACCTTTTGCTGGTTGCCGCCAGACAGCGCGGCGGCTTGCTGGCCGATGCCGGTGCAGCGAACCGACAGTCGCTTGATCATGTCGGCGGCGAGTGCGCGTTCGCGGGCGAACGTGCGCAGGCCAAATCGCGCAAGCGCGCCGATCGAGGGTAGCGCGACATTGTCGCAGATCGAGGCGGCCAGATGCAGGCCGCGCTCCTTGCGGTCCTCGCTGACAAGCGCGATGCCGAGATGGTAGGCGTCGGATGGAGAGCTGATGTCGACCGCCGCGCCGTCGATCGCGATGCTGCCCGTCCGCCAGCCGCGCGCCACGCCGAATATCGACTCCAGGATCTCCGTCCGGCCGGACCCGAGCAGGCCACCTATACCGAGGATCTCGCCGCGCTTCAGCTCGAAACTCACGCCATGCAGCATCCGCCTCCATCCGTGTGGGCCGAGCGTGTCCAGCGTCAGGTCCTGCACCGAGAGGACGACCGCGCCGTCCCGCGCCGTCGCGCCGCGCTCGTTCGCTGCCATCTCGCGCCCGACCATTGCCGAGATGATGGCTCCGCGCGAGAGTTCGTCGATTCGCGCCGTCACCACCCGCCGGCCGTCGCGCAGCACGGTGACGCGGTCGGCAAGCTCCAGCACCTCCTCGATGCGATGCGATGTGTAGATGATCGCGACGCCTTCGCGCGCGAGCTGACGCACGATCTTGGACAGCGTGTCACATTCCGACGACGACAGCGCCGAGGTCGGCTCGTCCATGATGAGGATGCGCGCATTGAGCGACAGTGCCTTGGCGATCTCGACGAGCTGCTGCTCGCCGACGCGCAAGCCGGCAATCCTGGTGTCAGGCGCGATCATGACACCGAGGCGGGCCAGCAGGCGCTCGGCGGCTCTGACCATCCGGCGCCGGTCGATCAATACGCCGCCGATCAACGGCTCTCGGCCAAGGAAGATATTGTCGGCCACGCTCAGCTCGGGAACGAGGTTGAGTTCCTGGTGGATGATCGCGACGCCGGCCTATTCCGCGTCGCGTACGCCGTTGAAGGACCCGGCGTAGCCCTCGACCAGAATAGTGCCGTCATAGCTCGTGTGCACGCCGGCTAGGATCTTCATCAGGGTGCTCTTGCCGGCACCGTTCTCGCCCATCAGCGCGTGCACTTCGCCGTGGCGAAGATCGAAGTCGACGTCGTGGAGCGCCTTCACGCCCGCAAAGGATTTGGAGACCCGCTTCGCGCAGAGGACGGTGTGTCCGCCCGGCACACCAGCACGGTTGCCAAGCTCGACCACGCGAGAGGAGCGCGGCGTCCCGCGCTCGTCGTCCGCCCCGAGCGCGCCGAAGCGTGTCTCCATTGGCTTTCCTCCCGGCGTGCTGTCAGTCCTTGAAGACATCGAGCCGCAGGTGATCATTTTGCTTATTAACTGATATGCTAGTTATATCAGTCGACGCTCGTCAAGCCTTTTGGCCGCGCGATTGGCGTCGCGGCGTCGAAATGCGTAGATCGGCCGAGGTAACACAGCATGCATTCAGTCGGCGGGTTTAGTGGCGGCGCGAGGCCTACGCGCGGGCGCGGCACAGGCGGGTCGAAAGTCGATCAGGCCTATCTTGCGCTGAAGCGCGCTATCGTCTCAGGTACGCTCGCGCCCGAAACGCCGATCGACAAGAACGAGTGGTGCGCGCGCTTTGACGTGTCGAAGTTGTCGATCACGACGGCGATCAACAGGCTCGCCTTCGACGGACTCGTCGTGGTCGAGCCGCAGCGCGGCTCCTACGTCGCCAGGATTCATCTGGAAGATGTCCGTCAGTGGATGCTGATGCGTCGCGCGCTGGAGGTCGAGGTCGTCGGCGTCTGCGCGGCCAGCATGTCAGACGATGCGATCGCAGCGCTCGGTCAGAATCTCGCCTATCAGAAGGCTGCGACCGCGAGCGGAGACCTCGAAGGCTTCCACGAGCTCGATACCAGGTTTCATCACCAGATGACCGAGAGCCTGAGCCTCGCGCGCGTCGGCGAAGCTCTCGACACGATCCGGACTCATCTTGAACGCGTTCGCCGCACGCTGCTGCCCGAGCCGGGCCGGCCCAAAGGAACTTACATGGAGCACGAGGCGATTTACCGCGGGATCGCAGATCGCGATCCGGATCAGGCCAGGGTCGAGATGGCCAACCATCTCGATCGCGTCGCGCGAGAGCTTCAGACCTTTGTGGAAAAGCATCCCGGCTTCTTTGAGGGGTAGCTTCCAGTGTGCGACATCTCGCGCAGCTCCGGCGACACCGTTAGATGCGGGTCGCATCCTCGAACTCTCTCCGGGGGCTTCAAGCACGGGTTTCTGGATGGGAGAACTAGGCACTCAGTCGAGCAGCGTCGGCCCCCACCGGCTTGGCGTCGTTGCTCTCTCCGTGGTGAGATAGGGTCGAGAAGGCGGTCCGCAATCCATGGGCACAATGATCAGTCTTCGTGTCGATGCAGCTCGCCGAGCTTCAGCGTTCCCTGTCTCATCCTGAGGCGTTCTGCCGAACACCTTAGCGAAAGCAATGCCGCACTGACGCGCTGGCGCTTCGCCTGCACCCTCAGGCAGACCGGATGGATTACGTATGGGCCGGCCGCTCTGGCGTGTCGAGCTTTTGCGACACGCTCATCGCCGAACAACTGAAGTGGAGGCATGCAATGCGGAGGTTCGTTGGTGTCTTCCTGCCGACGTTGCCGACCGATCAAATTCGGCGGCGGAACGGCGGCAATCCAACGCATAAGCGGCGTATGGTCATCGCGAAGCAGGAAAGCAATCGCCGTATCTTGACGCCGGTTGACGATGCCGCGCGTAAACTCAAGCTGTCTCCGGGCATGACAGTCGCGCATGCGCAGACGCTCGTGCCGGATCTGTGAGGACGCGATACCCGAAGAAGACGGCGCCGCGCTGGCTCGGGCACCGGTGCACGCGGTGCTCTCCGCTCGTGACCCGAGTTGCCCCGGATACGATCTTTGTCGATGTCGCGGGTTCCTCACACCTCTTCAGGGGCGAGGCGACGCTGCTCAACGACTTGCCTACCCGGCTTTCATCCGCGCAGCTTTCCGCGCGCCGCCATCGCCGATACGCCGGGCTGCGCTCAACGCAGTCGCTCGAGGGCAGTTCAAAGCTTCACATCTCGGCAAGCGCTCCTCGCTCGCGGCAATAGGTCCTTGGCAACTCAGCGCGAGTAATCTAGTCCGTGTCGGGCTCTGAGGCCCGCAGAGCCTTATCGATAAGCGCGCGTACGCGCCGGGCGGCCAACAGTCCGAGCCTTGCTTTGACCGTACCGATGCGCTCCTTTCTGCAGATTGAAAAGGAGTAACGCCAGCGATCAAGGCTCTCGGTTTGTTCAACGCGATAAAAAACTTCGCGGTGAAATCCGGTTTGAACTGTTGGCAGCTTGGTGCGCCGCGGCATCTGAAAAAGCCGGTGGGTTGAAAAAGGCGTTGATGAAAGCAAACATCCAAGCGCACCTGAGGGTGAGCGCAAGGTAGTCGTGGCTGCGCTCGCTGGATAGAAGTCCCCCGCGGGATGTCGCCGGGTGCCTGGAGACGGAAAAGCTGCCGCGGTAGGCCCGGCAGCTTCTGTTGCTTGTCAGGCGTGAATGGTTAGCGACCTGTGGGGATCCTGACTGCGCCCCGGACGAACATTCTGGGGGCGAGCCCGAATCGCTGAGACCGGAGCCCACCTAAGCGACTGGGTACAGTCTTTGGGCCTGCAGGCGCCTAAATGACGCCGACGTCACTTGATGATCTTACTGAAATACAGGGCGACCTAGCTGGGCTCAGAGAGCTCGCCAGTCTCTTTCCTCCAGCTACTGAGCGGATCTTGCGATTGTTTGCCGATCAAATGGAAGTCTACGCTCGGGCCATCGACGAGAGAATTGAGGACTGACGACGGTCCCTTATGATCGTCAAAGCCCGATACGTTGTCAGATACGAGCAACCTAAGACGGGACGGTTCACAGTGCTGGATACATCGACTGATCAACCTGAGATTGGAGCCGACGGAAAACCTCTTACTGGATTATCACACTCGACTGCTGAGACAGAGAAGCTGAAGGCGGGTGAGCCATGGCCTGCAAAGCAAGACGCGCCGCGCCGCGCCGCTCGAAAAAGAGCCGTAGCTAAGCAGCCCTAATCCAACCCGATAGGACCCTGCTGCCGCTGTTTTATCTCACATGCATCTTCTCGACGATCGCGTATAGCAGCACGAAAATGGGCAAGAAGACCAAGAACCAAAACCCGTTCCGATCCTTCCGCGCGAACTCGCGGTTCGGATCGGTATCGGTCGCGTGAGGAGTTGAGATTGGCGAGCGAACGGACCGCCGACGTCTCGCGAAGCCACCTAGCAGGCGGCGAACCGTCGCTTCCGGGAGAGGCTTGTCCATCGTTGCGCTCAAAGCGCGAGCATAAGCGGGAATTTGCGCACGAGCTCGAGGTCGACATCGCCGTCGCTATTGATCCATTCGTGCGGACAGAAGGCGAGAGAAGCCGCGTCAATCTCCAGGCCGTCGCGCTTGATCGCGTTGCGAGTGCCCATTTGGCCGGCCCATTCCCGCTCGGCTCTCTCGCGATCAGGACGCATGGCGTCAAACACGGCTGTGTCGTTGGTCATCGGAAATCTCCAAGGTGCTCAAATCGAGATGTGCAATGAGTGGGAGATTACCGCGGGCGGACTAGCTGGCAAGAAACATCGTTTGTGCGCTGCGCTCAACCGGCAAGGCCGGTTTGAGAAATTTCCCAGCGTGTGCGACGCGGCACGTTGCGCGAATGGCAGCGGCTGATGACGCACCGCAGCCGATTAAAGCGATAAGGAACAAGCCGCAGGAGCTGTCACAAGCGGCCTGCGGCCGATTTTCCGGATGCCCGCGCTCAGTCAAACGCCGTTGATCAGCGCGCTTGCAAGTTCTCCCCATGGAGCCCCGCGAGTAGTTTTTGATCCGGCTTAGCAGCCGTCCTGGATGGTATCGAGATGACCGCTTAGGCTCGCCGCTGCGCCAAGTAGGAACCGCCCGAACGCGACTGCGTTTCCCGCGTGTAAATCGACGTTTCAGCCCGGTGCGGCGATGTTTTTGGAGGACGCATGGCGAGAATGGCGCCCGGAGTCGGTCCCAAATCACTGCTGCATCCCGGCTTCATCGGCGCTGGATCGACTCTACTGATTGCCGGTTTGGCGACCGACATCATGTACTGGGATACATCGAACTGGCAGTGGGCCAACTCATCGGCATGGCTGATTGTTGGGGGATTGGTCCTGGCTCTCGTCGCCGCGAATGTTCTCATCATCGATTTTCTCACGGGCCGCGCCGGGCGGATCAATTGGATCTCCTTCTTTCTGGTCGCAGCGGCCACGCTTCTATCTCTCCTGAATGTTTTCGTCCACAGCCGCGACGCCTGGACCTCGGTCGTGCCGCAGGGAATCTCGATCTCCGCGATCGTGACGATTCTGCTGCTGGTGGCCGCCTTCAATGGATGGAAGGTGACCACGATTCGTACTCCTGCGAACGGAGACCGCTTGTGACTCATGCAATGTTTCGCGCCCTGCCGGCCCTCTGCGCCTTGGTCGCGCTGGCTGGCTGCGGCGATCAGGGTGGCGATCCCATGCGGCAATACGGGGCAGACCCCTACCTTCCGGAGCCTCAGAATTATCTGTTGCCGCCCATGAGCGTCCCCAAGGCGGTGGGCTGGAAACCAGGTGAGACGCCGACCGTCACGGGTGGATTGAAAGTCCAGGCTATGGCGACAGGACTGATGCATCCTCGCATCGTCTACCCTCTGCCGAACGGCGACATCCTGGTCGTCGAGGGCAACAGTCCCGGCACAACACCTTTCCGGCCCAAGGACTTCATCCAGGGCAAGGTGAAGGCGAGGGCCGGAACGGCCGGCAGAGGCGGCAACCGCATCACACTGCTTCGCGATGCCGACGGCGATGGGAAGCCGGAAGACCAGACGGTTCTCGTTGACCACCTTCATTCACCTTACGGCGTGGCCTATGTGGACGGCACGCTTTACGTCGCTAACACGGACGCGATCATGGCGTTCAAGTACGCGCTCGGGCAGACCAAGATAACCGAGCCAGGTACGAAGCTTGCGGACCTTCCAGCCGGACCGATCGACCACCACTGGACCAAAGCCATGGCCGCCAGCCCCGATGGATCCAAACTCTATGTCGGTGTTGGGTCCAACAGCAACATCACCGAAAACGGCTTTGACGCCGAAGAGGGGCGGGCCGCGATTTACCAGGTCGACCGCCAGACCGGTGCCAAGCGCATTTTTGCCTCGGGCACGCGCAATCCGACCAATCTGGCGGTCGATCCCGAAACAGGCCGGCTGTTTGTGGTGGTGAACGAGCGCGACGAGATCGGCCCCGACCTGGTACCGGACTATCTCACCATGGTTCAGGAGGGCGCCTTCTATGGTTGGCCTTACAGCTATTGGGGCCAGCACGTAGACGTCCGCGTCCATCCGCAGAGACCCGACTTGGTGGCCAAGGCGGTCAAACCCGACTACGGCCTGAGTTCACACGTGGCGGCGCTCGGCCTCGCGTTCAGCAAAGGCGAGACGCTGTCTGATAAATTCAGTAACGGCATTTTTGTCGGTGAGCACGGCAGTTGGGACCGCAGCCCGGTCAATGGTTATCAGGTCATTTTTGTGCCGCTAGTGAACGGGCGCCCGGAGGGCAAACCTGTCCCGGTCGTTACCGGATTTCTCGGCAACGACAACGATACTGTGCGTGGCCGCCCCGTCGGCGTGGCGCTCGACCGCACCGGAGCGCTGCTGGTCGCCGACGACACGGGAAACGCGATTTGGCGCGTCAGCGCGGATCAGTCGGGACACTAGCTCATGGAAGCCCGGCACAATGGAGCATGAGCATCCGAAGGAAGCCGCGGCAGCGGAAGGCGGCAAGGCGATTCTGGTCGGGGGCGACCCGCGCCGAGTCGAGGCTATCTCGGCGCACTAGCTCTGCGATTTGCTACTCGATATGACAGGCGGCGGGGGCTCTTCGAATAGACATGGGAATCTGCTCGTCCCCTAGCTTTGCGCGGTGCTCCAGGTAGAGCTGGCCTGCGACCAGCATGACACCCGCGCAAGCCAATCCGAAAGCGGCGGTAACGAGGTCGCGATAGTCGTCCATGGTGGCGTTAACAGAAGTACCTGAACTTTCCGCGCAGCGCTTTGGTTCCGGCGGAGTGGCCTCCACAAGTTATCGAACCACATTCCTCTTTCCTGCAATCAATTACGATCCGTTGACCACTCGCAGACCTGCATGATTCATTCATTCCGAAGCCATCTCGATTGGCGTTGGTTTCGACCGCCCTTGGGGTGCGGCCGCCAAAACACGCATACGAGCGATCTCATGGAACAAATCCGTTACGTCGTAATTTTGTGATCGCCGCCGAAACCAGTGCCGGGTGCCGATCGGGCCAACCACATTCCGGCGGAGCTGCGTACCGTTTGCTTACAAGCCATCTTCGCTTGGCTGGCAAGGTGGCTCTTCGCTACCGGGGCTACGGGCTGCCCGTCGCCGACCTTATCTCGGAAGCGAATGTCGGCCTTATGCAGGCCGTCAAGAAATTCGATCCGCACAAAGGCGTCAAGCTCGCCACATATGCCCGCTGGTGGATCAAAGCGAGCATGCAGGAGTATGTCCTTCGGTCCCGGTCCCTCGTGAAAATGGGCACTACGCCGGCGAAAAAAAGCTCTTCTTTAACTTGCGCAGCTCAAAAGCCGTCTTGGTGAGACGATGCCGAACTAACCGCCGATCAGATCGAATAAGTCGCTCAGGATCTCGGTGTTGCAGGTCGTGACGTCGTCGAAATGAACGGCCGGATCCGCATGAGATGTCGTAAAGTGCCCATCGCCGAGGACGCCTCCGCGGAAGATATGATTTATCCCCTGAGAGAAGATTCACCGGATCCCTCAAAGTCAAATGGCCGAAGCAGAGGAGCGCCAACGCGTACTTCGGGCTCTCAATCGAGCTCTGTCCGTTCTTTCCGCGAGAGAACGACGCGTGATCGATGCGCGGCTTATGACAGAACAAGCGCAGACGCTTGATGAACTTGGTGGGGAACTGCGTATTTCGAGCGAACGCGTCCGGCAGATCGGAGGGCGGGCTCCGCAAAAGATCAAGGCTGCGGTCAGAGCAGAAATCGAAGGGCGCCGCCGATCCGCGCGATCGCGTGCGTAAAAGCGCTGTCCCTATGCCGGGTCGCCAGCGGCGGCGGCCGAGGCTGCACATCCGTAGTCGAGCGGAGAGTTTCGCCGCCTGAAGATGCGCTGGGGTGGGTCTGACGCCGAGCAATCTTGGAAGCGGGCGCTCGCAGGAGGTTCGGTTGCGTTTACAGTTGTAGTTTCTCTCAGGCTGATGGACGATATTGTTACAGCTCTTGCAGCGATAAAGGCGCTTGAAGACGGTTCATGCTTTTGCGTGGCCTCGTAGCAATCTCCACAGTCGGCGCACATGAAGATCACGGTAATCGGCTCCGCCACCTGCCCACCCCTAAGCTTAGCAGATGGGGACACTTTACGCCTGCCACGCAACGGTCACGATTGGATCAAGCGCTTCTCCGTCATTGCCGGTGCTTTCGACCTTCCATATCAGGCCATCATCGACGGCGAGGTGGTGGTCGTTCACGAAAACCGCACCAACTTTTCCGAATTGCAGGCCGAGCTCGCAGGAGGCCGCCAAGACCGTTTGCTGTTCTACGCCTTCGATCTGCTGTGGCTGGATGGTCAGGACCTTCGGAAGACTTCCCAGCTTGCGCGGAAAGAGCTGCTGAAGGAGTTATTCGAGACGCACGGAATAGACTCGCGGGCTCTCTACAGCGAGCACGCTGAAGGCGACGCGCAGGAGCTGTTTAAGGCAGCAGCACGGTTGAATTTTGAAGGCATCATCTCCAAGCGTGTTGACCCCCCGTACCGATCGGAGCGGACTGAAGCCTGGTGGAAGGTCAAGACCGTCCAGCGCGAGAAATCCCCGTGGTTGGCTTCATCAAAGATCCCACCGGAGTCGCTGCACTCTACCTCGGCAAGAAAGAAGGCAAGGAGCTGCGCTACATGGGGAAGGTCGGGACCGGTTGGAGCCGAACCACGTCGGCCAAAATCCGCAAGGCACTGGATACGGTCGTCAGCCCAAAGCAGAAGCTCACCAAACCGATCAAGAAGCCGAAGGCTACTTGGGTTGAGCCAAGGTTCTATGCTGACATCGAATATCGGGACATCACGTCGGAAGGGCTTTTGCGCGCCAGCTCATTCAAAAGTCTGAGCAAAGGAACAGGCGGTCGATAGCAGCGTTTCTCCGATGGAGGACGCTATGACCACCGAAACCCAAGATAAAGCCGCTGAATGTGCCCGAGAGGCTCGCAAACAGGCTGCGTTATTGGCTCCGGGTAAGGTTCGCGATGCACTCCTCGAAAAGGCTAGACAATATGAGGCCGAAATGCCCGATGAGAAGCTTCATTGACGATCAAAGCGCGAGGGCGTGGAAGTATACGGCAGATGATGTGGCCGACGAAAACCGGACTTCTCTGTCTGAACGCCCGTGTACTTAGCCGCGCTCTCAGATTATTGAGCTGCGCTTCTTCACCGCACATTTTCGTCCATGTGGTGGGTTTGTTGACGGCCCTGCAGATTTAAAACGTTCCACCTTGGGAACAAATGCGGCGGTCATCGGTTGATTGACTGAGGAGGACATCATGGGCTTTGGAAGAGGCGCACTGCTTTGGATGCTTGGCATTCCGCTGCCGATTGTTTTGCTGCTCGCACTGTTCTGGCATCACTAAGGGCGGATGTACCCCTTGATGCTTGTTGGCCCTCGGCTCACGCTGGGGGCCTTTTGCATTTGCGACGCACTGATTGCTCAACGCAGTCGCTCGAGGGCAATTCAACACATCTCGGCAAGCGCTCCTCGCTCGCGGCAATAGGTCCTTGGCAGCTCAGCGCGAGTAATCTAGTCCATGTCGGGCTCTGAGGTCCGCAGAGCCTTATCGATAAGCGCGCGTACGCGCCGGGCGGCCAACAGTCCGAGCCTTGCTTCGAGAAATCCGGTTTGAACGGTTAGCAGCTTGGTACGCCGCGGCATGAAAAAGCCGGTGGCTGTAAATGGCGTTGATGAACGCAAACATCCAAGCGCAACCGGAGGGTGAGCGCAAGATAGTCGTGGCTGCGCTAGCTGGATAGTCGCCCAACGAAATCCCGCTACACGACATGTTGCGGTAGCGCCAAATCGAAGGTCTCTCTCGCCTGGCTGGAGACGGAAAAGCTGCCGCGCTAAGCCCGGCAGCTTCTGTTGCTTGTCAGGCGTGAATGGTTAGCGACCGGTGGGATCCTGACTGCGCCCCGGACGAACATTCTGGGGGCCGCCTTGGCCGGCGCTGGTGCCTCCGTTGGACCCGGCCCCGGCACCGCTGGTGCCCGCGCTTGATCCATTACCGGCCCCGGCTCCTCCCATGCCTGCGCCACCTGTTCCAGCTCCGGCACCCGCGCCTGCTCCCCCTGCACCCGCGCCGCCGGCTCCTCCACCTGCGCCGCCGCCCGCTTGGGCGTGGGCGAAACCGACCGACGCACCGGCAAGCAATGCGCACAGAGCGACCGAGAATATTGTCTTCCGCATTGTTCAACTCCGTTTTGTTGATTAATCATCAACCGAAGCTGCATGCGGGCGTTCCTAAGCATCGGTCTGGCGATAGACTTGCTTCCTGCCCATTGCGGCGGCGATCAATCACCTCTTCGTGGGTCCGCTTTATTCGCAGGCTCCCGAATCAAACGGCCGCGTGTCGTTGCAGAGTCTCATTCGAGGGTCTCAGCCGTAATAGGAACGCTGGCTTCGGAATCGTGTTGCCTATTCTGGCCGTGCTAAGCTGAGGCAACGTTTAAGATCATGGCATCCGGTGAGTTCTCGCATTACGCCAAGATGATTCGTCCGCTCAGCAATTTTATAAGGAGGCGGCGGACTGCCGCGCGGAGGCAGCAGGCAGCCCCAGCCAGGTCGATAGAGAGGGCTGGTTGAAGCTTGCGAGTGACTGGGCGGAACTCGCGTTGACAGCGGGAGAGGGGCCAAATTTTCCGGCGGGGCTAACGCTCGATGCGGCGCAGCAAAACATTCCGCTCGCTGGGTTGAGCCACGCGCACAAGCTGCCTTGGTTCGCGCTTTGGCCGGGCGCGCGGTTACACGTTGGCTGAAACCAGGACGAACGTCCCCCGTACACTAGCTATGGGTAAAGATCGGAAGCCAGCGGATCAGCCTGAAGAAAAGCCGTCTCGCACGAAGGAGGCGCGGCAGGTCGTCCAAGAGTACATCGACGACCAGAAGGCGCTGATTAAAAAGCTTTGCAGGAAGTTGAGTTAAGTCCGCGCCTCAGTTGGCAGCGCTTCGAGAGCGACCTGATCTTCATCGACTCGTGGCTTAAGAAGAAATCTTGTCGCCCGTTAGAGCGCGGTTTAGGCTTCGCAATCGGAGACCACGAATGGATGTCGAACGGGCCTTGCCACGTCCTCTGTATCGAAGCGTGGTGCGCTCGTTCGAGGAGAGACGCATCGAACTAGGCAGCGCCGTACTGAGCTGGCCAGTTGCCGCACCACCTCATCAAATCCTGAATATCCACCTTGGCGAGCCGTATCGCGTTCGCGTCGATGGTCGCGCAAACAGTACTCCCGACATCAGCGTGGTCGGACCGCAAACCTATCGTCGTGCGCATGTTTCATTGTCCGGCTCAGTCCATGTCTTCAACATTCTTTTTCAACCGGCTGGCCTGAACCGCCTCTTCGGGATCAACATGATGTCCCTGGTCAATCAGGATCCTGCGGCCTCGGACGTCCTCGGCAAATCCGCCGCAACCCTTGGCGACGCCGTGCGCACGGCGGCTGACTTCGAGCTGCGTGTCGCAGCTGCCGAAAGCTGGGTCGGGACGATGCTTGAGCGACGTAGCCCGGAACACCCAATCGGCGTTGCGGCACGCAACATGATTACCGTCCAGGGGCTGCGTCAGGATCGAGTACCTTGTCGCCAAATCCGGTCTCAGCACGAGCCAATTCCAGCGCCGGTTTGCGACACAGGTCGGGTTAGCGTCAAAGCTGTTCGCGCGGACTATCCGCTTCGATCGGTCCCTCCTTGCCCGCCGGAAGAGCCCGCGTCGTTCTTGGACCGACATTATCAGGCCCAGTTCATCCGAGAATGTCATGGCTTTGCGAGCCTGCCGCCAAGCGGCCTCGTCGGCGATTGGGACAACGCTTTTACGCCCGGAGAATGACCGAAATCTACAAGCGCTGCCGCCGGCACTCCGATAATCTCGACCCACGTAGGACTGGCGGAGTAACGGAGATGTCGACGAACCTCGAGCTTTTCAAAGCCATCGTCGAGCGTGGTTTCTCGCGTGGCGATGTGACGGTTGCGGACGACGTTTGCGCCGAGACGTTGGTCGAACATCAATATCTGACAAAAACCGATCTTCCGGGTCTGCAAATTCTGAAGGGTCAGATCGCGGATGCGCGGCAGAGCATCGAGGATCTAACGCTCACGATCGAGGCGAGCGTCGAAACCGACGATACGGTGTGGGCTCGCTGCAGAGCGACCGGCGTCGATCCACGCTCGGACAAAACGGTGGCGATCGACGTCATGGACGTCTGTCGGTTTGCCGACGGCAAGCTGGTCGAGCACTGGGGCGTGCCAGACCGGTTTGCACTTCTTCACCAGGCCGGAGCGTTGGCCCCGCCCCGCAAATGATCACAAGACCGAAAGGCCAGTGCCCTGCCGCGACGATACGCACGAAAGCCTCCGGCGTTTTCCGCTGGAAGGTCATCGCTCAAACCAAGCGCAGGCTGAACTGCCGCGTGTCTAGTGCCGCGTGGCGATCCACGAATTCCTGCAGATGCGAGGGGACGTCGCTCAGTTGCAGATTGCAGCGATGCTGGATTTCGCGGGCGACATCCTCCGAGACGTCTTCCGACCAGCGCTCTGAGGTGTTGAAAGCCACGACCCTGATCGGCCTGCAATACTCACCGGTGATCAGGTCCTGGATCACCGTCTCGAGGTCCGCGGTCTCCAGGTCCGCCTCGCGCCAGGCGCTTCCCGCACTCCCGAAATCATCAGCCACGAGATAGACGGTCGGCTCGTCGGCCGTGACGATCGAGGGGGTCCAACGAAACTGACGCATAAGCAACTCCACATCACAGAACCGGGACTCAAGCGGGCGCAAGCTCATTAGTTCCGGCTAGAGGAACGCATGTCGGTTCAAAGCTTTTGTCTCTCAGCACAGGAGAGAACATGAGCAAGGAAACACCCAAAGACGATCCGCGGCAGCAGTCCGACGAGGCGACGCACAAGCAAACGGACAAGCCCTGGAAGGGCAATCCTGAGAAAGAGCAGCGTAACGAGGCCGAACTCGACCTCGAGAAATGGCACAAGACGAAAACGCACTAGCAGAGCTCGGTGCAGTCACGTCGGCCGTCCGGGACGACGCCCGCACCTCCGGGAGCCCCAATGAAGAAACATAGATTGCTGGCTATCGCCCTTTGTTCGGCCGTGAGCCTGAGCGGCTGTGGAGGTGCACCCGTAAAGGGCGATAAGGGAGACAAAGGCGACACCGGTGCGGCGGGGGCGCCCGGCCGACAGGGCCAGCCGGGCCCTGCTGGACCACCAGGCAAGGACGGCAAGGATGCCGTCGCCCCGCCGCAGTTCAGGGTAGTCAGATCCAGCAATGAGGGAGGTGTCCCGAAGCCGGCGCTGTGTAGTGCCGACGAGGTGATGGTGTCCGCCACTTGCGTCGTGACCCACGGTTCTGTCAGCCAGGCGCCGACAACGTTGGGGACCACCGGCGCCAGTTGCGGCCAAAGCCCGGGCCAGACCGAGGCCTCGCTAGCTATTGTCTTGTGCGTGAAGAAATGATCGCGGCAGACGGCGAATTGGCGATCCCGCAGCAGCACTAGACTTTGGAACAGACCGGACTTCCTGCGGGTTAAGCGCAACAGCCTTAGGAGTTTGCTGTGAAACTAATCCTATTATTAGCAACTGGTTTGGTTGTCTCGATCGCTACTGCGTCGGCGCAGCCCGCTGGCGCCCCGAGCGGTCGAGGAGCGGTTGCCGGTGATCCAGCGGCCAGCTCAACGGCGCCGGGTAGAGACCCGCGCGGCACCACCGGCATGTCGTCTGGTTCGAGCAGCGGAAGTGGGACCTCCACTTCTGGCGGTAAAGACGACAATGGAGATCAGGGCCGAGACAAAATGCCAGACAGCAATAAGACTGTTAGGCCCCTAAGCCAGCAGCCGGAAAAGCCGCACTAGCGTCTTGCCTCGTCCAGATTGATACTCACAGACCCAACCGCCTCCGGAGAGACGGCCCCGGTTGGGGCATTGCGAGGGCAGGTTGACGGCCGCTACGCTAGCACCGGCGGCGGTGCTTAGCGGGTTATCATCGGCCCAAGGTGCCGAGGCACCTTGGCTTCGTCGAGCATGGGCAAGATCGGATTTGCAGCATGCGGTAGGTCGGTGATGTCAGCTCAATGGGCAACCTCATTAATTCGGTTCAACGCCCCTATTGCGCCGATCCGGGCGAACAGCCCGGGGCAGGATGCCACTAGCAACGCGACGCCCGTGCCATTCCAAAATAGTATTGAACTATTCGCCGCGTCGTCGACTCTGCGGGATGACACCAATGATGCCAGACCAACTAGCCCGCCAGGAGCAAATCGCATTTCGTTTGGCGCAATCCAAGCGCTTGCTGAAAGCCGTGAACGATCCCACGACCACAGAGCGCATCGGAAAGCTGATCAGCGATCTTGAGCACGAACAGGCGGAAGAAAAAGAGAAGTAAGCCGGCTCAGCCGCCAGATATGTATCCGGATCCGCCCCAGCTGTGGTTCATGGGCGGCGTCGTCCATCCCCGGTAATCTGCTGTAGTCGTCGATCGCGTCCACCAGTGGACGCACATAGCCAAGGATCCGTTTGCGGATGAGATAGCGGCGAAGCGGATCCAGCTCGAGGGCTCGCCCTTTCGCGGGCAGAGGACACGGCACTTGAGCATTAAATGGGGCCCGGCGTGCCTAGGAGTGTTCGTCAATCGTGAATTAAGGCAATGGCGCGGGCTTCGCCGCGACGCAATTCCGGCGAATACCAAGTCATCGCCGCCTGCATGCCTATGCGCCGTGCCGGCGCAGAAACTCAGTAGCCAAAGAGAGAAATTCGTCGGCCCCTTCGAAGTAGGCTAGATGCCCGGCATTGATCTGTTGGTACATCGAACCAGGAATGCTTGCGGCCAGCTCAGGTGTCTGTGTGACGATCTGATCGTGAGCACAGTTGATTACCAGCGTGGGGCCCGTAATACTCCTGGCTTGTTCGCTGACGTCGACAGCGAGATCAAGCTCGACCTGGCGCGCAATCCCCTCCCAATTGGCCAGAGGCATGTACCCCTTGATCATATCTTCGATCGTCGGAATGCCCACACTCGAAACGAACGCCGGCGTGAGTCCGGAGAGCAGCAGTAGCCTGAGAAATGCTTCGCGGTTGGTTCGGATCAGGTCAAGCCAGAGCTCGAATTGAAGCTTGAGCCGCGGCTCTGTCCCCCGCGAAAAGCCGGCGACCACAATGAGGGATCGGACCAGGTCTGGAGAACTGGCTGCAAGCTGGATTGCAATCGCCGCTCCGAGGGAATGGCCCACTAGATCGAACCGGTCAACACCGGCAGCGCGGGCCACTTCGCTTACCTGACGCGCGAGTTTCTGCAGGCTGAGTGCATCGCCCTCATCGGTCGTGTCTCCGGAACCTGAGTAATCCAAACTGATCACGGTCCGATGCTTGCTGAACTCCGCGATCACCGGACCCCAATGCGCATCCAGGGCGGCAGTACCGTTTACGAGCACGACAGCTGGACCGCGCCCCTGCAATCGATATGCGACGCGCGCACCGTCGACGTTGACCACGCTTGTTGTTGCCACGAATTCACCCTTTCGTTGATATGATGATCGTCATTCATAATTTAGAATGATACGTGTCGTGCTCCGCAGCAAGTCAAGGCGTCGTGAGAACCACAGCGGGCCAGAACCAATAGGGCGTTCTGTTGTGAGCTAGAGATGAGGGAAATGCTGACCAGCATCCAGCTCGAGGGTGTGGCTTTCACGCGTGCCGACAGGAGCGTTTCCCACTTGGGCGATATCGCCGGATTGTGCTCGACACCGCATAGAAGTGGGTTTGGAGCGCCCGATGGCGACCGTTAGTCTTTCGCCGCAAAGCTCGTTGGATTGTTCTCAGGCATAAACAACTTCTATCTTCCCGTGCTCGATACCTTGGCGATAGTATTTAGAAGCACATCCTCGGAGGTTTGGTACGCCGTCGCGATCCTAAACGCCGGCCCGCGCGCACAATCACGCGGCGGCCTCGAAGTCGTCTGACTCGTATAGGATGCGCACATGGGCGAGGTAGCCGTCCGGACGGACAAGCATTGAAGCGAATTTGCCGAGCAGGCCGTCGTTGGCGCCGGGTGCCAGGCTGACGATGTTGATTGCGTCCCTGACGGGGGTTGCGTTGCTCTCCGCAGCGACTTGCAACAGGACCCAGCGGCCTTCTTGGAGATAGTGGTAGAGGGTCGTGCGCGCGCCGCCCCTCAGTACAAGATTCGCGTCGGAAAGACGATGCCCGCTCACACCTTTCCGATGTTCCCAATTGTGCGCCGCCTCAAACAGCGGTTCTGGATAGGCGACTCCAAAGCCGGAGAGCTGGTCCGAGAGCTGACGGTTGACCTGCGGCAAGCGAAGAAAGCCGCTGAGCATGCGCCGCAGCGCCAATGCCGGAGGATCAAATGAGGAGAAGAGCGCGAATTGCGCAAGCGTGTCCTCTTGGAGCGCCTCGCCGATCGGTCTACGTTCTGACTGATAGCTATCGAGTATCTCGTCAGACGCGGTACCGTGTATAACACTCGCCAGTTTCCAGCCGAGATTCATGGCGTCCTGGATGCCGACGTTCATGCCCTGACCGCCCATCGGCGGGTTGATGTGAGCGGCATCGCCAGCTAGGAAAATCCGCCCTTTCCGATAGCACTCGGCGAGGCGCGATTCATCGGTGAAGCGCGACATCCAAACAGGATCGCGCGGACGGAGATCCCCGCCGAAAATGCGGGCCGCGCAAGCCGCGACCTCGGCGAGCGATACCGGCTCGGAGGATGCTGAATAGGGTGACGATGCATCAATGACGCCAATTCTGTGATGAACACCATCGCCACGTGGCGCGAGAACCAAACCACCAGCTTCGTTGACCAGGGTGAGGACTGGTTTTTCTGGTGGCGCATCAAGCGCAACGTCTGCCAATGTCATTGTATGCCGTGCCGGATGTCCGACAAAATCGATTGCTAAAGCATGCCTTACCATGCTGCGCGCGCCATCGGCCCCAGCGGCGTAGCGGGCAGCAAAGACGAACGGCGTCTCCCCAGTCCGGCCCCGTATGATGACGCTCTCGGCATTCTGCTCAACCTGTTCCACAAGGTGGCCACGCCTGATGTCCACGCCCAATTCCAGTGCACGCTCCTCGATGAGCCTCTCGGTCGTCGCCTGTGGCAGGAACAGCGTGAAGGGAAAGTGCGATTCCAATGTCGAGAAATCAAGCAGCGTATCCAGTCCTCCGAAGAAAAAGACGGGGTTCGGACGACCTTGTGAGAGGAAGCGCTCCGCGATCCCACGTAGGGCGAACACTTCCAGGGTTCGAGCGTGGATCGTCAATGCGCGGGATTGAGTGACGCGTTCGGTGCGCCGTTCCAGCACGAGGACTTTCACTTTTGCCAGCGCCAGCTCACAAGCTAGCCATAGTCCAACCGGTCCGCCGCCAACGACGACAACGTCGAATTCATTGCTCACGATCATCTCTCCACGTATCTTACGACGTAAGACCACGTCCCTTACGATGTAAGGCATAGTCTAACAGTGTTAGGGAGATCAAGCGTGGCGGCCGGTGCAGGCATTCAACAACAGGTGATCGTAGGGGCGGCGCTGACCTTGCTTGATGAGGTTGGACTGGAGGGTCTCACGATGCGGCGACTCGCCACCGCCTTGAAGATTCAGGCGCCTTCGCTTTATTGGCATTTCCCCAACAAGCAGGCCTTGTTAGACGCCATGGCGGATGCCATTTTTGGCGGCGTGTCGCTGCCGCGGAATCGCAAGGGCAAGACTTGGGACGAGCGGCTGAAGGGTGTCTTTCGTGCCATCCGGAGGGCATTTCTCGCCCACCGCGACGGTGCTCGAGTTTTCGCGGGCACGTATGTTCCTACCGACAACGTGCTTCGAGTCGTCGAAGCCATGATGGCGCTAATGCAGGAAGCTGGCGCCTCGCCAGAGCTTTCATCCGACGGAGCCTTCAGTCTTGTATACTACGTGCTGGGTTTCACGATGGAGGAACAGGGGCTGGATCCGCGAACAGGTGGGCCGCTCGATCTCGCAGACCGGCAAGCGAAGTTCGCAAAGCTTGCGGCGGTGAAGTACCCAAGCATCCACGCGGCATTACACCGTATGTTCGACGACGATCTCAACGATCGCTTCGAAGCGGGACTCGACCTCCTGATCAGCGGGCTAAAGGCCCGGATCGATATCCGGTCGTAGTTGGCTTCTCGCGACCTGCCGGCTGAGGCCGATGTCTTCGTACCGGAACGTCGCGATCTAGATGGCTGGCATATCGGATGCAGCAAAACCTCAGTCGCTTCAGTTCGGGTCGTCGGCGGGTGCGTAGGTTTGCACCACCTCGTAGATGCCGGGTTCAAACTTGGCGATGGTCAGAGCCTCCTGAAAAAACGGGAGCGGGGTAGGGTCCTGACGCATCGCTTGATAATCATCGATGCTCCGCCATTGTGCGTACATCGTCACCTTGGTCCCGTCGGTGCTGCGATGGAGAGTTGCAGAAACAAACCCCGGCGCCCCGCGCACTGAAACCTCTGTGGCTTCGTTTAGAAGTTCAATAAGCCGTCGTTGGTTGGCCGGCTCAACCGTGAACACGTTGATCAACGTTATCAGGCCGCTTTCCTTCGAAATGGTAGTCATCATGTCCCTCCGAGCAGAGCCCTTGTTCTTGCAGTAGGCTTTCGTCCAGCCAGCAACTCGAGTCGAGACAAACTCCTGAACCGCTTCACTCCCTTATGGGCGGTGCGGAGAAGCCTCAAGGCAGTTGACCGACACTCTTTCAGCTATGCGAGTCCGAGATCGGCAAGAGATCAGTGCCGAATAACGACCTTGCCCACGATATTACGCGCGCCGTAGTGTGCGATCGCTGTCCTTGCGTCGTCGAATGCGTAAACGCTGTCGATGACTGGCCGGATGCCATGCTGTTCCATCGCCCGGCACGTGTCCTCGAGGTCTCGGCGGCTTCCAACTGTCACAGCGCGGAAGCCGACGCGGCTCCTGAACATCGTCATGAAGTCGACGCTACCTTCATGTCCTGCCAGGATGCCAATGATGGAGATGTCCGCTCCGGGCGCCGAGGCCTTCATCGACTGGGGCAGGGTAGCTGGGCCGCCCACCTCGACAACGCGATCGACGCCGCGGCCGCTGGTGAGTTCGCGAACCGCATCACCCCACTCGGGCGTCGCATTGTAATTGATGACATCGTGCGCGCCGAGCCTGCGAAGCATCTCGGCCTTCTCATCGCTGGAGGTCGTCGAAATCACCTTGGCACCAAGGGCTGTAGCCAACTGCACTGCGAACAGTGACACACCACCGGTGCCTTGAGTGAGCACCACATCGCCGGCCCGCACACCCTCAAGTGCCGACCATGCGGTCACAGCAGCGCAGGAAAGCGTAGCGCCTTCCTCGAAGCTCATGTGAGATGGCATAGGAACAAGGATCTCCGCGCTGACCACCTTGTATTCCGTCAGCCAGCCATCGTGATCGACGCTCCACTGCTCGGCTCGCGTGTTCAGCGTTCCACCAAACCAGTTGGGAAGGAAGGAATTGACGACCTTGTCGCCGACTCGGAATCGCTTGACGCCTTCGCCGAGCGCTTCGATTTCGCCGGCGCCATCCGACAACGGCACGCGGCCAATTTGAATCGGTGGCTGATACTGGCCAGCAAAAATTATCAGATCCCGGAAGTTGAGCGAGGACGCCCTGACGCGGACCAGGACTTCACCTCGACCAACCCTTTGAAGCTCGCTCTCTTTGATGATCAGGCTGTCAGGTCCGCCAAAACTGTTGATGTGGAATGAACGCATGGCTCTTGCTCCTCGACGTGATGTCTTGTGGTTTCCGTCTACCGGGAGCATGATTGTTTGATAATCGGCCTATATTGGTACAAGCTGTGCAACCAGGCTTCACAATAGATCGAGCGCGTATGGACGGCGTGGTCATGTTTCTGGCCGTCGCCGAGCTGCGGGGGTTTCGGGCCGCTGCCACGCGTCTTGGCGTGACGCCGTCCGCTGTCAGCCAAGCCATTCGCAACCTTGAGGCTCGGATCGGCTCGCCTCTTTTTGTGCGGACGACCAGAAGCGTAAACCTGACTGAAGCAGGCGAACGGCTTCTCGCCCACGCGCGGCCGGCTGCGGATATGTTGAGCGCCGGCATAGACGCCGCTGGCGGGTTAGGCGATGACGCACGGGGCAGGCTACGAATCAACGCGCCGCGGCCGGCGCTGCCGTTGCTGATCAACCGCCTGCTGCCCGATTTTCTGGCTGCCCACCCAAAGATCCAGCTCGAACTCGTTGGCGAGGATCGTCCGATCGATATCGTCGCGGAGGGGTATGACGCAGGTATACGGCTCGGCGATTTCGTCGAAATGGATATGGTTTCCGTTCGTCTGACGCTGGCCGAGCGGTTTGTCGTGGTGGGAACGCCGAGCCTCTTCAAGGCGCAGGGCCGGCCGGTCCGCCCCGAAGATCTGCAGCGCTTCCGGTGCATCCTTTATCGGACCGATGCGAGTGGTGCGGACCACTGGCGATTTTTCGTTCGAGGGCGGCCTGTCACGATCGCGGTCACGGGTCCCTTGGTGATCTCCGATGTTGATCTGTGCATCAGGGCGGCACTGCGCGGTGTTGGACTGTTTCGCCTGCCACGTTCGCTCGTGATGCCCTATCTGGATGCGGGAGCGCTTGAGACAGTGCTCGATGCTTTTGGCGAGGATGTGCCAGGCCTCTCGCTCTATCACCCAAGTCGCAGCCAGGCGCTGCCCAAATTGCGCGCCTTTATCGAGTTTGCGGTCACTCGCCTGCGTCATCCCGTGAACGCAACCGACTATCTACCGATGGCAGCGGATTAGCAGCCTAGGCTATTGGGCGGCGTCGAGGATCCGCAGCTCTGGCAGGGCATCGGCTTGTGTTCAAGTGTCTGCAGAACGGCGTCATCCGCCTCTGATATCAGGAAGCGGGCACGTCCCGTCTCTGACGCGCCGGCACCGGTTACGACTGAGCCTTGGCGGTAGCGGCCGCACTCCAGAGGGAGCCGGGATTAACGCGATCGGGGCAAAGCTCCAGCAGCTTGTCGTAGAGTTCCACCGGAGTTTTCGTCGACTCATTCAGCCGGATGAAATCGCGAATGTATCCAACTGCGCCTTGAACCGCTTCACTTGGTTTGCGATTTCGGAGTTGGCCGTGAACTCGGATCTATCAACGGGATTGTACACCGTCGAATCGTCGAATCTAATGCGAGACAATTCCTCAGGGCGACGACCCTATCGTAGAGGGCGACGTCGTCGCGCTCGAAGCTGGGACGGTAGCATTCGACGACTAGGCTCGAGACGATCAGGCCCCCGGGCAGGCTCCATGATGGTCGCGACCGAGTAGACCATTTCAGGAAACGCACTATTCGTCGAAGTTGACCTTCCGGCACCTTGGTCAGCAGACCGAGAGACGGGCTCTTTGTGGCGACGGCCTTCCTGAACCAATCGTTTATTTCCTGAGGATTGCGCTCTTTCCAGTCGGTGCTCGCGTGCTCGATCTTCTCCCGGCCGAAATCGTCGCTGTAGCTGCGGAAAACCGCGAAGTCGACGTGATAGCCCTCCGCGTACCAGACGGTGACGGCGTTGGTGCGCGCCGACGGCTCCTGAGTGAAGTTGGTGCAGCGCTTGCCGAGCGCGTCCGCGACGCGCTGCCGGGCGGCGCGCGGGTCTTCCGGGAGGGCATTTCTTTGGAACAGCAACGCCACATCGATGTCATAGTCGTTGTCGTCGCGCGGATCCTGATTGAGGGTGTGCATCGCGTAGACCACCCTGATTCTGCCAATTGTATGGATGTGGTCGCGGACGCTTCGACTCTTCCGCGAGATCGTCCAGCCCGTTCTTCAAGCGGGTGATGTTCAGGTCCCGGTGGCCGGCCAGTTTCTTCCGGCGCTCGCTGCCGAGCCGGACATGCTTGTCGTAGAAGGCCTGCAGATCGGCGCTCAGGTCGAACATAGTCATGTGTAGATTGCCACCATTTCTTCCGGCTTGCTTTCCCTCGTTACCTCCACGCTCCAAGCGTACGCAGGCGTCGTGTTCGCGGTGTAGTTGTAGACGACGACCGGATCTTGGATCGTCCTGCTGATGCGACGGCCGAGGGTGAAGCCGAGCCCGACCGGGCCGGAGTAGAAGACGTGAACGACGACATTGCTCGGAAGCTCGGCGTGAATCTCGTCGAGGAGCTTGCGGAACGCAGAACTTATTTCTTCGACCTGACCGTAGTGAGTGACCTTGTCGATGCCCGGTTTGCCGATGGAAATGGAGTAGTCGCGGTAGGGGCCGGCGACGACCTCGGCCACGTGATCGGGCCGCACCGCATAGCTGACTTCCACGCGGATCACGCAGGCGATCGGGTGAGGAGGATCTATCGTCCGCGCCCTCGTCACGCCGAGATTTAGTCCGGCGCCCACTTGGAGCTCGCGCCAGGTACCCGTCTCGCGGTGAAGGTCGAAAAGAGCGACCTGCGGAAAGGAAGACACGCCGCATCCCGCCAGCAACTGAAGTGGGATGTGCACGATGCCTAGTAACCGAGCGCCGACGAAGAGTCGGCTTTCAAGATACCGGTGAGCTCCGTGATCATCCGTTGCTGCTGCCGTATTGCGCCGACGGGATCGAAGGCGCCAAGACTGAGGAAGTTGGACTGGTCGCAGTCGTAGGTGACTACCTTCCTGCCCCGCATCATGCGCGGGAGCGCGCCCGGAGGGAGAGGTGTGGTGAGCGGCCGAAAGGATTGATGCCGAATGGCGACGAATTGTCCTGCGAACTTCCCTGACGATGTCAGATGCCCAATCAGGACGATGGTGCCCCCCAGGAGCACGCAGGCCGCGCCGACCCACCAGGGTGCGTTCAGAGATAATCCGAGGCCATAGGTCCGGTTCACGTACGCGAGGGCAGCGTCCTTCCAGCCTGGCGAGAGGAGCACCACGCCGACGAGAACGATCGGTAGTGCGATCTTGCCGTGAAGAGGCATTCCTTCCTCGTCCCCGAGCCAAGCCCCTCAGATACTTCCATAGGCTCTTCATGGACGGTCATGTATGGCACGGACGTCCAATCAACTAGAGTGCACCACCCATCTATATGGGGGTGCAGCGGTGCAGCATGTCAAAAAATAGGGTGCCGCAAAATTAGGGTGCTGCGGCCCGGGTAGGGCCGGGCCGCTGGGACCGCGTTGGCGAGGCCGTGCAACGGCTTTGGTGTTGGGGGGTCGGTAAGGGAGGCTGTCGAATGCGCGCCCTACGCGGCCCGCCTAGCGTCTCGGCAGCGGTTCGCCGGCTGTACGGTCCAGCGGTTGGTGCGGCCTGGCAAGCCCTGTCGCGCCGGGAGGCGCGTCGTTACTTGCCGTACGGGTGTTGACGGACTCGATGGTGATTGCAGATGCAACCACAATGGCGGTGGCCAACGCGAGGGCAAACAAAACAACGGCCGGCCGATGTTGATCCATCGATAATCCTCCGCGACCATGTCTAACGCGCTGGGGAGGCCGTAGGTTCATTTAGGGGTTGGCCGGTGTTAAGTAAGCCTCGCTGCCAATTGACGCGCCACGGCCTACACCAACGGCTGGCTGGCGGCCTTTAGCTCGTCGCGCAGCCTCCCTACGTCCTAGTCGTGGATGGCCCGAGTATCTCTCAGGGTGTCTAGCACCTTTCGAGCGTCTGTGGTGTCGTGGCCGCACCGATGCAGGTCCGCAACCACAGCATCTTGGCGTGCAACAAGGCGCCTGCCTTCCGCAGCGTGCCGTTCGGCTTGATCAAGGTGCTGTTGAAGCGTGGCTGGGTCCATTCGCCGAGAACGCGAATGGCCGGTTCTTGGTTCGATGGCGCGCGCTGAGTACGGAAAACGGCACGATCCGTTTCAGAAAGCAAAAAGAGAATTTCTTTCTCCATCCCGATTCTAGGAACGGCTTTATTTTAGTCCCGTTGGGCTTTTTTCGTACAGCCAACCCAAGGAGTTCCAATGAAAAAGATCGTCGTCGCCACCGCCGCCCTTGCCCTGATGTGCGGCTCCGCCTTCGCGCAGGGTACGGTCAACCAATCGGGTAATTCGAAGCCCGGCACTGAGCCGTCCGGCCAGGAGAGAGGCTCCACGACCAACGGCACGACCGGCATGAGCAACGACGGCATGTCCAAGCAGGGCATGTCGCAGAGCGGCATGAAGAAGGACTCCATGCACAAGGAAGGCATGAAGAAGGACGGAACGTCCAAGTAAGCCAGGCTCCTCACGGTCTGCGACCAACCGCGTTGCCTTGCCCGGCAGCGCGGTTTCTATTTGCTTAGCAGGGCGAAGCGAGCTTTGCGTCGGTTGTGGGGTATGTGCGGTACTTCCTAACGATCCTGGAAAGATTCGCTTTGGATCAATCAGGGCACGTTCACAGCAGGAAGTGGTGCCGTGGCTAGCGGCTTGAATGGACCGTTATAAACGGCGGCCATCGCCACAAACGCGACGACCAGAACAATAATGGCGCGCATGATAAGGCTCCGCATGAGCGGCAAATCTAAGCAGGCGCGCGCAACAGAATTGTGAACTAGACCACAAGAGCATTCGTTGTTTTTGCAACTGCGAAGGGTACCTGCTGTCGTCCCTACACTTCTTGCGAAGATGGCGCAATAGCTAGACAGGCAGACGCAGCCAGATGTCTTTGCTGGATAGGGTACCGGCCGGAGTGGCTATTTCCATGTCGACGACGCGAAACGAACTCGGCCGATCTTCATAAAGGTTGCGCAGGCGCCAAACCGGTCCGAGTTCGGGGGTTATCGCAAAATCGTCTAGTGCGCTCGTGATGTTGTGAACTGCATCGCGTCGCGCGATCGGTGCGGAGAACATCGCGTCTAGCAATGCGGCCAAACTCATACCGTCGACCAACATGGCCCGTGCAACTTCGTCGCCATGAGCAAGCCGGAGGGCTGTCACGATGACGGCAATAGATTCCGGGTGCTTCAAAGACATGCAGGATAATACTCCGGCTGCGGTGCAGGCGCGAGCGCTTGCGCATTGCAACGGGCCGGAGGGTAGGGGGGGCGTCTCATCCCTACCGCTTTGAGGGCTTGGACCGGCCATCAACAAGATTCACACGCGGGGGTCCCGCGTTTATTTCAGATTCTAGACCAAAAGGAATTGTATGACCAAATCGAACAAGACGGCGCCGGCTGCGCCGAAACATTTGCGCAAAGAGTCCGGCGAGTCCTTCAAGCACGTGATGCGCGACTACGACCTAGACGAACATCACGTTATCCTGCTGACGAAGGCCTGCGAAGCGCTCGACCGAGTCGAAGAAGCCCGATCGGCGATTAAGACGCACGGCATGACATACACGGACCGGTTCGGAACGCCCCGCGCGCGGCCAGAGATTGCAATCGAGCGCGATAATCGAACCGCCGTGGCTCGCCTGTTTCGCGAATTGGGTCTCGACCTGGCCGGCGATGGCAAGACGGCTCCCGCAGCCCTGCCGGCGAACCGCTGATGCCGGTTCGCAAGCGCAATCTATCGCGTCGTACTGCCCTTAGCAGCGCCGCGCAGGCATGGCTCCGTGGAGAACCATGCGGGTTCTTTAAATTCAAACCACAAGACGAACTCGCGGCCCTGTGGGCGGACTACGGAGACCATGAGAACATGATTTGGGAAAGCCGATATTGTCTACCGGCGAAATTGGAAGAGACATCGTAGGGAAAGGCGAGCCGTCGCAACTATGTCAGATTTCGAGCGTTGGGTGCTATGGCTATCCAAGGAGTGGTGATGACAGAGTCCGTTGATTCCAACCGGCGAATCTTGCCGTGGCTAGTAGTTGCGCTGGTTGTCGTGCTCGCGGCAGGCGGTTTTGTTTGGATGAACCGCGAAATACAGGCGCTACAAACAGCGACTGCATCGCATCAAGATGATCCCAGCGTTGAGCAGGCCAAACAGACGGTGGCCGAGCTTCAGAAGGCCGTTCAAGATGTTCAGGCGGCCCAACAAAAGTTTGCCGATCAACTGACTGACCTACAGCGCAAAGTTGCGGGAGAGGGCGGTGAGCGCAAGCTCATGTCGGATCAATTGGGCTCAATCAGCGCGCGCGTAGATGCGCTGGCATCCGCAAATGCTGAAAGCGTTGCTAATACGCAGCCAGCGCGACGAGACCAGCGTACTACGCGATAAAGACGTTCGCGGTTGGTTCAGAACCGGAAATTGTTTTCCGAAAACGGGCAAAACTTTCCGCGAACATCATAGATCAAGAGAACGAACCGAGACGCGTCAACGCTGGTGACCGAGTCCAATTCCGAGGCTTG
Organism: Bradyrhizobium rifense; assembly: GCF_008123425.1. GTDB lineage: Bacteria > Pseudomonadota > Alphaproteobacteria > Rhizobiales > Xanthobacteraceae > Bradyrhizobium > Bradyrhizobium rifense. The sequence goes on from NZ_VSSS01000018.1 coordinate 48,480, forward strand.
ATGCCTTCATCCGTAGAGAAGGGACGCTTCGCTTCGTCTGCTTCGAGATTTTTGTCACAGGTGTTCGCGCCTTTGAATGGGCGCGCAAACTGCCGTTGGGCGCCTGCAGTTGCGATTAGGCGGCAGATTCCAATAGAGGCGTCATTGCTTCATGACTCCAAAGCCATTCGCCGGCGGCTGCTCGTGCGCTGTCATGGCCGCGAAGCGTCAACACGAGTTCCTGATAGCGCCGAGCGCGCTTGCGATGCGTCCGTGCCCAATCGATGAAGTCACCGTCGGCATCGCGCCGCATGACTCGTGCCAGCCCGGTGAGCCACTCCCGTGCAATGGCGACTGCATTCGTGGATGTCGGCAGATCTCCATTCGCAATTGCCTGACGGGCCTTGGCCAAGGTCTCTTCGGAAACGGCGGTATACGCAGCTAGATCAAACTCGCCCTTCCACACGAGCGCCATTTCGCTTCTCATCGTCTCGGTGAAAGACTCTTCTGTGAGCATCTTAATGATTTCGTTACAGGCATCGATCTGTTCGGGCGTTGGCTCCTCTGGAAGCTCGGGCGTGCTCGCCTCTATCATTTGCGTCTTCCAAGCATCGTCGACTTGAAATCCATCGACAACCTTGTCGATGAAACTCTCAATCATCTTTCGTAGCTGCGCTTGCGAAAGAGTCGTGATGGCCCACAACTTTCTAAGATCGGATGCGGCGGGCTCAGACGCTCTGAGCGTCGCGCGCACCACGGCGGCGATACGCCGACGCGAGGCGATCTCGGCTTCGAGAGTTCCAAGCCGCATCTGTAGGACTTCGGTGAGTGTCAGGGCGTGCGACAGTATCTTCCGAATGGTCTTGAGACCGACGCCAGTGTCGCGTAACGCACGAATTAAGTCGAGGCGAGCTAGATCACCTTCAGAGTAAACTCGGTATCCATTCGAGCTTCGCCCCATAGGTGGAAGCAATCCCTTGTCCGAATAGAATCGGATGCGTCGTACTGACACGCCGCTGAGCTCAGAGATTTCACCGATGGTGTAGCTGTTACCAGTCATCGATTCTACATACCGTATTCACCGAGTGTATGGTCAGTGTTATTGATTGCGTTTTCAACAGAGTCTCTGGAGATCCGCCTGGGAAGCTGCCGTAAGAACCCAAAGGTTCCCGTTGATTGGTTTCAGTCTGCTTGCTCCCAACTGGAACGGATGGCTTCAAATCGCGGCTGCGCCTGGCGCTGGCCGAACGCATAGGCGTCGGGAACGAGCGTAACGTCGAGCATCCTGGTACCGTTTCCAGTCAATTCGCGAAAGGCTGCGCTAGGCGCAACGATCTCAACCGTCGCGCCTTCGCGGCGCAGCCCGTCGATCTCTGTCAATAGGACCTTGTTAAGCGTTCTGTAGGCATCCGGCGTCCCTGGCCCGGAGACCAAGTCGATGCATGAAACCACAACCACGCTGACACAGCCAGACGCGACGTCGGCGTTCAGAATGCTCCGCACACCGCCGTCCATGTAACGATCGTCTCCGATCGTGATCGGGGGCCACATGCCGGGCAACGCCGCACTCGCCGCGACGGCGCGCTCCAGAGGCACGCCCGCTGATGCATCCCACACCTTAAACCGGCCCGTGCGCGTACTGACCGTCGTCGCCCGGAAGCTCGGCGGCCATGGCTGCCTCTTGATCGCAGCGAAAGTCTCTCGTGCGAGCGAAGTGTCTTCGCTAATGGTTGGTGCAGCGAGCGCCATGCGACCGATTTGTATACGTTCCGTCTCCGGAGTGGGCGAGTTCGCGGCGCGGATCGTACCAGCCATCAATGCCTGCAATCCTGCCATGACTGCGGCTGAGGGTAAGCTGACGGCCGTAGCATCGGCCGCGAAGTTCATCGCAATGGGGTCGAGGCCGAGGGCTAGTCGCGCGCCGACGACGGCGCCGGCAGACGTGCCAACGATGAGATCTGCCTCCCGCAGATCAATGCCCTCGGCCAGCAGACCGGCCGCGATCCCCATCTACCACGCGCGTCCGACCGGGCCACCTCCACCCAGTACGAGCGCCTTGCCTCGCAGAGCGCGTGGCTCAGTCGCGTGATCGTTCATTCGTCGATCTCCGTCGCTGCCCGTGCTCCCTCACCAGGCCACGGTTGCGTAGGCGCGCCGACATCTCCCCGTCCCAGGGCCCGCTTCCGGAAGAGGACTGGGGAGGGCAAAGCTCGGCGCATGTTGGCCAGATTAATCTATTCATGCCGGCGTGCTTTCAAAGCCGAGTAAAGCCATCGGCGCTCCACTCCTCGCTGCCGACGCCATTGTGCACGAAGAACAGCCCGTCGGGATCGTATTTGGCTTTGACGGCGCGAAGCCGCGCGTAGTTGTCACCCCAGTACGCAGTCTGCCACCGCGGATTGAAGTAATTGCTTTCGGACACATAGGATCCTGCGTCTGGCGCGATTCGAAGCAACTCGGCGGCGGCGAGATCGATCGCACGCGCGTCTTTTCGCGCCGCGACCTCGTCGATCGGCGGTTGCGCGAGCCCGGGATAGCGAGCGCCCTCGCCGTCGGCGATGATGGCCAGCGCAAAGGCCGTCGTCGCCGCCGGGTTGGTGGCGGTGTCCTTGGCGGCGGCGATCGCCTCGTCCGGGCCGCCGGCCAATCCCTTGTTGAAATGCAGAGCCACTTTCTTGGGACGGCTGGCGGCGAACAGCGCGTCGGCGAGGCGGCCGGGCTCTTGCAGCAAGGACGCCGGCAGCCAGACCGACTCGTATCCGTGGAAGAACGCGCCGACCTGCTCCTGATCGCCGCGCCACCAGCCGTGAAATTTGGGCGCGCCGGGGCGCGGGTCTGGGACAAAGAAGGGAAGGACCCCGTTATCCCAAAAGCGCCGCGCCGGAAGTACTCCGGTCCCGGACGGCGATTTGAAGGAAAACTCCAGCGGCGACGCGTTCGCCCAGTCGAAGAAGGGCCGCCACGCCGCTTCCGCTTGGTCCTTGTCGAGACCCTGGCAGACCATGCTGATAGTGATCGCATTGTCGGGCGCGAAGCTGACCGTTTCGCCCCAGTGCGGATTGAAAAGGTTTTCTGCATACGACCCGACAAAGCGCTCGATCAGGCGCCGAAACGCCTTGTCCGATCGCGCCTGGATTGTTCCCCGTGCGCCGCCGAAGAAGGCTGGCAGCTCGTGCGTGCGCAACGTGAGCCGAGTCACCACGCCCCAACTTCCGCCGCCGCCGCCCTTCAGCGCCCAGAACAGGTCCGGATTGACGCAAGGGTTTGCGATGCGGACCGCCCCGTCCGCGGTGACGACCTCCGCCTCCAGCAAGCCTCCGGCGGCCGCGCCGAACCCTTTCGAGAAGCTGCCGAAACCGCCGCTCTGGATCAGCCCGGCGACGCCGACATCCGTGCAGCCGCCGCCTTGCACGTAGCGGCCGGCCTCGCTGGTCACGGCGTGATAGAGATCGATCCAGACGGCGCCGGCTCCGGCGGTGACCGCGGGAGACGGCGCGATTTTGCCTTCGCAAGCCTGCGGCGTGAAGGCGTCGTGCAGCGTCACCTGGTTCATCGCGCGCGTCCAGATCAGCAGCGAATCCGGCGCGTTCGACGTCCCTTGATAGGAGTGGCCGGCGCCCTTCACGACCAGGCGCAGACGATTGTCGCGGGCGAAGTTCACCGCCGCCGCGACGTCGGCGCTGGATCGCGCCTTCACCGCATAGGTGCTCGGCGCCGGCGTCCAGGCGTCGAGCCAGCCGGAGACTTGGGTGCCGCCGGGCTGGTCGCCGATATAGAACGGATTGTGAATATCGGCGAGCGCGTGCGTGCAGGCGGCGCCTTGGGGGTCGGCGGCGCAAGCGCCGAATGGTGGCTCGACCGCGATCAGATTGCCGCCAACCGCCTCCTTCAACTTGGCCCAGCTTTCGGCGCTCGGCCAGGCGGGGTCGCCGGGCCTGACGCGGCTGAAGCCGGAGGCCGCGGCGGCGTTGGCTGCAGCCCGAGACAGCAAATCGGGGTGCAGGGCGATCATCGCCGCCATCCCTTTGAGCAGACTTCGTCTGTGCATTCGCATCCCTTACCTTTCTGGGCGCTTACTGGGCGCGGCGGCCTTGCACTGATCGCTGACACGGGCCCTCCCTGCCAACCGCCGCAGCGCCCAACCCAACGTCGATCTTGTCTGCGCGCCACACTCTACGAGAGTGATCGTATACAGAGAGGTGGAGCGAGATTTCGGTTCGTATCTCTCAGCGTCTTCCAGACAAGCCGCTCCGGCTCTCACCTTCACTCGCCTAAGGCCGTGTAGCCCATCGACCGCTTAGGTTCGGGTTTCCAAAAGCGCCCTAAAGCTACGACGGGCGTACAGGCGGCCCGCGTGCGCTAGTCGTAGCCCATCGACCCTACAGCTGTCAGACCACTCGATCTTGGAGATACAATACCGTCTCCACCAAGTGGAGGGTCAAGCCTGCTCGGCCCAACGTCTCGACGACGATTTGCAGAATTAGCGTCAACAGTGCGGGCGGTGCGAGATTTGGATACCTCCTCTATGCCAACCTGGGTATATCTTGTTCGACCAATCGCAAGAATCGGGTGTTGTGAGCCCCCGCAACCAACGATTATTGCGATACCCGATCCCAGGAACAGACGTTCCATCTTGATGCAAACTCGCCTTCGGATATTCCATAATGAAGGTTATGCGAATCAACAAATGGCTGTCAAATCAATATCTTGTATTCATTTTTGCAAATTCGAACGGCGCCTGATTATGAGAATTACTTGCCCGCTGACATTGCAACCCATTCCGTTCAAAGTCCCATACCGAAAGGATCTTCGGGAAGTGAGGAAGCCTTCAATTGCTTCCGCGTGAGGTTCACCCGATAGGCCGCGAGTTGACGGTCGTAGTCGAGCCGATTCCAGGGAAGTAGATAACGACCTGCAACAAATCCGAATTTTCCGACGCTCATGACCACAAGAGAGATCGCACCACTCATTTGATCGATGGCGGCGCTCTCGATCGATCCGATCTGATCCCCGTCCGGGCCTATAACGGCGATGCCTTCCAACTGAACAGACGAAGAGCTGGATGACTGGATGGAATTGTTCATGATCGTCTCCACTTCCGATAGGTTGAGGCGCGTCGTATGATCGCCGGCCCCTCGTCCAGTTCGGACAGCTTCGTATAGTTGCCTTAGGATCGAATTAGCCTTTCGTGAAGTTTTGCTGAAGAAACCGCGGCGCGAAGAAGGCGTTATCGGCACTCAATCGCCGGTGGCGACTACCTGGAGCCTATTGCGGAAATTCCCGAGCCGCACGCGTTCACGACCAATATCAGGACCGGCAAACGGATTTCATTACGGCAGTGAGGACGTAGGCCTGCGGCTAGAACATAGGGCGAAATCTGCTTAGGTTTCCTTATCGAGCTCATTTTGCAGAAGCAGCATGCCCAGTCATACGATTTCCGCGCTGTCCGGCCACACGGGGTTTGCGGGAGCTCCTCAGGAACGCGGGGAGCAAAGCGCCAGTCCGGCCACCCTGCTGCTGGCCCTCGGCATCGTCTATGGCGATCTCGGCACCACTCCGCTGTATACGATGCAGACCATCGTGCATCTGCTGGGTTCCGACTTCTCCGCGGACGCGGCGCTTGGCACCCTATCCCTGATCGTGTGGGCGCTCATCATCACCATTTCAATCAAGTACAGCGTGTTTGTAATGCGCCCGACAATCATGGCGAAGGCGGCATTCTCGCGCTGATGGCAATGACGGGCGCACACTGGTCGGGGCGCGGCCGGTGGCTGATCATCGCCGGTCTGTTTGGAGCCGCTCTGGTGTATGGCGACGGCATCATCACGCCGGCAATTTCGGTCCTGAGCGCGGTGGAAGGCCTCAATGTCGCAACTGAGGTGTTCAAGCCTTACACCATGCCGATCGCCGTTCTCATCCTCCTGGCGTTGTTTGCGGCTCAAAGCCGTGGGACAGCCACCGTCGGGCGCGCGTTCGGACCGGTAATGCTGCTGTGGTTCGTCACCATGGGCCTGCTTGGCGCGGTCAATATCGCCGCCCATCCTCAGGTTCTTGCCGCGCTCGATCCAATTCATGGGATCAAGCTGCTGACCATGCATGCCGGTCTCGGCTTTACGCTCTTGGGAGGGGTGTTTCTGGCGGTGACCGGGGGTGAGGCGTTGTATGCCGACATGGGCCATGTCGGACGGACTCCGATCCGTCTCGCCTGGTACGGTCTGGTGCTGCCGGCCCTCATCCTGAACTACGCGGGCCAGGTCGCGCATATGATCGCGCAGCCCGACCTTCAGGCGAATCTGTTTTTCAGCCTGGCACCACCCTGGGCGCTTTATCCGCTGGTTGTGTTGGCCACACTGGCCACCATCATCGCCAGCCAAGCGATCATTACCGGCTCTTTCTCGATGACGCGCCAGGCGATGCAGCTTGGATGGTTTCCCGGCCTCTGGATTTCGCAAACGTCCGCCGACCAGTACGGACAGATTTACGTTCCATTCGTCAACTGGACGATGGCAGCCCTGACCCTCGTGCTCACGGCAAGCTTTGGCAGTTCGGACCGGCTTGCGGGGGCCTATGGTACGGCCGTTTCAACCACCATGGTGCTGACCACGTTCCTGCTCGTTCGGGTCATGACGGTTCGCTGGCACTGGAGCGTTCTGAAATCCCTCGCCGTCGCCGGGCCTTTGCTGTTCGTCGACGTTGCCTTCTTCGGGGCCAATCTGCTGAAGATCGCAGAAGGCGGCTGGATCCCACTCAGCTTCGGGCTGTTAGTTTTCCTGATCATGACCACTTGGCACTACGGGGTCACCGCGATCCGTCGTCGGAATACCGCGCACGCGGAATCACCCTCGGAGTTCCTGCATCGGCTAGAAGAGGAAAAGATCGCGCGCGTGTCCGGGACCGGGGTTTTCTTCACCCGGCTTGGGAAAGGCATGCCGCCGATCATCGTCAATCATGTGACCCAGACGCACTCTCTGTTTGAGACCGTGATCGCGCTGACGGTCAGCTTCGAAGCCGTGCCGCGGATCAGGCAACTCGATCGCATCAGAAGCGACAAGCTCGGCGAGGGAATTTGGCACGTCAACGTTCACTTCGGCTTTGTCGAGATTCCCGACCTCCCAACCGTGATCTCTCAGGCGAGGCACGAGGGATTACCCGCATGGGAGAGGCCCACCTACTACGTCGAACGAGTGGATGCCGTGAGCCGCCCGAAACGCCCGCTTCTTTCCAAATGGAGGGTCGCTCTGTTCGCTTTGATGTCCCGTAACTCAGCCCACGCCGTCGATCGTTTCAGGATTCCTATCAGTCGGCTGGTCGAAATAGGCCGCCGCATCGAGCTCTGACGAGCCGCGAAAAGACTAAGAACGGAATATGTGTGATCAAGATTGCCCCCTCGCCGCTTGCGAACAATACCCTGGCTTGGCGATCGGCATCGTGACCCCACGCCGATTTAAACCCGCGGTTCAGTTCGGCTGGATCCATGCCATGGCGCGCCCTTCCCAGAACACGCTCTATGTCGGCGAGCTCCTGAACTGGCGCGTGCAGAAGCTTCTGCTGAAGCCCTGAGTTCTGCGTTATCGGTATAGGCGTCTGGTTTGATGCGCATCGAGCGCCTGCTGCTTCTTGGCCTACGCGACCAGGTCCACGGATTGCAAGGAAAGCCGTCCTACCCGGCGCCATTGCTCGAGAGAACTCGATCCAGTCATACTAATAAGGCTTTCCTGCAGAAGAATTCCCCAGACGCGGTCGAGCGGTGAGGTCCCGTCGGTGATATCCTTGCTCACACACATCTTTGCGGATCCGAGCGCTGACCGAGCGGACGGCGCGCTTCTTGCGCCAGCTTCCGTTCAAATCAAGTGGGATGGAACGATCCCGGGGAACGACGAGTAGGTCGTTACGGTCGTTCACGTAGACGTCGTACATGGAAGCCCTCATCTCGAGCGACTTTAGCCCGAGGCCCGATCCGCTTGGTGACTTGGGCGCCACACTCCCGCGAAAGCGGTTCAAGCTACTTTTCTGCGCGACAGCTTGCGAAGGGCTTGTCGGGCCACGATCTCCAGGGCAGTGAGCGTATGCTGGCCCCGCCGTGCCGCGCGAACCAGCCGCTCTGCTACGAATTTACGGCTTTCGTGATCGCCGCCATGGTTCGGGAGGTGCCGGCAGACATCGCCGAGGACCACATCCATGTTCGCTAGTGTCCGGTCGTCAAGCTTCCTCATTGGACTGCTCGTTGGAAGAAGTCAGTTCGATGATAGCTGCGCGTCAATGCACCTCACCCGCAGATTGAACTCTCGAGCCGGCAAAAATGGCGTTATCAAATGCTAACCGGTTCCGCGGGCCTGCACCTCGTCCCCGCTTTCCACATTGAACCTCACGTGGCCTCAGCTGCCGGCCTCTTTTCTCCGGCGCGTCTTTGGAAGTGCAGGATGTGAGCATAAACGAGCTACGATGGGATGCTCCCTGTCTGTCGAGCGGTGTAGAACACTGCTCCCCGGTTAACCGTCAGCCCGGGCACAGTGCGTCGCTGTGAGGGAACGCGCCTGGCGGCTAGGGCGTGTTCGAGAAGGAACCGCGCCTTGGGAGCCAGAGAGGAACCCGCTACTTCGCGCGACGTTGTCGGCTCAGGCTCGACGAGCGTGTGGATGATTTTACGTAACCTTATGGGTTTGGTCGTTGTGCTTGGAGCGCTCTCGGCCGGCGGCTTCAGCGTGTACGCTTGGCGCTCCGAGATTCCGGAAGTTGCGCCAGCACAGCCATCCCGCTTCGACCCGGAGCTTGTCCGGCGAGGCGCAGGGCTTGCGGCGGTCGGGAATTGCAACAGCTGCCATACCAGAACGGGTGGTCCGAGTTTCGCCGGCGGACTGCGCATCCCGACCCAATTCGGGTCCATCTATACGACCAACATCACACCTGACCCTGAGACGGGCATCGGCCTTTGGTCGGAAGCAGCGTTTGAGAGGGCGATGCGCGATGGAGTGGATCGCCTGGGTCGGCACCTGTATCCCGCCTTCCCCTACGACCACTTCACCCACGTCACCGACGAGGATATCAGGGCGCTTTATGCTTACTTCATGACCCGCCAGCCGGCGCACGCGACGCCACGCGCCAACGAGCTCCGGTTTCCTTTTGACCAGCGAATTCTTCTGGCCGGTTGGAAGCTCCTCTTCTTCCGCAAGGGTGTCTTTCAGCCGGATGAGCGACATGATCGCAGATGGAATCGAGGCGCCTACCTTGTCGAGGGCCTTGCACATTGCGGTGGCTGTCACACACCGCGGAATACTCTTGGAGCCGAACGCGGCAACGATGCCTATGACGGCGGTGAGGCCGAAGGCTGGACAGCCTATGCGCTGAACGTCGACTCACCCTCCCCGGTCCCATGGGACAAGGACGCCCTGTTTCAATATCTGCGTCACGGCTGGCATGAGGCTCACGGCATGGCACGCGGCCCGATGGCACCGGTCGTCGACAATCTAAACGCTTTGGAAGATGATGACCTGTTGGCCGTCGTCACGTACATCGCCGCTGTCGTCGGCACTCCCTCGCCAGAGCGCGCCCGACGGGGAAGATCTGTGCTCGAACAGACGAGCGGAAATGGCGCGACGTTAACGAGCGACAGCGCTGCGCCGAGCGGAGCCACGAACGAGAGATCCGAGGGCGCAGCCATCTACGTCACAACCTGCGCACCCTGCCACGAGAGCAGCCGGCCGCTGCCATATGGCGGAATCAATCTCGCGAGAAGCACAGGGCCAAACGGCCCAACCGCCCGTAATCTTGTCAATGTGATCCTGTGGGGTCTACCTCCCTCAGATGGTCAACGCAGCCCGATCATGCCGGGCTTCAACAACGCGATGACCGACGACCAGGTGCGGGCGCTGGTGACGTACGTCCGGCAGCGATTTGGCCATGGTCCAACTTGGACCAACGTCGATCAGGACATTCGCGACGCGCGAGCTGGAAACTTCAAGGTCGGAATTTACCCCGCACCCGGCACCGACCCTGCGTCGGGCGTGATTAGCCAGCGGGAAGTGCGATGATCAAGCTCACCGTCAATGGCCACGAGCACGAGCTCGAAACAGAACCTGACACCCCCCTGCTCTACGTTCTTCGGGATGAGCTCGCGCTGAGCGGGGCGAAATTCGGGTGTGGCCTCGGCCAATGCGGCGCATGCACCGTCATGCTCGATGGAAAAGCAGTGTTTTCGTGTTTGACGCCCTTGCTGCTCGCCGCCGGCAAGAACGTGACGACGGTCGAAGGGCTGGGCACTCTGGAAGCTCCAGGGCCCTTGCAGCGAGCGTTCATCGAGGAGCAGGCCGCTCAGTGCGGATATTGTATCGCCGGCATGATGATGCGAGCCCAGGCGCTGCTGGTCAAAAACTCCAGTCCGACGGACGCCGAGATCCGAGCTGCGATGGAGCCGAACCTTTGTCGTTGCGGCACGCACATGCGGATTTTGCGGGCGATCAAACGGGCAGCCGCGCTGATTAAAACGGCGGATGCGGGCGCGGCCGGGAGGGCGAGACCGTGATGAACAGCGTGATTCTTTCTCGTCGTCGTGTCCTTGCAGGCGCCGGGGCACTGGTCGTCAGCTTCGGGGCGGCACATGCGATCGGGCAGGAAGGCAATACAGCGCAGGACATGCAGTCAGGAGCGCGCGTGTCCCCACCTGCGCCTTTGCCTGGGAGCCTCAAGGACGCACCTCTGCTCGATAGCTGGATCCGCATCGACGGCGATGGCGGGATTACGGTGTTTACGGGCAAAGTCGAACTTGGCCAGGGCATCAAGACCTCACTTTTGCAAGTGGCCGCCGAGCAGCTGAGCGTTCCCCTGCAGGCGCTCAAACTACAGACGGCGGATACCGCCCTCACCCCGAACGAAGGATTCACCGCAGGCAGCCATTCGATGCAGGACAGCGGCACTGCCATCATGCATGCTGCAGCACAGAGCCGGATCATCCTAGTCGGTGAAGCCGGCCGCCGGCTTGGGCTTCCGCCCGACCAACTCGAGGCCAAGGACGGGTTCGTGCAGGCCCCGGATGGGCGAAAGCTCTCGTACGGCGAGCTGGTCTCCGAGCAGATTTTGCATGTCCGGGCGCAGCCGAGTTCGCCGTTGAAGCACCCGAACAGCTTCAGCGTTATGAACACCCCCGTCCGTCGGGCGGATATTCCCGCAATGGTCACCGGCGCCCCCGCCTATGTCCAGGATATGCGTCCTCCGGGCATGGTCCATGCGCGTGTCGTCCGCCCGCCGAGCTACGAGGCCCAGCTTGTATCAGTGGACTCCGAGGCGGTCGAAAACGCGCCCGGCGTGCTTAAGGTCGTGCGGGATGGCAATTTCCTCGCGGTGATCGCTGTCAGTGAGTACCAGGCGGTAAAAGCCATGCGACTTCTCGCTGCGGCAGCGCGCTGGGACGAGAAGTCGGCCTTGCCGAGGCTCTCCGACTTGCCGAATGCCATTCTCTCTCTTCCGTCCCAGGACTCCGAAATACTCAGGCAAGGTCAGCCTGAAAGCAGCAGCGGTGGGCGAAAACTCGAGGCCAAATACACCAAACCATATCATTCGCATGGCTCAATCGGACCTTCTTGTGCGATAGCTGAAGCCAGCGGCGACCAAGTGACCGTCTGGACCCACACCCAGGGCGTGTTCCCCGACCGGGATGCCATCGCCGGGATGCTGCATCTTCCGAAGGAGAACGTCCGCTGCATCCATGCCGAAGGATCCGGCTGCTACGGACACAACGGGGCGGACGATGCCGCAGGCGACGCGGCGCTCATTGCACGTGCCTACCCGAACGTGCCGGTGCGCGTTCAATGGATGCGTGAACAAGAGCATGCGTGGGAGCCTTACGGACCGGCGATGGTGACCCATCTGGCCGCGTCCTTGGGCGACGACGGCTCGATCAGAGACTGGCAACACGAGGTCTGGAGCAACACCCACTCCATGCGGCCCGGAGGCGCAGGCGCGCTGTTGGCGGCGCAGCATATGGCGGACCGGGTCCCGGCGCCGCCTCCAAAGCCGCTGCCGTTGCCAGAGGGAGGCGGAGATCGCAACGCGATACCGCTTTACAAATTCCCGAACGCGCGCGTCGTGCACCACTTCCTTCCCGCGATGCCGTTGCGGGTCTCCGCGCTTCGTGCGCTCGGCGCCTACATGAACGTGTTCTCAATCGAGAGCTTCATGGACGAGCTTGCGGAAGCCGTGGGCACCGATTCCGTTGAATTCCGACTCAAACACCTCGAGGATCAACGCGCTCGCGACACCGTGGCAAAAGCAGCGGAGAAATTCAATTGGAGCGCTTTCCAAAAGAGAGCCGGTCGGGGCCGCGGGTTCGGCTTCGCTCGCTACAAGAACCTGGCGGCTTATTGCGCGATTGCCGCCGAGGTCGAAGTCGATCGGGATAGCGGACGCGCCAAGCTGGTTCGGGCAGTTGCGGCGGTCGACAGCGGGCAGATCGTCAATCCCGACGGGCTGGTAAACCAAGTCGAAGGCGCCATCCTGCAGTCAACGAGCTGGACCCTTTACGAGAGCGTCAGCTTCGACGACACCCGCATCACCAGCATTGACTGGGCGACCTATCCGATCATGCGATTTGCACAGGTACCCGAGAGCATTGAAGTTCATCTGATCAACCGGCCGGGGCAGCCTTTTCTTGGAGCCGGCGAAACCGCCCAAGGCCCGGCGGCGGGTGCGGTGGCCAATGCCGTGGCGCATGCAATTGGCAAACGGATACGCGATCTCCCGCTTAGCGGCGAGCGAATTAGGCAGGCATCGATGTAATAGAATGTACGCGGCATGCTCGGTTTGCAAGGCTCGCTTCGAATTCGATCTCTCTTCGTGGGCTCACGGTAACTCGCCGAATGGGCACACGCCTGGGGAGGTAGATCAGCCGTCTGAGCTGCCAACGCTACGAAACTTGCTCTGCGGCGCAAGGTCGGCCCTTGTCAATGGCTGGGCGGGGCCGTGCTCGATCTTCGAGCCTCTCGAGCAGGTTTGGCGAACGGGCCCAGTTCGTCCGAGCCTTCAGCGAATGTGCTTCATCTACATGGACGGCGCGCTTACGCGCTGCCCTGCTTCGGCCGCCTCGTTCAACGCCAGGCAACGACGAGCACGCTCGATCTGCGCCGTGGAGGCCCTGTGACTACGGGCATACATCTCCGCCACCGCCGCCGAATACTTCGCAACGTAGTGTCTGACTTCTGAGCATGAAATCCGCTCGCCGGGACTTTGATGATGAACGGCATACGCTTCAGAGTTCATCGTCATCAGGAACGGGGCGACGGCTGCGATCCCGCGCGTGACAGTCATTATTATCCCCAGTTGCCAACTTTATCGCACGGAGCTGGCCTGAATCGCTCTGATCGCGCAAATTAACTTTCGCGCAGAAGTGCAAGGTCTTGTGGAGTGTTGCCTTCTGCACACGCCAGAACCGTGGGTTCTGAGCGTTACGCTCGTGGCGCAGCCAATTCGTTGGCTTCTCTAGGACGGTGATGCGGCGGAAGAACCCTTGTTAATTCCGCCCACGTGCGTCCGTCAGCTTCGAGCTTGGTCGTAAATGGCTCGCCGATCGGCGTCGGGACCCCACGCCGATCAACAATCAACCGCGCACTGAGCCTGTTCCCCTGGTTCTTGCGCGGCGCGGCGTGGACTCGACAACGACAGCGTCGTCATAAACGATATCGTCCTGCCATGGTGCCGCGAACAGAAGTTCGAAGTCACGCGCTCGCGCGCCTATACGAAGAAGGACGATCAAGCGTTCGTCGAGCAGAAGAATGGTGCAGTCGTCCGCCGCCTCATGGGCTATGGCCGTTTCGATGGTGTCGCGACCACGCGCTTGATAGGCGCTCTCCATCTATGAAGCGGCACGGCTTTGCGTCAACTTCTTCCAGACGTCGAGAAGGGCCGCGGAGGAGCTAAAGTGATCAAGCGTTATCACCTCGACACCCTACGAGCGTGTGTTGGCACATCCCACGGTGACTGCGGCCGTGTTAGCAATTAGTGCGCAAGGGGGTTCGGACGAAGCTGGAAGTGCACCACTAGGGGACTCGACCGTGTGGCATCGGTCGTTCCCGGCGCGCCTGGATGGAGCGCGTCAATGCCCTCGATATGAACCGGGGTGCGGTTGCCGGACGTCACCCACAACCCGCGCCCCTTCCAGCCCGCGGTGGGATCATCGATCCGCCCGTCGATCTGCTTGGCGAAGAACCCCATCGGATAAGGAACGCGCAGCTCGACGAAGCGGCCATTCACCAGCGCATGCAGTGAATCGGACTGGTTGCCCGTTGCGATCGGGGTATTGGCACCTAACCCGAGGATGTCATGCTGATCGACCCAAAGATAATACGGGTTCTCTGCCGCAGCCGTATCGCCCTGTAGCGGCGGTCCCGGCAACGGATAGAAGCTCCAGCCTTCGGGGCATCTGTCACCCTGCTCCGCTCCGGGACCGTTCAGCGGACCTTTGCATTTGCGGCGATCGAAGCTGCCGATATGGCCGCTGTCGAGCGGGACCCACACGATGCCGTCACGATCAACATCCATGCCGCGGATGCCATAGCCGGGTAGTGGCACTCTGTAGACCTCGGATAATGCGGTGTCAGGCGGATTTGACCCAGGATCGACGCGAATGATGTAGCCAGGATGCGGAAGGCTCGAGCCCCAGATCGAACCATCCAGCAGACTCGCCGAAATGCCGTAGAGACCGAGCGGAATGCGCGTATCCTTGCTTGCATCAACCGGCTGGCCGGGCTCGTTGTAGCCTTCGTCGCGCCTGCCATTGCCGTTGGTGTCGACCACGAGCGCCGTCCAGCCCTGCGCGGCCGCCGCGTCTCGATCCGACCAAAACCTCCTGGTATTCACCCATCCGACGACTGCGTTCTTGCCTTGCGTGTTGTTGCTGAACCAAAGCGTATTCGCTTCGTCCTCGGCGAAGTTCAGATGCTGGGTGCCGAAACAGGTGTCGATGAATGTGAACTTCCCGGTGTGAGGGTCGTAGACCGTCACTTGCCGAGAGTTCTGGCTGAATCCCTCCGGCCTCGCCGTGAGCGGATAGAGCTGGGCTGAACGAAGCGGCGAATCTTTACCGCAATAGACGGGCACTTCCGCCGGCGGCCGCGTTTGCGCCGTGAAATAAATGCGGCCATCGCGGTCCATCGCTGGCGAATGGGCATTGACCTGGCTGTCCCATACTTGCTCGCGTCCGAAGTAGGGTGAAGATGCAAACACGGGGTTGGCCAATGCCGAGCTTGGAGTGCTCTCGGGTTCGCGGACCGGCACGTCGACGACGGTCTTGACGTCGTGCACGGGATCGAGCACCGGCATCGTATTGCTGCTGAGCTCGGTCGCACCATAAAGTGGGCCGTTCGCATTCACCGTCGGCTGCCGCTTGTCCGTTGCCACGAGGTCATGCAGGTAGTGCTTCGGATCGAGCCAGTCGCGTATCGTGACGACGAGATTGCGCTCGAGGCCGATCGGTCGCGACGGTGCAGTTTTTGGAACCTCGCCCGCCTTGATGCGATCGCTCCAGTCCGCAAGCGCAGCGAGGTGGCCACCGTCCGGCGTCAACAGCCGACCCATCGTGCGCACCATGGTTGTCCCGCCGGGCCCGGATTGCAGTCGTCGCGCCCATGCCGCAACACTCGAGCCAAGATGATCGAACTCCGGCGGGACGCTGCGTGTGGCATAGTTCCCGATCTGATGACAATTGCCGCAACCGTTGGTCTTGATGACGTCGAGCCATTGATCGCGGGTCTTGAATTCACGGGGAATGCCGTTGCCATTGGCACCCGTGCCGGGAAATTTCTCCGCACCCGGCGGCTTGAACAGCGAGAACCAATATATCGCGGGATAGTATTGCGCTGCTGCAGCACGATCGGGCGCGATCACCGCGTCCAGCTTCAGCCGTTGGCCTCTCTCACTGCTGACCTTCGATGAGTCGACGAGACCATAGCCGCGGACCCAGACCTGGTAGTGGGCCGCCGGAAGATCCGGAATGATGAAGCGTCCCGCATCGTCGGTCACGACGATCTTGGCGAAGCGCGTGCCGAGATCCCTGGTCTCGGCGATAACCCAAACGCCGCCTTCCGGTCCATTCGCGCTTCTGGCGACGCCACCGATGTCGGTCGCGCCGATGTCGACCGGCGGTGCATCCTGGCGAATCGGTTGTGCCAACACGGACGCCGGAGGCATGAATAGTTGCACGAAAACGACCGCTGCAAACAACCCAACCTGCACTTTCATAAGCGCCTCTACTTCTGGGCTGCCAAATAGGCGATGAGATCGTCAAGCTCGGAATCCGGAACGCCTTGGAACACTGACATTTTGTTGCCGGGAATCGTCAGACCGGGGGCAACCACGAAAGAGGCAACAGCGTCCGGACTCCAAGTCCAGGTCGCCTCTGTGACAAATTCCGGCGAATACTCGTATCCAGGCGCGGTGGCGGCCTTGCGCTCCGTGATGCCGAACAGATTGGGTCCGAAACGATTTCGTTCGCCCCTGCCAATGGTGTGACAGAGCGCGCACTCGCGCTCGAAGATTGCTGCACCTTTGACCGAATCGCCAGCGGCGAACGCGGGGCCCGGGCCGAACACGGCTGCGGCAGACAATAGCGTGAGAAAGCGACGGGTAAGGCACAATGACTTGGGCACGGGCGCTGCTCGCGTTCCGATCCGGGCAACAACACGTAAGAGCACAGCCGGTTCCTGGTGCCGCCGATAATCCAGGAACTACACTATGCCAAGCCGGGTTGGATGGTGACTACCGCGATTATGCCCTCAAGGCACGGCGCCGCTCCTCTAATAGGAAGCCCGACAGATGAAGCCGATCTTCGATCGTCGAAAGCTCGTTCGCGCCGCACCGGGATTATTGATCGCCAACGCTTGCCAACAACTGGATCGCGCCCATGCCGAGGAAGCGCATCAGGTGAAGGCGGTCACGCCGCCCGAAGACCTGATGCGGGAGCACGGCGTACTCAATCGCGTGTTGCTGGTGTACGAGGCCACGTTGCAACACTTTGCTCGTGGCGATGATTTCGATGTTGGCATCCTGGCACGTGCGGCAGCCATCGTTCACGAATTTGTCGAGGACTATCACGAGCGCAACGAGGAACAACAGGTGTTTCCGCGCTTTCGCAAAGCCGGGCAGATGAACGAGCTCGTCAATGTGCTCTATCAGCAGCATCAGGCGGGCCGCCGTCTCACCGACACAATTCTCGACCTGGTGCCGGCAAGCCGGGCGGCTGGCGAAAACAGGGACCGACTGATAGCCAGCGTGCAGAGCTTCATTTCCATGTACCGACCCCACGAGGCGCGGGAGGACACCGAATTGTTTCCGAAGCTGCGCGGTATCCTCTCCGCGCACGAGTTCGATGCCATGGCGGAGGATTTCGAACGCGACGAGCGGCGCAAATTCGGTGAGGATGGATTCGAAAAGTATGTGGCGCAGGTAGCGACGCTGGAACAGGCGCTCGGGATCCACGATCTAGCCCGGCTCACACCTATCTGACCGTGACGCCCCCCAAAAGAGTGAGCGGGACTCAGCGATGCGCAAGGAGCTGTAAGGAGGCCCAATTTTGGCGCCGGCCTCTTCTCACCAAGTAGAAGTGGACTGCGACCGAAGTTCGTGTTGTGTTTTTCGAATGGTTTCGCGGCTTTGCGGCTCATTGATGAGCGTAGATTATTCGCAATGGTCGCACCCGAACTCAAGTTGCCGTTCGAGCCGGTGCATGAAGAACCTCCGGTTCGACTATGACAGCTAGGCCACTGAAGTTCCGCGTGAAAGCGACCAACAAGAGTTCAAACATTCCTAGCGAATCGAGTCCCGTGGCGGTTCAGCGCACTGCTGGATAACGCATACATTGATGCGTACGTCCGGGTCACGGGGCCGCCAACAGGCTCGCCCTCGTCCGGCTTAGCTTACTCAAATTAGCGGGGGCCGTGCGACCGGTGAGCCAGTCGCAGTGACAGAGAGAGGTTATTCCGGTCATACGGTTGCGCCATTAGCTCTCAAGCTGTTCGCTGGAGACGATCTCGATGCCGAAACTGTACACGCCCTTATAATTGTGTACCGACGAAGTCAAATTCCGAATCGAGGTGACGCCGAGATCAGGCAGGATCTGAGCGCCACACTGATCTCGCACCGGTTGCGGTCGGCCTCGGTGGTATTGTCCTCCGGCAGCGGTCCCACGGGGGACACCGGCGGCGCCGGCATGACGACGATTTCAGTCTCAGGCTTCCAGTTCAGCGTCAGATCGAGATCGCCGGGGAAGATCTGCCAGCGCGAACCATCGTCGAGCTCGACCATGTGGCTCTCAGAGTGCGATCTGATCCTCATCGCGCAGCCCGGATGCCCGCGCGCTACTTCTGGCCCGACGGCGCCTGGGCGTTCGAGTTATTCGGGTTCTGCTTGTTCGCTTCGTGATGGCCCACCGCGCATCCCGCCGCGGCGCCCAGCTTGCCATGGCCGGCCATGTGTCCAGCAACACCACCGACGATGGCGCCCTTGATGCATCCTTTGGCTTCCGCCGGTGACGCCAAGGCGAGAGCGGACAGGCAGGCGATGGCCAAGATCGTTTTCATGATTGTTCTCCGAGGTAAGAAGATTCGGGGATTCAAGTCGCATGGAGGATCGCCGTTCCGCTCGGATCGCGGATGGTCGCGGAAATGCACCGTTCGCAGGAGCGGAAACTCCCAGACATCCCTCGCCCGCCGCACCTGGAGTGCCTGCTCGTCCGTGGGCCGCCGTGCCAGAGGTGGTGCTCGGCCCCGAGGGCGGCCGCCCTCTCTTGATGCGCCTGCCTCGCTCGACCCAAGGCCTCCTCCGCCTTGCGATCGCCAGCCAGAGGTGCGCTCGACGCAAGGCGCGCGATGGAACGGCCAAAACCTTCGGCCGTTCGCAGACTGGGCGCGGTCGCCGGCGCGGACCTTGGCCTTGGTTTATCGAGACTCTGTGATGCCGCCGCGTTTCCCGCGCCAAATAGGCGTTTCAACGGCTCTTTTGGGACGACGCATCAATCCCGTGAGAGCGGTTGGCGAACGTCTCGTCCGCCCGAGCGGACGTCCTGCTGCTGCGGCGGAGTCAGCTCGACATCGCGTCGGCAAAAATCCGCGAGGCGCCGAATGTGAGACCAATTCACACTCTCCGACGCGGTAACGGGCTACGATGCGGCCTCGGCCCCTGGCTAATGAGATCTCGGCGGGCATTCCGAACATGCGGTACTTCGCCGGAATGCGGCGTCTGAACCAATAGACGTTCGAGCGCGGATTCTTCCAAGGGCCGATCACGACAAGCCTCACGGTGACCACTCCTGTGTACCACCGGGTCTTTTCGGAAAGCCTTACTTTGAAGGTAAACGCGGCGTTTCAGGCGCTTGCGCGAGTCCTCGGCGGAGAGAGTGGGACTCCCTCCCCCGATGCCGCGAGTGCCAGAAAACCGCCGAAAGCCCCTGTCGGCTTCTCGTCGGCGGGTCGACTCGGATGCGGTGGCCCGAATTCATCCGGGCTCTTGCGTTTCTTCGGCTGCAACAAGCTCAGCTTCTGCTCGAAGCCCTCTCGGCCGCCGCCGACGTTGCGGTCGGTATCGACGCAAAAAGCAGAAGTTCTTTTTTGTAACTGTAGACGGCCCATTTGTCGGGGCGGTCCGCGGTAATCTCGATCTCCGGCAGACCGACCTGCATCTCGGTTATGGCGCGCTGGCGCAAAATCCGGAACGCCCGGTTCAACGTGAATGCCATTTGATCCTCGCTGGCTCGGCATGCTGCGAATCGAGACGATGGAGCGAATCGCTGGCGGATGGTGGTTGAGCCAATCCCGGACGCAAGGATTCGGCGGGACCGCTCCGACCGTCCATCTCGGTTGACTTCGAGGTGAATTGAGCGATGGACCGACCTATTCAACGACGCCCCTCGACCATCAAGGCAGGCGTGCAGTACCTGCACGACGTCGGCCTTCTTCGGTCGCGGCGTCGGCTTTGAGCGATGCTCGTCTGCTTCAGGTGGGATGCCGCTGCGGGCCAGGAGCGGGCACGCCCTCTGGCTTGGCGGACGGTCGTTCGGCTCCAGAAGGGATGCAGCTGTTCCAGCGAATGGCTCGCCAGGGAATCAGGTCGATTTGACTTCCCCGCCGTCCAGGCGCAGCGTCGCGCCGGTCATCCAACGGGCGCCGGGCGACACAAGGAATGCCATCAACTCGGCTATCTCCTCAGGCTCGCCATAGCGAGCGATACCGGCTTCCTTCGGGAAGTCTGCCGTTGCCAGCTCGACGGTCATGTCGTGCAGCGGAGCCCAATGCTGAAGATAGGAGCGGCGGCGTTCCGTCATCACCGGTCCCGGCAGCACGCTGTTGACCTGCACGCCGTCCGCGATGCCGCGGTCGGAGAATGCCTTTGCCAGCGCGACGATGGCGGCGTTGATGGTACCGACTCCCGCGTAAGCCGCTTTTGGAAAGAGGGCGGAGTTGCCGGACATCAGCACGACGGACCCCTGCGCTGCCTTTAACGCCGGCCAAGCGGCGATCGTGAGGCGGCGTGCGCCATGGAGTTTCAGCGCAAGGCCGCCTTCCCATTGAGCATCCGTCATCTCGAACAGGTCGGTCTGCGGGACCGCGCCTGCAATGTTGAGCAGGGCATCGACCCGGCCGAAAGTCGCGAGCGCCTGATCGACGATAGCCTGCGCCACTGCTGGAGCCGCTAGATCGGCGTCAACGACCAGCGGTTTTGCGCCGGCAGCCTTCACCGCCTCCGCGGTCTCGTCCAGATTGGCGCGATTCCGAGCGACGAGCACGAGCTCCGAAAAATCACGAGCAAGGCGTATCGCGGTCGCGCGACCGATGCCTTGGCTGGCACCCGTCACGATGCCGACAGACTTCGACATTCGAGATATCCTTACTTGTGGTGACTTGGCACGCACTCGCCCAGGAAGTCGCTGATGGTGTTCGCGATCTCGGTGCAATGCGTCTCCAGTGCGAAATGACCGGTATCGAAGAAGTGGACCTTTGCCTCCGGGATATCGCGCTTGAAGGCTTCGGCTCCCGGCGGAAGGAAGAACGGATCGTTCTTGCCCCACACCGCCAGGAACGGCGGTTTGTGCGTGCGGAAGTAGCTTTGGAAAGAGGGATAGAGCTCGACGTTGCTCTTGTAGTCGCCGAACAGGTCGAGCTGGATGTCGTCTGCACCCGGACGCGCCAGATAGTAGTAGTCGAGGTTCTGACCGTCCGGCGACACGCTCGTCGGGTCGGCTATGCCATGCGTGTACTGCCAGCTTGTCGTTTCGGGCCTGAGGAAAGAGCGCAGCGCCTTTCGGTTCGCTTCCGAGGCCTCTTCCCAATAGGCGCGGATCGGGGTCCAACCCTCGCCGAGACCCTCTTCGTAGGCGTTCCCGTTCTGCGATATAATCCGCTGTGATGCGTTCGGGATGGCGAATGGCCATTCGAAAACCTGTCGGTGCACCGTAGTCGAAAACGTAGAGCGCAAAGCGATCGAACCCGATGACCTCGGTGAAGCGATCGATCACGCGCGCGATTTTGTCGAATGTGTAAGAGAAGCGTTCCCGCGGCGGCAGGTCGGTCAGGCCGAAGCCGGGAAGATCGGGCGCGACCAGATGGAGTCCGTCTGCAAGCAGCGGCATCAGGTCACGGAACATGTGGCTCGAGGTGGGGAAGCCGTGCAGAAGAAGAAGCTTCGGCGCTCCGACTTTCGGCGCTTCGCGATAAAACACCTTGAGGCCGTCGACTTCAACGGAACGGTATCTGATTGAACTCATCGGATTGCTCCTGTTCTCGCTCGATCGGTCAAATCAAGCCGACACGGATTGCAGGACCTCGAACAGCAATTCGATCACCCGCTCTGGTGCTGTCGCGATCGGCGTATGATCGCAGTCCAGCCGCCGAATCCTCGCTTTCATCCGCTGCGCCATGAATTCCTGAGTTTCAGGATCGATCATGCGATCCTGCTCCGCCAGCAGGTACCAGGACGGAAGGGTCTTCCAGAGCGGCTTCGCGGCCTTCTCCTGTAGGCAGGCCCCATGGATCGGTCGCTGCACGGCCGCGAACAGCGCATTCTCCGTCGGGCCGGCGTTCTGGGCGAAGGCGCTCGCAAACGCGCTCTCCGGCAACCAGATGAAGCCGTCGCCATCAGGTCCCAGTTGCGGAGCATTTGGATGCGGTTTGCCCCGGCCGAACACTTCGCCGACGGTCTCACCTTGGTCAGGTGCCAATGCCGCAACGAAGACCAGGCCCTTGACGCGCTCGTTCTTCGATCCCGCGATCACGGCGCCAGCATAGGCGTGGGCGACGAGCACGATGGGCCCCTGGACCCTTGCCAGGCGGCGATCTAGCGCGCGAATGTCGTCCGAAACGCTTGTGAGCGGAAGAGGGGCGGCGACAGCCTTTGCGCCACGGGCCTCGAGCGCTTCGATCACCTTCCGCCAGCTCGATCCGTCCGCCCAGGCTCCGTGAACGAGTACGAACGTCGGAGCAGTCTTCGATTCCACCATGGCAACAATCCTCTTCAGATGACGCGGGACGACTTGAGTCGGCGTGCGGCGCCCGGTGCCCCCGGGCTCAGGTAAACGGCGAGGCAGAGGCAGATCATCGCCATGCCGCCGATCGGGTATCGAAATGCGACGATTCCCGCAGCGGCAAAGATCGCCAGTGTCGCAAGAGAACGGATGCGCATCATCAAGCGGGCATGCGACTCAACCTTGTGCGGCACCGACCTGTCCACGGCCTCCATGCACAGCAGCAGATACGTCGCGTTGACCAGAAAGAAGTCGCCCGCATAGAAGGCGACCGGAACGGCACCCAATCGTGTGCTTGCGATCCACGCCGTCGCGAAGGGCATCAACGACACTGCGAACAGATGCGCAAAATTTCCCCAGATCAGGCGGTGCGTCGCAACGTCGGGAAACCGCAAGAGGTGATGATGGTTCACCCAGACGATGGCGATGAAGAGGTAGCTGATGGCGTAGCTGATCGCGGTCGGCCACAGCGCCAGCAGGGCGCCAAGGCTTGCCTCTTTAGGAGGGCGAAGCTCCAGGACCAGGATCGTGATGATCACCGCGAACACCCCATCGGAGAAGGCGTTCATCCTGTCGGGCGTAACTGTCGCTTCGCTCGCCATCAGCGCCGTCGGCTCTCTATGAAGGTCGGCCGTCGATCTGTCGGTCAACGCAGCGTTTTCATCCAGGCTGCGATGGCACTGCCGATCTCGTCCGGCGAATCCTCCTGCACGAAATGGATTCCCTTTACCGTGACTTCGGTCTGCGCCGGAAAGCTTCGGGCCTGTTCGAGAACCTTGCCCTCGGCGAGGATTCCGCCAGGTTCGGCCTTCAGGAACAGCTTCGGAACGTTGCTGCTCTTCAGCCATTCCGCGTAGGCGTCCACGGCGGCCGTCACGTCGGCAGGATCGCCTTCGATGGGGATTTCCCGAGGGAACGTCAGCGTCGGCCGCCGGCCCTCACCGGGCTCGGTGAACGGCCGGCGATATTCCGCCATCTCCGCGTCCGAGAGCTTGCGCAGGATGGCACCCGGCAAGACCTTCTCAATGAAGAAGTTGTCTTGCAGCACCATCTGCTCGCCGGCTGCGGACCGCAGCGCCTGCAGGACCGGCCGCATTCCGAATTTGTCCCAATGGTCCCAATACTGCCGCCCGACCATCGCCTCCATATAGGCGATGCCCTTCACGGCATCGCGGTGATGGTTGGCCCAATCGAACCCGAGGGTGGAACCCCAGTCGTGGATAACCAAGGTCACACGTTCGCGCACATTTAGCGCCTCGATCAGGGCGCCGAGGTACCGGCGGTGCTCCACGAAGCGGTAGGAGCCGGGTCCGCTGTCGGGCAGCTTCTCGGAGTCGCCCATCCCGATCAGATCGGGCGCAATGCAGCGGCCGAGCGGTTCCAGATGTGGCAGCACGTTGCGCCATAGATAGGATGAGGTTGGATTGCCGTGCAGCAGGACGATGGGGTCCCCCTCGCCCACCTCCACGTACGCCATCTCACGACCGAGAATCTTGCACCGCTGTTTTTTGTAAGGGAACGCCGCGGAGGTCATGATTGCTTCTCCCGATATCGGACGGCTTCATCAAATCGCCGCTAAATAACTGATTAGGCTGGACGTTTCTCTTCCGCGTCAAACACGAACCATGCTAACGTTCGGGTCGTCACACGATGTTCAAGACCTCCTGCTGTAGGCCGCCATCGTTGGAGCGAGCGTTGGAGCGATCATGGAAATGGCGAGCCCGTCGGCGGACCGCGTGCTTTTGTTGGGACCGTTGCAGGTCGTCCGGGATGGAAGCTCGCTGCCCCAGCCACCTTCGCGCAAGGTCCGCGCCCTCCTCGCCTATCTCGCGATGGCGGGACGGCCTGTATCCCGCGAAAAGCTGTGCGAGCTACTTTGGGATGTCGCCGACGATCCGCGAGGCGAGTTACGCTGGTGCCTTTCCAAGCTACGGCCATTGGTCGACGGTCCGGCAGCGATGCGACTGATCGCCGACCGGAAGCAGGTTCGGATCGAAGGGGATGCGCTCGAAGTCGATGCCCTCAAAGTTGCGGGACAAACCCGATCCGCGTTGAGCAGTGGGTCGTCGAGTGATCTTCGATCTCTCCTGGCTCTGTTCCGTGGCGACTTTCTTGAAGGCCTCTCAGTCGAAAGGGCTCCGTCGTTCGAAAACTGGCTTGCAGGCCAGCGCCACCGCTTCGGTCAATTGCGCCAGCAACTGCTGGAGCGCCTGAGCGTTCTATTGCCGCCCGAGGATCGCATTGAAGTGCTGCGGGAACTCATCGAAGTCGCGCCGTTCGATGAAGCAGCTCACGTGGCGCTTGTTCGCGCGCTCACGAACAGTGCGCTCCATGCCGAAGCCAGACTGCAGGTCGACGCGTCCGTCAAG
The DNA here is from genome assembly GCF_008123425.1 of Bradyrhizobium rifense. GTDB lineage: Bacteria > Pseudomonadota > Alphaproteobacteria > Rhizobiales > Xanthobacteraceae > Bradyrhizobium > Bradyrhizobium rifense. Next base: position 73,323 of record NZ_VSSS01000018.1, read on the forward strand.
CGCTTCAAGAGTGAAGGTATTGACCCGACATCGCTCAGGTCGGCCTTTGCGACAGCGCAACAACAGCGTGCCAAGCCTGCCAAGGCGCTGAGTCAAAACTCCAACGTCGATGCGACGGGCCATCAGGAACCGGTGCGCACGCGCAGACCGATACTCCTTGTGATGCCGTTCGCCGGAGCGGCGCCCGATGAGATCGCAGACGCCGGCAACGTGACGAGCGACGTGATTTTCGGCATGGCCAAGCTGCGCAGTGTCAGCACGATTGCGTGGAGCACGGCGTCCTCATTGAGCGGACAATCTCCGGCCGTGGCCGCCGCGCGCGTGAACGCGCAATATGTCGCGAGCGGCCGCCTGCAGCGCCACGGATCGGGATATCTCGCATCGATCGAGCTCATCGAGCCCGCGAGCGGCCGGATCTTCTGGGCCAATGAATTTTCCTGCAATGTCGGCGAGGCTTTCTGCGCGGCAAACCCATTGGCGTCGCAGATCGTGGCCGGTCTCGACGCGGAGATTCACATCATCGAACGCAACCGCGCGCTCCTCATGCCGCCTGCCTCGCTCGATGCATGGCAGGCGTACCATCGTGGCGTCGCCAACATGTACCGGTTTACAAGCGAAAGTAATGGCGAGGCGCAGACGTTCTTCCATAGAGCCATCGCCCTCGACCCGACGTTCTCGCGAAGCTATGCCGGCTTGTCCTTCACGCACTTCCAGAATGCATTCGTGCTAAAAACGCGCGAGCGTGAGCAGGAGATCGCCTTGGCGCTCAGCACGGCTGGACACGGACTGGAAATGGATCCGAGCGACCCGGCTGCGCACTGGGCCATGGGTCGAGCGCTGTGGCTTCGAAGAGACCACGAAAGTGCGATTACCGCACTGGACCAGGCCACGCGTCTGAGCCCGAGCTATGCTTCGGCTCACTACTCCCTCGCAATGGTACATTGTCAGATCGGCGATCCCGAGCGCGCCGTGGAGGCGGCGGATACCGCAGCTCTCCTGAGCCCGCTGGATCCGATGCTGTTTGCGATCTTCGGCGCGCGGACCTTCGGTCTGCTGCGGCTGGGGAAAACAGAGGAGGCCGCCGTCTTTGCCCTTCGTGGCGCCGAGCAACCCAACGCTCACATCCACGCGCGAGCGATCGCAGTCTTGACGCTCGCGTCGGCAGGACGAATGGACAAAGCCCACGCGGAATGGGCGCGTCTTAGGCATCTGCAACCCGCCTACAATTTCAGGCAGTTCGAAGATGCATTCCATTTGCTGGATGATCTTAGGAACATCTACCAAAAGGCCGCAAAGGCGATGCATATTCTTGAGTGAACGCCTCCGGCAAAACCAGGCCGGGATGGGGTTTTCCTTTGGACATCTCATGTTCGACACGGCACCGCGCCTGCGGCGGGCGAGATAGCGGTGCCGGACAGACGGCAGGCATGGGCATCGCCTTCGCACCATGGGCCTCTACCAGTATGACCCGATCCTTAGGCGGTTTGCTGAAGTGGTGACTGCGGTCGGGCGGCGAGCGCGACCACGGTGGCTTCAGCGAGAGCGCGTGCCCTGTGCATCAGGCAGCCTCCGCAGTGCGGATACACGAGCGAGCCCGGTCGAAGGTCCTGGCCTAGCCCCTTGAGCTCGGTTCGAGCCGGGCCGGGCCGAGCCGGCCGCGGCATCGCGGATGCCGCCGGGCGTCAACTCGAGAAGTCCAGACCAGCGAAGACCGCGAGTGTTGCGTCGCTGGATGGCCGTAAAATGCGGATGCGACATCGTGGCGTAACCGGGCTAATCGTCGCTCGGCCCGGTGCTGCGGCTCGTCGAAGCGCCAGTCTGGCGGACCGCGCCGCGCTCGGAGGGTTCTCTGCCGACCGTGGACCGCAGCTCGGCCAAGTCGCTGAACACGTCGGCCTGGCGGCGCAGTTCGTCCGCGATCATGGGTGGGCGGCTGACGATGGTGGAGACCACCGTTACCCGGACGCCGCGGCGCTGCACGGCCTCTACCAGCGAGCGGAAGTCGCCGTCACCGGAAAACAGGATCATCTGGTCGAGCTGTCCGGCGAGCTCCATCGCGTGGACCGCAAGCTCGATGTCCATGTTGCCCTTGACCTTGCGGCGACCACCTGCGTCGACGAATTCCTTCGTCGGTTTGGTGACGACGGTGTAGCCGTTGTAGTCGAGCCAGTCCACGAGCGGGCGGATCGACGAATACTCCTGATCCTCGATGACGGCCGTGTAGTAGTAGGCGCGAACCGCCGTGCCGCAGCCCTCGAACGCCTTCAGCAGGCGCTTGTAGTCGATCTCGAATCCCAAGGTCCTTGCGGTGGCGTGGAGATTGGCGCCATCGACGAAGAGCGCGATCCTGCTCGGTGCGGACATTTGGATGCTGCCGGAAATTGGTTCCCGGACGGAAACGGAGGCTTCCATCCGGATTCCAGGTCATCGAGGCAAAAAGCTTCAGGTAAGGTCGGGTGGCGTCCTGCTTCCGCTCACCCGCATTCTACGGCGGAATCCGAGCTCCGACGCGTCGGAGGCTACGCGCAATATTTTCGGCCTCAAAGCATTTTTCCTTCAACGAAGCACTATTCGCTGATCGCCGCGGGCAATTGGACGCCTAGGACCAGAACCTGCGGCTGCAGCGGTAAGACCAAGGCAATGGGTAGTCCCCCTGACGGGTTGGCGGTGCGATGCAATTCCCTGTTTTCGAGACCCACCTCAGAAAGCGCGGCCGCACATGGTGGTGGTTCGTGTGCACGGCCGACGGCCGGAGGCTTAGGCACGGGTCCGAAGCCAAGCGCTCTACAGCCAGATATCGGGCCAACCGGGCACTGTTCGAGGTGCTGCTGTTCGCGGCGCCGTTGTCGGAGAGTACCCCCGACAGGGCCCGGTTCAGCCGGAGGCCCAGCCGCTCGGCGAGCTGACAGCGCAGCCTGCGCGGCCGACGCGCTCTTCGCGCCTCGCCAGGGGCATCTACCCCGACACCACCAGTCGATCGCGCGTGTGCGCAGAGCGCCCCGCCGGCTTCCGCGACAAGATGGTCATGGGTCGGGAGGTACCGCCAGGCGAACTGGCGGAGGAACTCAGCCTGTCCACCAAGCTCGGCAGTGATGCAACCGTGGCCGGACCAGGCAGGTCGGAGCAGAGTCAGAAGGTCGCAGCCCACATGGAGCCGCGGCCCACTTGCAAATCCATTTCTGAAAAGGAGTAGCTGCTGAAATGCTCGTGCTCGATAGCCCCCTTCTAAGCACAGGCGAGCCAAAACTTGGTTTCCGGAATTCTACGGTCCAAGGCCGCCCGGCGGTCGAGAGCGACCTGCCTGGTCAACGAAAGCAGGCGACGGATCGGACGGCGCATCGTCGCGGCCGAATGCTGCCAAGCCGCGCTCTCCCTATTGCCAAGCGTCGGTTGGAAGGTCAGAATTCGCGAGATTTTACAGCACTTGATTTTCACGTCGTGAGCTAATTTTCCAATGGGGTCTCCCATGTTCGATCCTGCTACGACCGCGCTTTTGCGCGCGGTGTTGGACGAGGTCTGCGAAAGCGTTTCCCGGACCGAGACCGGCACCCGTACCCACGTGGCCTCGAAAATTCTGGAAGCCGTGAACAGGGGCGCCATGTCTCCGGACCAGCTCAAGCAGATCGGACGTCAGGCTCTGTCCGACGCGCCGACCATGTGGCGATAGGCGGACGAGGGCGGCAGGTTGAACTTCCAGGTCACGGTGCTGAAGATCCTGGTGAGCTATCCCGACGGCTTTGCCCCGATGGTCGACCTCAAGCGTGACATGGCGATCCTGGCGACCAGCGGTCGCGACTGGGCGGAGCGGACCAGGCGCCTGGCCGCGCGCGTGCCGGACCTGGACATCTTCTCGCAGGCGCTCGTCGAGCGCCGGAACGGCGGCTGGCGCATCACGGAGAATGGGCGGGCGGTGCTCGAATTCATGGAAGCCCGCCCCGCTGCGCCCGAACCAATTCAGGCGCCCCGGGTCGAGGAGACTACGGCCGCGATGGTCGCTGCGATGCAGGTTCCTCCGCTGCGGCAGGCCGTCGATCGAGCCAAATGGCGGCGCGAACGCCGCGAACGTCGGCGCGAGGCGCGCGAACGAGCAAGGGCGAACGCCTCATGAACCTACAGAGCCGGCAAGGGAAGAAAAGAAGATGACGGGAGCCGAACCCGCGCGGTATCGCCAGCCGCGACCGTCCCGCCGACCCGCACCACGCCCAGCACCCCGCATTTGAATGGAGGGCCCGTTTCCGCCGACGAGAGCACCTGCCGTTTCAAGCCAGCCTGGAAGCGTCGATGAGGACACAGGGCCGGCGCCCGTCAGGATCCGGAGCCCGGTCGGGCCGGGCCACACCGGACCGGACCGGACCGGACCGGACCGGACCGGACCGGACCGGACGCGGCATTGCGGATGCCGCCGGGTGCGTCAAGCCGAGAAAAGTCCAGACTAACGAATCCTTGGAATTTCGATCCCCGAAACTTCTGAGGAATTTCGAATCCTAGAAATCGAATCCTTGAGAAAAAGACGAATCCTAGAATCCGAATCCTTGACATCGAAATCCTTGAAAACGAGTCCTTGAAGATGAGACCTTGAAATGAAAGGGGTATCAAAATATTGCCTCGGCGCGACCGGCGACCGGCAGCGCGGGCTGCGCCGGCCGCTCCGGGCCGCGCCTGGCGAACGATCGCTGCGGATGTTTAACAGCAGCGGAGATGTCCGTGGGACGAGCGTGTCGTAGTAGCGTGTCGTAGTACCTCGAATCCTTGAACTCCGAATTCCCTTGAGATCGCGAATCCTTGAAAACGACGTCAGTTGAGGAGCGACCAACGCGGGAGCGCAGATCCGCCGACCGAAATGTGTCGACCGACGACGGGGCTCGCATCGCAGCAGCGAGCCTGCGCAAGGCGGCGGTCTGTCGCGGAAAAACACTGGACCTGGCGAGCGCGGCTGCGCATATGATGCCTGGCCGGGCTCCGAGCCCTATTCAGAATACCAGAGGGTTTTCGCGAATGCCCGCGCAGGGCCGACAGCTCGTATATGCGACGGGTGAGTGGGAGATTGATCTCGGCCGCCGCGAACTACGGACGCGCGGCGCGCCGGTTCCGCTGGGTGGCCGGGCCTTTGAGATCATCGAAGTGCTGATCAAATCGGTCGGCGAACTCGTGACAAAGGACGAGCTGTTGTCCCGCATCTGGCCGGGCGCATCCGTCGAGGAGAACACGCTTCAGGTTCACATCTCCGCGCTGCGCAAGGCGCTGGGTGCGGACCGCGGGATGCTGAAGACAATATCCGGCCGCGGCTACCGCCTGCTTGGCACATGGGAGCCAACGCCACCCGGTCCGCGACCAAAGGCCCGTTCGTTGCAGCCCCTTGTGTCGGAGCAAGTTTTTCAGACCAATCTGCCCGAGGCGACCTCCGCATTGATCGGCCGCGATGCCGTCGGGCAGCATTTGCGCGATCTATTGTCGGCGTACCGCGTGGTCACGCTAACCGGTCCAGGCGGGATCGGAAAGACGCGACTTGCGCTGCAAGTAGCACGCGATCTATTCCCGGACTTTGGTGGCGACTGCCTCCTTGTGGAATTGGCTTCACTGTCGGATCCCGCGCTGCTGCCGTCCGCCGTGGCCCGGGTGCTGGGCCTGAGGCTCGCCGAGGATGCCGCATCGCATACGGTCGCGCAGCTGATGGGCAGCAAGAAGCTGCTCCTCGCGCTCGATAATTGCGAACACGTCATCGAGGCAGCGGCGCAATTCACCGAGACGATCGTGCAGCTGTGTCCGCACGTATCGATCCTTGCGACCAGCCGCGAGGTCCTTCGCATCGACGGCGAGTACGTATATCGCGTGCCGCCGCTCGACGTGCCGCCAGAGGATCAGGCTGATCCCGCAAAGGTCCTCGAGCACAGCGCCGCGCAACTGTTTGTTTCCCGCGCGACGGCGGCGCAAGCGGATTTTCCGCCAGATCGGGAAAATCTTGCCGCCATTTCAGCAATCTGCCGCCGCCTGGACGGTATTCCGCTGGCGATCGAATTTGCCGCGGCCAGCGCTGCGACGCTTGGGCTTCGCCATGTCGCGGCACGGTTGGGCGACCGGTTCGGATTGTTGACGAGCGGCCGCCGGACCGCGTTGCCGCGCCATCAGACACTCCGTGCAGCGCTCGACTGGAGCTACGAACTCCTGACTGAACAGGAGCAACAGGTGCTGTGCCGTTTGGCCGTCTTTCATGGCGGCTTCAGCCTCGAAGCAGCCGCGGCGGTGGCCAAGAATGCGACGAATACGCTGCCCATGATCGAAGACATCATCGGCAAGCTGGCAACGAAATCGCTGGTACAGCTGGACGCGACGGGGCCTGCCGGCCGCTGGCGAATGCTCGAAACGATCCGCGCCTACGCGCTGGAAAAGCTGGATGAGGCCGGAGAAGCCGTGCACGCTAGACGGCGTCACGGGGAATATTTCCGCGATCTGTTCGTGCCTATGAGTTCGGGATTACCCTCGACGAAGTCCGACGGCGTTGCCTGGGATGTCCGCGACATCGACAACATCCGCGGCGCGCTCGACTGGTGCTTCTCTCCTGCCGGCGATCTCGCGATCGGGGTCTCGTTGACCGCGGCCTGCGTACCGATGTGGCTGAACCTGTCATTGGTCGCCGAGTGCCGCGAGCGTGCCGAGCGCGCGCTGGCCTGTCCGGAGATCGAGCAGACCCTGAGCGCGCGGCTGCGGATGCAGCTCTACATCGCCTTCGGACGTGCGTTCGTGCAATCGATGGGCGCCGGCGAGCAGATCCGGTCCGTCCTATCGAAGGGCTTCGAGATTGCAACAGCCATCAATGACGTTGATGCCGAGCTGCGCGCGCTTTGGGCGATGTGGTGTTACCTAGACCACAAAGGAGAACACGCAGAAGCACTCGGTCTCGCGCAACGCTTCACGGAAACCGCGCGCCAAAAGGGCGACAGTGCGGACCTCCTCGTTGGAGAACGGTTGATCGGCTACACCGCGCACTATTTGGGCGATCAGGTTGAGGCGCGACGCCATCTTCAGCGAGTGGTCGAAGGCTATGTCGCTCCTAGCGGCCAGCGCCACATGATCTGGTTTCAACACGATCAGCATGTGGTCGCCAAGGTCCTGCTGGCGCGCGTTCTGTGTCTTCAGGGCTTCTTGGACCAGGCGATGCATCTGGCACGCGAGAGCCTCGAGCAGGCGCGAGCATCGGGGCAAACGCTGACGCTCCGCTACGTGCTGGGCTGGGGCTTGTGCCCGCTTTCGTTGATATCGGGCGATCTCGAAATCAGCGAAGAGGCGGTGGCAATGCTGGTTGAACTCGCCGTACGGCGCGGCCTGCCTTTCTGGCAGACCGTCGGGCGCGCAATGGAAGCGACGCTTGCGATCCGACGCGGCGACTTCGCGTCCGGCTCCGCATGGTTACGTGGCGTGCTCGACGCCAAGCCCGACTGGATCTTGCGCTTCCCGGATTTTCTTGGCGCATTCGCCGAAGGTCTGGCCGGATCGGGGAAGCTTTCCGAAGCACTCTCGACCGTCGAACGCCCGCTCGCTGATGCCAAACAAGGCGAAGCGTGCTGGTACCTGCCGGAAATGCTGCGGATCAAGGGCGAGATTCTGCTCCGGATCGGTGTGGATGAGGCGGAAGCCGAAGCACGCTTTCGAGAGGCGCTCGACGTCGCGCAACAACAAGGCGCCCTGCTTTGGGAATTGCGTAGCGCTACCAGTCTCGCGCGGATGCTGCGAAGAGACCGATCCAAAGAAGCACGCCAAATCCTCGCGCCGGTCTACAGCCGGTTTACTGAGGGTTTCGATGCTACGGATCTGCGCGCCGCTCGAGTCACGCTCGAAACGCTTCGCTGAGGTTACGACGAAAGGCGTAACTGATCGGCGGTCGCCGGCGCGACCCAGCTTCAGACTTCAGAAATCTTCAGAACTGCACCAAGGAATGCCCGCGGGGTAGGAAATACGATCCCACTATCGCAACGACTATAGGGAAGTCGAGATGGGCGATCACATGAAGTTTTCGCTCGATCTCGCCGAGCCGGACCACAAACGGCCGAGCCTCTCTCGCCGCTGCTTCATCACTGCCTCCGCCGGCCTCGCCGGAAGCCTCGCCGCAGGGGCGGCCGCCGCCGATTCACTGGCCGATGTTCCGCCACGCGAGGATGGCGCAGACCTCAGCGGCCACAGCGAGCGATCGCAGTACGTCAAGCTGGCCCGCATTCCCGAATCCGGCCCCGGCAAGCGCAACGTCGACCCGGCAGATGCAATCAATTCCAAGACCCCGCTCGACAAATTGTTCGGCGGAATCACGCCATCGGACCTGCACTACGAGCGCAGTCATTCCGGGGCGCCGGACCTCGATCCCGCGATGCACCGGCTGCTGGTCCACGGCATGGTGAAGAAGCCGCTGGTGTTCAATGTTGAAGACCTCAAGTCGATGCCTTCGGTCTCGCGCGTGGTCTTCATCGAATGCACGGGCAATGGCTGGGAGAACTGGAAGAAGGCCGACGCGAACCTGACGGTGCAGAACACCCATGGGCTGGTCAGCACCAACGAGTGGACAGGCGTTCCGCTCAAATTGATTGTCGACCTGGTCGGCAAGGACGCGGGTTCGCACTGGATGCTGGCCGAAGGCGGCGACGCCGCAGGCGTGGCCCGCAGCATTCCGCTGACTGATGAAATTCTGAATGAAGCCTTTATCGCCTATGGTCAGAATGGCGAACCGCTTCGGCCGGCGCATGGCTTTCCGATGCGGCTGGTGATGCCGGGCTTCGAGGGCAACCTCAACATCAAATGGCTGCGCCGGTTGAAGTTCGGCGAACAGCCCTGGATGACGCGTTGGGAGACCGCGCGCTACACGCAACTGCAAGCCAACGGCAAAGCCACGCAGTTCCAGCTGCGCATGGACACGAATTCGGTAATCACCACGCCGTCGGGCACGATGGCCATCAAGCCCGGCTATCAGCGGATCAACGGCCTTGCCTGGAGCGGACATGGCAAAATCGCCAAGGTTGAGATATCGACCGACGGCGCAAACAGCTGGAAGCCGGCGCAACTGACCCAGCCGGCGTTGCCGAAGGCGCAAGTGCGTTTCCAGATGGATTGGGTCTGGGACGGCAAGCCAACCAGGATCGTTAGCCGCTCCACCGACGACCAGGGCAACGTCCAGCCCGACCGGAAATCCTTCGTCGCCGCGATGGGGAGCAACGCGCTGTTTCACTATAATGCGCAGCAGACCTGGAGCGTGGATGAAACAGGGAGGGTTCGCAATGTCCTCGACTAGCAAGGGCGTTCTTGCCGCTACGATTGCGCTGGTGTTTGCTGCGCCCGCCCTCGCCTATGATTTCGGCCGCCCGGCGACGCCCGGCGAGATCGCATTGTGGGATATCGATGTCAGGCCGGACGGCAAGGGATTGCCACCCGGCAGCGGCACGGTGGCGCAAGGCAAGCAGGTCTTCACCGAAAACTGCTCAGGCTGTCACGGGGACAACGGCGTCGGCGGCCTCAAGGACCGGTTGGTCGGCGGACAAGGCACGCTCGCCTCGGCCAACCCGATCAAGACCGTCGGCAGCTACTGGCCCTATGCGACGACGCTGTTCGACTACATCCGCCGCGCCATGCCGTATCAAGCGCCGGGCTCGCTCAGCAATGAGGACACCTATGCCGTCGCCGCCTACCTCCTGAGCCTTAACGGCATCCTGACGGCGGACGGCAAGCTTGATCGCGACAGCCTGCCGAAAGTGAAAATGCCGAACCGTGAGGGCTTCGTGCCGGAGCCGGAATTCGACCCGGCAAAATTGTTCAAGAAGAAATGAGCGCAAGATTCGCGAGAGCCGCGCTGATCGCAGCGATATCCTTTTGGGGAGTGCATGCAGTGGCCGCCGATGGATTGATTACGCTGCGCAGCAGCGTTGGACCCGAAGAGACCATGAACCGGTTCGAGGCCGAAGTCCGCGCCAGAGGTATGACCGTATTCGCCCATATCGACCACGCTGCGGGTGCCGTCGCGGCCGGGCTGCCGTTGCGGCCGACCGACCTTTTGATCTTCGGCGCCGCCAAGGGCGGCACGCCGCTGATGCAGGCGGTGCAGACCATCGGCATCGACCTGCCGCTGAAGGCGTTGGTCTGGCAGGACGAGGCCGGCACGACTTTCCTATCCTACAACGATCCGCCCTATCTCACGCATCGGCATGGCCTTGGCGACAGCGCCAGGCCCGAGGCCGAAGCGATGTCCGGCGCACTCAAAGCGATCGCGGCCAAGGCTATCGCAGCACCATGAAATGGGGAGGCCTCGATGAATACGACTTTCCGGCGATTCTTTTCATCTCTAGGCCGGACGTTCCCCGCGGTCCTGACCGTCATTGCGACGTCCACCGCGAGCGCTGCTCCCGCGGCCGAACTCGCGCAGCCGAAGCGACTCGTCGTCGATGCCAACCTGCCCAAAGTGCACGCCGCCGCGCGGATCCTTGCCGCGCGACGCAAATAGCCCGCTCAAAACCATTTGAGGACAGAGGTCATGACGCAAGCTGATGCGATGAAGGCCACAACCCTTGGCGGCGCAAAGCAGGCATTCCAACTCGCCTCGATGCCGCGCCCGAGTCCCGGGCGCGGCGAAGTTCTGGTCAGAATCGCGGCGAGCGGCGTCAATCCGCTCGACACTAAAATTCGAGCCGGCGTTGCCGCGCACGCGCGGCATGCCTTGCCGGCAGTCCTCGGCATCGATCTCGCCGGTACCGTAGCGGCAATCGGACCTGAGGTGACGACGTTCAGCGCGGGCGACGAGGTCTATGGCATGACCGGTGGCGTCGGCGGCGTGCAGGGGTCACTCGCCGAATATGCCGCCGTTGACGCGGCCCTATTGGCGAGGAAACCGAAGAACCTCGATATGCGCCAGGCCGCCGCATTGCCGCTAATCTTCATCACGGCATGGGAGGGGCTTGTCGATCGTGGTCATGTCGAGGCTGGACAGAAGGTATTGATCTATGGGGGCGCCGGCGGGGTGGGCCATGTCGCAGTGCAGATTGCGCGCTCGTTCGGGGCCGATGTTTTTGCAACCGGGTCGACGGAAAACCTCACCTACATCCGGCAGCTTGGCGCCACCCCGATCGATTATAGCACGACCGGCGTCGAGCAGTATGTTGCGGAGCACACCGGCGGGAAAGGCTTTGACCTTATCTACGACAACGTCGGCGGCGCGACGCTCGATGCGTCTTTCAACGCCATCGCCCGTTTCGGCCACGTCGTCAGCGCGCTGGGTTGGGGCACGCACACACTCGCGCCGCTGTCGTTCCGCGGCGGCACCTATTCCGGCGTGTTCACTCTGTTGCCACTGCTGACCGGCGAAGGCCGCGCCCACCACGGTGCAATCCTGTGCGAGGCAACCAGGCTCGTTGAGGCCGGCCAACTCAAGCCGCGGCTCGATCCGCGCCGGTTCAATCTCTCGAATGTTGAGGCCGCACATGCCGCGATCGAGGACCGGTCGGCAAAGGGCAAGATCGTCGTCGAGATCATTTGACCGGTCGCGACCAAACTCGGAGCCCTCGAATGTGGAAAGCCCTGATCGTCGGAATGGCTGTCGCCGTCTTCGCGCTTGCCAGCCTGGTGGAGCACGCCGCTCAACCGGCCCGCATGATGTCGGAGATGATTTCCGAACTGTGCGGAGACGGGCCGGAGACTCCGTTCATGGCCGAAAATCAGGCGGCCATGCAGCGCATGATGAGCGGCATGAACATCACCCGGTCCGGAGACGTCGATCGCGACTTCGCCGCGATGATGATTCCGCATCATCAGGGCGCGATCGAGATGGCGCAGGCCGAATTACGCCATGGACATAATGAGCAGCTGCGCCGCATCGCGCAGGAAATCATCGTCGAACAGCAGCAGGAAATCGCCGCGATGCGGCTGGCGCTCGGTCAGGAGTTGCCGCCATCATCCGCAGCGCCTAACCAAGCCAAAGACCTTAAGCTTTCAGCCGTGACTTCAGGGGCTCTCCCCCACGGCCGCGGCGATTACGGCTCACTAGAAGGGGGTAGATGATGCGACGATTTCTGATGCTGGCAACGTCGGTTGTAACTTTGAGCCTGACTGCGGCGCCGGGATGGAGCGGACAGGCGCCCGGGCTCGCATCGACGCCCGATATTCCGGTCAGCCATCATGACCGGGTGTACGCCGCTGAGCAGTTTTCCAACACGGTCTCGGTGATCGATCCCGCCGACAACAAATTGCTTGGCGTCATCCGGCTGGGCGCGCCGTCGCCAGCGAACTTCAGCCCGCTCTACAAGGGCCAGCTTCTGGTGCACGGGATGGGCTATTCGCCCGACCACCGCACTCTCGCCGTGGTCTCGATCGGATCGAATTCGGTCACTTTCATTGACACAGCGACCAATGCCGTCAAGCACACGACCTATGTCGGACGCTCGCCCCACGAAGCTTTCTTCACGCCCGACGGCAAGGAAGTATGGGTAACCGTCCGCGGCGAGAACTACGTATCCGTGCTCGATGCGACGACTTACTCAGAGAAGACACGGATCGCGCTGCCAAACGGCCCGGGCATGCAGATATTCTCGCCTGACGGCAAATACGGCTACGTCTGCTCGTCCTTCAATCCGGAGGTGGATATCATCTCGCTGGCCGATCATGCAATCGTGGGCAAGGTGGTTCAGGCGAGCCCGTTCTGCCCAGATATCGCGGCGACACCAGATGGCTCGCAGGTCTGGTTCACTTTGAAGGACACCGGCAAGGTCGAGGTATTTGACGCAAGGCCGCCGTTCACCGTGCTCAAGATCATGGACACCGGACCGATCACCAACCACGTCAACATCGTACGCAACGCGAATGGCCAGTTCGCCTATGTCACCATCGGCGGGCTCAACGAGATCCAAGTCTATCGCACCGACGATTTCACCAAAGTCGCAACGATCCCGGTCGGAAAGCTGCCACATGGCATTTGGCCGTCGGGCGACGGTTCGAGAGTTTATGTGGGACTGGAGAACGACGACCAAATAACTGCTATCGACACGCTCGCCAATCGCGTGATCGCCAACATCCCCATCGGCCAGGCGCCGCAAGCAGTGGCCTACGTTCCCAATGCGATGCCTGGAGCGCGCGCGTCCGGCAACGAGCCGATGACCGTGCTGGACGGTACCGCCAATCCGGAGACGGACAACCTTCAGCAACTTGGTCTCGCCGGCGAGGTCGCTCATTTCACGATGGCTCCGGCAGGCGCCATCACGCCGAGCGCGGCCAAGTCCTCCACCAGCGTCAGCCTTTTCGATCAGGGTCTGTCACAGGTATTGCAGGCAGCGGTCACCGGACTCGAGCCACGGCATTCCTATGTGCTCGCCTTTGCGCCCAAAGCCAATGGCAGCGGGAACCTAGAGCCGATTGCGAGCTTCATGACCAATCCTTCCGGTGCTGCCATCGTGAATGCGCTCGGCCCGATACGACAAATCGTGCAAGGCGCCGCGCCGGATAGCCGCCGCTATCTCGTGATCGCGCCCGGCTCGACAATCGAGGTCGGCAAGGCGGTGCAGGTTCAGGCTCCTTGATCCCGTCAACGCCGCAAACGGGCGATGAAATACGGCCGGGTGCCCCAACGGGAGCGCGCGAAAGCCGCGCTTGACCACGCTGGGGTCACGCGGCACGCCTAGCGGCTAGGATCGTCAATGCGAGGGAAATCCCGCCTGCTGCTCGACGATGTCGCCTGACGGACGAGAGATCGAGTTCGTCGGTGGTCGGGTCTCGATGAAGACGGGAAAGACGGTCGTAAGGTCTCGACGAATTTCACTTGAACTGACGAGTTGGGAATCAGGAGGCTACGGTCGACGAGCCCGGTTAAAGGTCCTCGCGTAGCCCCTTGAAGAAGGGGTGCCGAACTTTTCCCTCCGCCGACTTGGCCCGGTACTCGATCTCGGCGAGCAGCTTCGGCTCGACCCAGACGCCCTTGTGCGCGATCCGCTTGGAGTAGGGCTGGGTCTTCCTGACGAGCGGCTTCAACCTCTTCTGCAAGTCCGCGGCGCTCGCCTTGTCGAATCCATGGTCGACCTTGCCGGCGTAGACCAGGTCCTCACCCTTGCGGCGACCGAGATAGATGCCGTCCCATTTGCCCTCGTCGAGCGCGAAGCCGGCGATCGTCAGGGTCTCGCGCTGCGCGCAGGTCTTCTTGACCCAGTTGTTGCCGCAGCCGCTGGCGTACACGCTGTCGCGGACCTTCGAGACCACGCCCTCCAGGCCGACCTTGCAGGCGTGCGCGAACATATCCTGGCCCTCGATCTCGAAGCTCTCGCTGAACTGGACGTCGGTGCCGGCAACGATCTTCTTGAGCTCCGCCTTCCGATGCAGGAGCGGCAGCTTCCGCAGGTCGCGGCCGTTCAGGTAGAGCAGGTCGAAGGCAACCAGGACGATGCTGGTGGACTTGCCCTTGAGCTCGTTCTGCAGGACGGAGAAATCCGTAGTGCCATCGGCCGCCGGCACCACGATCTCGCCGTCCAGGATCGCCGAGCCGGCCTTGATGTGCCAGGCGTCGTGAGCGACCTTCATGAACCGGGTGGTCCAGTCGTGGCCCCGCCGGGTGAAGACGTTGACCGCCTGGTTATGCAGATGGACCTGCACCCGATAGCCGTCGAACTTGATTTCGTGAATCCATCGGGATCCGGACGGCACTTTCTCGATCGAGGAGGCCAAGGCCGGTTCGACGAAAGCCGGAAATGGCGCCTTCTCGCCGAGGGCGGCGCCGGTCTTTTTACGCTGAAACGCCACGAACGAACTCCACGCAACGCCGATTCAAAGTGACACGGACGGAATCGTTCCGGAACCGGCGAATCCTTGTGACGTTGCCCTAGCATCGAGCAATGACGGAGGAGCCGAGGATGGCAAAGGCAGCCAAGAAGAGCGCGCGAGGACGCAAGCAGGACCGGGCACGCGTCGCCGGCGGGCAGAAGTACGAAGTCGCCTATGAGGCGAAGAAGACCGGCCGCTCGGCCGCCGCGGTCAAGAAGGCCGTGAAGAAGGTCGGCAACTCCCGCAAGAAGGTCGAGAAGCGCCTCGGCCGCTGACGGCCACGGACGTCAGACCCTGCACGAGAAGCGGGTGAAAGCCGTCATCGTCTGCAGGCGCGGTTCGACGTCCCGGAGATAGATCTCTGACCGGAGAAATGCGAGTTCGGCCTCGAGCGCGGACTCGCCGACGTCGACGTACCAGGACTTGGGCCGGCCATCCGTACCGTCGCTCCAGCGATAGCCTCGCCGTTTCAACGAATCCTTCAACTCGAACGGCGAGTGCTCCGCCCAGATACGGACCGTCTTCCGGCGTGCCGTATCGAGCAGGACGGCGAGCGCCGGCGCGCCGGTCGTCGCTAGGTCGAAGTCCAAGATTTCAAGCAGCGCGTGACAGTCGTCGACGGCGCGGTGCGCCTGGTGGAAGTAGCCGGCACCGTTCAACAGGTAGCCCAGTTTCGTTCCATCGAAGCCGTGCTGCCGCCAATCGACCTCCGTGGCGGAGCATGCCCACGCCTTTCGCTCGAAGACCGGCCAGTAGCGTTCGGAAAATTTCCGATCGAACCCGCTATTGTGCGCGATGATCAAAACCACGGAATCGTCGACGAAGGCCGTGACGGCCGCACCGTCGAATTTTTGGCCGGCTACCATGTCATCGGTGATGCCGGTCAGCGACGTTACCTCGGGAGGGATGGGAACGGAGGGCTCGTTGAAGGCTGAAAAAGTGTCCCTGACGCCGACGATCCTGCCGTCCGGCGTGTAGTCGAACTTGACCATGCCGAGCTCGATGATCTCGTCCCTGGCGTGATCGAGGCCCGTCGTCTCGGTGTCCAGCAGGATGCCCATCTTGGTTTCCTGTCCGGAGGCCGGCATGGACGTCGGCCGGGGCACCAGGCGTCGCAGCACCCGGTAGTCCGTCGACCGACTCAAGGCCTCGGCCATCGCGGCCAGATCCGATGCGTTCTGAAACATCTCTTCTCGAGGCGAGCCTACCCGACAGCCGGTGAGGTCGCAGAATACCGGGAGCGCCGGCCGCGAGGAATCCGAAAAACGAGCAATTCACGGCCTTTTCGGGAGTGCCGGTGCAATTGGATCCTGTTGCAGGGGCGCTCGCGCAGCGGAACGGCCGCCGATATGACGGACGGCCGGCGCTTGCGCTGTGACGGCGCAAAGTCGGCCCACATTTGTACCAGTACGCGCTCGGGAGGCTCGATTGCGGGCTGGTTCAAGTTCATCCTGATGCGCGGCACCCGTTTTCGACACCGTAGCGCCAAGCTGAACAGCCTTCCTCGAGACGAAGCTCAACGAAAACAGCGGCGGCCGCCACTGCCGAAGGAATTCGCTGACTACATCGTCGAGATCGACGGCTGGGACTGGGCCTATTCGTTTTCGCGCCGACCGATTCGTACCACCAATTCCGTCACCACAGGTGCTGGGCAGGCCGCTGCAGCCGACGGGACTGAAGACCGACAAGGTGGACGTGTCGCTGTTGCCGTCCCCGGAGCTCGTCATGGACCGGCGCCGGGTTCGAGCCGATAGCGCTCGGCAGGCTGGACATCCGTACCGACACGATCTAGGGCAATCGGCGCCCGGTGGGCCTCGCTGACAAGCTCACCGAAGACGACCTGTAAGCCGGCTTGGCGGCGGACCCATCAGGCCTCGCCGGGTCCTGACAAGACGGACGCGGGCGGCGTGGTGCGCGGGGGCGGCAGCGGCCGCTCGGTCGCTCCGGATCGCGAGACCGGACCGCCCTTGGCATCGTACCGCTTGGCGAGATCCAGGAGCCGACGTCGGGTGAACGGATCGGCCTTCTCTGCGATGATCCGGACCCGCTGCGCGAGACCGATGTAGAACTCCTGCTCCATGACGCACCCCCGCAACATCACTGATCGTAACAGTTGAGTATGTCCGAGGGCAACGAGTCAAGCGCTCGGCCGGGGCTTCGGATCGCCGGGAGAGATCCGCCAGGCTGGACTGCAAGGAGTTCAGACAGATCGCGCGAAATCTCGTTTCGGGGGCGGCTCGATCCCACGGAAGATCGTCGCGGGCCTGGAAGCGCTCTAGAAGAGCTCCGCCCCGAGATCGAGCCCAGAGGACATCGCGACGACAAGGGACAGGAAAAGGCCTGTGCCGCAAAAGATCATGATGACCTTCGGGCCGTCGACATCGATGTCCGCCCCGGTCGAGTGTGAGAGCGCCTTCGCCAGCGCGGCCATCATCGGTCTGCTCCAGTATCCAGAGATTCGAGACCGCATCGTAGCTGGTTACGACGTCGGACAGTGTGAACTGGGTCTCACATTCGGGGGCCGCGCGGATCGCGACCGACGCGATGTCCAGCTGACCGCTACAGCAGCAGGATGCGCGCTTCGATCGATGAGACGGTCGCGAACTCTCTCGCCGAGTTGATGCGCCGTCCCAAAAGAGCCCTTGAAACGCCTATTTGGCTTGGGAAAAGGCGGCTGCATCACAGAGACTCGATAACCAAGGCCAAGGTCCGCGCCGGCGACCGGCCGCCCGAGAGAAACCTCCGATGCGACACCTCGCTACCGTAGTGTGCGTTTGGCACCCGGAAACAGACGAACTCCTGTTCGAAGGTTCGAGCAGCACGCTAAGCGTCGAAGAAATCCGTGGCGTGGTCGGGCCCGACTTTCCGCAAGACCCGGAGCCGATGGCGGCCTACCCCGTAAGTGCCGCTCATGGCCGGAGGCTGCTCGGGATGATGGGACTCGGCTTCCATGGCGAAGGGGAATTTCAGGTGTCGCGCGAACCGGTCAGGACGACTATCGAATCGGCGAGCAGCCATTAGCGCTCCGGAAGGCCCGGACCGCGGCGGCTCTATCGACGCGTGTCGCAAGTTGCGTCAGCATGCCGAAGGAGTGGTGTGACGCTCCGGCCCGGCCGACGCGTCAGGGCGTGCGCGGGAACGCCACTGACTTCCATCTTGCCGGACGGGGCGGTATTGGCGGACGTCTGCAATCGACCGACAGGACTGCGATGCGCGACGTGCTTACCTTCGATAGCGGCCTGCGCTGGGTGCTCGTCGAGACGGCGGAGGATGCGCGCCTGGCGACGGGCCTGCTCGGCATGCGTCTTTGCACCAGCTACGCCGTGGACGAGGCCTTGGGATACGGGTCGAACTACTACGTCCTGACCAACCGGGGGATGGATGTCGGCCACGTCATGGTGCGCGACGGCGACAAGAAGGTCATGCACAGCGCGTCGGACGGAAAGCTCGTCTGGGGCCACGACTTTTCGGACCCATGGCCGCAATTCGATGGTGAGATCGCGGCGCTCTCCGGACACATCGGCGTCGAACTCGGGAGGCGTCACTGTCCCCATCTCGCCAAGCGGTACGTCGGCCCCGGAATATAGACACCTTGTCCATATGGCCGGCCGAGTAGCCGGGCCCGCCTCGGAACGCAGTGGATTCCGGCGGTTGCTGGGGCGGTGCTGGACGCCGACATCGCGTCCTCTGCGACTGCCCCCCGCCTCGGACGTCCTGCCGGAACATGGTCGATCTCAGTTGGTTTGCAGACGGGGCGCGCGTTGCGGAGCCATCACGATGATCGAAACGGATTCCACTCTGGTGAAATGCCCGCGTACGCTCCGCGACGGCACAGGACCTTCCGCAGCAGCCCCAGGCACGCGGTGTTCATTAGATGAAGATTCTGTCGCATTCCGAGAGCCACATCGTCGAACTCGATGACGGATCGCGCTGGCAGATCTTTCCGGGCGATCTCGACCTCACGCTCGGCTGGAAGCCGGAGACCGAACTTGCCGTCGTTCCGATCGATGACGAGGTCAGATCGCACGCGCTGGTCGGCGACGACGGAATGGTGCGCGCGATACCCGCCGGCGAAAGCTGGTCGGTGCGGGAGATCAGGTCCGCGCTCGAGGATGGCTGAAGCCCCTGCCCGCATAGGACCACGCCAAAAGGCTGACGTTCTTCACACCGGGGATGAACATCGTCGGCAAACCGAGCCTGATTGCAGCCATCCGCGCCGCATAAAGGTCGGAAAGCGCGTCAAAAGCGCGATACCGCTCACATCTTTGCAGCGGCTCGCGCAGAATTTCTGCGACCTGAGCAGTGCGCCGTGCTGAAACCCGTCGGGTGCTGCGCGCCCGCGCGCTCACCAGTTCCGCTGCTCGTGCTTTATCGCGGTGAGAAACGCCCTCATCTGTGCCGGGGACTGCAAGTGGTATACGCGCTTGGAAAATGACACGTCGAGGACAAGCTGTCGGTATCTCGGCGTCAGCCGACCATGACATCGCCAGATGACTCGGTAGCTATCGAGCGTGCTGCTCCACACGGGACTATGTTCCGGCCAACCTGTCGGATTTCGATAGGTCCCCTGAATGAGCCGCTTTGTGACCCGCCAGTAGTGCGTCAACACTGGAAGATCTATGTAGACGAGCGTGTCCGCCGCAGAGAACCGCTCCCAAGCCGATGCTACGCAGCCATAGCCGTCAATTATCCACTGGCTCTGTGTGAGCAGTTCCGCGTGAATCTTCAGGTACTCGTCATGGGGAATCTTGCCGCCGTTCTCCTCTCCCGCCCAATAACGACCTTGCCGAAACTGGACCAGATCGAGGGAATGGAGTGGAAGCCCCGAGATTTCGGAAAGCTGCCTTGCCAGCGTGGATTTTCCACCACCGGCGTTGCCAAATACCGCAACCTTCTTCATTGCGACCAACGTATGCAGTGTGTTCGGGCCCAAAGCATTACAACAAAAATAGGCGGAGCGGGACTAGGGAACGCAATTCGCAAATTTCGAATGGTAGTGACCGCAGCACTTTGTGAGCACGGTGCGAAGAGCGCCCGACCAGATCCGCACGATGAAGGCCGGACTTTTGCATGGTCAGCGCCCTAAAAGGACTTTCCCAGCTATTCGCAGCAATGTCGAAAGTCCAAGCAACAGAAGAGTGAAGCTTGCAAACCGGCTGCTCCATGCCAGGATGCTCGCATCGAGACGCGAGCGCGCCGCCGCGACCGTCGTGCTGAGAATGATCCACCATGCAGCGGAGCCCAGAAACACGCCCGCGACAAGCGATAGTGTGGCCGCTTGACCCGTGAGGGCATGCGATGCCGCGAAGAACAAGACGATCGTCAGCGGGTTTGTTACGCCAAGTGCGATCGCGCTCAGATAGGCGCGTGTCAAATGGATGCGATCGATCTTGACGGCTCGGCAAAAACCGAGGCCAACCCGATGCGTTCTGATTGCAAACCACAGCAGAGTCACGCCGGACAATGTGCCAAGCGCCAAAGTATTGGTCTGCATCCAGGACTGTGCGAGACTGCCAAACCCGAGAACGGCAATCGCGCTGTACGCGAGATGCACGGTTGCGGCACCGAGGCCCGTGGCCAATCCCGCTGCCGGACTGGAAGCCAATGTTCTCTGGATGCATAGCATGCCCATCGGCCCGATCGGTGCAGCGACCGTGAAGCCTATTCCAGCGCCCGAGACCAGGGCCGCAATCATTTGCGAAAACGACATCGTATTTGCCGGTGATTCACGCGCGTTCAAGCCAACGAAATGTGGAAAATGACGTTTGCATCGTACGTCCGTGGCCTAGGGATACTAATTCGGATTAGCCAGTCGCGACGATACCTGCGGCACATTCACTGCGACTTCGCGATGCAGAAATCAGCGCCGCAGAACGACCGGCTCCCAAAAAAAGCGTGAAGCTTCTGCTTGAGCTTCATGCAGGCTGATGCCGATGTCGCGTAGAAGATCGGGGCCATCCTTGAGATCGGCGCGCAACTTTGCCCTGAAGCAGGCACGCTCCAGCCAGATGAGCGGCCGTCTGGCGAAGAAGCCTGCATTGTCCGACCGTGCACCAATTCCAAGATCTGCAGCGGACCGCAGCGGCGACGATCCGGCAGTGAGGGACGAGCTCAGGATCGCGAGAAGGGATGGTACGTTTCGATTGAGCAGGGGAAGATATTTTGCGGTCATGGCCAGTCTCCTGAATTGGGCAGCCAGCGACGGACACGAAATTGGCCTAGCGGCCAAGTGCGGGTCGGCAGCACTCAACCTTCGTTGTCGGCACCGTTCCAACCTGGTGGCCGTCCGATGCACTATGAAGCGTTCCGCAGCTATAGAGACGTCCCAAAATTTCACGCCGCCCTATCCAAGAATTTGATACCCTGCTTCCGGGAGCTGAGAATGCAGATTTCCGGCCTTTCACTTGATCAGATGCGTGCGGCAATTGCGGTTGCTGATACGGGAAGCTTTTCGGCCGCCGCGCGGATACTCCGTCGGAAACAGTCTGCAGTGAGCTATGCTGTGGCTAACTTAGAGCGTCAGCTTGGCGTCGCCTTGTTCGAGCGAAGCGATGGGCACGCACCGACCACTACTGAGGCTGGTCGTATGCTACTGGGCGAAATGGCAGCCGTGGTAAGGCGCTCAGATGAGATCAAGAACCAAGCCAAGGCAGTAGCGAGAGGATTGGAGAATGAACTCACGATTGTGATCGACTCGCTCTTTCCGGTATGCAAATTCGCGGCGTTGTTTTGCGAGTTCGCGGCTCAATTTCCGACCGTCGCGCTTCGGCTGATTCAAGAGTCGATGGGTGCTGTGCAGAAGTCGGTTCTAGAAGGCAAATCAATGCTGGGAATTGCTGGAAGTGTCCCGGACCTCCCCGCCGGCCTGCTGGGTGACGTTATCGGGCAAGTCGTACGAGTTCCGGTTGCCGCTAGGGAGCACCCCCTTACGGCTGGAATTGAATCAGGTCGCCCACTTCCGTCCCGCGCTCTGCTTGATCATGTCCAAATCGTTATCAGCGACCGCAGCGAGGAGGTTACACCGGATTTCGCGGTCTATACGGCCCGCAAATGGCGCGTAACCGACCCATCTACCAAATATGAACTGCTGCTTGCGGGCATAGGGTGGGGCTATATGCCGGAGCACATGATCGCAGCCGACCTGCAAAGCGGGGCGCTTCGCACTATCTTGGTCGACGGTCTGCTCGAGCGCAATCGGGTCGCAATGATGGTTATCCACCGCCGCGGCCATCAGCTTGGGCCAGCCGCTCGCTGGTTTCTCGCGCGACTGATGCAAATGTCTTAGGCTGCTGGTGCGACCGCCGGGCGAATTTGCCGGCACGGGAATGGAGCTGCGCAAACAACCGGCCGATTGCCGCTCCTGGTCCAACTCGGACCTGGGGCCGGGAAGCTCAGAATCGGGCATGTTCAAGAAGGCCAGGTTGGCGGCAGGTGAGTCCTTGGCAGGCTAGGCCGCCGTCGCGTCCATCAACCGGCTGCGTCGGACGAGCACGTCTCGCATTTGGCGACCAGCCGCAGGAGCGTCCCGCATTTGGGGCATTCGAACGATCGGATTTCGTAGTCCGGTGCTATCGGCGAGACGTCGCGAAGCGACCTGCGGACGCTGCAGGCGTAGCAGGCGGGCGGGTCGACGATCGAAGCGGGATCTCGGGTGGCGGACATGCGCATACCCTCGTCCGCAGAGGTTAACAGGGTCCTAAATCAAGAATCCGTACCGAAACGGGGGCACGAAGCGCCCTCCGATCGCCCACCAAGCTAGGCCGCCGCGATTCGCCGAGCGGGCTCGCTGGCGCTGCGCGAAATCAGATGGCGGAGTCTCGCCAGCTCGTCTCCGGAAGCAGCCCGGCACCGCGAGCCGCCGTCGAACTTGGCCTGGTACAGGGCGGCATCGGCGGCCCGCAGCAGTTCGGCCGCCTCTCTTCCGTGCTCGGGCGCCATCGCGATGCCGACGCTAAGGCCGATGCGGGCCGATGTTCCGGAACCGAGGTCGTAGGGCGCCCCGATCGCCTCGATCAGGCGCCAGCCGAACTCCGCCGCTTCCTCCGACGTGCAGCCCGCGGCAAGCACGACGAACTCGTCGCCGCCGAGCCTGGCCGGCAGGTCGCCCTCGCGCAGGAGGCCTCGCATGCGCTCGGCTACGCTTTCCAGCAGCCGATCGCCGGCGGCGTGACCGTGCGTGTCGTTGACCGCCTTGAAGTCGTCCAGATCGAGATAGAGGAGCGCCATCTCTTCCACGCGGCCCGGTCGCGACAGCCGCTCCTCCAGAGCCCGGACGAGCCCGGCCCGATTGGCGAGCCCCGTGAGCTCGTCGTGCCGGGCGCGGAGACCGTTCTCGCGTTCGGCACGCATGGTCGCGATCAGCATCCGGTTCAACTTGAAGCAGGCCATGGTCATGGCCGCAAGATACATCGGGATCTGGAAGAACAGGACGAGCATGAGCGGCTGGGCCGCGATCAGGGCTCCGGGGATCGTCGGCCCCAGGCTCAGCACGATCATCGCGCCGCAGAGCCGCGGCGCACTGAAATTGCGGAAGCAGATGCCGCCGACCATCGCTCCGGCGGACACGCACGCGAGGGTCGCCGCCACCCAGTCGCCGGTCGCCAGGCTGATCAGCGCGCCGTATCCGACGCTGCCGCTCCAGGCGATCGACAGGATCAGATTGAGGTCCGTCGGGGTCGGCCGATGCGCGAGTGCGTGGCGCCGCGCCGCTATCAGCACGGCGAGCCGCGTCGCGCAGATCGCGATCTCGAGCGCGAGCCAGGCGATGAACAGCGGCGTCGGCGAGCGAGCCGTGATGGCAGCAGCCACCAGAAGCGTGTTCAGGATGCCGCCGATGAAGACGGGCAGCGTGCCGTAGAGATTGCCGATCAGCGCGACCCGAATATCCTCGGGTACGCCCGCACCGCAGTCGGCGAGCCATCGCGTCGCCCGCCAGCGCGGAAGGCTGTAGATTCTGGAATCCGATCGCATCGGGGTACTCACGGGTCTCTCGTCGAAAGGTGGCTTGCGGCGATGGCCGCCTAAAGAATCAATCCGAAAAATCAAAGCGCGTTTCGACGATCGCCCCTCCGCACTTCGATTTCGCTAAACGAGGCGCGGCGACTTTAGGTAAATTGCTTGTTTGCATAAGGGGCGCTTTAGGGTTCAGACTCAATTGATCCAATAGGCAATGACGGCGGCGAGGTGGACGGTAGCCAAGAAATTTCTGGCAAGTTTGTCGTAGCGAGTAGCGACACGCCTGAAATCCTTGAGTCGGCAGAAACAGCGCTCGATAACATTGCGCCCTTTATAGGCGCGTTTGCTGAAGCTGTGGAGGGTCACCCTGTTGGACTTGTTTGGAATGACGGGTTTCGCGCCGCGATTGACGATCTCGGCGCGAAAGCCGTCGCCATCGTAGCCTTTGTCCCCAATGAGGGAAGACATGGGCGGCGCGAGTTTCAAAAGGGACGGGCCTGCGGCAATATCTGCGTCTTGTCCCGGAGTGAGATGAAATGCGCAAGGTTTGCAATCGGGGTCGCTCAGCGCGTGGATTTTCGTGGTCCGCCCGCCGCGTGAGCGGCCGATCGCCTGTTCATGCTCCCCCCTTTTCCGCCGCTCGCCGAGCGATGCGCTTTGATCGAGGTCGAGTCGATCGACAAAGTCACGCCGTCCTTGCCGCAGCGGGCGAGCGCTTCAAAGATCGCCTGCCAATGTCCGCGCTTAGCCCAACGATTGAACCGATTGTAGATTTTCGTGTAAGGGCCATAGTCGGGCGGGCAATCGCGCCAGCGTGCGCCGCACTGGAGCATGTGAACGATTCCGCTGATGATGCGTCGATCGTCATCGCGCGCCGGGCCCGTCTGGTTCGTTGGCAGGTGCGGCTCGATCTGAGCCCACTGCTTGTCGTTGAGCCAGAACAGTCCTTTGCGCATCGAAGCCCCCCAGCCGAATCAACTCGGTACGAGGGAATCAGAACCTCCTAATTAGGTACAGACCCTAGCACTACTTTGGCAG
>NZ_VSSS01000002.1 GCF_008123425.1 Bradyrhizobium rifense
CGGCGCGAGCGCGGTGTCGCGAGCCAATTCCAGTTTGGGCTCGTCGCGGTCAATCTCTGTTTCCCATTCCTCGCGGGCGATCAGTGCGCTGGAGTTGGCTTTAATGGTCTGCAGCCGCTGTGCACCGGCCTGACGTACCCGCACGCTGATGCCATGTTTGCGGAGTACGAAATCATCGGTATCAAAATACACGGAGGTGAGCTCTTGCTTGCGGCTGACATCGTTGGCCTGCTTCTTCAGCCACGGCAGCGCCATCGCCTGCTGCAGACCGCGCTTCGACGTGGCGAGCTTGAGTTCAATCTCCGCGCCCACGGTTCCTTCTCCTTACGATGTATCCAACTTAAACGGCCTTAATCTCTCAAAGCTCCGGTAAGGCTGGATCGTCAGCCGCCAACTAGGCTGTCTCCGGGCTAGTGAATATCGTTCAGTGGAAGTCGCAGCTCTGCGGCGCGCTCCTCTCGGTCCTTCTTACGGAACTCATTTTCCCGACGCTCGAAATCGAGCAATTCCTTTCGAGCCTTCTCTAAAAGGCGGTCACGCAGTGCCAGCGTCATTTGTGTGCGTTCAGTCATTGCTTACCCGTCCGCTGTGCCCCAGCGTATGGCAAAACTGGAGCTCCAAAAAGGTTCATTGGCGGAAGATTACGAATTTATGACGGCATCACCCGTCGAATGGCGCGCCTTGATTGTCCTAGTGGAGAGTCGGTTCGCCAGTACGTGTGAGCATCCTTTGGTTTCCAAAAATGGCTTAATTGCAATATCGGGCAAGGTTTCAAAAACGACAGTCTCATGCCCAATCCGGTCGGAACGGGCTGCCCGCGATAGAGTGGATCAAAATATCTGGCATACGAATACTCTGTGAAAATCTTGCGCAGCTTACCGCTTCGCTGCGCGGCTCCCACAACAAGCGAGAAGCCTTGATGCGACCGAACGTCTGTTGAGGGCCATTCGGGTTGGTTTGGCGCTCGGACGCAAACTTCCGGTCTACCTCTGTGAGCCGACAAATAGCTGCACCACGCTAACGGAAGCGAGAGGTTCGATGACAGTGATTTTAGTTCTTGCACACGGCTCCCGATCGATCGCAGCTTGATCGCGGAGAAATCATGGTTGCCCTAGTTCGCCTGGCAGGAGCCGCGGCCGTCGTTGGTGTCGGCGTCGCGATCGGCGTGGTTCATTATCTGCGCGGTCCGAGCCCCTTGGATTTCAGCGGCGGCGCGAAGGTTGCGCTTGCTGACTACAGGGGAGCCGACCCGACCGGCGTTCCGGCAGACCTCAGCCAGGCCAGCCTAGTCAAACGCGGTGAATATCTCGCCCGAGGCTGCACCAAATCTAACCGCGTCGCTGTTGTCGCCGACGATGCCGACGACGATGGTGTGGCGGGATGATTGCGCGAAGCTGATTCTGCTGATCGATCGCGCACGAGTCGAGTTGCGCGCGCAGGAACTCGCGGAGAAGCCGGCCGCCATAGTCGAGTTCGAGCCGGACGTCGATCTTCGCCTGCCCTTGGGACACATGCTGAGGGCACAGCTCGATTATATCGCTTCGATCGCAGAGGCCGGTGGGCCGACGCAGGGATTGTCGAGGGTTCAGACGGCGGTGATGCGGGAGTCTCTGATTGGGCTGCTCCTCTCCGGGCAACGGCACAATCTGAGTGATGCTATCGAAAGCCACTCAACGCACGACACTTTGCCGTCGAGCTATCGACGCGCCTGGGATTACCTCGAAGCGCACGCCGCGGAACCTTTCGATCTCGCCAACTTTGCCAGACAAACGGGCATCGGCATCAGATCGCTACAGATCGGCTTCAAACGTCATTTTGGCGTTTCGATTTCGAAGGCGTTGCAGCATATCCGACTGCGCCAACTCAAAAACAGGCTGTCCAAGGCGAGGCCGGACGATCGAGTTACGGATATCGCATTCGATCTTGGTTTCGGCCATCTCAGCCGGATGGCGCACGACTATCGTGCCAAGTTCGGCGAGAGTCCGTCTGCAACTTTGCGAAATCGTCGCGAGCAGATATATCGCACCTTCCATAGCAAGCCGCAGCGCCTTTGGGATGCGCTGCTTTTCCGCCTGAGATGGAGCGCCACCCTCCGAAGGCAAAGATCACACGTTCGAATCGTTCCGGGCGCGCCACTTCGGTACAAAACTGGGCACTCCAAAACCTGCCGTTTTTGCGCCCGAAGCTGCGACGAGCGCACGCAGGAGCACGCTTTTCGACCCCATGATGCGAACTTCTTTCGCCCCCACCTCGACGCGTTGTGCGAGCGCGCGGAGATGGTCGCGGCGATAGCCGCCCGTCTCGGTGCGCATGTGCCTGCGGGCCTGGCTGGCGGGCGAAGCTCTTTAGCACCTGCGGTGTGATGCTCGGCGCAGCCCGATCAAGCGAACCCTCGGCCCGCTCTGCGTCGGCGCGGGCCTGATCGCGGATGGCCTTCAACTCGGTCACGCGCTCCTTGAGCATCGGATCGGACACATCGGCGATTCCGTTTTCGATGGCGTCGTAGAGGCGCTTGAGCTTGGCGTCCGCCTCGGCCGCACGCTTGCGCAATTCGGCGATGTGCGCCGTTCGGCGCTTGCCGCGCTCCTCACGGCGGTCGAGCACGCATGACAGGATGTGCTCGAGACGTTTGGGCTGCAACAGCCGATGCTCGATGTGCTCGGCCACGACACTGTCGAGCTTTTCCATCCGAACGGTCCGACCCTTGCAGCCAGTCTCACCCTGCCGAGCCTTGGTGCAGCAGGTGTAATACCTGTATCTGCCGCTCTTCCCGGTCCTCAATGTCATTGCTCCGCCGCAGGCAGCGCAAAAGCAGATGCCGGTAAGGAGGGTGGGACCGCTCACAACGCGCGGCGCGGTCAGTGTGGGGCTGCGCGTCTTGAGCCGTGTCTGCACGGCCTCGAACTCGGTGGCGTCAATGATCGGCGGCACGGCCATCTCGACCACCTCCGCCTCTGGCTTTCGCTCGCGTGTTCTCCAGAATTTGGCGTTGAAGCGGTGGCGGCCGATATACGTGGTTCGGGTGAGAACTTTGTGCACGGCATCGACACCCCAGCGTCCGCCGTCACGCGTTCGAATGCCAGATTCATTCAGATGTTTGGCAATGGATTTGACGCCCATTGACCCGGAGGAGCCGCTTCCCTCGCGCGTCAGGCGGAAGATCAGCCGCACGGTTTCGGCCTGGATGGGGTCGATCTCCAGCGTCTTCTTGGTGCGGTGGCCGCGCTGCTCGGTGGCTTCCACGATGCGGTAGCCGATCGGCGGCAGCGCGCCATTCCAGAAGCCCTGGCGCGCATTCTCCTTCATCGCCCGCAGCGTGTGCTTGGCGTTTTCCTTGGACTGGTATTCATCGAACAGCGCCATGATCTGGCGGATCATGTTGCTCATCGTGTCGTCGCCAAGCTCCTGCGTGATCGACACCAGGCGCACACCGCTTTTGGCCAGCCGGCGAACGTAAAACTCAAGCTGGAACTGGTCGCGGAAGAAGCGGCTGAAGCTGTGGACGAGGATCACGTCGAACGCCGGCGGCTTGGTGGTCGCGGCGTCGATCATGCGCTGGAACTCCGGCCGCCGATCGTCGGTCGCAGACGCGCCGGGCTCGACATAATCGGCGACGATCTCCCACCCCCGCGACGCGCAGTAGCCCTTCGCCTGTCGGCGCTGGTCAGGGATGGAGAGGTCACTGTCAGCCTGCCGCCCCGTCGAGACCCGGAGATAGAGAGCCGCCCGAACCGCCGCAGTCATGCTGATGTCCCCCTTAGCCCTCTCCAAATAACTCGTCGAACAGATCGCCGAACCACGCTTCGAACACGTCGATCTCAGTTTCAGTCACCGGCACGCCGCTCGGCCAATCATCCGTCACTGTCCATGTCGCCGAAACGCGCTTCGCCCGTCGTCGACCAGGATGCGCGGGCGCACGCACATAGTCGTAGAGTTCGTCAAGTAGGGCGCGATCCGGCGGACATCGTAGCTGCGATTTGTGAGGGGGAGCCATGGCGCTACTGTGGCAAGCTTGGCCGATCCACAGAACGGCCGATGTCTACGCCAAGGCACGCTGCCGCGCTGCGACCTCGCACTTCCTCCGCAGCGCGAGCGCAGTCCCGCACAGCAAGCCATGAACGCATGGAAGCAAAAAAGCCGGGCCAACGGAGCGCAGTCAAGGCCGCAAGCCGGCGGAGCCGGTCGCGCGCAGCGCGAGCCTTGACGGCGCACCGTTGGTCCGGCAGCGCCTCCCATGCGATCATGGCCGACATCCTGCCGAAAACGCGCAACAAGACGCTACGCCGCGAACGATGGCGCTCGGAACGTTGATTTTGAATGCTTTCTCAGTTCGAGCGGCACCAGGCCGCTTCATACGGTGCCGCTGCAGTGCCATCCAAAATAATGTGCAGACAAACACTTACGACCCCCGACGGCCCGGAGCGACACCGTCGCTTTTATCTTGCCGTCGATCCCAGACCTTGAGACCTTGGTCGGCGCTCTCGGTCCCGCCGTGGCAATGTCCGGTGTGGCGGATAGCGGACAAGTGAGCGAGACACGGCAAGATCGTCGTGAATGACCCGCCTCCTCCGACATCGGGACCTGCGCCAAGTCCGTCGCCACGACTAAATTGGAGCTTCGTTGAAACGGACTGTGAACCCAAACTCGCTAGAACATTCGCCAAAACGCGACAGGAAAACGCCGATGACGAAATTCAGGTTACCTGGCCTGTTTGCAGCTTGGACTGCCGCAGTTCTTGCACTGGGATGGTCGAACGCATCGGCGTGCCAGGGCCCGGGATTCCACGGGAGTATTTTCTTCTCGGAGCAGGGGCTGCCGGAGGTCGGCGGCACCATTGCGGCCTATGTCGAAATCGTCGACCGGCCGCCGCCCGGCACGACCGGCGACAATCCGCAAGCATCGTATGCGGTGGTCGCGCACGTAACCAAGGTCGTGAGAGGAAAAATCGATCAGGAATATGTGACCTTGGATACGCAGGCTTCATCTTGCGACCACCCGCCCAGAGCAGGTGAAAAGGGCCTCATCATCGGCTACGCAAAAACGGACGCGGACTCGAATATCAGGATTCGGACGCTTTCCGAATCGAGGTACGGATTTGGATTCAGGATAAATGAAAGAATACGCGCCTGTCCTATGCCGCAGGCTGCCGCTGACGCCTTGATCATCGCCTACGGCACCACCTGGGGAGAGATATATTCGTCGGTCTCGACAGTTGGACTAGGCAGGGAAACCAGAGCCTCGCGGGTCGTCGTCGAGCCAGGCAGCCGGCCGATTTACGCTATTCTCGGCAGCAGCGGTCCGCTGATATGGAAAATCGAGGGCGACACTACCCGCATCGACCGCGTCATCCTCGTGACGCCCCCCGGCAGCGAAAGTGCCTTTCCATCCGCAGTTGTCGGTGTTCCGAAAGACCGAATCGGCTATCTGACATGCCTGCCGATCGCTCGCGGCGGACTGGAGGAAGACACCCTGGCGTATGTCATCCGACGTGAGCTTGGCCACATCGACAAGATCGCCGCCGCCCGGTCGACTTACCGTGTCTCGTTGCCGTCGCTCGCGACCACCGATATCAGCTTGTCTCCCACGAAAATTCCGGGCTTCGAGAAGCTATTCGATATCTCTGAAGTCAATTGGATCGGAGAGCCGAAGGAGTATGATGTAGCTCCGGGAAAATTCGGCATCGCGTCCCTTCTCGAGGAAGGACGGTTGGTTGAGCTGGACAAAATTCCGGATCCCCTCAAGAAGCGGCACATCCCGGTCTACAAGATCGTAAAACCTGTCAGACGGCTTCCCGCCGGCAACAACTATGCGCTCTACGTCCTCGGCTCGGGCATTGCTCTTCCGGAAGACCCCAGATGGTCCTGCATATTCCTTGAGGAAACAGGGAAGCTTGCGCCGGCATCGGCCGGACACGAAGGCTGCATGGTCGTCAACATGAACAGCTCCGACGGGCGGGGTCCACAATGACCAGGCTTCCCCTCCGTCGTTTCCCGTCCTGCGGGAAGGATGTCGGCTAGGGAAGACAGCCGCCAGCGAGGCGTAGTGCAGAATCGCAGAATGTCGCAGCTTTGCCGCTTGGAGCGAACGGCGGGCTGCGACATCATAGGGGAACAGCGAACGCGTAGTGCCCATCTTCATCGGCCGTGGCGCGCCACTGTACGATTTTGCACGAAATTGTTGCCGATTGGCGCGCAACCGCCGCATCAAAGCGCCGACGGCGCGCCTCCTTTGTAAATAGGCGCCGAAGTATGACCCCTTCAATGTCATATAGATCAGAAACTTATCGTGCCGATCGGCGTAAGGACCCCATGCCGAATAACAGTTGGCGCTTGCTCGCGAGGCGGGAGGCTGGCATCGAAGGTCAGATTTGCTGACCTCATAAACGACTCGCATATCGGGAAAACTTGGCTAGTCTAATGCTTTCCCGCACGGGGGCGTCTCATGTTCGACACAGCCACCACTGCGCTTTTGCGCGCGCTTCTCGACGAGGTTTGCGAGAGCGTTTCAGCGCGCGAAACCGGAGCGCGCACGCACGTCGCGTCAAAGATCCTGGAAGCCGCGACCCGTGGAGACGTATCGCCCGAAGACCTTAGACGGGTCGGCCGCGAAGCCCTTTCCGGGCGCCGACCATGTGGCGCTGAAAGCGAGACGCGGCGGTGAATTTTCAGGTCACGGTGTTGAAGGTCCTGGTGTCCTACCCGGACGGATTCGCTGTGATGGACGACATCAAGCGCGACATGGCGATCTTGGCGACCAGCGGCCGGGACTGGGCCGACCGGACCAAGCGGCTGGCTGCGCGCGTACCGGACCTCGATATATTTTCGCAAGGACTGGTCGGTCGCGAAAGCGGTGGGTGGAAGATCACGGAAAAAGGTCGGACCGTGCTCGAATTCATGGAGGCGCGCACCGTACTCAATCAATCGGTCGAGACGGCTCAGTCCGAGACGGTCGATGCACACGTGCCCCCTCTGCCGCCGCTCGCGGACCGGGCGAAGCGACGCCGTGAACGACGCGAGCGCCGCCGTGAAGGACGCGAGCGGGCTCGATCGAACGCGTCTTGAAGCCGCAAGCGCGTCAGAAGCAACAGGACACACCTCCACGCCTGATGAGGATTCGACGGAGAAGGCGTAAGCGGTCGATCCGGCCTCTGCGAAGTATTGCGGAGTTGCATTCGCAATGAAGCTGGCGTCGGTGCGCAGCAGGAATACAGGCCCGCATCGTCACAGCCCTGACACTACGTTGCTGTCAACGCCTGGTCCAAGTCGGCGATGATGTCATCGATATTTTCGATGCCGAGCGAAAGCCTGACATACCCTTCTGTAACATTCGTCTTCGACTGTACATCAGCGCTAAGTTGCTTTGCGGGATCGATCCGTCGCTCTTCGGCTTCTTGGTGATGCTCATACTGTTGATTAGAAACCCGAAAGTTATGGGCGAACACGTGGTCCGGCGCTGGCTCTACGCACTTGGTTGGGCATCCGTAGCCTTCTGCATCGTTGGGATGTTCGCCAGCTTAGTTTGTCCTGAACCGGACGCCAAAAATCGAAAATATAAGGGCTGCAGACAATCGCCGCGTCTCCTTGGTCGGCTCCGGGACATCGCATTCGAACCGCTGCGCCGGTAAGGAACTCCTGCTCGCCGCTCGTCTTGGTTCTGCGGAGGCGCAAATGCCCAAGCTCGAGAACCTGCGCAGCGAAGAAAGACGTCTTGGCGGCTGGAACATTGCTGCGGCCCTCGGCCTGTTAGCCGTAGCATTGCTGATCGATCGCGGCGCTCCGCCGAACCAAGATGCAGATGACGCATCGCCGATGCCATCCAAAGAAAAACGCGGCGCTTCCGCGTCCGCCCTATCTACGGAAGCTGAAAACGGCGGGCGCCACGCTAAATCGCCATAGCGGCCTTCCTCGCCTCCCTTTCGTATGTGCCCCAGGTCCGCAAGGCGTGGCCTCGCGGCTCGACGGACGATCTTTCTCTCTTCATGCTCGCGACGCTGACTCTCGGTCTCGGGCTCTGGATCATCTACGGCTCAATCCGGGGCGATTGGATGATCGTGGCCGCGAACGGGTAGGCGCCACGCTCGCGGCCATTGTTCTCGGCTGTAAGGTCCGCGATCTTAAATCGCGCGGCGGCTGAAGCCTCATCCACCGCCGAGGAGTGCTGATCATAGGGGTCGTCGCCGACCGAAACCACCATTTCAGCAAATCCGAGCAATGCGATATGCTGGTCCAAGGTCACGGCATCGAAGGTGATGCGCCCGCCGGTGCCTTGCGCTCCCTCACGGCGTTCTGTTCGAAGAGGAGTTCCTATGCCCTACGCGCTGTTTGAAGACGACCAGAAGCTCAGCAAGGAATTCCCTACCGAGGAAGAGGTTTGGGCTCACGCCGAAGAGGCCGGCCTTGTTGATTTTGTTGCTGGAAAGACAGTTCTGGAGGATGGGTACACTATTCAGCCGTGCCAGCCAGATGATGAGACCGGCATCCCTGTCCCGCCACCTGGGCTGTAGAGGTATCTGACACCCGCTTTGCGGACTTCGGACCCGACATTCTTATTGGTCCGCAAACTGTTTCTATTTGCGGTCAAACCATAAGTCCGCGACGTCTTTTAGGTGCAAGGCGGGTCGCGGCTTAGATCGGCAGGTTGTCGGTCATGCCGGGCGGTAGCTCGCCTTGCGTTGATCGCTCGGCAAGGAGCTGCTTCTCGGCTTCATACCAGAACGTATCCATCTTCCCGCACGGTTCGCCCGCACCTTTCCAAAGCTCATAGGCGCGCTTGCGGATCTCTTCTTCGCTTAAGTCTGACATCTCAAATTCCCTTGTTGCATGAGGCCCAAGCCGTCAATGGAACGGGAGTTCCTTGTGCAGCATCTGTCGTCCTTCGGACCACGCCGCGAGCCCGCTTAGAAATCCTTTATAAAATTGGAAACGTCGTTTCCTCCGCACGTTGGTGACAACAAAACCTACGGAGGAACTTTCATCATGCGGCTATTAGCATTCGCAGCACTCGTGGCGATCTCCAGTGTGACGGGACCAGCCATTGCCCAACAGACGACGCCATCGCAAAGCCTCCAGAACGAGGCGGACAAGGGCATCAAGACACAAAACTCAGGCGCATCGGGATACGTCGGTGAACAGGACAAGCCCGGCTCGGCCTCTCGTATGCCAGGCGACGCGACTCGGGCGGACACATCCGGCACGGTTTCGACAGCTCCGAGCGCCCAGAATTCTGGGGCGGGGATTAGCGGAGCGCCAGGCGGCAAAAACGGTCCCTCGCAACAGGGCACCGTCGGCTCGGCGTCCCAGAACCTCTCCGTGCAGGAACAGGATCCGGCGAACGTAAAGGGCCTGCCGGGAAACAAGAGCGGGCCGCCCGCAAAGCGATGACTTGCAACGTGCAATGCTATGCGCCCCGCATCGGCAACGGTGTGGGGCCTTCCGTCGCTCAGGGACGAAACGCAGGAGCGTGGCTTGGTCGCTGAAGGAGTTGCGCCATGAGGATTTCGAGCGTTGCACTTGTCTTGGCTATAGTCGCCCCCTGCGTAACTTTTGCCCAGAGCGGAGGCGGCGGAGGCGGTAGCGGTGGTGGCGCCGGCAGTTCCGCTGGTCGCGGCGCTGGTGGGGCGGCTTCCTCCGCGGGCGCGGGAGGCTCAGCCGCAACGTCTTCGTCCGGCACCGGCGCAGGGGGCGCGGCGAATCCGGTTGTAACGGCAGCTCCGTCGACTGAAGCTCCCAGCACGAATACCAATTCGACGACAGGCAACGCTAACAGCACCGCGGCAGGCCGATCTGGACCAAACCAAGGAATGGCTAATGGTGACCGAATCGGAAACGTCCCATCCCCCGGCACCAATAGCGTCGGAGCCGCAGCCTCATCGGCAACGCCGGCTGCAAATGCGCAGGCAACCGCGCCTGCGGGAGGAATCGGCCGGCCAACAACCACCGATCAAAGCGACAGCGATGCGAGGATAGATCAAGAGAACAATAAGGCCGACAGAACGGTAGGCAAAATTTGCAAAAACTGTTGAAGCACGTGTTGTTATTGGTAGTTGTCGCATCCCTTCCGACAGTGGCTGCGGACGCGAAAGGCTGGCGGCACGATCATCGCACATCCGCTGCTCCGGTAGCAGAGCGACAGGACCGGGCAAAAATTACGGCCGAGCAGAACCGCGACCCCGCTGACAAAGCTTTGGACAAGAAGATCAGAAGTATCTGCCGGGGGTGCTAAATGAGGGCTCTGCCGTCAACCCGCGCGAGGCCAGAACTAGGACGCGCCCGCCGTCGGGCGCCTAAGACCAGTAGCGCGGATCTGCTGCCGTCGCTCTCTCTCAGTGGCGAACGGCGCTCCGATTTCCCGAGCTTTGTTCTGCACGGATGCCTTGCTTCTCTTCAATGCGACGGACGCTCGCGAGGCCGAAGCGCCTTTGCGCACTAGGTCCCGCAGTTGCTCAATTTGTTGCTCAGTCCAGGATCGCGATGTCACACGCGGTATCGTTGTTCACATCATCAATGTTATTGGACCGCGGCCAGCCCGGTTCTCAACTGAGATTTGCTGCGGGCGTTCCTAAGCGCGAGGAGCCAGACCAGCCGGTTCGAGGTGGACTCAAGGATGCAAATACACCGTCCAGATGGTGACAACGGTCACCGCCGCAATGGCGAGGCTGATAAGCAGGAGGGCCAGGACGCTTGGACCGGGTTCGACGGGTCCGTGGGCGATACGGCGGTCGCGATTGAAGTACATGACGCAATTCCTCTCTCCCTGGGAAAGTGGCGGCAGCAGTGATCTTTCCCGCGTAGGAACGATGGGCCATACTCCCGCGTTCAGACTCGCCGAAGCACCAGACCAGGAAATGATGATGGCTGAAAAATTTGATCCGGCGCCGACAGACAATCATGCATCCGACCCCAAGCGGGATATTCGCCGCGACAAGGCGAAAGATGACGAGCTGCAAAAGGGATTGAAGGACAGTTTTCCAGCTTCGGACCCAGTCAGCAGCACACAGGCATCGAAGGCAACGCCGGACGCGTGACAGGAGAAGAAGATGGGATTAGCGGCTTATGATATTGTTGGCGGAGCCGGCGAGTGGCACGTGCGGCACGATGGTGAGAGTAAGAACACCTATGAGACCAAGGAGGCCGCGTTTGAGGCGGCCGTTGTGGCAGCGTCGCTGGCGCTGCGCCAGGGCCACGGCGTGACATTGACGGTACCTGAAAGCGAGAGCACAACCGGCGCGGCAAATGCGGGGTAGGATTGACCGCGCGGGCAGGGCAGCGGGCCTTCAGCTCAAACCCGGCCAGCGCTCGAGTCTCTTGTTTGTCGTCGCGACCTCAATTTGAATATCGAAACGCTACTTATAGATCATCGCGTCGTGACTTTGGTCAGCCGAACTGCATAAGGCAATTCGGCCAATACAGCTCGGTCGCCTATTTCAATGCCCCCGAGGACCATTTGCGAAAACGCACACGTCGCTTTCGCACCAGAGATCACCAGCGTCTCGACTTGACGCCAGAAGCCGTTGCAACGCGCCATTGGCGAACGCTCCATAGGTTTGTCTGTCCATCCAACAGCGGGCGGGTAAACCGGTTGAGCGGCTCCACAAGTTCAAGCAACTGCGGGTCAAGCCGCTCGCCAGTGACGCATTCCCCATTTCTCGTAATACGCCCTACAGGCCCCTCGGGCGGCTTCTTTGTTTTGAGGGAGGAATGAACCGGGTGAAGATGGTCTGCTCCGGGGCGTGTCCGACGATCTCGGCAGCAGTGGCAAAATCCGGTTCATCGACGGCGTCAGCCATGGTCCGTCAGGTCCGAACAGAATTTGGAAATCAATGCGAAGATGAATCGTGGGGCCCAAGTGGCGCCAACAGCCTATCATCCTCGTCTCCGTTAGAGCTTCCGATAGGTCACATGGGCGGTCGCAAATGGAATGCCTGCCCGCCCCGCGCGGCCTCGCACAATGCAGGCGTGGCCATCGATGGCATAAAACCAGTCGTCGAAGTTCAGCTTGGTGGACTTGCCGTCAGCTTGCGGGACATCCCGTGTGTATTTCCAGTGGAAGGCGCAACCGGTCTGTTCGCCCGTTGCTTCGCCTTCCAAATGATTTTCATGCCCCACGTACTGCCCCCTACCAACCTTACGGATGGTCCAATGCAAGGTGTCGCTGTGGCCGTCATCGAACTGGTAAGTCTCGGTAAAGAGGACCGTGTCGGTGTCTTCTTCCAATTTACCCTGAGCCGTGATGGTCGCCCTGCGCTGCAAGCCGCCGATAAGGCTCTCCATGACGGCCCAGCCCTCCAGGCTGCCAAGGAAGAAGACCTCGGGCAAGAATACCGGAACGCTCCCTTTGAAATCGTCGAGTTTCACTGCTGATGATCCGTGTTGAGGCGCGAAGCCTATCGGCGCGCGGCGATGACCCCGATCATGAACGCGACCGCCAGTGACGGTAACGGTGCCTCGCGAACCAAATCGCTTAGAATCGCTTTCCATTGACCCGGCGCAGTTCCGTCCTCAAGAGTGTGCCGGACCCCGCGCGCCGCTTCCCGTATAGTGGCGGTTGTCTCGGAGAACGTCGAGGTCGAACTTT
This sequence comes from Bradyrhizobium rifense, assembly GCF_008123425.1. Classification (GTDB taxonomy): domain Bacteria; phylum Pseudomonadota; class Alphaproteobacteria; order Rhizobiales; family Xanthobacteraceae; genus Bradyrhizobium; species Bradyrhizobium rifense. The sequence goes on from NZ_VSSS01000002.1 coordinate 12,574, forward strand.
CAGATTGATGTTCATTCATGGCGCATTCTCCTCTCCGAACAATGAGCGCGTCGAAAAATTGTTCCTGGCTTACGTCCGACGGTTCACCCGCGGCGATGAGGCGGGGCCCGCGAGTTTGGTCCATTCACTGCTAAGGCGAAGCCATACTTCCTTGTCGAGCGGGCTGGTGGTTCTCTCCGCCTCGCGTTCACAATCCCTGGCTTCCTTGCGGCAATGGTCTGCAAATCGCTCGTCGGTCATCACTGCTAACGCGCGGGCGAGCGCTTGGTTGTCAACGCGCAATTGCGATTGAGACGATTGGGTCTTGGTTTGCACGCTATGGAGCTTAGGAACATCTCCGTCCGACTCTTGTTGGGCCGATGATCGTCGCAGAGTGTCGCTTAATGCGGCGAAAGGAGTCCTGCGGTGGCCAGAACAGCGATCTTGAGGAAAGATCTCGAGCTTGTCGCGCTTCAGGAGATCCGCAGCTTTCCAGGTGGGGAGCATGTTGTGTCCGTCGAGATCGAATGCGGCGCAGAAGAGGACAGCGACATGGGCTGGCGACTTCATGTGATCGCCAAGGATGAAGCCGAGCTCGACCGCATCAACTATGCCGCGAAGACCACAACTGAGAGATTGAAACGCCGATATTGCCTCAAGTGGTGACCAGATGATCCATCACGTTTCTCTCGGCAGCAATGACGTCAAGCGCGCAAGAGCCTTCTACGATCCGCTCATGTCCCTCGTTGGACTGCGGCTCCTTAAGCACTCGGAGCGTTCGCTCCACTACGGCGCCTCCGACATCATTTTCAGCATTCAAACTCCCACAGACGGACAGCCGGCAACCGTCGGAAATGGGGTTCACGTAGCTTTTCAGGCGCCGGATCGCGAGACGGTCAGACGCTTTCACTCGTCCGCCCTGGCGAACGGCGGCGTCGACGAAGGGGCTCCGGGCATTCGGGAGAATTACAATGCCAACTACTATGGCGCATTTGTCCGCGACCTTGATGGCAATAAGATCGAGGCGGTGACTTACACCGCAAGAGAGAGCTTCTAAAGTCGGACCGACAAACGGCGCATCGTCAGCGGCCAGCTCACTCTGACGTTCCCGGAGCAAGTGCGAACTGCGATCGATCTGCTGAACAGTTCCACAATGCGCCCAGCCTTGCGGGTATCCTGGAAAGCCCGGTCCGCTCGTGACATCCGAGAAGCCTCCGTGTCCATCACCCGTCGATATTGCAACCTTCGGGCCGGCACCGCGTTCGTTTCTGGAACATTTTCGGAGGTTTCGTATGCCCGATACATCTCAGGTCAAAGAGCACATGGACGTCATTTCGTCCGACCGGAAGACAGTGGGAAAGGTTGACCACCTCGATGGGCCCGACAAGATCAAACTCACCAAGCAAAGCTCACCGGACGGGGAGCACCATCATTTCATCCCGGTGTCTTGGATCGACCATGTCGATCAGCATGTGCATCTGAACAAAACGGGTGCCGACGTCACGGCGCATTGGCAGCACGGGCGCGGTTAGGCGGACCAACGGCTCGGTTTTTAATGTGTTAGCGGACACAGCAGGTGTGCTCGTCCGGCAAAACGGCGGAGGCCGTCATGACTGATCCTGAGGACAGAGCCCTCACGTGGAGCTTTAACAGGCGCGCATTCATCGGCGGAGCGGCCGGTACCGTTGCATTGCCTCTTGTTGCCAAAGCCGCCGGCGATGCAAACACGGCCGCGGTCGCGGCGGACCTGAGTTTACCGGTTGACGTAACGCTCCAGATCAACGGCGCGACGAGACCCCTTAATATTGATATTCGCACGACGCTGCTCGATGCGCTCCGAGAGCACGCCGGTCTCACCGGTTCCAAAAAGGGTTGCGATCACGGCCAATGCGGCGCTTGCACCGTCATGGTTGACGGGCGACGGGTGCTTTCGTGCCTGACATTGGCGCTGACTGTCCAGGACCAGCCCATCACTACAATCGAGGGGCTTTCTCAGGGTGACCAATTGCACCCGATGCAGCAAGCCTTCATCGACCAAGATGCCTTCCAGTGCGGGTACTGCACTCCTGGCCAGATCATTTCGGCGATCGCGTGCGTGAAGGAGGGCCACGCGACCACCGATGGCGACATTCGCGAGTTCATGAGCGGCAATATCTGTCGTTGCGCGGCCTACCCCAACATCGTAGCGGCAGTCAAGCAAGCCGCGCCAGCAGTGTCGGACGAGCAGAAAGGCTGAGCATGCGACCCTTTGCCTACAGCAGACCAACCGACGCCAATTCTGCCGTGCAGGCCCTGTCGGCGGCCGCGTCCGCCAATTCACCGGTCGCGGATGCAGCCATTCAGGCACTCGCCGGTGGCACCACCTTACTGGATCTGATGAAACTCGACGTGATGCGTCCGAGCGCCCTCGTCGACATCAATCCGCTGTCTGACGTGTGGTCGGCCGTGAACCTCGATGGGGGCAATCTGAAACTGGGTGCGCTGGCACGGATGTCTGATGTCGCCGCGCATGCCGACATTCAAAAAAATTATCCGGTCGTCGCGGATGCCCTCAAACTAGCGGCCAGCCCGCAGATCCGAAATATGGCCTCGCTCGGGGGAAACGTCCTGCAGCGAACCCGCTGTACCTACTTTCGCGACGTCAGCTATGAAAACTGCAACAAGCGAAATCCGGGATCGGGATGCGCTGCCATGGACGGCTTCAACCGGACCCATGCGGTGCTTGGGACGAGCGGCCAATGCATCGCGACCTATCCGGGCGACTTTGCGCAGGCGCTGATTGCGCTAAACGCTACCGTCGAAATCATTGGAAAGTCTAGCGCGCGTACCGTCTCCTTCGCCGAGTTGCACAGGGCGCCCGGCAATTCCCCGCAGATCGAAACGACGTTGATGCCGGGGGAGTTGATCTCGTCCTTCTCGATTCAGGGGCGCTGGCCTCGGTCGACGTACTTCAAGGTGCGTGACCGACAATCATACGAATTCGCGCTCTCGTCAGCCGCGATTGCGCTCGAGGTTCAGGACGGCACGATCCGGGATGCCCGGATCGCGCTCGGTGGCGTAGCGACCGTGCCGTGGCGGGCGCGGAAGGCCGAGGGTCTACTCAAAGGCGAGAAGTTCGATGATGCACTCGCCTCGCAGGTCGCCGAAGCGGCATTTGAGGATGCTGTAGGCAGTAAACATAACGCATTCAAAATTGCGCTCGGCAAGCGCGTCGTGGCACGGGCGCTACATCAAGCCGCCGCGATGGAGATTTGAGATGTCGACAGCAGCGCCCGAACCAAAGGCCAACATGGGCCAGCCCATTCCGCGCTACGACGCCGTAGCCAAGGTGACCGGAAAGGCCCAGTACGGCGCAGACGTGGCGTTGGTGAATCCTGTTTACGCATACCTCGTCACCAGCTCGATCGCCAAGGGACGCATCGACAGCTTCGACCTGGCGGACGCCAAAACGGTTCGCGGTGTCGTCGATATCGTGACCCACGAAAATGCGGAGAAGCTAAAGGAAGCCAAGCTGTTCAGCAACGGCGGCTATACATCTAGCACGATCCAGCCTCTGAAGTCGGCCGACATCGCTCAGGATGGCGAAATAGTCGCAGTTGTGTTGGCGGAGACTTTCGAAGCCGCACGGCAAGCCGCCTACGCGGTGAAAGTCAACTACACGGCAGCGGTTCCGACCACGACATTCGGATCGCCAGGAACCACATCCGCGCCCGCCAAAGGACAGTTGGCGCAATTCAAGGAAGACCCGAAGGTCGGCGACTTCGCAAAGGCTTTCGAGTCTGCAGAAGTTAAAATCACGGCCGAATACGGAACGCCGGCGCAGCATCACAATCCGATGGAGCTATTCGCCACCAGTTGCGTCTGGAATGGCGACAGCCTGACCATCTATGAGCCCAGCCAGTATGTGCATGGTCTCAAGAACGGTGTTGCCGAGCAGCTTGGCATCGATGCCGACAGGGTCAGGGTCATCAACTCCTATGTCGGGGGCGCCTTTGGCTCGAAAGGGTCTATGACGCCGCGCACCGCGATCATTGCGTCGATTGCTAGGCGACTGGGAAGGCCGGTCAAGCTGGTCGCCACCCGCGACCAGGGCTTTACAATCGCCACGTTCCGGGCTGAGACGCGCCACCAAGTGAAGCTCGGCGCCACTCGAGATGGCAAATTGACTTCGCTTCGTCACGAAGGTTGGGAGATCTCGTCCCGTGCCGATCCCTATGCGGTCGGCGGAACCAAGACCACGACACGAATGTATGAGTGCCCGAACATTGACAGTCTCGTCTCGATTGTGCGCGCCGATCGCAATACCCCCGGCTTCATGCGCGCCCCTCCCGAGGTACCGTACATGTTCGCGCTGGAAAGTGCGATGGACGAACTCGCCTATGAGTTGAAGATGGACCCTATAGAGCTTCGGCGCGTCAACGACACGATGAAGGAACCGATCAAAGGTAACACTTACACCTCTCGGTCGTTAATGGCGTGCTTCGATGAGGGCGCGAAGGTCTTCGGATGGTCGCAACGCAAGGCAGAACCGAAATCGATGACGGACGGCGATTGGTTAGTGGGCTACGGCTGCGCCACAAGTTGCTATCCGACGCAGATGGCGCCTGCCGCGGCGCGCGTCCGTCTCCAGCGCGACGGCCACGTGAAGGTACAAATCGCCGGACACGAGATCGGCAACGGCGCTTACACCGTCATCGGTCTGGTCGCCGCAGAAAGGCTCGGCGTACCCATCGACAAAGTATCGGTCTTTATCGGCGACAGCGATCTTCCGCCAGCGCCCGTGGCTGGCGGTTCGAACTCAACCGCCAGCACCTGCTCCACTGTCATAATGGTCTGCGAGCAGATCCGACAGAAGCTGTTCAAGGCTACTATGCCCGACGAGACCCTCATCGATAAGGCCAAGGAAACGGTCGGCGTAGGACAGACCCCGGTCACCCGCGCAGCCAAAGGCGATCGCCAGATCGACTATGAGCGCGCGTTCGATGCGTTGGGCGTCAGCGTGATCGAGGAATACGGCGAGTGGAAGCCGGACGGCGCTCCCATGGACGCGTTTCGCGCCATGAACAAGGGGCAGATGAGAATGGTTGGCGGTCCAGAGATGAAGGACAAGATCGCCTACGCATTCGGAGCCGAATTCGTCGAAGTGCGTATCAACAGATGGACCCACGAAATAACGGTGCCGCGCCTGCTCGGCGCGTTCGCGGCCGGCCGCATTATGAACCCTACGACTGCTCGCAGCCAACTCATGGGTGGGTTGATCTGGGGCATGTCTTCGGCACTGCATGAAGCCACAGAGCTCGATGAGCGCTATGCGCGCTACGTCAATGACAATCTGGCCGACTATCTTTTGCCGGTGAACGCCGATGTGCCGAGCGTCGAGGTGATCATGCTGACCGAGCAGGACGACCACATCAATCCGGCAGGTGTCAAGGGCATCGGCGAATTGGGTAACGTCGGGACCAATGCCGCTGTTTGCAACGCGATCTTTCATGCCACGGGCCAGCGGCTCCGGAAACTACCCATCAGGCTCGAGCAACTGGATATTTGATAGATCCTATAGCGTCACGGAGGGCACGCCGCGATCTAAGACTGGCCGCGGCATTCCATCGACCCAGAGGAAGTTCTCCCAAAGCCTGTAGCGATCGGAAAATCGGCTCGCAACAGCGGGCGCGAGGCTGGCTGCCGAAAGTTGCTCGTGATGTGAAGGCGTCCAATGAGGTCGAGTTCTCCGTACTCCGTCACGCCGTTTCAATTCTGGGGCGCCGGCGGTCTTGTCGATGTCCAAGGACGCAAGATCCGGTCGACCGCGGCACCAAGCGCAAAACCCGCAACGACGTCGCTCGCCCAATGCGCAAGCAACGTGATCCGGGTCAGCGAAAGCGCGACTGCGATGGAGCGAACTGCGCGGCGCCGCGCCGGCGGGAGCAGGCCGGCTGCGGACGCCAGCGCCCCCATGTGGACGGCATGACCGGATGGAAAGGCATCGCGGGCCCGCCCGGAAAAGGGAACGCCATGCCGATGGCCGACAATTGTGAGCCGGTCCGGGCTGGTCTGGTCGAACGCGGATTTCAGGATATGAGGTAGCACGGTCGTCACCAGCGAAACCGTCAGAATGTGATTTGCGAGCGGCGCCTGCTGCGGCTTGCGGAGCTGAACGTAGAGCCAGCCTGCCGCCGCCAGCGCGAGCAGCACATGTTTCGTCGGCGCCCCAGGTGAGTGCCTCCGCGGCATTCTCAACGTCATCATCGGTATGAGCTGCGATCGCATAAGCGATCGCAGTATCGATCCGAGTGGGCTTGATGGTTACGAGCGCCATCGGTCCACAGCTGGGCAAATGTTCTCCATGATAGTTTTGTAAAGCTCGGGCGCCGGTGATGGTTCCTGAGCTGAGCTATCGGCGACTACGGCTGTCCTGATCCGCCTGCCGAGCCGTAGACCTGGCCGGTCGCGTAGCTCGCGTCGGCCGCGGCAAGCTGCACGTAGATCGAGGCGAGCTCGGCGGGCTGGCCGGGGCGGCCGAGCGGCGTCATGCCGCCGAACTTTTCGAGCTTCTCCATCGTAGCGCCGCCCGAAACCTGGAGCGGCGTCCAGATCGGCCCCGGCGCAACGCCGTTGACCCGAATGCCCTTCGATGCGAGCTGCTTCGCCAGCGACTTCACGTAGTTCATGGTCGCCGCCTTGGTCTGCGCGTAATCATAGAGATCGGGCGAGGGATCGTAAGCCTGCTCGGACGTCGTACCGACAATGCAGGAGCCGGGCTTGAGATGCGGCAGCGCCGCCTTGATGATCCAGAACGGCGCGTAGATGTTGGTCTTCATGGTCGCATCGAAATCCTCCGATGAGACGTCGAGGATGGAAGCGCGCGTCTGTTGACGGGCGGCGTTGTTGACGATGATGTCGAGACCGCCGAGGCCCTGGATGGCTTGCTCGACCAGCTTCTTGCAGAAGGCTTCCTCCTTGAGGTCGCCGGGAAGCGCAAGGCCGGTACGGCCTTCCTTCTTGATCAGCGCGATCACCTCCTGCGCGTCCGGCTCTTCCGCGGGCAGATAGTTGATGGCGACATCGGCGCCTTCGCGCGCATACGCGATCGCAGCCGCGCGGCCCATGCCGGAATCGCCGCCAGTGATCAGCGCCTTGCGGCCGGCGAGTCGCCCGGAGCCCTTGTAGCTGGTCTCGCCATGATCGGGACGCGGCTCCATCTTGCGGGCAAGGCCGGGCCAGGGCTGCGACTGCTTCTTGAACGGCGGTTTCGGATAGCGGGTGACGGGATCGATGAGGTCCTGCTCGGCCATATCGGTGCTTCCTTTCGCTGTCGAAGATGCCAGCGAAGCCGCAGCAAACGTGGCGCTCGCCGCGCGGACGATCTGCCGGCGGGATAGTGAAGTCTTGTTGAGATCTGCCATGACGGCCTCCGCAGTTTTGCAATCCTAACCAGCGGAGAAGAGCATTGTTGCTAACGGAGGACGCCGGCAGAGCCGACGTCCTCCAAAAGACTTACTTCGACTGTCCGACGCTTGGCGCCTTGCCGAGCTCCTGCGCCATGTCGAGATGGTGGCGCAACGCCGGAAGCGTCTTGCCGGCCCAGTCCTTCAGCGCAGCGGTGTCGCCGCCGTTGGCGTAGCGCTCGAACAGCGATACCGCGTCCTTATGCGCGTTGACCTGGTAGGAATCGAAATCCGAGCTGAAATCCTTGCCCGTGGCACCCTTGAGCTTGTCCAGCTTGCTCTGGTGCGCGCTGTCGAGCGCGGTCGGTAGCGTGGCCTGCACCTTGCCGTCCCCGACAAGAGCCTTGAGCTCACTGCTGGTCTTGGTGTGGTCCGTTACCATCTGCTGAGCGAAGCTCTTCTCCTGCGCGTTGCCCTTCTGCTCCGCGAGCTTGCTCGATTCGATCTCGAACATGTCGCTGACGGCGACCTCCTTAACGAAATCGGCAGTCGTCGGCGCGACGCCGAGCGCCGAGTTCACGCCGGTCTTCTCGCCGAGCGACTGGGCGAGCGCTGGGCCTGCGAGCAGTACGCAGGCAGCGGCGATGATGGTGTGTTTCATAGTTCGATCCCTCTGATTGGCCGCGCGGCCGCTTGCCGCGCGAATCTTTGCGCCGACCAACACTGAGCCGGGGCCGATGTTCCTAATCCGTCGGGTTGCGGCCGGTGCGGGGATTGATCGGATCGGTCGGCTTCCGCCGCAGTCGCTCCGGCAGGAAAGGTTCGGACGGCGAGGCCGACGGCGTCGCGCGCACGTCGGCATGATGCTGCGCCCGCTCGTGTGGCGTCTGATTGGCATTGATCTGGTGCTTCACATCGACGCCGTCGACGGGATCGTTGACGCCATGTTGAATGTCACGGAAATCACCCATGGTTCACCTCATTCCTTTCCAGGCATGATCTTTTCCAGCACCTGGCGTGCTGCGCCCACGATCACGCCGCTCTCATTGGGGTCGCCTTTCATCAGGGCGAGCGAGAAGTTTTTGGCCTGCTGCAACGTGATGTGCGGCGGCAGCGGCGGCACCTCGGGATCGGTCTTCACCTCCAGCACGACCGGCGTCTCGCTCGCCAGCGCCTGCTCCCACGCGGAGCCCAGCAGTTGCGGGCTGTCGACGAAAATGCCGGTGAGACCGATCATCTCGGCAAACCGCGAATAGGACACGTCTGGAATCTGCTGCGAGGCCTCGAATTTGGGGTCGCCATTGATGATGCGCTGTTCCCAGGTCACCTGGTTGAGGTCTTCGTTGTTGAAGACGCAGACGACAAAATGCGGATTGCGCCAGAACCGCCAGTATTTCGCGACGGTGATCAGTTCCGCCATGTTGTTCATCTGCATGGCCCCGTCGCCGACCAGCGCGATCACGGGTCGTTCCGGGTGGGCGTATTTCGCGGCGAGCGCGTAGGGCACCGCGGCGCCCATCGAGGCGAGGCCGCCGGAGAGCGAGGCCATCATGCCGCGCCGGATCTTGAGGTCGCGCGCAAACCAGTTGGCGCAGGAGCCGGAATCGCTGGTGATGATGGCGCGCTCGGGCAGGCGCGGTGACAGTTCCCAGGCGACCAGCTGCGGATTGATGGGGGCTGCGGGCTGATGGGCGCGCTCGTCCAGCGTCTTCCACCATTTGGCCACGTCGTCCTCGATGCCCTGGCGCCAGGCGCCGTCGCTCTTGGGCGCGAGCCGCGGCAGCAAGCTCCGCAACGTCTCCGCGGCATCGCCGACGAGGCTGACCTCCATGGGGAAACGGATCGACGTCATGCTGGCATCGATGTCGATCTGTACGCCGCGCGCGGCGCCTTCTTTCGGCAGAAACTCCGCATAAGGGAACGCGGAGCCGACCATCAACAGCGTGTCGCAATCCATCATCATGTTGTAGCTGGGCTCGGTGCCGAGCAGGCCGATCGAGCCGGTCACCCAAGGCAGGTCATCGGGCAGCGCGGCCTTGCCGAGCAGAGCCTTGGCGCAGCCGGCGGCCAGGCGGTCGGCGACCGCGATCACTTCGTCGGTGGCGTGCAGCGCGCCAGCGCCGATGAGCATCGCGACCTTCTTGCCGGCGTTGAGCACCCCTGCGGCGCGATCGAGTTCGGTCTCGCGCGGTATTACGCGCGGAGCACTATAGCCGACAGCGGAATGCAGGGTGCCGTGCGCACGGGGCGGCGCTTCGTAGGGCTCTTCCTGCAGGTCGTTTGGCAGGATGATCGCGGTCGGGGCGCGGCGCGCAAGCGCGATGCGCACGGCGCGATCGATCAGATGACGCACTTGAGCGGGTGTGGACGCCTGCTCGACATACGCGCCCGCGACGTCCTTGAACATCGAGACGAGATCGAGTTCCTGCTGATAGCTCCCGCCGAGCGCGTTTCGCGCCTGCTGGCCGACGATCGCCAACACCGGCTGGTGGTCCAGCAGCGCATCATAGAGACCGGTGATGAGATGTGAGGCACCGGGTCCCGATGTGGCGATGCAGACGCCAAGCTCGCCGGAAAACTTCGCATAGGCGCTGGCCATGAACGCGGCCATCTCCTCGTGCCGGGCCTGTACGAAATTGATCTTCGCCTCCGCCCGGTTCATCGCGCCGAACACGCCGTTGATGCCATCACCGGGGTAGCCGAAGATATGGCGGACGCCCCACTGGTGCAGACGCTGGACGATGAAGTCGGAGACTGTCTGGGCCATGGTGGGGCGGCTCCCGGTTTTCTGTTCGAACACGGAGAACGGCGCGTTGCGGATGATGTTCCTGCGCGCCTGGCGGATTGCCGAGCCGTTTAATGTCGGGCACGCCTGGTTCCTACATTCCCAGCGACACTCCGTTTTGGGAACCGTGCATAAGGCCCAACATCGGTTCGCACTCGAAGCGCCCGTGCCCCTCTCATTGAGACCGTGGTTCGGCTTAGGATAAAGGATGCGGTCAGACAACGTCGCGGAAGGGCTGTAATGCGCGTCTCGATCTGTCGGTTCTAGCGAGCTTGAAGACAATGAAAAGAAACAAGCTGCCGAGATAAACTCGGCAGCCCATTTTTCGTTGTCAGGCCTTAGGGCGGAATGTTAGCGACCGGTTGGATCTTGGCTTCTGCCCGGACGAACATTTTGGGGGCCGCCTTGGCCGCTGTTGGCACCTCCGTTGGATCCGGCGCCCGCAGTGCCAGCACCGCTGCCTGTGCCACTTGTGCCGCCGCTGGATCCGCTACCGGCCCCGGAGCCTGTTCCTGCACTTGTGCCGGCGCCGGCACCCGCGCCAGCCCCTGCCCCGCCGCCCGCCTGCGCGTGGGCCAGACCGATCGACGCACCGGCAAGCAACGTACATACAGCCATCGAGAAAATTGCCTTTCGCATTTTTCAACTCCGTTTGACGTTGATGCTAATCAACCGAAGCTACATGCGGACGTTCCTGAGAACTGGCGTGCCGCCTCGATGATGCTTAACGTCACGGCGCCTGCCGCAGGAGCCACTTTACTGAGGTGCTTGCAAACAATTTACTCGCGTCGCATTTTTCGGTCGCTTACCCCCATGGCAATCCGAGATTTGGTCGTGGGGTAGCGTTCTGTCGAGTGCGACTGAGTTGATCGTTGATAGCAGGCCCCATTGCCTGCTATCAATTCGTAGCAACGCATTACGGCGGAGGTCGGGGACCCCCGACACGGCTTTTATGCCAGCGATTAGAATGGGCCATCCATTCGGCAATCGGCTCGCCATCGCGATGCCGGCCTCCAGCCTCCGCGCCGGCCCAAGCCGCGACAGCCCCGAACAACAATGCTGCAGCCGTCGAGAAGGCGATAATAATGCTCGCCGCACGGGCCCTTGAGATCGCGCTCTTGGCATTGGCCAACGTTGTATCTACCCGCCTTTCGGCGTCCGGCGCTGCCAGCCCGGTCAACGCAGTGACCTGCTGAACAAGATAGGCGCGATCCTCGGGAAGGACACCGTTGTGGCTCGAAGCGGTTGCCAGAATTCGCGCGGCTTCAGCCCGCTCACTGGTCAGATCAACGTTCGGCGGCCGCCGAGGGGCACGGAAAAGATGGTCGAGCTCGTAACTTAGGACAGATGGCTCGGTAGCCGACGGCGGCTGCGTAGTTGCGGACGGACGGTTTGCGGCACCCGCTATCAACGCGGTCAGAACGGCTCCGATCAAGACCCCCAGCGCCCAGGCAGCAACGCCATGCAGTCCGTCGCGCGTCTCAATGTCGTCGGTCGCCGAAGCGTAGGGTGGCCGGACGCGCCCGGCAAGATAGCCGCCGCAGCCAAAACTGATAAGGGATTGGAAGATCAGGTAGACACCCGACAACAGCCATAGCGCAACGGAGGCATCCCTCCAGGTCGGCGCAGCGGAGGCCATGCCTAGGCCGAGCGCTGTTCCAAAGGAGATCAGTATCAGCGACAACGCCGTCGCGACGAAGGCTCCGACAATGACGGACGTCCACTGCAACCCCCACGGCCTGGTCAGGCCGGTGGCTGGGAGAGTCTCGGTTTCGATCCCGGAGAGCGGTTCAATGGTCATGGCGTCTTACCGAAGACCGAGCAGCGACAGGATGAACATGACGACTACGATCAGGCCCACGAGATAGATGATCCCATTCATGTGAAGTCCTCCTTCTTCGCGACTTCAATGCTAGGCACGCGATCAGGTTCCTTGCTGGCCCACAATCTGCCGCCTGTAATCAAGGAAGGCCGCGCTTCTCGATGGCCGAGTAATCACCGGAGGACTGCAGGGTTGCTTCAGCTGTCACTCCCGTCCGGACGGGCGCCCCGGACAGAGGCGTCAGGCTTCATCGGGCCTGGAAAGACACCACGAGCCCGTGCCGTTAATGCTACGCCGAAGTGCCTTTTCGCACGACGATCGCTGGGACAGGCAACAGCCATCAACCTAAGTCGACTCAGCGTGGCGTGCTTGGTTCCTGGCCAAGGTGTTCAGGCGCCCGTACCCCAGCGCTTGGCGCGAACGGCGTGATACCGCGCATTCGTCTGCGGCTTGATGAAGAGAGCCGCGACGGCCGGATGCTGTCTGCGTATCTCGGTCTCGATCGAGACGACGCACTGCTCGATATCATCGGCGCGCTTGTCGTCCGCGAACTCGACGCTCAGCGCCGCGACGACCTCAGCCGGCGACAGTTGCACCGTCAGCAGCCCGTTGGCCCGGAGCACGCCGGGTGACCGTCGCGCGATGTCGAGGATGGATCGTGACAGATCGGAATGAGCGGGTTCGCCGATGAGCAGGCTCTTGCTTTCCCTGGCGAGCCCGATGGAGGTGATGCCCAAGAGAATGCCGATCAAGATCGAGCCGACACCGTCCCAGATCGGCTGGGCGAACAACACCGCAGCTGCGGTCGCGGCAACCGCAATGACGATGCCGACCAGCGCCGCGCTGTCCTCTAGCAGCACCATGAATGCGGGCGGGTCCTTGCTGCGGACGAAGGCCTCGTACCATCCGATGCGCGAGGTCTCCGACCGGAAGCGCCGCCAGGCGAAGAGCCACGAGATTCCCTCGAATACAAAAGACATGCCGAGCACGATGAAGCTGACGATGGGATCTTCGATTGGCTCTGGCGCGGTGACGTGGAGAACGCCCTGATAGAGCGAGGCGCCCGCTCCGAGCGCGAAAATCAACAGAGAGACAATGAAACTCCAGAAGTACAGCTCGCGCCCGTAGCCAAGCGGATGGGATTCATCAGGCGGACGGCTCGCGCGATGGTAACCGTAAAGCAGCAGCACTTCATTGGTGGTATCGACCACCGAGTGCACGGCTTCGCTCATCATCGCCGAGCTTCCCGTCCAGACAGCAGCTCCGATCTTGGTGACGGCAACGAGGAGGTTGCCGACGAGCGCGGCATAAACGATGGTCTTCGACGATCCTTCCGCCGTCTTGCTCACCCGACGACATCCTCAATTGGCGACCGCGATCAACCCGCGGCGATTGGCAGCGACAGCCATGTCGCTCCTCATTTCGGATCCGGATCCGAGAGTTCGGCCCCCGGGTCCTCGAACCGACCGCTGCGGGCGAGCTTGACAGCGCGGCCCAGCGCCTTGGCTGTATTCAGCACCTCCTGCTGAAACGTGTGGTCTTCGTCCAGCTCCCGGTGAGAGGTCGCATATTGTTCCATGTAACCGACATAGCCGTCCGTCTCACCGAAGCGGCCGGCCGAAATCAGGTGCATGTCGGTCAGCCAGTCGGATAGGGTTCGCCGCACGCCCTCGGCGCCGACGCTGTCGCCGTGAACGATGAGGCCGAAATGGCGGCCGGCGAGATGACGCGGATACGGCCAGCCCTTCAACTCGAGCGCCTTGGCTTCGGCGGCTTTCTTGCCGTGCGTCGATGTCGGATCCGGGTTGCCGCCGTCGGCGCAGACTAGGCGATCCATCATCGCCTTGAGGCCGCCCGGCACGTGGTACCAGTTCACCGGCGTCACGATCAGGATGCCGTGGGCTGCCACCCAGAGCGGATAGATCTCGTTCATCCAGTCGCTGGTCTGGCCGAGCGAATAGTTGGGATAGCAGCTGCACGGCCAGTGGCAGAGCGGCATGGCGGTAGAGACGCACGACTTGCAAGGATGAATATACTTGCCGAATTCGGAGGTCAGGCGGGAAAGATCCAGGATGTCGACGGCGAAGCCCATCTCGACGAAGACGGGCTCGGCGAGCTTGACCAGGCGCCAGGTCTTGGACATCTCGCCCGGACAGGTGTGCTCGCTGCGCGCCGAACCGTTGATGACGAGAATACGCGGCGTCGCGCTAGCGTCGTCGTGCCGGCGCTGTGCCTCGAAGATGGCGGTACGCGTCGCCAGCCAATCGACGGCGAGCTCGTAGTCAGGATCGGCGAACCCCACACCCGCCTTTCGCGTTACTGGCGATTTGCGCGAATGGCTGTAGGCATCCCAGGCGGCCCCAACGATCGCATCGAGTTCCCGCTTTAGCGGAGCGAAGGCAGGATCGACGAACTGGCTCCTGTAACGGCTCTCAAATTCCTCACGGGACAGCTTGACGGGCGGCATTCCCTTGCGCACGTCCGGTTCCGTCATGCGGGCGCCCTCGTTGGATTGGTCCAATCCGACTAACCCGAGGATCGGGACACCGTTCCTAGGCGGTGGGGTGGCGGAGGCAGTCTCGCCGTCGACTGAAATCCGACAGCATTGCACCCTTCGCGACTTCTTCGGCCAATAGGAACGCTCGCCGCCTTTCGGCGTCAGCCGGTATGGCAAAACTCATCAAGGTTCGATTTCACCAGTTCGGCGGCACGACGTGCTTCGTGTCGACCGGCTCGAACAGTCAGGACCCGACGCCGGTCAGATCCTGGTTTCCGTTCGGCCGCCAGCGTCAATCCGGTCGACTTCAAGATGAGGTCCGCGCGCTGATCGAGAAACTGCGCAAGGACAAGCAGCCGGTCGCGTAGTCATTCGCGCCAGAATTCCGTCAGCTCCTCGGCGGTGACGAGATCAACCTGGCCGTGGAAGCGCGTGCGGTACATCGTCATGAGCGCATCGTGCCCGACGTCGGAAGAGCTGCACAGCGCGTCCTCCACGAGGACGACCCTGAAACCAATGTCGACGGCACTCAGAACCGTCGATAACACGCAGACATCCGTCTCCGCACCGGTGATGACGACCGTGCCGACGCCCTTTTCAATCAGTAGACTTGCCAGGGCTGGATTGCTGAACGCGGAATAGGCCGGCTTGTCGATGATGCGAACCGGCGGGACGTAGCGGGCCAGCGCCGGCACGAGGTCGAGAGCGAAAGGCGGAAGATGATCGCGAGTGGCCTGCCGCCAGCGCCGGAAATAATTCTGCCACTGCCCCGGGCGATCCTCCGGCGCCGCCGGCGTGACGAAGCGCGTAAAGATGGTTCTCGCCTGATAGCGCGACACGATCGACACGATCATCGGCAAGACCCTCTCCATCCAGGGCGTTTGCCAGAGGCCGCCTGGCGCAAAGATATTCTGCATATCGATGCACAGGTGCACGGCATCTTGGATTTCGGCAACCTCGGACCTGCTGCTTCTCATCGTCCCGACCGATACTGTTCCAGCGCCCGCGCCAGATAGGGCGCCGTGCGGCTCGACTTGTGCTGCGCGATCTCCGCCGGCTGTCCCGGTGCGACGACCCGCCCTCCCTCATCGCCCGCACCAGGCCCAATATCAATCACCCAATCGCTCGCCGCGACGACGCTCATGTCGTGCTCCACCACAATCACGGTGCTCCCCGCCTCCACCAGCCCGTCGAGCTGAACGATCAGCTTTTCGACATCGGACGGATGCAGGCCCGTGGTCGGCTCGTCGAGGATGTAGATACTTCCGGACCGCTGGGTGCGCTGAAGTTCCGTGGCGAGCTTGACCCGTTGCGCCTCGCCGCCGGACAGCTCCGTCGCCGGCTGACCAAGACGGATGTAACCGAGGCCGACTTGCCGGATCACATCGAGCGATTTCGCAATGGGGGCATTCTCGACGAAGAATGCAGGGGCCTCGTCGACCGTCATTTCCAAAACCTCGGCAATCGACTTGCCTTTGAACTTGATCTGAAGCGTCTCCCGATTGTAGCGGGCACCCTGGCACTCCGGACAAAGCGCATAAACGCTCGGCAAGAACAGCAACTCGACGCAGACGAAACCCTCACCTTGGCAGGTGGGGCAGCGCCCCTTCGGCAGGTTGAATGAGAACCGCCCTGCATCGAACCGGCGTCGACGTGCCTCGTTCGTCTGCGCGTACAGCTTTCGCACGTCGTCGAAGAGACCCGTGTAGGTCGCCAGATTGGAGCGCGGGGTCCGACCGATCGGCTTCTGGTCCACGACCACCAGCCTTTTCAGGCGATCGAGTCCTTCAGCGATTTTGCCGATCGAGGTCTCAACCGGGGCGCGTTCAAGGGCGCCTTCGTCGTCATCCTTCGGCACATGAGACTGACCAAAATGCCGGCTCAGCGCCTCGACGAGAAACTGGCTGACGAGGCTTGACTTGCCCGAGCCCGATACGCCGGTGACCGTCGTCAATACGCCCAACGGGAATGCCACGTCGATAGCTCTGAGATTGTTGTGCGTGATGCCGCTCAGCCTGAGCCAGCCCTCCGGCGTACGCTCCATTTGCTGGGGTGGAGTAGCGTGACCAAACAGATATTTTGCGGTGCGCGATCTCTCAACGGATTTCAGTCCATCGATCGGGCCGCTGTAAAGGACCTCGCCGCCATGCCTACCCGCATCAGGCCCGACATCGATGATCCAGTCCGCATGGCGCACGACGTCCAGCTCGTGCTCGACGACGAAGAGTGAATTTCCTGCCCTCTTCAGCCTGTCGAGCGCACGGAGGAGTGCCTCGGTGTCAGAGGGATGGAGCCCTGCGGACGGCTCGTCGAGCACATAGACCACGCCAAACAGGTTGGAGCGTACCTGCGTCGCCAGACGCAGGCGCTGGAGCTCTCCCGGAGACAGGGTAGGCGTGCTCCGCTCCAGGGTAAGATAGCCGAGACCCAGATCAAGCAGCACACTAAGCCCTGCGCTCAGATCCTGCGCGATCCGCTGCGCGACAATCGCCTTCTCCGGATGAGCGTCCTTCCGACCGGGTGTGCCATTACAATAGGGCCCCATAAGCTCCGCCAGCTGCTTCAACGGAACGCGCGCCATGTCGGCGATATCCATGCGGGCAAACTTGACGGACAGCGCCTCGGGCTTCAGCCGCTTGCCGTGGCAGGCCGAGCATTCGGCGCTCAACATGAATTGCGAGGCCCGCTTCTTCATCATCGCGCTGGTCGTATTGGCGAACGTCTCCATAATGTAGCGCCGGGCGCCGGTGAAAGTGCCCTGGTAGCTCGGCTCCTCCTTCCGCCGCAGCGCTCGCTGCACCTCCTTGAGGTCATAGCCCGCATAGACCGGAACCGTCGGCTGCTCGTCCGTGAACAGGATCCAGTTTCGAGCCTTTTTGGGAAGCTCGCGCCAGGGCGTATCAATGTCGTAGCCAAGCGTCGTCAGGATATCGCGCAGGTTCTGGCCGTGCCATGCCGTCGGCCATGCCGCGACGGCGCGCTCGCGGATGGTGAGAGTATCGTCGGGCACCATGGAGCGTTCGGTCACGTCGTAGACCCGCCCCAGGCCGTGGCACTTCGGACAGGCCCCTTCTGCCGAATTGGGCGAGAAAGATTCGGCATAAAGCAGCGGCTGCGACTTCGGATAGTCGCCGGCACGCGAATAGAGCATCCGAATCAGGTTCGACAGGGTCGTGACGCTGCCGACGCTGGATCGCGTGGTCGGTGATCCCCGCTGCTGCTGGAGCGCAACAGCCGGCGGTAGCCCTTCGACTTCGTCGACTTCAGGCACGGCCATCTGATGGAACAGGCGGCGGGCGTAGGGCGAGACAGATTCGAGATATCGTCGTTGCGCCTCCGCGTACAGCGTCCGAATGCCAGCGACGACTTTCCGGAGCCGGAGACGCCGGTAAATACCACCAGAGCCTCACGCGGAATGTTCACGTCGACGTTCTTCAGATTGTGCTCGCGCGCACCGCGCACCCTGACAAACCCGCGAGCGGGTTGCCCCGCGCCCTGTTCCAGCTTGGAAACCTTGTCGTCCATCAATCGCCGCCAATGCCGTTAGGGCAGATAACGGGCCCCAAATCCCAATGATCCACTCGCGCAGTCACTTGGAACATTATCGATCGCGCTGGTTCGTTCTAACGATCGCCGGATATGAGAGCGCATTTTGCTGTTCCCATCCTGGGTCGACAAGTGATGAGCCATCTCTGCCGACCGTCTGGATCCTGGCGGATACACTTGCGATACGCTCTGCGGGCCGGCGATATCGATCGTGACGAACGCGCTGGCCGATACCGCCAAATTCGCGTTGGCCACCCTCGCGCTTGCGAACATCACTCGCGCTCCATCAGGAGCGGCGTTTCACCCCGCGCGGATGCGCCTCTTCATCGACCTGTTTGACGTGATAGCCGGCCGGCAGGAGCTGGCCACCTTCCTCGTCCGCGACCGGAACATCTGTGACAAGCCCCTCGATCAAGGCGGTCTCCCAGACCTCCTTTTCCGTCGCGAACGGGTTACCGATTTGTCTTTCGCCTTCAAAGAGTGCGTACATGTTGCCTCCTACGACTAGATGCTGATCAGCGCGATAACGAGATCCGGCCGCTTCTTACGGCGCGGATGAACCACGGTTTCCGTGATCGTCACCTCGAGCGTTGGCTGCACCGATCCAGACAGAGGGTGGGCTCCGCGCAGCATGCCATCCTGCAGGCCGATCACAGCGTGAAGATGCAGGCTGGCCTGCCGTCATCGCCTTGCGCGACGTCGCCGAGCAGGCTCAGCACCTCGCATTGCTCGTTGACTTCGATCGGTTTGAACGTCTTGGCCGCAAAATCGAACCAGCTGACCTCCGCTTGTGAAAAAGCGCCGATCGCCGAGACCGAAGCGCCGGTAATATTCTCGCGATTGGCGAACTCCGTGACGGATTTGAAAGCCTCCTCGCCCTGATCCAGAATCAAGACAAAGACCCGCTCGACGCCGTCGTTGATCGTCTTCGATTTCATCCAAAACTCTCGCTGTTGTGATATCCGCTGTGCGATCCTCGGTCCGGTCAAGTGGCCGAGATCGGCATCTCTCACGCTTCAACGACACGGCGCTCGCAAAGTAGGACGACGAGCGGCGCTGCGCGGCTACTCTTGCGGTGGTTGTCCATTGGAGGCGGATACACCCCCGTCCACCGCTACGTTGGCGCCAGTCATGAAGCTCGCATCGTCGCTTGCGAGAAACGCGATCACGGCGGCGACTTCCTCCGGTTCGCAGACCCGGCCTAACGGGATCCGCTCGGCGAACTTCGCCAGCAGCTTCTTGTCGTTCATCATGTCTTCCGTCATGCCCGTACGGGTGAGACTGGGACAGACCGCGTTCACACGGATGCCCTTCTTGCCGAGATCGAGGGCAAGGGCACGCGTCAGATTGACGACGGCGCCCTTCGCCGCGTTGTAGGGGCTCATGCCCCAATCGCCACCAGTCCCGGAGACTGATGCCGTGTTCACGATCGAGCCCCTGGTCTTTTCAATATGGGGCAGTGCCGCACGGCAGCCGTAGAACACGCCGTCGACATCGGTCGACATTACCTTGCGCCATTTCTGGTCGGTGATTGAAGCCGGGTCGCCGCCTTCATGGACGCCGGCGTTATTCACGATGACGTCCAGCCGGCCGAAGTGGCCGACGATGGCCGCGACCATTCCATCGACGGCACGCGAATCCGAGACGTCGGCAGCCTGAACCAGGACCTGGTCGGCAGGCAGGCTCTTGGCCACCTTTTCGAGTGAGGCTTCAACGCGGTCGACCAGCGCCACTTTCGCGCCCTCCGCGACGAAGCGGCGCGCCGTCGCTTCTCCGATACCGGAAGCTGCTCCCGTGACGATGACGACCTTGCCGTGGAACCTGTCGGCCATGCGAATCTCTCCTGCTGCTTTCAATCCTCATAACCGTCGTCGCGACGATCGGGTCCTATCTTCCCACCAGATCCAGTCTTTTCAGGAACGATGTTCGAGACGATCGATTGTTGGACAAAACCCCGAAACGAAGGATTGGCCCCATGGATCTGACCGGCAAAAAGATCGCCATTCTCGCCACGAATGGCTTCGAGCAGGCCGAGCTGGAAGTGCCGCAGGAGCGCTTAAAGAAGGCCGGCGCGACGGTCGATGTCGTCTCGCTCGCCGCAGGCGAGATCAAGGGCTGGAACAAGAAGGATTGGGGCCGGCCGGTAAAGGTCGACAAGACGCTCGACGAGGCATCGGCCGCCGACTACGACGCAATCGTATTGCCCGGCGGGCAGATTAATCCGGATCTTCTACGGGTTGAGCCCAAGGCGCTGAAGTTCATCAAGGATATTTTCGATGCCAAGAAGATCGTGGCGGCCGTCTGCCACGCCCCTTGGCTTCTTATCGAGACCGGGATCGCGAAAGGTCGCAAGATGACCTCATTCAAGTCGATCAAGACCGACGTCGCGAACGCCGGTGCGAAGTGGGAAGATGCAGAGGTCGTCGTCGATCAGGGCGTCATCACCTCCCGCAACCCGGGCGATCTCGAGGCGTTCTGCGCCAAGATCGTGGAAGAGGTCAAAGAAGGTCGACACACCCAACGCAGCGCGGCCTGAAGACGATGAAGAGCGCCAAGTTATCGGGCGAGGCTGGTTCGGAGACCCGCGTGGCAATCCTCGAATCCGGCGAGGAAGCATTCACGACGCTCACGAAATTCGCCAACGACGCCGGCATCACGGCGGCGTCGCTCACGGCCATCGGCGCCTTCGAAAGGGCGACCGTTGGCTGGTTCGACTTCGAGAAGAAGACCTACAAGAAGATCGAGGTCGCGGAGCAGTGCGAGGTGCTGAGCGCGATTGGCGATATCGCGGTCGGCGACGACGGAAACGCGAGCCTTCACGTGCATGTGGTTCTGGGCTTTGCCGACGGCACGACCCGCGGCGGGCATCTCCTCGAAGGAAAGGTTCGGCCGACGCTCGAGGTTGTCATCGCGGACACGCCAGCACACCTCAGACGCAAGAAGAACCCAGATCTCGGCATAGCGCTGATCGATATCGCCAAGGGAAAGACGTGACGAGTCGGTGTGGTCGACGTCAACCAGACCGACCGCCTCGCACTAGGTTTCGTTCTTTCGGTACCTCAGGCGCGTGACCTGTTCGGCCACGCGATCCAATGCCCGATTTCGATAGCGATAGCTGAGGACGCCGTAGATCAGCGCCGTGAGGAGCACAAGCGCCCCAAGGAAAAAGACGGCTTCGAGACCCATCTTGCTCTCCTTTTGATGACCTACGCCGCGCGTCGCTTTCGGGTCTTTGCCGCCTTTTTGGCGGACCTCGAACGCTCCGACGCCGGCCGCTTGGCCGAAGCCGCGCCGCCCAATCGGCCACCCTTGCGGGACGGCGAGTGATCTTCCTTAGTGCCGCGTCCTGAACCGCTCTTCTTTCCGCCGTGGGTTTCCTTGTTCACGGTGGCCCAGGCGCGCCGTTCGGCTTCCTTTTCAGGAACCCCGCGGTGCTCATAGCCTTCTTCGATATGCTCGGCCTGCCGCTTCTGCTTGTCCGTGTAACTTGACTTGTCGCCACGAGGCATGTCGTTGCTCCCGTCAGTTGAAAATATTCGTTTTAAGACCGGGAAAGGCCGCCAGTTCCAATCTTAGGACGTCTCTCAACGCGGAAGCGATGCGAGGCCTAAGCATGCAAACCGATGAAGCGGCCCCCGCTGCTCGCTCGCGGATCAGGAGGCGGAGCATCGATTCACTGGGTATGTTTGCGGAGGCACTCAAGGACAAAATTGGGCCAAGGACGACCGCCTCGAGGAAGCCGGCTGACCTTTTGGAGGGGTAAATGCGACGGGGAACGTTTTGGCGGCCAGCGCCTTTAGCGCTGTCTGCTCCTCGGCGAGGCGTCTCTCGATAAATTGGCGCTCCATGTCCGACAGCCTCGTCCCTAGCAGGCGTTGATAGCGGTGGATGTTGTTGCGGTGCGCACGAATGCGGGCAAAGTCTTCGTCGAGCATCGTCGTCACTCCTGACGGTCGTCACGGTCCTTCGGTGTTTAGAAAACTGGGAAAGAGAATTTCCCGACCCAAAAAATATTCGGGGCGATACAGGAGTCAAGATTCCCGCGGCGGTCGAACGTCCAAATTCTTGACCGGATCACCCAACGGCGTTTGCTGCGCCGCAATGGCTGACAGCTCTGCACCGCGACCGAGCGCGCATGGATTTTTTTCGATCCGCCCCTTGAAACGACTTCTCGTTTTTCTAATTGATTTTTCGCCGCGAGAGCGGTGTGCCGGGCGCCTTCACGGGTCCGGCGCGGGCGCCGGGCCGGGCACCAGACCCGCTCTGACTCCAGCCTTGCGCTCCTTGTATCCATTTGCTCTTTGGAGGACTTGGTTATGAGGACGACCTTTGACTTCGCGCCCCTGTCGCGCTCCACCATCGGCTTCGACCACCTGGCTGACCTTGTCGACAGCACGCTCCGCCAGGCGAGCGAAGACCACTATCCCCCGTACAACATCGAACGCACCAGCGAGGATCACTACCGGATCTCGGTCGCCGTCGCCGGCTTCGGAGCCGACGACATCGCCGTGACGGCCGAGCAGAATGCGCTCACGATCGAGGGCAGGACGCCTGAGGAAGCGGCCGGCGAATACCTGTACCGGGGCATCGCCGCGCGTCCTTTCCGGCGCGTGTTCAACCTCGCCGACTACGTTCAGGTGAAGGAGGCCTCCTTCCGCGACGGACTGCTGATCGTCGATCTCGTCCGCGAGGTGCCGGAAGCCATGAAGCCGCGCCGGATCCAGATCGGAAGCGGCGCCTCTCCCGCCTCGCAGATCGAGCAGAAGAAGGCGGCCTGACGCCTGATCGAGGTTCGACGGCGGAACGCGGCGCGCGCAAGCGTGGCCGCGCTCCCTGGTCCATGCAACGAAGGAGAAAAACTATGGCAGTTCGTGATCTCATTCCCTGGTCTAGAAACCAGGAGCTCGCGCCGGCGCGCGCCACCCACGATCCGTTCATGACGCTGCATCGCGAAATGAACCGGCTGTTCGACGACGTCTTCCGCGGCTTCGGCGGCACAAGCTTGTCGCCGCTCATCGAAGGGCAATTCGGCTGGCCCAAGATCGAGCTCAGCGACACCGACAAGGCGCTGACAATCTCGGCCGAGCTTCCCGGTATGACGGAGAACGACGTCCAGATCGAAATCGCCAAGGGGGTGCTGACCATCCGCGGCGAGAAGAAGAGCGAGCGCAAGGACGAGGGCAAATACTTCACCGAGCGCTACTACGGCTCGTTCCAGCGGCAGATCGCGCTCGAGGACGTCGCGGAGGACAAGGCCGAGGCTTCATTCAAGAACGGCGTCCTGTCGATCTCGCTGCCGAAGTCCGAGAACCCGCGGGCCGGCGTCAAGCGCATCGCGATCAACTCGCAGTAAAGGACCATCACGGGCGGCGGTCGTCGCCGCCCGAAACCCGTCCCGACGAAAGGAGCGTAAAGGGAGGCAATCGATGACCAACGCCAACACGAACACCGGCAATCTCAATCCATTCTTCCATCCAGCAGCTCACTATGCGTCTCCGGAGGACGTCCTGAACGACGACGAACTCTCCGTACCGGAGAAGCGGATCATCCTGTCGTCATGCGTCCGACATGTTCGCGGTCGAATCCTGTCCCGCGCTACGCGAAATTCCCGGCATGGGCCACACGATCCGGCTCGCGGACATCCTCGCCGCGCTGAGGCGGCTCGACGGCGACGACGATCCGCCGCCCCCCGGGGGCGTGCCGATGCGGCTGCGGCGGCCTTGGGCCGCCGCCTTGCGGAGGTAAGCGGGATGCTCACGCAGGCTGTCGTGACGATAGTCCTGCTGGGGCATGCTTCGGCGACGTGGGCCGTCCCGTTCATTGCATTCATGAGCGAGTTGGGTGACCGGCCCGTGCAGCGAACGTAGGCGACACTCTGACGCTAATCTCGCGCCCGGCACAGGACGGCCGATCCGGATGCTGCAGCGAACCGGCGTTCCGACGGCAGCCGCGGAGCTTCTGCTGTCGTGGATGAGAGCGAAAGTCGACGACCTCTGCGAGGAGCGCGAGGCGCTCCGCAAATCAGGCGCCTCACTTACCGGTCGGTCTTAGCGATCGAGGAAGCGGAGGAACGAGCACGTGCCGATCGCAGTTGTCCTGCATAAATATTTCCAAGGAGGAGGATGACGATGGAAACGGAAAGGCGTGAAACAGGAACGTTGATCGGTAGCGACAAGGTCGAAGGCACTGCCGTCTATGGCACCGACGCCCAGAAGATCGGCTCGATCGAGCGCGTGATGATCGACAAAGTCAGTGGCCAAGTATCGTACGCGGTTCTCGGCTTCGGCGGCTTCCTGGGCATCGGGGACGATCACTACCCGCTGCCGTGGCAGTCGTTGAAGTACGACACTGGCCTTGGCGGGTACCGAACCAATCTCACCGCAGACAGGCTCCAGGGTGCGCCGAAGTATGGCAACGACAACGCCTGGGATTGGGAAGACCCCGGACGAGCGAGAGCAATAAATGATTACTATTCTGGATTCTGACGCTTGCCGGCAAGTGGGCTAGCCGACGGCGATCAAGGCGTCAGCCGTCGGCAGAAGCGCAGAAGCGCTCTGTCCAGAAACTTGAGGTGTCGGCGGTGCGAATACTCCTCGTCGAGGACGACCCTCTCATCCGCGAGTTCGTGGTTGAGGCTCTGCGAGAGGAAGGATTCCACGTCGTCCATGCAGCGAATGGCGAGGAGGCGCTGGCGTGGTGCGGGCGGCGGGTCGTCGACCTTCTCATCACGGACGTCAAGCTGCCCGGGAACGTCGACGGGATGGCAGATCGCCGAACGCTGCCGCGAGCATGATTCCGGACTCCCTGTGATCTATGCGACCGGTTTCTCACCCGTCTCGCCCCGTCCCGTTCCCGGAAGTCTGACGTTGCAGAAGCCCTATCGTCCGGAGGACATCGTCAGGGCCGTCAGGCGGGTAGCTCCGGATCATGCGTAGGCGCCGCCAACGCCGCAGCGGGAATTCCGCGAACGGCGAGTTTCGGCGACGCCAAGCTGATCCGGAAATTCGGGGACGCGCCGGGCGACCGGCTCGCGTTGCTAAGCCCGACTAACCCGGGAGCGGATGCTCGAGGAAGAAGCGCAGCATCTCCGTTGTCGCATCCGGCCCGCGCGGATCGGTGTAGGAGCCGGCGGGACTGCCGCCCGACCAGGCGTGGCCGGCACCGTGAACGTTCCAATGCTCGGAGACGGCGCGCCCGTCCGCGTCGGCAAGGATCGTGCGGGTGTAGGCGTGCCCATGGGGCACTCGTCCGTCGCTCACCTTCGCTTTCAAACCTGCCCCCTTGACGGACTGCTCGATAATCCGGTCGCCGTTGTTCGGATGCACCGTGGCGTCGCGATCGCCATGGAAAACGATGGTCGGCACCGGCGGTCCACCATCGGCAATTTTAGACCCGCCGCCCTGCCGCATGGCCAAGAACGCGGAGGGAAGATCGCTTGCCGCCCCGCAGGCGAGGCCGGAATGGATCCCGACGGCCGCGTACAGATCGGCGTGGGTCGCTGCCATGATGGCGGCGGCCGCCCCGCCGGCCGACAGACCTGCGACGTAGACCCGCTTCGGATCGATCGGATAGTCGCGCATGATTTGGCGAGTGATGCCTGCGATCAGCGAAGGCTCTCCGCCCTCCCGCTGCTGGTCGCCCGTGCGAAACCAATTCCAGCATTTCGCTTGGTTGGCTTCATTGGGCTGCTCCGGATAGACCACGAAGCAATTCAGCTCTTCCGCCAGGAAATTCATCCGGGTGCCCGCCGCGAAGTCGTCTGGCGACTGGGTGCAACCGTGAAGCATGACCACGAGGGGAAGCGGTTTTTCCTGCGAGTGGCTTGGGACGAACAGCTTGTAGTTCCGGCTTCCATTCGCGCTGCGGAAGGTGCCTGCGATGAACCTCGTGCCTTCGGGTGCGATATCCGTCGTGGCAGGCGGAGCGCGGGTCATCGGACCACGCAGGTTGAGTCCGGGGAAGTCTTTCAAGCGATCGAAGCGCTGCAAGGGAGTGGGAGAAACCCGGACAGCTCGTCGGCTTTCCTTCTCCTCGACGACGCTGGCCTTCACGTCGATGGTCGGCGGCTTGAGCCGAGCTGGCGCGACACGAGTCTGGGACGGTTCTGGCGACTCGCCGCGGAGCATGCGCTGCAGGAGCGCGGTGGCCTCGACCAGGTGGCCCGCACGCGTGAGGCGCGTGGCCTCAGAAATCCTGTTCTGATTCAGCATCGCATTCACCTAGTTCTGTCGGAGAGTGCGGCCTTGACCGCGGGAGTGGCGTGAAGGGCACCGAGCACCGAGACCGAAGCAATGGTGGCGCGGGCCAGCTCGGGGGTGACGTCCTGGGCGATGGTCGCGAGACCCAGCACGTTGATGTGCAGCATCTCGCCGGCGCGCCGCGCCGCTTCGAGATCCTCGCTGCTGTAGTTCCGCAAGCCCAAGTCCAAGCTCTTTCGGACCGTCGACTGCTTCACGACGTCCGCGTGGCGTTCGAGCTGGTTGCGGATGGCCGTCCGGATGAAATCCGTGCGGTTCGAATAGAACCCTTCCTGCACCATCAGATCGACCTGACCCAGATCGACATAGCCAAGGTTGATCGTGATCTTCTCGGTATCGGGGATCCGGGGTCGCAGCTCGCGAATATTGCCGGCCATGAAAGCATCCATTCAACCATCCAATTGGATGGCTCATGGATGTCATATGGATGTTCATGGCGGGGTTTCAAGGGAGCGAAAAATCGATTAGCTGGGCGCTGGTAGTTCGTCGGCCGGCCTCGGTTCGCGCCGATGTTCAGCGTTTGGCGCCGCGAATGCCGCAGCCGAGTGCCCCGCCGCGGCAGAGATCAATCCGCGGTACGCGCTTTCATACGCTCGCGCCATTCGGTCCGCGGAGAAGCGTTCCTCGAAGCGGGCGCGTACTTTTCGTCTGTCGAGCCGACCCAGATCGCCTACGGCTCTGACAGCCTGCTCCTCGTTCTCGACGATGAAGCCGGTCACGCCGTCCTCGACGACCTCTGGCACGGAGCCGGAACGGTAGGCGATCACTGGCGTCCCACAGGCCATCGCCTCGATCATGACGAGGCCGAAAGGCTCCGGCCAATCGATCGGAAACAACAGGGCCGCGGCCTCTGCGAGGAACGGCTGCTTCTTCACCTCGTCCACCTCGCCGACGAGCTGGACCGCCCGACCGTCGATGTGGGGCTCAAGTTGCTTCTTGAAGTAGGCTGTCTCGCCGCGCGGAATCTTGGCGGCAATGCGCAAGGGCATTCCGGCGGCGCGCGCGATGCGGATGGCGTCCTGGGGGCCCTTTTCCGCGGTCAGGCGGCCGAGGAACGCCAAATAGGATCCTTGATCGAAAGACGGGCGAAAGTTGTTCGATGGCAGTCCGTGCTGGATCGTGGCGATCCAATTCGCCTCCGGTAACGGCAGACGCTGATGGTCCGATATCGACACGAAGCCCGCGCCGGGAAACTGCCGCAGCACCTCGGAAAGGCCCGGCAGGTCGAGCCGGCCATGCATGGTGGTCACGAAGGGCACGCCGAGCCGACTGAGCAGCGGAAGGGGCAGCCAGTCGATGTGCGCGTGGATCACGTCGAAGTCTTTCGCACGCTTTGCGATCGCGTCCAGCAGCACGGCGCAGGCGGCATTTGGATCGGCGCCCTTCCGTCCGAGACGCAGCGCGCGGGGCCACACGGAATGAAGCTCGCCTTTCGTCCGGGAGTCGCCGCTCGCGAACAGCGTGACGTCGTGGCCGAGCTCGACCAGTTCATCCACCAGCCATGCCACGACCCGTTCCGTGCCTCCGTACAGCTTCGGAGGGACGCTTTCGGCCAGGGGAGCGAGTTGAGCGATGCGCATCAATGCCGATCCTCTAGACCGAAAACATCGAGCGGAAGAACAGGACGATGGCCGCGGAGGCGAGTTCTGAGACGGCCAACAACGTCCAATCCGGCCTGGCGCTGCCGACCGCAGTTCGCCTGACGAACCCCTCCACCAGCCTCAACATTCGTCTTCGGGAAGGCGCTCAAGGTAAGCCAGGCCGAATCCCGTGAGTTCTTCGGCATCGCTCACACGCGCTTCCCATCTCCCTTGCAGATGACGCTCCAGCAGGCTGCGGCGGGTGTCGGAAGCATCGACATCGCGGTGCTTCGCCAGGTAGAGAGACCAGACCGTATGTACCGCCGTGCGCAGCGGGACGTCATCGACCATGTTCGGCTCCGACGAGAAGAGATATCGCTGGATGCCAACTCGTCTCGGAAGATCGAGTTTCTATTTTTTCCCGAAAAATCGTGTCCCGTCGAGGCGAGTCATTTGACGGGAGCGAGATGTTCACGCACGCCTGCAAGCTCGGACTTGAGGGCGTCCGTGACTGCGCCTACGTGAGCGGCAGCGGCAACAATTGGGTGAAGAAGACCTGCGCGGAGCGGTAGACCCTGACCATCGCCGGTTTCGCGCTCGACGAGGGTCAATGAGACGGTATCTACCTCGGCCGACGCAAGGACGGCGAGCTGAGCTACGCCGGCAAGGTCGACCATGGCGTCGACAAGGCCTCCGCCGCCGACCTGCAGAAGCGGCTGGAGCCGCTGATCCGGAAGATGCAGCCCTTCGCGAAGCGCGTCGGCCACAAGGGCATCCAAAGTTGTTAGCGGAGATCGAGTACCGGGCCACATCCGCGGAAGGCAAGGTCCGGCATCCCTTCTTCAAGGGCTTGCGGGAGGATCTGTGTTCGGTAGGCGCCTCGCCGCTCGACCTGGACGCCGCTGCATTGTCCCCGCCCGCAAATGCCTCGACTTGCAACGGCGACCCTGAACCTAAACGCCCATCGCGTTCAACGTGGCCATTTGCTCGCAAGCGCCCTTACCAGGACGGCAGCCCATGAGGCCGCCGGACTTGGATTGACCGGCTCGGTACGGCTAGGCGGGTACCGCCCGCCCTCCAAAACTTCCTGACGACCCAGAGGAACGATAGCTCGACTGCCAGGTTTTCCCGAAGCCCCTGCCCCAAGGGGCAACCCCGAACTGGCCCCCAGCTCACCGCCCCCCAAGCCCCCGAGCTGGGGCTTTTGGTCGTCTGCGAGCCCGCCTAGGGGGCTGGTGAGTTAAGGCCCCTCAGTCCTCAGTCCGTCGGCTCTGCTCCGAGAGACTTTTCAGCCCCGAGAAGCTTCAGCGCGGTATCGATCTTGGCGAGAAGCGCCTGGATTTCGGCACGCTCGTTCGGGCCGGGTCCGGCTTCAAGCCGCGCCAGCAGTTGCTCTTTCTGTCCTAGCAATCTGGCAAGAGCGGACCTCCGATCACCGCAACGTCTATCCGTATGAAAGGGCCGCTCGGGAGCGGCCCTTTCTTTGGTCACCAACGGCCGGTGCCGAAGCTGAAGCCGATGCTCGGGCCACCGCCGTAGTAGCCGTAGCCGCGATCGTAGTATCCTGGTCCGCCGTAGTAGCCGTAGCTCCGGCGCACGACGTAGCCGTCATCGTCGCCGTAATAGCGCTGGACATAGCGGGGACCGCGGGTCCGGAAGCAGCGGCCGTACTCGTTGCAAACGAGCCGGACCTGGTCGATGCCCGATAACTCGGGTGAACCGGCCGCGGTCGGATTGAGCGGAGCGGCAGGGGCAGCCGACGCCAACAAGGCCGTCGCGAAAGCTCCAAGTGCAATTGTCTTCATGAGCGTTCTCCTTACTTGGCGAGATCAGTCGATCTCTTCGATGATACGACGTTCCTGCGGTTCTACGATGTAGGTGCGGCTATCCCGGTGAATGTATCGGTAGTCCCGCAGACTCGGCACCTCGCGATAGACCTCGTCCGGGAAAGCATCGATCTCCACGCCGTCCGGCACTCGCTCGCCTCGGCGGATCTCGGTTCGCACCGTACTGCCGGTCGTTTGCCGTTCGCGCTCGACGGGACGCGCCTTGGCGTGCTTGCGGATCACCTCGCGGTCACGATCGCTGAAGGTGACATTGCGCTGCTCGGAGCGCGCCGGCGCTGCCGCCGTCGAGCGGCCCGAGTACGGCATCACGGCGACGATCTTGTAGCTGGAGGGCTCCACGATGACGATCTCGTCTTTCACCAGAACGAAATCGTAGCCTCGGTACTGGGGCACGATCTCGACCACCTCCGCCGGCAGCGGTTGCACGCGGACGTCGCGCGGCACGACCGTGCCGACCGACAGCGAGAAGTTCACGTTGTTGAGGGGCTGCAGGTTCAGGTGCGAAATCGACGTGCTGATCCGCGTCCGCTGCTGATCGTTGATGTTCACCGACGCATTCATGTTGGTGTTCGATGAGCGATCGGCCGTGTTCTGCTGGTTGTTCGGCTGCTGGGCCGTGTTGGTCGAATTGCTGCCGGTCGGAGACTGCGCCTGATTGCTGGTCGAGGCCGGCGGATTCGCGCTCTGGGTCTGGCCGGACGAGGGCGAATTGGTCTGCGCCTGGTTCGAGGGCGTAGTGGTCTGGTCGGAAGGCTGGCTGGTCTGGGCCTGATTGGTCGAGTTGCCGGAGGTCGGCGCCTGCGTGGTGTTGGACCCGCTCCCGGAATTGGACGACTGGTTCGCAGCGTTCTGACCGGTCGAAGAAGGCTGCTGCGTCTGGGCCGAGTTCGTCGAAGGAGTGCTGGCCTGCCCGGACGAATTGGACGACGGTGTAGTGGACATGGAGGACGGCGTCGTCGTGGAAGTGGAATCCTGCGGTCGTTGCGCGGTCGGCGAATTTGAGCTCGAAGTCTTGGGAGACGACTGCGCAAATGCCGAAGTCGCAATCGCGACTGCAGCGGTCGTAGCCAAAAATAAACGTTTGTTCATTTGAAACCTCCTGAATGCGGTCGCCCGTTAACACGCGATGGTGGGCTGAGTTCCAGATCGGGAAAACTCGGCAATCAGAATTGCACGTGCGCCGACGATTTGTTCCGGCGAGAGGAAGATTGCTGCGACACCGCAGCAGCGCGCGCTACGGCATCTTTCGGGAACAACTGGAACTTGCAACTGAACCCCTCGTTAGGAGTGACTACTTTGAAGCCACTGGAGGAGACAGAAATGAAGAAGCTGATCGTTTGCGGCGCGCTCGCCGCGTTCGCTCTGGGTACCCAGGCGGCCAGCGCCGCCGAGTTCTACATCATCCGCGATGCCACCACGAAGAAGTGCACCGTGGTCGACACCAAGCCGACGACGACCACCACGACAGTCGTGGGCGACGGTGTTTACAAGACCAAGACGGAGGCGGAGTCCGCAGTCAAGACCACCAAGGTCTGCACCGAGCAGTAAGAACTTCGGACGGACCGGCATCGGCTCAGGCGAATACAGTTGCTATTCCTGTTGTGGGTCGTCGCCGGGGCGATCGTCATCGGCGGCGCCGGCTATTGGTAAATTCACATGCGTTGAGTAGATGGAAGTTCGCTTCGAAAGTGGCCCGTCCAATCCCTCGGATGGGCCACTACTCCGTCAAGCGATGCTGTCCAAAGGACCCGCGTCCCAGCTCCCAAGGCATTCGAATACTTTCGGAGACCCCGTACAAGGCGACCGGCGCGTTGACGCCTCCGGCGGTCGGAAAAGCAAAGTGAAGGCCGACATATTGCGCGTTGCCTGTCGCACCGCCTCAATACCACTCACATTCTTCATCAAGGCGATCTCGCCCTTTTGTTCGCGACGTATCGCCGCGCCATCAGCCGCAGGCGCAGATCGCCGGATGAATGCCACTCGTCGCCCGCCATCTGAACAGCCCCCGCAATGATGCAGGCTCATCATACGGATACGACCGCGTCAAATTCGGCGCCGGCCGCTTTCCGCACTTCCGCCATTTGTGCCGGCGTCAAATATCCCGGCATCGCCGCGCGCTCATCGCTGGAGCAAATCGGCATCGGCTCGCTAAACGAAGCGGCAGCTGGAAAACGCGTTGGGATGCGCTGACGTCGGCGCGTCCCGCTCGGGTCATTTCGCCGGCACGGCGCACATTCCCGACCGATCGGCGCGCAACGCCGGCTCAAGGAGCGAGCGGGACTTCCGGCTGGCGCATCGACGACCGAATGATCCGCGCCGAGACCGATTTTCCGGCCGGCACCTTGCTCTGCTCGGCATGATGGGAGAGCGGGATCAACACATTGCACTCGGGATAGTAGGCGCCAATGCATCCCTGCGGGATGTCGTAGGAATACACCATGAGCCCGTGCTTCTCACGGCGAACGCCGTCGGCCGCCTCGGTCGCGAGGCCGATCGCGTCTCCGTCGGTCAATCCGAGCTTGGCAATGTCGGCCGGATTCATGAAGACGACGTCTCGGGTCCCGCTGACATCGCGCAGTCGGTCCTCGTAGCCGTAGGTCGTGGTGTTGAACTGGTCGCTCGACCTCAGCGTCATCAGCCGGAATAATCCCGCTTTGTCGGCGAAACCCGTGGCCGAAAGCTGCTTCGGAGCGAAGAAAGTCACCCGACCGGTTTCCGTGTCGGAAAAATCCCGCTTTCGCGCCTTGTTCGATCGATAGAATCCTCCCGGCTCCGTCAGCCGCGCATTGAAGTCCTTGAACCATTGCGGGTATGTCTCAGCGATGGCGTCCCGGATTTTCGAGTAATCATCGGCGCGCTCAAGCGCGGACTTGCACCGCTGCAGGACGAGCTTGGCATCCATGTGTGTGGCGGACGCCGCAAGCACTCGCGGCGCACGCCTGACGAATTGTCGGCGCTTGGCGATCGCATTGGTTTTGACGGCCTCGCCCTGACGCGCACGACCCGTCTTGTGGCCAAGGTGGACAGCGCCGCAGTCCAGGACGGTTTCGACCTCTATCTTCACGGCTTCTTTGTCACCGACGACGGCAAATGGACGGTGGTCCAGCAAGGTATGAACGAGGACAGGCGGCAGGCGCGACGCTATCATTGGCACTCCGAGGGACTGCGAAGTTTTGTCGATGAGCCGCACAGCGCGATCGACGGTCCGGCACAAGGCGAGATCGTCAATCTCATCGATCGTCGCGCTGATGCCTCACGCCGGGCGCAGCTCGATCTCCTCGCCGCCCTCGGCCCCGACGGCATTGCCCGTCAATATGCCGAGCTGACGCGGCCGACCGCAGTTCAGCCCGACCTGCCTTACCTGATCATGCCCGATCATCACGACGTTCGCGCAAGCGACGTCTTTATCCGGCGGCTCCACGGCACGCTCGCCGCGGCCGCGGAACGCGGGCCGGTGGACTTTCCGGAGCTCCTCCTTACGCCGGGCGTCGGTGCTCGGACTGTGCAGTCATTGGCCATGGTGGCCGAAGTCGTCCATGGCGCGCCCTTATCGCTTCCGCGATCCGGCGCGTTTCTCGCTCGCCCATGGTCGGCAAGGACCGCCACCCTACCCTGTGCCGATCAAGGTTTACGACGAGACCATCCGTGTCCTGAAATCTGCCGTGCAGCAGGCAAGGCTCGGCCGCACGAGGAGATGCAGGCATTGAAGCGGCTGGACGACCAGGCCCGCAAGGTTGGAACGAACGGCCACCGTGCCGTCGTTTGAAACGTTTGTGGCGGGCGAGCGCGCTCGCTCCCCCTCCCTGGATGGCCGTTCGGTCTTTGGCTGGGAAGCCGACCTTGCCGGGCGTTCGCCGGTCCTCAAATCCTGAGCGAGAGCTTATGAGCCTGGACGATTGGCATGGCGCGCGTTCTCATTGGGACATCCGGTTGGCACTATGACTCCTGGCGGGGTCCGTTTTTCCCCGAGGGCCTGCCACTCAAGGGGCAGCTTGACTATTACGCCAGCCAATTCTGCACGACCGAGCTCAATGGCGTTTTCTACCGCACGTCGACTGAGCAGGCTGTCCGCGTCGAATGGCACAATGCGACGGGCAAGGACTGTTTGCGTGGAAGGCCTCCAAGTTCATCACGCACTGGAAACGCCTGTCGGAGAAGTCGGTCAACAGCCTCGAGTTGCTGGAAGATCGTCTGACGCTGCTACGTGGGAAGGCCGGACCGGTTCTGTTTCAGCTGCCGCCGAACTTCGAAGTTGATGCCGATCGGCTCGCATCCTTTCTCAAGTTGCTGAAACGACGGCGACGATACGCTTTCGAATTTCGTCATCCGAGCTGGTACGAACCACGCATCTTGAAGCTACTGGCCGCGTGGAATATCGCGCTTTGCATTTCCGACCATCACGACGCGCCGGCGCCGTGGAAGCGCACCGCCGATTTTGTCTACGTCCGAGGCCACGGTCCAGGCGGACGGTATCGTGGGCACTACAAGCCCGCCCAGCTGGCCGACTGGGCCAAACATATCCGCAGTTGGAAGCGCCAGGGATGCGACGTCTATGTCTATTTCGACAACGATCAGAAGAGCGCAGCGCCAGCCGATGCCAGGAAGCTTTGCAAGCTTCTTGGATTTGCCCGGCGACAGGATCGCAGGCGATTGGATCGGCTTTTGGTTGAAAGCCTGGCTGCGTCGTCAAGCGTTTCGCGACTTGCGTCGCTTTCGACGGGCAAAGCGCACGATCAGACGGGTTAGCGCAGGCTTGTATACAAGCGCCGACGCTTGCTTCGCCGGCAACCATATCACTTCGCGTTGTCCGCGCTCGGGCCAGCGTCGTTTTTGCGCTCGCACTTTCAGCGGGAACAGCCGGACATCGCAGGCGATCTTCCGCTTGCCCTTTCGATTATTGCGCCAGTAGGTGCCGATCGCCTTTCCCCTGACCTTTCTCAACAGACCAGCTTCCTCGAAAGCCTCGGTCTCGGCGGTACGCTGCGGCTCTCCCGGCTTTGGCGAACCCTTGGAGATCGACCAACGCCCTTTTCGCCGCGTCGTGATCAGCAGCACGCTCAGTTCAGCCTTACCCAACTGGAAGGGGAGTGCCGCAAACTGCTTGTTGCCCACGCCGCTCCTAAGCGTCGTATTCTGACTGTTGCGTGGAACATCGGAGAGCGCGCGCAAAGCCCTAAAGCTCAGCGCCACATGCTTGGGACCGTACGCAGCGCCTCCCGGCCAGCATTCCCTGAGCTCCTCGATCGACGAACGCCCCTGGCGAATGGCTTCCAGCAGTCCCGATGCGACGTTGGTTCTCATGATGTCGGAGTGCGGCATATCTCCGCAAATCTCGTCCAACACCGCGCGAAGCATCGCGGCCGTCTCACCATCGAGCATATCTACCTCCCTGCCTCAATGGGTTCTGCCGACACCCTAGCGAGGGTCCGCGCGGGACGGCTTAACGTATGTTAACGCGGGTCTTTGGGGCAGCGGACGGAGCGCCGACGGGCCAGCTGGACGACCTATTCGAGTCACTTCGGCATCGGATCCTTGAGGCCGTGACCGGGATCGACCAGCCGGCCCCCCGCGCAAGTGTCACAGCATTTGCAAGCGCCCGCGCGACGTTCGAGACCTCCTGCTGAAAGCGGGCGTCCTCATCGAGAACGGCGTGCGACGTCGCGTATGGCTCCACGATCGAAGCGGTGACCTACACGGCACGCGAACGCATGAAAGCCTAGGCCGCCCTAGTCGCTCAATCTTTGCGCCAATTATTCGTTATGCAACTTGGCTTCGTGATAGTTCACGTAACGCGCGGCGTGCAACGTCCTCCAGTGCTTCGAGCCTGGTGTTGCCCTTTCTCGCTGCCTGAAGGAGCTTCTTCGCAACATACTTACGTGTTTCATGATCGCCGCCGCAATTTGGAAGCTTTCGGCAAATATTCTCCAACGCAACGTCCACGTTGGCGACTGTGCCCTGGTCCAACTTGATCATGGTCTTTCTCCATCGCGTCGTCGGGAATTTGCGATGACCTTCACGTCTTCGCTGGTCTCCCGCGTTTTGCAAATACAATACCGAACATATATGCTGCATTTCGCAGACTACCTGCCTCCTTCAAGGCCCGCGTTCGCTCGGGTCCATGCGGCAGCGCGCGGGCCTCTTCGAGCGCCACCAGGGCCTTTGCCTCCAGTTCGTGATCCGGACGTCGGAAGTTTTTCTTTTCAGTCATTTGCCAATCAACAGTGCGCGCTTCACAAAATCTGTCACCGCCTAGAAACCCAATCTGCGTCGTTCCCACTGCACCGTCACTAACCTGTGTTAGGAGAAGAGCCTGCCGTCGGGGGTCGATGGCCCTTCCTTCTGGGGTTGCTTGTCCCTCTGTGAAACTAATCCTCGCCCCGCATGAAGGAACCGCCGGCTTGGCTGAGCAGCTGCCGCTATTCTCCGGCTCGCCCCTCGTTCCCGATGGCCTGCGCTACGCTGCCGATTTCATTTCGCCAGCGACCGAACGGGATTTGATCGAACGGATCGCAACGCTGCCGCTGCAACCATTTCAGTTTTGCCGATATGAGGGCAAGCGGCGTGTGGTGTCGTTCGGCTCTCGGTACGACTACATGCTGCGCCGTCCGCAGGAGGCCAGCCCGATTCCATCATGGCTCGCGCGGTTAATTGAACGCATCGAGGAGTCGGGGGGTGCAAACACCAAGATCGCCCAAGCTCTCTGTACCGAATACGATACCGGCGTCGGCATCGGCTGGCACCGCGATAAGCCGCACTTTGACCGAATATTCGGGCTGTCGCTGGGATCGTCCTGCAGATTACGTTTTCGGCGCCCTGCGGCTGACGAATGCAGCGCTATACGCTCGATGCGGCGCCACGGTCGATCTACATGATCGCGGGTCCGGCCCGACAGGAACGGGAGCACAGCATTCCCGCTGTGGAGGCTCTCCGGCATTCGATCACCTTTCGAACCATGTGAATTGCTCCTGACCGACCCCTCGCTACCTCGGCGACCTATTGGCGGTCAGCTAATTCGAAAGCGCCGTCGACGGTACACAGCTTTCGCATCCCGATACGAGAAGCTTCATCTCTCCGTCGAGGAACCCGCGCGCGGCTGTCCCTCATTGTCTTCAAAGATGACCATCAAACGCCCGCCTGTCTCGACAGCACGTTCAAGCCATTTGATCGACTCATCGACCCAGTAATCGCGGTTGACGGGATCGGCCTCGGCCTTCGCCCGACAGGCTGCGGCTTGCGTGAGGCACGCCGTCTTGCGGTCCATTGTCATTTGCCGGCGCTTTGCAGTCCGGGCGAACTCAGCCACTCGTTCATCTGAGCGGCCGTTTCCGCCTGTTTCGCCTTTCGCAGGAGAGCATCGCGTTGTTGTCCGTCGGGGAGGTTTCCGGCGGCCGCCCGCGCTTCGCCGGCGACTCGCTGCAACCGTTGGTCGAACGGCACCGTTTGCTTTCGTCGATTCCGCTTGGCCGTCATGAGGCGTCCTGGTTTACCTATCCGTTGCCCGCAAGACTGCGGCGGCAGCGGCTGGTCGTCGCTAACCCAGGTTATTCAGACGCTCAGAAAAAACTGCCAAGACAGCGGAACTATTTTGGACTTGGGGGTACCAATTGCCATTTGCCCGGGGCACCGAAGCGGCCTACCGCCGATGGAGATGGGCTTCCGGACGATTGGAGCAGTCGGGTCCCCGTCCTTGCGCACCCGAATGTCAATCCACCTTGTGAGACACGGCTTCGACAGGCGCGCCGAGCGGAAGTTCAATGTGGCATGAAAGCCCGTCGGATCCGAAAGTCATTTTGGTCGACGCCTGCAAGGAAGCCACCAGCGCGCGCTCGATCAGCTCGCGACCGAAACCCTTTCGAGGCGGGGCCCTGGAAATCGGCACACCTGTCTCCTTCCAGTCCAGCGCCAGCATTGGCTGCCTGCCGGCATCATAGCGAACATCCCAGGAGATCGCGAGCGCCCCGTCAGGATACTTGAGTGCACCGTACTTCAGCGCATTGGTGGTCAACTCGTGCAAGGCAAGACCGAGCGTCTGCAGGAGCTCGAAATTCAGCGCAATCGGCGGCCCCTTCACTTGAACCTTGCCGCTTTCAGTCGCGCCGATGGCCTCGATCTCAAATCGAATCAAATCGCCGAGGTCGATCTTGTCAGCCGATCCTCCGCTGACGAGACTCTGGACCCGACCGAGCGATGCGAGCCTGGCGGAGAACGCGTCAAGCGCCTCGCCCTTGCCGATCGTTCTGCGCGAAATCGATTGAACCACCGTCAACAAGTTGCGCGTGCGGTGCTGCAGCTCCGCAATGAGGACATTCTGCCGGGCCTCGGCGACCGTAATCGTGGTGATATCAACAAACGCGATCACCACGCCTTCGATCTTCTGAATGCCGTCACGGTAGGGCGACAGGCGAACAAGGTAATGCGTAGCGCCATCCTCGGTTTGCACCCGGCGTTCGAGGGCTTCGCCGCTGTCGAGGACACACCTGATCTCGCCGGCCAGACCGGCAAGATTGAGCCTGCTCGACAGATCGGTGATGGGGCGGCCGCGATCTCCCGGCAGGATATTGAATATTCCGGCGACCGTCGGCGTGAAGCTTCTGATCGTCAGCGCCCGGTCTAGGAACACCGTTGCAACGTCTGTGCTCTCAAAAAGGTTCTGCAAGTCGCTATTGGCACGGTCCAGCGCGTCGACCTTGGTGCTGAGCTCGGCATTGACTGTGTGTAGCTCCTCGTTGACCGACTGAAGCTCTTCCTTGGAAGCCTCAAGCTCCTCGTTGGTCGATTGCATTTCCTCGTTGACCGAGACCAATTCCTCATTCGATGATTTCAATTCCTCCAGCGCCGTTTCGTATTCCTCGATCATCGACTGCAGTCGATCTCGCGTCTCGCGCAGTTCACGCTCGACATGCAACGCAACGCCCTGGTGCGCGGAATTCGCGCGCATCAGCGCTTCTTCACGGCTGAGAACCGGTCCCTGATCGAGAAACACGATCATATAGAGCGGCTCGTTTCCGCTATCGCCAAACGGATCGACCAGAATGTCGACGATCTGGACACCGCCGGCGTCGCTTTCGAGCGCAACGCCCTCGCGCGAGGCCGCGCGGCCGGTCTCGACGGCCTCGCGGAACGCCGTCCGCAAATCGAGCCGCAATCCCCGGCGCGCCAATGTCAGAAGTTGCCGCGTCGGCGCGCCGGGTGGCGCTTCGAGGTATTTTCCGGTCTTGCTAGAGTAGTAGATGACGTCGCCATCGCGATTGGTAACAACATGGGCGGGCGAGAATCGATCCAGGACGTATTCGTCCACGCTTTGGCGCAACAATAGCCCGCTCAACGGTGGACGGCGCGGCACCAACTCGCCCAGTTGGCCCGGCTTCAACGTATTAATGAGGATCGGAAGACGGATATTGGAAGCCACGTCGGACCGGCGGCGAAAGATGCGATGCTTTTTCTCGATCGGGATGAACAGTTCCGCGAACTGACTTACATTCTCCGCCGAGCCCAGAAAGAGATATCCATCCGGCCGCAACGCATAGTGAAACGTCGGTATCACCTGATTTTGCACATCGGCGCCGAAATAGATCAACAAATTGCGGCAAGAGACCAGGTCGATGCGCGAGAACGGCGGAT
Source organism: Bradyrhizobium rifense (assembly GCF_008123425.1). Taxonomy (GTDB): domain Bacteria; phylum Pseudomonadota; class Alphaproteobacteria; order Rhizobiales; family Xanthobacteraceae; genus Bradyrhizobium; species Bradyrhizobium rifense. The sequence continues at coordinate 51,894 of NZ_VSSS01000002.1, forward strand.
CGCGGACGACGCTGTGCGGCGAGAAGATGCAGAGTTCGCGGACGTCCTTGGACACCACGTAGCTGCCACCGTCCAGAATGAAGAAGCGCTTGCGCCGCTCGACCGAGACGCTGTCCAGCAAGGCCTCCGGATATCGCGCCACGCGAGCTACCGACAGTGCACGCTCGTCGATATCGGTCGCAAAGACTTGGACGCGCGGGATCGCCGACAGCTTGTCCATATACTCGCGCAGCAACATCGCGATCGAAAAAACCTCTTCGCCCGTCGAACAGCCAGGCACCCACACCCGCACCGTATCGTCGGCGCCACGTCCGTCGAACAATTTGGGGATCACCGAGGCGGCAAGGCCTTCGAATGCATCGGCGTCTCGGAAGAAGTTGGTCACATTGATCAAGAGGTCGCGGAATAGCGCATTCACTTCCGGCGGCTCCTGCCGCAGCCGCTCGACATAGCCCTCGATGGTTGCGTGCTGCCTGATTTGCATCCGACGCAGCACCCGCCGCATGAAGGTCTTGACCTTGTAACCGCTGAAATCGTGGCCGATCTGGTTGCGCAAGATGGCGTAGATTTCCGGCATCGCGGTGTGGATGCTCTGCTCGTCGGAAGCGCGATGCGACTGGTCGATCATCCGTTCGATCAGCAGATTTCCATGGCCGAACTCGACGAGCTTCTCACCCATCTTTTCGACTGGAATGGCAAAGTCGACGAAGCCCGTTGCGATCGCGCTTTCCGGCATATCGGGATGGTTCGGGCCAAAACTATCCGCCACCTGCGCCAAGGTGATTCCGCCCCGCTCCTTGATGGCCTTGATGCCGAGCGTGCCGTCGCCGTCACCGCCAGACAGCACGACACCGGCGGCCATCTCGCCGACGTCAATCGCAAGTGAACTGAAGAAGATATCAATCGGCTTTCGCTCGCGCCGGCCAGCATTCTTCTGAACCTGCAGACGCTTATGCTCGATGGTCAGGATGGCGCTGCTGGTCAGCACGAACACGCAATTGGGCTTGACCTCGACATCGTCCGTGATCGTCGTCACCGACATCGTCGTGAGCCGGCTTACAACTTCGTGGAGCAGACTTTCGCGCTCTGGGCCGAGATGCGTGACGATGACGATCGCGAAACCGGGATCGGCCGGAAGTCCGCGAAAAAAGCCTTCCAGCGCCTCAATGCCACCGGCCGAGGCCCCGATGCCGACGATGGGAAAACCCGGATGATCCATTTGTCGTCGATCTCAAATCCTGAACCCTTGGCGTAACGCTTTCGTGGCGCAGTAAGTCTCACCCTTCCGGCGATCCCCACACAAGTCAAGGAATTCTTTGCAGAAATTCGATTCCAGCCCGCGGACGGTACGGCCGCGAAGGCCGGCGTTCCTTGGAACCATTTGCCTCTCCCAACACTTATGGACGAAGGGCTTCGAGCAAGATGCTGCGTCAACTCTCGATACACAATCGGTCGCCCCATGACCTTCGCCAGCTCGCGCGGGAACGCCGCGAACTGGCCGCAGAGAAGACCGGCAGCATCAGGGCCCTCCTGCTGAAAGAGGCAAAATTATTAGAATTTCAGGCGGAGCTGAGGACCTGGGCCGGGCGGCCGAGCTTTGAAGCCGGCGGGCGGCGTGACCTAGGGTCCACGGTACCGTACGAGATCAAGTCCCTCGTTGCGAAATTATCCTCGCGAATGGGCTTGGCGGCGGCGGACCAACAAGCGCTTCTGGCGGCAGCCTCTCCGCCGAGATTTGTTCAAAAGGGCGAATGCCTAATCGAACAGGGCGAAGATGTTGCCGCGTTGATGATTCTCTGCAACGGAATGACCCAAACGGTTCGAACCTTGTTGGACGGAAAACAGCAGATCGTCGCTGTTTCCGTCGCCGGGGACGTGCTGAATTGCGGTGGGTTGCTGTTCTGCCAGGCGCGCAACTCGATCTTCGCCCTTACACCGGCGATTTGCCTGCCATTGCCATTCAGTGCGGTCGAAGCGGTTACAACCGCGCACCCGGCGATCGCGCGCGCATTATGGCTAGAAACGGCGGCGCAGGCAGCCATTCAACAGGAATGGATGATCTGGCTGGGACGCCGCGCGGCGCAGACACGCTTGGCCCATTTCTTGTGCGAGATGACATATCGGTTGCAACTCTCCGGAAACGGCGTCGGCGACGAGTTCGAATTCCCTCTGACGCAGCGGGAACTCGGCGATTTGCTCGGCTTGTCGTCCGTCCACGTCAACCGGACGCTCCAGATCCTGCGGAGCCAAGGCTTGATCGAGCTAAATCATCAACGACTGAAATTGCGCAACCGAGCCGGTCTCTATGAGGTCGCCGAGTTTGACCCGCGGTACCTGGATGGATTGAGGCTCTCAGTCTGCGGAGCGACCTGAATGCCCAGATTCTTCTTCAATCACACCTCGCACGACGACGTCAGCGTCGATAAAAGCGGCACGGTTTTTCCATCCCGGAGGACGCCTATCTCGACACCCTGCCGCGCTATCCTGGATATCGCATTCGAGAAGTTGCGGGATCGGGTTGATCCAGCCGAGGACGAGATCATCAGCGAAGGAGGTGTTCTGTTGGCGACCATTCCGTTCTCGGAAATGCTTCGGCCGCATCACAAGGGGCGCACCGAATCTCCAACGGAGCAATTGCTGGCGATCAGCGCGCGATTGATCGAGCGCAATCGAACCTTGCAGGCACAATTCAACGAGGAATTTGCCAGGACAGAAGCGTCGTTCAGGACGATCCGATCAAACCTGGTTCGGCTCGACGCGGCCTGTTCAACTTATTGGCCGCGGGCAAAATAGACGTTTCCCTTACGGCATCGCAACCGCGCATCGCTGGGGGCCACATGCGAGGAACGAAGGTGTTCCCGCGGAATTGGCTCCCCAGAAAGGAGCCCGCGATGGCCGACGCGTCGAAATCATCCGCGCTGACCGCGCTGGCGCTCAGCTGCACGCTTAAGCCCGGCAGCAATCCTCATCGACCGACAAGCTCCTCGGAGAGATTTTGGCCGCGCTCGCTCGATACGACGTGGGAGGCAATCTCGTTCGTGTCGCGGACTTGAACATCAAGCCGGATGTCACCTCGGACGAAGGCGACGGCGACGACTGGCCTATGCTGCTGCGGAAGATTTTGACCTGCGACATTGTGAGCCTCGGCACTCTCCGATCTGGCTTGGCCAACCGTCGAGCGTTGCCAAGCGTATCCTGGAACGCATGGCTGCCTTCCTCGAAATGGCTGCCTTCCTCGAAGAAGCTGACGAGCGGAAGCGCATGCCCGCTTTCGGCAAGGTCGCGGTTGCTGCGGTTGTCGGCAATGAGGACGGTGCGCACCACTGTCACGCCGAGATGTTTCAGGCATTGAACGACGTCGGGTCCACTATTCCCGCGGGTGGCGGCACCTCCTGGGTCGGAGAAGCGATGGGATCCCCGACTACAGGGATCTCGCGACGCCATATGACAGGACCGTCCAGACCACCATGCGAACGCGGCCCACCTCGCGCGGCTGATGAAGGAAGCCAACTATCCCAGTCTGCCCTAGCCTCGACCATGATCATGGACATGCCTCTGCATCTGACCTGGCCTGATATCGCGTTGCGTCTTGCACTGACGATGGTTGCCGGCGCGATTATTGGCTTCAACCGTGGGGCACGGGGCCACGCCGCCGGCTTCCGATGATCCAGACCAATCTTGCTGCTGCCGATGGAGGGAAAGAACCCCGGCTCGTTCGCCGTCATGGACTTGATGTGCCTGCCCCTCGGCATTTTGACGGGCGTAAGTTTTATCGGCGGCGGTACGATCCTGAAAAAGGGGCGACCTTGTCACCGGGGTGACGTCCGCCGCCACATTGTGGCTGGTAACGGTGATCGGGCTTTGCCTCGGCGGCGGCCAACTCGCGCTCGGTATCGTCGCCACACTCCTAGGCGTTGCAACGCTATGGTTTTTGAAGATGGGTCGACGTCATCATTCCTCGTCAGCACCGCCGTGCTGCGTTGACGATCTCTTTCAACAAGGACTGGGGGGTCCTCGACGAACTACCGCGGCTTGCAGGCTCATTGCAATACCGGGCACGGTTTCAGGAGCAATCGTCAGGGCACAGACCCAACGATGACAGACTTTGTATTCGAGGTTTCATGGCGCCGCCCCGAGCAGTCGCAACCGCCGATCGAGTTGCTCCGTCTCATTGACCACCACTACAGCGTGTTCTCGTTCGAACTCACAACCGAGAACGGTCGGTAGCGCGACCAGGGCCAAGACGAAAGACCCGCCAGTCGAACCAACGGGCGGCCACTAGATGTCCTCCGCCTCCCGAGGGCTTATCGGGGGTTACTCGGTCCAATCCAACCGACGAGCTATTCCTGACATTCCCACGGGCGATCGGATAGGAACGAAGCCGCCGGTGACCGCTTTTTAGTGCGAAGCGCACGAGGCAAATGCCATGTCCACCTGGTACCAAGAGGACGTCGACGGTCCCCTGCTCGAGGAAACGATCCGCATCGCCTGGAACTATTTGCAGTGCTCGGGCGAAATTGAAGATCAAGACGAGACAGCCCGGATCCTCACCCGGAAGATCGGCCTCATGATGGAGCAGGGTCAACGCAATCGTCTCGTGCTGTCGCCATAGCCGCCTTTCAGCGATACAGGAAGACACGTACGATCGAGGCGGCCTAGCTCTATCCAAGAGCCGGGCATTCCTTCGAGAACATTTGGTTCGAATTAGGAAGGCTGTTCGACTGCAGCCCGTTGTGCGGAGACACGACGCAGAGACATGAAGGTATGCGAAGGTATGCGACGCTCGTGTGCGGGGCAGGATGCCGACGGACCGTCAGACCCGCCCCGAGCCGGTCACGCGCCATACGGTGTTGCCGACATCATCGGCAATAAGCAGCGCGCCGGATTTGTCGATCGCCAATCCGACCGGGCGCCCACGCGACTTCTCGTCCGGACTCAGGAAACCCGTGACGACGTCCTGGGCTGGTCCGTTCGGATGGCCGTCGGTAAAGGGGACGAACACGACCTTGTATCCATTGAGCTGAGGCCGATCCCAGCTGCCATGTTCGCCGACGAAAGCGCCGCCCCGGTAGGCCGCCGGCAGAGCGTCACCGGTATAGAACGCCAGGCCGAGCGGAGCGACGTGCGAGCTCAGCGCATAGTCCGGCGCGATCGCCTTCGCGACGAGATCCGGACGCTGCGGCTGGACGCGCGGATCGACATGCTGGCCGTAGTAACTGTAGGGCCAGCCGTAGAACGCGCCATCCTTCACCGAAGTGAGGTAATCCGGCACGAGATTCGGCCCGATCTCGTCGCGTTCGTTGATGACGGCCCAGAGCGCGTGGCTCTGCGGTTCCCAGCTCAGGCCGTTGGGATTACGCAAGCCACTGGCGAAGATCCGCGATCGTCCGGTGGCTCGATCGACCTCCCAGATCGCGGCGCGGTTCTTTTCCGCCTCGATGCCGTTCTCGGTGATGTTGCTGTTGGAGCCGACGCCGACATAGAGCCGTGAGCCGTCCGGGCTCGCCACCAGGCTCTTGGTCCAGTGATGGTCGATGGGACCGCCCGGAAGCTGGGTTAGCGTCACGCCCGGCGCAGTTATCTTGGTGTCGCCCCAATTGTAGGGATAGCGGACGATCGCGTCGGTGTTGGCGACGTAGAGGTCGTTGCCGACAAGAGAAACGCCGAACGGCGACTTGAGATGATCGAGGAAGACGCTTTGCACCGCGGGCTTGCCGTCGCTGGCGGCGCGTAGCAGCGTGATACGGTTGCTCTCGCCGGTGTCGCCGCCCGAGGTTGCCCAGGACTCGACCCATTTCATGATGAAATCCTTCGGGCGCTTGATCGGCTCGGTGCCGGGCGCCTTGGATTCGACCACCAGGATGTCGCCGTTCGGAAGCACGTAGAGTGATCGCGGGTGCTGCAAGCCGGTCGCAAACGCCGTGATCTGCAGGCCGTCAGGCACGCTTGGCTTCTCGCCTTCCTTCCAGCCGACCACCGAAGCCACGTGCATCGGCGGCAGAAGATACTGCTCCTGGGCCGGCAAATCCGGCTTCGCGCCAATCTGTGTCTTCGGATCCGGTGCCGTCTCGTTGCAGCCGGCGAGGCCGAGCGCGATGACGAGACATCCGGCAAAGCCGGAGGTTTGCGTTCCGGGCCGACGAGGACTCATGCGCATCAATCCGCTACTCCCACATGATGGCGATAGACCATGCTCCAGCCGAACCATCCCGTGAACAGCATCACGACGACGGTCAGGGCAGAGAGAATCAGGCCGGTCGGGACCACCGACGTCCAGGCGTCGCGGCTATGGACGAACGCGTTGAACAGCGCCAGCAGTAACACGATCACGTTGCCAGTTATATGATACCAGGCCGGCGTGAGACTGCGGATCAAGCGATTGCCGAAGAAGTCGATCAGACCGGCAATTGCCGCGAGCGCACCCATGACCAATCCCGCGAACAGGAGCCATGCCGAGAAATCTGCCCACATCATTTCGGCCGTGCTCCAATAGGCCAGGTCGGTCAACAGCGCACCGACAAAGCAGGCAATCGGAAACGGCACAAGCATGGGATGAATGGGATGCTTGGCGATCCGGGCGGTCGAAGCCGGATTCGCCGTGTCGGTCGTAGCTGGAATGACGTCATCCATCGCAAACCTCCAGATGCCGCCTCAACCGTCCGACGTTGCCGGGGTTCCTATTCGGCCGAAGCGGTAGCGCGACGCGGGTTAGGAACAAAGCGATGCACGGTGCATCACACAGCGCTTCGCCGCTGCATCAAGGAAAGCCAATCATGGTACGTGAAGGTCCAGCCGAACCGCCGCCTGCCAACGTCTCCGAAACGACAGAAGCCAGGCGCGCGCGTCCCTATGGCATGGCGTTGACGGCACTGATCGTTGCGGTCGTTGTCATTATCGTTGTCTATCTCGTCATGAGATAGCTCGACGGCAGCCGCCAGCTACCTGCTGGGGTAGTTTTCGCTGTTTTAGCAGCGCGTCTATGGCGAAGAGTTCCTTACCATGACCCGCGTACGCCATCTCGGGCGAAAATGGGCCGGCTCGACACCCTTCCCGCCGTTCCCCGGGCAGTGATTCATCGCGGGACCGAGACATGTCTTGTAACACGCAAGGCACGTCCCGATGCACCGATTCATCTGTTAGGACACTGCCATCGCCGGATCCTCACGCCGCACCGCGCCTTGTGTGCCGCCCTCCTTGACTTCCTCGATGATCTTGGCGCTGAAGGCGTCCAGATCTCCGGGATTGCGGGATGTCAGGACTCCCTGATCGACCACTTGTTGTGAGGATTGCGATCTTCTTGCCATTCAATTCCATGATCTCTCCATCGACTATCCGCTGTTGGCGGGGCCGATCCTTGACCGCTCCTGCAGAGTAGGTCTCGCGCAAGGGTTGACCAGGCTTTCGCGAAGACCTGCCTGAGATAGCGAAGCCCGGTGGACGTCAGGCGGGAGTCACTGACCTCTCCTTTGGCGATTTCGGCTTCGAGGAATGCCTCGAGCTCGGGAGCGCACGCTCGAATCTCCCGGTCGCGCCCATCAGCTCGCAGGTTTCCCTGATCCGCTCGATCGGCCGTTCCAGAATGTTGATCAGAACCATTCAGCTCAAATCGTCGCCCGTGCGGGCTCCGAAGACGACGACGCCAAGACGACGGAACGTGCCGTCGTGGGTTCCGGATCGATGGGAGCCCCGCGCATAATGGGACGTTCCGTTTCTGCAGCCCGCTCCTCTCGCCCAACCTACCGCTTCGCAAAAATTATCGAAGCCGCAAGGTTCCGTTTCGCCAGCAAGCGCGTTTATGGAACATGACCCGCCGCAAAGAACCAAAGCAAGCCGCCGCATCGCTCCTCTGGCCGTTGCTTGCATTGAACTTCTTCATGGCGGACATGCAGTCCGGGATCGGACCGTTCGTCGGTGTGTTTCTGCAGAGTCACGGCTGGACCACCGGATTGATAGGAACCGCCCTGACGATCGGAAATGTCGCGGGAATGCTGATCACCACGCCGGTCGGCGGATTCATCGATACGACGGATCATAAGCGGGCGTGGGTCATCGTCCCAGGCGTCGCCGTAGTGATGGCATCGGCGATCATCCTCGTCTCGCAGCAATTCTGGGCTGTCGCGCTGTCTCAGATTGCGACGTCGGTGGCAGGAGCTGCAATCGTTCCAGCTGTCACCGGCATCACTCTCGGCATGGTCAAGCAACGCGGTTTCAACCGTCAGAATGGCCGCAATCAGGCCTTTAATCATGCGGGCAACATGATCGGCGCGGCAGCGTCCGGCTACCTCGGCTGGCGATACGGCTATGTCGCGGTCTTTCTGCTCGCGGCGGTTTTTGGCCTGATGACAATTGCGAGCGTTCTGCTCATTCCAGCGGATACCATCGACCACCGCGCAGCGCGCGGCAAGGAAGACGATCCCGAAAGCCAGCCCAGCGGATTTAGCGTGCTCGTCAAGCACAAGCCGCTGCTGGTGCTGGCTCTGGCTCTGGCATTGTTTCATCTGGGCAATGCTGCAATTGTACCGCTCTACGGCCTCGCCGCGGTAGCCGACGGACTTATGAACGGCCCGGGCGTGGTCGCTGCCACGATCGTGGTGGCCCAGGGTGTCATGATCGTCACGTCCATCGTCGGCATGCACGCCGCGGAGCGTCGGAACTTTTGGCCGGTGCTGCTGGTCTCCTTCCTCGCCCTGCCCATCCGTGGCGTCCTCGCCGTCTTCCTCTCCGGCTGGTGGGGCGTGCTGCCCGTGCAAATCCTCGACGGCATTGGCGCGGGTTTGCAGAGCGTGGCGGTGCCCGGAATTGTGGCCCGTACGCTCAACGGAACTGGCCGGGTGAATCTCGGTCAGGGGGCGGTCATCACAATCCAGGGGATGGGCGCGTCGTTCAGTCCGGCACTCGGTGGCTGGATCGCTCAATGGGTCGGCTACCAATTGGCATTCCTGATCCTCGGCGGGTTCGGCCTGCTCTCGATCGCGCTCTGGATCTCGCTCCGTGCCGTCGTCAACAAATATTGAAATCTGAGCATGATATGGCCGTGTTCGACCCGATTCGGCCTAGCAACGATTCGAGCCAGCACGAGTTGACCGGCTTCACAGCAAAATGAACTCGCGATGAAAGATGCACCGGCCGCCAACGACCTCGCGTGCCGCCTGATCGCAACCGGCGCGCGGCCAACATCTTCGGTCGGCCAATCGGATTCCATCTTGCTCGCGAGGATCAGCCACGCTTCAGCGGCATCCTGAAGCTTCTTCTTGCGGCGGCCAATATCGTGCTCAGCCTGCGCCAGCTTCTCGGCTGCTTTTTCCCGGCAATCTGCTGCGGTGAACATGGCCCGATCTGATCACGCTCGACGACAGAACACCTTTTGCCGATGACTGCGCAAAGGCACCCGTGAGCATCCGCGATGGATCGTATGCGTGTTCAATAACCAGGATCTCAATGAAGTCACCTGGGAACAGCGCGTCATGGGGGCAACCCGAAATTCGAGGCCCTCCCAAGGACATTCCCAACTTCGCCTACGCCAAGTTCGGCGAGATGCTCGGATTCCAAGGGATCTTCGTGGATTCTCCGGACCGTCCGGCGTCCGCCTGGCAGGAAACGCTTTCAAGCGATCGGCCTGTCGTTTTGGAAGTGAAAATCGATCCGAACGTGGCACTGCTTCCCCGCACGTCACGCACAAGGAAGCTCGCTCCTTCATGTCGGCGATGGCAAAGGGCGACCGAGGCGCGGGCCGCGTGATCGGTGACACCGCAAGATGTCGATGGACTGTTCGGAAACACCGACCGATGCCGACCGACCGACTCTAAGCCACCTGACGGCAGGCAACCTTTGTCACCGGGCTCACTTCGGCCACCGATAACGTCTGATTTGGGAGGCCGCGATGTACGCGCCGTTTCGCGGGAGACGCGGCTTGGAAAGTCATTCCCGACCGAGGTGGAGATCTGGCGGCTGTACTCATGGATGGCGTGATGCTCGGCGCATTCTCTCAATACTAATGGGCAGATTTCGCACCGACGTTCCGACTGACAGTACGCAACGTCAGGGCCAACGGCACCATCACTACGGCGATCACGCCCAGCGCAACAAATACGTCGATATAAGCAAGGAGTGTCGCTTGGCTTTGCACCATCTCATTGACGATCGCCATGCTGGTTCCGGATGAGCTGCCGGTGGCCGCGCGCCCATTCAAATATCCCTGTATGCGGCCCAGCGTATCGTTATAAATCGGATTCCAGGAGCCGATATGTTCGATCAGACGGCTCTGATGAAACGGCTCGCGCCGAGCCAGCACCGTCTGACTGAGTGCCACGCCCATTGATCCGCCGAAATTTCGCGCAAGATTGATTAGCGCCGAGGCCTGATCGGTTTTCGACGGCGGAATGCCGTCGTAGGATGCGGTCGTGATCGGAATGAAGATAAGTGGCAACCCGATCCCGAGATAGATTCGCGACCAGGCGAAGTACCAGTAATCTGCATTAGAGGTAACGCGAAGCAGGTCAACCATCGCGTAACAAGCTATCGCCGCCCCAGCGGCGATCAGGTATCGCGGCTGAACGAACCCAAGACGACCAACCACCACCATCATCAACATCGTTACCGCGCCTCCCGGCGAGATGGCAAGACCAGCCAGCGTGGCGGTGTAACCGAATTCCTCCTGCAACAGTTGCGGCATAATTTGCGTCGTCGCGATCAACAGCGCGCCCGTCATTAGCATAATGACAAAGCAGGTGCCGAATTGGCGTCCGGTCAGCATCTTGATGTCGATGAGTGGTTGGCGCCGGTTGAGCTCCCACGGGATGAACAGCAGCAGCGCGGTGGCGGATATCGCCGCAAACGTCACGATAAACCTCGAGTCGAACCAGTCGTCGATCTGGCCACGGTCAAGAACCACCTCCAGGCCACCGAGAAAAATTACGATCAGCAGAAATCCAACGAAATCAAAGTCGAGGCCCCTGGTCCAGAGCCGCTCACGCTCTTTTTTCTTATTGGGCGAACTGGGAACATTCACGGAGATCAGCACGAGCGAGATCAGTCCGACGGGCACATTGATGAGAAAGCACCAGTGCCAGGACAGATTGTCGCTCAACCAGCCGCCAAGCGTCGGCCCGACTGCCGGCGCGACGACGACGGCGATGCCGTAAAGCGCAAACCCCTGGCTCCGCTTCGCAGGTGGGAAGGCCGCCGCCAGAATGGATTGCGCCACCGGCGTCATGCCGCCGCCAGCCAGCCCCTGGACCACGCGGAAGACCAGCAAAGCCTGCAGATTCCACGCGAAGCCGCAAAGTAGAGAGCTCACCGTGAACAACGCAATGCAAACCAGAAAGAAGTTCTTGCGGCCGAACATCTCGGCGATCCAGCCGCTGGCGCACAGGACGATGGAGTTGGCCACCAGATAAGTAGTAATGACCCACGAAGCCTCGTCGCTGCTGACGGCAAGGCCGCCCGATATGTAACGCAGAGCGACGTTGGCGATGGTGGTGTCGAGGACTTCCATGAAGGTTGCGATCGCAACCAGGATGGCGATGATCCAGGGGTTCGCGTTGCCGTATTCGCCCTTATCTGATGCGTCAGGCATTTGCCGCGATCCGCTCAGGGACGGACGGTGACGGTGGGAACGACTGACATGCCCGGTCCCAGTTCAACGTCTGGACGCTGGTTGAAGGTGATCTTCACCGGCACGCGCTGCACTACTTTCACATAGTTGCCCGTAGCGTTTTCGGCCGGCAAAAGACTGAACGCGGTTCCGCTACCCGCCTGAACGCTGTTGACCTGGCCAGGGAAGTTGCGGCCCCCGAACGCGTCAATCCTAATGTCGACGGGCTGTCCGACGCGCATGTCGGCGAGCTGCGATTCCTTGAAATTGGCCGTCACCCAGATGTCGAGCGGCACCACGATCATGATCGCTTGTCCCGGCGTAGCCAGGGCGCCGACAGCCCCCGTCAGTTTCGTCACGCGCCCGTCGACGGTTGCGCGCAGTTCGGTTCGCTGCAGATCGGCGTCAGCGCGATCCTTCTGTGCCTTGGATTGATCGAGTTGCGCCGCTGCACCGACCTTTTGCGCGTTCAGGACATCGATCTGCCGTTCGGCCGACACCTTGGCCGCGGTTGCTGCGTCGAGGGCGGCCTGCTTGCCATTGAAGTCGGAAGAAGCCTGTTGTGCGCGCTGAACCGTCCCGGCGCCCTTCTGCACCAGATCCTGGTAGCGGGTGTTTTCGTCGGTCGCGAATTTGAGCGCTGACGCCGCCTCCGTCACCTGCTGGGTGGCCTGATCGACCTGGGCTTTCTGGCCTGCAATCTGGGCTTCAAGGTTTTTCTCCGTCGCTTCGTTCTGGCGGATTTGCGCGTCGGCCTGATCGACCGCGGCTTTATAGTTTCTTGCATCGATGGTCGCGAGCAGATCGCCTTTTTTTACGACCTGGTTATCGGTGACATTGACGCTGATGATGCTACCGGTGACTTCCGGGCTGACCAGCACCGGCCGGCCATCGATAAAGGCATCGTCCGTGCTCTCGTAGTGACGGGCGTGGAGATACCACGCGATGCCCGCAATGACGCCGACGACGATCAATCCAAGGCAGACAACCATCGCGATCGGGTGCTTTCGATATGCGCCCTTGATGCCCTTCGAGCCCTGGTCCTGGCTTTGATCGGTCTCCGACGGCTCTCGGTCGGCTTTTCGACTTTCTGGATTTGCCTCCGGATTTGCTTGAGGTTTCTCGGACGAAACGTCATGGTCTTCTGCAATGACAGGGTCCGATGTATTTTTAGGCCTGTTCTCGAATGAACGGCCCCTGCGCACCGCCTCCGCGGAGGTGGATGAACCCACATCTGCAGAACTCATCCCGCCTCGCTCTATTCCCGTCATTGCGATTTCCGGCTTTGTGCATTGCCGAAGGGTGAGAAACGGACCGGCGCACTACTTGTTCCCGCCAGATGAGCCCACACGGCCATTGCCGCTCTCCTTAACACCACGGAACGGTGCAACCTCGGTCGAGATCAGGCCTTCATTGATGCCGTCCTTGACCAGTTTCGCAAGCAGTTGGCGGGGTCGATACGGCTCCAGCCCTCGTTCGATCTCGTCGATGACTGTCAGACGAGACGCGGCCTCCGTGACGCCGGCCGCCTCCAACGCGGACATGCGGCGCGTGCCGGCCCCCCCAGCTGGCGAGAGGCAGCTTTACGCCACCCCTGTCTGCAAGCAGCCCAATGAGCGCTCCAATTGAAAGCCCCTTGGCTGCTGCTGCCCGAGCTGGGGGTCGTGCGGCAGCCCAGCCTTTTGAAACTTTGCGCCCAAAGCTTCGAGAGCTTCCGTCTCGTCCTCGAGCAGTGCGGCCGAAAGATCGGCTTCGGAGACCTTTTTGTTGAGCCGCGATTTGAGGTTTTCCTTAGACAGCAACCTGTCGAGCGCAGAACCCGTGACCAGCCGGAGGTCACGGTCGTTCCGGTCAACGTTCGCCAGGCGCACGACGCCGATCCGGCGGCGCAGACCGGTGGACAACGCCGCGATTTCCGAGTTCGGCTGCACCACCTCCCACACCAGTTCGAGGTCCTCCGTCCCACGGACGCGGAACCGAAAAACCGGATGCCGGGCTCCTTCTCCGCCTCCGGGAGGGCCGCTGCGCTGCCGTCCCATTCCCACGGCCATAGCGAAGAAAAATCCGCGATCCCAACCTCAGGCGGGATGTCCACCACGGCTTCGATGGCGAAGCCATCGCCGGTCGATCGATTAAAATAATCGGTTTCGAGCACCTGAACCGCGTTGGTCGGACTGAACAGGAGAGCGAGTGCGTGAAGCACCGTGCTCTTGCCAGAATCCCCGCCACCAAACAGAACATTGACGCCGGCATTTGAACGCCAATCCAGTAGCTCGACGCCCCGAAATCTCCTGATCGCCAGGCTCATTATGCGCGGTTGATTCGCCATGCCCCATCCGAATCCTCGTAACCCGGCGACAATCTTAAGCTGTTTGCGATAAGGCGCAAAGCTTCAGGCAGCTACCCCGCATCAACCCGACAGAAGGTGCAAATGACAAGAACTGACGCTCTCGCGTTACTACGATCCTGAGCTGGCGGCGTTGTGGATGCGCAGTTCGCGCCCCGAACTCGGCGGAAGATCGCCCTCGGTATTCACTCGCGACGACGCAACGCGTGACCGGTTTGCGAGCTACCTGCCAAAGAAACGGTCACGACGCTGAACTCGCCGTCACTTCTTGTTCATGGCCTGCGTGAGGAGCCGGTTGAGGTCGCCATGACTTCCCCAATTGTTCTTTGCGGTCATCCTCGGTCTCGTCATCATCATCGTCCTCATCGTCACCGTATTCCCATTCGGACTGAAGCCCGTAATCGGCGTCAAAATCTTCATCATTCATTTGATCCCTGATCTCTTCAACGGCGTCATCGAACAAGGCCTGGAGATCGGGTTCCGCGGTGTGAAGTTGCCGTTTTGGGATTATCATGCACTTCGCCTCGTTCAGAACGAGATCGTAGTAGCGCAGCTTGGGAATCAGCTGGCCGAGCAACCTGTCGGCAGCTTCCACGGAGTCAAGCAAGACATAGATGTCGTCGACATATCGCGCAGCCCTCACCCCGTACTCCTTAAGGAAGCGATCGATCGGCTCCATGTAGAAATTTCCAAACAAATCCGACGGGAACATGCCTTGAAGGATTCCCCGAGAACTCCGCTGGCTCGTATAGCTGGTCAAAACCGCTTCAAGACGGCCGGATAGCTCACCGACATATCCAGAGTCGTTCAACACATTGATCAGGGTATGGAGGTTCATCGAACCAAAATAGTTCGCGACGTCGATCTTCAGGATGTATTTGACCTCCTCCGCCTTTGAATACTTGAGCAACGCTGTTTGCAAAGCATTCCAGCAAGTACGGGTGGGCACGAACATTGATACGCTGTCAGCACTTGCCAGCTGATGGCTGAAGGATCGCGCGTGATCAGTTTTCTGAGCCACGATGGGCGCCGCCTGATCGGCCAGAGCCTGATAGAGGAGCCGATCGTACAGGAGCAGGATGCTTCCGGGGCGAGAGAAGCTTGGACCCAATCGTTCGGGCTTTACAGCAACGCGAATCCGGAAGGACTTCGGAACCTCGATGGTTATTGGCACCCCCGGACTGTACTTGCCACTTGCCAAGGCACTTTGAAACCTCCTGGATCAGCTCCTCTCCAGCCTTGGCGTAAATGAAACCAATGTGAGGGGCGTCTATGAAGTCCGAGCGGAGATCGTGGCTAACCCGCGCGAGGGCGAGCTTCCAGTTCATCTTGGACATCACGGCGCCGTCCAAGCCGAAAGGTATCTTCAGTTCCGCCACTGCAGTTTCCTCGCTTCTTCCGCGTCGATCGATTCTTCAGGCCCGAGGCCTTGCATCATGAAGGCACGGACTGGGAGCCGGTTCTCACCGCCCATGATCGGCGCCTGCAACGCCTTGACTCGGTGCAACAGAAGCAGACCCAGCCAGAATTGGTTCGCGGAGCGACCCGTCGGGCCCGTTGGTATCCGGGTTCAGTCAAGGATTCGAATAAGGATGGATCGCTATCACTGCACCAAGGATTCGATAACATCGATGGGCCGACCGGAGCTCGGTTGTACGGCGGTTGTATGAAAATCGAGAGGGAGCAGCAAAATCCGCCCATAAAGCGAACGCAACAGCCTGCTTCCGCTGGGGAAATTGTTTTGGAGCGGGTGAAGGGAATCGAACCCTCGTATTCAGCTTGGAAGTCATGGAATCCTGCAGTGTTTTCAGCGGCCGTTCTGACATTTTCGGTGTTTTTGGCCCATTGAGATCATTACAGAATTTCTCGTTGTCAGAATGGCGGTTGCGAGCCTCACGGTCGCAGTCAAGACCGGTTTTGCGCCTTTATGGAAATCCGTGAAGTAATGGTGGTAGCGCCTGTATCAGCAATACGGTGCTTCCGCCCAACACGCTGGCACCACGACGAGCAGGGACAGGACTCGCGCCAAAGCATCTCGTTGC
>NZ_VSSS01000019.1 GCF_008123425.1 Bradyrhizobium rifense
GTCGGGCAAAACAGGGGCATGATGAGATCATCGGCGTGATCGGACGCGTCAAGCGAACAGTGCCAGACCTCCAAATGTTTGATCGTGCGAGAAAAAGTAGAGAAGATCCCTGAGGGCATTCGGCTTACAGGCCCAAGGGACTTTAAATATGAGCTCGAGCCCTCACCTTGTATGCTCTTGCTCCAGAGCACCGAACTCTCAGTTAGGTCTGGTATCGAATGGCCGTTCCGCAGCTACAAGGATGAAAAGCCAGTAGTCCCACGCGTGCGACGAATGATCTCTGCTGTATTCTCTGAGGTAAACTCGCAGACCTTCGCTTTCAAAAACTCCGACTTTTTGGGGCCTATCAAGAAAATCACGCTTGAGTGCCATGAGGGCGCGGACGATGAAATCCGTGTAAATGTTTCGCCTGCCGGCGAATATTCTGTCGATGAACTCACCTTGCACATTCTCATTGTGCTGTCAGAACCGCACTTCAAAGAGACATTCCATCCCATTTGGCTGAGGCAAGCTAAATCGACGCTCCACCTTCATATCGATTGCATGGGATTCAGATTCGGACCTGAAGCTGCTTTCGCTGATCCCGACGATAAAAACCACTATGTGCTGAGTGGATCTGCGCCGCCCGAAGCGCATTTCCTGTCAATCTACTTACAGACATCATTGGGCGTGAGCCCTCCCCCACCGCCGGGCTAATTTTTTTGCCCGCGGTGGTGACGCCTCGCAACGCGGTTGCACGGGTCACGGAGCTGACCCTCGTCATTGCGAGCGAAGCGAAGCAATCCAGCATCCCTCCGCGGAAAGATCTGTGGATTGCTTCGCTTCGCTCGCAATGACGGCGTGGAGAGAGCGCGCCTCGATCATCGACGCGCCCCCGGACGTAGCGCAGCGTCAGCTCTGGACGCTGCGCTCGCAATGACGGCGTCGAAAACTATTCCTGATCGACCAGATCGTCCTCGAGGATCGCCATCTGGAACTGGAACGAGCGATCATCGTCCTCGTCGTCGACGAAGAGCACGCCGATGAACTCCTCGCCGATATAGACCTCGGCGGAGTCGTCCTTCTTCGGCCGCGGCACGACGCGGATCTTGGGATTGCCGAATACGCGCTTCAGATACGCATCGAGCTTTCTGACTTCTTTGACGTCCACGGCAAGTCTCCGATCAAAATTGGTCGGCGGGTTTTAGGACGAGACGCGGCCAACCGCCAGCATGAATTGCCAAAGAATTTGGGGACGAAAAGGGCCGGAAAATCCGGCCGTTAACTGGCGCGCCTAAAGCCCCATCGCGTTGATCATCTGGTCCATGGTGCGCGACGGCTCGGCACAGCCGGCCTCGCCCACGATCTTGGCGGGCACGCCCGCGACCGTGACGTTGTGCGGCACCGGCTTGACCACGACTGACCCCGCCGCGATGCGCGCGCAATGGCCGATCTCGATGTTGCCGAGGATCTTTGCGCCGGCGCCGATCAGCACGCCGTGGCGAATCTTGGGATGACGGTCCTCGTTCTCCTTGCCGGTGCCGCCGAGCGTGACGCCGTGCAGGATCGAGACGTCGTCCTCGATCACAGCCGTCTCGCCGCAGACGAAGCCGGTGGCATGGTCGAGGAAGATGCCGCGGCCGATGCGCGCGGCGGGATTGATGTCGGTCTGGAACACCGCGGAGGCGCGGCTCTGGAGGTAATAGGCAAAGTCCTTTCGGCCCTTCAGATAGAGCCAGTGCGCGAGGCGATGGGTCTGGAGCGCGTGAAAGCCCTTGAAGTAGAGCAAGGGATCGATGAAGCGCGAGGTCGCGGGATCGCGGTCATAGACGGCGACGAGATCGGCGCGGAAGGCGTTGCCGAGATCGGGGTCGTCGCGCAGCGCCTCGTCAAAGGTCTGGCGCACCAGGTCGCCCGAGAGCGCAGCGTGGTCGAGCCGGTCGGCGACGCGGTGGACCACCGAATTTTCGAGGCGGCTGTGGTGCAGCACCGTCGAATAGATGAAGGTCGCGAGCTCGGGCTCGCGATGGACGATGTCCTCCGCCTCGCCGCGGATCCGGTCCCAGATCGGATCAAGCGTTGCGAGCTTTCCTCCCGGATTGACCTGATGCACTGCCATGGGATCTGCTCTTTCGAATTGGCTCGTTTGGCTGGCTCTATAGCACAGTCTAGGCGACAAAGTCCTGACGGGCTTGCCTGAGAGTGAACAGCGCCTTGCCCTGCGAAAGCATACCAACGCGTTGAAACACAAGAGTTTCCAGGAACGCCCCCAGGCGTCAAGGTCGGCTCAAAATGGTCAGAGTTGCGCCAAATTCAAGCCGGGCGGCGTCAAACTATTGGTGAATTTCGTCTCAACCATTATTGCGGGCATGGTCCGGACGAGGACGGAGCGGATTTGAGCATCACCACCGAACAATTGCGCGCGCGCGCCGCGGATACCTTTTGGCTGCGGCTGGCGGCGGTGGCTCTGCCCCTCCTCCTGATCGCGCCCGCGTTCTGGAACGGCTATCCGCTGTTGCAATGGGATACCGGCGGCTATCTGGCGCGCTGGTACGAAGGTTATCTCGTCCCCAGCCGCTCCACCGTGTTCGGCCTCTATCTGCATTATGGCGAGAATTTCGGCTTCTGGATCAACCTCGCGGTCCAGTCGCTGGCGACGCTGTGGCTGCTGCAACTGACGCTGCGCGTGCTCGGTCTGATGCAGACATTCCGCTTCGTCGCGATCAGCCTGCTGCTGATCCTGTCGACGGCGCTGCCCTGGCTCGCCAGCATGCTGCTCACCGACATCTTTGCTGGGCTGTCGATCCTGTCGCTGTTCCTGCTGATCATCGGTGCAAGCCGGATTTCGGTGCTCGAAAAGATCTCGCTGTTCGTCTTCACGGCCTTTGCCGCCGCGACCCACAGCGCCACGCTCGGCGTGCTGCTCGGGCTTTGCGCCGCCGGCTGGATGGCGCGGCGGTTGCTCGGGCGTCGTCTCCCGATCGCCGGACTGGCGCAGGCGAGCCTGACGATCGTCGCGGGCGGCCTGATGCTGATCTCGGCCAACCATGCGCTTTCGGGCAAATGGGCCTGGACGCCCGGCGGCACCGGCGTGGCCTTCGGCCGCATGATGCAGGACGGCATCGTGACGCGTTTCCTCAACGACCGCTGTCCGCGCGAAAACTTCAAGCTCTGTCCCTATCGCAACGAGCTGCCGGCGACCGCCGACGAGTTCCTGTGGGGGCACAGCATGTTCAACACGCTCGGCCGCTTCGAGGGGATGAACGACGAGATGGGCACCATCGTCGTGCAGTCGCTCGCGGCCTATCCGGCCTGGCAGGCCGAGGCGGCCTTGCGCGCGATCGGGCAGCAATTGCTGCATGTCGCGACCGGTGAAGGCACCAGCGGCTGGATTCCCCATACCTACGGCATCATCGAACGCTACATCCCGACGCAGGTGGCCGCGATGCGCGAGGCGCGGCAGCAGCAATGGGGCCTCGATTTCAGCTACCTCAACTGGCTGCACGTGCCGGTCGCGCTGCTCTCGATGCTGGGGCTGCTCGTGCTGCTCGGACGCGCGCTTGCCCATCGAAAGCTCGACGATCTGACGCTGCTGGCGGCGACCATGACGCTGGCCCTGCTCGGCAATGCCTTCATCTGCGGCATCATCTCAGGGCCACACGACCGCTACGGCGCGCGCATGGTGTGGGTTGCGACCTTCGTGGTGCTGATGGCGCTGTTCCGCTTGTTTGGCGACGACGAGCGGGAGGACGACAGCTCAACTGCGGCGTGACAAAAAGTCCAGCACGCCGGTCTTGTAGACCTTGTCGCCGACCGCGCGCATGTGATCGCGGCCCGGAATATCGAGCACCTCCGAGCCGGGGATGATCGCGCCGAGCGCGCTGGCCGAGCCCGCGACATCATCGGTGCTACCGACCGCGATCAGCACGGGCACGTCGATGCGCGCCGCCTCGTTCCTGGTCATGAGATCGCGCGTGCCGCGCAGGCAGGCGGCAAGCGCCACGCGGTCAGAGCGGGTTTGGTCTGCAAATGCACGAAAGGTGCGGCCGACGGGATCGGTGACGTCGTCGAGCGAGGGCGCTTCCAGCGCTTTGGCCACGTTCTCGCCGGGCCCGGTGCCCTCGATCAGGCCGCCGATGCCGATGCCGCCGAGGATCGCCGAGCGCAGTCGCTGCGGCTCGTTCAGGCCGAGCCAGGCCGTCATCCGCCCGCCCATCGAATAGCCCATGATATCGGCCTGCGGGATCGCGAGATGGTCCATCAGCGCGAGCACGTCGCCGGCCATGGTCGGAATCGAATATTGCGCGGGCTCGTAGAGCTTTGCGCTGTCGCCATGGCCGCGATTGTCCAGCGCAATGACGCGGCGGCCGTTCTTGCGCAGCTCCGAGACCCAGGTCGGGTAGACCCAGTTCACGTTCTTGCTGGAGGCAAAGCCGTGCACCAGGATGATCGGATCGCCCTCGCCTTCGTCGAGATAGGCAATTTCAACAGCGCCGTTGTGAAAGCTCGGCATCATCAGTTCCGCGATGTTGTGGGGGAAGATTGATCTTAGGCCGTGACGGCCGTGTTTGCCAGTGCGGCGTCGGCCGCTAATTGCGCCTGGCGGAGCCGACGGCGCCGTCTGCGATCGCACCAGGCTTGCGTCAGGCGCTCGGTGGTCGCCTTGATCGAGGACAGCAGGCCGAACAGCGTCAACGCCGCGCCGAGCAGCCACAGCGTCAGATCGAACGCGCCGCCGATGAGCAGCAGCGCGCCGCGGCCGAGCAGCTTCATGATCGCGCGTGTCTTGCCGCCTTGCGCTTCCGCAAGCCGCGCCGCGCGCGCGACATCCTTGGGCCCTTCGGCGATGCGCAGCGTATCCATCGCGCCGCGCGTGCCGGTCTTCTCGGCCACGCGCGTGACGTCCTTGCCGAGCCGGACCAGCGCACCGGCCTTCTCGACGCGGAACGCGGCCTTGATCGCGCTCACCGTCTCACCCGGCCGCAGCACCGAGCCGGAGGCGACCGCATTCTGCAGCATCGGCGTGTCGACCATCTCGCGCGCCGACCGGCCGGCCCAGGCGGCGAGACCTTCGCCGAGCCGCCCGACCTTGCGGGCATCCTTCACCAGCGTCAGCCCGGCGCGCACCGGCGCGGCACCGCCGGCCGACACATAGGTCACGGCCGTCACCGCGAGACCCGCGGTTGCAAGGCCGAGCACGAGGCGATCGGTGTCCTCGCCCATGGCGAGATGCTTGCTCTCGCGGACGGCGTCCCTGATATCGCCGATCACGAAGAGATCGCCGGCCACGGTGCCGGACAGGCTCGCGACATCGTCGGCATTGCCGGTGACGAGCCCGGTGGCAAAGCGCTTGGCGAAATGCGAGGTGGAATTTTCGGTTTTGACGGCATCGCTGACCCGGCTCAGGAGGTCGTCGGGCAGCGCGATATTGCGGTCACGCGCGAGCGCGACGAAACTGTCGGCGAGATCGGCATCGCCCGCGGCAAGCGCGGCCTCGATATTGTCCTGAACCAGACGGTCGTTATGCGCGAGAGCCGCATCGAGCTTGAGCTCGGACAGAGCCGCCGGATCGTCCTGCGCGGCGAGAATCGCGCCGGCCTCGCGGGCATGCGGCGCCACCTGCGCGAGCACAAAGCTGCATGCAGCAATCCCGGTCAACGCTGAGCTGATTCGCAGCCACTTCATGCCGAAAGCCTGGACCTTCCTAAGATCATTTGCCTAAGATCAGTTGCGCCTGATGGGTGGTCTTTTGCCGCAATTGTACTCGCCCACAGACATAGTATGCCAAAATTGCGACACAACGTCCCCGACGAAAGAAGGGCTTCTCTCAGGCCGCAAGATTGTGTCGAATTTGCATGAGCAAATGAGCATGGGGCAATTGCGAACCTTTCGGTTCCGTCGGGCTAGCAATCACCTGAACCCATCAGTATGGTCCGCGGCGTTGAAATTGTGCCGCTTCACTGCTGATTGTGTCTGCCGCCATTGCCACTCCAGGATGAACTACGATGTCCGACCATGTCGTCCCGCACTTCCATAACGATGCCGGTGTCCCCGTCATCGAGATCGGCTCGCAAGAGTTCATGTGCGTCGGCGCCAACCCTCCGTTCGATCATCCGCACGTCTTCCTGGACCTTGGCAACGACAACGAGATCATCTGCCCGTACTGCTCGACGCTGTACCGCTTCGCGGCCGACCTGAAGGCGGGCGAAGCCCGTCCGCCGGAATGCGTGCTGAAGGACAAGGTGGCCTGACCGCCACCCTCGGTCAGGGTGGCCCTCCCGCGAACGATCGTCATTGCCGGTGCCGGAATCGGAGGACTGACGGCTGCGCTTGCGCTTGCCGCCCGCGGTTTTCGCATCGTCGTGCTGGAAAAGGCCGAGCGGCTCGAGGACATCGGCGCCGGCCTGCAACTCTCCCCCAATGCCAGCCGCGTGCTGGTCGAGCTCGGTCTGACCGAACGGCTGAAGCTGCGCGCTGTCGTACCCGAAGCGGTCTCGATCATGAGCGCACGGGCCGGCGGCGAACTTTTGCGGATGCCGCTCGGCGAGGCCGCCGCCAATCGCGCCGGTGCCCCTTATTGGGTGGTGCATCGCGCCGATTTGCAGTCCGCGCTCGCCGGCGCGGTCGCCGATCATCCGGATATCGACTTGAAGCTGGGCGCGACATTCGAGGACGTCGCACCCCATGCCAAGGGACTGACGGTCGTGCATCGCAGCGGAACCATCCGCCGCAGCGATCTCGCCAGCGCCCTGATCGGCGCTGACGGCATCTGGTCGACAGTCCGCCAGCATCTGTTTCCCGAGGTGCAGCCGCGCTTCTCCGGGCTGATCGCCTGGCGCGGCACGCTGGATGCCACGCAGCTGCCCAAGGAGTACACCGCGCGGCGGGTGCAGCTCTGGATGGGCTCGAACGCCCATCTCGTCGCCTACCCGATCGCGGGCGGCCGCCAGCTCAACGTGGTGGCGGTGCTGCCAGGCACCTGGAACAGGCCGGGCTGGAGCACGCCCGGCGATCCCTTCGAGGTGATGGACGCCTTTGCCGCGCCACGCTGGCCGCCGACGGCGCGGATGATGCTCGCCGCCGTCGACAGCTGGCGCAAATGGGCGCTGTTCGGCGTGCCGGACGGATGCCCCTGGAGCGAGGGACCGGTCGCGCTGCTCGGCGATGCCGTGCACGCGATGCTGCCGTTCGCGGCCCAAGGCGCCGGCATGGCGATCGAGGATGCAGCCGTGCTCGCCAGGCATTTGAGCGTCGAGGCCGCGGAGGACGCAAGCAGCGTCGCGGCGGCGCTGAAGCAATATGGCCGGGCACGTCAGGCCCGTGTCAGGAACGTGCAGCGCACCGCGCGGCAGCAAGGCCGGATCTATCATCTCGGCGGCCCCTTCGCGCTCGCGCGCGATCTCGCGATCCGCGCGCTTGGGCCGGACCGCATGCTGGCGCGGCAGGACTGGATCTACGGCTGGCGTCCCTAAAGCATGATCCGGAAAAGTGTGCAGCGGTTTTCCCTCGCGACAAACGCGGAACGCGTTTGCGCGGAGGTCATGCTTAAAAATAAGCCGAAGGGAGCCTTAGCGCTTCGGCGCGGGCTTGATGTCCGGCCGCTGTGGCGCGGCCGCCACCGGCGGCGCATTGGGCGGCGTCTCCCGGCACTTGTTGCGGCGCCAGGCATCTTCCGCCAATTGCGCCGAGCCGCGCACCGCGACGTAATCGTTGCGATAGGCAAGCTCGGACACCACAGTGCCGCCGGCCCCGGTCTCCGCCTTGTCCATCAGCTTCTGCAATTCGGCGGTGCGGGCGGCGAGCGCCTTGCGCTGCCCCTCGAGCTGCTTGCAGTCGTACAATTCGTATTGGGCGGGATCGGCAAAGGCCGGAGCGATCGTCTCGCTCACGCCGGCGCAGCCGGACAGCGCGAAGCCGGCCGCGACCAGCGCGGCAACCGCGCAGCACGCGCGCAGGGAAAAGGAAAGCGAAGCAGGCATGGCCGGAAAAATAGCCCCCGTGAATTGAGAATGCCTAAAGCAGGGCCAGATGTCCGGATTGAGGCTTTGCCTTGTGCCGCCGGCTCGCTTAAGGAAGAACCGCCTGTCCAGCGCAACAAGCGCCAATTCCAGACCGCTGGACGGGACTTAAGTGTTTGATCTCCTTGGATCAAGCGGGCATGGCGGAATTGGTAGACGCAAGGGACTTAAAATCCCTCGGTGCGCAAGCGCTGTGCCGGTTCGACCCCGGCTGCCCGCACCACCTCCGCTGACGACGCCCACTGCGCCCACAGCATGATCCAGAAGCAGACGATCGCGACCGCGACCTGGACAACGCCACCTTCGATCGTGATCCCCGTGCTCGAGACCAGCGTCGGAACGGCAACGCCGATGGTCAGCACGGCGGCAAGGGCTGCGGCCGGAAGATCGACGATCAGCACGGCGCCGTAGATTGCGAGCTCGAAGAACGCATATTCCTTCAGGCGCGGCGAGCAGAGATAGAGGCCGTACATCGCAAGCACCGTGATCCGCATCGCGGCCTGCGGATGATCCATCAGCCAGCGGTCGAGGCACGCCGGCAATGATCCCCCGTTGTTGCGGATCGCGCGCAGCAGCGACCAGCCGAGCGGTGCGAGCACGAACGCAGTCGCCGCCAGGGCGTAAATGGCGAACACGAGCGGCTTGCTGTCGGCAAGCCCCACGCGGTCCACGATGGTCTGCGCCAGCAGCAGCAGCGACGGATTAGCTTGCTCGGTCTGGACCGAATGCTGACCGGGGATCCCGCCCGAGATCGCGAGCAACCAGCTCGAGAACAAGCCCGGATAGAAGACGACCGAAATCAGGATCGGCAGCACGAAGCCGAGACCCGCCACCGCAATCAAAACAAGTTTCCGCCGCCGCGACAGCGGCAGGAGATAGAGTGCGGCCAGCAGCGGGAAGAACACCAGCTTGAACGACATGACGAGGCCAAGCAGTGCCGCTCCTGCAATACGAGGGACATCATGCCGATCATCGGGCTTCGCGGGGCGAAGCAGAAGGGCAAGCGCTGCGGCCGTCAATCCGCCGCCGAGGATCGCGAAATTGCCGGAGGCCAGCACCCATTCGAAACCAACGAACGCGCCGAGCACGTAAAGTCCCCGCAGCGCCACGTCACGCAGACTGCGTGTCCGGCCGATCCCGGGCAGCACCAGGCCGCAGAGCACGGCGATGGCGAGAAAGACGCCGCGGTGATGGCCGACAAGAAAGCCGCCCGCACACAGCGGACGAAAGGCGTCCAGCGTCGCCGGCAGATAGGGATAAGAGAGCCTGGTGCCCTTTAGATTTTTCACGTAGTACGGATCGAGCCCATCGACATGCGCATCGACGGCGGCGCAGTTGGCGCGAACGTCCCAGCCGTAATTCGTATCGAGCGCAGCATCATGCGCGAGATTGCCGAACACCAGCACGGCCACCAACGCGATCAGGCAGGCAAGCCAGGCGTTGCGCTTGCCGACCATGTCGGCCGACAGTCCCGACCATCGTGCTGTTCCGGACGGGGCGACACTCGTCATGGATGCACGGCCCCCCGCTCGAGGCGTTCCGGCTCGGTTCGAAAATCGAGCAACAGGATCCAGAAGCAGGCGAGTGCGACCGCGAGTTGGACAAAGCCACCTTCGATCGTAGTCCCCGTGATCGAGACCAGCGTCGGAACGGCAACGCCGATAGTCAGCACGGCGGCAAGGGCTGCGGCCGGAAGATCGACGATCAGGACGGCGCCGTAGACCGCGAGCTCGAAGAACGCATATTCCTTCAGGCGCGGCGAGCAGAGATAGAGGCCGTACATCGCAAGCACCGTGATCCGCATCGCGGCCTGCGGATGATCAATCAGCCAGCGGTCGAGGCGTCCCAGTAACGATCCCTCGTTGTTGCGGATCGCGCGCAGCAGCGACCAGCCGAGCGGTGCGAGCACGAACGCGGTCGCCGCCAGGGCGTAAGTGGCGAACACGAGCGGTTTGCTGTCGGCAAGCCCCACGCGGTCCACGATGGTCTGCGCCAACAGCAGCAGCGACGGATTGGGCTCCTCGATCTGGACCGAAAGCTGACCGGGGATCCCGCCCGTGATCGCGAGCAACCAGCTCGAGAACAAGCCCGGATAGAAGACGACCGAGATCAGGATCGGCAGCACGAAGCCGAGGCCCGCCACCGCAATCAAAACAAGTTTCCGCCACCGCGACAGCGGCAGGAAATAGAGTGCGGCCAGCAGCGGGAAGAAGACCAGCTTGAACGACATGACGAGGCCAAGCAGTGCCGCCCCTGCAATACGAGGGACATCATGCCGATCATCGGGCTTCGCGGGGCGAAGCAGAAGGGCAAGCGCTGCGGCCGTCAATCCGCCGCCCAGGATTGCGAAATTGCCCGAGGCCAGCACCCATTCGAAACCAACGAACGCGCCGAGCACGTAAAGTCCCCTCAGCGCCACGTCACGCAGACTGCGTGTCCGGCCGATCCCGGGCAGCAACAGGCTACAGAGCACGGCGATGGCGAGAAAGACGCCGCGGTGATGGCCGACAAGAAAGCCGCCTGCGCACAACGGACGAAAGGCGTCCAGCGTCGCCGGCAGATAGGTATAAGAGAACTTGGTGCCCTTCAGATTTTTCACGTAGTACGGATCGAGCCCATCGACATGCGCATCGACCGCGGCGCAGTTGACGCGAAGGTCCCAGCCGTAATTCGTATCGGGCGCGGCATAGTTGGCGAGATTTCCGAACACCAGCGCGATCAGGCAGGCAAGCCAGGCGTTGCGCCGCGTAGGCATCCTGGCCGACCGCCCCAACCATTGTGCAGTACCGGTGATGTCGGACACGAGCGGATACCTTATTATTCGCACAGAATCTCGTCGCTGCCGCCAGCGCAGCGCAATCGGCGGCCACAATGGACAGGATGCGTTTCCGTTTCATCTCGTCGACCAAAGCCGACGGCCTTATGGTGAATCCCTGGTTTCCACCGGAGCGCGCGATCGTGGGACCGGGACATTCTCACCATTTGTTGTCCGTCCGCCACGCCGCCTGACAGCCATCCCAAAACATGGGTTGTGCGATGCAGCATGGGCATTAGATATGGCCTCTGAAATCAGAGGTGAGCTGCTTGTCCGACGTCAATGCCGACGACTGGGTGTCCTCCGGGCACCGTCCGATGGGTTTTCCCGAATTCGTTATCGTGATCGCGTCCATCATGGCGCTGAATCCGCTCGCGATGGACATGATGCTGCCGGCGCTGCCCAATATCGGGGCGGCCTTCGGCATTCCCAACGCCAACCATCTCCAGCTCGTGCTGTCGACCTTCCTGATCGGCTTCGGCGCCGGCCAGTTCGTCATGGGCCCCTTGTCGGATCGGTTCGGGCGCCGGCCTGTGCTGCTCGGCGGCATGGCGGTCTATGCGGTCGCGAGCGTGCTCGCGGTCGCGGCACCCTCGTTCGAGACGCTGCTGCTCGCCCGTGCACTGCAAGGCCTCGGCACCTCCGCGACGCGCGTGATCGCGACCTCGATCGTGCGCGACTGCTATGCCGGCCGCCGCATGGCGAGTGTGATGTCGCTTGCCATGATGATCTTCATCGCCGTGCCCGTGATCGCGCCCTCGTTCGGACAGGCTGTGCTGCTGGTCACGCAATGGCGCGGCATCTTCGTCGTGCTGATGCTCTACGGCGTGCTCGCGCTCGCATGGAGCGTGTTGCGACTGCCTGAGACCCTTCCCGAGTCTGAACGCAGATCGCTGGCGCCTGCCGACGTGCTCTCGGCCTTCCGCCAGACCGTCACCAACCGCCAGACCATCGGCTATGCGACGGCCGCCGGCGCCGTCATGGGCGCGCTGTTCGCCTACGTATTCTCGGCGCAGCAGGTGTTCACCGGCATCTACCACCTCGGCCACTACTTCCCGCTCGCCTTTGCGGCGATCGCGGCCGGCACAGCCGTCGCCGGCTTCCTCAACGCCAGATTTGTCGGCACGCTCGGCATGCGCGTGATCTCGCACGGCGCGCTGACACTCTACACGGCGGTGGCCGGCGTGATGCTGCTGACCGAGATCCTCGGTGTGCTGCCGCTTCCGCTGTTCATGGTGCTGTCCGCCTTGATGATGTTCTCGTTCGGCATGATGGTCGCCAATTTCACCGCGCTCGCGATGGAGCCGCAGGGCCACATCGCCGGCACCGCCTCCTCGCTCTACGGCTCGATCACGACGCTGATCGGCATCGCGGTCGGCACGGCGATCGGCCAGAGTTTTGACGGCACGCTGCTGCCGTTCTCGATCGGATTCTTCCTGTCGACGCTCGCAGCGCTCGCGATCGTTCTGGTCGTAGAGAAGGGACGGCTGTTCAAGCCGCATCATCGCCCCATCGTGTGAGGAACTTCGCGGGCGCCTCGATGTTGTCCTGCAGCATTTTCGAGAGGTCGCCTCATGGAACCGAAACGCAACGAAACCGATCACGCGTCGGAACTGACTGAGGCGCAGCGAAAGGCTGCCGGCGTCAAGCGGCCCGCCGTCGCCCCGCCCTTCGCAAGCGAAGGCCTTGAACGGGTGCGCGACAGCCACTGCTGAGGAACCGCCCTACTCCAGACTGCGCTTGCTGGCGCTGAAATCCTGTGAGGCGCTTTCGGGCGATGAGTCGCGCTTCGAACGTGGCGGCACCATCAGTACGATGACGTCCCGGGTCAGACCGGGCCGCCACCATAGCGATGCCTGCACGGTAAATTCTCGCCTGACAAAATTCCCGGCGCGCGCGGAGACCCATTCCATCCAGCGGCCGCAATAATCCTGGCCACGGAAACAGAGCGCGGCCCAGCCGCGATCGAGCGTGGTTTGGCGCGGCAGACCCCAATCGTACTGGTGCTCGAACGGCCGCGCATAATGCGGATGATCCGGACTGTAGAAGGCGGTGGCGAAGGCGAGCGAATCGTCGCCGCTGACGGCACTGAGCGGCTCGCCGGTCAGCTCGCGCCATTGCCGGGTGAGCTCGCTAGCTGCTTGCGCGTAAAGGTTCCGTCCCTCTTCATAACCGTGGCTATTGCGATAGACCGCATGGATTGGTGCGGCGACCAGGATGGCGACAAGCGCAACGCCGGCGACAATGACCGTGACATTGACGGTGTAGAACCGTTCGACGGGATAACGGGCGCCGCAGACGATCAGCACGACGAACAGGAACAATCCCTGCAAGGCCCATAGCGACGGCAGATCCGTGCCCATCGCGAGCGATGTCAGGACCGGCAGCGCGATAGTGCCGATGGCCACATAAAAGAGAAGCCGAAGACCTGATCCCATCGCGGCGAAGTCGGCCGGAAATTGCTTGAGGCGCGTGCCCGCGATGAGCACCCAGAGCACGGCAGCGACGCTGATGGCCGCCATGAGTCCCAGCAGGAAGTTCTTCACGTCACCGAGCGAGCTGACGGCATTGCCGTTGGCGTGGTTCAGCGCGTAGGTGAAGGTCGATGCCCCCGTGGTCGCGAGCCAGTCAATGTGCGGCGACAGCACCGCGAGCCCGGTGACGACCGAAATCCAGGGCGACGCGGAGCTGAAATAGGCGCGCCGCGCCGGATGCGCCAGCGCGGCGAATGCAAAGCTCGTGACCAGGAAGATCGAGTAGTATTTTCCGACCATGGCGAGCGCCGTGCTGCATCCAAGCGCAACCGCCCAGACGGCGGACCTGGTCTCGAACGCGCGCAGAAAGCACCATGTGGCGAGCGGCCAGAGCGCGAGCAGCACGGCATTGGCGTTGAAGCGCTGGGCGTGGAATTGATAGGCCGGCGTCAGCATCAGGAGCAGCAGCACCAGGATGCGCTTGTGCCCGGACACGAATTGCCGCGCGACGCAATCGACGAAGACCAGGGCGAGGCCCGCGTTCACCATCGCCATCAGCTGCAGCGACCAGTCGCTGAGCGGGAAGACGGAGGTCCAGCTGGCTGCGATCCAGCCCATCAGCGGCGGATGCTTGTGATAGCCGAAGGCGAAATTCCGTCCCAGCGTCCAGGCCTCGAGCGTATCGGGATGCAGGCCGCCGCCGGCATAGGCGATGGCCAGATACAGCGTCCAGACCGCAACGAAGCACGCAATGAGAAGCGGCACGGCCCAGCCGGCCTCCACGCCATCGAGCCAGCGCAATAGCGGCCGCCGCCAGCGCGCCGGCGCGCGATCCGACCGTTCGGCCATCGCCTGGAGTGCAAAATCGATCGGCACGTGATTCAAATCGGCGGGAGGAAAGCAATGAGCGAAGACGAACCATCTATTTCAGATCGGAAACAAATAGCAATGATCGGAGTCTGGAAGACTTAAAAGCTCCCCGGCTTTCGCCGACACAGGATCGCCACAACACAACGGCGCCGCTGATGACAGCGGCGCCGCGTGATGATCGGGACGAAAGGTGCTGGACGCACCTTTCCCCTGTTCAGACTTGTCCTACTCGGAATTGTCGATATTCCAGAACACCGGAGTCGCCGGGCCGTCGATCACGCCGGAGAGCGACTTCCGCCATGCGCTCGGCGCCTGATACTGGCCGAGCGGGACGTAGAGCACCTGGTCGTAGGTCTCCTTCTGGATCTCGGTCGCGATCTTCTTCTGATCCTCCGCCGAGGCCGCGCGAACGAAGGCGTCCTTGAGCTGCTCGACCTTGGCGTCCTCCGCCCAGCCGAACCAGCCGCCCTTCTTGCCTTGGCCACCGACCGCCACGTTGGAGATCGGATTGACCACGTCGGCGCTGACCCAGTTTGTGATGAACATGTTCCAGCCGCCCTCCTTCGGGGGCTTCTGGCTGGCGCGCCGGCTCACCACCGTCTGCCAGTCGGTCGCCTGCAGGTCGACCTTGAAGCCGGCTTCGCGCAGCTGCTGGGCCACCACGATCGGCTGAGCCTTCAGCGTCAGCACGTCGCCCGGCGCCATGAGCACGACGGGGGTCCCGTCGTAACCGGACTCGGCGAGCGCCTTCCTGGCCGCAGCAATGTCGCCGCCCTTCGCGAGGGTCTCACCGCCGATCTCTGCCGCGAACGGCGTGTCGCAGATGAAGACCGCGGCGCAAGTCTTGTAGTATTTCGGATTGCCGATCAGCGCGTCGAGCACGTCCTTCTGGTTGACCGCCAGCAGTGCTGCGCGGCGGACCTTGACGTTGTCGAATGGCGGATGGAGGAAATTCATCCGCGCGCCCGTCTGGAATCCGAACTTGTTCAGGATCTCGAGTTTGAGCTCCTTGTCGGCTTCGATGGTGGGCAACATTTCGAAGGCGGGATTTTCCATGAAATCGATGTCGCCCGACTGCAGCGCGTTCAACGCTGTCTGCGCGTCCGGCATGGTGATCCATTCGACGCGATCGACTTTCACCACCTTGCCGCCGGCGGTCCAGCTCGCCGGCTCCTTGCGCGGCACGTAGTCGGTGTTCTTGACGTAGACCGACTTCACCCCAGGCTGGAATTCAGCCTGCACGAACTTGAAGGGCCCGGAGCCGATCTGCTCGGGGATCTGCTTCTCCGGCGGCGTCTCGGCGAGACGCTTCGGCATCATGAAAGCGACCCGCGAGGACGGCTTGCCGATCGATTCCAGCACGAGGCCGTAGGGTTCCCTGAGCTTCAGCGTGATAGTCTTGGGATCGGTCGCCTCGATGCTCGCGGTGAACAGCATCAGCTGCTGCCCCATGCCGTCGACAGCGGCCCAGCGCTTCAGGGACGCAACGCAATCTTCCGCGGTGACCGCTGTACCGTCATGCCACTTCAGACCGTCACGCAGCGTGAAGGTGTAGGTCAGCTTGTCGTCGGAAATTGTCCAGTCCGCCATCTGCGGCTGGATCTTGAAATTCGAATCCGTCGCGATCAGCGTGTCGTAGACCATGTAGCCATGGTCACGCGCGATATAGGCGCTGGTGAAGATCGGATCGAGGATGCGCAGATCCGAATGCATCACGGCGCTAATGGTCTTGCCTGCGGCAAGAACTGGCGAGGCCAGTGCCGAAAGCGCCACGACCGACATCGCAAGTGTGGAGGCGAACGCCCGACGCCCCCGGCGCATGAGTTGGAACATTGAAGTTCTCCTGACGAGTTCTGCGACGAATTCTGCTGACGAGGTCTCCTGGCGAGCAGCGCCGCTGATGACAGCGGTGGCGCGTGATGATCGGGACGGAAGGCGCGCGAACGCGCCTTCCCTTACTTGGACTTGGCCTTACTTGGACTTGGCCTTACTCGGACTTGTCGATGTTCCAGAACACGGGGGTCGCCGGGCCGTCGAGCACGCCGGAGAGCGACTTCCGCCATGCGCTCGGCGCCAGATACTGGCCGAGCGGCACGTAGATCACCTGGTCATAGGCTTCCTTCTGGATCTCGGTCGCGATCTTCTTCTGATCGTCGATCGAGGCGGCGCGGACGAAGTCGTCCTTGAGCTTCTCGATCTTGGCGTCTTCCGCCCAGCCGAACCAGCCGCCCTTCTTGCCCTGGCCGCCGATCGAGAGATTGGAGATCGGGTTGGACACGTCGGCGCTGACCCAGTTGGTGAAGAACATGTTCCAGCCGCCCTCCTTCGGGGGCTTCTGGCTGGCGCGACGGCTCACCACCGTCTGCCAGTCGGTCGCCTGCGCATCGACCTTGAAGCCGGCTTCGCGGAGCAGCTGCACCGCAACCGTCGGCTGCGCCTTCAGCGTGACGACGTCGCCGGGCACCATGACCACGACAGGCGTGCCGTCATAGCCGGACTCGGCGAGCGCCTTCTTGGCTTCCGCCATGCCGTTGCCCTTGACCAGCGTCTCCGAGCCGACATCGGTCGCGAACGGCGTGTCGCAGATGAAGAAGGCGCCGCAGATCTTGTAGTATTTCGGGTTGCCGACCAGCGCGTCGAGCACGTCCTTCTGGTTCATCGCCAGGAAGGCCGCACGACGGATCTTCGGATTGTCGAAGGGCGGAAAGAGGAAGTTCATGCGACCGAGCGTCTGGTAGCCGAACTTGTTCAGCGTCTCGACCTTGAGGTCGGCATTGGCTTCAAGCACCGGCAACAGATCCCACGGCGGCACTTCCATGAAGTCGATGTCGCCCGACTGCAGCGCGTTCACCGCGGTCTGCGAGTCCGGCATGGTGATCCATTCGACGCGGTCGACCTTCACCACCTTGCCGCCGGCGGTCCAGCTCGCCGGCTCCTTGCGCGGCACGTAGTCGGTGTTCTTGATGTAAACCGCCTTCACGCCGGGCTGGAATTCGCCCTGCACGAACTTGAACGGACCGGAGCCGATCTGTTCGGGGATCTGCTTGTCCGGCGGCGTCTCGGCGAGGCGCTTCGGCATCATGAAGGGCACACGCGAGGACGGCTTGCCGATCGAATCCAGCACGAGGCCGTAGGGTTCCTTCAGCTTCAGCGTGATGGTCTTGGCGTCGGTCGCCTCGATGCTGGCCGTGAAGGTCATCATCTGCTGGCCCATGCCGTCGACGGCGGCCCAGCGCTTCAGCGAGGCGACGCAGTCTTCCGCCGTCACCGGCGCGCCGTCGTGCCACTTCAGGCCGTCGCGCAGCGTGAAGGTGTAGGTGAGCTTGTCGTCGGAGATTTTCCAGTCCGCCATCTGCGGCTGGATCTTGAAGTTCGCATCCGTCGTGATCAGCGTGTCGTAGACCATGTAGCCATGGTCACGCGTGATGTAGGCGGTGGTGAAGATCGGATCGATGATGCGCAGATCCGAATGCATCACCGCGGTGATGGTCTTGCCGGCCGCAAACACCGGCGAGGCCATCGCCGTGGAGAGCGCGACGACCGACAGCGCAAGTGTGGAGGCGAACGCGCGTCGCCCCCGGCGCATCAAGCTCAACATAAAAGTTTCTCCTGACGTGAAACTGGTCAAAGGCAGGTTATTGGTTGAGCATTCGGTTCGTTCCTTAGGCGAACTAACCTCATGCAATGCCTTTATCTTTTCGAGACTTGCAGACAGTGTTGAGCGCGTCAATCCGCTTTCGGTGCAAGCCCTTGCGGCGCATGTACGGGCTCCACAACGATCGGTTTGGCTCTACAACTCTCCCCGCTTGTCCTGCCTGCGCTGATGCAATGCGCATTCCATCTTTCGAAGCTTGAGAGACATTAAGATGAATCCAGCCAATCTTCCCTTCGATTCCGAGACAATGCTCGAGGGCCTGCGCACCTGGGTGGAATGCGAGAGCCCGACCTGGGACGCAGGCGCGGTCAACCGCATGCTCGATATCGCAGCGCGGGATATGGCGATCATGGGTGCGACCATCGAGCGCATCGGCGGCCGTCAGGGCTTCGGCGGCATCATCCGCGCGCGCTTCCCGCATCCGAAGCAGGGCGAGCCGGGCATTCTGATCGCCGGGCACATGGATACCGTCCACCCGGTCGGCACCATCGAGAAACTGAAATGGCGCCGCGAGGGCAACAAGTGCTACGGCCCCGGCATCTACGACATGAAGGGCGGCAACTATCTCTCGCTGGAAGCGATCCGGCAGCTGGCGCGCGCGTCCTTCACCACGCCCTTGCCGATCACCATCCTGTTCACGCCGGACGAGGAAGTCGGCACGCCGTCGACGCGCGACATCATCGAGGCGGAAGCCGCGCGCAGCAAATATGTGCTGGTGCCCGAGCCCGGCCGCGCCGACAACGGCGTCACCACCGGACGTTACGCCATCGCGCGATTCAATCTTGAGGCGACGGGGCGACCGAGCCATGCCGGCGCGACATTGTCGGCGGGACGCTCGGCCATCCGCGAGATGGCGCGGCAGATTCTCGCAATTGACGCGATGACCACCGACGACTGCACCTTCTCGGTCGGCGTCGTGCACGGCGGACAATGGGTCAATTGCGTTGCGACCACCGCCACCGGCGAAGCGCTCTCCATGGCCAAGCGGCAGGCCGATCTCGACCGCGGCGTCGAGCGGATGCTGGCACTATCGGGCACTGCGAATGACGTGACCTTCAAGGTGACGCGCGGCGTGACACGCCCGGTGTGGGAGCCGGATGCCGGCACCATGGCTTTGTATGAAAAGGCGCGCGGCATCGCCAAATCTCTCGGCGCGGAATTGCCGCATGCGAGTTCCGGCGGCGGATCCGACGGCAACTTTACCGGCGCGATGGGCATCCCGACTCTCGACGGCCTCGGCGTGCGCGGTGGCAACGGCCACACGCTCGAGGAGTTCATCGAGGTCGAGAGCCTGGTCGAACGCGGGCGCTTGATGGCGGGACTACTGGCAACGCTGGAGTAATTGAATCAACTTCGCACTGCACAATGCGTTGGCAGTCGCGGGTGAAATTTAGCCTTGTCTAAAAATGAGGCGCATCGTACTGCTCGATGGTCCACGCGACGATGCGGGAGAGATCGCAACGAGAGCCACCAGCTTTCGTTGCGGCGCCGACGGAGCAACCGCCCCGGAAACTCTCAGGCAAAAGGACTGTATCGTCAGGACGATCTGGAGAGAGACGGCACGATTTGAAAATCGTGACGTCCACCGAAGGGGATAGTCCACGAAGACCTCGCGAGGTCTCTGTCGGATCAAGCTCTCAGGTAACCGTGACAGATGGGGCGCCGCCTACGGCTTTCGGGCCGGCGGTTAGCCGACTCTAACTCACGGGAGCCCCGAACCTATCATGACCCATATCGCCATCATCGGCGCCGGCATCACCGGCGTAACGACTGCCTATGCCCTGCTCGAACGCGGCTACAAAGTGACGGTGCTCGACAAGCATCGCTACGCCGCGATGGAGACCTCGTTTGCCAATGGCGGACAGCTCTCCGCCAGCAATGCCGAAGTGTGGAACAGCACCGCGACGATCCTGAAGGGCTTGCGCTGGATGTTCCGGCGCGATGCGCCGCTGCTGATGAACCCGCGGCCGAACTGGCACAAATATTCGTGGATGAGCGAGTTCGTCGCCAACATCGGCAACTACCGCGCCAACACGATTCTGACCACGCGGCTCGCGATCGAAGCCCGCAAGTATCTGTTCGAGATCGCGACGCGCGAAGGCATCGACTTCGATCTCGAACGCCGCGGCATCCTCCACATCTATCACGACAAGAAGGGTTTTGAGTCCGGGCTGCGCGTCAATGCGCTGCTGCAGGAAGGTGGGCTCGATCGCCGTCCGGTGACGGCAGAGGAAATCCGCACGATCGAGCCGACGCTGCGCAAGGATTATTACGGCGGCTTCTACACGCCGTCGGATGCGACCGGCGACATCCACAAGTTCACGCGCGGCCTTGCAGACGCCTGCAAACGTCGCGGCGCGACGTTCATCCATGAGGCGAATATCGATTCGATCGCCCGTGCTGGCGCAAGCTTCGTGATCGGCTGGGCTGATCTCGCCGCAAGCGACGCCCTCGCCTCCGCGCGCGGCATGCTGAAGGTCGATGGCGTCGTGGTCTGCGCTGGCGTGGCCAGCCGTCACTTCGCAGCACTCCTCGACGAGCGCGTGAACGTCTATCCGGTGAAGGGCTATTCGATCACTGTGCAGCTCGACACCGCCGAAAGCCGCAACGCGACGCCGACCGTCAGCCTGCTCGACGAGGCCGCCAAGATCGTCACCAGCCGGCTCGGCGCCGATCGTTTTCGTGTGGCCGGCACGGCCGAGTTCAACGACTTCAACCGCGACATCCGCGCCGACCGCGTGCAACCGCTGGTCGACTGGGTGCGCAGCAATTTTCCGGCGGTCGAGACGTCTCGCATTATTCCGTGGGCCGGGCTCCGGCCGATGATGCCGAACATGATGCCGGTGGTGCGCGCGGGCCGGATGCCCGGCGTGTTCTTCAACACCGGCCACGGCCATCTCGGCTGGAAATGTCGGCCGCGACCGCGCAGATGATTGCCGGAACCATCGACGGCTGGCGCGGGCTCAATGCACCGCCGAACGCCCCATCACGTCGGGGAGAACTTGGGGTTGAGCGCGAGATGCGCCGTGCATCCTGAGTGGTTGCATATCGATGCGGGGCGGCCCCTTGCGACCGCCCTGCCCTTGGCACACAATTTGCCCCAAGAGGGGGGTCTCCGGCCGGCTTTTCCAGCCCGAGCGACAGGCGCGCATGATAGACACGATCGAATCCATGGGGGCCTCAAGACCCCACAAGTTCCGCAGCCGGAGATAGGTGCATGCTAGGTTATCTCATTCGCCGCGTTCTGGCTGCGGTGCCCGTGATGGGTGTCGTGGCGCTGTTCGTGTTCCTGCTGCTGCGGCTGACTCCCGGCGACCCGGCCGCGATCCTCGCCGGCGACAATGCGACGCCGGAGCGGCTCGAGCGCATCCGCGAATCGCTGGGCCTCAACGAACCCCTGATCGTGCAGTTCATCACCTGGGTCGGCAAGCTGCTGCACGGCGATCTCGGCACGTCGCTGATCTCCAATTTGCCGGTCATGAAGATGATCGGCCAGCGCGTCGAGCCGTCGATCTCGATCGCGCTGTCGACCATCATCCTCGCCGTCGTCGTCGCCGTGCCCTTGGGCGTTATCGCGGCCTGGAAGCACGGCACCTGGATCGACCGTTTCGTGATGGGCCTCTCCGTGCTCGGCTTCTCGGTGCCGGTGTTCGTGGTCGGCTATGTCCTGATCGAGGTGTTTGCGATCGACCTGCGCTGGGTGCCGGTGCAAGGCTTCAAGAGCATCTCGGGCGGCTTCGGCCAATTCTTCGAGCGCATCATCCTGCCGACCTGCGCGCTCTCCTTCATCTACATCGCGCTGATCGCGCGCATGACGCGCGCGGCGATGCTCGATGTGCTCGGCGAAGATTACGTGCGAACGGCACGCGCCAAGGGCATCAACGAGGTCGCGGTGATGATGCGGCATGCGCTGCGCAACGCCGCCGTGCCCGTGATCACCGTGATCGGCACCGGCTTTGCGCTCCTGATCTCCGGCGTCGTCGTCACCGAGAGCGTGTTCAACATCCCCGGCATCGGCCGTCTCACCGTCGATGCGGTGCTGGCGCGCGACTATCCGGTGATCCAGGCGATGATCCTGCTGACCTCGCTGATCTACGTCGTCGTCAATCTCCTGATCGACGTCGCCTACACGCTGCTCGATCCCCGGATCCGGTACTGAGGCAAGGACAACACCAAAGATGTCAGTCGATACCCTTCCCCAGTCGTCCATTCCGATCACGTCGCCGCTGCGGCCGCGTTTCGGCTTCCTCACCTCGACACCGATCATCGCCACGGCGACGGTGTTGCTCGCACTGATCGTGCTGATCTCGATCATGGCGCCGCTGATTGCGCCGCATGATCCAATCCAGCTTGCGCCGTCACTGCGGCTCAAGCCCTCCTCGGCGCAGTTCCTGCTCGGCACCGACGCCTATGGTCGCGACCTATTGTCGCGCGTCATCTATGGCGGCCGCATCTCGCTCCTGATCGGCATCGGCTCTGCGATCCTGGCCGTGGTCATCGGGCTTGCGATCGGCCTCGTCTCCGGCTTCTTCAAGCTGGTCGATTCCGTGCTGATGCGCGTCATGGACGGCCTGATGGCGATGCCGAGCATTTTGCTCGCGATCGCCGTGGTGTCGCTGTCCGGCGCCAGCATCTGGACCGTGATGGTCGCGATCACCATCCCGGAAATTCCGCGCGTGGCACGCCTGGTGCGCTCGGTCGTGCTGTCCGCCCGCGAAGAACCCTATGTCGAAGCCGCGATCTCGGTCGGCTCGTCGCTACCAAAAATCATGTGGCGGCATCTGATGCCGAACACGATCGCACCGCTGATCGTCCAGGGCACCTATGTCTGCGCCTCCGCGATCCTCACCGAGGCCATCCTCTCCTTCCTCGGCGCCGGCATTTCGCCGGAGACGCCGACCTGGGGCAACATCATGGCCGAGGGCCGCCAGTATTTTCAGCTCAAGCCGACGCTGATCTTCTGGCCGGGCCTGCTGCTCTCGATCGCCATCCTCAGCATCAATCTGATCGGCGACGCCGCCCGCGACGCGCTCGATCCCCGCATGAAGCAGCGGGAGGGCAAGTGATGACCGATCAAGTGATGACCAACCCGGTTCTCGACATCAACAACCTCGTCGTCTCCGTCGGCAAGAAGCCGGGCGGACCAAAGATCATCGACGGCATCTCGATCCAGGTCCACCAGGGCGAGACGCTCTGTCTCGTCGGCGAAAGCGGCTCGGGCAAGTCGGTGACCTCGCTCACCACGATGGGCCTGCTGCCGAAGGGCACGCTGGTTCCGACCAGCGGCAGTGTGAAGCTCGTCGGCGAGGAGATCCTCACCGCGACCGACCGCCGCCTGCGCCAGCTGCGCGCAACGCAGATGGCGATGATTTTCCAGGAGCCGATGACCGCGCTCAATCCGGTCGTCCCTGTCGGCCGCCAGATCGACGAAGTCTTGCGCGCCCACACCGATCTCGATGCCAGGGCGCGCAAGAAGCGCATTCTCGACATGATGGAGCAGGTGCGCCTGCCCCAGGTCGAGCGCATCTTCGCCTCCTACCCGCACCGCCTTTCCGGCGGCCAGCGTCAGCGCATCATGATCGCGATGGCACTGGTGCTGGAACCGAAGCTGCTGATTGCCGACGAGCCGACCACCGCGCTCGACGTCACCACGCAGAAGCAGATTTTGACCCTGATCCGCGACCTCCAGCGCGATCATGGCACCGCCGTGCTGTTCATTACCCACGACATGGGCGTGGTCGCCGAGATCGCCGACCGCGTCGCAGTGATGCGGCAGGGTCGTCTGGTTGAAACCGGCCCGCTCGACACCGTGCTGCGCAATCCCACGATGGAATACACCCGCAACC
Organism: Bradyrhizobium rifense; assembly: GCF_008123425.1. Taxonomy (GTDB): domain Bacteria; phylum Pseudomonadota; class Alphaproteobacteria; order Rhizobiales; family Xanthobacteraceae; genus Bradyrhizobium; species Bradyrhizobium rifense. Next base: position 23,658 of record NZ_VSSS01000019.1, read on the forward strand.
TGCTCTCTGCGGTGCCGAGCCTGGTGCCGCGCGCGGCACGGCCCGAGACCAAGGAACCGGTGGTGCTGGAAGCCAACGAGCTCAGCAAGGTCTACAAGGAGCGCGCGTTCTTCGGCAAAGGCCGCGAGGTCGTTGCCGCCGACAAGGTGACGCTGACGCTGCGCAAGGGCCGCACGCTCGGCATCGTCGGCGAAAGCGGCTCGGGCAAGTCGACGGTTGCGCGCTGTATCGTCCGCCTGATCGATCCGACCTCCGGCGGCGTGCGGCTGGCCGGCCGCGAGATCTCGGACATCTCGCGCCGTCTGCTGCAGCCGCACCGGCAGAAGATCCAGATCGTGTTCCAGGATCCCTACCGCTCGCTCAATCCGCGCGTCACGGTCGGCGAGAGCATCGCGGAAGGCCCGATCAACTACGGCACCTCGCATGCCGATGCGATGAAGCGGGCGCGCGAGCTGCTCGAGCTGGTCGGCCTGCCGGCCGACGCCGTCTCGCGCTATCCGCACCAGTTCTCCGGCGGCCAGCGCCAGCGCATCGCCATTGCGCGGGCGCTCGCGCTCGATCCCGATGTGCTGGTCGCGGACGAAGCGGTCTCCGCGCTCGACGTCTCCGTGCAGGCACAGGTGCTGGAACTGCTCGACGAGATCCAGAAGCGACTCGGCATCGCCATCCTGTTCATCACCCACGATCTGCGCGTCGCAGCCCAAATCTGCGACGAGGTCGTGGTGATGCAGCACGGCCGCGTCGTCGAACAGGGACCAGCGGCGGAAGTGCTGACGCATCCACAGGAGGCCTACACGCGGGCCTTGCTCGAAGCAGCACCGGGCCGCGGCTGGGACTTTGCGAATTTCCGGCCGGTGTCGGAGGGCGTGGCGGCGACGGTGTAGCAACACCCACCGGTGTCGTCCCGGCGAACGCCGGGACCCATACCGCGGAATATATCGATCGCGCGTGGTGCTAATCCCGAACGACCAATCTTCGCCAAACTCCTCCCTGGGGTTATGGGTCCCGG
>NZ_VSSS01000020.1 GCF_008123425.1 Bradyrhizobium rifense
TTCGATCCAGGCGCTGTGGACTGCAGCTCAGCGAAAGCTGCCGCTCACCATCGTCGTCATCAACAATTCCGGCTACGGCGCGATGCGTTCGTTCAGCCAGGTAATGCAGGTACGCAACGTGCCTGGGCTGGAACTGCCGGGAATCGATTTCGTTCGGCTCGCCGAAGGCCTGGGCTGTCATGCGGTGCGGGTCAGCAAGGCCGCCGAGCTCGGCGAGGCGCTCAAACGCGGAATGGCGCACGAGGGCACCAGCCTTGTGGAGGTCGTCGTGGATTCGGCCGTGCCGGTGCTCTACGGGCAGAAGCATTGACGCGGCTACGCCGCCAAAAATCCCCCGTCCGCCGCCAGCACGTGGCCAACCACATACGACGACGCATCCGACGATAGCCACACCACGGCCTCCGCCACCTCCTCCGGGGTGCCCATGCGCCGCAACGGCAGGCCGGCGCCGACGGTTGCGACATCGCCGACGCCGGCGCTGAGCATCATGTCGGTGATGACACGGCCCGGTGCGACCGCGTTGATGCGGATTCCGCGCGGGGCGTTCTCCATCGCAGCCGAGCGGGTCAGCGAGATCGCGGCCGCTTTCGATGCCGAATAGAGCGAGAAGCCGGGATTGGGATTGCGCACGCCGCTGACGGAGGCATTGACCACGATACTGCCGCCACCATTCGCCAGCATCGCCGGCAGTTGATGGCGCAGGCAGAGAAACAGCGCGCGGACATTGGTGTCGAACACGCTGTCGTAGATCTCCATGCCCTGCTGCTCCAGCGGTGCACGGCGCTCCTGAAAACCGGCATTGTTGAAGGCGACGTCGAGACGGCCGCGGCGTTCAATGGCGGTGCTGACCAGACGTTCGACGTCGTCCTCTCGCGTGATATCGGTCTGGACCGCGATCGCATCTGCACCGAGCTCGCGACACGCTGCGGCGGTGGCTTCGATCTCGGCCTCGCGCCGGCCCGCGACAACAACCGCCGCGGCGCCCTCGGCCGCCATCCGCAGCGCAGTGGCGCGGCCGATGCCGCTGCCGCCGCCCGTGACGAGGCAAACCTTGCCCCGCATCCGCTCGCCGGTTGGCAAAGTTCCGCTCATGATACGGCTCATGGCCCCACTCCAAAACGCTTGCGCGCGCCGTTGCGCGCATATAGTTGTATGGTACAACTATATGCCGGGAGTCAAGATGGCCGAACTCGCGCTGATCGACGACATCCGCGCCGCCTCGCGGTTGATGGTGCGCGAGCTCGGCTTCATGGATGCGACGGTGGCGGCGTCGGACTATCCGCCCTCGGCCGTGCACACGATTTTGGAGATCGGCATCCGCGGCCCGCTGACCTCGGGCGAGCTCGGCGATTTCCTGCGCCTGGAGAAATCCAGCGTCAGCCGCATGGTGCGCAAGCTGATCGATTGCGGCGAGCTGCGGGAAACGCCGGATGAGCTTGATGCACGCATCAAGCTGCTGTCGCTGACCGCGAAGGGCCGGCGCACGCTGGAGGCGCTGCATGCGTTCGGCCGGCAGCAGGTGCGCTGCGCGCTGGCGGCGCTGACGGAGGCCGAGCAGCGCAAAGTGCGCGAGGGGATGATGCTCTATGCGCGGGCGTTGCGGGAGAGCCGGGTGGAGGATGAAGTGGAGTCGGTGGCATGAGGTTGCCGTAGCCCGGATGGAGCGCAACGCAATCCGGGGCCTTTCACGCTACTGAAAGACTGTCCCGGATTACGCTTCGCTCCATCCGGGCTACGAGATCGAGATCGCGGCAGCAGCCGCCCCTACTTCCCAAACTCCTCCCGCATCTTGGCCTGGATCTTCGCCATGCCGCCGATCCAGCGGTCGTAATTCTCGGTCTTCTTGCGCATGTAGCCGAGCACCTGGGAGTGCGGCAGGATCAGGAACGTCTCTTGCTCGAGGCCGGCGAGCACGTCCTTGGCGACCTGCTCGGGTGTGAGATCGCCGTCGCCGGATTGCGGGCCCTTCGGGATCGAGCGCAGCATGTTGGTGTCGACGCCCTGCGGGCAGAGAATCGAGACCTTGATATTGTCAGCCTTGTGCGAGATCGCGAGATTCTCGGCAAAGCCGACCGCGGCGTGCTTCGTGGTGGAATAGGCCGGGCTGCCGACCTGCGACAGCAGGCCCGCCGCCGAGATGGTGTTGAGGAAATAGCCGCCGCCGCGCGTCTTCATGCGGGGAATGAGATGCCGCGCCGCGTAGACATGCGCCATCACGTGGATCGCCCAGCTGCGCTGCCACGGTTCATCGGAGGCGCCGCCGGCATTGACCGACATCGGATCGAAGCCGCCGCCGATGCCGGCGTTGGAGCAGAACAACGCGATCGGACCGAACTGCCGCTCGGTCTCATCGATGACGTGGGCAATCTCTTTTTCTTGCGCGACGTCGCATCTGAACGCTGCGCCGTCCACCGTGGCAGCGACGGCTCTTGCGTTGGCGGCATCCATGTCCGCGACCACGACCTTGGCGGCCCCCGCCTTGTGAAAGGCCTCGCACAGCGCCTTGCCGATGCCGTTGGCGCCGCCCGTGACGACCACGACCTTGCCGGTCACCTGCATGCGACGTCTCCTCTTGTCTTGGACAGCTCTTTGGACAGCTTCTTGTTATGCCGTTTCGCGGAACTTGCTCAGCTCAACACGAGGTCGAGCACCGCGGTATAATGGCATGCCGCGCCGGCCAAGACAAAGCCGTGCCAGATCGCGTTCTGGAAGCGCAGCCGCCGCCAGGCGTGGAAGATCACGCCGAGGCTGTAGAGAATGCCGCCCGCCAGCACGAAGCCCAGTGCCAGCGCGGGCAGCGCCTTGACCACGGGGCCATAGAGCATCACGCCGCTCCAGCCCATCGCAAGATAGATGCCGACGGCGGCACGGTCGAACCGACCGGGATAGCGAAGCTTCAGCACGATGCCGACGATCGCGACACACCAGACGCAGACCAGCAGCGCCAGCGCGAACACGCTGTCCTTCACCTCCAGGATGAACGGCGTGTAGGTCGCGGCGATCAGGAGATAGATCGCCGAATGGTCGAACCGCCGCAGCAGCCATTTCACCGGCGAGACCGGCCAGAGATTATAGGATGCCGACAGCACCAGCATCGAGAGCAGGCCGGCGACGTAGACCGAGACGCCGACGATGTCGGTGGCATCGGCGTAGAGCACTGCCAGCACCACCAGCACCGTCGCGGCAACGATGCCGGCGAGGACACCGATCGCATGGATGATCCCGTCGGCTATCAGTTCGGCGCGGTCGTAGTGCCAGCCGACCGCGTCGGCCGCGGCATGGACGGAATCGGAGGCGAGCTGTTTCAGTTGGAAGACGGTCATGGCAATCCGCAAAGGCTTAAGACAATGTCTTCTTCTATGTGTGTTTCGGAACCGGCGCGTCGTTCAATCGGTTGATTTGCCGACAAAGGCGGTGGAAGTATGAAGCTTGATTTTCCCTACGCAACTGCCACTTTTGTGATCGGCTTCACTGTTCCGCCCGCCCGAGATCAATCACGTTCATATGGCATTCAGTTTTCAGGATATGGTCGAAGAGGCGCGCCTGTCGGCCCGGGCGCTGATTGACTATGGTGAGCACTTCTTTAACCCGACGGTGCGGCTTGGTGTCACCGGCCTGTCGCGAGCCGGTAAGACCGTATTTATCACCGCGCTGATCCATGGGCTGACGCGCGGCGGCCGGTTTCCGGTGTTCGAGGCCTATGCTTCGGGGCGCATCGCGCGGGCGCATCTGGCGCCGCAGCCGGACGACGCTGTGCCGCGTTTTTCCTATGAAAGCCATCTGCGCGCGCTGATCGAGGAGCGGCGCTGGCCGAGCTCGACCGTCGACGTCAGCGAGCTGCGTCTCGTCATCGACTATCAGCGCCCGAACGGCGCCGACCGCACATTGACGCTCGACATCGTCGACTATCCCGGCGAATGGCTGCTCGACCTGCCGTTGCTGCAGAAGAGTTTTGAGCAATGGTCGGCGGAAAGCCTGGCGCTGTCGCGCGAGGCGCCGCGCGCGCATCTTGCCGCAGACTGGCACGCCCATCTCGCCACGCTCAAGCCCGAAGCCCGCGAGGACGAACAGGCGACCCTCACCGCCGCAAAGCTCTTCACCGAATATTTGCGCGCCTGCCGCGACGAGCGGTTTGCGATGAGCCTGTTGCCGCCCGGCCGCTTCCTGATGCCCGGCAGTCTCGCCGACACGCCGGCGCTGACCTTCGCCCCGCTCGATGTACCCGCCGGTGGCCAGGCACCCGAGGGATCGCTGTGGGCGATGATGGTGCGCCGCTACGAGGCCTACAAGGACGTCGTGGTGCGGCCGTTCTTCAGGGATCATTTTGCCCGGCTTGATCGCCAGATCGTGCTGGCGGACGCGCTGTCCGCATTCAACTCGGGGCCCGAGGCGCTGCACGATCTCGAAGCGGCGCTGGCCGGCATTCTCGACTGCTTCAACATCGGCCGCAGCACGATCCTCTCCAGCCTGTTCCGGCCGCGCATCGACCGCATCCTGTTCGCGGCGACGAAGGCAGATCATCTGCATCATTCCAGCCACGACCGGCTCGAGGCCGTGCTGCGCCGTGCGGTGACCCGGGCGCTCGCGCGTGCGGAAAATACCGGCGCACAAATCGATGTGGTCGCCCTCGCCGCCGTCCGCGCCACCCGGGAGGCTCAGGTCACCCGTGGCCGCGACAAATTGCCTTCGATCCTGGGCACGCCGGCCGCAGGCGAAAGCGCCGGTGGTGAGTTCTTTGACGGCAACACGGAGGTCGCGACCTTTCCGGGCGACCTGCCGCTGGACCCCGAACCGCTGTTCAACGGCACCGATGCATTCCGCGGATTGTCGACACAAGCCGCCGAGACAAGCGATTTCCGCTTCCTGCGCTTCCGCCCGCCAAAGCTCGAACGCGACGGAATGGAAGAGCCCGCGCTGCCCCACATCCGCCTCGACCGTGCCTTGCAGTTCCTGATCGGAGACAAGCTCGCATGAACGACCGATCCCAGCCGCGGCGGCCAGCGACGTTCCGGCTCGACGATCCCGGCGTCGTCGTCACCGACGCCGATGAAACAAGCCGGCTCGGCCGCGCCACCATCCAGATCACGCCGGAGCCCGATCCGGCGACATTACCGGTGCCGATCGAAACGGCGCGCACCGCCCGGCGCGGTTTTCCCTGGGGCGTGCTGTTCTGGTCCGGCGTCGCCGGGTTGACACTGCTCGGCACCGGGCTCGGCGTCCTGCGCCTGATCGAGGATCTGTTTGCGCGCAGCGAGAGCCTTGGCTTCGTCGGGCTTGCGCTCGCCTTCGTCACAACGCTTGCGCTCGCGGTGGTGATCGGGCGCGAGGCGTTTGGACTCGCACGGCTTGCGACGATCGAAAAACTGCATCGGCGTGCCGCCGAGGTGCTCGCCAGCGACGATCGCAAGGAGAGCCGCGCCATCTTGCAGGATCTGATCGCGATTGCGCACCAGAACCCGCAGCTTGCCCGCGCCCGCGCCGCACTCGAAAGTCATTCCGGCGAGATCATCGACGGCGCCGACATGATCCGGCTTGCCGAGCGCGAGTTGATGTCGCCGCTGGATGCGGAGGCACGGCGGCTGGTGTCGTCGGCGGCGCAGCGCGTCTCGATCGTCACGGCGGTGTCGCCGCGCGCGCTGTTCGACGTGCTCTTCGTGTTCGTGGCCTCGCTGCGTCTGATCCGCCAGCTCGCCCGGCTCTATGGCGGCCGGCCCGGCGCGCTCGGCATGATCCGCCTGCTTCGCCACGTCATCGCCCATCTCGCCATCACCGGCGGTCTCGCCGCGAGCGACAGCCTCGTGCAGCAGATGCTCGGGCACGGGATTGCAGCAAAACTGTCGCAGCGGCTCGGTGAAGGCATGCTCAACGGGCTGCTGACGGCGCGGCTGGGATTGGCCGCGATCGATGTCACGAGGCCACTGCCGTTCGCAGCCTTGCCGCCGCCGAAGCTGTCGGATCTCGCGACGGATTTATTGCGAAGGAAAGAGGAAGAGGAGTAGCGGCGCTGTTCGCACCACGCGAACGGTGCACCCTCTCCCCTTGCGGGAGAGGGTGGCTCACCGCGTAGCGGTGAGACGGGTGAGGGGTACCTCTCCGCGAATGCCCCTCGCAGTCGTGTTCGCAGAGAGATACCCCTCATCCGGCGCTTCGCGCCACCTTCTCCCGCAAGGGGAGAAGGAAGAAGATCCGAGTTTGCCGCGCTAGGCGCGCGAACGCACTTCAAATTCCCCCGCCAGCACGCGCCACTGGAACAGCGGCGAGTCCTTTGGTGGCGAAAGCTCCGGGGTCCAGCCGGTGAGCTTGTCGATTGTGTAGGTGTCGATCAGGGCGCCGCGCCAGCGGCGTTCGACCTGCCCCAATGGTGCGCGCGTCGCGGGGATCGACTCCCAGAGATGCGAACGATCATCGGGCTGGCGACCGACATAGATCCCCGCCTGCCCCTTGATCCGGTCCATGCCGGGATCACGGAAATCCTGGAAGCGGCCGCGTTCGTTGATCTCGACCACCGGGACGCGGCCTCGGAACAGCCAGCGCATCATGGCATAGGTGCGGTAATCCGTGGTCGCGATCCAGGTCGCGCCGGTCTCATCCAGTGCGGCCTGCGCGCGCGCGGCGACCTGCTCGTAGCCGGCCTCGGCGCCGATCGGATCCATCTTGCCGAGGAAATTCCAGGGCGCCGCGACGTAATAGAGCAACACGATCACGACGAAGGCGATCCCCGACACCAGCGCCGCCTTCACCCAGAAGATGCACGACCGGATCATCCCCGCCGACCAGCCGTCCTCCGGCATCATCGCAAGGTTCACCGCGACGGCAGCGAAGCCGACCGGCCACATGAACATCGGCCAGGTGTCGCCAACCCTGAGCGTCAGTGACTTGAAGAAGAAATAGGCGAACGGCACCAGCACCGCGGTCGACAGCAGGATCGCAACCGGCTCGCGCCTGCGATAGCCGCGCCACACAGTCATCACGAGACCCAACAGCACCACAGGCAGCATGACAAAACCGACGAGGCCGAATTGCAGGCCGATAAAATCGCCGATGGTGCGCAGCGAGATGCCGTAATTGGCGGTGGCGCGCACGCCCTGGAAACGGAACGAGGCCCAGTCGTGCTGTGCGTTCCAGATCAGCACCGGCGAGAACATTGCGATGGCAATCAGTACCGCGAGATAAGGATAGGGACTGCGCAGCCAGCGCCAGCGCCAATCCGGCACCAGCAGAAACGCGGCGACGGCTGGCGCGAACATGATGGCGGTGAATTTCGACAGCAGCGACAGGCCGGCGAACAGGCCGGCCGCGAGCCACCAGCGTCCATCCCCGCTCTGCGTCAGCCGCACCAGCGACCACACCATCGCCACCGCAAACGGGATCATGGCGACGTCGGGGGCGATCTTGGCCATCAGCAGGCCGTAATAGAGCGCGGCCTCCGGCATCAGCACCGCAACCACAATCGCGCGCACATCATGGGTGAGGCGGCGGACGATGTCTGCCAGCAAAAGCTGGGTCACCAGCATCGCAACGATGCCGCCAAAGCGGACCCCAAGCACGGTGTCGCCGAAAATCGCGGTGCCAAAGCGGATCAGCCAGGCGATGCCGGGCGGATGATCGAGGAAGCTCAGCGCCGCCTCCTTCGACCAGGTCCAATAGTAGGCCTCGTCGGTGCGCAGCTCGATCGCGGAGGCATAGACGATGCGCAGCACCGTCATCGCGGCGATCACCAGCGCGGCCATGACAAGCGGCCGGCGCGCCGCGCCGTTGGGCTTCACGATGATGTCCGGAGCGATCGTCACGGCCGCGCTTTTCCCTGAGTTGGGAGGGGGAGTCAATGTGGCGGGTGTTGCCGGCTATGTCGGCCGTCCCTGGCGAGAATCCGTAGGGTGGGCAAAGGCGCTCTTGCGCCGTGCCCACCATTTCCCCTCACTCCCGATGGTGGGCACGCTTCGCTTTGCCCACCCTACGAGACTTACCGTTACGTAACCTTGTCGCTTATGTGATCCGTCTGGCCCCTCGCCCGCGGAATTTAACTCTCCGCTGGCTGTTCTCCTCAGTGAACTGATACAACCGAATCATGGCCGCCACCGCCCTTTCACGATTGCCCGAACTCGTCCGCTCGACCAGCGCGCGGCAGGTGCGGCTGGTCTGCGGCGTGATCCTGTTCGCTTACGTGGTCAGCCATTTCCTCAACCATGCGCTCGGCAACATCTCGGTCGATGCCATGCAGATCGGGGTCTATTACCACACGAGTTTCTGGCAGTTCCTGCCCGTCGCGATCGTGTTCTATGGCGCAGCCCTGACCCATATGGGGCTCGGAATCTATGCGCTGTACCAGCGCCGCCAGTTCCGCTGGCGGACGATCGAGCCGCTGCAGCTGGTGCTGGGGCTGAGCATTCCCGCGCTGGTGATGGCGCATGTGATCGGCGTGCGACTCGGCCACACGCTGTACGGCCACGAGAAACTCTATCCGCAGGAGCTCTATCTGTTCTTCGTCGTGTCATCCGGCCGGCTCTGGGGCATGACGATCCTGCTCATCATTGCCTGGGTGCACGGCTGCATCGGCATCTTTTTCTGGCTCCGGCTCAAACCGTTCTTCATCCGCGCGGCGCCGTATTTGCTGGCGGCAGCCGTGCTGATCCCGACGCTGGCGCTGCTCGGCATCTACCAGGGTGGCCGCAGCGTCGCCGCCGAAAGCGAGGACGGCGAGTGGCGTCCGCATAATTTCACGCAGCGCCAGGTCGGCACGGTCGCGGAGGCCGATACGCTCGACCGCATCACCGGCGGACTGACGATGGGTTACATCGGCCTGCTCGGGCTGGTGCTGCTCGGGCGCGGTGTGCGCGGCTGGCGTGAGCGGCGCGGTGGCATGATCGCGCTGTCCTATGGCAACGGCAAGACGGTGCGCGTGCCTAAGGGCCTCTCCGTGCTGGAAGCCAGCCTGCGCCACAACGTGCCGCATGCCAGCGTCTGCGGCGGCCGCGCCCGCTGCTCGACCTGCCGCATCCGCATCATCGGCGACCACGGCACCTTGCCCGAGCCGTCGCAGCGCGAGGCCTTCGTGCTGGCCCGCGTTGGCACCGCCGATCCCTCGATCCGGCTGGCCTGCCAGTTGCGACCTAACACCGACCTCTCCTTCTTCCAGCTGTTCATGCCGCACATGCTCTCGGCTAATTCGCAGGCCTCCTCGCCTGCGCGAATCGGGCAGGAACGCTATCTCGTCAGCCTGTTCGTGGACATGCGCGGCTCGACGCAGTTGGCCGAGAAGCGGCTGCCGTTCGACACCGTCTTCATCGTCAATCGCTTCCTCGGCGCGGTGTCGCAGGCCGTGATCGAGAATGGCGGCCAGCCGAACCAGTTCGTCGGCGACGGCATGCTGGCGCTGTTCGGCCTCACCAGCGATCCGCAGACCGCCTGCCGGCAAGCATTAAAGGCGGTGGCCGCCATCGCGACCCATGTGGACGAGCTCAACGAGCTCTTGAGCCACGATCTGCGCCAGCCGATCCGCTTCGGCATCGGCGTCCACGGCGGCGAGGTCATCATCGGCGACATCGGCTACCGCGACCACATCGTCTTCACCGCGCTCGGCGACGCCGTGAACGTCGCGGCCCGGCTTCAGGACATGACCAAGACGCTGGCCTGCGAGGCGATCGTCTCCGAGGAGGTCCGCCGTACCGCCGGGCTTCACGACGATGCGCTGCCGCAGCAGGAGGTCACGATCCGCGGCCGCGACGAGCCGATGGTGGTGCGCGTCATCACCGACACCAGGACATTGTCCGCCCTCATCGCCGGCGGCGAGCGCGTCGCGGCGTAACACCGCGTTGTTGCAGCGCAATGGCATGGGCTTGCTGCGAAAGCACGAATTGACTTCGCCCGAGTCGTTGCGACAGATGAGCGCGGGTCTCGCGGTGATGACCGCGAGCCAACGAAAAGCTCCGGGAGGAGACTCAATGTTCGATCGACGCGACCTGCTCAAAGGAGCGGGACTTAGCGCTATTGCCGCCGCACTGAACTCAACCAAAGCCCTCGCACTGGACACCGTCACGCTGCCCTTCGCCAATGGCGAGCGGCCGCTGGTGAAATATCCGCAGAAGCGGCCGATGATCGGGCTGACCAGCCGACCGCCGCAGCTCGAGACGCCGTTTGCGATATTCAACGGCGGCCCGATCACGCCAAACAACGCATTCTTCGTGCGCTATCACCTCGCCGACCTCCCCTACAATCTCGATCCCGACAAGTTCACGCTCGAGGTGAAAGGCAAGGTCGACAAGCCGCTCAAGCTGTCGCTGAAGGACATCAGGAGGATGAAGGCGACCGAGATCGTCGCCGTCAACCAGTGCTCCGGCAACAGCCGCGGCCTCGTGGAGCCGCGCGTCGCCGGCGGCCAGCTCGGCAATGGCGCGATGGGCAATGCACGCTGGCGCGGCGTGCCGCTGAAGGCGGTGCTCGACATGGCGGGCGTGCAGGCCGGCGCCAAGCAGGTCGTATTCGCCGGCATGGACGGGCCGGTGAGCGACAAGACGCCTGACTTCGCCAAGGCGCTCGACCTCGCTCACGCCACCGACGGCGAGGTGATGCTGGCCTATGGCATGAACGGCGACGATTTGCCGTTCCTCAACGGCTTTCCGCTGCGCCTGGTCGTGCCCGGCTATTACGGCACCTACTGGGTCAAGCACCTCAACGAGATCACCGTCGTCGACAGCGTCTATGACGGCTTCTGGATGAAGTCGGCCTATCGCATTCCGGACACGCCGGACAATTCGGTCGCGCCCGGCACCGCGCCGAAGGCGACGATCCCGATCAACCGCTTCACCATCCGCTCCTTCATCACCAGCGTGACTGATGGCGCCAAGCTGAAGGCGGGACGCACGACGCTGCGCGGCATCGCCTTCGACGGCGGCAAGGGCATCAAGGACGTGTCGGTCTCCACCGATGGCGGCAAAACCTGGGCTCCCGCCAAGCTCGGCAAGGATCTCGGCAACTACTCATTCCGCGAATGGAAGCTGCCGGTGAAGCTCGCCGCGGGCCAGGTCGAGCTCAGGGTGCGCGCCACCAGCAATTCCGGCGAGACGCAGCCAGAGACGCCGCGCTGGAACCCGGCGGGTTATTTGCGCAACGTCGTCGAAACCGTCCGCGTCAGCGTGGCCTAAAGGAGAATGATCATGCAGCGCACCGTTCTCCTCGCCATCACACTTGCCGTCGCCACTGCTGTGGGTTCTGCCATCGCGGCGCCGGTCGATTACAAGACGCCGGATGAGGTTGCAGCCTTCAAGCCCGGCGCCAATCTCGAGGTTGTTCAGGGCAATTGCGCCGCCTGCCACTCGTCCGACTACATCGCCACGCAGCCGCCGATGAAGGACAAGAAAGCGTTTTGGCAGGCCGAGGTGACCAAGATGATCAAGGTCTATGGCGCACCGATCGACGATGCCGACGTCGGCAAGATCGTGGATTATCTGGCCGCGACTTATTGACGGAGGGCGCGGTGCGTCCGGGACAATTGACCGCGAAACGGGCAAAACCGGTAAAAACGCCGCGAAGTTGAGCGAATTTCCGCGAAATGCCGATGTGGTTTGATCTACCAAGCCCGCCACATTCCGCGTATCCTGTTAGGACCGAACCGGCCGGTTGGCGGGGACTGGCGGTTCGCGATCTCGGAGGAAGACCCGCGGAGAAGACGTGATGGCTAAAGGTACGGTCAAGTGGTTCAATCCGACGAAGGGTTATGGGTTTATCCAGCCTGCGTCGGGCGGCAAGGATGTGTTCGTGCATATCTCGGCAGTGCAGAAGGCCGGTCTGTCCTCCCTCAACGAGGGCCAGACGGTTGAGTATGAAGAGATCGCAAACCGGGGCAAGACGTCCGCAGAGAACCTCAAAGTATAAGCCCGCCAGCCTTCGCTGCCTCCCGGATTTGTCCGGGAGTTGGGCCAAGAAAATTTTAGAAGACGATCAGTGCATTCGACGACAGGCGTTGCGACTGCGCGCGGAAACTATTTGCCCGTAGAGATCGCCGATCAACGCCGCAGCAGTGACAATCGCGACCGCATTTCGTCAGCCAACCGGCAACGGTGCGTCGCGCTTGATCTCCTCCATCACCGCATAGGTGCGCGTCTCGCGCACACCCGGCATCGACAGCAAGGTCTCGCCGAGGAAGCGCCGATACGCGCTCATGTCGGCCAGCCGCGCCTTCACTAGATAGTCGAAGCCTCCGGCAACCATGTGACACTCCAGCACTTCGGGCGCGAGTTTTACTGCGCGCGCAAAACGCTCGAAATTGTCAGGCGTGGTCTTGTCGAGCAGCACCTCGACGAACACCAGCAGGCCGAGACCAAGCAGGTGCGGATTGAGCCGCGCCCCATAGCCCTCGACGAAACCCTCGCGCTGCAGGCGCTTCAGCCGCTCGCCGATCGAGGTCGGCGACAGCCCGATGCGCTCGGCCAGCTCGACATTGGCGATTCGCCCATCCTCCTGCAAAATCGAGAGGATCTTCCGGTCGATTCGATCGAGTTCCATATTTTATGCGGTTGTCTTGCCAGTACCCTTCATTTCCTAAGGCAAATTGGCTATCTTGTCTATCGAACTACGGTAACGCGGGCTTTATCCTGATTTGAGCTACAGGACACGCCATGCCGAACATCCCGCCGCCCTTCTCCGCCCCCTACGCGCCCGATGATGCCGACATCGCTGCGCGCCTGCTGGCGTCGGCACATCTCAGCCCGCCGCAGGAAGCGCGGATCGACCGCACCGCGACCCGGCTGATCGAGGCGATCCGCAAGCGCGACGACCGGCTTGGCGGGGTCGAGGACATGCTGCGCGAGTTCGCGCTCTCGACCAAGGAGGGCCTCGCCCTGATGGTGCTGGCGGAAGCGCTGCTGCGCGTGCCCGACGCGCGCACAGCCGACCAGTTCATCGAGGACAAGCTCGGCGAGGGCGATTTCATCCATCACGAGACCAAGTCCACGGCGTTCCTGGTCAACGCCTCGGCCTGGGCGCTGGGCCTGTCGGCGCGCGTGATCCAGCCCGGCGAGACGCCCGACGGCACGATCGGCCGTCTCGTGAAGCGGCTGGGCGCGCCGGCCGTGCGCACCGCCACGCGCCAGGCGATGCGGCTGATGGGCAATCATTTCGTGCTCGGCGAGACCATCGAGCAGGCGCTGGAGCGGGGTAAGCCGCGCTCCGGCCAGAAGCCGCGCTACTCCTTCGACATGCTCGGCGAAGGCGCGCGCACGGCGGCCGACGCCAGGCGCTATTTCGACGCCTATGCCAGTGCGATCGAAACCATCGGCAAGGCGGCGGGCAATCACCCCCTACCCGACCGGCCCGGTATCTCCGTGAAACTCTCGGCGCTGCATCCGCGCTTCGAGGCGATCAGCCGCGCGCGCGTGATGGCCGAGCTGGTGCCGCAACTGCTGGATCTGGCCCGGCGCGCCAGGGTGTACGACCTCAACTTCACCGTCGATGCCGAGGAAGCCGACCGGCTGGAGCTGTCGCTCGACGTCATCGCGGCAACGCTCGCCGATCCCTCGCTTGGGGGTTGGGACGGCTTTGGACTCGCAATCCAGGCCTATCAGAAGCGCGCCAGCGCGGTGATCGACTATGTCCACGAGCTTGCGCAGGCGCACGACCGCAAGCTGATGGTGCGGCTGGTCAAGGGCGCCTATTGGGACACCGAGATCAAACGCGCGCAGGAGCGCGGGCTCGACGGCTATCCGGTGTTCACCCGCAAGGCGATGACGGATCTGAATTACGTCGCCTGCGCGCAGAAGCTTTTGAGTCTGCGGCCGCGCATTTTCCCGCAATTTGCCACCCACAACGCGCTCACGGTCGCGGCCGTGCTGGAGCTCGCCGGCGATGCTGGCTCCTTCGAATTCCAGCGCCTGCACGGCATGGGCGAGGCGCTCTACGAGCAGCTCGCCAAGAATCACCCCGATATCGCCTACCGCACCTATGCGCCGGTCGGCAGCCATCGCGACCTGCTCGCCTATCTGGTGCGACGGCTGCTCGAGAACGGCGCCAACTCCTCTTTCGTGGCGCAGGCGGCCGACTACCGCGTCCCGGTCCCGGCGCTTTTGAAGCGTCCGGCCGATCTCATCGTCCGTCCCGATCACGCGCATCACGCCAAGATCCCGCTGCCGGGTGATCTCTTTGCGCCGGAGCGGCATAATTCAGGCGGGATCGAATTCGGCGAGCGCGCGGCCCTCGACCGGTTGCTCGCCGACGTCAAGGCCGAGACGACCAATCTCAAACCGGTCACTGATGCAACGCCCGAACAGGCGGGCGCGGCGATTGCCGCAGCGCGCGCGGGCTTTGTGGCCTGGAGCCGGACGCCAGCAGCCACACGCGCAGCAGCGCTGGAGCAGGCCGCGCATCTCCTGGAGAGTCGCAGCGCGCACTTCATCGCATTGCTTCAGCGCGAGGGCGGCAAGACGCTCGACGACGCGCTCTCCGAGCTGCGCGAAGCCGCCGATTTCTGCCGCTATTATGCCGCACAGGGCCGAAAGCTGTTCGGTAGCGAAGTCGCGATGCCGGGCCCGACCGGCGAGAGCAACGCGCTCGCCATGCGCGGCCGCGGCGTGTTTGTCGCGATCTCACCGTGGAATTTTCCGCTGGCGATTTTCCTGGGCCAGGTCGCCGCTGCACTGATGGCCGGCAACAGCGTCGTTGCAAAGCCCGCCGAGCAGACGCCGCGCATCGCGCGCGCCGCGGTCGCCCTGCTGTACGAGGCCGGCATCCCCACAAGCGCGCTGCATCTCGTCACCGGCGACGGCCGCATCGGCGCGGTGCTGACCGCACATCCCGATATTGCCGGCGTCGTCTTCACCGGCTCGACCGAGGTTGCGCGTCACATCAACCGGACGCTCGCCGCCAAGGACGGACCGATCGTGCCGCTGATCGCGGAAACCGGCGGCATCAACGCCATGATCGCCGATGCCACCGCGCTGCCCGAGCAGGTCGCCGACGATGTCGTCACCTCCGCGTTCCGCTCCGCAGGCCAGCGCTGCTCGGCGCTGCGGCTGCTGTTCGTGCAGGAGGACGTCGCCGACCGCATGATCGAGATGATCGCGGGCGCCGCGCGCGAGTTGAAGATCGGCGACCCCAGCGAGGTCTCGACCCATGTCGGCCCGGTGATCGACGCCGAAGCCAAGCAGCGGCTCGACACGCACATCGCGCGGATGAAGACGGAGGCGCGGCTGCACTTTGCAGGCGCAGCGCCAGAGGGCTGCTTCGTCGCACCGCATATCTTCGAACTCAAGGACGCCGGCCAGCTCACCGAGGAGGTGTTCGGCCCGATCCTGCATGTGGTGCGTTACCGCGCCGAGACCCTCGCGCGAGTCCTGCAAGCGATCGAGCGCACCGGCTACGGGCTGACTCTCGGAATCCACTCCCGCATCGACGACACGGTCGAGGCCATCATCGACCGTGTCCAGGTCGGCAACATCTACGTCAACCGCAACATGATCGGCGCCGTAGTCGGCGTCCAGCCGTTCGGCGGCAACGGCCTGTCCGGCACCGGCCCCAAGGCCGGCGGCCCGCACTATCTGGCACGCTTCGCCACCGAGCAGACCGTGACCATCAACACCGCTGCCGCCGGCGGCAACGCCGCGCTGCTCGCCGGCGAGGCGCACGCACCCTAACGGGAGATGTAGCCCGCGGCCTCCGGCTTGAACCGATAGATCAGATAGGGCGTCTTGTTCTCTGCCTTTCCGTTGTGAAACATCGCGGCTGCAGAGACCTGGGACGCGGAGACGTACATGTACCCGTCGGGAGACGCCGTAATGCCGTCCGGCCACACCATGTCGGGGTCATTGAGATAGGTTCGATATTTCCGGTCCGCCCCGATGATGCCGATCGACTTCGATTCGACGGCGGTCAGGTAGATGTTGCCCGCGTAATCGATGGATAGCCCGCCATTGTTCGGCTTGTCGGAGTAGCGTTCGACCCTCTTGCTCAATTCCTCAGAGCCGAGCTTCTCGTTACTGAGGTCGGCGGCTTTGATCCGATAGAGAGATCGGCCGCTGAGTGGAGCGAAGTAGACCCACTCCGAGTTGACGTCCATCGTGATGCCGTCACAGCCGACCTTGATGACGGACTGCTTGCCGTCCTTGCCCGGCACGGTCAGATCGTTGCCGTCCACCGTGATCGGGATATTTTCCGGAACGGTCGATCGATCGCCATCCAGCACGCGCCGCGCGGCGCCGGTGTCCATGTCGATCACGATGATCGCCGCGTGAGAGCCGTCGCCTCCCGGCCCGATGTTTTCGTCGGCAATGTAGAATTTGCGATGCTTCTGATCGATCACGATGTCCTGCGGCTGAGATCCCGCCACCGTCACCGGCTCCGGCATATAATAGATTCGCTCGAGCTTGTTCGCCCGCGTATTCCAGCCGACGAGCTTTGGCGTAATCCGGGTTCGAAAACCCATATCGATGATCCATACCACTCCACTTTCGTCGGATCGCAAACCCAGCACGTTGTCGAGGTACTGATCCGTTCCCTTCCTTGGCGCGTTCCACTCGGCATTCGGAAAGGGCTCGAAAGTCGTCGGCGATGTGAGCCTGGCTACTCTCAGGTCGGGCTCATAGAATGGATGGTGACTGAAGATCAGCTGATTGTCCGGCGTGAACGCAATGTTGCCGACGGACTGCGGCAGTCTGGCGAAGATCTCCGCCTTGCCACCCCGGTCCTCGGCCTGCGCCGCTCCACCCAGACATGCAGCGGCTATCGAAGCACAGATCAGATTACGCCTCACAGTTTTCATGTGTCTCACTCCCCTGGTCGTTATTGTTGTTTATGAAGGCTTGGATGTTTCGAGGACCGCAGCTTCCGCCCGCATGTGGCAGTCGCCGACTTGTCCGAACCACCGTTAGCCGCTAGCCTCAGATCTTGCGATACGCACAAGAATTGCCACTAGTATCGAAAAGGATACCGTCATGGCCAAACCTCGGCATTCGCGCTTCGATTGCGCCCCAGGCTGCACGGTCGAAGCCGCCATCAGCCTCATCGATGGAAAATGGAAATGCGTCATCCTCTTCCACCTTCTGGAAGGGACGGTTCGCTTCAACGAGATCAAGCGGCGCATTCCCGCCGTCACGCATCGGACTCTTACAAACCAACTCCGCGAACTCGAAGTGGACGGATTGATTGTACGAACGGTCTATCCGCAGGTGCCGCCGAAGGTGGAATACAGTCTGTCAGAGTTGGGAAGAAGCATGACGCCTGTGCTGACGGCGTTGAAGGCCTGGGGAGACTCCAACATCGGCTTATTCAGCAACCGCGTGTCCGTCGCGGCCTGATGCGCGACGCCATCTCACTCATCGCGTTTGTCGGCTACAGACAGGTGTCGTCCTTGCTGCCGCGCCCGGAGCTGCCGCAAGGGGTGCGCTTCGAGAGTTGCTGGATCTTCAGCTTGGACTGGGTCTGCGCCGCGATATCGAACACGTTGGCCGGATTCATCTGGGTGGCGCTGCGATAGTCGCCGGTTGCCTTGTCCACATCGCCCTTGGCCTCGTAGACGCCCGCGCGCGCGAAATAACGCTCGATTGTCGGCTTCTGCGCGATCGCCTTGCCGAGATCGTCCAGTGCCTTGTCGTATTGCTTCATCGACGTGAAGGCGATGCCGCGCAGGCTGAGCGCGTCCGCATCGTTCGGCCGCGTCCCCAACACAAGATTGAGATCGGTCATGGCGCCGGCGGCGTCCTTCTTGCCGAGATAGGCTCGCGCGCGGAGCGTTCGCACGAACGCATCGAAGGCGGGCTCCTTGCTGATGATCTGATCAAGCGCGACGATCGCACGGTCATATTGCCCGGAGAGCAGCATCGCCAGCCCCTGGCCGAGTTCGGCGACCTGGTTGTTGGGATTGCGATCGAGCGCGTTCTTGACGTCGACCAGGCCCTCCGCGTTGTTGCCCTTCAGTAGCAACACCAGCCCGCGGGCGGCGCGCGCGGTGTCGTTGACGGGATTGAGAACCAGGGAACGGTCGAAATCGACGACGGCCTTGTCGATCTGGTTGAGCCCCATATAGGCCTGACCGCGTTCGGAGAAGGCCATGTAGTCCTTGTCGTTGAGCGAGATCGAGCGGTCGAAATCGGCGAGAGCGTCCTGGAATTTTCCGGTCAGGCGGTACGCCATGCCGCGGCAGATATAGGCGGCCGCATCATTCGGATTGACGCTGAGCGCCTGATTGGCATCGGCCGTGGCCTGGTCGAACTGCTTCAGGCCGAGCGACGCCACGGCATGGGACACCAGCAAGGGTCCATCGTTCGGCTTCATCCTCAGCAGGGTATCGATGTCGATCCGCGCCTCCGCGAAATGAGACAGCGACAGATTCGCGGCAACCCGGAGTCTTAGCGCGGCCTGGTTGCGCGGATCAGCCGCCAGCACCGAGTTCAAGCGCGGCAGCGCTTCGGCATATTTCTTCTGCGTCATCAATTGCGCCGCCTCGGTCAAAGACGGCGGCGTCGCCGGGAACGTCCCTTTCGGTATTGTCGCCATCGGGACCGTCGCTTGCGGCGCGACAGCCGCCGGGGCGGCGGCGGCCTCATTGGGTGCCGTAGCAGCGGGCTGTCCGCCATGCACCTTCGCAAGCTCGGCCTGCATGGCGATAGCGGACTGCTTCTGCTGCTGCGCGGCCGGGTCGTTCGGGGCCACCGACAGCACCTTGTCGAAATCCGCGATCGCGCGCGCATAGTCGCCCTTGGAGCTGAACAGCTGTCCCCGCGCGAAATAGGAGGCACGATCGGGCTGCGGCGTCTGCGCGATCGCACGCGAAAAATCCTCGATGGCGTGCTCGATGTCGCCCTTGCGGCGATAGACCTGGCCGCGCCAGAAGAAGGCGTTGGGCAGGCTCGCACTCATCGAGATCGCAGTGTTGAGGTCGCTCATGGCCTGGTCGAGCTGCGACGTCTCGACATAGGTCCGCGCGCGCCCGACATAGGCCAACGCGAAGTCCTGCCGCAGGCTGATGGCCTGGGTAAAATCCGCGGCAGCGTCGGTCCATTGCTTCTGGTCGATTTTCACCCCGCCGCGCGAGGCAAACGCATTCGGGCTCTTGGGGTCGAGCTCGATGGCCTGGTTGATGTCGGCGAGCGCGCCGTCAAGATTGCCTTTGCGCTGCCGGGCGAATCCGCGCGACAGCAGAGCGGGCACGGATTTCTGGTTGAGCTGGACCGCAGCATCGGCGTCTGCCAGCCCCGCATCGAGGTTGGCGCGCCCCATGAAGACACGCGATCTGTTCACATAGGCGCGCAACCGCTCGTCGGCAGCGCGCGACTGGTCGTTGATGATGGCCGTGCAGCCGGCCTCGACCTTCTCGGACGGCGGGCCGTTACAGTCTTCGAGATCGCCTGCCAGGGCCAGACCGGGCATGCCGCACAGGATCGTGAACGCGGCCGATACCATCAGGCGAACGAACGGGATCGACATGAGCGGATCCTTGAACGAAGGCGCGCCGGCCCGGCGAGATTGGACAGGCGCAGAAGCTGTACAACCGGGGCGAGCCGATTGCCATAACCGTCTGGCATGACGACCCCGAGAAAGCGATGGCCGGACGGCGTTGCATCCCGCCGGAACATCGGTCAAATGGTTGGGCTGTCAGGGATTACAGAATTCCAGCCAGCGGGAAACAACAAGAGCGAGGGAGCAACGCCGCGATGGAAAAAGGCATTTTTGCAGGTCTCCAGGTTCTGGACTGCGCGAGCTTCATCGCGGCGCCCGCGGCCGCGACCGTGCTGTCCGATTTCGGCGCCGACGTCATCAAGATCGAGCCGCCCGGCGCCGGCGACCCCTATCGCAATCTGCCCAACCTGCCCGGCTATCCCACCAGCGAGCACAATTTCGCCTGGCTGCTCGAGGCCCGCAACAAGAAGAGCCTCGCGCTCGACCTCTCCAAGCCAGAGGCGCAGGCCGTGCTCTACAAACTCGTCGAAGAGACCGACGTCTTCATCACCAACATGCCGCCGCCGGTGCGGACCAAGCTCGGCATCACCTATGATCACCTCGCCCATCTCAACGACCGGCTGATCTACGCCTCCTTCACCGGCTATGGCGAAAAGGGCGAGGAAGCCAACAAGCCAGGATTCGACAGCAACGCCTATTGGGCCCGCTCCGGCCTGATGGACCTCGTCCGCGCCGACACCAACACCACGCCTGCCCGCTCGGTCGCCGGCATGGGCGACCATCCCTGCGCCATGGCGTTGTACAGCGCGATCGTCACGGCGCTGTATCAGCGCGAGAAGACCGGCAAGGGCTCGCATGTCGCCTCGAATCTGATGGCGAACGGCGTGTGGGCGGCGAGCGTGCTGGCGCAGGCCAAGCTCTGCGGCGCCAAGTTCGGCGAACGGCGGCCGCGCGAACGCGCGCCGAATGCGGTGGGCAACCACTATCAGTGCAAGGACGGTCGCTGGCTGATCCTGTCGCTGCTCAGCGAGGATAAGCAGTGGCCGACGCTTGCCAAATGCCTCGGACGCGAGGATCTGATCGCCGATCCGCGCTTCGCCACCAAGCCCGACCGTCACGCCCGCTCGATCGAGCTGATCAAGATCTTTGACGAGACCTTTGCCACCAGGGACCTCGCCGAATGGCGAAAAATCCTCGACGGCAACGGACTCGTCTTCGGCATCGTCGGCATTCTGGACGACATCCCGAACGACAAGCAGATGCTCGACAACGAGGTGCTGGTGCCGTTCGAGAACGACACCATGCTCACCATCTCCAGCCCGATCTGGATCGACGGCACCAAGAAGGTGCAACCGCGCAAGCCGCCCGGCGTCGGTGAGCACAGTGACGAGATTTTGCGTGGCGCGGGATACGACGAGGCGGCGATCAAGCAGCTGCGATCGAAGGGGGCTGTGGGGTAAGGGCCATTGCAAGCCAACGGGTCCGCGCACAGCGCGGCCCGATGACAGGCTCCGCGAAGCAATCCAGACTGCCACCGCGGATGCATTGCTGGATTGCTTCGCTGCGCTCGCAATGACGGCGTGGAACGATCTCGCTATAAACTCACGGCAACATTGCGCCTCGTGAGGTCCCATGCCCCTCTATCGCCTGCACTACTTCCCCGAATCCGGCAACAGCTACAAGCTGGCGCTGATGCTCACGCTTTGCGGCGAGACGTTCGAGCCGGTCTGGACCGACTTTGGCGGTGGCGTCACGCGCACGGCGGAGTGGCGCAAGGTCGTCAACGAAATGGGCGAGATTCCCGTACTCGAGGTCGACGGCGTGAAGATGACGCAGACGGCTCCCCTGCTGCTGAGGCTTGCCGAGCAGTATGGCCGTTTCGGCGCCGAGACGGCGGACGAAAAGTTCGAACTGCTGCGCTGGTTGTTCTGGGACAACCACAAGCTCACCGGCTACATGGCGACCTACCGCTTCATGCGGGCCTTCACCGAGAAGAACGATCCGCAGGTGCTGAAGCACTTTCGCCGGCGGCTCGAGGATTTTCTCGGCATTCTCGACGGACATCTCCAGCACAATGCTTTTGCGATCGGCAGCAAGCCGACCGTCGCCGATATCTCGATGATGGCCTATCTGCATTATCCGAGCGACGAGCACGGTTTCGATTTCGCGACGAGCCATCCCGCGATTCACGCCTGGCTCGGCCGCATGGCCGCGTTTCCCGGCTGGAAGCCGGCATACGAGCTGTTGCCGGGAAAGCGGATGACGAATTACGCGAAGTGAATGCTCTTTCCCTCTCCCCGTTCTTACGGGGAGAGGTGAACCGGCGGCTCCATCCGAGCCTTCAATTGAAAGAGTTTGCGCAGCTATTTCAGCGCCAGCCAGCCGAGCGTGAACAAAATCCCGCCGATGATGACGACCACCGCGACCGCCCAGGTGCTGACGCGGATGCTGCCGGTGACCTGTTTGGCTTCCTCATTGCGCGCGATCTCACGATTGCGCTCCTTGTTGGCGTCGCTGGTATCCGTCATGGGTCATCCAAATCGCTTGTTGGCTGGCGCATGATCTTGTCGGAAAACCGCTACACACTTTTCCGGATCATGCGCTAGTGAGGGCGGGCCTAACGCGTCTTGATGAAGCACATGCCAATACGGCTCGAGGCCGCCGCAGCCTGACAGGTGAGACCTTTAGCACAGGTCCATGACGTAAAACTCTTATCCGGCGTTCCCGATCCCTCGTTTTGCAAAGAACAATGGGCGCCCCAGCCGTCCTGATATTCGGTGCCGGCGAGCTCCTGGCTACCGCGGGTCTGCGGCCGGCTGGCAAATCCGCGTGAGAAATCAGGGCGTTTGCCGGCCGCAAAGGCGGTCAGGATGTCGCGGCGGCGGAGCTGGTCGCCGACGAAATGCGGCGAGGCCGGCACGATGGTGGAATTCGAGGCCTTGTCGGTCAGCCAGTCCACGCCAGGGAAATGGAAGCCGCCGATGCCGCGGGTCTGGTGGCAACCCGAACAGGTGACATCGTTGAGGCGGCGCTGGAAGCCCGCGACCGAGCGGATGTTCTCCATGGTGATGCCGCGTGCTGCGGCCTGCTTCAGCGCGCCGACGACGTCGTTGTCGGTGAAGACGGGATCGCTCCTGCCCTCGCCTTTGCCTTCCCCCTGCATCAAGCCGAACTCCGGCTGCATCGTCGAGGCGTCGAGGCCAGCAGGTGTCGGCGCCACCGCGGCCTTGGCGAGATACTGCTCCGGGATCAGCACGGTGCCGCGATCGAACTCGCGAAGATTCGCAGGGGTCAGCAGCCAGGCCTTGAAGTCGCGCCGGAGCGCGTCATCGGCAAGGATACGATCGCGGTCGATCTGGTTCTCCAGCGTCGATTCCTCGAAAATCTTGGTGGCCGCGTCGTATTTGAACACCTTGAGCAGATAGTCGGAGCGGAAATCGTGCAGCGCCGATTTCGGTGCGATCGAGATCTGGATGTTGGTCTCGATGCGATCTATCATGGCATCGTAAGGAGTAGTGCGGCTGCCGATCAGCCCTTGCCAATCGCCATTGTCCAGCCACCGTCGCGCGACCTCGGCGCAGGTGACGGGCTTGCCGCTCGCATCAGTTTGGCGCGCATCGCGCGCCTTCATCACCAGGTTGAACGTCATCGGCAGGCGCGTCGCGGACTTGCTGCCGTCGGCATTGGTGTCGAAGCGCGCCAGGCGATAGATCAGCCGGATCTCGCCGCATCGCTCTTCCGAGACATAGGCGCGGTCCATGCGGTTGACGATGCCGGCCAGCACGAAGCGCGTGTTGGCGGCCTTCAGGTTGGCTCGATCGAACAGCTGGACGTCGAAGCCGTCGCCGACGCCGATGGTCTCGCTTGGCGAGGCCGCCTTGTGCTGCGCGATATAGCGATCAAACTCCGCATCGATCGCCGGCGGAATAGCCTTGAGCTGCGGCAGCGAGGCGAACAGCTGATCGCTGGTCAGCGGAACGCCCGCGTTGCGCTCAGGCTGCAGCAGGCGGGAAATCGACAGCGCATCGCTCTGGTCGAGCTTGCGGAGGAGATCGGGATCGGTGATCGCGGTGCCGCGCGCGAGCGGCGCGTTCTCTGCTGCCGAGAGCGACATGACACCGCCAAACAACAGAATGGCAGCCAGAAGGATTTGGGCAGCCAGGACAATTCGCAGCGCACGGCTCATGCCTCCAATAACACCGCGCGTGACAGCCTATTCAAGTAAAAAGGCGCTTCACGCGGTGGTGAAGCGCCTCTTTGAAAAGTCGGATATCGGATGCTTAGCGCGAAACGATCAGGCCCTTGCTGGTGACGACCACCCAGCGGCCGTCCTGGCGGCGGATCGCATCGACGCGGCCGATACCGGGGATGGGATCGCCGGCATAGACCTCGTAGAGGCCGTCGCGGCCCTCGATCAGCGCGCCGCCATTGGCGACGTCGCGGAGCCTCCAGCCGTCAATCGTCGGCAGGCGGCCGAGCTCTGTCTTGGGCGCGGCCGGCGCGGGAGCCGGGGCAGCAGTGGCGGTCGCGACCTGGGTCGGAGCCAGTGCGATCGAGCCGGTGGTCTCCTTCGCGGGCGCCGCAGCTGCGGCCTGCGCGGGGGCTGCCGGCGGCGTGGCGCGGAGCTTGTCGACGGTCTCGGACAGCTTTGCGAGCTTGGCCATCGGTTCGGCCTGCGCCTTCTCGAGCTTATCCAGACGGTCGTTGGACCGGTTGAACTGGCTGAGGCCGGTCTTCGAGGCGTGCTCGACATTGGCCTTGAGCGCGACGATGTCGGCATCGATCCGGGAGACGGACGCATCCAACGCACTGGTGTCGGCAACTTGCGCCGGCGCCGGGCTGGCGAAATGCATCATGCCGGCGGTCGCGAGCGCGCCGCTGACGGCGCCGACGCAGGCCGCGATCGCCACCACCGCGGCCATCGCCGACAGGCGGCGCTTGCTGCCGGTGTCACGCACCTCGTCGGCCTTCACGTGCGGGGCAAACTCTTCGCGGTCCCAGGACCGCTCCGAGGGCGCCATCACGATGAGCTTGCCGGGTTTCGGCTCGGGCTTGGTTTCAGCCTTAACGTCAGCCTTGGTTTCGAGCTTCGGCACCTCAATCCGCGGCGGCTCGACCACCGGGGCGTCCGCTTTGGGCGGCGTCTCATGGTCAGGGGCGATCGAGGGGGCCTCGATGCCGGCGGCAGCCTCGACGGCCTGCGGCGCGGTTGCGGCGGCGGCAGTCCGGTCGCCAGTCTGCTCACCAGTCTCTTGGCCGGCCAGTTCGGGCATTGCTTCGCTCACGGCTCAAATACTCCAGTCCAGGTTGACTTTTTGGTAACTTTCATTGCTTGCGAATTCCTTACCTCGGGACCCGCTTACCGAAATTTTAGGAACTCGTCCGGGGCCGAATTGGGTCGGGAAAGTGGAACCGGCGTGGCGGCGTGCAACAAATTGTCAACCGATGCTGCCCTGCGGTAGGCCGCGCGGCTTAGCCGAAGGGGTTGTTTGCCCGTCACTGTTCCGCGGCTAACATGGGCCGTCCCGTCAGCCAGAAGGCGTTTGGGGGTGCCATGACGATCGAGAAATGCATCAACGCGTTTGCCGTCGATGACGTCATCTTCGAGGAGGGCTCGACCGGCCGTGAGTTGTTCGTCGTGCTCGACGGCGAGGTCGAGATCGCCAAGGTCGACGGCGCGCACAAGACCAGCATCATCAAGCTCGGTAAGGGCGAGTTCTTCGGCGAGATGGCCGTGATCGACGGTTCGGCCCGTTCGGCAACCGCGATCGCATCGGCGCCGAACACGCGCGTGATGCGGATCAACCACGCCCGCTTTGTCTATCTCGTCAGCCAGCAGCCGGCGTTCGCGCTGATGGTGATGGACGCGCTGTCGAAACGCCTGCGCGCCTCCAACGCGGTCACCTACCGGGCAGCGCAATCATGAGCGAGCGGAAGCCGACCGCATTCCCCATCCTGATGAAGAACGACATCTGCTCGCTGATCCAGGCGGCCGACGACGTCTACCAGATCCGCTTCTCCAACCGCGCCGCCAACGCCTATCTGGTGCGCGGCTCGGCGCGCACCATCCTGATCGATGTCGGCCTGTCCTCGAACTATCCGGCGATGGTCGAGTGTCTGACTTTTGCGGGCTGCCCGCCGGAGAAGATCGACATGGTGGTGCTGAGCCACGAGCATCTCGATCACATCGGCGCCGCCTGGCACTTCAACGAACGTCGCACCTTGGTCGTCGCCCATCGGCTCGCCGCCAACAAGATCATGCTGCGCGACGATTTCTCGATGCTGCGCAAGATGTTCAACGAGCCGAACGTGCCTGTTAACATCGACATCTGGCTCGAGGAAGGCAATCTGATCGACCTCGGCAATTTCCGCCTCAACGTGATGTACACGCCGGGCCATACCTCGGCCTGCATCACGCTATTCGAGCAGGACAAGGGCCTGCTGTTCGCCGCCGACACCCTGATGCCGGGTGGCGTGATGGGCGGCGTATTCGGCTCCGGCAGCATCTCCGACTACATCCAGTCGCTGGAGCGCATCAAGGGCCTGAACACCAAGATCCTGCTGTCAGGGCACGGAAGGCTGTCCGACACGCCGCAGGACGACGTGCGCATTGCTATTGCGCGCTCGCACGGCCTGCTGGAGGACACCGCGCAATTGTTCGACGCACTGGATGCGCGCTCGAACTTCGAGCCGATCATGCAGTCGGTGCGGGATTTGAACAAGCTGGATGATTGATGCCCCCCGTCATTGCGAGCGCAGCGAAGCAATCCAGAGTCTTTCCGCGGCGGCAGTCTGGATTGCTTCGTCGCAAGGGCTCCTCGTAATGACGGAGTGTGGGTTGTCAGCCCGGCTCACATCACCACCGGCTCATCCGGCAGCTCGTTGGGATGCGCACCCGCTGGCGGGAAATGCTTGGCCAACTCCCGCGACACCGCCGCGATGCCGTCGATCACGCCGCGCTCGAACTGGCCTGCCCCGAACTCCGCCTCCATCGCGCGGCAGATCTTCTCCCAACCGGCAGCACCAACCTTCGCATCGATGCCGCGATCGGCGATGATCTCGACGTCGCGGTCGGCGAGCAGCAGGTAGATCAGCACGCCGTTGTTGTGCGCGGTGTCCCAGATCCGCAAATGCGCGAACACATCGAGCGCGCGCTCGCGTGCGGACTGGTTGTGGAACAGGGGGGCGCCGTCCAGCGCGCCTTCGACGACGAAACGGACCTGGCCGGAGTGCGTCGTTTCGCTCAGCTTGATCGCCTGCTCGATGCGATCGAGCACGTTTTGCGGGAAAATGTGCTTCGCCCGCCAATGATGTTGCACGAGATGTCTGGCAATGCGCTTGATGCTCATGACTACCAGCTCCCCGAGGCGCCGCCGCCGCCAAAACTGCCGCCACCGCCGCTGAAGCTGCCGCTATCGCTGGACGATGATCCGCTGCTCCAGCCGCCCGACGAGGAGCCGCTCGACCACGAGCCGCCGCGCGATGGTCCCGTGGACTTCGGAAAAAGATCGGCGATGAACGCCAGGAAGAAACCGATGAACCCGACGATCACGGCAACGCCGACGGATCCGACAAAGAACAACGCCAAAACACCGATCAGGCTGCCGGTCGCGACCGAGCCCAGCAGTTGCCCCAGCAAGGTGCGCAGGATTCCACCGATGATGAACGAGGCAAACAGCGTGACCGGGATGATCGGTCCGATGTTTTCCAAATTGCCGAAGTTCACGCTGCGCGAGGGAACCGGTAACGGTTCGCCGTCGACGACGCGCATCATCCGCTCGACACCGGCCGAGATGCCGCCGGCGAAGTCTCCGGTTCTGAACTTTGGCGTGACGACCTCGTCGATGATCCGCCGCGAGGTCACATCGGTGAGGGCGCCTTCGAGGCCGTAGCCGACCTCGATACGCAGGTGATGGTCGTTCTTCGCGACGACGAGGATCGCGCCGTCGTCGACCTTCTTGCGGCCGATCTTCCAGGCCTCGGCAACGCGGATGGAGAATTGGTCGATCGTCTCCGGGTCTGTCGTCGGCACGATCAGCACAGCAATCTGACTGCCCTTCCGCTTTTCGAAATCACTCAGCTTTTGCGACAGCGCAGCGACGTCGCTGCTCGACAGCGTGCCGCTCCGGTCGACCACGCGGCCGGTGAGTTGTGGCACCGCCACGTCAGCTAAGGCGGCAAACGCCCAGCCAAGCAGCAGTGCAAGCAGGATAGCCTTGACGGCGCGCATCAGTCGAACGCGCTTACTTCGACGGCGCGGGCGCGGGATTGAAATCGACCTTGGGCGCGGTCGAGATTTCCTTCTCGTTCTCGACCGAGAAGTTCGGCTTCTCCTTGTAGCCGAACATCATCGCGGTGAGGTTGTTCGGGAACGATCGGACGGTGACGTTATAGTCCTGCACCGCTTTGATGTAGCGGTTGCGTGCGACCGTGATGCGGTTCTCGGTGCCTTCGAGCTGCGACATCAGATCCTTGAACAAGGCATCCGACTTGAGCTGCGGATAGTTTTCCGTGACCACGAGGAGCCGCGACAATGCGCTGGAGAGTTCGCCCTGAGCGGCCTGGAACTTCTGCAGGGCCGCGGGGTCGTTCAGCACCTCGGGTGTCGCCTGGATGCTGCCGACCTTGGCGCGGGCATTGGTGACGCCGAGCAGCACGTCCTTCTCCTGCTGCGCAAAGCCCTTCACCGAATTGACGAGATTGGGCACAAGATCGGCGCGGCGCTGATACTGGTTCACCACCTCGGACCAGTTGGCCTTGATCTGCTCGTCCTCGCTCTGGATCGCGTTGTAGCCGCAATTGGTGAGGCTGAGCGAGGCCAGCGCCGCCAGCACGGTGAGGATCTTGCGCATCAAATTTCTCCCGGTGGAATCGGCTGCAAACTACCAGATTGAGCGCGCACGGCGCCAGCTATCCCGCGCGGACGGCGCGAAAAGCAGCCGGCTGACGCAAGCCTCTTGCCTATCAGCCGGTGACATAGTCAACTCGAAGCAAACAAGACGAAAAATGGTAGGGGAGCGCGCCATGTCCTCGTTCGAGACCATCCTCGTGGAGCGGCCGGAGCCGACGATTGCCCGGATCGTGATGAACCGGCCCGAGGCGCGCAATGCGCAGAACCTGCAGATGACCTACGACCTCAACGCCGCCTTCGACGCGGCGGTGCAGGACGACGCGGTCAAGGTGATCATCCTCGCCGGCAACGGGCCGCACTTCTCCTCCGGCCACGATCTGCGCCCCGGGGCCAAGAATGCCGCAGGCGTCGATTTTCCGCCGATCGGGAATTGGGGCGGCTTTGCCGAGGCGAACGCGCACGGCCGCTTCGCGCGCGAGCAGGAAATTTATCTCCAGATCACGCGGCGCTGGCGCAACCTCGCCAAGCCGACGATTGCGGAAGTGCATGGCAAGTGCATCGCCGGCGGGTTGATGCTGGCCTGGGCCTGCGATCTGATCGTTGCCAGCGACGACGCGCAGTTCTGCGATCCCGTCGTCACCATGGGCGTCTGCGGCGTCGAATGGTTCGTGCATCCCTGGGAGCTCGGCCCGCGCAAGGCCAAGGAATTTCTGTTCACGGCCGACAGCTGGAGCGCGCAAGAGGCGCACCAGCTCGGCATGGTGAACCAGGTCGTGCCGCGTGCGGAGCTGTCCGCGCGGGTGCTGGAGCTCGCGCGCAAAATCGCATCAAAGCCGTCCTTTGCATTGAAGCTGACCAAGGAGGCGGTGAACCGCTCCGTCGACGTGATGGGCCAGCCCGCCGCGATCGACCAGGCCTTTGCGCTGCATCAGCTCTGTCACGCCCACAATCTTCAGGAGTTCGGCATGGTGGTCGATCCATCCGGACTGCATCCCTCCGTGCGCAAGCCGGCGGCCGCGGAGTAAGAACATGGATCTCAATCTCAGTGACGAGCAACGGCTGCTGCGCGAGAGCGCGGAGCGCTTCGTGGCCGAGAGCTACGATGCCGACCACCGCCGCAAGACGGCCAACGATCCGCTCGGCTTCAGCCCGGCGGTGTGGAAGCAGTTTGCCGAGCTCGGCTGGCTGGCGCTGCCGATCCCGGAGGAGTTTGACGGGCTCGGCGGCGGGCCGGTCGAAATCGGCATCTTGATGGAAGCTTTTGGCCGCGGACTGGTGTCCGAGCCCTATGTCGCAACTATCGTGCTCGGTGCCGCGCTGATCGACAGATGCGGCAGCACGGCGCAGAAGCAGGCCAGCCTGCCCAAGATCGCGGACGGGTCGTTGAAACTTGCGTTTGCGCATTCCGAGCGCGCGGCGCGGTTCGATCTTGCCAAGGTCGCGACTATCGCCAACAAGACGGCGCAGGGCTGGCATCTCTCCGGCAGCAAGATCGCCGTGCTCGACGGCCACGCCGCCGACGAGATCATCGTCTCCGCACATCTGCATGATCATCAGGGACCATCGGGGCGCATCGGCCTGTTTCTGGTGCCGGCAACGGCGCAAGGCCTTGCGATCTCGGACTATCCGCGCCTCGGCGGCGGACGCGCCTGCAACGTCGAACTCTCCGACGTGCAGCTGGCGGAGGATGCCCTGCTCGGCGACGGCAAGGACGCACTGCCGGCGATTGAATGGGCCGTCGATCGCGCCATGGCCGCGCTCGGCGCGGAAGCCGTCGGCATCATGCAGACGCTGCTGGACACCACGCTGGACTACACCAAGATCCGCAAACAATTCGGCCGGCCGCTGTCCGCGAACCAGGTGATCCGCCATCGCCTCGCCGACATGGCGATCCAGGTCGACGAAGCCCGTTCAATGGCGCTGCGCGCCGCGCTGAAGGCAGATCAGCCGCCGGTCGAACGCGCGCGCGCCGCGTCGGCTGCGAAGGCGAAGATCGGCAAATGCGCCCGCTTCGTCGGCGAACAATCGATCCAGCTCCACGGTGGCATGGGCGTCACCGAGGAGCTCGAGGTCGGCGCCTATTTCAAGCGGCTCGTCGCCTTCGACACGCTGTTCGGCGGCAGCGCGCACCATTACGGCCGCCATGCCCAGCTCAGCCGCACCACCCAACCCGCCTGACACGAGGAGCGCATCATGGACCTCTCGTTCAATGCCGAAGAGCGCGCCTTCCAGAGCGAGGTGCGCGGCTTCATCGCCAAAAATCTCACCGAGGAAATGAAGCGCGCCACCGCGCTGACGCCGTCGGTGTTTTCAGATCCCGACATCGGCATGGCCTGGCAGCGCGCGCTGCATAAGCAGGGCTGGGGTGCGCCGGGCTGGCCGGTCGACCACAGCGGCCCGAGCTGGACGCCGGCGCAGCGCTGGATCTTTGAGAGCGAATGCGCGCGCGCCGGCGTGCCTAATGTCAACGTAATGGGCGTGAAGATGGTCGGGCCCGTCATCATCGGCTTCGGCTCGCCTGAGCAGAAGAATTTCTACCTGCCGCGCATTCTTTCCGGGGAGGACTATTGGTGCCAGGGCTATTCCGAGCCGGGCTCCGGCTCCGATCTCTCGTCACTGAGGACCCGCGCGGTACGCGACGGCGACGACTACATCATCAACGGCACGAAGATCTGGACCACGCATGCGCACCATGCCAACCGCATGTTCGCGCTGGTGCGCACCAGCGACGGGCCGCGGCAGCAGGACGGCATCAGCTTCATCCTGATCGACATGAAGACGCCGGGGATCACCACGCGGCCGATCCTCACCATCGGCGGCGACCACGAGGTCAACCAGGTGTTTTTTGACGACGTGCGCGTACCCGTGGCCAACCGCGTCGGCGACGAAGGCAAGGGCTGGACTTACGGCAAATACCTGCTCGAGTTCGAGCGCGGCTCCGGCATCGCATCCGCCAAGCTGCGCGAAGGGCTGCGCGCCATCACCGAGCTAGCGGAGTCCGATCTCACGGGACGCGCGATCGACAGCCCTGATATCGCGTCCCGCATCTCCGAAGTCGAGGTCGACATCGACGCGCTCGAGATGACCGAGCTGCGCGTGCTCTCGGCGCTGCAGACGGGACAAAACCCCGGCGCGGTGTCGTCGATCCTGAAGCTGCGCAACAGCGAGATCCGGCAGGCCGTGACGCGGCTCGGCGTCGACGTGATCGGCCACGACGCGCTCGCCGTCGAGCCGATGCGCCCGCTTTACAAGCTCAACCACGAGCCCGCGCTGCCGGCGGACATGCTGACGGTGGTGCCGGAATATCTCAACGGCCGGGCCTATACGATCTTCGGCGGCACGTCGGAGATCCAGCGCGATATTATTGCGAAGATGATGTTGGGGATCTAGGGCTTGTAGCCCGGATGGAGCGAAGCGCAATCCGGGGCAACAACCACGAGCGGACCCGGATTTCGCTGCGCTCCATCCGGGCTACGCGCTCGAGATATTAACCGCCCGCCTTCGCGTCCTTGATCGCCTTCCAGATCTTCTGCGGCGTCAGGGGCGTGTTGAGCTGGGTGATACCGAGTTCGGCCAGCGCATCCATCACGCCGTTGGTGACGCAGGGCGGGCCGCCGATGGCGCCGGATTCGCCGCAGCCCTTGGCGCCGAGCGGATTGGTGCGGCAGGGCGCGGAATCATCCAGCGTCACCACGATCGGCGGCACGTCGTCGGCGCGCGGGATGCAATAATCCTGGTAGCTCGCGGTGAGGAGCTGGCCGTCGGTATCATAGGAGACGCCCTCATACAGCGCCTGACCGATGCCCTGCGCGACGCCGCCATGGATCTGGCCGGTGACCAGCATCGGGTTCACGGCCACACCGACGTCATCGACGGTGGTGTAGCGCACGACCTTGGACACACCGGTCTCCGGGTCGATCTCGACCTCGCAGATATGCGTGCCGTTAGGCCAGCTGGGACCATCGACCTCACCCTCGGAATCGACGCTGAGTTTTGCGCCACTCTCCTTCTCGGCGATGTCGAACAGGCTGATGCGGCGGTCGGTGCCGACCACGGTGAGCATACCGCCCTGGTACTCGATATCCTCGACCGAGGTCTCCAGCACGTTCGCCGCCTTCTCGCGCGCCTTCTGGATCAGGTCGTTGGACGAGACCGCCACGGCCGTGCCGCCGACGAACAGCGAGCGCGAGCCGACGCTGCCAAAACCCATGGCGAGATCGGTGTCGCCCTGAACGACATCGATCTTGTCCATGGGAATGCCGAGCGAGTCGGAGATCATCTGGGTGTAGGTGGTCTGCAGCCCCTGCCCCATCGCCATGGTGCCGGAATGCAGCACGACGCGGCCCTGCGAGGTCGCATGCAGGCTGACTTTCTCGGTGTGGGCGCGGCCGCCAGTCCACTCGATGTAGGAGGTCAGGCCGCGCCCGTAGAGTAGGCCGTTCTTCTTCGCGGCCTTCTTGCGCGCGGCAAAGCCATCCCAGTCGGCGAGTTTGACCGCGCGATCGAGCATGTGGGCGAAGGCACCGGAGTCGTATACCTGACCGGCGGCGTTGGTGTAGGGCAGCTGCGCTGGCTCGATGTAGTTTGCCTTGCGGATCGCGCGCGGATCCATGCCGATTTTTCGCGCGGCAGCGTCGAACAGGCGCTCGACGATGAAGACGGCTTCTGGACGACCAGCACCACGATAGGCACCGACCGGTGCCGTGTGGGTCATCACCGACTTGATCTCGAAATGCACCAGCGGCAAATCATAGACGCCGGTCTGCACGAACGGCCCGAGCACCAGCGGAATGATGTTGGCCGCACCCGAGGAATAGGCGCCGGTGCAACCGATCGAGGTGACGCGATAGGCCAGCACCTTGCCCTTCTCATCCAGCGCAAAGGACGCCGTCGAGGTGAGATCGCGGCCGTGGGTGCCGCCGACGAATTCGTCGGTGCGGTCGCCGCGCCAGCGGATCTTCCTGTTCAGCTTGGTCGCGACATAGGCGACAATGCCGTCTTCCGGATAGAGATTGGTCTTCTGGCCAAAGCCTCCGCCGATGTCGCCGACCAGCACGCGCACGCTGTCCTTGGGACGCTTGAGCACGGCTTCGGCAAGCACATCGCGGGTCGATGCCGGGGTCTGCGACTGCACGTGCAGGAGGAGACGGCCGGTTGTCTTGTCGATCTCGGCAATGGTCGAGCGTGGCTCCATCGCGGAGGGCACGAGGCGCTGGCTGACGAGATCGAGCTCGACCGTGTGCGCGGCCTTGGCGAAGGCCTCGTCCACCTTCACGGCGTCGCCATAGCTCATCGCGCCAACGATGTTGTCGGGCGCCTCAGGCCACACCACTGGCGCGCCAGGTTTTACGGCCTCAACGGGATCGACCACGGCGGGCTGCACGTCGTATTCGATCACGATCGCTTCGGCCGCGCTCTGGGCCTCCGCGCGCGATGAAGCCACCACGGCCGCCACCGCCTCGCCGGTGTAACGCACGACTTCATGGGCGAGCAGCCGGCGCGGCGGCACCGTCATCGGCTTGCCGTCGGGGCGCTTGAAGATGCTTAGGGTCGGGATGGTGCCGACGTCGTCCTTGATCAGATCGGCGCCGGTGTAGATCGCGGTAACGCCGGCCATCGTTGCCGCCGCGCTGGTGTCGATCGAGACGATCTTCGCGTGCGCATGCGGCGAGCGCAGCACGTGCAACCACAGCGCGCCATCCTCCGGCTTGTCGTCGATGAATTGCCCCTTCCCGGTGAGCAGCCGTTGGTCTTCCAAACGCTTGACGGGCTGGCCCGCTCCGAAACGCAAATTGCCGGGAAGAATGTTCATTCCGCAGGGTCCTCGGGGTCTCTTGAAATTCGGGCTGCCTTTTAGCGGATCGAGCCATGCGAGACCAGCCGCGGTTTTGGGCGGTGGGACCATGGATTCGTCATGCCGCGAAGGCTACGCGAGCTCCCGCAATGCCGCTTCCACGACCTTGCGCGCGTCGGCTGTCAGAGGGGCCTGCGGCGGGACGGGATCGCCGACGTCATAGCCCTGGATCGCAAGCCCGGCCTTGATGCAGGCCGCGAGGTTGAAGCGGGCGAAGGCCTCGTTGATGCGCCACAGCCTGCGCTGGAGCGCCATGGCCTCATCCCAGCGGCCGGCCTGGCAGAGGTCGTAGAGCGTGACGCTCTGGCGCGGGATGATGCAGGCCGGTCCCGCCATCCAGCCAAGGCCGCCGATCAGCATCACCGCGGCCGGGATGTGGGCGGAGGCCGAAAAGACCCGCAAGCGATCGCCGCAGCGGTTCATGATAGAGAGCAGCCGCCCGGTGTTGGTCGAGGCATCCTTGATGTAGCCGATGCGCGGATGCTCGGCGAGGCGCGCGATGACATCGAGAGTCAGGTCCGAGCGCTGGAATTGGGGATTGGTGTAGATGACGACCGGAATGTCCACGGCGTCCGCGATACTGCGGAAATAGGACTCGACCTGGGCATCGGCGAGCGGGAAGTAGGCCTCCAGGATCGCCAGGATGCCGTTGGCGCCGAACCTCTGATAGGCCTGCGCCTGCGCCACCGCATCGGCCGTCGAGGTGGAGGCGACGCCGGCTACGACCGGCACGCGGCCCTTCGCAGCCTCGATCGTGGTCTGCACGACCGCCATGCGCTGCGCGGCGTTCAGATAGGCGAACTCGCCGGTCGAGCCGAGCGGCGTCAGCCCGTGCACGCCGGCGCCGATCAAGTCGTCGCAGAGCTTTGCGAGCACATCGGTCCGCACCGTGCCGTCAATACCGACCGGCGAGACGAGATAGGGGAAGACGCCGCGAAAATCGGTCATGTCGGGAATAAGTTCCGGAGGAAGCGAGTCTTGTCTGACAGGCGCGCGATCCATCGCGTGCTACCATGAGGTATTATTGCCAGCAAGCGATCGGCCTTCGAAGAGCGTGTTTGTGGTTTCGGGAATTGTCCTGCAGCGTTGGCGGGTTTCGTTGTGTTGCGTCGGCCTCCTTGCCACCGCGCTGTGCCCCGGCATGGCCCACGCCGGTGAATGCCCCTCGCCGCAATCGGAGATCGCGACCGATCGTCCTGACGTGACCAATTCCAGCCTGGTCGTGCCTGATGGCAGCATCCAGATCGAGAACGGTCTGAACACGTCCGGCCAGAGTGCGGGTAAGGGCTTTGACGGCAGCAACAGCCGTCTCCGCTTCGGCATCGCGCCCTGCCTCGAAGTGCTGGTCGATGTTCCCAGCCATGTCGGGCGGCTGACCGGCACGGTCGACAGCGGTTTCACCAATGTCACCCCCGGCGTGAAATGGCAGGTCAGCGGGCTGCCTGAGCCCGCAAACCTCTCGGTGGTGTTCGGCGTCGGCCTGCCCACCGGCACGCCCGCAATCACCGGCGCAGGCCTTCAGCCCTATCTGCAATTCCCCTGGTCTTACGAGCTCGGCGGCGGCTGGGGCATCAGCGGCATGTTCACGAGCTTCTTCCGGCCATCGGATCTCGCCAACCACCAGACCAGCGAGGCGACCTTCGTGCTCGAACGCAAGGTCAGCGAAAAGCTGGCGCTGTTCGCCGAATATGTCAGCGACACTCCGTCACGCGGCGCGAGCACGGCGCTCTTCAATGTCGGCGGCGGCTATCTCTTGAACCGGACCGAGCAGCTCGATTTCCACCTGGCCTTCGGCCTCAACCGGAATTCGCCGGACTACATCATCGGCGTCGGCTATTCCTACCGCTGGGACAACGTCATCGGCACGGCAATGAGACCAATGCTTCGGCATTGACCAGTTCCCGAGGACTTTGCCTGGCTATCAAGTCGCCCCCCGATCGAACGGCAATGAACCGTTCCATCTGGCCGCGGACTAATGGTGGCGTGTAACCAGGCAGGGAAGCCACATGTTGATCGTCACCACTGAGAACGTCGCGAACCACCGCGTGGTCCGGACGCTGGGCCAGTGTTTTGGCATTGTCGTCCGCAGCCGCGGACTTGGCGGCAATATCGTCGCCGGCCTCCGTTCGATCGTCGGCGGCGAGATTCCGGAGTATACGAGGCTGCTGGAGGACGCCCGCCGCCACGCCATCGATCGCCTGGTCGAGAACGCCACCGCGATGGGTGCCAACGCGATTGTGATGATGCGGTTCGATTCCGCCGAGATCGGCCAGACCATGAGCGAGATCGTCGCTTACGGGACGGCCGTCGTCATCGAGCCGGCGGCACACTAGGAACGGGAGCATGTCCCTGACGATCGGCATCGCGGCGCTTCTGATCGCAATCGTGCTCGTCATTGTCGGACATTTCTTTCCGTTCGGCATACCGCTGACATTCGTCGGTATCGGCCTGATCGCGAGCCTGATCTACGACACGCGCTACAAGCCGGCCTCGAAGCAGCCGATCGAGCCTGGCTGGGTCGACACCGGCGAACGCTTCATCGACCCCGAAACCAACAAGCGCGTCGCCGTGTTCATGCGGCCCGAAACCGGCGAGCGGAGCTATCGCGAGCTCTAGGCGGCCGCTCACACCTTGAGCAGCCGCACCCGTGTGCCCCAGGGATCAATTGCCTCGACACCATCCGGCAGCTGCGCGACTCGCGCGCCGCCCTTGCGCAGCCGTTCTTCCTGCGCGGCAAGCAGCTCCTGCTTCTCCGTCACCAGCGAGAACCAGGCGAGACCGGTCATGGCGTCGTCGCGCTGGCCCGCGCCCTGGCTCTGCCAGACGTTCATGCCGAGATGGTGGTGATAGCGGCCCGACGACAGGAACGCGGCGCCGTTGCGGCTGCGGGTCGGGTCGAGACCAATCGCACCGTGGTAAAAGCTCTCGGCCTGCGCGAGATCGCCGACACGCAAATGCATGTGGCCGACGCGCAGGCCGTCCGGCGCCCTGGCATAGTCGCTGACGCGCGTGTTCGTCAGCGACAGCAGATCGGGAATGTTGAGCTCGTCGGTCGCCATTTTCACGCTGCCCTCGCTCCACTGCCATTGCGAGGGATCGCGATCGGCATAGACCTCGATGCCATTGCCTTCGGGGTCGTCGAGATAGACAGACTCGCTGACGAGATGATTGGCAAAGCCCGACAGCTTCACGCGGTGCGAGGCGGCATGCACCAGCCAGCGCGCGAGGTCTTTTCGCGATGGCATCAGGAAGGCGGTGTGGTAAAGGCCGGCGGCGTTGCGCGGCTCGATCGCGGCGTCGGGACGGGCTTCCAGCACCAGCAGCCCGATACCGGCCGTACCGAGCTTTGCGGCGGCGCTGGAGCGCTCCATCACGGTGAGCCCGATCACGTCGCGGTAGTAGTCTGCCACCTTGTCGAGGTTCTTCACGCGCAGCGTCACCATGCCGACCCGCATCGGGGTGCGGCTGGCATAGGTCGGCCCGCCGCCTTGCGGATTGCCCTCGGCGTGCGCGGCGGCCACTGCCGCCATCGCGAGCGAGCTGGCGCCGGCGAGCTGAAGCAGGGTGCGGCGGGTGAGGTCGATGGTCATCGGTCAGGGCTCGCTGAAATCCTTGAGGCCATATGGCGCAATTTGGCGATTGCTACACGTTCCCGTGAGCGGCTCCCAATCACATGTTCGTCGGCCGTGGCCCAGGGAGGACTGGCCACCCGGCCAGTTTCGCAATGGCCCGTGACGTCCCAGATTGTGGACAGCTTACAGGAGCCTTCCATGACCGACTTCACTCCTTTCACCTCGCTATCGTCCGCGCTCGCGGATGTCGTGGCGCGCATCGCGCCGTCCGTCGTCTCCGTGCATTCGCATCGCTCCCGCTCAACCGGCTTCGTCTGGAAGCCCGGCCTGATCGTCACGGCCGACGAGGCGCTGGCCGATGAGGGCGAGGTCCAGATCGTTCTTCCCGATGGCAGTACGACGGCCGCCAAGATCGTCGGCCGCGACCACACCACCGATATCGCACTGCTGCGCACCGATACCAGCATCAGCCCGGTCAAGCTCGCCGCGACAGTCCCCGCCCTCGGCACGCTCTCGGTCGTGGTCGCCACCAATCGCGATGCGCAGAGCGCGGCGCTCGGGATGGTGTCGGTTTCAGGCAAGAGCTGGCGCTCCTTGCGCGGCGGCGAGATCGATGCGCGGATCGAGCTCGATGTTCGCCTGCGTCCGAGCCAGGAGGGCGGCCTCGCCCTCGATGCATCCGGCGAGGCCTTCGGCATGACCGTCTTGGGACCGCGGCGTGTGCTGGTGATCCCGACGGCGACGATCGAGCGCGTCGCGGCCCAGCTCGAGACACGCGGCCGCATCGCGCGCGGGTATCTCGGGCTCGGGCTGCAGCCGCTGCGGCTCGACGACGGCATCGGCGCGATGGTGATGAATGTCGACAAGGCAGGCCCGGCGGCCACGGCCGGCATCCGCCAGGGCGACGTGATCGTGGCGGTTAATGACCAGAAGCTTTCCGGCGTGCGCGCGCTACTGCGAACCTTGGGACCCGCGAGCGTCGGCCAGGTGGTCGATGTCGCGGTCCGCCGCGGCGGCGAGCCGGCGAGCTTCAAGGTCACGATTGGCGAGAGGCCGGAGGCGTGAGCGAGGACAACGCACCCGAGATCGTGCTGTCCCTGGAGATCGACGATCCCGCTCTCGCCGACCGCCTCGCGACGCTGCTCGGCAGTGTCGCGGGGCTTCGCCTTGTTGCGCCGGGCGAGACCGCCACGGCGAGCGTCGTCGCGCGCGATCCGCGCGTCATGCCGGACGACATCGCCCTGACGCAGCGCGAGCTCGACGTGCTGGCGCTGATGGCGGAGGGTTCCTCCAACAAGATGATCGCCCGGCAGCTCAACATCTCCGTGCATACCGTGAAATTCCACGTCGGCTCGTTGCTCGACAAGCTGGATGCCACCGGCCGCACCGACGCGGTGGCGCATGCGGCGCGTCGTGGCGTGATCGAGCTATAGCGCGCTCGGGAAGTTGAGCTGGACCGTCAGGCCCGGCGCGTTGTCATGCAGCGCGATCTCGGCGCCGTGGAGGCGCGACACCGCCGCGACCAGGCTCAGGCCCAGGCCGTTGCCGGGCGTATAGCGGCTCTGCTCGAGCCGGTAGAAGCGTTTGAACACGGGATCGTGCTGATCGGCGGCAATGCCCGGACCATCATCGGCGATGGCGATCGTCGCGCCGTCCCCGGTGTTACGGCATGTCACCGTAACCTTTCCGCCTGGGCGGCCATGCTTGATCGCGTTGTCGACCAGATTGGCGATGGCATCGAACAGCAGATCGCGGTCGCCGGTGACGGCGACCTCGCGGTCACTACTGATGCTCAGCCGCGTCGCGATCTGCTCGGCGGCGGCGTCGTAGAGTTCGACGACCTCGCCGGCGATCTCGGCGAGGTCGAGCGCGCGAAACGCGCTCCGGCGGGCGCGGGTCTCGATCTCCGAGATCCGCGTGATCGAGGCGAACATGCCGAGCACCGCATCGAGGTCAGCGATGGTGTCGCCGATCAGCGCCGCATCGGCCTCACTGTTGCGCTCGTGGTGATAGGCCTTTTCCAGCCGGCCGCGCATGCGGGTCAGCGGCGTGCGCAGATCGTGGGCGACATTGTCGCTGACCTGCTTGACCTCGCCCATCAGCGTCTCGATGCGGTCGAGCATCTGGTTGAGGTTTTCGGCGACACGGTCCCATTCGTCGTGGCTGCCGCGCAAGGGAATGCGGCGATCGAGGCCGGACAGCATGATGGCGCGGCTGGTGGCATTGATCTCCTCGATCCGTCCGACCGTGCGTCGCGTCACCAGCACGGCGGCGAGGCCTGCCAGCACCAGGAGCAACACCGCAACCGCGATCATCGCAAGCTCGAGCATCGCGACGAAGCCGCTGTGGTCGCCGACATCGCCCACCCGGCTCCGCACATAGGCGAGCGTACCGAAATAGACGTACGCCATGATCGCCGCGACGATCAAGCCGAAGATCGCGATCGCGATCAGCGCCAGGCGGAAGGTCGAGGACCGAAGCGTGTTAGCCAGGAGCACGGAGGCAATATCCAATGCCGCGAATGGTGTGGATCAATGGATAGGCCTGGGCGTCGTCGACCTTGCGACGAACGCGTCCGACATAGACGTCGATGATGTTGGTGGAGGGATCGAAATGCAGGTCCCAGACATGCTGGAGCAGCATCGCGCGCGAGACCACGCGGCCCTCATTGCGCACGAGATATTCGAGCAGCTGAAACTCGCGCGGCAGCAGCGGAATCTTGCGGCCGCGGCGGCTGGCGTTACGCGCGATCAGGTCGACCGCGAGATCGCCGACGCGCAGAATCGTTTCCTTCGCGATGGTCTCGCTGCGTCGACCGAGCGCCTCGAGACGTGCGAGCAGCTCGACGAAGGAGAACGGCTTGACGAGATAATCGTCGCCGCCGGCGCGCAAGCCGCGCACGCGGTCGTCGACCTCGCCGAGCGCGGAGATGATCAGGAAGGGCGAGGCAACGCCGTCGTCACGCATTTGCCGCATCACGGCGATGCCGTCGATGTCGGGCAGCATGCGGTCGATGGTGATCACGGCATAGTCGCGCGCGACGCCATGGCTGAGGGCTTCACGCCCCGTGGCGGCAAGGTCGACGTCATAGCCGGAAATCGTCAGCTCCTCGACGAGCTGGCCTGCGGTTTCCGGATCGTCCTCGACGACCAGAATGCGGCGGTGACCTCCAGTCATGACAAACTCCGCGCGACGATCGCCACCAGACTATCCCGTTCCGGGGCTGAGCGGAACTGCCCGGTGGCGATCGCGACAATGGTGCGGTCCAGCGATGCTAGTACCAATTTTCCCCGCACACATTGACCCATTGCCATCCATAGGGCGTCAGACTCCTGCGCCAACAGCCGTCGTCGTAATAGTTGGAGTAGTAGTAAGGCGCGCCGAAGACGGCGAAACGGCGGAAGTGGTGATGGTGGAAGAAGAAGGCATGCCGGCCGATGAAGGGCCGACCGTGCCAGCCGGCACCAGCGCCAGCGAAGCGCGGCCCGATCGCCGCATGCGCGAAGCGCGCACCGCCGAAGGCCGCTCCACCAAAGCCTGGTCCACCGACATGGGCGAAGTGCGCACCGCCGCCCATGCCGCCGACATGCATTCCGCCGAAGCCGCCGGCGTGCATGCCACCACCGAAGCCACCACCGTGCATCCCGCCACCGAAGCCGCCACCGTGCATCCCGCCACCGAAGCCGCCGCGTCCACCACCGCCGAAGCCGCCACCGCCGTGGCCGCCACCGCCGCCCCCGCCTCCACCTCGGGCGAGCACGGGTGAAGCGATCGCCATCACTGCTGCGATCGTCGCGGCAGTGAGACCTTTGAGAAGCCTGTTGTTCATCGAACCATCCTCCTTGCAGTGCGGCGGTGACCGCGCCGCACGAGGATGCTCAGATGAGAAGAAGGAGCGCTCTCCTTCAACTTACAAATGCGCCAGATTCTGACGCGGGTGTTAGGGAAGGCTAGGCGCGCTTGCCGCCGTTCTTCTCCGCAGCACGGCGCATTGCCTCGGCGAGGGCGCCGCCGCTGCCGGAAGACTCCTGATTGCGCGGGGCCGAGGAGGTCATGCGCGCAGGATTGCGAGCCCCGTTGTCGCGCTGCATGCCGGGGGCGTCCTTCTTGGCGCCGACCTCGTCGTCGAGACGGAGGGTCAGCGAGATGCGCTTGCGGGCGACCTCGAAGTCCAGCACCTTCACTTTGACGATATCACCGGGCTTCACCACCTCGCGCGGATCCTTGATGAAGGTTTTTGACATCGCCGAGATGTGAACGAGGCCATCCTGGTGCACGCCGATGTCGACGAAGGCGCCGAACGCAGCAACGTTGGTC
The DNA here is from genome assembly GCF_008123425.1 of Bradyrhizobium rifense. Lineage (GTDB taxonomy): Bacteria > Pseudomonadota > Alphaproteobacteria > Rhizobiales > Xanthobacteraceae > Bradyrhizobium > Bradyrhizobium rifense. The sequence goes on from NZ_VSSS01000020.1 coordinate 41,978, forward strand.
ACGGTGCCCTCGAGGATCATGCCCTTCTGCAGATGCTTGATCTCCTCGACGCCCTCCTTGAACACCGCGGCCTTGAACGCCGGACGCGGGTCGCGGCCGGGCTTTTCCAATTCGCGCAGAATGTCGGTGACGGTCGGCAGACCGAAGGTCTCGTCGACGAAATCCTTCGGCTTCAGCGTACGGACGACCTCGCTGCTGCCGATCAGCGCCTTGATGTCGCTCTTGGTGGCGCTGAGAATCCGCCGCACCACCGGATAGGCTTCCGGATGCACGCCGGAGGCATCGAGCGGATCCTCGCCGCCGAGGATGCGCAGGAAGCCGGCGCACTGCTCGAACGCCTTCGGACCGAGCCGCGGCACTTCTTTGAGCGCTTTGCGCGACTTGAACGGACCGTTGGCGTCACGGTGCGCCACGATGCTCTGGGCAAGGCCGGAGCCGACGCCCGACACGCGGGCGAGCAGCGGTGCCGAAGCGGTGTTGACGTCGACACCGACCGCGTTCACGCAGTCTTCGACCACGGCATCGAGCGACTTTGCGAGCTTGGCCTGGCCGAGATCGTGCTGATACTGGCCGACGCCAATTGCCTTGGGCTCGATCTTGACGAGCTCGGCGAGCGGATCCTGGAGACGGCGGGCGATCGAGACCGCACCACGCAGGGTAACGTCGAGCTCAGGCAATTCCTCCGAGGCGAAGGCCGAGGCCGAATAGACCGACGCGCCGGCTTCCGACACGACGATCTTGGACATCTTCAGCTCGGCGAGGCCCTTGACGAGATCGCCCGCGAGCTTGTCGGTTTCGCGCGAGGCGGTGCCGTTACCGATCGCGATCAGTTCGACGCGATGCTTGATCGCAAGCTTGCCGAGGATCGCGAGCGACTCGTTCCACTGCCGCTGCGGCTCGTGCGGATAGATCACGGCGGTATCGACCACCTTGCCGGTCGCGTCAGTGACGGCGACCTTGACGCCGGTGCGGTAGCCGGGATCGAGCCCCATGGTGGCGCGGGTGCCGGCGGGCGCCGCGAGCAGGAGGTCGCGCAGGTTCGAGGCGAATACGCGCACCGCTTCGGTCTCGGCCGCATTCCACAGCCGCATGCGCAAATCGATATTGAGATGCACCTGGATCTTGGTGCGCCAGGCCCAACGCACGGTGTCGATCAGCCAGCGGTCGCCGGCGCGCTTGAGGTCGGCAATGCCGAACCGCTTCATGATCTTCAGTTCATAGGCACCCGGCACGCCCGCGGGCGGCGCTTCGGCCTCAGCCTGGATCTGGAGATCGAGGATCTCTTCCTTCTCGCCGCGGAACATCGCGAGGATGCGATGCGACGGCAGTTTTGTCAGTGGCTCGGAGAACTCGAAATAGTCGGCGAATTTTTCGCCCTCGGTTTTCTTGCCCTCGCGCACCTTCGAGGCCATGCGTGCGTTGGTCCACATCTCCTCGCGCAGCACGCCGATCAAATCGGCGTCTTCGTCAAAGCGTTCGACCAGGATGGCGCGGGCGCCGTCGAGCGCGGCCACGACATCCGCGACGCCCTTCTCGGCGTTGATGAAGCCCTCGGCGACGACCTTGGGATCGTTGCCGGACTCTGCGATCAGCTGGTTGGCGAGCGGCTCGAGGCCGGCCTCCTTGGCGATCTCGGCCTTGGTGCGGCGCTTCGGCTTGAATGGCAGATAGATGTCTTCGAGGCGCGCCTTGCTGTCGGCGGCAAGAATGGAGGCTTCGAGTGCGGCATCAAGCTTGCCCTGCTCGCGGACCGATTCGAGGATCGCCTTGCGGCGGTCTTCGAGCTCGCGCAGATAGCCCAGGCGCTCCTCCAGGGTGCGCAATTGCGCGTCGTCGAGCGCACCGGTCGCTTCCTTTCGGTAGCGCGCGATGAAGGGAACCGTAGCGCCGCCATCGAGCAGCGTCACCGTCGCCTCGACCTGCTCCGCCCGTACCCCAAGCTCCTGCGCAATTTTCTGGTTGATATTTGCCACGCGAGAATCCCTTTATAGCCAAGCACGCGACGCAAACCGAAATCCGGTCGCGGGACGCCGCTTATGGACCAACCAAGGTTGATTCATCAAGGTGCGGCGCGCAACCGTCGACAGAGGATTTTTTTGTGGGGCCGATGCGATCTCGCCACAATCGTGGGGATGTCGCGGGTTCTGCCTCTTGCTTCGGCTCCGTCATCCTGAGGGGCCGTAGCGTAGCGGAGGCCTCGAAAGGATGCACGCCCCGGATGCAGCCGGGCGTCGCCCTTCGAGGCTTGCGCTGCGACGCTATCGCGCCGTACCGCGCGCACCTCAGGGTGACGGGATGGTGTGGTGCCCGTTGCAGCCTCCACAATCGTCATTGCGAGCGGTGGCATTGTGGTCCTCCAATGGACATTTCAACTTGCAGACGCAGCTTCGCACTCTCGCGGCATATTCCGCCCGAGTTTTGTGCTCCGTTCACGCCCTCAATGGAAAGGGCGCAGGGAAGGCCGGGTGCCGGCTGGCACCCGCGGTCTGCTGCGCGAAGATGTAGCGCAAAGAGACCGCACAGCAGCATACAGGTGTAGCCGAACACACGGCCTTCCCTGCGCAGTGGTCGGACGGCTTATGCCATGCTCTCCCGGGAGCCGAGTTCCTTCTGGCCTCCCTCGCGCTTGCGGAATTCACCGACACCGCGCCGGTTGACGCCAATGCCGCCTCCGCAAGAACTTGGCCGTAGCGACGACGGCCAGGACCACACGGTTTTGCCGTACGCAAGCAATTCCTGTTTAGGCCCAAGGGCCTGGCAGGACAAAGCGCCGTTCGTACAACGCGGCTTGCAAGTCGCTCACGGGGCTCGGCTCAATCCACTGCCCCACCCTGCAACTCGCATCCGCGACGGCGCTGCTCACGTCCACCGCAGCCCGACCCGCGGCTCGTGACGACGTACGACCGCCCCTTTTCGCCGGATCAGGATGGGCGACACATACGACAAATCCGAATTTCGGTAAAGTAGAATATTTTGCCGCAGGTTGATTGACCCAGCGATCGTGTTTTGGCCGAAGAGGCGACGCAGGATCTTGTAGCCCGCATGGAGCGGCTTGTCCGCCGTAGCTCGAAGAGCGAAGGCGGAAGTGGAATGCGGAGACGCCGTCCCGGATTTGCGCTTCGCTCCATCCGGGCTACCGCTCACACTTGACATCCACCCTGCTTCCACGGCTGGTTGACCCGCCGGACCACCGAACTTCCCACGAGGACTATCCATGCGGACGACATCGGTCGGCGTCTTCAAGGTCGCCACCAAGGGCCCCGGCGACGTTTCCGGCCTCATAAGCCTGATCGGCTCCGGCGCGATCGATCCGGCCTCCATCCTGGCGATCCTCGGCAAGACCGAGGGCAATGGCGGCGTCAATGATTTCACCCGGGAATATGCCGTGGCTGCGCTGTGCACGGCGCTGGCGCCAAAGCTTGATCTGACGCCGCACGAGGTCGAGCAGCGCATTGCGTTTGTGATGTCCGGCGGGACCGAAGGCGTGCTCAGCCCGCACATCACGGTGTTCACGCGCCAGCAGGTTGCGACGCCGCACGCAGGCATCGCCGGCAAGCGCCTGAGCATCGGCATGGCGCAGACCCGCGATTTTCTGCCTGAAGAGCTTGGCCGCTCGGCACAGATCACCGAGACCGCCAGGGCGGTGAAGGCCGCGATGGCGGATGCCGGCATCTCTGACGCCGCCGACGTCCATTTCGTCCAGATCAAGTGCCCGCTGCTCACCAGCGAACGTGTCGAGGCAGCAGCCGCGCGCGGCGCCAAGACGGCGACGATCAGCGCCTACAGCTCGATGGCCTATTCGCGCGGCGCCTCCGCACTCGGCGTTGCGGTTGCGCTCGGCGAGGTCGCATCCGACATCAGCGATGACGTCGTGCTGCGGCGCTACGACCTGTTCTCGAAGGTCGCCTCGACCTCGTCAGGGATCGAGCTGATGCACAACGTCGTCATCGTGCTCGGCAATTCGGAAGGCTCAGCGAGCGAATTCGAGATCGGGCATGCCGTGATGGACGATGCGATCGATGCCGCCGCGGTGATGTCGGCATTGAAGAGCGTTGGGCTTGGTACCACACCGAAGTCGGGCCGCGAGCTCGTCAACATCCTCGCCAAGGCCGAGGCCTCACCTGATGGCACCGTGCGCGGCTCCCGCCACACCATGCTGGAAGACACCGATATCAGCTCGACACGCCATGCCCGCGCGGCGGTCGGCGGCTTAATCGCCGGCCTCGCCGGCACCAGCGCGGTCTACGTCTCCGGCGGCGCCGAGCATCAGGGACCGGCCGGCGGCGGACCGGTTGCGGTGATCGCGCACCTGCCCTAATGACGCCGCGACCTCTCCGCCCGGCGCAACCCTGCCCTTCGCGCCGGCTCAGTTGATTCACGCGGGCCCTTGCGAAAAAGGTGGCGCCCGCACCTTGAGGGATTTGACTTCATGACTTTGCCGATGAGCTGGAACGAATGGGCGCAGCACGATGGCGTCGGGCTGGCGGCGCGCGTCCGCAAGGGCGAGCTGACGGCGAAGGAACTGGCTCGTCAGGCTGCAGCGGCCGTGGCCAAGGTCAATCCGACGCTGTCGGGCGTGGTCGAGCTGTTCGATGACGTGATCGCCGATCCCGCCAAGGACGGCGCCAATCTCGGCGGGCCGTTCGCCGGCCTGCCCTTCCTGATGAAGGATCTGGGGCCGACCATGAAGGGCCGGATGCAGGAGATGGGCTCGCTGCTGATGCGCGGCAATCGCGCCGCGGCCGACACGTTCCTGACCGGCAAATTCCGCCAGGCAGGCCTCAACCTGATCGGGCGCACGACGACGCCGGAATTCGGCGTGTGCAGTTCGGCCGACAATCCCGCCGTCTATGTCACCCGCAATCCCTGGAATACCGACTACACCACCTGCGGCTCGTCGGCAGGCAGCGCCGCGATGGTCGCGGCCGGCGTGGTGCCGATCGCGCACGCGACCGACGGCGGCGGCTCGATCCGCATTCCCGCCGGCGTCAACGGCAATATCGGGCTGAAGGTCTCGCGCGGCGTGTTCTCGCTGGCGCCGCACATGTCGGATCTCACCGGCCTGGTCTCGATCCAGGGCTGCCAGTCGCGCACGGTGCGCGACACCGCCGCCTTCGTCGACAATGCCCGTGGCCCTGCGCCCGGCGAGTTCATGCCGTTCTGGACCACGGCGCAGCCTTACAGCGAGATGATCAAGCGCGATCCGTCCAAGCTGCGCATCGCGCTGTCGCATACCTGGGGCGACTACACCGCGACGCCTGAGATCGCCGCCGAGCTGGAGAAGACCGGCCGCTTTCTCGAAGGCCTCGGCCATCACGTCGATTACGCGCTGCCCGAGCTCGATTTCCGCGCCGCCTTCGCGGCGCAGACCACCTGCTACATCTCGAACTTTTCCGTGGTGATCTCCAACATGCTCGCCGCGCGCGGGCTGGAGCGTCCGCCCGAAGATTTGATCGAGCCCATGAACATCCGGATCTGGGAAGCCGGGCTTCACACCAGCTTTGCCGATCGGGCCAAGATGCAAGGCGTGTTCAACACGACATCACGCGGTTTCGGCGCCTTCTTCGAACAGTGGGATGTGATCCTGACGCCGATCACGGCGCTACCGACGCCGAAGGTCGGCACCAAGGAATATCTCACCATCTCCGATAATCCCGACGTGCTCGACTGGTTCGGCAATCTCTGGCGCTTCTTCGCCTTCACGCCGCTTGCGAACCTCTGCGGCATGCCGGCGATCTCGATGCCGATGGCCGCGCAAGAGCACGGCCTGCCGCTCGGCATCCAGGCGATCGCGAAACAGGCCAATGACGGCCTGCTGCTGCAACTCGCCGCCCAGATCGAGCGCGCGCTCGACGGCAAGTGGAACGGCGGGAAGACCGCAAAGGTCCACGTGGCGAAAGCGTAAGCAGTCGCTACGGACTGCCTAGCCCTTCTCCTTGGCAGCATTTCGCGCGATGGCTTTGTCGACGCGCCAGCGTGTCACGCCCTGGTCGGCGAGCATGCGCGCCGCCGGGCTTCGCGTCTCCGGAAACAGAGCGACGAGCGCATTGGTGCCTGTCACGGCGGGATAGCCGACTTCCTGGGCATGCAGCGCTGCACGGCGGTCGACACGCAGGAATGCGGCGGTCGGCGCTGCGGTGCCGGTCTCGATCATGGTGTGCGCGAGCTCTTTGTCGAGATAGTCGGCCAGGTTTTTCCTGAGCACGTCGAGATCGGCGTTGCAGGCCTGCAGCACGGGTGCCGCATCGCCGTCTTCGGTCAGCGCCAGCAGCAGATGCTCCAGCGTTGCAAACTGATGCCGGCGCTGATCGGCGAGGACGAGCGCGCGGCGTCGCGCCGCTTCATAGGCCGGGCCGAATGGCCGCGCCGACACGTCCAGCAATGAATCGATCTTTTCCAGCCGCTTCACCGGATCGAGGATCGCCAATAGCTCGTATTTGTCCTTGACCGGCAGCTTCATGCGCGTCGCCATCGTGTCGGCAATTCGCCCGACGTCGCGGGTCTGGTCGAAGAACAACCAGACGTCCGGCATGAGCAGAAGATGAGCCGCCGCGTAATCCTCGAAGCGCTGGATGGCCCTGCGAACGAGATCAGGCGCATCCACGGCCGGGCGCTCGGGCAATTCGGAAGTGTCGGACCGATAGCCGGTCGCCACCGCCGTGAAGCTGTGGAGCCCGACGCGACGGATCGCGCGTGTCAGCACCCGGATCGAGCCGTCGGAGAGCCGTTCCAGCTCGAGCAATTGAGCGAGCACGCCGACCTCGTAGAGATCGGCAAACGCCGGATCATCGACACCGGAATCGCGCTGGATCGCGCAGACCATCTCGCGTTCGCCCTCGAACGCATGATTGAGCGCCAGCACCGTGTGCTCGCGTCCAACGAACAGCGGAAAGGTCGCGTTCGGAAACGGCACGAAATCGCGCAAGGGAATCGCCGGGTAGACTGCCGACGGGCTCTTGAGCCTTACAATCGGCGCAGCCGTGTCACGCCGCTCGGCGTGAAGCAGCGCCGACAACGTATTCCAGTCGGCAACACCGAGCATTCTCGATACCAGTTCGAGGCTCTCGCTGTGACTGATGGTGACGGCCTTGGTGGTCAGGGATTCGCGCAGGGTCTGCGCCATAGCCTTGGCATCGCGAAAATCGCGCATCGGTTCGTCCTCTGCATAAGCGATCCAGGTGTGTCAGGTGGTTGCGTTGCTGACCCGGTCGCTCGGGCAAAGGGGGGCCGATCAGGGCTCGATACATTCACCGTTCCACGGAGGGCGCAACCGGCAGGTCGTATCAACCTGCGCGAAAGGTGACGTAAAGCCGGATGGCTGTCAATCTCAGTTCTTCACGGCCGGGATCGCTTCCTCCGGCTGCTGCTGTCCGAGCTTGAGCATCGCAAGGGCCTTGTCGAGCGCTTCGCGCAAGGCCAGCGCCGCGGCTGGGCTGCAGCGCAGATGCGCGGTCTGGACCACGTCGACCCTGACGGCGGCACCGATCGGCATCAAGAGGTTCGCAGCGAGCTCGATCTGGATCGCACCGTTATGATGGCCGAAGCAGGAGGCGCCGTCGAAATAGATGATCGGCGCCCGCTCGGAGCTGGAGGTGGAAATGGTGACGGGCCCCTGGCTGGTGGTGGGTGTTTCGGGATCGGCCATGGGCACTCCTTGGGGCAAGTCTTGGGGCAAGTCGACAGGCGAAGCGCCCACCATCGTTGCTTCGGCGCGCTCTGTCGAGGCCAAACCGGTTCCTGACAGACCTGTCGTGCAGGGCGCATTCGGGGTTTTGCGCCGTTCCCGACAGTGGTCTAGAACGTCACCATGTCCAGCTCACCGACCACGCTTCCCTTCGAGGAACTCGCCGAGGCCATCAAGGGCCGCCGCTCCGATTACGGCCATATCAGCGGGCTTCAGCTCGACCGGTTCGCGCCGGGCGAGGCCTGGTCGAGCCTGCCCTACCGCCCCGTCTTCGTCGGCGACACCGAGACTGGCGTGCTGCATGGCGGCGTCGTCACCGCAATGCTCGACGAGAGCTGCGGCATGGCGGTGCAACTCGCGCTCGACGGCACCAGCGCGATCGCAACGCTCGATTTGCGCATCGACTACCAGAAGCCGGCCACACCCGGCCTCGCTATAAAGGCGCATTCGGTCTGCTACCGCACCACCCGCTCGATCGCCTTCGTGCGCTCCACGGCCTACCAGGACTCCGAGGACGATCCGGTGGCGACCGCCACCGCCTGCTTCATGATCGGTGCCAACCGCACCAACATGCTTGCGGACCGCAGGATGGATTCGCGCAGCATTCCGACGCTGGAAGCGCCGGAGGATCCGGACGGCCCGTTCGCCAACAGCCCGTTCGCGCGCTGCCTCGGTATTCGCGTGAATGATGACGGCACGCTGACGATGCCGTTCTCGCCAAAAATCATCGGCAACCCGATCCTCCCCGCCATCCATGGCGGCATGACCGGCGCCTTCCTCGAGACCACCGCGATCCTCGGCGTGCGGCGCGAGCTCGGCATCGCGACGCTGCCCAAGCCCATTGGGCTCACTGTCAATTATCTGCGCTCCGGCCGGGCGCTGGGCACCATTGCCAATGTCTCGATCGTGAAACAGGGCCGGCGTATCGTCGCCTTCGAGGCGCGGGCCTGGTAGGACGATCCGGGCAAGCCGATCGCCTCTGCTTTCGGTCATTTCATGCTGCGCCCGACGCCTGGAAACGACGAGGAATAAGCGTATTTTACTTGACGACCGGGATTCGGGACACAACGATAGCGCGTTCCCACGAGAGGTATTGGGTTGCGGCATCCGATCGACATCATCGCCATGTTTGCCGCCATCTGGCTGTTGGCGTCGATGGTGCTCGACGCGCTGACGCCGAAGGAGCTGACGGCGGTCATGATCGCCATCGCGATCGGGCCCGCCGTGGTCATCACCGCCGTGTTCTACTATCTGCGCTGCCCGCGCACGGATTTCGCGGTGATGTTCGCAGCGCTCTGGCTGATCTCGGACATCGCCATCGCCTTCATCTCGCCGAAGGAATTGCCGCACTTCCTGATCGTGCTCGGCTTCGTGCCGGCGGCGATCATCGGCATCGTCCTGCACTGGCAGCGCTTCCAGCGCCGCCATGAGCGATTGCCCGTGCCGTCGGCGAAGCGCGGCTGATTTCGCTTTAGCGCGATAGCAGATTGGTCTTCGCGAGGTCGATAACCTCGTCGCCACGGCCACTCATCACCGCTCGCAACACCCAGAGGCTGAAGCCCTTGACCTGTTCGGCCGTGATGGTCGGCGGCATCGACAGCTCCTGCTTGGCGGTGACGACGTCGAGCAGCGCCGGGCCATTATGGGCCAGCATGTCCTTCATTGCGCCCGGGAGCTCGCCGGGGTCCTCGACGCGCTTGGCGAAGATGCCCATCGCACGCGCCATCGCGGCGAAGTCCGGATTCTCCAGATCGACATTGGTGTCGACGAAGCCTGCCGCCTTCATCTCCAACGCAACGAAGCCGAGCACGCCGTTGTTGAAGACGACGATCTTCACCGGCAGCTTCATCTGCGTCAGCGTGATCAGATCGCCCATCAGCATGGTGAAGCCGCCGTCGCCCGACAGCGAGATCACCTGGCGGCCGGGCTGCGAGGCCTGCGCGCCGATCGCCTGCGGCATGGCGTTGGCCATCGAGCCGTGCACGAAGGAGCCGATCAACCGGCGGCGGCCGTTCATATTGAGATAGCGCGCAGCCCACACCGTGGGCGTGCCGACATCGGCGGTGAAGACGGCGTCGTCAGAAGCATGATCGCTGATGACTTTTGCGAGATATTGCGGATGGATTGGCTTAGCTCCGGGCGTGCCCTTGGCGAGCGAGTCCAGGCCTTCGCGCGCCTTCTTGTAGTGCGCGACTGCGTCGTCGAGATGCTTGCGCTGCGTCTTGGTCTTGAGCAGCGGCAGCAGCGCCTCGATCGTCAGCTTGACGTCGCCGACGAGGCCGAGATCGATCTTGCACCGCCGGCCGAGATTTTCCGGGCGAATGTCGATCTGCGCGACCTTCGCATCGGTCGGGAAAAACTGCTTGTAGGGAAAATCCGTGCCGAGCATCACCAGTGCGTCGCAGGCGTGCATGGCTGCGTAGCCCGAGGAGAAGCCGATGAAGCCGGTCATGCCGACGTCGTAGGGATTGTCGTATTCGACATGCTCCTTGCCGCCGAGCGCATGCACGATCGGGCTCTTGAGCGCCTCGGCAAGCTGCATCAACGGCGCATGCGCGCCGGCGCAGCCGCGGCCGCAGAACAGGGTGATACGCTCGGCGCCGTTGAGGAGATCGGCGAGCGCCTTCAGCTCGTCGGCCTGCGGCACGATTTTTGGTGCTGCGAGCGCAAGCCCGCGTGGCGTCGACAACGCGCGCTTCGGCGGCGAGCGGAAGGCGACGTCGCCGGGCATCGCGACGACGGCGACGCCGCGCAGGCCCACTGCTGCGCGGATCGCATTCTCGAGCACGAAGGGAAGCTGGCTCGGATCCGATACGAGTTCACAGTAGTGGCTGCATTCGCGGAAAAGATTCTGTGGATGTGTCTCCTGAAAATAACCGCCGCCGATCTCGGCCGACGGGATCTGCGCCGCGATCGCCAGCACCGGAACGCGGCTGCGATGCGCATCGAACAGGCCGTTGATCAGATGCAGATTGCCCGGCCCGCAGGAGCCGGCGCACACCGCAAGGCTCCCGGTCATCTCGGCTTCGCCGGCGGCGGCGAAGGCCGCGACCTCCTCGTGACGGACATGCACCCATTCGATGGTGCCGCGACGGCGCAGCGACTCCGTGATCGCGTTCAGGCTGTCGCCGACAATGCCATAGATGCGCTTGACGCCGGCCTGTTCGAGCGTTGCCACGAACAGATCGGCTATGTTGTTGATCGCCATGTCGGTCTCCTGATCTCGCTGATGCAGCAAGATAGGATACAAAGCCGCTGTGACGGCATCACGGCTTGTTTATTGCTGCTCAGTCTTGCACAATCGCCCGATCGTAGGCCGTGATCGTCGCTTTCGCGCGCGCGGCGACATCCGCGGCCGACATGCCGGGCTTGTAGAGGCTGGAGCCGAGCCCGAAGGCGGTGACGCCGCCCTTGATGTACTCCGCAAAATTCTGGTCGGAGACGCCGCCGACGGCGGCGATCATGACACCGGCCGGGAGCACGGCGCGGATCGCACCGATGCCGGACGCGCCAAGCACGCTCGCCGGAAAGAACTTTAAGCCGGATGCCCCGGAGCGCGCCGCAAGCAGCGCCTCGGTCGGCGAGAACACGCCGGGCAGCGTGATCATGGCGTACTGATGTGCACGCGCGAGCACCTGCGTATCCACATTCGGCGAGACCATCAGGGTGCCGCCGACGTCGTTAAGGCGATCGACATCTGCCGTGGTCAGTACCGTGCCTGCGCCGATCAGCACGCCAGCCGGTGCCTGCTTCACAGCAAGCCCGATCGAGCGGAACGGATCAGGCGAGTTCAGGGGGATCTCGATCGCGGTCATGCCGGCCTCGATCAGCACGCCGACGATGGCCTCGGTCTCCTCCGGCTTGACGCCGCGCAGGATTGCGACCAGGGGCCGTTTCATCGGCGGAAAGGGAACGCTCATCTCAAGAATCCTTTTTACTTCGTCCAGATCGCCGCAGCAGCCATCGACAGGCCGCGGCGCACCGCGTCATCGGCATCGATCGGGTTCACGACCACCGACAGCGCGTCGAAGGCCTGCCGGTAGAGCATCGCCAGCCGCCCCGACGCGATCAGCGTGATGCCGGCTTTTGGCACAGTGCCTGACAGACCTGCGGCGAGCTCAACGCCGATCAACGTGCCCGACAGCGTCTCGCGCGCCGCGGCCGGCGTGCCGCCGAACAGCAGCTGCCGTGACCGGGCGCCGAACAGGAGGTTGGCGGCGAAGGCCGGCGCTTCGTACGCGGCCTTCACCGCCGCCTTGAAGCTCGCGACATCCTCGGCATCATCGGCACCGGCCACCGCGAGCGACAAGATCGTCTCGCGCGACACGACGCTGAAGAGCTCACCGGTCATGAACGTCGAGAGGCGCGCGACCGTGCCGTCCTGCACCCTCACCCATTTCGAATGCGTGCCGGGCATGCAGACCAGCGCCTCACCGGCGGCCTCCAGGCCGAGCGCGCCAAGCAATTGCGTCTCCTCGCCGCGCATCACGTCCGGCGCTTTTGTGTCGCGCTGCGCGATGCCGGGCAGGATGCGGATGTCGCGCGCCTCGCCCGGCACGCGCGCGGCCTGCTTGAGGACCGCGGACAACGGCGTCGGCGTGTCGACGTAGCCGGCCTCGACCCAGCCGGTTTTGGCACCGGCCATGCCGCACACCAGCACCGGCAAATGAGCAGGTGCAGCGACTGCGGCCAGGTGCGATTGCAGCACGCCGGCGAAGCCGGCCTTGGCCGCGGCCATCATGCCCTCATCGCTGCGGCGCTCGGCCAGCACGTGGCCTGTGCGATCGACCAGCCAGAGCCGGAAGCTGCTGGTGCCCCAGTCCACCGCGACAAAAGCGGGTTCGGTCATTTCGAATCGTATCCTCGTCTCACGGCCAAGACGCCGTCTCGCGACAATGAGACGGACGCTCGGCAAATCCGCCCCGGGATATCGGCTATTGCGGCCCCAAACCAGCGTTTTCTCGCGGGTCTGGGGCGCGAGCCACGCTGGCACACCGCTTGCTGAAGCTGTTCCTGTTCACGTCAGCGAACGCGCAGCAAGACGCGTCAACATCAGATGAGGAAACCCATGGAGATCGGCTATTTCACGATGCCTTCGCATCCGCCGGAGTGCGGCCTGAAGGAAGGAAGCGACTGGGACCTGCAGGTCATGCGCTGGCTCGACGAGCTCGGCTATCAGGAGGCCTGGGTCGGCGAGCACCACACCGCGCCCTGGGAACCCAATCCCACGCCGGACCTTTTGATCGCGCAAGCGCTGATGCAGACCAAGAATATCCGCATCGGGCCCGGCGGCTTCCTGCTGCCCTATCATCACCCGGCCGAGCTCGCCAACCGCGTCGCCATGCTGGACCACCTCTCCGAGGGCCGGCTCAATTTCGGCGTGGCGGCCTCAGGGCTGCCGAGCGACTGGGCGATGTTCAACGTCGACGGCATGAGCGGCCAGAACCGCGACATGACCCGCGAGGCGCTGGAGATCATCCTGAAGATGTGGAGCGATCCCGCGCCGTGGACCTACAAGGGCAAGTTCTGGACGGTGACCAAGCCGGACACGATGTTCGACTTCCTCAAGCCTCACATCAAGCCGTTGCAGGCGCCGCATCCGCCGATCGGCGTCGCGGGTCTCTCGAAGAACTCGGACACGCTCAAGCTCGCCGGCGAGCGCGGCTTCATCCCGATGAGCCTCAACCTCAACCCGGCCTATGTCGGCAGCCATTGGGACTCGGTCGAGATCGGCGCCGCCAAGACCGGCCGCAAGCCGAACCGCGCGGACTGGCGGCTGGTGCGTGAGGTGTTCGTCGCCGACACGGACGAGGAGGCCTGGAAGCTCTCGACCGGCGACATGATGGGCCGGATGATGAGCGAGTACTTCCTGCCCCTGCTCGGCCATTTCGGCTTCAAGGACTATCTGAAGCACACCCCCGACGTGCCGGACAGCGACGTCACCGTCGAATATTGCGCCAAGCGGAACTGGGTCGTCGGCTCGCCGGCGACCGTCGCCGAGAAGATCGAGAAAATCTACGACGAGGTCGGCGGCTTCGGCGTCCTGCTGGTGTTCGGCTTCGACTACAAGCACAAGGCCGAGGCCTGGCACCACTCGCTCTCGCTGCTCAAGAACGAGGTGATGCCGCGCCTGAAGCATCTCGGCTCCGCGAAGAAGGCAGCTTGACCGAATGCGGGTGCGGCGCGAACCTGCCGCACCCGCATTCATTTCGGAGATTTCCGCGTGACGGTCGACGCCAAAGATTTCAAGCAGGCGATGCGCCAATGCGCCGGCGCGGTTGCGCTGGTGACGGTCGGCGCCGAGCACGGCAAGCGCACCGGGCTCACGGTGACGTCGGCCTGCTCGCTGTCGGACAATCCACCGTCGCTGATTGTCTGCGTCAACCGCAACGCCAGCGCGCACGCGCGCATCCGCGAGGAAGGCGCCTTCGCGATCAATTTCCTGCACGAGGATCACGCGCTGCTGGCGCTGACCTTCAGCGGCCAGAAGGGCGTCAATGGTGACGACCGCTTTGCATTCGGCCAGTGGACACGCGGGGCAACCGGCGCACCGGTGCTGACCGACGCGGTCGCCGCGTTCGATTGCGTGCTGGCACAGGAATTCGAGACCAGGACGCATTCGATCTTCGTCGGCGAAGTGCGCTACGCGTCGCATTCCGACGGTGCCGCGCCGCTCGTGTATTTGCGCAGCAGCTTCCACGTCCCTCATGAGATCCGCGGCACCGTGACAGTCGGCGACCTCGATTCGCGGCATCTGAGCTGGAGCGATTTTTCGTAAGCGTGCTATTGCGCGGTCTCGATCTTCAACTGCTTGATCTTCCGGTACAGCGTAGCGCGGCTCAGCTTCAGCGCACGCGCGGCCTCGGTGACGCGGCCACCGTTCTTGCGTAGCGCTTCGATGATCGTTGCGCGCTCGGCCGCTTCGAGATCGGTCTGCGTCGCCCTTCCACCGAACGGCGGCAGGTCGAGATCGGCATCGGTGATCACACCATCCTCCGCCGTGCAGCCGGCAAGCCGCAGCACATGGCGGAGCTGGCGCATGTTGCCGGGGTAGGGATAGGCCGAGAGCAGCGACCAGGCTTCCGGCGAGAGGCGGCAATTCGGCGCCTCCTCGCGCGCGATCTGGCGGATGATGTCATCCCGGTCGGTGCGCTCACGCAAGGCCGGCAGCCGCACCTCCATGCCGCGCAGACGGAAGTAGAGGTCGGCGCGGAAGGTGCCCTCCTCCGCCATACGGCCGAGATCGCGATGGGTGGCGCTGATCAATCGGATATCGACCGGCACGGGCTTCAACGCACCGAGCGGCCAGACCTCGCGATTCTCCAGCACGCGCAAGAGCCGCGTCTGCAGCGCGATCGGCATGTCGCCGATCTCGTCCAAAAACAGCGTGCCGCCGTCGGCCTGCACGATCAGGCCCTTCGAGCCGTCGCGTCGCGCGCCGGTGAAGGCGCCGGCCTCGTAACCAAACAGCTCGGCGTCGATCAGGCTCTCCGGCATCGCCGCGCAGTTCAGCGCGACGTAGTTGTTGCGGGCACGGTTGCTTGCGGCGTGAATGGCACGCGCGAACACGTCCTTGCCGACGCCGGTCTCGCCATGCAGCAGCACCGGCAGATTGTGATCGCCGATGCTTCTGAGCCGCTTCACGCTCTTGACCAGGCCGGGATCATTGCCTGCCAGCCGATGCAACGCATCAAACCGATCGACGGGCGCGTCACGACGTAACGTCGAGCACTTTGCGCGCAACGGCGGCGCGACATGGCCCTGGCCCAGCGGACGGCCATCGGCGCGGCGGAGCTCGACGATCTCGTCTGCATGGCGCGAATGGTCGATCTTGACGTAGCGCGACAGATCGATGCCGGATGCGATCAGGCCGTCGGTCAGGCCCAGCAAGGCGCGCGCCGAGCGGCAGGCGCCGACGATGCGGCGATCGTCGTCATAGGCGAGCAGGCCGCTGCCGCCATCGCCAGGCACGGTGGCGATCCAGGTGTTGCGGAAATGATCGCGGAAGATCGCGCCCTCCATGCGCCGCGTCGCCTCCATCGTCACAGCGAGCGCGAGTTGATGTGCGGCACGTTCGAGGTCCTCGCGGCAGGAGGTGATGTTGACCGCGCCGGCGAGGCGCCCGGCCTGATCGAACAGCGGCGCCACCGCGCAGGAGAACATGTGCCACTGCGCACGAAAATGCTCGTCGCGATGCACCAGGATCGGCTTCTGCTCCGCGAGGCAGGTCCCCAGACCGTTGGTGCCCTCGAACGTCTCGGCAAAGTTCGAGCCGGTGTAGATCTTCCAATCCATGAACATCCGCGCGTCGGCCTCGCCCGGCAGGCGGCTGAACAGCATGGTCGCGTTCGCGTCAGCGAGATTGACGCAATAGCCGGCGTCGCGCAGCACGCGGGCGAGATCGTCGAGCTCGGGTGTGAGCAGCCCGATGGTCTCCTCCATCGGCTCGGCGACGTGACGGACTTCGGCTTCGGTGAGCGTCTGCGGCGGGCCCTGGCGGGCGGGATCGAGCTTGTGGCTGATCAGGCAGCGTCGCCAGGAGGTCGCGATCCGCGACTCCGCATCGACGTCGGCCACGTGATTGGCGACGGACAAGACACGGGCGACATGATTCGAGGCCGAAAGGCTGGCCATCGCGGACGTCTCCACCCTGTATTATTGTGCAAAGTCTGGCACCACAGGCGGGGATGTCAATCGGGAACCGGGACGCAGCTATTGCTGCACTGCGCTCACCACGGGTCGATACACGGCCGCTTCTTCTCCGTCCGCACCGGCGGCTTTGGCACCGAACGGAGCCCCGCCATGATCCAGCGCCGCGTCTCGGCGGGGTCGATGACGTTGTCGATCTCGAACACCGAGGCGATCGAGACCGCCTTGCCGTTGGCGTAGAGCTCGGTGACCTTGTTGCGGTAATAGGTCTCACGCTCCTCGGGGTCGGCGATCGCCTCCATCTCCTTGCGGAAGCCGAGGCGGACATAGCCCTCCAGGCCCATGCCGCCAAACTCGCCGGTCGGCCAGGCCGCGGTGAAGAACGAGGCGTGGAAGCCGCCGCCGATCATCGACTGCGCGCCAAGGCCATAGCCCTTGCGCAGCACGATGCCGAACAGCGGCACCGTGATGCTCGCACCCGTCACGAACATGCGCGAGACGTGGCGCACGATCGCGGTCTTCTCGGCTTCCGGGCCAACCATGAAGCCGGGCGTGTCGCACAGCGAGACGATCGGCAGATCGAAGGCGTCGCAGAGCTGGAGGAACCGCGCGGCCTTGTCGCCGGCATCGGCATCGATGGCGCCGCCGAGATGGCGCGGGTTGTTGGCGATCAGGCCAAACGGCTTGCCTTCGATGCGGATCAGCGCGGTGATCATGCCGACGCCGTAGTCGCGGCGCAGCTCCAGCACCGAGTCCTGGTCGGCGACGAGGTCGATCACGCTGCGGATGTCGTAGACGCGCAGGCGGTTCTCGGGGATGGCGCGGCGGAGCAGGCGCTGGTCGGCTGCCTGCCAATCCGTCACCGCGCCCTGGAAATAGGACAGGTATTTTTGCGCGACGGACGTCGCTTCTTCTTCGTCCTCGACCACGATGTCGATGACGCCATTCGGCGACTGGAATGAGACCGGACCAACCTCGGCCGGGTGATAAACGCCGAGCCCACCACCCTCGATCATGGCGGGGCCGCCCATGCCGATCGAGGCGTTCTTGGTGGCGATGATAACGTCGCAGCAGCCGAGCATCGCGGCATTCCCGGCGAAGCAATAGCCGGAGACCACGCCGATCACGGGCACGAGACCGGAGAGTTTTGCGAACTGCACGAAGGACGGGCCGTCGAGGCCGGTCATGCCGAGCCGGTCGGTGTCGCCGGGCCGGCCGCCGCCGCCTTCGGCATAGAATACCAGCGGCACGCGCCAGTCTTCCGCCAAGGTCAGCATGCGGTCGATCTTCTTGTGGTTCATGTGGCCCTGCGTGCCCGCGAGCACGGTGTAGTCATAAGCCACGACAATGCAGCGCGCCGCCTCGCCGCCAAATTTCTCGGCGTTGACGGTGGCAACGCCCATCACAAGGCCGTCGGCCGGCGTGTTCTTGATGAGATCGTCGAGCTTGCGCCGGCGCCGCTGGGCGGCGATGGCGAGGCTGCCATATTCCATGAACGAGCCGTCGTCGACGAGCTGCGCGACGTTCTCGCGCGCGGTGCGCTGATTGGTGTTGCGGCGGCGCTCGACCGAGGCCGGGCGGTTCGCATCGAGCGTGTTGGCCTGACGCGCGATCAGCTCGGCGAGATCGGGGCGGATATGGTCGAGATCGACATCAGTTTCGACAGCCGACGCATCGGCGGCGACGTCGAGCGGCTCGAGATAAAGGATCGGCTCGCCATGCATCAGCGTGACGCCGTCGCCGGCCGCAAGCTTCATGACACGGCCGCCCTGCTCGGCCATCACGAGGTGCTCCATCTTCATGGACTCGATCACGGCGAGCTGCTGGCCGGGGCGCACGACCTCACCTTCCTTCACCTGAATGGTAACGATGGTTCCTTGCAAGGGCGCGGCGACCATCACCGCACCCTCGGGCACGATCTGCGCGACGTGGGTCTCGGCGGCCTGCGCACCGCCTCGCTCGGCTGCGGCAAAATAGAGCGGCTTGGCCGCGCCATCGGCCGCCTCGACCAGCTTTGCGATATTGCGATCGATGAAGTCGGTCGCGATTCGATTAGTCCTGAAATCGGGGTGCGCCAGCACCGCCTCGAGGAAGGTGATGTTGGTGACGACGCCGTCGATCCGGAACTCGCGCAAGGCGCGCGAGGCTTTTGCCACGACGTCGTGCCAGGCTTCACCCGGCGTATGCACGATGACCTTGGCCAGCAGCGAGTCGAACGCCGCGCTGGTCTTGTAGCCGGCATAGCCAAAACTATCGACGCGGACGCCGGGGCCTGACGGCGGCTCGAACACCGCGAGCACGCCACCGGTCGGATGCGTCGCGCCGGTCTCGTCCAGCGTTTCCATGTTGACGCGGAGCTGCATGGCGTAACCGCGGGGCTTCGGGATCGAACCCTGCGCCAGTCCGAGCGAGGCCAATGTGCTGCCTGCAGCAATCGCAAGCTGGGCGCGCACGAGGTCGAGGCCGAGCACCTCCTCCGTCACGGTGTGCTCGACCTGAAGCCGCGGATTGGCCTCGATGAAGGCAAAGCTGTCCTCGGCCGTGACGTCGACCAGGAACTCGAAGGTGCCGAGATTGTCGTAGGACGCCGCCGCCGCAAGCTGCTTGGCCGCGTCGATGATTCGGCCGCGCAAGGTCTCACTCAACGACGGGCTCGGCGCGACTTCGACCAGCTTCTGGTGCCGACGCTGGATGGTGCATTCGCGCTCCCAGAGATGAGAGATCGCGCCGTGTTTGTCGCCGATGATCTGGACCTCGATGTGGCGCGCTTGCCGGATCAGCCGCTCGGCATAGACGCCATCGAAGCCGAACGCCGCCTTGGCTTCGGACTGGCAGCGCGCATAGGCTTCCGCGAGATCGGATGCATTCTCGACGACGCGCATGCCGCGGCCGCCGCCGCCGGCCATCGCCTTGATCACGATCGCGGCGTTGCTGCCGAGCGAGGTGAAGAATGCCGTGATCTCCTCCAGGCTCGACGGCCCGCTGGTGCCGGCAATGATCGGCACGCCGCAGCGTTTTGCGAGTTGCCGTGCGGCCACCTTGTCGCCGAACAGCTCGAGCGCGGCAGGCTTTGGCCCGACGAAAGTGATGCCCGCATCGGCGCAGGCTTTTGCAAACGCCGCGTTCTCGCTGAGAAAGCCGTAGCCGGGATGCACGGCATCGCAGCCGACGCTCTTCGCCGCCTTCACCACGGCCGCGATGTCAAGATAGGCCCGCGCGCCGCGGCCGGGGATTTCGACCGCCTCGTCCGCCACGCGAACATGCAGCGACAGCGCGTCATCCGCGGGGTGGATCGCAACCGTGGCAAGGCCGGCGTCGGCCGCGGCGCGTGCGATGCGGATGGCGATCTCGCCGCGGTTGGCGATCAGGAGCTTTTTGAACGACATAGCAGTCTCCATGCCCGCGTCGCGCGCGGTCGGCAGGTTCGATGATCCTGCTTCTTCACTTTAACCGCAGTCGTCAAGAGAGAGGAAGCGGTCGCCGGGGTAGCTCCCGCGGGCCGGAATATCAGTTGGCCGGTCGCGCTTCGATGAGGCGAATAATCCGCATCACGGCAGACGGGATCGGCGCGATGACGGGCACGGTGAATATCGGCTGCAGTTCGCGCGCGGCTTCGCCGAGCGGACCGCCGCCGATGATGACAGCCTCGGCGCCGTCCTGCGCGATGCAGGCCTCGACGGCGCCGGCGAGCGCAGCGCGCAGCCGCCCGGGATCGCGCATCAACTCTTGCGGTTCGCCGTCGGCGAAGCGGGTACCGGTGTAGTGGGATCGCAATCCCAACGCGACCGGTAGCGCGTCGATCTTCGCCTTCAGCAGCGGTGTCGTCGTCGCGACGCCGAAGCGGCGACCGCCTTCAGCAGCTTCCAGCATCGACGACTCACCGATGCCGACCGCGGGCAGCTTCAGCGCCGACTTGATTCCCGCGAGGCCGGGATCTCCGAACGCCGAGACGATGATGCCGTCGCAGGAGCTCTGATGCGCGAGTGCGATCTCTTCGACCTCGGGCGCGGCAGTGTCGAGCGCGTCGGGTGTCACGATCATCGCGGCCGCGCGCGTCGCCGTGACGCCGACGATGTCGAAGCCATCGCCGGCGACAGACGCCGCAATTGCGACCATCATTGCGGTGGTCGCCTCAAGACTGTTCGGATTGATCAGCAGGATACGCGCGCGGCGATCGGAGTTTTGGCCCATCCCCCTGCTATACTAGGCCGCCCGCACGCCGGCAACGAAAGTGCTGACCTCGTTCTCCAGCGATTGCAGCTTCTCGGTCAGGCGTCCGCTCGACTTCAGCACGAGGCCCGCGGCCTGGCCGGTCTCCGCCGTCGCATCGGTGACGCCGGAGATGTTTTGCGAGACCTGGTCGGTGCCAGAGGCTGCTTCCCGCACGCTGTGCGCAATGGCCTGCGTCGCGGCGCCCTGCTCTTCGACGGCAGCCGCGATCGACGAGGAGATCTCGTTGACCTCCATGATGGTCTTGCGAATGTTGTCGATGTTGCCGACGACCTGGTTGGTTTCGGCCTGTATCGCGGTGATCTGTGCGCCGATCTCGTCGGTCGCCTTCGCGGTCTGGCTCGCCAGCGATTTCACCTCGCTCGCGACCACGGCAAAACCCCGGCCGGCTTCGCCTGCGCGCGCCGCTTCGATGGTGGCGTTGAGCGCGAGCAGGTTGGTCTGCGAGGCGATCTGGTTGATGAGGTCGATGACCTCGCCGATCTTGTGGGCAGCGGCGGCCAGCCCCTGCACAGTGTCGTTGGTGCGCTGGCCGTCGGCGGCGGCCTTGTCGGCCACGGCAGCTGCCTGCGCGACGCGCTGGCTGATCTCGGTGATCGAGGACGACAGCTGGCCGGCGGCGGAGGCCACCGTCTGCACATTGCTCGAGGCCTGCTGGCAGGCTGTGGCGACGAAGCTCGCGCGATCGGTCGCCTTGTTCGCGGTCTCCGACATGCCCTTTGCTGCCTGCTGCATGGCGCGCGCCTCGTTGAAGACGTCGCGGACGACGGCCTGGACGCTCGCCTCGAACTTGCCGGCGAGATCGGTCATGGTCTTGCGCTTCTCGTCGTCGGCGCGCTGCTTCGATTCCTGCTGCTCGGCATGCATCCGGCCCACGGCCGATGCATTGTCCTTGAACACGGCGAGCGCCTTGGCGAGCCCACCGACCTCGTTGCTGAGGTTGGTGTAGGGCACTTCGAAGGCGCGGTCGCCCGCGGCGAGACGCTCGGTCAGGTCGGTGATTTTCGCGAGCGGCCTGGTCACGCTGCGGCCGATCACGAAGGAGCAGCCGAGCACGATCACGAGCACCGCGAGGCATACCAGGCCGAACGTCATCGCATCCTGGTGGAAGACGGCGTCGACATCGTCGAGATAGATGCCGGTACCAACGATCCAGCCCCAGGGCGCAAAGCCCTTCACATAGGAAATCTTGGCAACGGGCTGGTCGAAGCCGGGCTTGGGCCAGAGGTAGCTGTAGAAACCCGCGCCCTGCGTTTTGACGACGTCAACGAAGCCGGAGAACAGGCGGTTGCCCGTGGGGTCCTTCATGTCGGAGAGATCCTTGCCGTCAAGCTCGGGCTTGATCGGATGCATGATCATCTTCGCGGCCATGTCGTTCAGCCAGAAATACTCGACCTTGTCGTAACGCAGGCTCTTGATCTCCGCGATCGCAGCGGCCTGGGCCTGCTCGCGCGTGAGTTTCCCTTCGCTCTCGAGCTTCTGCTGGTGCGTCAGAATGCCGTAGACGACGTCGACCATCTGCAGGATCTTGGCCTGGCGGTCCGCGACCATCTGGCCGCGCAATGTCGAGAGCGCGATCGGCGCCAACGCGATCATGCCGAGGAGGCTGATGCCGACAATGAGGACCAGCTTGAAACTGATGCGGGAGAAAATCATCGGTGCTCACAAAATTGGCGGGGCTGATATGCCATTTTATCCTGATCGTCTTAGCAAAGCCTTAAGCATTCGGGTTCCCGAACTCCGGCAAAAGGTGCCCGGAAGCCAGGGCTGGTTCGTCTGAAGCGCACTTTGGAATTCGTCGACTTTTTTGCGACTGCATTGGAATGGCTCCAAAGACCGAGCGTCCAATGCTTGCGCGTTTCTAGAAGACCTCGATATCGGTCTTGCCGGCGTTGACTCGCACGTGCCCTTGGCAGAACGATCTGCGCAAAGCGTAGCCATTTGCCAGAGGCTCCATGCATCAATCGACAGACACCAGGACGCTTGACCTTCCCGCGCTGAGCGCGGCGGAGCGGCTCTTCATCTGGGGATTTCGCGCGCGGGCGCGAAGCGGGACCGCCGTTCCGACGGCGGCCGACATCCAGCAGGTCTACGACCATTTTCGCGTCGGCGACGCCGTATCGTCGCTGGACTCCATCATCGAGATCTTTGCGTGTACCGCGCATACGGCCATCGAGGTTCATTGCCCCACTTGCCCGAAGATGTCGGAGAGCGAGCACGGGATTTTGCACGCGATCGCAGCGGCGCAACAGGAGCGCATCGATATCGCGCGTGAGCAGTTCGAGAGCTGGCTGCCTCCGGTCGGCGCGGATTGGGCGATCGCGCCTGTCAGAGGACTTGCGACGATCTTCCGCATGGCCGGTCTCATCCTGCCGGATCGACACATCGGGACTCCCGGCATTGCGCAGACGATGGCGATGAAAAGCTGGTTCGTCGGAAGCCCCACATTGCACTGACGAGATCGTGTCATGACCCAGGATACGCGCTGTTCGAGCGTCGAAGGCTGCGATGATTTCTGCCGCACCGCGCTCTCGCTGTTCCGGTTCATTGGGGCAGCCTATGCGACCGGCGCGTCCGATTGCTGGGAGGCCGCCTATCGCTTCGCCGACGAGGCGCCCGGCATTGCCGACAGTCCGTTGCTGGTCGCCCGCGTCGCCGCGCTGGTCAGAATTTTGCGCAGCGGACGTCCCTGCGATCTGTGCTTCATGCCGCCGTCGTGCCGGCGGCTGTCAAAGGACGAGGCGGAATTGATGCGGCTCCTGGCCGTCGCGCGTCGCAGGGAGCCAGATGAACTCAAGACCGCCGTCGGCCAGCTCGTCGGGATCGAGCGAGAGAGCGCGGCCACGCAGGCCGTCAACGCGCTTGCGTTCTGCTGAGGCCTAGCGAACGCCCTTGCCGAGCACGAGGTCGATAGCGTGGGCGGCGATCTTGCGCAGCTGGGGCTCGTCACCGAAGGCGCGTTCAAGCACGGCAAGACCGCGCGTGACCGTGATGATGTGCAGCGCCGCGGCCGCCGGGTTGCCGCTGAACTCGCCGCGTTCGGCCCCTGCCGACAATGCCTCCTCAACCAGCGCTGTGATCCGCGACACCAGGTTCGCAAAAGCTCTCCGCGCGTCTTCGTCGAGCCCCTCGCCTTCAGCGGCGCCGAGCTCCATCAACCCCCGCGTCGTCGGACAGCCGCGCGGCGGCGAGCCGGAGCGGAAGTTGGTGATGGTCAGGTCGAAAAACGTGGTGAGGCGTTTGCGCAATGAGCCCGCGCCAAGCGCCTTCTGCAGCGCGACGAGATAGTCGCCCGCGTAACGCTCATAGGCCAGGAGGAACAGCGCCTCCTTGCTGCCGAAGGCATTGTAGAGACTGCCGCGCTGAACGCCGGCATCGCGGGCGATGTCCGACAGCGAGGTGCCGCGCACGCCCTTGCGCCAGAACTGGTCGAACGCGATGCGCAGGACGTCGTCGTGATCGAATTCGCGCGGCCTCACATCATGCTCCTTATCAGCGGCGTATTTGACACCATGTCAAAAACATGCTTTCTGGACATCGTGTCAAAAACTAGTTGGGATTAATAGCCCGTTTCGTCAATGAGCCGAACCGCCGGTGCGGATGATGCGCCTTAGTCGGTCGCGCCCGCTCGCAAAGGGACACGCGATGCCTCTGCTTCACATCTCGATGCGCGCCGGCAAGCCGGAAGCCTATCGAAAGGCGATCCTCGACGGCCTCTACCGGGCTATGCGCGAGGCGCTCAACGTGCCCGAGGGCGACGAGTTCATGACCATCAGCGAGCATGAGCCCGCAAACTTCCGCTGCGGCAACGCCTACGGCGTCAAGCGAAGCGACGATGCCGTGCTGATCCAGATCACCGTGTTCGCCTCACGTACGCCTGAGCAGAAGAAGGCGCTGTATCGGCGGATCGCGGAGCTGCTCTGCGAAAACCCCGGGATCCAGCCGGCGGACGTGTTCGTGAATGTGCTCGACGCCCCGGCGGAAAACTGGTCCGTCGGCCACGGCCTCGCGCAATTCGCGTGAGTTTGCGGGACCTGCCGACGCCCTCTTGAGAATTGCCGGCGGGAAGGGTCTGATAGGCTGCGGAGTGAACCTCCGCCGAGCCGAACCCGGGACCTGAACCGCATGACCATGTCGGTCGAGCAATTGTGGAGCCTGCCGGAGACCGCGCTGGTCGGCGCCTATGCGGAGGCGCGGCGCCGCTACGCGGAGAAGAAGTTCGAGCGCGACACCCAGCGGGCGCGGCTGGAATGGATGCGCGCAAAGCTTTTCGTCAACACGCCGGGCAATGTGACCGAGCGGAAGATGGCGGTTGATGTCTCCGAGGAGCTGGCGCGCAAGGGTCAGGAGGTGCGCGAGATGACGCGCGATCTCGACATGCTGAAGGTCGACGTCGACGTGATCGACACCATGATCCGGCTGCGCGGCTCGCAAGGCGTTCCCCCGGTCCATGCGGAAGAAGCCGAGAAGCTGGCCGAGCCGGAGGGGGAGTGAGATGGCTGCATTCCGTGGAAGCTGCCTGTGCGGCGAGGTCGCGTTCGAGGTCGAGGGTCCGTTCGATCGTTTCCTCAACTGCCATTGCTCGCGCTGCCGCAAGGCGACCGGGACCGCACATGCTTGCGAGGTGATCGTCAAAGCGAGCGCGCTGCGTTGGCTGCGCGGCGAAGCATCCGTCACGCGCTTCGATCTGCCCAATGCGCGTAGCTTTGCCACCGCGTTCTGCAAAATCTGCGGCAGCCCGATGCCGCATCTGACACGCAGCGGGCGCGAGGCGATCATCCATGCCGGCGCGTTCGACGAGCCGCTGGGCGCGACACCCGACCGTCACGTCCAGTGGACGTCACGCGCGGAGTGGTATGTGCACGGGGACGGGCTGCCGGTGGAGGATTGAGGCTCAGATTCCTGCATGCACGCCGTGGTGACGGTGATACGCACTCGGCGCCGGCCAGGTCCAGCCCGTCAGCGTCGCCCGGTCCGGCTCGAAGACTTCGATCTTGAGCGGGTGACATGCCGCAGCGTCGCTGGAATGGGTTGCGCTACAGTCTCCACCGGGACAGGCAGACAACGCTCCGAGCAGATCGATCTCCGCGAAGAACTCGATGAAGTCGCCAGGACGGACGGGGCTTGCCTTCATGAAATACTGGTGCGTGTCCTGGGTGAAGCCGGTGCACATGAAGACATTGAGCACGTCATGGACGTGATGCTCGACCGCGCGTGGCTCCATCTTCAGCTCAGTGGCAAGCGCGCGGGATAGGTTGGAATGGCAGCAGAAATCATAGCTGCCGCCGTTGAGCATCAGATTCGTGTAGGGATCGCAGCGCGTGCCGATGACGTCGTGAATTCCGGCGCCGTCCGCGTCGAAACCGTACCAGCCGAGCGTGTCGTGACTGATGGTC
Organism: Bradyrhizobium rifense; assembly: GCF_008123425.1. GTDB lineage: Bacteria > Pseudomonadota > Alphaproteobacteria > Rhizobiales > Xanthobacteraceae > Bradyrhizobium > Bradyrhizobium rifense. Next base: position 67,937 of record NZ_VSSS01000020.1, read on the forward strand.
GCCATCGGCCGAAGATAGGGCATATTGCTCCAGAGCCGGTCGCCGACGCCGACATGCGTGCCATGGATCGCCCGCGTCTTGCCGCTGAAAAAACGCTCGGAGAGATCGTCTGCATTCCAGAGATTGAGGTCGCCAACCTGCGGACCTTCGATGCCGACGATGCGGAAGAACTGGCCGCGCGATACGCGAAATGTTCTGGCGTCGCGAGGCGGCACGATGAGCTCGTGCGTTTTGACCATCGTGCTGCGAGCTTGTTCGAGCGCGGCCAGGTCGGGCCTGGGCATTGTGCCGGCCGGGTAGACGATGGCCGGTTTGGCGGCGCGGCGTGAGGCGGCATCAGTGGGTGCGGGTGGGATTTTGGATGACATGTCAGGCTCATTCCCTGTGACTGCGATCCATCCTATCGCCTCATCTCATCCACTCGCAACGCACCCCTCCATAATTCCGTCGAGCTCGGCTTTCGATAGCATCCCAAGCTCGGCGATGAAGACGATGCGCGCCCGCGGCACGCCTGGTGTCGGCGCATCACCCGGCGCCAGCGTCGCGCGGCCGCCGGCGAACTGAAACACCATCTGGCGCCCCGGCTGTTCGATCGTCTCGAACAGGCCTTTTGCGCGCGCGAGCTTCGGCGCCAGCTTGCCGATCGCCTGCTGCAAGCGCGGAAGCGAGAGCGGTTGTTCGGATGTCCAGCTCAGCGTCTCGAAGCGTTCTTCCGCCGGCCGTTTCGGCCCCGGTTCGCGCGGCGCCGGCGCACGATCGCTCGCAGGAAACAGCAGCGCGGACGGAATGGCGCCATGCCTCGCATCGACCACAACGGCGGGCACACGCTGCGCGCGGATGGCCTCGCGCATCCGCGCCCCTGCGCCCTCGTCCGCCAGATCCAGCTTGCTCAACGCCACGATGTCGGCGACGCGCAGCTGCGAACGCTGGAGCGCATCATCGAGGGCGGCCGGCGATGTCGTCGCATCCATCACACAAAGCACCGTCTCCAGCGGTGCCTCGCGCAGGATCACCGGATCCATCAAATTGCGGACGATGTCGGCGGGATCGGCGACACCGCTGGTTTCGATGACGATGTACTCCGGCTTCGGATCACGCCGCAGCAAGGTCGAGAGCGTGCGCAACAGATCGCCTTCGAGCGAGCAGCAGATGCAGCCATTGGCAAGGCTGACCACGCCGTCGCTCGCACCCGCGATCAGCTCAGCATCGATATTGATCGCGCCGAAGTCATTGACGATTGCGGCGATCCGCCGTCCGTCCGCGTTTGCCAGCAGATGGTTGACGACCGTGGTCTTGCCCGCCCCCAAAAAGCCCGTCACCAGGAGAACGGGGACCGGCATGGGTCAGCCTCCGACGACGGGGCGGCGCACGGGACGGCCGGGCCGCGCCGCGATGTCAAGCACGCCGTCAGTGATCAGCGGTTGGCCGCTGACGACGAGATGACGGACGCCTTCGGACGGACAGTTCATCGCGGTGAAGGTCGCGCGATCCGACAGCTTCTCGTAGTCGAACACCACGATGTCGGCATCGGCGTCCTTCGTAAGCCTGCCCTTGGAGCGCATCGCTGGCGTGCTCTGCGACAGGATCTCTGCGGGGATCAACGCGCATTTGCGCACGCCTTCGAGCAGCGAGACGGCTCTGCGTTCGCGCACCCATTCGCGGATGAATTTTGTGAAGCAGCCGGCCGAGCGCGGATGCGAAGTGGCATCGTCAGGCAGCGGCCAGGCATCGCCGGTGTAAGTTTTGCCATCCGACGTTGTCCACGGCATTGCGTCGGACGCGATCGCGCCGCCGGGATAGAGCACCGACATGTCGAGAAGGTCGCGATGATGCGCATTGTTCTCGGTGTCGAGGATGTGCCAGAGCACCAGCGAGGACGGCTCTTCGGCCTGGGCCTTGAGCAGCTCCTCGCGGTCGTGGAAGCGATAGCCGTCGGTCACGCGCTGCACGGAATCATAGCCGGTGCCGTTGCGCTCGACGAATTGGGGATCGCTGAAGAAAGCCGCCGCCAGCACGGTCGAGCCGGTGCCGTAGGGGTAGGCCTCGACCGTGATCGGCAGGCCCTGCGCCTGCGCCTTCTCGATCAGCACGCGGCAGCGTTCGATGTCGGTCTTGCTCGACGAATTGAAATGGCAGATGTGCATGTGCGCGCCGGTGGCGCCGGCATAGCCGATCAGGCGGATATAGGCCTCCGCCGCGCTCTCAGGGTCGATGCGCGACATGTAGGCGACGTGGGTGAAGGTCGGCACGTCCTGCTTGGCCGCGAGCTGGCACACCGCGGTCAGCTCCTGCACGCCGGCGCCCGGGGCATAGGCGTTCAAGATGCCGATGCCGATGCCGCCCTCGTTCAGGCCGCGCCCAAGGCGATCGAGGATTCCCGCCACCTCTGCATCGGTCGCAACGTTGTCCATCCAGCGGCGGTCGCGCATCGCATTGCCGAACGCTTCCAGCGAGCTCTCTGCATTCGAGCCCGTCATCGCGCCGATGCGCGCAAAGGCCCAATTAGTGGCAGCGCCGTAGTTCAGCACCCGGCCCTTCCGGGCCTGGCGCTCGTACCAGGAGGCGACCGGCAGCACGCCGGCCTCGAGATCGAGCGTCGTCGTCACGCCGTCAAACGCCTGCATGCGGTCGGCGGGGATCGACTGACCATGGGCGTGCAAATCGATAAAGCCGGGCGCGACCACGAGCCCGGTCGCATCGATCACCCGCTCGGCGCCGCCGAGTGAGGAGCCGACGGCGGCGATCTTGCCGTCCATCACCGCCACGTCGCCAATGGCGTCCATTCCGCTCGCCGGATCCACCACCCGGCCGCCAGAGATCACCAAACCGCTCATATCGTCACTCCGAAAAGCTGATGCCAGAGCCTCCAAAGGCCCGGCAGCAGCTTCGGAGGCACGTCGACCGCGCATGGGCCGTATCTATTGCCATAGAGGCAGATTTTCCCGCCCGGGACCACCTCCATCGATGCCGACGCATCATGCGTATTGCTGCGGTCGAACGCTCGGGACCTGTTCAGCCTGACGCCGCAATGACCGGTCGATGCTGCAACCACAGCGACCCATGCGTCACGGCGGAGCGGCCTCGACGTCGTATTATTGTCAGTATGCACGTTTATCCAACACGGCATCTGCATTGTTCAATACGGCACCTCGCGCCGTTGGGTTATGATGGGTTCGGAACAACGGAGCAGCCCATGCCCGACCGTTATCGTGATGACTGCCCCACAGCTTTCAGTCTCGCGCGCCGCGAGCTTCTGCTGGGCGGGTTGTCCCTGGCCGGCGGTTTTGCGGCTCTCCCGATGCTGCCGCCCGTCGCCGCGGCGGCTTCGTGGTCGCAGCAGTCCGAGGCCCAGTTCATGGAAATCTCGTCGCTGCTGATTCAGCATCGCCTCGACGAGCAGGTCGGCAAGCGCATCGGCGCCGCGATGAGCACATTGAATCCTTCGCTGTCGGAGCAAATGGCCGGGCTCCTCGCCATTGCAAAGAACAAGAACGCGCGGATTGTCGAGGACTTTTTCCCCGACGTGCCGGAGGGTCCGCTCAAGGAGACCGCGCTTGCGATCATTTCGGCCTGGTACCTCGGCGTCGTCAGCGATGCCCCCGATGCTGAAGTGTTCGCTCTTGAGTATGCGCTCATGTATGGGCCGACGAAGGACGTCATGACCATTCCGTCCTATGCGATCTCGGGTCCGAACGGGTGGACCTCGGACGCTCCGCCATTAGACCACATGCCGGAATTCTGACGACGGCATCCTGGCGCAGACGGGGGGACCCATATGGCAAGTACCGATAGCGCAGATGTCGTGGTGGTGGGAACGGGTGTCGTCGGGTGTCTGATCGCAGAACAAGCGCTCGATGCCGGCTTGTCCGTGCTGATGCTCGAGGCGGGCCCTCGTGTCGATCGCTGGCGCATTGTCGAGAATTACCGAAACCTTCCGCCGAGCATGCGGCTGTTTCACTGGGACGCGCCCTACCCTCCAAAACCATGGGCACCACATCTTGAAACGCGGACGCCCAAGGAGGCGGAGCAATATCTGCAATTGGAAGGACCGAACGCCCGCGCCTACCTTCAAGGCTATGTGCGCTATGCCGGCGGTGCGACCTGGCACTGGGCAGGCATCTGCTGGCGGTTGACACCCGAGGACATGCGCCTGAAGAGCCTCTACGGCGTCGGCCGGGACTGGCCATTCGCTCACGACATCATCGAACCCTATTATGCGCGCGCCGAATATGCGCTTGGCGTATGCGGCCCCACCGATCCCGCCATGCAATGGCCGCCGAACGTAAAGCGCTCCAGGCCCTATCCGATGGGGCCTACTCCGTTCGGTCCCGGTGAGCATCGTCTCACTGAAGTCGCAGCCAGTATGGGGTTGATGAACATCCCCGCACCACAGGCGCGCAACAGCGGCGTTGCCTATAACGGACGCCCAGCGTGTTGCGGCAACAACAACTGCTTTCCCGTCTGCCCGATCGCTGCCAAATACGACGCAGCGACTGCGTTGCCGAAAATCGAGGCCAAAGGCGGCAGGATTCTTGCCAACGCCGTCGTCTATCGAATCGAGACAGGCGACAAGAAGGCGGTCGAAGCCGTTCACTATTTCGATCCCGACAAGGGCACTCACAGGATCACCGCCAAGGTCTTCGTGATCGCCTGCAACGGCATCGAGACGCCAAAGCTCCTGCTGTTCTCGAAAGACGATCGCAATCCTAACGGCGTGGCGAACAGCTCCGACCAGGTCGGGCGGAACATGATGGATCAGCCCAAGCTCATCGCCGATCTGGAGCTTGCGGAGCCGCTTTGGACCGGCGTGGGGCCGGTTCAGAGCAGCAGCATCATGAACACGACGCAGGGAGAATTCCGCAGCAGCCATGCCGGCGCGCTGCTGCGCATGGAGAACTTCGCCCGCAGCCCGCTCGGAGCGGCGGCCGCTCTGAAAAAAGGACTCGTCGGCAAGGCTCTGGATACCGAGATTCGACGACTTTCCGCCTGCACCGCGAGGCTGACCGTCGAGCACGAACCGCTGCCTTGGCCGGACAACCGATTGACGCTGTCGGACAAGAAGGACTGGCTCGGCATCAACAAGCCGAACATCTACTACGATGTCAGCGACTATGTGCGCCGAAGCGCCAAAGACTACACTGTTCCGCTGTTGCAAAAGCTGGCGGACGGACTCGGCGCGACCAGTTTCAAGCTGTCGCCCGAGTTTCTCAACAGCGACCACATCATGGGCGGCTGCATCATGGGGGCCGATCCCACGACATCGGTGGTTGATGCGGACTGTCGCGCGCATGACCACCACAACCTGTTTTTGCCCGGCGGCGGCGCGATGCCCAGCGGAACGGCGTCGAACAGCACGCTCACCATGGCGGCGCTGGCGCTGAAGGCCGCCGACGCGATCGTCGATCAACTGAGGCATGGCTGATCATGTCCCGCGCCGGTCATCGCATCTGTGCGCTTCTCATCCTTTTCGCCGGCTCTCTCATGGCAGGTGCTTCATCTGCGGCGGAGCAAATTGATCCGCCCGCCGACAAGGCCACGATCGAGCGCGGCGCGTATCTGGCCATTGCCGCCGATTGTGCCGCCTGCCACACCGCACCGGGCGGCAAGCCCTTTGCCGGCGGGCTACCGATCGGCACGCCGCTCGGCACCATCTATTCCACGAACATCACTCCGTCCGCAGAGTTCGGGATCGGACGATACACGGCAGATGAATTTGCCCGGGCGCTTCGCCGCGGGATCCGCCGCGACGGGGCGCAGCTCTATCCCGCGATGCCCTATACGTCCTACGCCAAGTTCACGGACGACGACGCGCGCGCGCTCTACGCCTATTTCACGAAGGGCGTGCAGCCGGTCGACGTGCGGGCACCTGTGACCGCGCTGCCGTTTCCGATGAACATCCGCCTGTCGATGATGGTCTGGAATTTCCTGTTCCTCGACAGCAACGTCTATGCGCCGGATCCGCGACAATCGGCGGAGTGGAATCGCGGTGCGTATCTGGCACAGGGCGCGGCGCATTGCGGCACCTGTCATACACCGCGCGGATTCCTGATGCAGGAGGAGGCGAGCCGCGCCTTGTCGGGTGCCCAGGTCGGACCGTGGTACGCGCCGAACATTACCTCGGATCCCGCGACCGGAATCGGAAGTTGGACCAGGGAAGAGCTTGCGGCATTTTTGCGCACCGGACGCCTGCCCGGAAAGGCACAGGCGGCCGGAAGCATGGGTGAGGCCGTCGAACACAGCTTCCAGCACCTGTCGGCCGCGGACCTCGACGCCGTCGCCACCTATGTGAAGAGCGTACCACCCGTCCAGGATGCGGCAAGCGGCTCCCGGTTCAGCGCGGGCAGGATGTTCTCTGAACTCAGCGTGCTGCGCGGACGCAACCCCATCAGTTCCAACAATGACGCCAATCCCACCGGGGCCCAGCTCTTTCAAGGCAATTGCGCCTCCTGCCATTCGGCCGAGGGGCAAGGCAGCAAGGACGGTTATTATCCGAGCCTGTTCCACAACTCGGCCACAGGCGAGAAAAACCCGGCGAATCTGATTGCCGCCATTCTCTATGGCGTGGATCGCACGGTATCGGGGAGACAGGCCTTCATGCCGGGCTTCGGCGGCCATCCGACCGATTCCAACCAACTCAGCAACCGCGACATCGCCATGCTGGGGACCTACGTGCTCACCCATTACGGAGCGGGCGATACCACAATCACCGAACAACAAGTTTCCGAGGCGAGGCACGGCGGGCCTTCCTCCCCGCTGCTGCCGCTCGCCCGCGGGGGCCTTGCGGCCGGAGCGGTCGTGCTCGTTCTTGGCGTTGCCTTTCTCATCTTCAGGAGGCGTAAGGCTGTGGTTCAGAAGGCGTAGCCTTTCTGCGCGGAGCCGCGAGGCAGCGGCGTCGCCCGATCGAATTTGCAGGCACATTGTGCGCATGCGCTCGTACTCTCGCGGCTTGTTTTGCCCGAGCCATGCTTTGCGGTTCACACCCTCTCCCAAGAAAGGGCGCAGGGAAGACCGGGCGCCGGCTGGCACCCATAAAGCCCCCATGCGAAAATGATGCACACGCAATGCACAGGGGAAGTACAGGGCAACCGAAACTCGGCCTTCCCTGCGCGATGGTCTGACGGCTTATGCGCGCTCTCCCCGGAGACGAATTCCTTTTGCCTCCGTCGCGATCGCGAAATTCACGCCACCGCGCCGGTTGACGCAAGTGACGCTTCTTCACCTGTTTTCGCCCGACTGCTCGCTGGTGCGGCCGAACCGGATCAGGCGGCAGGCCTTTCGGGAGCCTCCCCGCTGAGTCCCTGGCTTTTGCGCCACTGAGCCGGCGTGATGCCCATGTGCCTCTTGAAGGCGCGCTGGAACGCGGCTTCGGATTGATATCCGACAACTTCCGCGACGGCGCCGGTCGAAAGCGACGATTTCCTCAGCTCATTCGCTGCGAGCGCCATCCGGATATCGGTCAGGAGATCGGCTGCTGAGCGCCCAAGCTTCTCCTGGAATTGCCGCGCGAGCGTGGCGCGCGACATGCCGCACAGACGCGCCAGCTCGGGCAGCGACCATGCACGCGCCGGCTCGTTGAACAGAGCGGCCACCGCAGGTGCAAGGCGCGGGTGACCGGCCAGGGCAAGCAGACCGCGCGGAGCGTCGTCGGTGAGGCTGGCGAGCCGCAGCACCAGCGCGAACATCGCGCTCGACAGCGCGTTCAACATCGCGCGGCCGCCGAGACGATCGTCTGCGGACTCGCGGCGCATCAGGGCGACGAGGCTGTCGAGTTGCCCCGCCGTGTCTCTGTCGCCAGCGTCGGCTCTGGCATGCACGACGAGGCGCGGCGGCAAATAGCTGCGCAGCAGGCGGTCGTGCGGCGGCGCGATGGCGAAATGTCCGCACAACAGATCGAGCCGTTCCCCCGAGCCGGGATTCTCGCTGATCGTGAAATTGAGCGACGCGCGGTTGCGCGCCCGCAGCGGCGCGGCCCCGCTGCCGTCGTGCATGACGTGTCGGGGATTGCCGGGAAGCAGCAGGATGTCGCCGGGCTCAAGTTTCAGCGGCCGGCCCCCCGCCGGATCGTCCAGCATCGCCGAGCCGGCAAGCACGGCGTGATACGGAATTTCATTCGGCTCGCCCGGCCCCTGGTCGATGCGCCATGGCGCGCCATAGGCGCAGCGCAGGTCGAGCCGACCGCGCACGGGCATCATCTCGAACAACCGGCTCAGCCAATCCATCGCGGTCTCCTAAGCTCACCTCATGTCGAGACGTTTGAGCATATAATCGAGATCTACTGACATTCAAAGTATCAATTCGGGACCCTATTGTCGCTCCACAGTCGTTCACCAACCCAAACCAAGGAGTGCCAACATGTCCCGTCTTTCCGTTCCCCATCTCGACTCCGCAACCGGCGCGACCGCTGAAATCTATGGTCAGATCAAGAAGGCGATCGGCAGCGTGCCCAACACCTTTGCCGCGATCGGCGCCCACGGGCCGGACGCGCTCAAGGCCGTCCTGCTCGCCGACAGCGTGCTCGCGTCGGGTTCGCTATCGAAGCGCGACCAGGAAACCATCAAGCTCGTCATCTCCGAGGTCGCCGGTTGCGACTATTGCGTGGCCGCGCACAGCCTGCTCGGCAAGCTCGCGGGACTGAAGCCCGACGAGTTGAAGAATATCCGCGAGCGCCGCGCGACCGGCGATGACAAGCGCGACGCGCTGATCCGCTTCGTCCGCAAGCTCGCGCAATCCAGCGGCACGGTCAGCGACGCGGATTTCGCCGCGATCAAGGCTGCCGGCTACACCGACGCGCAGCTCGTCGAGATCAGCCTGGCCTTCGCGACAACCGTCTTCACCAACGTGTTCAACCGCATCAACGACACCGAGATCGACTTCCCCGCGGTCGCGTGAAGCGACTGCGCCAGTCAGATCTTGAATGAAAGGATCAAGACAATGACCGCGATAACCAGCAACATGCAAAATCCGTTTGTCCGCGCGCTGCAAAAGTCCGGCCTCCTTGCGGAGGATCTCGACTACCACGTCGTTCGAGCCTCGATGGTGATCATGTTTCTCTTCTTCGGTTACCAGAAGTGGTTCCCGTATGAATTCGAGCGACTGGTCCCATTCATCAGCAACGGGCCGCTGATCTGGTGGCTCTATCCCGTCTTCGGTCACGCCGGCGCCAGCTATTTCCTCGGCGCGTCGGAGTGGACGTTTGGGACGCTGCTACTCGCCGGCTTCTGGAGCACGCGGCTCGGTGTCCTCGGCGCCCTAGGCTCGACCGGTACCTTCATCGCAACAGTCACGATCATTCCGTTCATGCCGGACGGCTGGGACGTCGCTGCGGGAGGATTCCCCGCGATGACCGGCAACGTCCCCTTCCTGATGAAGGACGTCGTTCTGCTGGCGGTGTCGTTCTATCTGCTAAGGCAGGATGTGGTTCGACTGATCCGGGAATAAGGTTTGGGATGGACGTGCAAAACCTCCGGACCCGAGGGCCCGGAGGTCGCATGTTGGCCAAGCCCTTCGCTCAGTTCTGCCTGTGAATGGTGATGTTGACGTGGCTGCTGCCCAGCGCGGAGGCCACGGCGTTCTCGGCCTTGGCGAACTCCGAGCCGAGCCACTTCGCAGCCGAAGACACTTCGTGCCACCCAGCTGAACAGGCCAGCGGCAGCAACGCCGTCGAGTTCGTCGATGGACAGTTCGCGGTTTTCAAAGCCGGTATCGTCAGAACGTTGAAAATTGTCGCTCCGTCAAGAAGCGGCAACCAACTACGACGCCAATCTCCGCTCGGCGACGATCCGCACAGGCGGAAACACAACGCAATCCACCACGTCGAACATCACTTCGATGCTGCGATCGAACGCCCGCGCAAAGGCAATGGCATCGTTGCGCCGCTCGTCGGCGATGTCCGTACCGAGCGTACAATGCGGGATCCATGCGCCCGGCCGGTAATGAGGACGACAATGTGCTGGATCGATTGTCGCGCTGACAAGGCCATGGATGCGAGCCAGGGCCTCGTCGACCGCCGGCTCCGCCCAGAGGACAAGCGGAGAACCTTCGAACCACCGAATTCGCTTGAACTGGATGAGCAATTGCGTTTCGCGAGCTACGGCTGCCAGCATGGCGTCCCACGCGGCCTTTTCGTCGATCCCGGGCCCGTCGTAGATCGCAAATGTAAAATGCGGACGATAGCCAAGCGTACGCATCGACGGCTTGGCCTCGAACGCGCCGACCTGATCCCACAGCCGCTCGATCTCGCCCGCTGAACTGTTGTCGGCTCGAATGTTGATCGCCAATACCACAGGCTCACCCCGTGGGTGGAACAATCAAATCAAGATCGAGGGGAGGATAAGTTGGAAAAATGGCGCTCCCTAGGGGAATCGAACCCCTGTTTCAGCCTTGAGAGAATTGCATCTCGCACGTTGGCGAACACTGGCGAACGTCAATAAACGCTGCATTTTCAATTGCTTAGTTCGTTCGCGTTCGGTACTATGCGCCTCAGTTCTCGACCGCCTTTTGAAGAAAACTTGAAGAAATGGAGCACGTGGATGGCACGCGCAGCGCGGCACTCGTCACTCGAAACGCGAACAGCTCGCGCGCGTTTGCCTGTACGACGAACACCTTACTTTGCGAAGATCGCAAAAGGGCTGCGGCTCGGTTATTACCGCGGAGCGGTTTCGGGATCATGGGTCGCAAGCTTTTATCGCGGCGCGAAAGGCTATGACACCAAGGCAATCGGCGCTGCTGACGATACCACCGACGCCGACGACGCGACGGTCTTTGATTATTGGCAGGCGCAAATCCAAGCCCGGAACTGGGCTCAACAGCAGCGCCTGGTCGCGGCCGGCATCGTTCGTACCGGTCCTTACAAGGTTGCGGATGCCGTCAAGGATTATCTCAGTGAAATCGCTGCCGAGAAGAAACCGGCGGCCGTTCAGGGTGCCAAATACGTCTTCGATGCTTGGATCTTGCCTGATCTGGGATCTATCCAGGTCGACAAGCTGACCACGGAGCGGCTCGTTCGTTGGCGCAACAAGGTCGCGACCGAACCGAAACGAGTGCGGTCAAAACGAACCGCCACTGAACCGGCCACGCGCGCAACCGCTAACGATGATGACGCGCGACGCGCGCGAAAAGCAACTGCCAACCGCATCCTCACGATGTTAAAGGCAGCGCTCAACCGAGCCTTCTTCACAGATCGCGTCGCATCAGACAGCGCTTGGCGAAAGGTAAAACCGTTTAAGCAGGTCGATGAAGCCGTGGTCCGCTATCTTAACATCGCCGAAATCCGCCGGCTCGTGAGTGCCTGTCCGGAGGACTTTCGAAAGCTGATCGAAGCGGCCTTGCACACGGGCTGCCGATACGCAGAGCTGACGCGTTTGAAGTACGAAGACTACAACGAAGACAGCGGTACATTGTCCGTTCGTCTGAGCAAAGGCAAGAACCGACACGTCGTGTTGACGGAAGAAGGGAAATCTGCCTTCCGGCAATGGACAAAGGTCCTGCAATCCGGCGAGCGGATCTTCCTGAGAAGCGACGGGCGGGTCTGGGGAACCTCGCACCAGCAGCGGCCGCTCGATGACGCAAGCCAACGAGCCGCGATCACTCCTCCGGTAAATTTTCACATATTGCGACACACTCATGCTTCGTATCTTGCCATGGCTGGCGTGCCGATGGCTGTTATCGCCCGGCAACTCGGTCATGCGGATACAAGGATGACGGAAAAGCATTACGCTCACCTTGCTCCCAGTTACGTCGCTCAGACCATTCGGGAGAATTTTCCCGTTCTTGGACTTGCGAGTTCGAGGCAAGTGATCCCACTGCACAAGCGCAGCGCATAACTCAAACCTGGCGGCTTCAAGGATGCGATCGCATCTGGTCACCTGCGCCCACTGCGTCCCGAACGCAGTGAACATCTTCTAAGTTATTGATCTATCTTGATGTGGGGACCGCATTGATCGCGTTCTGCTCACGGTCGTTTCACTCAATTCGTTGCGAATTCATTGCGGCGTCCTAGACGAGAACGGGACTTGCGGGAGATCTGAGATAGTTGGATGCGACCTGAGACTAGGTGCTGGCGGCCGGCAACGCGGCGCCTTTCCAAATGTCTAGTTTCCAATGGGCAGCCGAGTAGAGCGCTAAGTCCAGGAGTTCCGCACCAACGTCTCCTTGAGCGAACTGCAGAATGGTGGAATCAAAATCCGCTCGATTATTCAATGATTCCAATGAGCGTTTGGAAAAACTAGCCGAATTCGCCTCTAGAAAAATCAATTGCTTAGCAGGCGTTTCCAAATGAGGACCCGCCGTAACGATTACTAGGGCTCGCGGACTGGCGCCGTGGCTTTGCCGACGTTCTCTTTTTCGCACTATCCTTCGCCGGCTTCTTTCCGGCGATCGGCGTCAGCATTTCCTTTTTGACAGGCCGCAACCTTCCGTGGCTTCTTGGCTGGCTTCTTTGAGGCCTGAAAATCGGCAGCGGCACCGCTCCCATCTCGGATCACGAGATCTCCCTGCCGTTGCAACTCTCCTGTGCTGTACCTTCCTGTCCCGCTCTGTAGTTCGAACAGCGGGCGCTGCGGCGAGCGAACCTAAGCCGGAGTCTAGAAGCCGACGTTGTCGGCGCCCTTGGGAGCAACATTTTCGCGCGCTTCGGCCAGGGTCGCAATCTACAGAGAAAGTCGCTCGAACATCCGCTTAGTTGAGCCATGACGTAGATCGCCCCCGTTTGGCTCCCACCGAATAAACCGGACGGCGAGACGCGCCAGCTTACGCAGGTCTTAGGGCTGACGGCACGAGGCTGTCGCGCCTTCGAGGCGGGTCTCCTTAGGAAGCGTTCGCCAGTGCTCTTTCCCGGGCAGCACGTCGACGCTGACGGCGTCCCCGCCGACGCCCCCTCTCTAGCGGTAGTGACAAAGGAGGCGTCGCGGGTTTGGAGCGGTCGATCAGGCCCTCTCCGCTCATCGTATCTGCAGCGGCTGGGCGCGCTTCCATGAGTTCGAGCGCAGCGCGTCCGTTATCAGTTATTCGCCAGCCACCGCCTATTCGCTCGACGAGCCCTTGGGAAAAAATGTCCAAGTTAGGCATGCGCGACGCCAGCCGTTTGGTGCGCTCTGTCCATTCCTGCCCGCTAGTTGCCAATATCGCCATATCACGTTTGAGCTCCCCCCATCAGGGCGAAGCCATCGGGATAGCTCACCAGGATCTTCAGGACAGTGACCTGGAAATTCACCCCTGCCCCTCCACGACTACCGCCACATTGTCGGCGCTTCCGAGAGGTCTTTGCGGCCGACCTGCCTGAGGTCATCCGGTGAGGTGTCACCTCTCGTGGCGGCCTCCAAAATCTTTGAGGCCACGTGGGGGCGGGTGCCGGTCTGGTCTCGAGAAACGCTTTCACAGACCTCATCAAGAACCGCGCGCAAAAGCGCGGTGGTAACGGAGTCGAACATGAGAGACCCCCAAGTAAAAAACTACTTTGCGTCTATCGCTCACGAATCCACGAATGTTGATAATGCAAAGAAACCACAAGATTTTACATCCGCGCCCGCTCTTCGCAAGGGCTTCTGTTGCTGAATCCGACAATGCGGCAATGCACCTGCCAAAGTCAGATCAGTCGATTACTACGGATCCCAGCTCTCGGTGGGCTACGGGCCTCTTGGTGAACCTCTGCTAATCGACCTGCAGGTAAGATGGTTGCGCAAGCAGCCACGTCACTTTTGCCATGGAGGTGTTCGGCGAGGCGAAGCGCTGGGCGGCTCATTGGAAGGGATTCCCGGCATGGAACCAAGCGGCTGGCCGTCCGTTGGGCGCTATTGGCCAGCGGAGACGGCGCGCACTCGCGTCAGCATATGCAACTACCCGGCTGGGCCTCCATCAGGGGAAGAGCATGGCCGATGCCGCAAATCAAATTCCCGACCGCATTCCGATCAATCTCATCGTCAATGGTAATAGGCGCACGCTCGACCTCGTGCCCTGGACCACACTCCTCGACGCTCTGCGCGACCATCTCGTGCTGACCGGGACCAAGAAAGGCTGCGATCACGGTCAATGCGGCGCCTGCACCGTGCTGGTCGACGGGCGGCGGATCAATTCCTGCCTGACGCTCGCCGTCATGAAGGACGGCGCGGAGATCACGACTGTCGAAGGAATTGCCAAAGACGGCGCGATGCATCCCCTGCAACAGGCCTTCATCGATCACGACGCCTTCCAGTGCGGCTATTGCACGCCCGGTCAGATTTGTTCGGCGGCCGGCCTTCTGGCCGAAGGCCACGCCAAAGATTCTGACGAGATCCGGGAGCTGATGAGCGGAAATCTCTGCCGCTGCGGCGCCTATCCGAACATTGTCGCCGCCATCCAGCAGGCAATGGGCCAGCCATGATCAATTTTCAGTATTCCCGCGCCAGCGACGTCGCCGATGCGATCCTCCTGCTCACCGCCCATCCCGGCGCCAAGCTCATCGCCGGCGGCACCAATTTGATCGACCTGATGAAGGAGAATGTCGAAGAGCCCTCCCGGCTGATCGACATCTCCCGCCTGCCGCTCCGCAACATCGAGGAGACGCTCGACGGTGGCCTGCGCATCGGCGCCTTGGTGCCGAACTCGGACCTCGCCTACGATCCGCTGATCGAGCAGCGCTATCCGCTGCTCGCCAGCGCCATCCTGGCCGGCGCCTCGGCTCAACTCCGCAACATGGCCTCCGTTGGCGGCAATCTGATGCAGAGAACGCGTTGCGCCTACTTCTATGACACGGCGACTCCCTGCAACAAGCGGACTCCCGGAAGCGGCTGCTCGGCGATCGACGGCCTCAACCGCAACCATGCGATCCTCGGCACCAGCACGTCCTGCATCGCGACCAATCCATCCGACATGAGCGTGGCGCTGGCCGCGCTTGGCGCGCTCGTGCACATCGCAGGCCCGTCAGGCGAGCGCACCATGGCGCTGATCGATTTCCATCGGCTCCCCGACGACACGCCGCATGTCGATACCAATCTCGAGGTCGGCGAGATCATCACGGCGATCGAGCTGCCGCCGCGGGGCTTTGCCCGCAACTACAGCTATCTGAAGATCCGCGACCGGCTGTCCTATGCCTTCGCCCTGGTCTCGGTAGCGGCTGCGCTCGAACTGGACGGCAACGCGATCAGAGAGGCGCGCGTCGCGCTCGGCGGCGTGGCCCACAAACCCTGGCGCAGCCTTGAGGCCGAAACGGCCTTGCGCGGCCAGGCGGCAACAACAGAGCATTTCTCCCGCACTGCGGATCTCCTGCTGCAGGGCGCAAAAGCCCAGGCCCATAACGGTTTCAAGATCGAGCTCGCGCGCCGCGCCATCGTGCGAACGCTGATGCAGGCCGCCAACGCCACGCCGCAATCACAGGCCCACAAGAAGATCGCGTGAGGCACCGATGAACGCCTATGTCGGAACACCAACATCCCGCGTCGACGGCCGCGCCAAGGTCACCGGGGCCGCCAAATATGCCGGCGAATTCGCGGCCGACGGGCTTCTGCATGGCTTCGTCGTCGTAGCCACCATTCCGCGCGGACGCATCGCCCGCCTCGATGCCAGCGAGGCGCTGAAGGTGAAAGGTGTGCTCGACGTGCTCACGCATGCGCATCGCCCCCCACTCGCCGACAAGGACGAGGCCTGGAAGGATGAAGTGGCGCCGGAGGAGGGATCGCCGTTCCGGCCGCTCTATGACGACAGCATCAAGTTCAACGGCCAGCCGATCGCGCTGGTCGTGGCGGAGGACTGGGAAACCGCGAAATTCGCCGCGACCCTGGTGCATGTCGAATATCGGGAGGAGCAGGCGTTTGCGACCGATCTCGAAGCCGGGCGCAGCAAGGCGATTGAGGTGAAGCAGCCGCTCAAGCCGCGCGGCGACGCCGCAAAAGCGCTTGCGGGAGCGGCTGTACGGCACGAGGCGGACTACGTCCTTCCGACCGAGCATCACAATCCGATGGAGCTCTATGCAAGCACGGTCGTCTGGGACGGCAACGGCAGGCTCACGGTCTACGACAAGACGCAAGGCGTCCAGAACGTCCAAAAATTTCTATGCAGCGTGTTCGACAAGAAGGTCAATGACATCCGCGTGCTATCGCCCTATGTCGGCGGCGCCTTCGGCTCCGGCTTGCGGCCGCAATATCAGGTGGTGCTGGCAACGCTCGCTGCCCTCGCTCTAAAGCGCTCCGTTCGCGTGGTGCTGACGCGGCAGCAGATGTATGGGCTCGGCCACCGGCCGGCGACAATCGAGCGCGTCGGCCTCGGCGCAAAGCCCGAGGGCACGCTCAATGCGGTCGTGCACGAGGCCACGGCCGTCACCTCGCGCTACGAGGACTTCGCACGCAACGACACCGGCTGGGCCGAACAGCTCTACAAAAGCGCGAACAGCCGCTATTCGCACAAGCTCGTCCGTCTCGACGTCTCCACCCCCTGCGACATGCGCGCGCCAGGCGCAGCCTCGGGCGTGTGCGCGCTCGAATGCGCCATGGACGAGCTGGCCGTCGCCCTCAAGCTCGACCCGATCGAGCTACGGCTGAAGTGCTACTCGGATCGCGACCAGAGCGAAGACCTGCCCTACACCAGCAAGCAGCTGCGCGAATGCTACGCCCGCGGCGCGGAAGCCTTCGGCTGGAGCAGCCGCAATCCCACGCCGCGCGCGATGCGCGACGGTAAGGAGCTGGTCGGCTGGGGCATGGCGACTGGCGTGTGGGAGGCACTGCAGATGCCAGTCGCAGTCCGCATCGTGCTGACCGCCAATGGACATGCCGAGGTGTCCTGCGCGGCGTCCGACATCGGCACCGGCACCTACACCATCGTGGCGCAGGTGGCGGCCGATACACTCGGGCTGCCGATCGAGAACATTAGTGTCAAGCTCGCCGACTCGACCCTCCCGCAAGCCCCCGTCGAGGGCGGCTCCTGGATGGCCGCATCGAGCGCGCATGCGGTGCTGGGAGCGGCCGAGGACATTCGCCAGGATCTCGCGCGTCTCGCCAGGGCGATGCCCTCTTCGCCGCTCGCCGGCGTCGGTGCGGCCGACGTGATCCTTGTCGACGGCACAATCGCGAAGAACGGTGACAAGACCCGCGCCATCTCGATCGCGGATGCGATGCGGCACGGCAAACTCGAGCGGATCGAGAAGCAGAAGCTCAACCACTTCGCGGAGGACAAGTCGCACGCCCGCAACACGCATTCGGCTGTGTTCGCCGAGGTAAAGGTCGACGAGCAGCTCGGTGTCATCCGCGTCACGCGAATTGTGAGTGCTGTCGCCGCCGGACGGATCCTGAACACCAAGACCGGCCGCAGCCAGATCATGGGCGGCGTGGTCTGGGGCATCGGGATGGCACTGCACGAGGAAACAATGATCGACCACCGCTTTGGCCGGATCATGAACGCCAACATCGCCGAGTATCACATCCCTGTGAATGCCGACATTCGGGACATCGACGTGATCTTCGTCGAAGAGCGCGATGATCACATCAACCGGCTTGGCGTCAAAGGCCTGGGCGAGATCGGCATCGTCGGCGTCCCTGCGGCGATCGCGAACGCCGTCTATCACGCAACCGGCAAGCGCATTCGCCGCTTCCCGATCACACTGGACAAGCTGCTCGCCTGATGCGCCAGACTATTTGCCCCCTCGCTTAGTTACCGGCTGGCTGACTGGGATCAGGGACGCTCTCCTCCGAGCAGTGATGGCGCGACGAGCGATGCTCAATGCTTTTTCGACGGGTGGACACTGCATTCACTGTCGGTCGGTCTCGTCAAAGACGAAAGAGCTGATCGAGAACGTGATCGGAGTCAGTCGATCTCGGCGCCGGTAGCGTCTCTTCTCCCGGTTTCGTCCCGGTTGGTCGAGACCACGGCTCCAAAATACTTCCGCTGCCCTATCAAGACGGCAGCGTCTCTGAGATCCGCGCGAGCCAGTAACGGAAATCCCTCACCCAAGACCGTCCTGGTCAGCAGCCTCCGATCAAGCCGCGTATTCCGTGCCTGACACGATGTCACGGGCACCAGCAAGCATGCGTGATGGGCCTTTGCGGCGGTGATCGGAGCGGACGCTTCCATCGCAGTGCTCCCCTGCCAGGTGTTATTTAATGGCCGCAACATCGCTGGCATTGCGCGAGCGAACGGCCGGATACACTGGAGAAGCAGTGCGGCGGAGAGAGTGTCAGTCAATCTCCATTGAAAGATAAAGCATTTTCGATCTTAGCAGATCGAAAACCACTATTTAAGCTACGGCCGGAAAGTGAGCCAAAGCGTAGGCGGTCCACCGGATCCTATAGCGTTGCGGAACGGTTGATAGGTTCAAATCGCGGAACCATCTCAAATTGCTATTCGAGGCAGCGGCCTGAAAGATGACTGATGCGGCCGATTCATGGGGAATCCGAAAAAGTTGCAAACACCCGCGGAGGAGAGATCTTCCCTGCGTCCCGAACTATGCGGCGCCCCACTGAATCATTGATATATTTGATTCTGAACTCGCGAAAACACGCGAACAGACGCAGAAACTGCGGGGGTAGGAGTACCGTGGGAGTACCCGCCTTAGTCGCGCGCCCGCAAACTATCGCTATCTTGACCGATGCAAAAGGGCGGCCCTTGAGCCGCCCTGATGTCGCTTCGTGTATGTGGTCGCCTAGGTTATGCGGCCTCAAGCCCGTACCCAAGTGCGGCCGCCCGCCTCGGTGACGAAGACTGCGAAGCGCGTCTTCACTTGCCACGCAGCAGCTTTGGCTTTCACCAAAACCTCAGCCTGCGTTGCCCCAGCCTCATAGTTGTACTCGGCGGGAGGCAGCCAGTAGCGCTTGCCGTCACTTGCGGTGATGATGCGCGAGAAACCTTGCGCGGCCATCTGCTTGTGCAGCTTTTCGTAGTCGGACCAGTCCGCGTCATGAAGTTCAACGCGGGTCGTAAAGCTCGCCATATTTGCGAACTCCTGGGGGGAGGCTAACGGCTTCCCGGATATGTCTCGCGTGCTGACCACGAGGTCCGTTGTCGTCGCGGGTCTTACGGCCCCCGGCGCAGTGGATCGCTAAGACAAAAGCCCTCTACAGATCCGCGACTCGTCGCTGCATTTCTGCTTTGCGCCACAGACCGCTGTTAGCCTGGCGTCAGCTTCGCGCTCCATCGGAATGTCGCGGGCTCAGGCCATTGGGATGCCCGGATCGGGCAAAGACCGGATCATCACGTTCCGGAATTGCACGTTGCCGGTGTGACACTGCAGCCCGATGTGTCCCTCACGGCGGCCCCCGTCGTTGGCCTGAATTAAGTAAGTGGAGACCAACTGCCCGTTCAGCGTCACGCTGATGGTGGCGTCGGTAGCTTCGATCTCAAATGCTATTCCACTGACCGGCGGGTTTCGATGCGATCGTCGATGACGGTGCCAGCCCATAGACGGCCCCGGTCTGATGCAACGGGCCGAAGTTTGCCCGGTGTCGACGTTGAAGCCCATGTCGTCGATCTGAATTTCGTACCCCTTGTCCGATGCGAGTTTCCGATCATTGCCGGGATCGCTCGCGTTCAGCGCGGGGAAGCGGATCAAGGCGCCGGAATTGTCAGCGCGGCTACCCGTTATATTGGTGGTCGGATTGAACGACAGCCAGCCTACTTTGAGCACAAAGTTCCGGAAAATTTGGCGCGTATACCACAGCAAACCCAATCCGTCTGGCCGCGCCTCCAGGATCGATCCGAAGATGGTGAGGAAGTCCCCGCCGCCGGCCATCTGCCATCCCTGGCGCGCCCCGGTGAAGAGCGGCTTGAATGCGAGGTCCGGAGCGGCCGTCCTGCTGCTGACAATTGCTTCGGCGGAGCGCCGGGCCAGTGTCGTTGCGGTAAGGGACGGATTTGCCGAGCCGGTGACGGGGAAGAGCGCGGGCCCGGCAACGTAGGCGTTGGCAAGGTGATAAAACTTGCCGAATGAATCCGTCACGGATTGGCCGGGCGCGCCCATCCACAATGTGCCGGCTTCGTGATGGGTAGTGCCGATCTATCCGCCGAATTTCTCGCCACAGTTTTTGCAAGCGCCACGGCGGCATCCTCCATGTCCTGCCAGGCTTTCATTGTCCGACGGGTCGAGATTGACCCATGCGCGTGCCGCTTGTTGCCGGGTGCCGCATTACCGAGATTCTTTCTGAGTTTGACGATGATAAGATACTTCAGAAGCCTTCGCCGAGTTGTTCAAGAAGATCTCTTCGGCGCTGACATAAGGCGGTTTCCGCAAACTCCGCTCTTCGCCCGACCCGACGCCGCCGATCTCGCGCACAAGGTTCTCTGGGAACCGGTGGACGACCGCCCACTGCCCACATATTGGTATTTTGACAGCCGTCAATGCGTCGACCATCCCGCACGGGCTTACATCACCATTTTGAGGGTTGCCGGCCTCGTAAAATCGGTATCAAATTCATCCGGGTCGCTGCGAGGCCAGAACTATGCCGTGGACCGATCCCCTTGCAGATCCTGACGAGTTGCGGCGTTGTATGCGCGACGTTGTCGCCATTTCGATACTTCCGAAGGCGTGGCGAAACTATGATTTGCGGCGGATCTGCGACAGCATCGCCGGCGCGCTATTCACGATGCTCCGCGCTGACTTTGTCCTCATTATCCTGCAGGATCATAACACTCGCCTCACGGAGGAGCTGCTCCGCTGCGATCCTGACTTGAACCCTGCAAGTGTGGATCATGTACGGACCGTGCTGAAGCGCGAAAGAGCGGCATTTGGCGACGATCGAGGATTTATCGTCGCCAACGAATCCAGCCGCCGCAACCTGCAGGTCGCAACCGCACCAATCGGGCTGAGCGAGTATGCTGTGCTTGCTGCCGGCTCCTTTCGCGCCACGTTTCCAACCAAAACGGAACGGTTGCTGCTGACTATCGGGGCTAATCAGGCGGCGATCGCGTTCCAGCACTGGTTGGGCGATGCCGGTGAGAGACGATTCACCATTTTGGCGCAGCGCTCGACTGACTTTATAGGCATTGCCTCGTTGAGCGGTCATATTCAATACATCAACCCGGCTGGCCTACAATCGGTGGGTCTTGCCACGCCCGACGATGCATTGCGACTTCGCGTACTCGACTTCGTATCACGCGAAAACCGGCAGCTTGTCCGGAAAACGATTTGGCCCTTGGTGCTGCGTACAGGTCAATGGAAAGGAGAACTAGATCTTGTGCACTTCGGATCCGGACTCCCGATTCCTTTCCTTGTGGATTGCTTCAGGATCGACGATCCGCGAACCGGGCAACCGATGAACGTCGCAACCGTTAGCCGCGATCTCAGCTTGGAGAATCATGCCGAGGCAGAATCGCGCCACCTCAACGAATCTCTCGAACGACGCGTGGAGCAGCGAACAATCGAACTGGCCGCGGCACACAAAAAGCTCACGGCGCAAAAACTCAAACGTGAGCAATCCGATCTCCGCCTCCGGAAATTGCGCGACGAAATGTTTCGTATGGCGCGCTTCACGGCAGCTGGCCAGATGGCTGCGTTGATTACGCACGAACTCTCACAGCCGCTCACAGCTATCGTCAACTCGATGAATGCGACAAAGCGGCTTCTGAACCGCACGGACCGCGCCAGCCTCGCGATAGCGCAAGATGTTGCGAGCGAAGCGGCTGCCGAGGCGCTTCGAGCAAGCGAAATCCTCCGCAGGCACCGCCAATTCGTCGGAACCGACGAGAAGGAACGACGAACTGAAACATTGTCTTTGATGATTGAGGAAGCCGGCGAGCTCGCGTTGAGCAGTGCTGCTCCGCCCGGGGCAAACCTCAAGTTTGAACTAGACGCTAGAGCCACGCACGCATTTATAAATCGGGTCCAAATACAACAGGTCCTGGTAAATCTCATTCGCAATGCGCTTGAAGCGATGGCAGATCAGGAACAGCGCGAAGTTACCCTGGCGACGAGAGTAGTAGGCGATGGAATGATCGAGGTTACAGTCGCTGACGTGGGACCCGGAATCAGCGAGGATATAGCTCGCCGGCTTTTCGAGCCGTTTGTTTCAAGCAAGCACAATGGGATGGGACTTGGCCTGTCAATTTCACGCTTGATTATCGAAACGCATGGCGGACAGTTGACGGCAGAGTCAAAGGCAGGCGGCACCAGCTTCCACTTCACCATTCCGTGCGATGGTGTAGGCGATGTCAATTGAACGAACCGTCTACGTTCTCGACGACGACGAAGCCGTGCTTCGTTCGCTGGAACGTCTATTGAGTTCCGCCAATTTCGAACCGGTTACCTTTGAGAGAGCGGATCAGTTCTTGGCAGCCGCCATGGGGTTCAAACCGGCATGCGTGCTGCTTGACGTCCGTCTGCCAGAGACGAACGGGCTGGAAGTCCAGGCACAATTGGCCCGGATGCGGAGCGACCTGTCGGTCATTATCGTTACCGCTCAGGGCAACGTCCAAACGGCAGTCCGGGCGATGAAGGCGGGCGCCAGCGATTTCCTGGAAAAGCCGTACAGCGATCATGCGTTGCTGGCGGCTATCGAGGCGACATTCACTAAGGAACTCCAGATCCCGGGCGATCGCGAGGGCGCCGACGCAGTCCGGCGGGTAGCAAGCCTCAGCCCACGCGAGCGGGACGTTCTTGACGGGCTGATGGCTGGTCGTCCCAACAAGTTGATTGCATACGAGCTCGGCCTCAGTGTGCGCACCGTTGAGGTACATCGCGCGCGCATGATGGATCGGCTTGAAGTACGCCAGCTCTCAGAAGCCATCCGGCTCGGCGTAATGGCGAGGCTCAAGACTGGCTGATCCGCAGCATCTGAGGTAGGGCTTTCGCTCATGCGGTCCTCCAGTGCGCTACGGTTCAGGATTTAATAGTCCGCTGCCCGCAAGGGCGATGACATGCCGCTCGACGACTATGCGTATACTCGCCGCAAGATGACGCTCGCGAAACTCGTCATTGCCAATAAGGCCATGATCATCAACAAGGCCGAGCACGCTAGTTCCCCGGTTGACACCTAGTCATGTAGGTTGTCACCTGGTCACGTATGGTAGTGCAGCCTAACCGCTGTGCCGGCGCGCTTTCCCTCGTCTCAAAAAATCTAGTGATCTCGTCTAGTTGGTAGAGCGCAAATCTGGATCAATGCTCTGAACCTCCGCGTTGCCCCTTGAATCAGTGTTCGAAAGTCGATTGTCCCTACGTTCCCGCCCGAATTGACTGAACCACGCTGGCGGAGGCTGATGCATCAAATAGGTTCAATGGCAATGTTCGACAGGAGGGGAAAAAGCGCTCCTTCTTTGCTTCGTGCCGGAAATCATCGCTGTGCTAAGATCCTTCAGGCTCGCTAGCATCAACGTCTCGCTAAGTCGTAATGACTTGCGGGATCTTGCCGATCTCAGCCGTCGTCACACGTCTTGTAACAGGCCGTTGACGTAGCTGGTAGGCTATACAAAGGGCGAGCGCGATCGCTACGACCTAATCAAAACGCGAAGCGTCACTGCGCTCCCCTAAATATGGCGGGATCAGCGCCTAGAAAATGCGGCGCATCGCTGATAATGCATCGAGGCTGATGGATAGACGACAATCTACCTTTTCTCCACCATTATTTTCCCCCTGATAATATAGAGCGTTTTTGTGCCGTTGGATATTTCTGTCGCCGCGTGAACATCAGGTCGTTGCTGGCCAAGAGCTCGGCTAAGCGCGCCTGGCATGCGACGTACTTCGTAACCGCAGGCTGCGCCGACGTCGTCAAGCACGACCCCCTTCTGATCTACTACCGCGTGGCCGTTAAGGTGTCGATGGAAGTAAAATCGAGCCATACCAAAGAATCCGGAGGGTCGGCTTTCGTTCCTATCAACAAAACTTTTCAGGCCGTCATAAACCGCAAATCAGCCGCTAAGTCGTCGCCCGTGAAGAATTCGGAAGCGATTGATCTGTCCCAGTGATTTGACGCGAGCAAGTATTCGATTTTGCAAGAAAGCCGTGGGTAGGTCCTGGTTTTCTTGCGTTTTTGGATTCCGGATTGGGCGGCTTCGTGATTCCTTTGACGGCGAGATTCGCTGTTGGGGAGAACCCATGAGCCAGCCGCGCGATGATCGTCAGGACGATCTGTTTTGTCCATCTCTGGAGAAGATCATCAACCTTCGCCATCCGTTGGTGCGTCTGGCGGCGGAGATCGATTGGGACTTCCTGGCGGGACGCTTCAGTTCGGTCTGTCGCCTCGGGCCGGGGCAGCCACCGTTGCCGACACGATTGGTAGCCGGACTATTCATCCTCAAGCACATGCACAATCTCTCTGACGAGGCGCTGTGCGACAGGTGGGTCGAGAACCCGTATTTTCAGTATTTCTGCGGCGAGGTGGTGTTCCGGCACGACTTGCCATTCGATCGCTCGTCGCTGACCCGCTGGCGCCAGCGGCTGGGTGAGGAGCAGATCGCCGCGCTGTTGCAAGAAAGCCTCTCGGTGGCGCATCGAACTGGGGCAATCGAGACCAAAGATCTCGAGCGGGTCGTTGTGGATACCACCGTACAAGAGAAGGCGATCGCGCATCCGAGCGATGCGCGGCTCATGCACCGGGCGATCGAGAAGCTGGTCGGTTTGGCCAAACGCGAGAGCGTCGAACTGCGCCAAAGCTATCTGCGCGTGGCCAGGCGCGCCGCCATCATGGTGGGACGCTACACGCATGCCCACCAGTTCAAGCGTGCCCGGCGAGAGCTCAAATTCCTGCGCACCCGGCTTGGCCGCATCATCCGTGACATCAGACGCAAGATCGAGGGCGACCCTGCGCTTGAGGATCGCTTTGGTCCGCTGCTCGATCTCGCCCACCGGGTTCGCCATCAAGAGCAGCGTCAGCGCGGTCCCAAGGTCTACTCGTTGCACGCCCCCGAGGTGGAGTGCATCGGCAAAGGCAAGGCCCGGGCACCTTACGAATTTGGCTGCAAAGTCTCGATTGCCACGCCTGCCACCGCGCCCAAAGGCGGGCAGTTCGTACTGCATGCCAAGGCCCTGCACGGCAATCCCTATGACGGCCACACGCTCGGTCCCGTCATCGCCGACCTCGAAAAGCTCACTGGTGTTGCAGCGCGCCGCATCCACGGCGACAAGGGCTACCGCGGCCACAACTATCCCGACCGGTTCAAGGTCTGGATCAGCGGCCAGGTTCGCCGTGTCACCAAAGCCATCCGCCGCGAGATGCGGCGTCGCGCCGCCGTCGAGCCTGTGATCGGCCATCTCAAGGACGACCACCGAATGCGCCGTAACCATCTCAAGGGTCGCGACGGCGACCGCACCAACGCCGTGCTCGCCGCCGCCGGCTACAACTTCAGCCTGCTCCGCCGCTGGCTCACCGAACTTTTATGCGGCCTGTTATGGATACTCTGTCGCCACCTATCGCAACCACACCTTGCGTAAAACGGTGCTCAGGGACGTTCTTCACGAACGACTAAGTCCGTCGGAGCTTCCGCCAGCTGCACCCATCACGCTTCAACAACTCGAACGCACCGCGCGACCCCGCTGACCGACTGCCTAGAATTCCAATCCTTTGGCAGCTATCTTCTTCCCGGCGTCAAGAAAAGGCTGCACCGCCCGCCAGCGGGCTTCAACACTGTCGGCACGCTGAAACAAAATGTTATCCCCGAGCATGGAGGGTTTCATAAACGGTAGTAGGTCAGCCTTAAAGTGGATAACGTGCTTCTTATGGCGCACGGGCCACAAGTCGATCTTGGATTGCACCCCTAAAGCTTCTTTACCCCTTCAAGCCGGCCCGAGCTTCGCTTGGTAGAATTCCGTACGCTTGCTTGAACCGGCGCCCAAAATGCGTGAGGTCGCGAAATCCCCAACCATAAGCAATTTCGCTAAGCATACGATTTGCTTGGGTGGGATCTTCAAGCGCACTGCGACATCGTGCAAGTCGCCTGGCCAGCACTAAACGCGTGAGCGACGTCCCCTGTTCAGCAAGAACCTGATTCGCGTATCGCACGCTGACGCCTACGGCGTCAGCTATAGCTTGCGGGTCGAGCTTTGGGTCAGTTAGGCTTGCTTCGATGACCGCGCGGATATTCAACAATACAAGAGCTTTCGCGGAGGATACGCGGGGGCGGGCACCTTCGATCGCTTTGGCGAGCGACACCGCGATCAAGTCGAGGACATCGCTTCCGATTATGCTATCGCTTATGGAACTCGTCTCTCTCGCCAATGACGGCAATAGGGCGGTCACCGAGGAAGTCAGCCGATCCTGTGCCGTATTGGGCTTTATTAGGTGCGCCACCATATCCCGCGTCTTGCCGAGTCGCGCCTCCAACTCGCGTCGCGGAGCCTTGACGACAAGCATTTTGGAGTTCCGCAAGAACTTTCCTTTGTAGGGCAGCAAAGGGTCTAACAGCGTCAGACAGCCAGCATCCAACGTCACCTCACAGGTATCCTGCTCAAGTGTGCTCCCGCCGGACAACTGGTGGCACACAAACAAATGGTCGGACTTCGCGCAGGAGGCGTGCGCTGCAGTATGCCAAACCTGCATCGGCGAATTGCGGAACAGAATAAGCTCCAAATTGCCGAGCCCGCCCACCTCGATCTCAGCTTCAAAGTTCGGGCGCATGTCCGGCTTTGAACTATGGTTCGCGATCTCTTTGCAGGCGACGCTGTGCCAGCAATCGAATCTTTCCCGGGGATGTACCTCTTGGGTTGAGAAGACGGTTTTCACGTGGCATCTCCATCCGCCCAGACAGCCGAAGGTCTATGCCGACACTGCCGATCCTTGAGTCGGAAAACGGAATTAAGATTCGCCTTCCGATACCGGTAGCTGAAACTTTCAGAATGCTGTACTTCTTTCATGTCTCGGGCAACGGAAAGACGTTCGAGGACGAAACGGGCACTGTCTTGCCAGACGCTTTGGCAGCGAGACTTCACGCGTCCGTGATCGCCGCTGAGCTTGCCGAAGGCCGTGACGATTACCACGGATTCCACGTCCTTGCTGTCGATGAAGTCGGCAACGAAATTGCCCGAATGCCGGTCGTTGTGCCATCCTAACCGGCAAGACCAGAAAGCGGCCTCTTGTTCTTACGGCACCGAGCGGACCCGGCTCTCCAACCTTCAAATCTGGTTTGGCTCAGTTGGTCGCACCTGGCGAGCGTCATCCGACAAGTCGCTCGGCGCAGCACAGACGGTCTGCCGCTATTACACTGTTGCGCGCCCGAACGATAATCCCTCCCCGGTGGAGCGAAAAAACGCAGCGTGTCTTTTGCGTACGTCGGCCAGCAGGTGGTCGAGAACGCCGCGCCGAATGCGATCGCGATCTCACGGGTGACGCTGGCGCCAATGGACCCAAGCGAGCGCAGATCCCGCTTTTGAGCGAGCTGCGTTGGATCGCCTCGGCCCGGTTGACCGTCGTCATGGTGGAACCAAACGCGGCAACCTAGTCTGCCGAATCCGAGACGGACGGGGGAAAACCAACAGGAGATTCTCCCATGAGGATTAATTGGCTTTACACGACAGCGATGGCGTTGGTGATTGGCGCCGGTCCCGCCATTGCGCAATCGCCGGAAGGTTCGCAGAAGCGCGAGGAGAGCCCCCGCGCCCAGTCACCGGCGTCTCAGTCTAGGGAAATGGACCATCCGGCCGCCCAGTCGAAGGAGATGGATCGCGGCGGGGCGGCTGATCGCATCAAGGAGCACGCGCAGTCCGAGCCGAAGGGCGGCGCCCAGGACATGCAGCGCGGTGAGGCCCCGTCGCCGGCCGAGCGCAGCAAGGAGGCGCAGAAGCCGCAGGGCCGCGAGTCCAAGGAACCGACCCGGCAGAGCCAGGATCAGCCCAGCCGTGGCGAGCGCGCGCCCTCGAGCACGGCGCAGCAGAAGGACCTGCAGCAGGGCCGGGATACCAAGCCGGCTGCCGACCAGAAGCAACAGGCTGAGGAAAAGCTGCCGGGCCGCGAGGGTCAACCCAAGCAGGACCGCGCGCAGGACGCCACCAGGCCGGCCGATACGAAGCAGCAGCAGACCCAGCAGCAGATCGATCGCGATCGTAAGGAGCAACGCGATCTGGCCGCCCAACCCTCCAAGTCCTCGCCGCAGCAGAGCGCGCGGCCAGCCGACAACACACAGACCCAGAAGACCGGTCAGGCGCCGGATCAATCAAACCACCAGACTTCCTCGGCCGCGGTCAACGACGACCAGCGCAGACAAGTCGTCGATCAGCTGCGGCGCGACAGGACTGCCACCAGCCAGAATCTCAATGTCCAGGTCAATGTCGGCACGCGGTTGCCGCGGGACGTACAGGCGCGCCGGTTGCCGCCCGATATCGTGCGGATCATGCCGCAATACAAGGACTACGAGTACACGGTGATCGACAACCGCGTTGCCATTATCGATCCGCGGCGGCGAGAGGTCGTCGATATTCTCGACGACGGACCGGGTTACAGCAGGGCCGCTTACGGCCGCGATCGTGTCGTCATCAGCGATGACACGCGCGTGCGGTTCAGAGAATTGGCGCGGAGCTCTTCGACGACGGTCGGCTCGACCTCGCCTTCGGCCGGCGGAGGCGGAACATCCGCGTCGAACTGTCTGTCGCTGCAGCCGGTGCCGGAAGAGCTGGCGCGCAACCATCCGGAGCTCGCCAACTACCGCTATCTCGCCATCGGCGACGAGGTGGTGCTGGTTGACCCGCAGCAGCAGAAGATCGTCCAGGTGATCGACTGAGGCTGGCCGTTCTCCCTCTTCCCGTTCTTCACGGGGAGAGGTCGGGGTGAGGGCTGCACGTTTCTGCGGCATACCGGTTTGAAGATACCCTGGTGGTTGACTTCGCCGACCGGCTTGCTGATGTTGACATAGACGAAAATGGTCAATGGCTGATTCCTCTTGAGTTGCGCCGGCCCCAGTGCGGATCCTTTTGCGTCGGATTGAATTTGCGGACTTGGTTGTGGTTCAATGCCGCATGACGCCGATCCGCGCCAGCATCACCGGGCCGCCGCTCTCCCAGGATCAGCGCCTCCATGGCGGCTTGCCCGTCCGGCAGGGTAAGTTCCGCCTTGGGCAGCTTAGCGATGTACTCGGCGAAATCCCTGAGGATGATGAACGCCTACCAGCCAAGTGCCGATTGCAATTACCCCGGCCCAGCTCAGTGCCGGCAGAAAATCAGAGGCAACCCAAAGCGCCGAAGTCGCATACAAGGATGGTGGGTGCCGCTTGGGTGGCCTTTCGTGTTCGCTCGAAAAGATTCCCGATCGACCTCTCGTCTCTGACTCGTGAAAAACTTTCATCCGGCACAATCACCTTGAGAAACCCGTCCTTGTCCTTGGACCCAGGTGCCTTGG
Source organism: Bradyrhizobium rifense (assembly GCF_008123425.1). Taxonomy (GTDB): domain Bacteria; phylum Pseudomonadota; class Alphaproteobacteria; order Rhizobiales; family Xanthobacteraceae; genus Bradyrhizobium; species Bradyrhizobium rifense. The sequence continues at coordinate 97,144 of NZ_VSSS01000020.1, forward strand.
CTCCTCTCGCTCGTAGATCGCTGCATCAGAGTTGGGGTCGATTGAACGCTGCGAGAACGCGGCGGAAATATTCAGTCAGCGAACGAGTACGAGCTGCCCACCGAATGCCCCTGCTCCGCCTCCGCCAGCGCTTTAGCAGCCGAAGTGAGCTGGTGTTCGACAAGCTCCCGAAATTAAGTCACGCCGTTTGTGCGATCAGTTGGCGCAACTAAGCTCGTGAATGGTGGGCTGAAGCCGCTTGCGGTCAGTTCCAGAGTCGCCAATGTGACGGGCAGCAGGCGCTTGCGGGGTTCAGGTAGAGGATCCTGTCAATTGTTTCGATCCGTGGTCAATGCGAGTGGCCTGAAAATGACCACGTCAAATCCGCGCCTTGCCGGGTGGAATTGCAGTTCCTGAAGATCGTGCAAGACGTAGAAGCTTCGCCCGCCCAGCCGTACGATGTGAGTATTCGGATCATTTTTTGCCCACTACCTGTATCGATCTTTCCTCTGATTGCGGTGACGGGCGCAATCCGGCGCAGTCCTCGAGAACGTCCACGCGACCAACATACCGGCGTGGATGATATGCGCCACTTTGGCCGGCCATCGACCAAGCCTCGAGCCGCAGCAGGCCATGGCATCCGAGATGATTCCAATCCCAGCGCTGCGCAGTATTCCTCAAGGACCGAACGGGGCGGGAGCCGCATCCCGAGAGACTGGACGGACGCCTTATACGAACGCAACATCCAATTGTTGCAATCGTTCAATTAGTGCCGTGAACGCATAAATCGGCCGAGCCGACGGCTCGCGAAAGTCCGCTATGCCCGATAGCGATCAAATTCCGCGACGCAGCGAAATGACGCGAGGGGTCATCAACGACATCAGAAGCTCGCCCTATTTTAGTGCGGCGCCGATCGCGTTAACTAGGTCGTCTTCCGTGAACGGCTTCAAAATAATTCGCAAGTCGTTTAACTCATTCAGGACGGCGCGATCCATATAGCCGGTGATAAGGATGACTGGCAAAGTTGGCTGCATCGCACGGATCGCTTTCGCAAGCTCGCCGCCGCTCATTTCCGGCATGGCAAAATCCGCGAGAACGAGATCTATTTCCTGATTGCTTGCGAGCATGCGAAGCGCTTCGCTGCCGCTCTCCACCGACACCGTTGCATATCCGAGAACATCGAGCATCCTAACCATGGACCTCAGGACGGCCTTTTCGTCATCTACGACCAGAACACGAAATCTCTTGGTGGCCTGCAGACGCTTGCTCGCATCAACGGTGTCCGCATGGTGATCAGCATTGTCGCCCCCCGCGCGAGGCAAGAAGACCTTCACCGCAGTGCCCTGATCGAGGCGAGTCTCAATACGCACGCCACCACCGGACTGTTTGGCAAAACCGAAGACTTGCGCCAATCCGAGGCCCCAGCCCTTTCCTGGTTCTTTCGTCGTGTAGAAAGGCTCGAACGCATGCAGCAGGACATCGTCTGGGATACCGGTGCCGGTATCCTTGACGGCGAGAACCACGTAGTCTCCCGGCGACGGCTCTTCCGGCCGGAAGGACTCGCTTTCGATGACGGTGTTGAACGTCTCGATGGTGAGCGTGCCGCCCGGCTGCATCGCGTCCCTGCCGTTGATGGCGAGATTGAGAACGATCATCTCGATTTGGTTTGGATCCACCAGAGCGGGCCAGAGATCCGGTGCAAATATCGTTTTGAGGTGCACCGTCCCGCCCAAGGTGGCGCCGAGCAGATCGCCGATTCCGGCGATCTTGCTGTTTAGATCGACCTCGTCGGGCGCAAGTTGCTGTTTCCGCGAAAAGGCGAGGAGTTGCGCAACGAGCTTCCTGCCCTGGTCAGCAGCGGTCCGGATGAGTTCGACGCCTTCCCAGTCGTCAGGGCGTTCCATTGTGCGAGCGAGCAGACGCGCATTGGTGAGTACGACTGCGAGTAGGTTGTTGAAATCGTGCGCCACGCCTGACGTGATCTGCCCGATCGCATCGAGCCGCTGCAGCTGCTGGACCTCGATTTCGGCAAACTTACGTTTCTCCATTTGAGAGCGGAGCTGCCGGTTGGCCTCCTCCAGTTCGCGCCTCCGTTCTTCAATGCGGCGCTCGAGCCTTTCTTCAATACGTTTGCGCTCGGTGACCTCCAGGGCGATACCGAAAAACGCAACTGGCGCCTCGTTCTCGAAATTGGTCCGCCCGCGCGTCGCGATCCAGCGTTCCACGCCGTCCGTATTTCCGATGACCCGGTACTCGATATCGTAGACCCCATCGCCGCGCGGGTCGACGCACCGCTGGATCGCAGCCTCGACACGTGCAAGATCGTCTGGATGCACGCCGGCCCTCCACACCTCGTAATCGACAGGCGCGCCTGCAGCCAGGCCCCACATTGCGCGCAACGTGTCGTCCCACTGCAACTCATTGGTTTGCGGGTTCCAAGCATAGCGGCCGAGCCGCGCGAGATCGACGGCCGCCTGCAGCCGTGCTTCGCTCTCGCGCAGACGCGCCTCGGTATACTTCTCCTCTGTGATCTCGCGTATGGCACCGATGAACCCGACAGGCTGTCGGCCTTCAAAGAAATTTTGGGCATGGGTAGAGACCCAACGTTCTATGCCATCCTCGATTCCCTGCACACGGTACTCGGCCACGAAAACGCCATCGCTATCGGGGTCGAGTGAGGCCTCCCACGCCGCTGCGACCTGAGCCTGGTCGTCACGGTGTATGGCCGCGAAAGCCATCGGCGCGTCGACGGTGGTGTCAGCGGGTAATCCCCACATTGCCTTAAGGCGTGCATCCCAGTCGAGAGCGCCGGTCCTAGGGTCGCCAGAATAAGGCGATAAGCCGATTAGTTCGACTGCCGCCTTTAGCCGCGCTTCGCTGGCCCGCAGCAACGCTTCTGCTTGTTTACGCCGATCGATGTCTCGGAACGCAACAGAAACGCCGGTCGAGGTTGGATAAATGTCGACCTCGAACCAATGCCCAATCAAAGGCGAGGCGCTCTCGAAATGCTGGGCCGTGCCTGTCTCGAGTGCGCGCCGCTGCGCCTCATAGTCCGGCGTGCCGACAGCGTTCGGGAACGCTGAGAGAAACGGGACGCCTATCAAATCGTCGGGCTTCTTGTCCCAAGTCTCGAGTGCCTTGCGGCTTGCGTAAAGAAAACGATGATTCTGATCAAGCGCATAAAAGGCCTCGCCGATCCCTTCGAGTACCTCGCGCAGTCTGGCTTCGCTCTTGCGCAAGGCCCGTTCGGTCTGGTCCCGCTCCGCCTTTTCCTTTACGGCGTTGGTGGTTTCGAAAGCAGTGGCCAGATTGGCGACGACCGCGCCCGTCTCGTCGCGGATGGGCGTAAAATACGACGTGAAAAACGCTTCCTCAGGACCGCCGTTGCGCAGGAGCGTCCAGGGATGGTCTTCCAGCGTAACGGTCTCGCCCGCGAAAACACGGCGGTGGATCGCCGCTTCAGCCGCCTCCCATACCCCACCCCAGACTTCGCGCCCCGGTCGACCGAAGGCACGAGGATGCTTCGTCCCCATGAACGCCCGATGGACCTCATTGTAGATTAGGATGCGCTTGGGACCCCAGATCAGATTCATCGCGAGTGGCGATGCCATCATGAGGTCAATGGTGGTCTTGAGGCTCTGGGGCCAACTGGCAATCGGCCCAAGCGGAGTCTTCTCCCAATCGAACGCGCGAACGCGCGAACCCATCTCGCCGCCGCTGGACGGCCAAGCTGATCGTCCTAGGTGAAGGTCCTTGCTCACTGGGCCTTTCACGGGCTGGGGAACAGGCCACCAATGTCCTGAAGTACGATAGATTAGCCCAGGCAATCAAGCATCAAAAAGTACCTTCATGCAGGTGGGTTGGCTTGGTGCCCCTTAATTATGGGTCGCTCTTGAGGAGGTCTCACGAGCAAGATACACGCGGGGGTGGACACCAACGGGCTACCGGTCCATCTCGCGCTCACGCCCGGTGAGGCGCATGATAACTGGCTGTGTTCGGTTCTCCTCAGCGCCTTGCTCCACCAGAACGTGTTCATGGCCGCGCCGCAATGGCGCGGCCTCAAAAACGTACTTCTGTGATGACCGGGGTGCTCGAGACGATAGTCGACTTGGCGGCTGGCGGAAATCGCTTATCGTCGCAAAGCCGGCCACCGCACGCGGATGATAGTTGCTCGCCGATTTGCCGAACCAATTGTTTGTGCGTTCTTAGTTCCTAAGCGCAATAGTTCACCGACCGTTCAGCGGGCTTGTGAACATAACAGGGCGGCCATGCCGAGCGGTCCCTGGAGGGAGGATGCTGTTCCGGCGGGCTAGGAACCCGGGCACCCTCCCCGGGTTCCGCCTCTACCCCACATCTACACTCGCTTCTATCCTGGTGGGATACTTCAGCTTAATCGTCCGCACACATGGCTGGCCGGCTATGAGGCGTCGTTGATCAGCACGACGTCATTCCCCTTTAATGCAGCTTGCGCTTGGCCTGCGGCGCCTCGAACTGGGCTACCTCGGCGGTCTGCGCCGCCTTGCCATTGAAGGTCAGCACGTTGCCTTCGCTCGAGATCACAACGCGGTCGCCGTCGGCGACTTCGCCGACCAAAATCATCTCGGCGAGCGGATCCTGCACGCTGCGCTGGATCACCCGCTTCAGGGGACGGGCGCCGTAAGCGGGATCCCAGCCCTTGTCGGCGAGCCAGTCGCGTGCGGTGGCATCGAGCGTCAGCGTGATCTTGCGATCCTCCAAGAGCTTCTGAAGCCGCGCGAACTGGATCTCCACGATCCGGCCCATCTCGCTCTTTTGCAGGCGGTGGAACAGGATGATCTCGTCGACGCGGTTGAGGAATTCGGGGCGGAAGTGCGCCCGCACCATTCCCATCACCTGGTCGCGCACGGCCGAGGTGTCCTCGCCTTCCGGCTGGTTCACCAGAAACTCCGAGCCGAGGTTCGAGGTCATGATGATCAGGGTGTTGCGGAAGTCGACGGTGCGGCCCTGACCGTCGGTCAGGCGGCCGTCGTCGAGCACCTGCAAGAGCACATTGAACACATCGGGATGGGCCTTCTCGATCTCGTCGAACAGCACGACCTGGTACGGACGCCGCCGCACCGCTTCGGTGAGCGCGCCGCCCTCGTCGTAGCCGACATAGCCCGGAGGCGCGCCGATCAGACGGGAGACGGAGTGCTTCTCCATGTATTCGGACATGTCGAGGCGGACCATCGCGGTCTCGTCGTTGAACAGGTACTCCGCGAGTGCCTTGGTCAACTCGGTCTTGCCGACGCCGGTGGGGCCGAGGAACATGAACGAGCCGGTCGGCCGGTGTGGGTCCTGTAGCCCCGCGCGCGAACGTCGCACGGCGGTCGCCACCGCGCGCACGGCTTCGGCCTGGCCGATCACGCGCCTGGAGAGCGCCTCCTCCATCTTCAGCAGCTTGTCCTTTTCGCCTTCCAGCATCTTGTCGACGGGAACGCCGGTCCAGCGCGACACCACCTGCGCGACGTGGTTGGCGGTGACCGCCTCCTCCATCATCTCGCCGGGCGCCTCGTTCTCCTCGATCTCGGCCAGCTTCTTCTCCAGCTCCGGGATCCTGCCATAGGCGAGCTCCCCCGCGCGCTGGAATTCGCCGCGGCGCTGCGCGTTGGCGAGTTCAATGCGCAAGGCATCGAGCTCGCTCTTCAGTTTCGCCGCATCTGAGAGCTTGTTCTTCTCCTTGCTCCAGCGCGCCGTCAGCGCCGCCGACTTCTCTTCGAGATCGGCGAGCTCCTTTTCCAGCGTCTGCAGCCGGCTCTTGGAACCCGGATCGCTTTCCTTCTTCAGCGCCTCCTGCTCGATCTTGAGGCGGATGATGTCGCGGTCGAGCAGATCGAGCTCTTCCGGCTTGGAATCGACTTGCATCTTCAGCCGCGCCGCCGCCTCGTCCATCAGGTCGATGGCCTTGTCGGGCAGGAAGCGGTCGGTGATGTAGCGGTTGGACAGCGTTGTGGCCGCCACCAGCGCGGAGTCAGTGATGCGCACCCCGTGATGCTGCTCGTATTTGTCCTTCAGGCCGCGCAGGATCGAGATCGTGTCCTCGACCGTGGGCTCGCTGACATAGATCGGCTGGAAGCGCCGCGCCAGCGCCGCATCCTTCTCGACATGTTTCTGGTACTCATCGAGCGTGGTGGCGCCGATACAGTGCAATTCGCCGCGCGCCAGCGCGGGCTTCAGCAAGTTGGACGCATCCATCGCGCCATCGGCCTTGCCGGCGCCGATCAGCGTGTGCATTTCGTCGATGAACAGCACGATGCTGCCTTCAGCGGAGATGACCTCCTGCAGCACGGCCTTCAGCCGCTCCTCGAACTCGCCGCGGTATTTCGCGCCGGCAATCAGCGCGCCCATGTCGAGCGAGAGCAGCTTCTTGTCCTTCAGGCTCTCGGGCACGTCGCCATTGACGATGCGCAGCGCCAGCCCCTCGACGATGGCGGTCTTGCCGACGCCGGGCTCGCCGATCAGCACGGGATTGTTCTTGGTGCGGCGGGAGAGCACTTGAATCGTGCGGCGGATCTCCTCGTCGCGGCCGATGACTGGATCGAGTTTGCCGTCGCGCGCAGCCTGCGTCAGGTCGCGGGCATATTTCTTCAGCGCGTCATAGGCGTTCTCGGCCGTGGCGGAATCCGCGGTACGGCCCTTGCGCAGGGACTCGATCGCAGCGTTAAGATTCTGCGCCGTGACGCCGCCCTTGCTCAAAATACCGTCGGCTTCGCTGTTCTTGTCCATCGCAAGGCCCAGCAGCAGCCGCTCGACGGTTACAAAACTGTCGCCGGCCTTTTCGGCCGCCTTCTCGGCGGCATCGAAGGCGCGCGCAAGTTCCGGCGCAAGATAGACCTGTCCGGCCCCGCCGCCGGACACTTTTGGCAATTTGTTCAGCGCCTCCTCCGTGGCCTTCAGGATGGCGCGGGAGTTGCCGCCGGCTCGGTCGATCAGGCCGCTCGCCAGCCCCTCATCGTCGTCCAGCAGCACTTTCAACGCATGCAGTGTCGAGAACTGCTGGTGGCCCTCGCGCATGGCAAGCGATTGCGCCGACTGGATGAAGCCACGCGACCGCTCGGTATATTTCTCGATATTCATCGGTTTGCTTCCTTCAGCCCGCCGCTCAAGCCCGAAGGCACTCCCTAATATCATTATTGAGTTTCCGCCCGGCCGCGTTGATATCGGTCAACGGCCGGTGGTCGTCGACCTCATTTGGTATAGCCGGGTCCCCCCCCCCGCCGCAGCGGTGCCGCTCTCCGACGGCTACCAGCCAGGTCAGTATCTCTAGCTCGGCGCGCCGGTTGAATGAGGGAATTGCATCCGATTGTGTGGAGACCTTTACGCTCCACGTCCTGTTTTTCGATCGTCCAGGCCGGACCCACAGCGCGTTGACCTCCATGACCCTTCCCGAAAGCTTTGCCTGTTACACGGTCGGCGGCGGGGCCGTAGTAGTACAGCCTGCATACCGTGCTTGCGGGCGCACGATCCGCATCGCGATGTGCTGCACCGGGCGGCCGACAATGATATTGGCCGCTGAAGACCCTCAAGAAAGCTGACGTCAATCAAGGTGCTCGCGATGCGGCAGCCCCTAGATTTCCGTAAATGATGGATTTTGCGCTGTCGCAACCAAGGAGACCCGGTCGAACGCTGGTTGTCATTACCGAGCGGCGCAATGGTCGCGCCTAGAACAGTCTGGACATGGACCCGTCCAAGGACGTCCAAGGGCTGATCTCGCGGCCGCGCTCGGCATCGGGCTGTTGATCGGTCTCGAACGGGGCTGGCGACGACGTTAAGCGAGCGCTGGCTGTCCATGGCATGCCTCACAACTGATATCCTGAGCACGTCAGGTGCGGCGGTGGCCATTCTCGGCGCCGTACTGTCAGCAAAATCGCTATCTGGTCGGAGTAGTTGCGCTGTGGTGACCTTTGTCTTCGCTGCCTGAACGGCGGTTGATTGCCAAGGCCGAAGATTGCCGCTCGCTGGCACCGCCAAATCGAAGATGCTCGGTCATTGCAGATGACAATGCTATCGAACAAGGAGAAGTCGATGCGTATCGAGCCCGTCTTTATATTTGACCTTGATGGAACGCTGGTGGACAGCGTGTACCAACACGTCCTTGCCTGGAAGCGCGCGCTTGACGCTGAAGGTATTGAGCTATCGGTCTGGCGCATCCATCGCAAGATCGGCATGAGCGGCGGCTTGTTCACCGACCAGCTTCTGCGCGAGACCGGGTTCGAGATTAGCGATGAGCGCGCGGAACGGCTGCGCGAGGGCCACGCCGCCGCGTACCGTCAGCAGGCCAGATATATCCGGCCTCTGCCGGGAGCGCGAGAATTGCTGTCGTGGTTGTCGGAGGCCGAAATTCCGTGGACGATTGCGACCAGCGGCCGCATGGAAACCGCAGCTGTCAATTTGGCCGCGCTCGGCGTCGATCCAGACAGGATCCCGGTGGTGACGCGCGATCAGGTCAAATATGCCAAACCCGATCCGGACCTGTTTCTCGCGGCCGCCGCCCGACTGGAAGCACCTATCGAAACAGCAGTGGTTGTCGGTGATAGTGTCTGGGACATGCTGGCAGCAATGCGATGCCGGGCCCTGGGTGTCGGTCTTTTGAGCGGTGGCTATGGGCAAGACGAGTTGAGGCAATCCGGTGCAATCCGCGTTTACGATGATCCGGCCGATCTGTTGAGGCATGTCGACGAGGTTGGAGGCCGTCGATGACGCCTGCACGCGCAGCCACGCGGCCACGTTCAAGATACCTCACGCACCTTCCTGGCATAGCCGCGGAACCTCTAACCACGTCACCTCCTCCGACCTGCTCACGAGCAGCGGCCACCGGCCCGCGGCAGCCTGAACGGACCGGACTTCTCGCATTGAATTCTCTATTGCAGCGCTCTTGGGAGCCGTAATTGTTGCCGCCTACTCCCAGAGCCAAGTCAGGGCCTCCGATCCGAATTTGCCAATTTGCAGCACGACGGCTGCCCACAGGAATGCCGAAGCGAAATTGGCGACCTGAAAGGGCCAATAGGGCATGGCGAAGATGCCGGCGACAAGTGGAACGACTGCGCGCAATGGGCCGAAGAAGCGACCGATGAAGACGCCGGACACGCCCCATTTCTTTACGAAGGACTCCCCCTTCGAAATGAGATGCGGATGCCGGGAGAAAGGCCACCTGTGGTAGATGGCCTTCCCCAGTTTCAAGCCGATCCAGTAGGATACCCAATCGCCGAGGCCCGCGCCCATCGAGGCGGCGACCCAGATCGGCCAGAACTTGATCTCGCTCACGCCGACCAGCCCGCCAATCGCGATCAACGCAGCCCAAGCCGGAACCAACATCGAGATGAATGCCAGCGACTCACCGAAAGCGAGCGCGAAAACAATCGGCGGTGCCCAGGCCTCGTTCTGACGCACGAAGTCGATGATTTGCTGTGCGTAAGATTCCATCGGCATTCGCATCAACCAAGCATCTACAGAATTATGAGAAGGTGTTAATGGGATAGCAGTTATCAAGACTGACAAATAGCTCCGCATGCGGTCGCCCTCGCTTTGTGCGACTTGGCTGAACTCGCTGTCGAGTAGTCGGTAACTTGGTCTCGACGTTCCTGACGTTAGCGGCCTGCGAGAACTCCGTCTCTAGAAGTTTCGCGTCCAGGCTTCACGCAGCGGCTCCGAAACGGTAGTTCAACCGATCCCTTGCCCCCTCTTGGCGGATCGAGTTCACCCAACGAGGTGTCTGTAATACCATCGACGCGCTAGCGCTGCCACTTCGTCCAGCGCAACGGGCTCTTCGAAGAAACGTGTTGCGCCTGGCACGAGGGCGAATTGCTTTTCGCATTTCAGCTTCTTGAACGCTTCCCGGTTCGGCTTAACCGCCTCAAGGTCGTTTCCGCCTACTATGAGCAACGTCGGTGCGCTGACGCGCACCAAGGCAGCCCCGGCGAGATCGGGACGGCCTCCTCGCGACGTGATCGCACCAACTTGATCGGAACGTACGGCCGCCGCTTCCAATGCTGCCGCTATGCCGGTGTCAGTTCCGAAATAGCCGAGCCGTAGGCCCTTTGTATCCGGGTATTGCGCGAGCCAGTCGGCCACACCAATCAGCCGTTCGGCGAGCAGCGCAATGTTGAGCCGCAACCTTTTCGTGCGTAGGTCTATTTCCTGCTCCTCGACCGTCAGCAAATCAACAAGGAGAGTCGCAAGATTGGACTCGTTGAGCAGACGCTCCATATAGCGATCTAGGTAGCGACTGCGAGGATTGTGAAGGCCACTGCTGCTACCTTGCGCGAAGAGAATAAGGCCGCTGGATTCTAGCGGCACCGTCAGCTTGCCGTAAAGCGATTGCGAGCCCGCTGGGACGGCTACCAACTGGTCTTCAATCGCTAGAGCGGCAGGATTGCGCATCGTCACTTTCCTTTCTGGAGGGCGCTGCGGCGACCGCTATCTCTCCCGCTATCCGCTCGAACCAAAACGCCGCTTGCCTTGCGAATTGGCACTGATCGCGAGCAACACGCCTTGGTTCGCCGCAAGCTTTTGAAAGAGCTTTGCCCAACAAGGGCTCGCCCGACCATGACGTCCGTCAATGGAGTGATGATCGTCTAGCTTCCCGGCAGAGTATCATCACGAAACTGAGCCGGCACCCGTTGGAGAACAGCCAGAACAGCTTCGCGTGCAAGCAGGAGACCGCGAACTGATTGCGAAGCTCGCAATCAGCCCTCTTGCAGCGAAAATTCCATAAGCATCGCGCGCAAGAATCCGAGAGCGACCTTCCCCGCCGCGATCGGAAACTCGACGGACCGGATCGGCCTCCTCCTCGATAATCATCATCAATTTCGCATAATTTTCTCACGCGGGCACGAAATTGATCTTTATCAGGGTGCCTTCTTCGATATTGCAGTATCGTAGTATGTGGTACGGAGTTCCCCCTGTGGTTGCGGCCGTTCACGTTGTTCCCGACGACAATTTCGACGACTGGGTCGTTCGCGACGACAAGGGGTGCGAGCTCGGCCACTATCCGACCAGGGAAAACGCCGAGTTTGCCGCGCAAGCAACTGCGCGGGAATTGGGGACCAGGCTCGTCGTTCATCTCCCTGATGGAAGAACCAGTAGTACTACTTTTGAGAGGGGATGGCTCGCCAGATTGTTCGGTTCGGTCGGCTTAAGAAAATGGTAAGCGCCTCTGTTGGAAGAGGCATCAATTACAATGCGACGCGAAGGCCAATTTGTGCCGCCTTGAGCCACGAAATATTGACAACGATCATGGCGCTCGGCACGACGGCGCTCAATGTTCGCAGCGCGAATTCCGATGAAGATGACATCTCTATGCTCTGCACGCGGAGCCGCATTTTGCCTTATGCCGTAGCCGTTACGACCAACCGGCGTTCGGCCCGCTGAGGAGGACACCATGTCGATAGGCGATATTGTCTGGATGTTCTTCATATTCTCCGCGCTCCAGCCGATGCTGCGGCAGCAGTTTCTCGAAGTCTTGCGGGTGCGCAAGATTTCGCAGATCGAGCGCGAGCGACAGTCCCGGGTGATCCTGCTGGTGCACCGCCAGGAAACGATGCGGTTTCTCGGCTTTCCGCTTGCGCGCTACATCGACATCAACGATTCCGAGGACGTGATGCGCGCCATCCAGATGACGGACGCCGATGTGCCGATTGACCTCGTGCTTCATACTCCGGGCGGACTCGTCCTGGCCGCACTGCAGATCGCCAAAGCGGTACGGGAGCACAAGGCAAAGGTCACCGTCTTTGTGCCGCACCACGCCATGTCGGGCGGTACGCTGATCGCACTCGCCGCCGACGAAATCGTCATGAGCAAGCATTCCATGCTGGGCCCGATCGATCCGCAACTCGGGGACTCACCGGCCGCCTCGCTGATCAAGGTCTTGGCAGACAAGCCGATTGCAAAGGTCGACGACCGGACGTTGATCATGGCCGACGTCGGCCGCAAGGCGATCACGCAGGTCAAACAAGCCGCATGCGAGCTGCTGACCCGTCGACTGTCCGCGGAGAAAGCCGGTGCCGTGGCAGACACCCTAACCTCCGGCACATGGACCCACGACTATCCGATATGGGCCTCCGTCGCGACTTCGCTCGGCTTGCCCGTGAGCACCGACATGCCGCACAACGTCCTCGAGCTGCTCAAGCTCTATCCGCAACCCGTCCGAATGCAAAGCGGCGGCGGCGTGGAGTACCTGCCGGTCGAGCGGCGCGGATCGGGAGGACCGAAGATGGATGCGTTCGGATCGCCGCGGGTTCCGTAACGCACCCAAGTCGAACGATCAACTCATCCTATCAATTCTCAAGTGTGATCTTGACGGCAGTCAACGTGCCCGGCTTTGTCACATGTATAAATGCCTGATCACCAAGCGGCTCGAGTGTCGTGACATCCTCGACCGCCTCGGCTGATCCGAACCCCTCAGTCTATTCAGGAGACGATCATGCACCAACTAATTCGCGGAGGCGCGATCGCCGTTGCGCTTCTTGGTAGCGTAAGCTTCGCCGCCGCCCAGCGGGCGTCTGGCGACGTTCACCCCAATTTGACGGCAAGTCAGCAACAGGCTGTCAGCCAGGGACTCGCGTCTTCGCCATCACAGCCCGCGCCGTCCGGCGAGCAACCGCAGGTTGGCAATAAAGTTCCCGATTCCATGTCAGCGCAGTCGGTGCCAGGTACCGTTAGCGATCAGGTTCCCGAGACCAAGAACCTTCTCTTCGTCAAACTGCCGGACCGGATCGTGCTGATCGATCCTGACAACAAGCTCGTCACGCAGATCGTCATGGACAGTTCCACGACGGATTCGAGCACCACGGGATCGAATACCGGCGGATCGACGACCAATACCTCGGACCGGCCTTCGCGGTAACGATCCGCAGCTAGCTCTTCGGATGATACCGGCGACGCGCCGTGCATGGCATGGCGCGTCGCCGGCAGCAACGGAGGTGATTTGATTGTCAAATCCCATTTCTCGTTGCCATCGCCAGCGGCGGTCGCCTTGACGATCGTCGCTCTCGCTCCGTGGAAGAATCGTGCCGCGGCAGGAAAATCGGGCTCACGCAACCGTCGGCCGTAGTGCGCTCCAAAAACTGCCGGTTTTCGTCAGCAGTTGATAGCGCCTCGTACTCCCTATCGTCAGGCGATCTCCTCCTCCGCCGGATCGCGACGACCGATCAGCCAATAGATAACGCCGAGCGCGACGATCGCCGCCGCCAGCGACAAGATGTGCAGCGCGTCCGTCTCTGTGAGATCGAGGATGATGACCTTCCGGCAGATAGCCAATAACGCGATCATCACGACCGAGCGTATCTGGACAACAGTATCACGGCGCTCGGCAACCACCAGAAGCGTTTTCTTGAACTCGAGTGCAATGATCACCGTCAGGATCATGCCGAATGCAGCCTGAAACGCAGAGTAGTCGGATGGATCGAATCCTCCAGCGAGAACCAGGCCAAACAAAATCTTCAAGGTCAGCGTCCACAGCGCGGCGACGATGATGACGGCGATCAACGCCGTGAGGAACATGACGACGACGTACTCGAAGCGTTGATACAGCGACAGCAGCCCCAATCGTTCTCTCGCATCCTTCAACTCCTGCTTGATCGACATCGGGGCCTCCGACACGCCGCGTCTCACGCTTCTGGCGTCTCACGCTTCTGCAAGCCTTCCTGGCGGACTCTCTTTTCCAGGCGCTCGGCGTGGACGTTGTATCAGTATTACCAGCGGGATCGCCAGCAAGGATACGAACATCATCAGCTTGAAATTGTCGATGAACGCGACAGCTTCTGCCTGTGCTGAAACGAGCTGTGTTAGTGCGGCCCGCCCCTGAACGGTTGCGAGACCGAAATGCTGGGCATGGTCGCGTATCACCTGCCGGTAGGGGGTAATGTGCTCGACCAGCTCGGCCTGGGCGGTGGCTGAATTGCGCACCAGCAGATAGCTCATCAGGGAAATGCCGATGCTCGCCCCGATATTCCGCATCAAATTGAAGAGCCCGGTTCCCTGCGTGCGCAACGTTGAGGGAAGGGTTCCGAACGCCACCGTGCCGAGCGGTACGAAAACGAATCCAAGGCCGAAACCCTGTAGTAAACCGGTGCGGACCAGGGTGCCCTGCGATACGTCGGGAGTAAAACCGGTCATGAAATAGAGGGACAGCGCCGTCAGTCCGAAACCAGTCGCGATTAAGATGCGTCCGTCGATATGGCGGATGAGCTGCCCGACCAACAACATCGCGACCATGGTCCCGACACCACGTGGCGCGAGCACGAGGCCCGCCGTCAGCACTGGATAGTTCATGAGCTTTTCGAGATAGGGCGTCAGCATCGACAGCGTCGCTAGCAGCACGACACCAACGATGAAAATCAGGATGGCCCCGACGACAAAATTCCGGTCGCGGAACAGCGCAAGATCAATGAAAGGATCGGCCATTGACAGGGAGTGGACCGTAAAGAGATAGAAGCCAAGCACGAAAAGCGCGGCTTCCAATTGAATCTCGGGAGAGGCAAACCAGTCGAGGCGCTCGCCCCGGTCCAGGAAAAGCTGCAATGCACCAATGCCCAGGCTGAGCGACGCAAATCCGAGCCAATCGAGCCGCCGCGCGAGGGGCCGCCCGATGCGCCGTCCGAGAAACAGCAAAATGCCAAGCGCGCACAGCACGCCAACTGGCAGGTTGACATAAAACACCCAGCGCCAGCTATAGGAGTCGGTCAACCAGCCGCCGAGTGTCGGCCCGAGAATCGGGCCTAACATCACGCCGAGGCCGAAGATCGCGGTCGCCTGTCCTTGCTGCTCCGGCGGATAAGCGTCGAGCAGCACGGATTGCGAGAGCGGCACCAGCGGCGCGCCAAAGATACCTTGAAGCAGTCGAAAGAAGACCATCTGTCCTAGCGACACGGCCGCCCCACAGAGCATCGAGGTCACAATGAAGCCGATCACCGCCGTCAGGAACAATGGCTTGCGGCCGAGCCTTGCTTCGAGCCAGCCCGTCGCCGGCGTAACGATCGCAGCCGCAACGATATAGGAAGTCAGGACCCAGTTGATTTGGTCGCTCGTCGCCGACAGGCTGCCCTGCATATATGGCAACGCGACATTTGCTATCGTAGTATCAAGCGCCTGCATCAGGGTCGCAAGCATCACGGTTGCTGTGATCATTCCGCGGTTCATGATGCTGCTCTCTACGGCCGTGCTCGCCATGTCAGGCCCCGAAAATCGCGGTGAAGTCACGCCACAGCTCGCGGAGCGATCGCTGGTGGCCGGTGTCGATCGAGATCTTGACACTCATCCCTTCGCGCAGTGGCGGGTGGTTCGCGGGTTGATCGAAAAAAAGGCGAACCGGAATGCGCTGCACGACTTTCACCCAGTTGCCTGTGGCATTTTGCGGCGGCAATAGTGCGAAGACCGATCCACTCGCGGGCGCCAGCGACGTCACCTGCGCTGCAATCGGGGTGTCCGGATAGGCGTCGACGATGACCCGCGCCGGATTTCCTTCCCTCACATAGGTGAGATCCGTCTCCTTGATATTGGCTTCGACATAGAGATCGCGCGTCGCTACCAGCGGAAACGCCGCTTGTCCGGCATTCAAAAAAACGCCTATCGCGATGCTCTCGACGTTGTGCGGAATGCCGTCGAAAGGTGCGACGATAGAGGTCAGTCGCAGGTTGTGCGCGGCGAGATCGACGGCCGCCTGCGCCTGTTTGACCGTGGATTGCTGGTCGACCGGCAAATCCAGGTTGCCGCCGACCTGGGCGAGCGCCGCCGCTGCCTCCCGCTCCAAGCTGGCCAGATTGGCCTTGGCCGCCTGAAAGTCGCGGATTGCGGCATCGAGCGTCGCCCGAGACGCGGTGCCAGTGTTGTAGAGCTGCTGCTGGCGTTCATAATTGGCCTGCGTGTAGTCGACCGAGGCCCTTGCCTCATCGATCTGCTTCTGGCGTGCGCGGTAAGTCTCGATCAGAGTGTGCGCCTGGTCGCGTGCAATGCCAAGCTGCGCTTCGGCGTTGGCTAGCGCAAGCCGATATGTCTCCGTATCGATATTGAAGAGCGGGTCGCCTTTCTTCACCGGCGCATTCGACTTTGCTGCGATGCCGATGACCTGGCCCGAGATCTGCGCGCTGATCGACGCGCTCACGGCCTGAACATAAGCGTCTTCCTCGGACACGTAGCGACCGGTCGTCAGATAAAGGGCGAGCGCGCCGGCAACCAGCACGACCGGACCAAGGGCCAGCAGCGGCCGGCGCCAGCGGCTTCGCGATGGCGCCGGCGCGCCTTCTACACCAGGCTTCTCCGTCGAACCCTGAAGTTCCCGATCCAAGTAAGGAGAACGCCTCGGGAGTGCGCGAGCCGTGCTGGGTTCGCCACTTTTCGTAAATGCTTCGAAGCCGCTATCTGGCATGGCGCGATACTCGCCGTCCCGGTGGTCGCAAATGTTGCGTCAATCGGTCGTCGGCACCTTGATGGGTGTCAGCCACTCGCGAAATACAAAAATGCAGGCAGAGAATTGAGCCTTGTCAATGCATGAGGCCGTTCGATTTGCGAATTGAATTTGGCGACCCCCACGTCGCTTGCCCTCCGTGGGCGTTCCTCCCCGAGACTTGGACCGCCGGCGAAAGCCGCGCGGTCCGTTTTTTCCGCCCGATAAACGACGAGAGAAGCATCAGGACATCGTGACGACACCCCGACCGTCACTCCCGAATGCCGATCCATTCGCGCCATACGGTCAGGAGCGCCGCCATGATTACCGGGCCAAGAAAGAGGCCGACTAATCCAAACGACTGCATCCCGCCGAGAATTCCGATCAGCACGAGCAGGAAGGGCAGCTCAGCGCTGCCTCCGATAAGAGCCGGCTGAATGAAATTGTCGCCGATCAGCAGCACCGCCGCGCCAAAGACAAACAGTCCGACAGGCACCAACAGGATGCCGTCTTGAACAACCAAAGTCAGAGAAGCCGCCGCAAGCACGACCCAGGCGCCGAGCGGCACCATCGCCAATACAATTGTCATCGCCGAAAATAGCAGCGGATGCGGCACGCCCATCACGACGTAGGCAATACCGACGACAGCGCCCTTCACAATAGCCGCTGCGATCGTTCCGTTCACGGTCGCGCGGGTTGCGGCGGCGATCTTGCCGACCAGGCGAGTGCCGGGATTGCCGAGCAGCCGCCGAGCGGTGACGACCGACCGGTCCGCCAGCCATATTCCGTCGCGCAGCATCAAGAAAAGCGCGATCAGCGTAATGGCGAAGAGGAAGAGACGATGTAACAGTGCGCCGCCGAGCGTGCCGGTCCAGCTAGTCAGATTTTCGATGTTTACGCCGCGAAGCCATTCCTTGAGAGCCTCAGGATTGCTGAGGTTGGCTCGCCACCAGAGATCCAGGTATTCGCCGGCGATCGGCAGCTGCACAAGCCAGCCCGGGACAACAACTCCGCTCTCGCGCAGGCTATTGAGCACGTGCACAAAAGCATCGCTCCCCTGGGCGACCTGACGCACGGTCAAGACAATGGGTATGAGAAGAACGAGGCCGATTATGCAAGTAAACAGCAACGATGCTAGTAATGATGAGGGACGGCCAGAGATCAGCTGCGCAAACCGAACGTAGAACGGCCAGGTGGTGATGGCAATTACGCCTGCCCAGATCATTGCAACGAGGAAATCGCGCGCGACCCAAAGCGCAAGCAACATCACTGCGACTGCGATAGCGGCCTGGATCGTCGCCCGCATGTGCGATTCAAACTGCGGCGGAGGTTCTTCCAGCGTGCGAAATCCGCTTCCGTCGTCGCTTCGCACGAAGTCGTGTCGCGGCATTGGGGGCCCCATCGTGCTGGCACCGATCCGTTTGCTGGCAGGCTACATGGCTAGTCACTTCCCCACGTTGATGGACATCAACTTGCCGATGCCGATGCGCCGTTCCGTGCCGTGCCTCTTTCGCGGGCGCAGTTTTCAAATAACGCAGATCGAATTGACAGCCATCAGATGGTTTCGCCGCGGAGCTGAGGTTATCTGCTCCAACAGGCGGGCTGTCGCCCTCGCATTTGCTTTCCGAAATTGACCGACGTCAGCGTCTCTGCCGGCAATTTCGTCCATGCAGGCGGAAAGCCCACGCGAGATAGCAACCATGCTCGATCGTCCCCGCAATGCTTCGCTTTTTCGGCATCACACGATGCACGTCCCCCGCACCATGTTTGCGGCGGCCATCGACCGCTTCGGCGGACCGGAGGTGATCACCGGTCATGCCTTACCGGTGCCGCCGCTGGACCCTGACGAGGTCATGATTGCCGTCGACACCGCCGGCGTTGGCCGGTGGGATGCCGACGTCCGGGAAGGGTTTTATGCGCCCCGCAAGCCGCATTTTCCATTGGTACTAGGCTACGACGGTTCCGGAATCGTCGCCGCTGTTGGCTCGCGGGTGCGACGGTTAAAGGTCGGCGACGAGGTCTATTCCTACAATTGGGAGAACCCGAAAGGCGGGTTCTACGCCGAATACGTCGCCGTGCCTGCCGACAAGGTCGCGCCGATCCCAAAACGGCTTGACCTGCGACATGCTGGCGCGATCCCGATTACGGGATTGACGGCACTGCAGGGGATTGACGACGCACTGAAGCTGAAGAAGGGCGAGACCATCATCATTCACGGCGCTTCCGGCGGCGTCGGAACGCTTGCCGTGCAGTTCGCAAGACTTCGCGGCGGCCGGGTGTTCGCAACAGCGTCAAGCCAGGAAGGCGTGGAGCTCGTGCGGGAGATGGGCGCGCATGTCGTGGTCGACGGCAAGCGCATCGACATCGACGACCAAGCGCGCCGCTTCGCGCCCGACGGCGTCGACGCCATCCTGGCGCTCGTCGGTGGAGATGCGCTGGAGAAATGCCTAGATGTGCTGCGGCCCGGGGGCCGGCTCGCGCACCCGAACGGCATCGAGCCGGCCCCGAAGAAGCGGCGCGGCATGGACTTGGTCCGCTACGACGGCATTTCCGGCGTTCGCGAGTTCGAACGCCTCAACGCGGCGGTCCACGCAGCGAAGCTCAACGTTCCGATCGCGGAATGCTATTCCCTGGCGCACGCCCACAAGGCGCACGAACGTCTAGCCGCGGGTCATGTAGTCGGCAAAATTATCCTAGCGATACACGCTTCGTAATGGCGAGAGGTCTGTCTCGGCGATCACGCGCCCAAGCCCGCCGACAGCAGGCGTTTTCCACGCACCCGCAATCGTCTGCCGACAGTTCAGAAATGGGCCGACCGGAAATCTGCAGTTCGTCCATATCTGAGCCGTCACCCGTGAAGATCGATACGGCCCAAAGGTGGACGGAAACATTTTTGACGGCCGTCAATGCGCCCGTCATCCGGCACGCGCTAAGCATCACCAAACGTCAATCGAAGCCAGATTGTGGGAGCATGTCATGACCAGCATAACGTTTACTGGCCCCTCAGACGGCAAAACCGATGCTGCCACGGCAGCGCTCGCTCCAACCTGGTGGCTGTTCCTGGTGCGAGGCATTCTCGGCATCGTCTTCGGATGTCTCGCATTGATCTTTCCCGGCCCGACGATGCTGTCGCTGGTGCTCCTGTTCTCCGCGTACATGCTGGTCGATGGCGCGGCCGGGATCGTCTCGGCGGTCCGCGCGATGCGCCGCAGGGGCCGCTGGGGATTTCTGATCTTCGAAGGGCTGGTCAGTATCGCCGTGGGCATCGGAGCCCTCCTCTGGCCGGGCCTTACCGTGCTTGCCTTCGTGTTACTGGTTGCCTCATGGGCGATCGTCACCGGCGGGTTGATGACGGCTGCAGGTTTTCGTCTCAACCTGGAGCATGGCCGGTGGTGGCTGGTGTTGGGTGGCATTCTGTCGCTGGCATATGGCGCGCTGCTTTTCTTCACGCCATTAATCGGAGCTCTCGTCCTGACTTGGTGGATGGGCGCGTACGCCATCGCCTTTGGCGTGGCCCTGATCATATTCTCGTTCCGACTTCGAGCGCGGCAGCAGCTGGGGACCAATCCTACGGCCGTGGGCACGGCTGCCTAGGCGGACCTGTGATGACGCCACGACGATCGAGCCATCATAGTCACAAGAGCCGGGCCAAAGCCCAGCTCACCCGTGAAATTGAAACGACCGCGGTTGAGGACGAACTCGTCCTGATGAGCCTGATCGAAACGTTTCCGGCAAGCGATCCTCCCGCCTGGATACCTGTCGCCCGTGTTGGCGTTCCTGAGCGACGGGCCAAATCCAAGTCTGCCCGAAAACGGGATTGGTGACCGGCACAATTTTTCCGGCAAGGTCGGGTGCGAAGAACAAACAACTTTCGCTCTGCGGTCGCCGATCGCCGCTCTTGGGCTTGCCGATCGAATTGGCGGAGGCAAACAGGACGCGCTCGTGACAGAGACTCTCGAGCGCCCACAAGCCGGCCTCCCGCATTGAAAAGTTGCGCAACGAACCGCTGCATATCGCGCGCCTCTCGGCCGCCAGCCAGATGTCCGCTGCACTCACTCGCGATTTGAACCAACCGCTCACAGCAATCATCAACTTGGTCCATGCGGCAAAGCGGTTGCGTCAGCGTCATCATAGCGCAGTAACAGCGCCGCACCGAGAAACCCGCTGCGAAAGTTGATGAGCATCATGGCTGGACGTGTGACACCTCTTAGGATTGGCGTTGGTCGGTAGCGTGATGACTCGCCGATCCCACAATCCGCTTTGCACAGACCAGGAGCCATTCATGAGATCCGACCGTGAAATAGAACGCGACGTCCGCGAAGAGTTAAACTGGGATCCCGACCTTGATGCGGAGGACATCGCCATCTCAGTGAAGGATGGCGTGGTCACACTGGCTGGATTCACCAGAAGTTACAGTGACCGGTTGGAAGCCGAGCACGCGGCGAAGCGCGTCGCGGGCGTGCATGCCGTCGCGAATGACATCGAGGTCCGCCTGCCGTCGATCGATCAAAGACCCGATCCGGACATCGCGCGCGATGCGATTGCCAGTCTGAAGGCCCAACTGCCCATTTCGCACGAAAATATAAAGGTCATCGTCAAAGCCGGCTGGCTGACCCTCGAAGGTACGGTGGAATGGCAATATCAGAAAACCACGGCCGAAAATGCCGTGCGAAAGGTAAAAGGGGTCAAGGACGTGACTAACGTCATCTCATTGAAGCCCAAGGTCGAGCCCACCGACATTCAGCGCAGGATCCAAGAGGCGTTCAAGCGGAATGCGGAGGTCGATGCCAATCGCATCACCGTCGAAACCCACGGCAGCGAGGTCATCCTGAAAGGCACCGTTCGCTCGTGGATCGAACGCGAGGAAGCCGAGCGTGTCGCATGGTCGGCACCGGGCATCACCCGTGTCGAAGACCAGATCGTGGTCAGTCCATAACGGCTGCGGCCTGTTATCCGCACGCTAGTTAAAGACTTATCGAGGCAAAAGGAGAATGCCATGAGGTTGAGATCATTGGTTCCGCTTCGTGAGAGCGGCGCACCGATGCGACCGGATTTCGGACTGTTCGGCCTGCATCGGGAGATCGACCGGCTGTTCAACGAGTTTGTGCAAGCAATAGCCTCAAACGATGGCACGAAGTCGCTCACCCCCAACATCGAAATCACCGAGACCGACGAGGCCGTTGAGGTCACCGCCGAGATGCCCGGCCTTGAACGCAAGGACGTCGAAGTGTCGATCGAGGATGATACCCTCGCGATCCAGGGCGAGAAGAAGGTTGAGGAAAATCAGAAAGACAAGAACGTGCAGCACAGCGAGCGCATCTACGGTATGTTCATGCGTGTGCTACAGTTGCCTTCCGGCATTGATCCGTCCAGCGTCCAGGCAGCCATGTCCGACGGCGTCCTCAAAGTCACAATACCGAAACCGGCCAAGTCCATGCTGAAGAAGATCGAGGTCAAGGACGCCTCGCAGGCGGAGGCCAAGAAAGCCGCCTGAGCCGGCGGCGGCGGGACGCGTAGGTAGCGCCTCCTCCTCTGCCCATGCGTCCCGCATACGATCGCCGACAGCCCATCGCGGCGCCTCACCCCCTCATTCCCGCAGAGATTGCTGTCGCCACGAAGGGGCCACTCGTGGCCAAAAGCAATTGGGATCGGACCTGTGGCGACGCCTGACGGCGGCTGACCGTGCTTCAATGGAATGCGTAGCGGAGGATGGCGGTGAGCGGAGCCCGGTTCGGTAGTTCATGCTGCCTGGCGCCCATGACCCTGGCGCCCGTGGACAGCGCCCGCCGCGCGACCTCGTCGACGACGCTGTAAGTTTCGGCATCATCAGAAGCTGAATATGTCACGCTGCCATCGAAGTCGCTGACGAGGCCCGGCACAACTGCATCAAGATCGACAACGAGCTGATCGATGGCACCTGCAGTCGCAGCATGCGCCGCATAGGAAACGTCAGTAGTCGCACGTCGGGGCTTGAGTTCGTCGTAGCGCGCGATCACCGCCCTCAGTTCGCGGGAATAGAGACGGTCGAGAATCGGAATCGCTGTATCTCCCAGTTCGGCATCCGTCTTCCGGCCTGGGTTTCCTTCGATCGTCTCGTCGACCAGCCTTGAATATGTAGTAACGGACCGGAACATCGACGCGAGAGGCTCCTCCGCCGCAAGAGCCAGAGGTGGTGCATTGCGTCCCGCAAGCAGGCTGCGGATGGCGTGCTCGACTTTCCTGACATACTGGTGCAGCAGGACCTTTTCGCCTTCGAGGTTCTGCAGTTTGCCGCGTGGGGCGCGTACGTGAAATGACGGCCGCCGGGTCGCTTCCTTCGCGTTCTTGGGCAGGCCACGAACCTGCAGCCGTTCTGGCGGAAAGTTGGCGAAGGCGTGAATTAGCCGAACGCTCTCCTCCGCCAGTGCAAGCACGAAGATATCGTGTGGCGACGTCATCGCGCGGATCAGCGGCGTTAGATGGAAGCGGTCCGCGACTTCGGCGAGTGGCTTTGGCGAATCCGGCAGGCGGAACGTTCGCAGTTTGGAGGACGTGGCGAGCACCGCCAGTCCAGTAGACAGGTAATGCCAGAACGAATCGACCGGATCCGGCCTTCGGCGCAGGAGCCTTCTGATCTTGTCTTCATCCTGGACATTGTGCTCTACGCCCGCGAGGCGATCGAACTGCCCCTCGAAGGCAACGATCTTGCTGTTGTCGACACCGCCTTCCCTGAGCTGAGTTAGCGCGTCCCTGGCCAAGTCCTTGAACGCAGTACGATTGAGCGGGGCGTTACTCCCCAAGGGGGATGTCGGCAGATACAGGGAAACGCAGGTCTCGCCTTTGATCTGCGCCAGCGCCTTGAACTCCTCCAACGTCGGAATATCGATATGTAGCATCGGGCCCTCGCCGGCGAAACCTTCGTTCACCTGTAGCATCAGAGACCTTGACCGAAGCGCGGCACTCCGACATTGACGGCGATCAATCAAGGCGGCAATTCCAGCGCCCACGCGAAGACGCTAGAGGCTACGAATCCGATCAGGGCGTGCCCCCATTCCAAGAGCCCCCAGTCCCGCATCAGCCCGCGCAGCAGCGAAACCGGCTTTCCGAGTTGAACGGCGAACAGCCAGACGTTCACTGGCATCATTACAAAATAGGCATACGGCCAGCTTGCCAGAATCGTAGTGCCCCCAATGATCCAGCGAACGTCGCCACTCTGCCTGAACTGTATAAGAGCGATCGCGGACGACAGCACGGCAACGGCCGAGAGCACCAGCGTGCCGCGCCGATTGCTCAGTTTCCACTCCTCGATCATCGCACGAGTATTGAGCCTGAGTCGCGCTGGCTGCTCGACAAGGCCGATGTAGACGGTAGCGCCGAAAAAGGCGGCGGCAACAGCAAATGCGTAAAGACCGAGCCGCATCGATCGCACTCCTGGCGCAGGCGGTTATCGTACCCTTCGGTTATCGCACCCTTCAATGCGACATGAACACCGGCACGGTCATCGACTTCATCATATCGCGGGTCACGCCGCCCAGAATGACTTCGCGCAGCCTCCCGTGACCGTAACCACCCATCACGATCAGGGTCCCGGAATTATCTGCGACATAGGAAAGGATGGCATTGGTAACATCGACGTCAGGGGCCGCAACAGTCGCGATCTCGACCTTGACCTCATGATGCGCGAGGTGAGCTGCCATCTCGACACCGCGGACTTCCTTGTTCTCCGCGTTGGTCTTCCCGTTCAGCACGATCAAGAGATCCACAGCCGTCGCCTTTGCGAGCAGAGGCAACGCATCGTTGAAGGAGCGCGCCGCCACACGGCTGCCATCCCAACAGCACACCACGCGACCGAGCTTCAATCCGTCCTTCTGGACGTAAGGCGCAACGATCAGCGGACGCCCTGACTGGAACAGCGCCGTTTCGATCATGTCATCGTTGTTCGCGCGAGACGGCTCGGATTGCGTGAACACGCTCAGATCGAAGCGCCGGGCGAGGACCGCAAAGATCGCGGGCGCCTCCGCCCCTATCGTCCTTAGCATCCGGTGTTCCGCTGAAACCAGACTACGCGCGGCAGCCGCATCGAAGCGTTCGATCGCGGCGAGCGCAGATCTCTCGCTGAGGGCGACCATCTGGGCCAGGATATCAGGCGGAAGCTCCATCACGGTGTAACCCGGAAAATCTGGGGTGTAAGCGAAGGCAACACCGGCAAGGTGGGTGCCAAACATCTCCGCAATCGAAATGGCAAAATCGCAGGCCGCTTCGTGCGTTACCTGATGCTCGAGATTGATGATAATGTCCTTGATCATCGAACCGCTCCAGCAAATATGCGATGCAGCCCTGAGCGCAGTTTCAAGACTCATGGCGCGACTGGCATTGATGACGATCAACCGGCGAGCCGCAATTTGAGCGATGCAATATAGGGGCGTAACGATACTCATTCCGACAGATCAAGGGGAAACCTGACGTCACCCTCGCCAGGCTTCCTTGCCGGACCGCCTTCCGAACGCGAGAGTGTCAGTAGCAATCCTCGATCCGGCGAACCCGCCATGTCCAACCGTCCCAGAAGCGTTCACGCCTAACCCGACAGTACGGCTCGAAACCGACGGGCTCGTAGGCGTAGCTATAGTAGTATGGCCTCGGTGCTGCGAGTGCGGCGCCAATGAGTGCGCCCGCCGCCAGGCCGCCGACGACAGGAGCGACAGGAAATCCATGACGCCATCGAGCGTCCGCCGGGGTTGAGCTTGCCACCGAACCGACGACCATGGTCACGCCGACCGCGAGTGCAATCATTGTTTTCCTCATCATGAGACCTCCGCTTCTTCAGTTGTGACGAATCAACCGCCCGGTGTCCGAGATCCCGGACGCCAGCCCGCAGCGACGCTGACTCTAGCCGCCTGGAAAACGGTCCACATTGGCGTCCGTCAAGAATCGCTTGCCGCCTGTGTCGCTTCGCCCTGCAACGCTGTACAAAGACAATTGGGAAATTGATGGTCGTCAACGCGGCAGGCCGTGCGTCCACATCGCCCGCCGACACGCGCAAAGGCGACTGCTGCAAGTACAGGTGTCGCGTGGGGCCGCCATACCGCCCGTTAGCTCCGACGCCGCGTCAACGGTTCGCCACCCAAAGAACGAGGCTGAACACCAAGCTGATAAGTATACAAGTCATCAGTGGGAAATAGAACGTCGTGTTTCCCCGCTCGATGACGATGTCGCCGGGCAGCCGCCCCAATCCGAGTTGACTCAGATAGGGCCAAAGCAGGCCAACCGCCAGGATCAGCGCGCCTAGTAGGATCAGAACACGTGTCATCGCTATCAATCCGTGCGCCGCCTAATTGTCGCGGCGGTGGCCGAACAATTGGAGCAGCATCATGAAGAGATTGATGAAATCAAGGTAAAGTGCCAGCGCGCCGAGCACGGCCTTCTTGCCGGCGATTTCGCCGGTGTCCGATTCAAGATACATCTCCTTGATGCGCTGTGTGTCATAGGCCGTGAGCCCTACGAACACGATGACGCCGATGATCGAGATAGCGAATTGAAGCGCGCTCGATCCGATGAAGATATTGACGAGGGATGCGATCACGATACCGATCAGCCCCATTATGAGGAATGATCCAAAGCGAGAAAGATCGGATCTGGTCGTATAGCCGTAGAGGCTCATCGCGCCGAAGGTCGCCGCCGTGATGAAAAAAACACGCGCAATCGATTCCCCGGTGAACACAAGGAAGATGCCTCCCAACGACAGCCCCATGACGGCGGCATAGAGCCAGAACAGCAGCATCGCCGTTCCTGCGGCCATACGCTGGATGCCGAAGCTCAAGACCAGCACGAAGCCGAGGGGCGCCAGCATGACAAGCCAAATTAATGGCGTCGCCGCGATAGACTGATAGAAACCGGAAGCCGAGGCCAGGTAGGCCACGAGGCCGGTCAACGCGAGGCCACCGGCCATATAGCCGTAGATGCGCTGCATATGGGCCCGCAAGCCGGCGTCGATCTCGGCGACCGATGGTGGAAAGCCCGCGTCCCGTGACTTGCGAGCATCAAAATCATAATAGCTCATGGCTTACTCCTGTGCGGTTCATTTCGACTGAGCGAGCAGCCTTGAACGTCAGTTGCCGACAGGCCTGCTAATTCGTATGCAATGCGCGCTCGTTCCGTACTTGGTCAGCGGTATAGGGCACAGCGTTTGGATCGAACGCCTGCCAGCCCGACCGGCGGTATAGCTCGCAACGTTCCTGAAGCCTTACCGCTGACCGGTTCATGATCGGCTCTATTCGCGGCACATCGACCGGAGGCACCCGCGCGGCGACCAATGTTCCTCCGCGGCGAACGCCCTCGGCAAAGACGTGCGCATCTTCTTCGCTGATGCCGGCATTGGTCAGCGCTCCCAGCAGGCCGCCGGTAACGCCCCCGATCGCCATGCTACCCAACATCGCTGCAAGCCATCCCACGCCCACCACGGCGCCGATGCCGGTAAGCGCCAGCATCGTAACGAGACTGGCAGCGGTCGCCGCCGTTGCGCCGATTGCAGCTCCAACGGTCGCACCCTCGAACTTGCCGTCGCGGGCGGTCTCGCTGCTCGCACCCTGTTTCCGCAAAGACACAACATTCGTGCTCTCGGTAGCGCTGTACCAGGTGTCGGAATTGTTCGAAATCACGCTGGTCTCCGAAGGCGGCAGACCCGCGACCGCAAGCGCGAAGATGACCCGGCGTGCGTCAGCTTGTGAATCATAGAGACGGCAGATAGTGATTGGCATGACACGCTCCCGTTGCGTGAAAGTGCCACGGATCGGCCACTTGCGGATTGGCAGGTACCGTTGCGCCGCTATTCTTGTCAATTGCGAAGAAAGGTGACCTTGACGAGCGTCAACGGAACATGGCGGATTTCGTCGAGTTGCGCGCGGACCGTTGGCCCTCGCTTGCGACGCTGAGGCTTCGCTTGCGACGCTGAGGATTCGCGTTGGCCAGAAATGAGCGGTGCACCCCTGGGGAACAATCGTACTGCCTTTGCGCTCCACCTTCACGAGAAACGTCCTCGCCGCGCCTGACAGCGTGTTACCGGGGTCCAGCGCTCACGCTGCAGCAAAGCGATCATCTGCCTGCGGCAATCTCGCAGGATCCGGCTGACACCGCCGTTTGGACGGCTGCCTGCCAGTCTTGCCACGATATCGGATCGACTGGCGTACCGTCGGCCCACTTCAAGCTACCGAGCAAAAATGCGATCTGCTCGACGGGCCTACCATGGCGACGCCAAACGGTCTCGAGAAAGACGCGGATCGCGTCATAGCCTTCAATCACCGTAATAGTATCGGTTGCTTTGAACGTGGCCATATCCAGTGACTCCGAGTTGCGCCCGTCATGCGGACTTCTGTCGCGTGGCGCAACAGTCATAGCCTTCGGGACAAAATGCTTATCCTTCATCCGCCTCGCCACATTGACGGTTGTCAGCTGCTGAGCGCTGAAACATTTTTCTTCGATTGGCGGAACTTGATGCTCATCGCGGCACTGACAAAGCTGGACAACGAGCTGGGTGCGAAGCGCATCGGAGCTGCGCATGGCCGACGACCTATTGATCAAGACACTAGTCGTGATCCTTGCCTCGGTCTGCGCCATCAGCCTAGTCGCGCGTCTGAGATTTCCGGCGGCCGGGGGTTACCTGCTGGCAGGTTTGGTGATCGGACCGCACGGTTTGCAACTGATCACCGCGAGCGATGAAGCA
Source organism: Bradyrhizobium rifense (assembly GCF_008123425.1). GTDB lineage: Bacteria > Pseudomonadota > Alphaproteobacteria > Rhizobiales > Xanthobacteraceae > Bradyrhizobium > Bradyrhizobium rifense. Next base: position 125,217 of record NZ_VSSS01000020.1, read on the forward strand.
AGGTTTTTGGCCGAGCTCGGCATCATTTTCCTCATGTTCATGGTGGGCCTTGAGTTTTCGCTCTCCGCAATGATTACCGCACGCCGCGACGTTTTCGGCGCAGGCAGTCTGCAAGTCGGGTTTACCGTTTTTATCGTGACGGGAATTGCGGCACTTTCGGGTGTGAGCTTATCCGGCGCGGTGCTGCTCGGTGGTGCAGTTGCGATGTCATCGACCGCCATCACGCTCAAGCAATTGGTCGACCAGGGAGAGGTCAGCAGCCAACAAGGCCGCCTTGTGCTGGGAATCCTGCTCTTTCAAGATCTTGCTGTCCTTCCCTTTCTCGTTGTGCTGGGTGGGTGGCAACCAGGCGGTGGGTCGGAACCGTTGGGAGCACTGCGCCAGCTCGCAACAGCGACGATTGCACTCGTCGCCGCGGCTTTCATCTGCAAACCGGTTTTTCGCACCTGGCTTACCTGGGTTGCCCGGACGAACTCGGCGGATCTGTTTCTGCTCACCGTTCTGTTGCTCGCGCTCGGTACGGCGTTCGTTGGGCATGTCGCCGGTCTTTCCGGGCCGATCGGAGCATTCCTCGCCGGTATGGTGGTCGGCGAAAGCGACTTCCGTCATCAGGTAGAGGACGATATCCGACCCTTTCGTGACATCCTGTTGGGCCTATTCTTCGTCACCGTCGGCATGGAGGTGGATCCCTCAACAGTTGTTGTGGCGCCCATGAGCGTCCTATCACTACTTTGGCAGAATGTGT
>NZ_VSSS01000021.1 GCF_008123425.1 Bradyrhizobium rifense
GTAAGCGCTAATTTCTCCGCACCTTTTGCTTTTGAGTGCCCTGATGCATGAGGTGTCCACCAAAATAGGTGGACACCTTGTGATGAGCGACGATGATCAGAAACTGCGGGTCAGGCTTGTCGGCCGGAACGGTCGCCGGCGCTACGAGGCGGCATCGAAAGAGCGTCTTGTCACGGCCTGCCTCGAGCCTGGGGTTTCGGTATCGAGGCTTGCACTCGAACATGGGGTCAACGCGAACCTCCTTCGGAAGTGGATCAAGAAGCACAGCGCGACCAGGTCGCTGCCGCCGTCCTCACGCCCGGCGTTCATCCCGGTTCAGCTTGAGGGGAAGGCCGAGCGGGACCTGTCGCGAAAAGACAGCGTGGCGACGGTTGATTTGCCGGCTTGCGATGAAGTGCGTGGTTCGAAACCCAAAGGGACTCCAGCTTTTTGTTCTCCGGCCAAAGTGAGCGTGTCGCTGCCGAACGGCGTGAAGCTCGCGCTGGAATGCGGCGATGTGGATGCATTAACGGCGATTATCGGAGCGCTGGGCGATGTTTAGACTGGGCGGTGACCTGCAGGTCTATCTGCACCGTGAGCCGATCGACTTCCGGGCTGGCATCAACAGCCTTGCGGTCCTGGTCCAGGAGACGATGGCGCTCGATCCATTCACTCCGGCGGTTTTTGCGTTCTGCAATCGCCGTTGCGACCGGATGAAGCTTCTGTTCTTCGATCGGTCCGGCTTTGTACTGGTCCTGAAGCGGCTGACCGAGGACAGGTTCCGATGGCCGCGCCGCCAGGAGGCGATCGTCACGCTGACGACGGAGCAATTGCACTGGATCCTTGACGGCATCGATATCGATGCGATGGTCCGCCATCCGGTGCGGCAATATCAGGTTGCCGGCTGAGCTCTCGAGTTGAGCGGTTGACGCGTCGGTACGTTCAGATTCAAGAATCCGATGAATCGAACCGGCGATCCGAGTGTTGAAGTGCTGTTGGCACGCATTGCTGCGCTGCAGGCGGAGAACCATCAACTCGCCGACCGCGTCGCCAAGCTCGAGGAAGAACTGGCGCTGGCACGCCTGCATCGTTTTGCGCCGCGCAGCGAAAAGCATGTTGATCGTCTCTTCAATGAAGCCGAGCATGCCTCCGATGAGGATGACGCCGGCAGTGAAACGAACAATATCGCCGAACTTCCGGACACGGGCTTGCCGCCCGTCGAAAACACAACGGGAAAGAAGCGCGGCCGGAGGCCGCTGCCGGGGAACCTACCTCGTGAGCGCGTCGAGTATGACCTGTCCGACGATCAGAAGGCGTGTCCTTGCTGCCGTGGCCAGATGCATCGCATGGGCGAGGCTGTCACCGAGCAACTTCATATCGAGGTGAAGGCGAAGGTTTTACAGAATGTGCGCTTCAAATATGCGTGCCGCCATTGCGATCGCACCGGGATCCACGCCCGTGTTGTGACCGCGCCGATGCCGACGCAACCGTTGCCGGGCAGCGTTGCCACGCCCTCGACGCTGGCGTTCGCGCTGGTTCACAAATATGTCGATGGCACGCCGCTCTACCGCCTGGCGCAGGCCTTCGAACGTGCAGGTGTTCCTGTCAGCCGCGGCGCTTTGGGCCACTGGGTGATTGGCTCGAGCGAGAAGCATCTGCGTCGCATCTACGACGCCCTGAAGCTGCGGCTCAGATCACAACCTCTCATCCATGGCGACGAGACGACGGTTCAGGTCCTCAAGGAGAAGGACAAAAAGGCCACCAGCACATCGTACATGTGGGCTTATCGTAGCGGCAAGGGCAGCCACGAGCCGATCGTTCTTCTGGATTATCAGCCAGGCCGCGGCCAAATCCACCCGCAAGCCTTCCTCGGCGATTACCGTGGCATTGTGATGAGTGACGGCTATACCGCATGGCGCACGCTGGAAGGGGCCACCCACATTGGATGCATGGCCCACTCCCGGCGGCGCTTTGTCGATGCCCTCAAAGCCAGGAAGAAGGGCGGCGGTCCGCCCGAGCAAGCGCTGCGGTTCTTTGAACAGCTCTACCGGGTTGAAAGGCAGGCGCGGGACGGAACACCGGAGATGGGTGAAACACAGGCCGACTGCATTCGCCGCTTCCGCCAGCAACATAGTGTCCCCATCCTCAATGCTCTCAAAGTATGGCTCGATGACATGGCCCCGAAGGTCTTGCCTGACAGCAAGCTCGGCGATGCCGTATCCTACACCCAGAACCAATGGGAATATCTGACGCGCTACACCGGGGACGGCAGCATGCCGATTGACAACAATCTTCTGGAGCGCGACATCAGGGTTTTTGCAACTGGCAGGAAGAGTTGGTTGTTCAGCGATACTGTGGACGGAGCCAAGGCCAGTGCCGTCGTCTATAGCCTGATGCTGTCCTGCCGCGCCTCACGTGTCGAGCCGTTAGCGTGGTTGCGCCACGTCCTCACCGAATTGCCTCAGCGCGCCGGCGACGCCGATATTACAGACCTGCTGCCCTTCAACTTCCACAAAGCCGCCACTGCCTGAACGGCCCGGTATCGCGCGATACCAGGGCAATCCATCAAAACCGCCGGCGTGCGAAGAAAATCGCGCTTACCATATATCTTCGATAGCGGTGGGCACATAACGCTTCGAATCGACCTGAGGTGCAGGACGAGGCGGAGGCTCGGGAGCGAGCCAAATTGCTTGTAGACGGGCACGCGATTGAGCTTTGGGAAGGCGCGACCAGGCTCGATAGATTTGAGCCGATCAGCAGGCACTAAGTCTCAGCCAGCCGCGGTTGCTCCGCGTATATCCGAACGCGGCCGTTTGTGATTCGCAGCCTACCCGATAGAAAGACCATGTAGCCCAAAGCAATGTGTGCGGCGGGGATTATGGGCGCGCGGCCGTTTGGTGGCACATTGCCAACCACAAGCAGCGAAGCGAACTCTTCTGCGGTTAGGGCGTCTGCTTTCCGGGCCATCCCTCACACTAGAACCGCATCCACAATCCGCCTGTTCGATTTTGCTCAAGACAGAGAATAAAGGCCGCCTCAGTTGGCGGCCTCTTTCACTGATGCTTGGCAAGATTTTATGCTTACTAATAAGTCGGCGCCTGACGGCGATAGCTGCACATAAGTGCCGCTCTCGTGCGTCTCGAGCCAGCCCTTTCCGAAGTCTGAGCACTCTCGGTCAAAACAGTGCTACGGCCGTGGTTCATCGGGAAAATCGAAAGTGAAAATGATGAGGGCGATAGCGCCGACAATCAAACTAACAATGCACAACGCCGCGAAGCCGTAGGGCCACACTTTTAAAAACTCCAACCAGATAAACCGAGCCGCCGAGCGGAATATGATCGCTCGCCCGGCCGTATCCTTCGGGTAGGCCCGGACGGGGAATTGCAATTGGGGCCAGTGTCCGTGAAATACACCGTAGCCAGATCACGGGTCATCGCAACCGAACTCCCAAATTAAGCTTGAGAGGTAGGGTTAAGCTCACATGCAGTTCGAGCCGAGCCAACCCTGCTCGATCGCGTGTGGGTGCCGGCGCCGAACTCAGCGCCGCTTCCCTTGATCTGGAAAATGAACGGTAATTGCTCTTCTCAATATGGATGCGGTCGTTGTTGACTGGTAGCAGGTCGGCGGCGGAGGCTTGTGCGCGCTCCTCGATCGCATCATGGCCTCGCTTTTTTTTGGCACCATGTGCGCGTCACTGCATTCCAACCGTGATGAGCGAAGCTGATTTTGCGAGATATTTGCAACAAGCCGAGACTTGCCTCAATGAGGCACGGAAGGCGACGCGCGAGGTCGACAAGGCGGCGTGGCTTGAGCTCGCGGAAGACTGGATGATCATGGCAACCAAAGCTCAACGGACACTGGCTGCCAGCCGGAAGCGCCAAGATCAAGACTGAGTTCAAACTTAGGAACCAAGCGCGCCGGACACGGTTGGCAGGTCGTTTTTGAAACGGCTCCAAGGAGGGCGGCATGCGCCGCAGAGTGAAGCAGACGCGTTCGCTGGAAGAGCGAATGGCCGAACAGGCCGCCAAGCTTAAAGCGATGGCCGATCAGTTACCAGCGGGGGCCGAACGTGAAGCGCTGCTCAAGCGAGCAAGGATTGTCGAGACCGGTGCGCACCTAGGTGATTGGCTGAACTCTCCGGGTCTGCGGCAATCCGACTAATCGGGCTTTTTCCGAACGACACCGGCAACGAAGCCGCCGGGCATCCGGGGAACATCGTCGAGGTCGTCGGCGTCGATGCGATTGCAGACCGGACATGGCGCGCCGGCGCCGCCGCAATCGCAAGCCCGCCCACCGAGCCAAGGGCGCTCCGGGTGGTTCTCGCAAACCCAGCGGCAGCTGTCACATCGTCCGCAGAATTTCATGGCGATCAATACATCCTCGGGAGCAGAGAGCGGCTCCGGCCAGGCTTGGGGACGGGGGTACGCCGGAGCCGCTCTGCCAACTCGGCGGCGAGCCAGCAAAATGCAAGACTGCTCGGAAAATGGATAGTTCCTATGCAAGCAGATCTTGCCAGGAGTGTTAATCGGCGCCGAACTCGGCCCGTTGAACTAACGGCGGCAATTCGTTTCGCAACTTACCGAATCTGCGTAAGCGCTGTTCAGCGGCCACCTACCGGATGACGGGGTGATCTGCGAGTCTGCGGTTTGTTCGGACCGTTAGGCTTAGAATGGACACAGTGCATAGTGCTATCGCGGAGCCGGTGCGGCGGCTTGAGGTCTTCACCGGAGCCGGTCGTCGGCGGAAGTGGAGCGACGAGGACAAGGCGCGGATCGTCGCAGAGATCGTGGCGAGTGGCGACTCGGTGTGTTCCGTGGCCCGACGAACATCGTGCGCGATCTTGGCCATCATCGATGCCTGATCCCTCATGAGCTCAGCCCTGACGAGCATCGCTTGCTTGCCCTAAAGGAAGCCGGCACATGGCGCGAGTTCCTCGATCTGGCCGTGCGAGCTCGTCGCAACATTCTCATTTCTGGCGCAACCGGCTCCGGCAAGACCACCCTGTCCAAGGCACTGATCGCGGCCATCCCGCCGCACGAGCGGCTCATTACGATCGAGGATACCGCCGAGCTTGTCATCCCCCATCAGAATTGCGTGCGGCTGCTCTATGCCAAGGACGGGCAGGGCGTCGCCAAAATTGGACCGCGCGAGCTTCTTGAGTCCTGCCTGCGGATGCGGCCGGATCGTATCCTGCTGCAGGAGCTGCGGGATGGGACGGCGTTCTTCTATTTGCGGAATGTGAACTCTGGACATCCGGGGTCCATCACAACAGTCCATGCCGACAGCGCCCGGCTCGCCTTCGAGCAACTGACCTTGTTGGTGAAGGAAAGCGCGGAAGGGCGTGATCTTCATCGCGACGATATCCGTTCGCTCCTGCTGCTTCTGGTCGACGTCGTGGTCCAAATGCAGAAGCGCGACGGCCGCTACCGCATCTCGGAAATCTACTATGACCCGTTCGCAAACGCGACCACGCCCACTAGGTTCGCGCTCGGTAGTGCGCTTGCTATCGGCGCCATTGGGGTGTTTCTGCTGGTCGCCTCAAACGTTCTGCTGCTCGGGCTCCGGCATCACGATGGTGGCCTACACTGGTCAGAGATCGCCACCGCATGGCCCCGATACGGCACTGACCCTCGCTTTGACCGGTGGCTGACGCTTTCAACCCTAGCGGGGGTGATCGTGGTCTTTGGCCTGCTCGGCGCTATCCTCCGGCAGCGTCCTCTGCCGCTTCACGGCAGCGCCCGCTTCGCTTCCGAGCGCGAGATCAAGGCCGCCGGCCTGCGATCCAAGGAGGGTGTGCTGCTCGGCCGCAAAGACGGCAAACTGCTCTGCTTTGGCGGATCGGAACATGTCCTGGTCTACGCCCCAACTCGCGCCGGCAAGGGCGTCGGCTATGTCATCCCGAACCTGCTCAATTGGCCGGATTCAGTTGTCGTGCTGGATGTGAAGAAGGAGAACTGGGATCGCTCGGCGGGATTTCGCTCAGCCCATGGGCAACAGGTCCATCTGTTCGATCCGCTCGAGGAGAACGGTCGCACCCCGCGTTATAATCCGCTGGGCTATGTCCGCGGCGATCCCGGCGATCTCTATGACGATCTGCAGCGCATCGCGGTGATGCTGTTTCCGGCCGAAAGCCGCGGCGATCCGTTCTGGTTCGAGGCGGCCCGTTCGGCCTTTGTGGCGGTTGGCGGCTATGTCGCGGAAACGCCTGGCTTGCCCTTGACGATCGGCGAGATCCTGCACCAGCTGTCGGCGGCGAGCGACCTCAAGTCGCATTTGAGAAAATCATCCTGCGCTGCAGAAGCCGTTTCAGACCGAGGGTCTCGCGAAGGCGATCGACGATGTCCAAGCCTGCCGAGGCGGTTGACGTGCTGCTTCGTTCAGGGCAACGCAATTTGTCCCCCGGTCAGTACCTGATCGCAAAATGACGGGTCCGGGATAGTCGTGCGGAATATGGGAGTCTCGTCCAAGTGCAAGATGAGTCGCGTTGCGAGCTCGTTAGCGATTATGCGACCTCATGAGACCAATTGCCGTTTTGCTTGGACAAATGGAATAACGGTTTGAACAAAGCTCGAAGGTAGCAATCGTTTCGACATCTCAATGCTCGCGTTCGGAACGCGCTCGAGGAACTCCTTGGATTGGGAAAACGTCCTCATGGCGCCCGCGAGCGCATCGACCTTACCGGTCGGAACGATGAATCCGTTGACATCGTGCTGCACGAAGACGTCTCCGGCCCCGCACTCATCGCTGCAGATTACTCCGAGGCCAGCCGCAGTCGCCTCCTGGATCACGACACCCCACGGTTCCAAAATGCTTGGCAGAACGAGGCACGCTGCTTGCGCCAGCACCCCTTGCAGTTGGTTCGCCTGGACGAATCCAATGTCCTGGATTCCAGGAACTCCAAAGAAAAGATGTTTGAGCGGCCCATCACCGGCGACAACCAGAGGCCAGGCTTCTGGGGTATCGCGGGCGTACAATCGATACGCCTCGACCAGGATGGAAACGCCCTTCACAGGTGCATAACGTCCCACAAATAGGAATTTCCTTCGTTCGTGACCGCTAGAAAGATGCCATCGGGGCGCCAACTGGTGCCAATCACACACAGCAAAGCCCTCACAAATGTCGTCCGGACGAAAGCCCATTTTGAGGGCGAAGTTCATCTGTCTGGTTCGCCGCGCCGCAGGACCTCCTTGACCGTCGACATACTTGGGGCCGCACAGGAGGGCGCCCTCAAACAGCGAATGGAAGAAATGTTGCCGCAAGGCTCGTCCTCCCCACTGCTTGAGGAGAAGGGAAAAATCGCTACTGCTCCCCAGAGTTCTGATATGGCCGCGCCATTGGCTGTCGAGACACGCGATGCGCACGGCCCTGCCGGCCCACCGCTTCATCAAATGGCGATAGGCGCCCCTCCGCCACGACAGAACAATGATGCCATCCGGCTCGAATTCACGCAGGGCGCGATCGAGAGCGTCGACGTCAATTTCAGCGCCGTAGGTCAGTTCAGCATCAACCGGCCCGAAGCTCTCCTCGGCAAATCTGTATTGATCATTCAGACTGCCGAGATGTCCCTGCTGACGTGCACGAAAGACGACCACGTGATGCTCGGACCGAAGGTATTGCACGGTCGCGTCGATATAACCGGTCCAGTATGCCCAAAGGAAAGCGAGTCGAAGCGGCCGACAAAGGCCAGCATGCCCAATGCGGTCCGTCGTCTCCGTAGCGGCGTCTTTCTGCATGTGCGCTCCCAATCATCACATCCCAAATTGCCGATTTGTTGCTAGCGCTCGTCCGGTTGCAGGGCGTGGAGAAGTGCTGGGACTCAACTGGGTGCGTACACCGCGAGCTTTCGTCCAGCCAATCGTAAGGGCGGCGATGACAAACAGCGGCGTCCACGCCGTAGCGATCACGACGCCTCCCATGGTCTGCGCCATAAGCGTGGCCCCGAGCAGCACAAAGCCAATTTCGCCAACGCCCAATTTTGCCAGCGCAAATGCAAGGAAAGCCGCCATGACGGCGCCGCCGAGAATGCCAAACGAAATCCAAAATTGCCAAAACGAGTTCGTGAGTAGATGACTTGTCTTTCCCTCGCTGAAATTGACGACCATCCCCGGAATGCTATCGACATCAGCCGCGTCGGCACCGGCTATCATGTTCTCGATAACGGGTGAGAACGCGTCCATCGCGTAAGGCGTCATTTCTGCATCTCCTCCCAATCCGAAACCCAGAAAAGGACTGGTATCTGCCATGCTGGACGCAAGACGAAACGGACCGATCTGGCGCGAGTAGAAGCTGTCTCCCTTGACGATGTCTTCGATCACTCCTCCGAAGTCGTCGGCGACATTCATGAGTAAAGAGGTCGAGGCAACGACCGCGAGGAAGCAGGCAAACAGAAGTGCCGATTTGATCAGCCGCACGCCCGGATTGGCATTTCGTCTCAAGCGGTAGACGATGAGCCCGATTACACAGACGATGACGGCATAGAATATCGTGGGCGAGCGAATTACAAAGACCGCGGACGCCGTCAGCATTGAGGCGACAACAAAGCGTCTGAATCCAAACCTGTCCGCGCCGGCGAGGAGCCAACCGCATAGCGACAAGCCCCAGAAAATGCCGACAAGCGAAGGTTCCGAAGCAAAGACGGTTGGTCGCACAGCGCCGTAGAGTTGCAGGTCTCGCGTTGTGTCATCGTAATAGTCCTGATGAATCACCGACCGGACCGCGTCGACAAACGGTCTCAGCCCGAAATAGACCTCCAGTGTCGCGATTAACAGAATGACGATCGCGATAGACAGGAACAGGCGCGAAACCGTGCGCGATTTCAACGAGGACAAACCAAGAAAAAGGCCGTAATTCGTGATGAGAGCTATGTACAGCTGGGCTAGTGAGAGTAGGCGACGTGATGGGGCGACAGCGTGCGGAATCGAGAAGGCGAAAAACGTCACGGTTGCTGTCAATAAAAGACACCCGGCGAAGACCACGCCTGTCGAGATTTGCCGAGATTCGAGATAGATCAGGGCGAGAGATGTTGCGAATGCTGCAACATAGGGAAACAAAAGACGTCCCGAGACCGATAGACTGATGGACAAGAAGATGGAGAGTAGCGTGAGGGCGCACAGTATGATGCGCAAAAGTGTTGCGCCGAGAGGGCCGGCGCCCGTCGCGTTTAATCGCGCTGAAGAGTGCATATACCTTCCAGCATATACTGAGCGGCAGTAGATCACCGCGAGGCCGAACTTGGTCTGATGTGGCCACGTACGCAATACAACGGAGCTAGCCAAGGGCCGTTCCTCAGGCCGGAGGCCGTGCTTTGAATCCTAGAGTGCTGGACGATCTATTTGGTCGAATGCGAATAGCGGTCGGTCTGGCCCGATGCTAGATAAATCCTCGGGAACCCTGACGGGAACTCGGGGGCGAGAGGGCCGTTTGTTTCAGACCAGGTCGCTAGCTTCCGTGGAGGGCAGGATGAGCAAAATAAGTTTCTCCAAGCTCCTGCACGTGTCGGCTGCACATCTCGGGCGAATCCTAATTCTGATAGCGGTGCTGCTCGCCTCAGCCCCTGCGCGCTGCGAATACCTTTTAGCACCTGGCGATGTGCTTGAGATCGAAGCAGTCGGGATTCGGGATCTGCGGCATCGGGTCATGATCGATCTGAACGGCCAAGCTTCATTTCCATTGATCGGAGATATCAAGGCGGCGGGTTTAAGCGTAGCGGAATTGCGTAGCCAAGTGAAATCGATACTCTCAACCAAGGCTTTTCGTCCCCGGGAGATAGACCAGCAGGGACGTCTTGTGTCGCGAGACGAGGTGATCACCGTGTCTCCCGATGAGGTGGCTTTGACCGTGGCCGAATATCGGCCGATATATCTCAACGGCGACGTGGCCCATCCAGGGGCACAGCAGTATCGGCCAGGAATGACCGTGCGCCAGGCCATCGCGCTAGCGGGTGGCTATGACACAATGCGGTTTAGAGGACGAGATCCTTTTCTGGACTCGTCAGATTTCCGCGGTGACTATTACGAACTGTGGACGGAATTTGCCAAGTTGCGCGCTCAGACTGAGCGTTTCCGATCTGAACTCGAGGGTAAGAGCGAACTCGGGCAGCCTCACCTAGGCGATCTGCCGCTCCCATCAGGGGTAGTCTCGAATATAGTGGACGTCGAAGCTCAACGGCTCAGCGTCGACAATTCTGATCATCAAAAGGAGAGAGAATATCTGGAGAACGCCGTTCAGCAAGAGGATGGGCGGATCGTGACGCTTCAGCATCAGCGAGAGACGGAGCAGAAGAATGCGGATACAGATGCTGCCGAGCTAAAAGACCTCCAGGCCAGTTTTAGCAAGGGGCTGGTGCCCTTGTCACGGCTATCTGACTTGCGCCGGCTGTCGCTATTTTCAGCTACCCGAGTACTTCAGACGACCGCGTCGATAGACTTGGTGCAGCGTGAGCGCAGCGAATTCGCAAGGCGATTGGAGCGGGTGCAGGACCAGAGGCGCGACAAGCTGCTGACAAGCCTGCAGGAGGCTGACGTTCGACTCGTCACTGTTCGGGCTCGACTCCAGGCGGTCGGCGACAAATTGCTTTACGCGGGTATGGTGCACTCTCAGCTCGTCCGCGGAGCTGGTGGTGAGCCGGATATCAAAGTTTACAGGAACGACAACGACGCCTCCGGCAGCTTGCCTGCCGACGAAGACACTAAATTGATGCCCGGCGACGTTATTGAGGTGCGGCTGCGACTGGAGGGCTTGACCAAACTTACTGGTTCTGGATCGCCGACAACGCGCGGCGAAGGTCAAAATGACGAGGGAGCACCCAAAAAATAGCACTCGGTGTAGCGATGCGGAGTATAGCGGTGCATTAAGCGAAGGTCAGTCTTGTTCAGAATTGCACCAAGTACTTTGTGCTGCACTCCTTGGGCTGACGCCAAAGCGCATTGCACCGTCTCGCTCGAGGTTTTGCCCCAATCGACGACCAGGACATAGGCATCGATGGACGTGCTTGAAGCCCGGATATCGATACGTGGCGCGAGTGAAGGCAAATCCACGACAACGTAATCGAATTCCAGTCGTAGTCCATCAAATAAGGTGCGGACGCCGTCAGATGCCAGAAATTCGGCCGTTTCGAACGACTCTGGCTTTTCGAGAAGAGGGAGGAAATGCATGTTAGTCGCGCGACTGATCCGGAAAACTTCCTCGGCCCCGGCGCGCCCAAGAGCCAAGTCGCACCAGCCCTTCAAGCTATGGGGCGCCATCGAGCGTGAAAGCGTCCTCTTTCGAAAATCCGCATCAATGAGCAGGACTCTGCGTCCCGCACGCGAGACGAGCTGCGCAAAATTCGCAGCGACAGTCGACTTTCCTTCCCCGTCGAGTGCGGATGTGAATCCGACAATTCTCGATGGCTGGTCCGGCAGCTGAAGATCGCACGAGAGCCTGATTGCGCGGATTGTTTCGGCGAAATGCGATGTCGGGTTTGTCAACACATGCGAGAAGTGACCGTTCGAGTGCATGAGTTCGGAATCGACTGACTTTTTCCAGTACTTCGGCATCTTGTTCTTGAACCGCGCGCGCAAGGCCGCAGGTTGCAAATACGGCCGTGGAATCCATTCGAGTGCGCCGAGACAGTCAGTCTTTAGGAGTTCCGCGACTTGCTCGGGCGACCGGAATGTTCGATCTGACAGCTCTGCCCAGGCCGCAATTCCAAGACCGATGCAAAAGCCGCCGAGCGCAGCAACCGAAAGGAGAAGAATGGCATTCGGCTTGCTCTTGAAAGCCGGTGGTAAAGCTGGGCTGACGACTTGACCCTCCGCGAATTTCAACGATTGCTGCTGACCGGCTTCGGCGTACCGTTGTAAAAAGCTCTCGTAGAGCTTTCGATATGTCCTTGCGTTCGCCCGAAGCTCGCTCAGCTTTGCCTGCTCTTCAATTTCATTCTTTGCTTGAAATTCCTGAACTTGCCTTTCAGCATCGGCCGCTTTCTGCTGAAGGTCGCGTAGACGAGCTTCCAACCAACTGGTCGCAGCCTCTGTGGCCTGATTTGTAGCATTAATGCGATTCTCGATGTACGAGTTGGCGACGGCATTCGCAATCCGGGCGGCCTGCCGGGGATCGGAGTCGGTGTAGTTTATCTTGATAACAGCCGAAAGGCCGACACGCGACACTGACAGATTTCGTCGCAGGACGCGCAGGGCGTCCTGTTCCACGGTTAATCCTGTAGTCCTCGTGCCAATAAAAGCTGCGTTTCCCACCAGCTGAAGATTGTTGACCACTGACATCGCAATCGCATCTGACTTCAGAATCTCGACTTGGCTGTCGACCGTTTTAGAATCGACAGAATTGTCGCTGTTCGCCGGGTCGATCTGAACAGGGCGGATTTGCGGTTTTTCAATGTACAAGACGGCTTCCGCGGTGAAGCGCGGGGTGGCGAACAAGAGATAGACTGCGGATGAACCGACCGCGAGGGCAAGAAAAGCCACAAGTAGTCTTAGGTTCCGGCGAAGGAATGCAGTGCTGGACGTGAGGACCTCGGACGTTGCAACAGCAGGCTGCTGTTCCACATCGCCGGGCAGGGCTGCCGATTTGTTTGGTTGTAACATCTAGGGCCGAACCGCTAGAGCCAAACCGCGTGCTAAACGCTCTTGTTGTGCCAAGGTTCCCTCCATTTGCGCGGTTCGCCTAGCGAAATCCCGATGCTGGCTATCGACTGGCCGATCCGAACGTCCATCTGATGGGAGTGGCGAGGGCCCTAGATGTTCGCAACCATCAGATTGAAAATTGCATTCTTCGGACCAGAAAATGGTTGGTCCGTCGAGATCTCGAAGTGGACGCGATCCCCGGGACGTACATGGTAATCTGAATGGTTGGTATTCTTGATGACGGTCGCAACCCTCGCGCCACCAGCGCCTTTTGTGACGGCGAGCTTCATCATTCCGGAATCGATCGGCAATCCGTTCTTGAAGACCATCAGCTCGATCTGTCCAGCCGTCACATCCGCGTCCAAGCTGGCCTCGATCGCCCATATCCAGCCCGCAGCCCCTATGACCTGACCCTTGACGACGCTCGGTGCGTCGTTCGGCGCGTGATTCATACCCGGAGTCAGCCCGTCCTTGAAAAAGCGCAGCACTTCGGTGGTCGCGAAGGAGACGTCCGCCAGATGCGGGCTGTCCAGCAGAAAGATGTGCGGAGAATTGATATCGGCCATACTGCGAAACTGGATTCGCGCGTCCTGTGTGGTGGCCACCGTGAGCGCACCAGACTTGCGCGTGGTTGCAACTTCTTGATAGCCATCGATAATCAGTTGCGCGCCAGCACTGGCGTGAAACACGGAGTGCGGCTGCGAGCTGTCGATCGTCGTGAATCGCATCTCAACACCTTGGAATCGGTAAGTGCCCTCTCGAGGCCCGTCGCCGCTCAGATCGAAAATGACCTTGCGTGGGGTGTCGACTATTGTGCATTGCTCCATTCGCCAGCTTCGCACATTGACCTCGGTCGTTCCACCCCAACAGACGAGCTGAGGTCCGCGGCCAAAGTTGATCTCGACATTGTCGATGTTGACGCTTGCGCAACCCGCCAAATGAATGAGTTCCTCTTCCGCCATTTGCCGAAGCGCATAGAGGTGCGAAATCAGGATGTTTGGCATCCCTTCGACCGGGTTCGTCCTCAGGCGAATGGCCGCGCCACTGGCCGCGTAACCGCTGAAGAGATGCGACAAGACGCATCCCCACACGTTCAGGGGGCGACCGGGTGCTTGTACTTCGCGGGTTGCGACCAGCCGGCAGCCATTGTGGTTCTCGCAATTGTCGATTTGAAAATCCGCGTAGCCACCGTCGTCGAACAGGAACATGGTTGACTCACTGTTCGCAATGGACTGATTGCGTGTCCATGCCGCTCGCAAATTTCTCATATTGAAAGCGCGATTTGTCGTATCGCGATAATCGTTACCACGGCTCGAAAATTCGAAGATTGGCTTGTTATCAGCGGTTTGCATGATTGTCACACGTCCGGCGTCTCCAGTGATTGCCCAATCGTGCTTGCCGTGTGGAATGGGCAGAGAGTCGGAAATCAAATATGACTGTGGCGTACCTGGGATCGCCAGTTGCAACTTGTTGTTGCAGGCGTAGTCGATCGCTTTTTGCAAGGCGTTCGTATCATCGTGAACGCCATCACCAACCGCACCGAACCTACGAACGTTTAGTGGGGATTGAATGCTTTCGGGCATTTTTGACTGCGCACGGGCGGCACCCAAGACGCCGCCCGAGGCACCCACGATGAGCAGGTCCCGACGGTTCATGTTGTTTCTCCCTCGCGTTTTCATTCACTCCCGTCAGTCCTCGACCCAGGTACGAGTTGTGAGAGGTGTGGATTGCACGACAAGCCTCTCTTCCGAATATCGGACCATTCGTTCTCCGCGCGGAAAAAGGATAGGGCAACCGGCGCGCTACACCTCTAGGCGCTTCGACGGGATTCATTTTCTAAGCGAAGAGGTCTGAGGTCGAGCCCCTGGGTGTCCTGCAAATGTTTGATGAATGAATCCACTCCCGTCCCGGCGATCATCCGGCGGGCTTCGTATAGCTTGGCGTCCACGAGAAAAAGATTCCAAAACGCCTGCAGGAAGCAGAAGACGAGCCCCTGCTGTCCATCGAGAAATCCCAGTCGAAACACGTACCGGTATAGGTAATACGCGAAAGCGCGAAAATAGGGAGGGAGAGTCGGATATATGTTTGTCTTGATCGTGTGATAGATCACTTGCCGTCGAGACGCAGTGCCGCTCAGCGCGTGCTGCGACAGTCCCAGCTTCAGATCGCGGTCGAGCAGGTCAATCATCCTGCGGCTCGAATACTTGTTGTGCTTGTCCGTCCACCAGGTTAGGTCGCGCAAGTTCTCGTCGATCAAGTCGCCCGGGCAATAGTCGACGAGTCCCTGCTTGACGACGCAATACTCGTCGATCCAGCGTTGCTCCACCCTGCCTAATCCCGTTCGCCAGATTTTCAGGACCCTCATCGGATAGAAACCTCCGTGGCGAATTGGGCGTCCGAGAAATACGACAAGACGGTCGACATAGAAGCCGGTGACCGAGGCAGGCGCACGCGGAATGATTCTGGCCATCGATGTGGCGAGTTCTGCCGAGACGTACTCATCTGCGTCGATACGCATGATCCAGTCGGTGGTGATCGGCAAATTGTCGAGGGCCCATTGAAATTGATCGGCTTGATTCTTGAATTTCCGCTGGACTGCCTCGGCGCCCTCGCGCCGAGCTATCTCCAAAGTGGCGTCTGTCGAAAAAGAATCGACGACATAGATGCGGGACGCGACGGGTCTAAGACTGCCAATGCAACGTTTTATGTGCAGCTCTTCGTTGTAGGTCAGGATAATTGCCGTGAGCGACGGCGCGGAGTCCAAGCTCGCGTCTTTCTCAATAGCGCATTCGCAATTGCTGGTATCGGCCAAGTGCGTCTCCTCCAGCTCCAGGAACTAGGCGCTAGAACGCTGTCGAAAGTCGCTAGTTCCGCAAGATGCGCTGTGCTTTCGGATACGGAACTGATTTAAACCTAGGTTTAGCCAAATCCGATGGAAGGTGTGAGGTGACGGAACGCAGGCGTATGCTGAGTGTTGCGCACGCCGGAAGGATCATCTTCACATGTGCGGTATTGCAGGCTTCCTCGGCCCGTGGAGCGACCGGCTGCTCGATGCGATGCTCGATCGGATCAATCATCGTGGTCCAGATGGACGCGCCATCTGGCGGGATTGCGAAGCGGATTTCGCGGTAGGCCACGCACGACTATCAATTATCGATCTGAGTGCTGTCGCCAACCAGCCGATGCATACGCTGGATGGACGTTATGTGATCTCATTCAATGGCGAGATCTACAATTTCAAGGAATTGGGTCAAGAACTCGAGAGCGCGGGCATTCGATTTCGCACCAAGAGCGATACGGAGGTGCTTCTTCGTCTATTTGAACGCGATGGCCAATCCTGCCTCAGTCGGCTGAATGGCATCTTCGCGTTTGCGGTGTGGGATCGCGCATTGCGACGCCTCTTCATTGCCCGCGACCATCTCGGCGTCAAACCGCTGTACTATGCCGCGCTGTCTCATGGGTTTCTGTTTGCGTCAGAACTTAAGGCGTTGACCGTATGCCCGGATGTATCCCGCGACATTGACCTTGAAACCGTGATGAACCACCTCGCATTCGTCTGGTCATCGTCTGCTTCCACCATGCTTAGGTCGATTCGAAAGCTGCGGCCAGGGCACTGCGCTTGGATCGACGCCAACGCCCGGCTGACAATTCGGCGATACTATCGGATTCCTCTCCCGTCGCCCCGCTGCGAGAGAGTCGAGCCGGCGGCTTTGCTCACTCTCTTCGACCAGGTTGTCGCAGATCAGATGGTAGCCGACGTGCCTGTCGGTGCTTGCTTGTCAGGAGGTGTTGATTCCAGTGCCGTCGTGGCATCGATGTGCAGAGCGGCTGACCCGGCTCGCGTTGTTACATTCTGCGCAAGCGTGCCGAAGGATGGCACCCGTTCTGACAATTTCGGGGACGATATTGTCCACGCACGTGAGATGGCAAGAAAGCTGAAGGTCCCGCTGGTCGAAGTGCCGACTACAGCGCTGCTGGTCGAACAATTGCCCGAAATGCTATGGGGCCTAGATGAGCCTACCGCCGATTTTGCTGCCTTGCAGACCCGGATGATCGCCGCAGAAGCAAGGCGACGCGGCCTCAAGGTTTTGCTGACGGGTGCCGGAGGAGATGATCTGTTCACCGGATACGGCAGGCACGTCGCGGCGTTCATTTGGGCGGTACTTGATCAGATTCCTTACGCACGTCGCCTGACGTCGCGCCTGATCAGCCGAGTACCAAACCATTCCATTCCGGGGCGTCGGCTTGCCCGGCTTGGACAGCTGTTGGCACTGAGCGAGGACGAGATGTTGATGGAAGCCATGAGCTTCTCGAATTGGCCGACGGGAGAGCGAGCCGCGCTCGTAGCGAAGGCGCCGGGCAGATCACTCGAGGATGATGGCGGCCCGTTCAGCAGGTTGTTACGCGAGACCCACGAACTGCATCCAGTCGATCGGCTGCTGCAACTGGATCTTCAGGGGTTCGTGCCGGACCTCAATCTCAATTATGCGGACAAAATGGGCATGCAGGAAGGGGTCGAACTCCGCGTCCCACTGCTTGACGTCCGACTGGTCACGTTTGCGATGCGCGTTCCAGTCTCGCAAAAGATCGGGCTCTGGCAAACGAAACGGATTTTGCGTGAGGCCATGGCAACCCGGTTGAATCGGGCCGTTCTGCAGCGCGCGAAGCAAGGCTTTGGTGTCCCTCTCAGAGCCTGGATGGCCGGTTCTGCGCGCGATTTGGTTGTAGAAATGACATCGCCGCGCGTCATTGCGGCGCGGGGCCTGTTCGATCCGGCTGCAGTCGCTCGCTTGCGCGTGGCGTTCGATCAGAATCAAAGCGATGTGGCCTTTACCCTTTTCACGCTCGTTTGCATTGAGATTTGGTGTCGCCAGCTGAGCTGCCAACCATCGCTCACGAGCACAGCTGCGAGAAATGCTGCTTAGTCGCAAGATTGAGCGCGCGCACGTCTGCATTAAGTATCTGCGGGAGCCGAGGGTGAAACAGATCGTCCAAAGTGCAAGGACTGGTACCCTGTCGATCCAGGAGGTCCCTGTGCCGCGCGTGAGACCGGGGCATCTGCTGGTCCGTACGGCGGCCAGTCTGATTTCGGCTGGCACGGAGCGAATGGTTGTCGAATTTGCAAGGAAGAGCGTGCTCGGGAAGGCAAAGAGCCGGCCTGACCTGGTCAAGCAAGCAGTCGCCAAGATCCATCGTGATGGTCTCCTCGCCACCTTGGATGCCGTGCGAGCCCGTCTCGACCAGCCGTTGCCGCTTGGTTACTCGGCCTCCGGCGTCGTTCTGGAGGTAGGTTCTGGGCTCGAGGGCAGATTCCAGGTTGGCGATCGGGTCGCTATTGCGGGAGCAGGGGTCGCCAATCACGCTGAGTATAACGTTGCGCCGGGCAACCTCGCAGCTCTAGTTCCAGAAGACTTATCCCATCTCGAGGCATGTTTCGGGACACTCGCGTCCATCGCGCTTAACGGCATTCGCGTGTTAGAACCCAAGCTGGGCGACATCATCGCAGTGATCGGTGTGGGTCTGGTCGGTCAATTGACCGCTCAGCTGCTCGCGATCCACGGGTGCCGCGTAGTTTGTCTGGATTACAGCGCCCAAAGGCTTGCCCTGGCCCGGTCCCTCGGTGCCGAATTCACCTGGAATCTCGGCGATGGTAGTGCATCCGCGTTCATCGGATCGCAGACCAATGGTATCGGCTGTGACGGTGCCGTGATAGCGGCCGCTACGCATTCAAGCGAACCGTTTGACACGGTAGCGGAAATTGCTCGCGACCGCGCGAGGATCAGTTTGGTTGGCATCACAGGGACGGCATTTCCGTATCGCGAGTTTATGAAGAAAGAGCTTTCGGTCGTTGTCTCGCGTTCCTACGGGCCCGGAAGATACGACAACGATTTCGAAAGACGCAATATCAAGTACCCGGTCGGCTGGATACGCTGGACCGAAGCAGACAATCTGGCTGAATGCGTTCGTTTGATGAGCCCAAGCCTCAGGTTGCGCCTCACTCCGACAGCACTTACGACGCACCGGTTCGCGATCCAGGATGCGGAGAAAGCCTATGAGCTGGTAACCGAAAGAACAGAATCGCATCTGGGGGTTGTGATAGAATATCCGGCCGATCGAGATGGAAGAGCCGAACCGAGTCCGGCGATCGAAATAAGGTCTGGTCCAAATCCCGGCAGCAATAGGTGCGCTTTGGCGGTGATCGGGGCGGGGTCTTTCGCGCAATCGAAATTGCTCCCCGCGCTGGTCCTGAACCCGCGGGTGATGTTGCATACGCTAGTGACGCGGCGCGGTATCTCAGCCGCTGACGCCCAGCGCAAATTTGGTTTTCGTCATTGTGGGACCGACGAATCGGCAGTGTTCGATGATCCCGGGATCAATGCAGTTGTCATCACCACGCCGCACAGTAGCCATGCGGCTCTCACCGCTCGTGCGCTGTCGGCAGGCAAAGCCGTTCTGGTGGAAAAGCCGTTGGCTTTGACGCGCGACGAACTGAATTCAGTCGTACAAGCTCGCAATGAGTCTTCCGCGTTTTTTCAAGTCGGATTCAACAGGCGATTTGCACCGATGACGGCGTCGTTGTGTAGGCACTTGGTGCCGTTGCCTGGTCCAAAGAACGTTCTCATGCGCGTCAATGCGGGGCAACTCGCAGCGGACAGCTGGCAGCGAGAACCCGACGAGGGGAATGGCCGCATCCTTGGCGAGCTCTGTCACTTCGTCGACTTGGCCCGATTCTTGATTGGGGTGCCGATTGTGGCCGTCCGAGCTGACGCCGCGCGCGTTGTTCGCGGTCTGTGTGAGGACGTCTCCGTCGCTGTGCGGTTCGGCGATGGTAGCCTTTGCACCCTCGTCTATACCGCGCTCGGCGATCCATCCTACAGCAAGGAAAGAATTGAATGCTACGCCGGCGGCACGGTAGCCACCATCGACAATTTCCGGACTCTGGAGATCGTTGCGAACGGCAGCGTCCGCCGCCAGCGGAGTAGATTGAAGCAGGATAAGGGTCATCAGAGTGAGCTCGATGCGTTCGTCGCGGCGATTGTGGAAAACACTGGCCCTCCTATTCCGGAAGCGGAGCTTGTCGAAGCGAGCCTGGCAACGATTGCCATTGTTGAATCACTTCGAACCGGATCGGTGGTCTTTCTATGAAGCCTGGCCGCGCCATCAGAACCGTGCGGCACCTCAGTGCAGAGCAATTGTATTGTCGCCTGCGGTCGCGCGGGCAGTGGGCGATAGCCGGGAAATGTCCCACGCTGTTTCACAAATGGATCGAAAGAACAGCTAGGGAGCTTCCAGATCCAGAACTCCTCGATCCGCTGCTCGACGCAGCAAAACATGTTCTTCACCTGCAGAAATGCGTCCACGGCGCCCATCTTGCGGAGATTGCGGAAGGTAGATTCCGCTTTCTAGGCAGAAACATCGATTTCGGTGCGATCGATCGCATCGCATGGCGCGTCGAAATGGGCGAGGGCAACAATCGCCTGTGGCGGATGACGCTGTCGTATCTGGGTTGGACCGTGCCAATCCTCGCCCGAGGGGCTGCCGACGACATAGCAATCATCCGCCGGGCAGTCGACAGCCTCGTCGCACAGAACCAGTGGAACGTGCCAGGCGTGTTTCGGGATGTCTGGCATCCGTACTCTGCAAGTCATCGTCTGATAAACCTGCTCGCGGGATGTGCGCTTTTGCGCGCCGCGAACGAGTGCCACTCTGATGACGTCGCGGCGTTGCTCGAACAGGCAAAGTTCTGCGCTGCATTCGTCCTGTGCAATCTGGAGCGCGACCTCCAATTCAATCATCTGTTGAAGAACTATGTGGCGCTCGCGATATATCGCGCGGCTCTCCGACAGCGCGCGCCTCGCCTGGAATTCCTGGACCTCGCGATACGACGGACCCTAAAGCAGGTCATCCTGAGTGACGGCGGCCACGCGGAACGATCGCCGATGTATCACGCCTTGTGTCTGGTCGACCTGCAGACGTTGAAGGCCGCTAACTCGCCGGCCGAGACCCCCTGGCTCGAAACAGCCATTTCGGCGATGCAATCGGCTCTTGGCGTGATGAGTCATCCGGACGGCGACATAGGCCTGTTCAATGACTCATGGTTCGGCGAAGCTCCATCCGCGATCGAACTTGCACCGCCGCCAGCAGACGGGCGGGTCGCCTTGCCGGAAACAGGCTACGTTCGGCTGGCTGGCCAGGACGATGCCGTCATTTTCGATTGCGGCGCCTGCGGTCCCGAGTCCAATCCGGGGCATGCACACGCGGATTTCCTCAGTGTCGAACTCTCGATCGCCCGCAAGCGGTTTCTGGTGGACCCGGGCGTGCCAACATACTCTCAAGGGCCTGCGCGGGATCACTGCCGATCCGCGTCGCGTCACAACGGGCCGCACGTCGTCGACGCCGAGCCCATCGAGTTTTGGGGGTCATTTCGTGTCGGACGTCGAGGGGCGGCAGTGCCTCTGGAGGATCCAACACTCGGGAGCGTGGCGCCGCTGTGGGCGGCAGGATATCAAAACGGCTTTAGTCCGGTGGGGACCGACGTGGCGCGCTGGATCGGACTATGGCCCAGGTCTGCTTTGCTCATTGTCGACGTGTGGCGCGGTGTTGAAGCCTCACGTGCGGGGGTTCGATTCCTCGTGCCTGGAGTCTGGTCCGCCTCGTCTTCTA
The DNA here is from genome assembly GCF_008123425.1 of Bradyrhizobium rifense. GTDB lineage: Bacteria > Pseudomonadota > Alphaproteobacteria > Rhizobiales > Xanthobacteraceae > Bradyrhizobium > Bradyrhizobium rifense. The sequence continues at coordinate 21,267 of NZ_VSSS01000021.1, forward strand.
GCGCGTTTGCAGCGGACGGGATTCTGACAACCCTGGACGTGCTTGTGGGAAAGGAACCTCATGTCGAAAGCGCCAAGTGGTGGCCGAGATTCGGCGTGGCGCACTCCGCGCACGGCGTTTTCGTACGGCCGTCACGGGACAGCGATGGTTTGGTCGCAGCGACTCTGTGGACGTGGGGCCTACGAGCGCCGGCAAGAACTGCCGAAGCCCGCGCCGTAGCAGGGATCTTGCTTGCTCACTGCAAAGGACGCTTGCGATGAAGATCGTTGTCTGCGGACTGGGATACGTGGGTGTGACAGTGGCAGCCTGCATGCTGCGCAAGGGCGCCACGGTGGTCGGAGTTGACGTAAACCCGCAAAAGGTCGAGATCGCTAGTGCAGGCTGTTCTCCGGTGAGAGAACCCGGGATACACGAAATCTTTGCGAAGGCTCGAGCCGAAAATCGTCTGACCGCCGTGACGACGCTCGGCAGTGCGCTCGCAGACGCGGACATCGTCGTCGCTTGCGTCGGAACTCCGAGCAGTAAGGACGGCTCGGTCGAACTCTCGTACGTCTCTTCGGTTGCGGAGGAAATCGGGACGGCCATTCGGCATCGATCACCCGAATGCCGGCCGCTGCTGTGCGTGTTCCGATCGACAATGCTGCCTGGTACCATGGAAACGGTAGTCATGCCCAAGTTGCGCGTGGCGGCAGGAGAGTCAGCCGGTCAGCGTTATGAGCCGGTGTACAATCCGGAATTCATGCGCGAGTCGACTGCCATTGCGGACTATTTTCACCCTCCGAAAATTGTCGTTGGCGAGCGATTTCCTGGTGCAGCACAGAAGCTGTACGGTATTTACGATGGGATTGATGCGCCGATATTCAACGTGCCGCTTGCTGTGGCGGAGATGGTCAAATATGTGGACAATTACTTCCACGCACTCAAGGTATCGTTCGCTAATGAAGTCGCGAGGCTAGCACTCGCCGCTGCCGTTAACCCGCAAGATGTAACACGCATCTTCCTCTCGGATACGAAGCTCAACGTCTCTCCTTACTACTTGCGACCGGGCAATGCGTTCGGAGGGTCGTGTCTGCCAAAGGACGTCCGTGCTCTCGATGCATTTGGGCGAAAACACGGAGTGGACGTGCCGCTCCTGCAGAGCGTGATCGCGAGCAACGCGGCCCACAAATCCTTTATTGCTCGCCTGGTTTTAGCGCGCGCGCCAAAAGGGGCACGCATCCTGCAGATGGGGCTGACCTTCAAGGCTGATACGGACGATCTGCGGGAAAGCCCGCTGGTTGAGCTTGCGGCAACCTTGCTCGAGGAGGGATACGATCTGTCGCTTTTTGAGCCGGACCTGACGCCAGAGCAGCTGAACGGCGCCAACTTGGCGTTCGTACGCGCGAATTTGGTGCGACTGCCGAAGCTCTTAGTCACTGATTTTCGGTGCGCGGCGGCAAGCGCGGACCTCATCGTACTCGGAAAGGCGATGCCCGGCGTCAAGCTGCCGCCCGGAAAACAGTTGCTCAATCTCTACCGTCTCTGAGCATTCATCGCGACTGGGATTGGCTGATGGCGAGAAGGAGTTTCGCATGCGCATTCCATGAAATGCGCGCCACGAGGCTGGAGGGCCACTGATCATAGGGCGTATCGCGACACCCGCTAGGAGGAGAGTCATGGTACCTGACACAACGTTACCGTCGTCTATGAATGTCCTGCCGGCAAACCATCGGCTAAGAATTGCCCTGGTGTGCAGCCGGCTGCCGCTACCAATGACCCGTGCAGATCAATTGACTGTCGCGCACCTAATTTCCTTTCTGGCCGCGCGCGGTCATGCTTTGGACCTGTTCACGCTCGACACGGGAGAGAAGCTGACACCTGAGCAGAGGGCGTGGCTGGATCAGCGCTGCCGTCAAATACTTGTGTTCCGGCAGCCCAAAGCACGAAGTATTCTCGGGGTGATCGGCGCTGTCGCAGTCGGTAAACCGATGCAGGTCGGCTGGTTCACCAATCGCTCGCATATCCATGCCATCCGGCAAGCTATCTCATTCAGGCAATACGATGTCGCCTATGCCTACTACATCCGCAGTGCCGAGGCGCTCCGCGCCGTTTGCCGCGCTGACGCGCAGCCCGACCTTGGCCGTCCTCCGACGATCCTGGGCATGCAGCTATCGCAGTCATTGAATACACGCCGGATCGCGCATGACTCCGGCAGACTACGAGACAAGATCATATACTCCGTGGAGCAGAACCTGGTCCGTCGCTACGAAGCCAACATATGGAGCGAGTTTTTCAAGACTGTTCTCATCAGCGAGAGGGACGCGGAGGAAATCCGCCTGGCCTGTCGTGAAAGGTCGGGACCAGAGATAAGCAATTACATTCTTTCTCCGCACGGCGTGGATACCAGTCGATTCCGGCCTCGTCCAGACATCATCCCCGATCCGTCGACGCTGGTCTTCTCCGGCGTGATGGGGACCAATACCAATATTCACGCTATCAACTGGTTCGTCAAAAACTGCTGGTCGCGCATAAGGGCGAGAGTTCCGGACGTGCGTCTGCTCATCGTAGGTCGGCGGCCGGCGCACGAGATCGTTCGTCTTGCTGCTCATGATCGCGCAATTACGGTGACCGGCGAGGTGCCGGATCCAGCAGAATACATGGCGCGCGCGACAGTCTGCATAAATCCCGTCCAGATCGCGGCCGGCATGCAGAACAAGCTAATTGAGTATATGGCCTGCGGCAAGGCGGTCGTGTCAACGCCCGTGGCAAATGAGGGTATTCACGCAATCTCCGGAACGCATCTCCTCGAGGCCGATGGTCCCGAGGCGTTTGCGGATGCTGTCATCACACTTCTGCGCAGTCCGGAGATGCGCGCTGCTTTAGGAAAGAGCGCACGCGAGTATATCCAGCGCGACTGGACCTGGGAAACGTTGTTTTCCGCGCTTGAGTCTGAAATGTTGGCGATAGCATTGGGTAGTCGCGCAGCGGCGGCGTGAGCTGCCGGGAGAGCGTTCCGGTGATGGCACGATAGATGGTGTACGAGGAGCACAGGCGACAGGTCCGGCGCCAACCAGCGCTGCGCACAGGATCTAGCGCGTGGGAGCCTCTGCGGCACCGTGGCCGGTCAGAAGTCCGTTGACGTTGTCGACATAGTCAGGCGAATCGCCTCGCGCAATCGACCAATTGATCTGGGAGACGCAGCGCCCGATCCGTATTGGGTGACGCGATGAAAGGAGAAGGACCGATCGCGGATCCGCCGCCAGTGCTAGAGTTGCCAAGATGGCCGGGTGGGCATCGGGATCGAAAAAATCGTAGCCATAACGGTTGGACAGAGCACTCGCCGTCGCGGGCCGGGTGGCAATTGCTGTCTGCACCAGTGGCAGACCATATCGCAGCACACCATGAAGCACGCGCAATCCAGAGTAATTGACAGGCAGGGCATCACCGGGCGCGTATCGATGTTGCCACACATCCCCATACCGAATGGACTGTTCGGCAGGCTGCTGCGTGCCGGTACCCAACAGGCGGACTTGTTGGGAGGATATAAGCCGATCCAGCTCTCCGAGGAGCTCGGGTGTCATGTCGCCGGTCCTCGGCTCGTGCAGCAGCAGGACGTCGACCCATTCGGTCTTCAACCTTCGCAGGCTGTCCTCGAGAGAAGAGCGTACTTGGTCCGGATGGAACAGCCCGGTCGTTACGAGAGCCTGCGCCTGCCGCAAGGCGAATTGCTTAACGGTCGGGAGCCGCAGTGCAATGGGGCGCAAGGTCTTGCGTAGCAGTGAAAACAGGCCGGGGAGCTTGGGCCTGGCAATTCCGACCTTTGTGGCCAAGATGAAGTCGCCGCGATAAGACTGAACAAGATTGCCAACGACGTCCTCGGCGAGCCCGTAGAGCGGCGCGACATCGATGTATCTGATTCCCGCCTCGTAAGCTGCTTCGAACACAGCGATGCTCTGACGTAGGTTTGCGCCCCCGATCAAACCGCCGCCGCCCAATCCTATGCGGCAAACTTCAGCAGCCGAACCGGGTAGCCGCACCTTATGCATTCCGATAACTCGTCACCCGGTCACACAAGCGAAGGGCCAACGCTAGAGCGGTGTAGGTGCAATTTGCGTATCCCGACGTCGGAAAGGTGGCGGCGCCCGCCACGTGAAGGTTGGCCGTACCATGAACCCGAAGATGCGGATCTACGACCCCGCCATCGAACGTTGACGCCATCCGGAGCCCGCCGCATTGGTGATAGCTGTCGACGCATTCGTCCAAGATTGAGATGTCGCGGGTGGCGATTTTCGGATGAAGCTGCATGTCCGCAATTCCCGTCTTCTCGAAGGCGTCCCGAACTATCTCGCAGAAGCGAACAATCGTATTAATTTCTCGCCCATCAATTCTCCAATCAAGACGCACAGCAGGCATCCCCAGCAAATCACGGCGCTCTCTATCCAGCCTGATCGCACTTTCCCGGAGAGGTACTTGCTCGCAATTTATCAGCAGTCGAATGCCCATATCGGAATGATTGAAAATCCTGTGCTCTCGAAAATAGCGGCGGATCAGCGGACCCCAGATCTTCAGCAATACACGGATATGACTTGGGATCGTTCTCAGGTTTGGCGGGACCGCTCCGCGTAGCACTGACGAGACGAACAGCTTTACGTTGTCGATATGGTGCTGCAACGAGGAGTCAAATTGCATAACACCACTGATGTTGAGCAGTCCCTCCATTTCTTGTACGCGCTCTGCCAATCGCAATTTCGGCTGATACTTTTGACCTGCGATCAGGATGGAGTCGAAGATATTGTCGAAAGTTTCGGTTCGCTTGCGAAGTAGCCGGGCTGCGCTGATCTCCAGATGATCCTGGAAGCAACATCCAAGCCACCTATTGCGGCCCCAAGGCGCTTCGCGATCGTTTTGTGCGGAATTCAGTAGGAGGCGCGTGGCCTCGATAGTTCCACAAGCGATCACGAAATGCTTGGCCGGCAGTCGTGCTTCCCGTCCGTTGATCGATTTTATCACGACGGCCTTGACGCATTTTGTGATATTGTCAAAGACAAGATCCGTGGCGATTGCATGCAGCAAGAGCTTCAGATTCGAACGACCGGTGAGATCGTTTCGGAATAGTCGCGCCAGGTTTCTCTCGCGCAGCGACCGCGTGAGCACGATTTCGATCGCGTCACTAAGCACTGGAGCGGCAACGTGCGCCCGTCTCCAGATTTCCTCATCGCCACCGATTCCGGGCTCAACCCCGAGGAACTCGGCCGTGCGGTCATAATAGGGCACAAGCTCTTGAAGCGTCAGTGGCCATCCGCTGTTCTCGACCCAATCTCGTTGCGCGAAATCAATCGGCGTGTAAGGCAGTAGCGTTCCACCCCAGACGATACTGTTTCCGCCGAGTACGCGAATGCGGGCCTCAGAGAGTCCATTGTGAGAGTGTCCATCGTTGATACTGGCATTCAACTTTTGCGCGGTCGGTTCGACCGTCTTCCCGCCGGCTTCGAGCACAACCACCTCGTGCCCGCATCGCGCAAGCTGCACAGCAACAACAATTCCTATTGGGCCGCCACCCACAACAACAATATCGCTGCTGGGCAACTCCGTGGTCGATATCTGGTCAAACTCGAAAATCACGCCAGCCGTAACCTCCGCAAGCGCAAGTGATGGGGCTGGTCGGTGCGAACGACACGGGCGCTCGAACGATCTTGGAGAAGGCCACTTATCCGGGCGCGGGAGGGAAACATTACCGGCACTCACCGACGATGATCAACTGCACTCTACAAGACACTGCACCGCCCGCTCCGGAGCATCTTGGCGGCGGTCATTATATCGAAGTGCGGATCGGCAATACAGTTCCATTCCATTCCGGAACATTATCGGATTCCGCGCGCCACGGATCAGTTGCCCGGACTGGAACCTGCTTATTGATCGACTAACGGCACGCAAGCGGTATCATGCCCAGGACGCATGGTGCGCGGTCGATAACTTCGACTATGAGCGTCTTAGGCAAACCCGGCCGTAAACGATGAACATCTATACTTATCTTACATTGAAGGCGTCGAATACCGCTTTCCAGCTCGCGTTTGGAATTCTGACCACTTACATCTTTCTGCGGATCCTCACACCAGATGTATTCGTTTCTTATATTTTGATTTCTGCCATAGGTAGTTATTCAACCTTGGCCGATCTGGGCTGTTCAAGTCTTGTGTACGTTAATCTGCGAAAGGCGTATTTGGACGGCGATGATCTCGGTGCAGCTTTGCAAGAGGCTTTGGCGGCGTTTCTTATATATAGCGCCGTAGTCCTGCTCGTGCTTTTCGTAGTCAGCGCATTGATCATAGCGACTATTATCGAAAATCATGGGGCGCCGCTCAATCTGGTTCTATATTTGCTTTTCTGGCTGTTGCTGTTGCCGTGGAATATGGTGAGGATTACTGCAAATGCGCTCGACCTTTACATTCCTTTCGAAGCCTTCGAATTGGCGCGCCGTGTGGTGGTGACGGGACTCTTGGTAGTGCTTTTGGCGGGAGTCGACGTGCGGCATTACCTGATCGCGACAAACGTTGTGTGGGGCACCTGCTTTGTGGTCGCGGCATTTTACGGTCGCCCGCTATTTGCGGAATGTGGCGCGCGCAAAGGGACTATCGCTGCGGCCGCGGTTCGGCTGTATCGTGATCGGCTCACTAGCATGAAGGCTGCGGCTGCTTTCAACGTGAGTGCATTCACCATCTATGTCTTCCCATACTTCGTAATTCCCGCCATGTCGTTTCCTCGTGATGCGCTGGTAGTCTATGATATGTTTTACAAAGTCGGTCGCTTTGGCGCCACGGCATACCGCGTTGCCGGAGATGCCTTCCTGCCAATGCAGACGCGGGCAGTCCACGAGGGCAGAACTAGAGATTTGATGTCATCGGTCGGCAGGGTCTTGGCCTTCCAGTGTATCATCTTCCTGATTGGGGCAATTTGCTTGTTGGTCGGATCGGCCCGGATCTTTCCAGTACTGCTCAACGGAAAAGTTGAGATTGGCCACACGATCGTGCTGATGATGGTGGTGATGCTCTTCCTGGAGCTCATCCAGCTCACACTCGAGGTGATACTCATCAATACGGGCTTATTCCGACCGATGGCAAAGTTGTATGTCGCTGTGCTGACAGCGCTTGGCACTGTTGCCATCGGGAGTTACCTCTTCAAACTGTCATTCCCCCTGTTTCTCGGGACCTACGTTCTCGTGTACGGCGTAGGAGCAATACTGCACATCCCGCTCTTCTTGCGGCACCTCGGTCGCGCAAAATCGCGTCAGCCAGACTGACTGAGAGTCCGAAGCTAGAGGAGAAGGGCTGGCGCAACCCCGGGCCCGACCGTATCTGAACTGTCCTGACCGGCACAGTGACTTGGGCCAAGCGAAGCAGGCGCGCTTACGTTTTTGTTTGCTCGGTCAGGAACTCCTTGGCCTTTACCATGTTCGCACTGAGCGAGCCCCCCGAGGAGACGCGTGTTGGCCTTGTGGCGCTTCCCACGAACATGTTGACCACCGGAGTGCGGGTCCAGCGGCAATTCGAGGTCAGTATCCCGCATGTGGGTCTCTAGGCCCTAGTTCTCTTGTCGGCGTGATGTTCTCACGGCAACGGGGTGGGCGATATTCATGCTAAGAAAGATGCACAAGCTGCTGGGAGCCCTATCAAACCCGATCTATTGGAGCGGGCTACGACATGGGATCACGCCGACAATCGAGCACAGGCTGGCGCTGGAAGGCTTAAACATAAGGACGGTGCTCGATGTCGGCGCCAACAGAGGCCAATTTTCGCTACTTGCCCGATGTCTTTACCCCGCGGCCACCATTTATGCATTCGAGCCGCTGCAGAATTCTGCAGAACAGTTCCGTACGTTATTTTCTGATCAGCCGAATGTGCATCTCTTTCAGGTGGGCATCGGCGAGGGTCTAGTCGACATCAAAATGTTCGTTGCCAACGATCATCATGCCTCGTCGTCGATTCTGAAAGCACATAAGCAATCACAAATATTCGGTTCGCGAGAAGCAGGAGAGGAGACGGTTCGGGTCGGCCGACTGGCCGATTTCCTGCCGCTTGATCGCATATTATCGCCTTGCCTGCTCAAGATCGATGTCCAAGGCTATGAGCTGCAGGTCATAAATGGCTGTCGTGAAGCGCTGCCCCTCATCGACTATCTGTATGTTGAATGCAGCTATGTCGAACTGTACTTGCGCCAGGCGCTCGCTCACGAGGTCCTAGCCCGGTTGGCCGAGCTTGGCTTTGCTCTCCGGGGTATCTTCAACCAACACTGCGATCCGGAAGAGGGGCCCGTGATAGCCGATTTTCTCTTCCAATCACTGAGATCGATCGCCCCCGGCCGAGCGATATAACCAAAAGCAAACTCTTTCAGGCCGTCAGGAGCGCGCCCGACATGCTCAAGAGCGACATTCGCAGCTTCTGGGACCAAGGCTCCGCTGGCGAATTTTGGGCTGTCGGATCGGATGCGAAAGCGCGCTTCCTCGCCGAGGAAAAGTCGCGTTATCAGTTTGAGCCTTTCATACCTGAGTTCGCCGACTTCGCCGCGGCAACGGATCGGGTTGTGCTCGAGATCGGCGTCGGAATGGGGTGCGACCATCAGCAGTGGGCGCGCGCACGCCCGAGGCATCTACTCGGCACCGATCTGAGTTGGCGTTCCGTTGCCTACACGCGCGAGCGGTTCGACTTGTTCGATTTGAAGTCGGACCTGGTCCTGACCGATTGCGAATCTCTGCCGCTGGCTTCTGACTGCGTCGACCTCGTCTATTCGTGGGGGGTGGTGCATCACACGCCAAATACCCCGCAGGCAATTCGAGAGATCCACCGTGTACTGCGGCCCGGTGGGATCGCCAAGGTCATGATCTATCATAAGTGGTCGCTGACAGGTTATATGCTCTGGACGCGTTACGGCCTGCTACGAGGGCGACCTTGGTGCGGCCTGGATCATATCTACGCGAACTTCCTGGAAAGTCCTGGAACCAAAGCCTACACCGTCAAAGAAGCTCGCCAACTCTTTGGGCAATTTTCCGACGTTCGCATCGCCATACAGGTGAACTACGGCGATCTGCTCCAGAGTGAGGTTGGCCGACGACACCGCGGTCTGCTGCTCACTATAGCAAAAACGCTATGGCCACGCTGGCTCGTGAGCAGATTGTTGAAGCGGCAAGGCTTGTACCTGCTGATCACCGCACTGAAATAGAGGCGCGTTTCGTCGACTCATCTTTGCTACAGTTCGAGAGTTGGTGATGGATCGGACAAAGGAAGCGGGACTCGTGTCGGCGCTCACAGGCCTTCGGGCCATCGCTGCATACTTCGTGCTGTTATTCCACTACGGATCCAGCTTCGTCAACGCGGTCGGCGTTCCGTACCCAATAGGCAAGATCCTGAGCAACGGATACCTTGGTGTGAGCTTCTTCTTCATTCTGTCCGGCTTTATACTCGCGTACAATTACCGCAATCCGCTGGCCACATGGTCGGCCAAGAAGGCATTCTTTTTAGCTCGTTTCGCACGTATATATCCCGTCTATATTTTGGCGCTTATCGCAAGTCACTTCCTCGGAAACCGGTACGTCGAGCCTGGCTCGATGGGCGCTATTCCTCAGTTTGTGCTTCTACAGTCCTGGGTTCCGTACACCGACAACATCCAGTATTGGAATACGCCGGGGTGGACCCTGTCGGTCGAGGCGTTCTTCTATACTAGCTTTCCATTGGCGATTGTGCTGGCTGCGGATGCATCAGACAAGAGGCTTGGTGCTGCGGCTTGGCTCCTCGCCGGCACGATGATGATAGCGCAGACGCCGGGGTATCAATTTGAACGATTGGCGCCGGTTTGGCTGGGGTGGGTGCCGCTGGCGCTGTTACGTCTTCCGGAATTTCTGTTCGGCGTTTCACTTGGAGTGCTTTGCACGCGAGGAAGGTTGCAGAGTCTTGGCCGCGCGGCCGCCCTGCCGGCGATCAGCTTTGCCGCTCTCGTTTGTTTGGCTGTTCTTCCAAACGCGATTGTACCTGGACCGTTCGGGGTTCTCATGGGCCTGCTCATTTCATCCATATTCTGGAGCACCGAAAGCCGTATCCGGCGCCTTTTGTCAACGAAGCTCTTCGTCTTGCTCGGCGGGGCGAGCTACGCGCTCTACCTGCTGCAGGAGCCTGCGCACGACCTGTTCACGTCCAACTTTGGTGGTCAAAACAAGCTAGCCATAATTGCCTATTATCCGATGGTCACGCTACTTGCGATTGCCGCCTTCATTCTTGTAGAGGAGCCGGCGCGAGAAATGATCCGACACTGCTTCGGATTGCGACGCTCAGCCGGCGCGGAGATCATGCAGCGAATCGCGACTTCCAAGGTCGACCGCCTCGAAATGGCTGCTAAGCCGGGAAGTGCCATGTCCCGCCTCGATCAGGAGCGGTTTGGGACGGGCCGAGAAACAGCGCAGGGTCCACCGGTCGGGCGAAGTTAAGTGGCGCGATTGGGTTGAGCGTCGGAAGGAAGTCCGCTTAGGGTACCAAGACAGCGGAGATCTGACCCGCTGCGACGAGGCCCGATCGTTGCAGGGAAATCGGTAATTATATATCCGTCGCCGCGAACTTCTCGATGGGAATCGCAATGGTATTCCAGACGGGACGCTGCAAGGGACCCGGCACCTTAGCCTCACCGTCCAGCATGATATAGCGATTCTTTTCAAAGAACGCTGCCATCGGATCTTGGAGCTCACTTTGGCACTCGATGAGAATGTTGGGACGAGCCGTCGCAATTGTCTGCTCGCCACCCTGAAGAACCGCCATTTCCGCGCCTTCAACATCTATCTTTAGAACTGTCGGCGCGGCAAGGCTTCGGGCGAGCGTGTCGATTTTCATTGTCGGAACCGATCTCGTTTCCTGAGCGACGACGAGCGTCTGCCGCCATCTGCCGAACGCCTCAAGCTTGTTGAGCGCTCGACTGAACTTGGAGATCTGAAAGGCGGCTGCAGCATCCTCGTTCGAGATCGCAACGCTCATCACAGATACTTTGAGATGTCGGTTTCTGCTCAGTCTGAGGCTCCGGAGCAGGTTGCACGCGAGTTCTAGGTCTGGTTCAAAAGCATAGACCCCTCCGGAGCGAACCTTAAGTGCTGCTGGCAACGTAAACAGCCCTAGGTTCGCGCCGATGTCCCATACCACGGCGTCGGTTTCGATCCATTCGCGAATGAATTGTTTATGGACGGGATCAACAAGCGACCTGCGCACGTCAAGAACACTCAAGACGCTGCTCGGCGAAACATAGGCCTGGAATACACCATCGTCCGTTCGAGCTGTTCGGCGAAAATACCGCGCCTCGAATGCTCTGTACAATGCGCGCCGGTAAAATGGTGCTTGTGCTCCATTTCCCATCGTCGATTTCCGTCAGTTGCAGACAGCAGACTTGTAAACTCTTAGGCAGCAAATGTTTGCGTCAGGCGAGCTCGGACATTGTAGCGAATGTTGGCAAGGATGAAGAACGTTGTTGAAACGCAAAGTGACATGGCAGCAAGGTTGCCAGGGATAGGAAGCCTGCAGGAGCGAGGATCAGAGGACATGAAGACGGTACTCAAACGACTGCTCGTGTGGCTCTGAACGCGGGGTGTCCGTTGGCTGAGTTCGGTCAAGATCCTGTCCGCGCAGCCCCAGGTAATCAGGAGCAAATCTGGCAAGACGCACCAGCTCATTCCAGTTGTTGATCGTTATTGTCTTTGCTTGCCACTGAAGAATATTGGTGCGGCGCAGTTCCCCGATGACCCGATTTGCATGGATCGCGGAGATGCCGCAGGCGTCCGCGAGCCCCGATTGCGTGAAAGGCGAAGGGATCCGAAAATCTCTGGCTAGACCGACTGCGCGCAACCGCTCCGTGATCTCACACAGCAGGTGCGCCACGCGCGCTGATGCGTCCCGGCTTCCCAGATTGGCGATCCAGCGTCGTAAGCTGGCAGCGTCCGTGAGCAGCAATAGCAATAGCGCGCGCGCCAAGGAGGGCGAAAGCATGGAAATGTCCCGAAAGAATGCGTGCGGAACGGATGCGACCACGACAGGGCTAAGCGTAACCAGATCGAAGTCGACGCGTGGATCGTGGAAGGTATACAGATCCGGCACGTCGCCGGGCACGTGAATTGATGTGATCTGTCTGCATCCGCTGTCGATATCTTGCCAGCAAAGATAGCCCTGCAGCAGTAGGGAGCAATGGTCCGGCTGATCGCCCTTTTGAAGGATATGTTGGCAGGAGCCGTAGTGACAAATGCTGCTCGGCATATTCGCAAGCAGCGAAAGATCACTCGACGATAGTTCGACGATGCTTACCAGGCGATCAGCGAACCTTGAGAACGCGAATCCAGCTTGCATACCGATTACCAGATTGCTTACTAAACTGCGCGAGCACGTCGCTCCCTCACTACCGATGCGGAGCGATTACGTCATTAACAACCTGTGGCACCCCAATTTCGCGATTGAACCATCGATGTGATCAGCACATCCAATGGACGTTCCGGTCGACGCACAGCGAAAGTAAAGGTTCCTCTAAGTGGGTCGAATTGTATACGGCATCCGAAACAGCGTCGCGGGTACCGGAAACTCGGCAGTCAGACCGACGTGACGCAAGCCGAGCCGACCAGTGCGCATTGATCAGAGCTACCGAGGCTCGCGAGCGGACAGTGTTGCTGCCCCATTCGCGGCGACAACAGATCCTCTTAGTATGCATTATCATAGGTCTTCTTTGAAAAGATCGTCATCAGGACAATCTTTAGGTCGAAGGCAAGCGACCAGTTGTGGATATAGTAGAGATCGTGCTCCACGCGGGCGCGCATCTTCTCGATAGTGTCGGTCTCACCCCGGAGCCCATTTACCTGAGCCCAGCCGGTCATGCCTGGCCTGACGTTATGACGTCGGGACAATCGCGCGATCCGACCTTCAAACGATTGATTGTGCCAGACGGCGTGAGGACGGGGGCCGACAATCGACATGTCCCCGCGGATGACGTTGAAGAGTTGAGGGAGTTCGTCGATGTTCGTGCGCCGCAATATCCGCCCTATGCCTGTGATCCTGGGATCATCCCGGATTGCCTGACGAGCGGTATCCGCGCTCCCTACCATCGTGCGAAACTTCAGAACTCGTATTGGCCTGTTGTTATAACCGTGACGAATTTGTTTGAATAAGATGGGACCCCGCGAGTCCAATTTTATCAGCACGGCCACCATCAGCATCGGCACGAAAAGTATGATGCCAGCCGCTGCCGCGAAAAGCAGGTCAAAACTTCGCTTGAGAAAGCGATCCAGCACCAAATCGGGTCCCGACGCTATCTCGAACACGCTGGCGTGGCCAAAATATCCAATCCGGCTGCAACGTATAAAGTCCAGCAGGCCGACGGGGAGAAGTTGAATCCTAATCGGAATTTCGGAAAGCATGTCCACTGCTCGAATGACCGCATCCATATTGTCTGAATGAAATAGCAATAGTACCGCATCGCGTTGGCGGGCCCGAGTGTCACTCAGGATCCTCTGAAGCTGAAATCCCATTCTGGTCGAGTCCAGCCGATAGACTTGGCGTATGTCCTCCTGGTTGGATGACAACTGCCTAAGAAGTTCGGTCGGACTTTCAACTCCCGGAAAAACGAGGACCACGGCGCCCGCTGAGGTCCAGTGGCCGCGTTTGCGGCCGACCTCTATCGCGTGTAACAATATTGCACGAGTCATGATCGCGGACGGCATGGAGATGGCAAATTGCGCGAGGAACGTTCCCCTCGAGTAATTTGAAACTGTGCCACTGATGAACATGAGCGCGAGAACGAAAACGAAGGCAAACGCCAAAGCAAGCGCTCCTCTGTGAAGTGCCTTCCGATACCCTCCCGCACCAAGAAAATCGTATTGCTTGTCGGCCAGACAGATAATCACGTACATTAGCGCAAGTTGGACGCAGATCCATCCATACGAAATCGTCTCCGGCAGAGCGCCCCAAACAGCTAAATGATATACAACGAAGGCGAGATAGCTCGAGCTTGCGATGGCCGCCAATTCGGTTAGTGCGACCATTGCAGCAAGCAGGGGACGATCGTCATGGCTCTGAGCGGTTTCATGCGCGCTCGTCACCGGTCCAGATAATTTGAATAGCAGCATCCTTGACCTCCGTCGAAAATCAAGTTCGTGCGGTCGCACGCGAAAATCTACCGGACCTCTCCTCTGCTCCGGGTAACCACAACTCGGCGGCGCTTCTCAGGAAAGAGATCTGGTAAAACGAAGCCAGACTCCCAAGCTGCAAACGAGCCTGTAAGGCGATTTCGAGCAGCCGAGCGAGTCCGCGATGCAGCGGTGCCGTCCGGCAGTAGATGTGCTGCGGATTGAACGGGTTCGAGTAGACGCGCGGACTGCGAGCGGCGTAGGGTGTAGTCAGTGGCTTTATGGGCGGCGCATTGAGCGCCTTCGCGAGGTGCAAATACAGGATGAAAGCGAGGGGGCGAACACGCTTGAAGTAATCTCGGTCGGTCTGGCTCTCAGCAATGGCCGCGGCGTCAGTTATTGGCGATGCGATCAAGACGAGAGCAGGATCAGCACCTCGGAAGTGGCGGCGCGTCGATAAAAGCAGTCCTCGGCGATGAAGGATTGTCGCCACCGCAAGGAAGTCGAGACGGGAGTAGATTGCTTGGACGGGGACGATGTCGGCGCAAGTGACTGGATGCAACATAGGAGGCCGCTCCCGAGATCTAGCGGTGCCCCCACCGGTAAGCAGTCAGATTGAACTGCCCCGGGCTCCCATACCGATCGACTTGAAATTAAATTCAATGATAAGTTTTGTGGTTTTTTTCAGAACTTCACGCTGTCGATAGTCTCCCTCCGCAGGTAATCTTCAAATCGATTGACATAGATTTATGTGTGTTCCCGCATCCCCGGGCCGCGCCTCGGCATTGGCATAACTTGCGGATCGCTGCACTGCTGGTTACCTCATGCCGACGTTCCGAAGTATTCGGCAATGCGGAAATAAGCGGCTTGAGAGCGAATCGCGTCTGAGTATTTTGCGCCGGTTACTACCAGGAAAACCGCGCCCAAGGCGTTACGGAGCCGTTGAGATGAATGAACTGCTTGCGCGGATGCGGGCAGCTCTGCGCGATAGCCCGCGACTATTTTGCTCGTGCTGTTCAAAATAAGCCAAAAGAGTAGTCCATCCACACACGCGAAATGCCGCGGCCACAAAATCGATTGCGGGTCTCGGCGCTGCGGTCATCTTGGTGATTTCCGACGCCGAATCGGCGATCGGAAGGAGTTCGTTTTGTTGCGCCGCATGAGTCTGCTTTTGGGCCCGTTGCTAACACTCGCTTAGCGCGCCGGCGCGTCCGCTTCCGAGAGGTGAGCTGGACCACGGTCATGCTGGCTATTGAGGGCAACCTTTGGCCCATCGCGACATTTGCCGCGGTTGCGCAAAGGAGGTCGGTATCGGAGCGAAGCGGACTTCGCCGCCGGTTCATGAGTATACGGCCTAGCACTACTTTGGCAGAATGTGTTTTGGCCGCTGTTTTTCAAGGATTTTCTTTCGGCAATGTGGCCACTGGTGAGACGGCGGCCGATTTGGCGTTTGGTGGATGTGCCTCGCTGTCCTTCAATCGGAGCGCCAAGTGCAATTGCTCGCAAAGGTGCTGGGCGGTACGTGATTGGACCGCCCCTAAGGATCACCCCCACGCGATGCCCATGGGCGGATCCCCAATCGTCCGTCAATCCGGGCGGACCGGAAGTGACTAGCGGCGACTAGAACGACGCTTTTACCCTGAGCGGACCAAGGGCTGCTCTTGCGGAATTCCGGCCTTTGGTCGATTTGGCTGGACAACGACTTTACCGTTGCTCGGCGGGTGGCTGAGGCTAGAGGCCGGCCCCAACACCAATAGAACGGCACCGATTGCCACAAGGAGAATGCCTGGCCAGTTCGCTCCGACCCCCAAGAATCCCACACCGCGCCGCGTCGGCTCCAGTGTATCGCCAGCGGGCCGACTAAGCGATCCCCGCCAAATAGTAGCGCGTACCATGTACAAGATTCCGCCAAGAACGAGCAGAGCGCCAAGTCCTATCAGGACCATTCTCGCCTCCTCAATTCATAGTTGCCATGTACAACGAGTCAGGATTCAAGCGCCGGGAGGTGTGATTCGTTCCGGGAACCCTTATCCAAGGGTTTGTCGAAGGCACGAAAAGCGTACGTCGACGCGAAGGTCCATCCGGACAGCCGCACCTCACCTGGACTTCGCCGGCATACGGCCCTTGCCTCCGCACTTCACGCAGCGGCCCGGATAAGTCCTGCGGCCGGGTTCGGACTCCCGCGCGGGCAGGGATCCCACGCCGCCGCAAGCGTCGCACCGGACTTCGATGGCGCCCTTGGTCACGCCTCGCCCGACCCCGAGAGGAATCGACGCCGGCGGCGTGGCGCGCACCGGCAGCGGCCGCTCGGCGGCCTTCAAGGGACCGGCCACCCTGGGGGCGTATCGGCCGACCAGCACCAACAGACGGCGCCTGGTGAAGGGATCGGCCCGTTCGGCCAAAGCGCGAATGCGTTGCGTCTGTTCTTTGCAGAAGTCCTCGTCCATCACGCCACCCCCACTCACACCGAATTTCAGTTTGGCGGCTTCAGTTCACCGGCGAGCCAGCCGACCGCGTCCGTCTGCATCGGATCCACGGCGAAGCGGACCACTTCGGTACGCTCGCAAGTCGAGCATTCGAAGGTGCGCTCATCGAATCCGCGGGGACCGGGAGAGATGCGCGCCAACGCCATCCGGTGCTTGCACACAGGACACATCGGACGCTCGTTGGTCGAGGCAGCCATCCCTGAAATCCCCGCGGCCGATCATACGCCGTCCGCAGCCGGAGTCTTCAATATTCGCGCACGAAGAACCTTCCGAGGTGCACCAAAGGGAACGAGCCCGGTCGGCCCGGATTGGTCTAGCAGGTTCGCGCGCAAGCGCGGCCTGCGTGGCCCCGCCCCAAGCCTCCAAAAGGGGGGCTACGCTTGTGCGAACCGTGTATTCCGCGAGCATCCGCGATATCGAGCGGAACGGCCATTCTCCAGGCGACTTGATCCCCCGAAGCGTCGTCAATTCGGAGAAGGATCATGAAAACGATCTTGGTCATTGTTTGCCTGTCCGCACTCGCCTTGGCCTCGCCGGTGGAAGCCAAGGATGCATCAAGGGCGCCATCGTCGGCGGGGTCGCTGGCCACATGGCCGGACACGGCAAGCTCGGCGCCGCGGCGGGATGCGTGATCGGACATCACGAAGCCAACAAGCAGAACCCGAACAACTCGAACGCCCAGGCCCCGTCGGCGCGGAAGTAGCACGGGCACTGCGGCCGCGCCATGAAGATCAGATATCATTCCGAGAGCCACATCGTCGAGCTCGACGATGGCTCGCGCTGGCGGATCTTCCCCGGCGATCTCGACCTGACGCTGAACTGGAAACCCGAGACCGAAATCACCGTCGCTCACGCCGAGGATGACCTCGGTTCGCACGTGCTGGTCTGCGGCGGCGCCAAGGTGCGCGTGATCGCCGAAAGCGAAAGCTGGCCCGTGGGCCACGTCAAGAGGACGCTGAAGGAAGGGTAGGGCCGAGCTCCGTCGGTTCAGCGAAGCGCCGCCCGACCCGCCTCGGTGATGCGGTACTCGATCTCTCCCGACTGAAGCGGCCCGCTCTCGACCAGGCCGAGTTCGACGATGCGTGCGACGATCTCGTGATCGAAGGTCGCGGGGCTGAGCCATGGCCCGTCGAGAAGGGCTTTCAGGAAGTCCCGCTCCAAGTCGGTGAGCTCCATGCTTGAACTCCCCTTGTAATCTCAGGAGAGGCGCGGCCAAACCGAAGAAATCGTCCGGCACTGCCGAGGCCGTTGTTCACCACGTCCGTTCCCGGGACTGTGAGATCGCAACCCGCAGTACCGGCTTTCGTCCCGACGGAGCCGCTCTCCGGAGCCAGTTCCTCGTCGCGGTCGCTCGACGCGCCAATACTCGGCCCCAACTCCGAGGCTGGAGCGGAGCCGGGGCCAGAGCATGCTGGGAACGCGGTACCACAGTTGCCCGGCCATACGAACATGCGCGCAAGCCAGCTCCCCGCGCCATAGCGCAAGGGATGTACTCCTTGCGGGTAATCACCGTTGCAGGGGAGACCGTCCGCCTGTCCCGACCATTGTTTTTCACGGCGATCGCGGCACCACCGTTCATCCAAATACGGTGGTCAAATTCTTGAGCACTCTGTGAGAACGATGAGCACACAAAAATTGTGCATCGCGGGCAAATTACCCAGAGGGCATGCGTATACGCAAACGATCGTAAGCGACGCGACCGCCGCCTCAGTCCGCGGCCGTTCTCGCGATGTCGCCTGTTGGGACCCAAAGTGGACGCGGGCATTTGCGCAGACTTTCGTCAGCTTCTGACCGCCCCAGCGGACATCCGACTGATGAGGCCGTTCTATCGGACAAAGGGCAAACGTCCGATGGCCTCAGTGCAACCCGGAAATGAAATAGCTCCAAGCGGTGGCCGGTATTATACTGGTGCTACTGGAAGTGCTGTTTCAAGCGTTCGTGGAAAGATTGTTACGACCAGTCAGGGAGGAACATCTGATGACGACTATGTTTGTTAGACACACGGTTTCCGACTACAAGATCTGGCGGAAGGCTTACGACGATTTTGCTCCGGTTCAAAAGGCGAAGGGCGTAACAGCCGAGGCTGTCTACCGAGCAGTCGAAAATCCCAATGACATCACAGTAACTCACGAGTTTGCCACGATTGAAGCTGCGCAAGCCTTCGCGGAGAGTGCTGAATTGAAGATCGCCATGCAGAATGCGGGAGTGGCGGGAGCTCCAACGATTTGGTTTACGAACAAGGCGTGAAGTATCGATCCCGGCCAAGTGCCGGGATTTTTTTGCTGTGGTGTGCCATGTCGCCTGTTGGCCCGTTCGAGACATGCAGGTCCGATCTGACGATGTCGGCTTATCCGGTCAGACCGGAAGTCATCACATCGGGGGCAAACCGACGCGATTGACCCTGGCTGTGTAAAAACCCAAAAAATCGAAACGCGGCGAGAATGATATTTTTCAGGTTCGACTTTTAAGTTGAGTTCGTTTGCGCGTTGAGCGGCTGAACGATCTTGGACGAACAAGTTCTTCTGTCGCGATTGAGCGTCTTCGCGTTTTCACACAGCCGAGACCCGAAGCGGACAAAGCCAGCGCGGCTAACCCGATAGCCATCGGAGCTGATGCACTGGCAGTTACGGTAACTGAATATTACCTGCAAGCTTTACCAGCTTTGACTGGCTGAAATCCTGTCCAGCATGCCTTCATGACAAGATCGACGATCGAGTCACGACTATGACCGGGATGACTTAGCCACCATTTTGCCAAAGCGTGCAGACCTTCCTTGAGAAATTCGCCGGCAGCTTCGTACTGCCAGGTTCCCCCGGCTGGAAGATAGGATTTCAAGAGCTGCGAGATCGCAGTCGTCGCTCCTTGCTGCACGTCGCGCGACAGCTTGACGGTGACAGGATTGCCTTGCGGGACGATCAGGAGGATTTTCGCCGCGTCCGGCTGCGCCTCGACGAACGCAAAAAAGGTATCGACCGCCGAGCGGAACTTGATCTCCTCGCTGGCGGTTGATTGTCCGATGGCGCGTCCCTTCGCCAGCAAATCATCACGGATCGAACGCAGCAACGTCTCGAATAGCGCGTCCTTCGACGCAAAGTGATCGTAAAGAACCGGCTTTGTGATACCGGCTGCGGCCGCTATCCCGCTCATGGAGGCGCCGTCGTAGCCTTTGCGAGCAAATAGGCGGGTCGCTGCGGCGAGAATCGTGTTCCGCCGCTGGTCGAACGTCAGCCGCTTTCGGGGGCTTGATTTCATGCACAACCAATCTTAGGTTGACCTAACCTACTCTTAGGTAGGTATAGCGAAAATTGGAGGAACCCGCCATGAAAATATTCGTTGCTGGCGCCACCGGCGCCGTCGGGCGTCCGCTCGTTTCCGCGCTGATCGCGGCAGGCCATTCGGTGACGGGCCTCACGCACACTGCCACGAAGGCCGAATTCATCAAAAGGATGGGCGCGGACCCCGTGATTGCCGACGGCCTCGATGCCGCTGCGATACGGGCGAAGCTGGCGTTGATCAGGCCGGATGCCGTCGTTCACGAAATGACCGATCTCTCCGGAGCAACCGATCTGCGGCACTTCGACCGCGTATTCGCAAGCAGCAACGAATTGAGGACAAAGGGGACCGACATCCTCCTGACAGCCGCGCGGGAGGCTGGCGTCAAACGCTTAGTTGCCCAGAGTTATTGTGGCTGGCCTTACGCGCGCGTCGGCGGCGCTGTCAAAACCGAAGTTGATGCGCTGGATCCCGATCCGCCCGCGAAACAGCGTTTAACCTTGCGTGCGATCCAATATCTGGAACGAACCGTCACCGGCTCGGTGCAGCCGGAAGGTATCGTTCTGCGTTACGGCTCGTTCTACGGACCCGGCACGGGGCTACTCGATAGCTCCATGCTGGAGCAGGTGCGCAACCGGCGCACCCCGGTGATAGGTAACGGCGCCGGCTGGTGGTCGTTCGTGCATGTCGATGATGCGGCTGCGGCTACGGTCAAAGCCATCGAACGCGGCAAGCCCGGCAGCATCTATAATATTACAGACGATGATCCCGCCCAGGTCCGCGATTGGCTTCCGACGCTGGCCAAGATCATAGGTGCGAAGGAGCCGCATGGCCTGCCCGCGTGGATCGCACGAGTAGTCGCAGGGAAGCATCTGGTTTCGATGATGACGCAAGTGCGCGCGGGATCAAACGCCAAGGCCAAAAAGGAACTTGGTTGGCAACCGGCGCATCCTTCATGGCGCTCGGGATTTTCCGAGGCCGTGCCTCAATCCATGGCGCAAATGCCCGCCGCATGAGCTGTCGTGCGGCGGGCGCGATGAATATGTTTCTGCCTAGCGTAAAGAAGATCATGTCATGAAAGATCGCATTCGGCTGTCGATGACGGATGGCATCGCCCACGTCCGGCTCAATCGCGCGGACAAAATGAACGCGCTGGATCCGGACATGTTACGGCTTCGCCACGCGCGTGATCGCCGATCCCCTCACTGAAGCATTGGCAACTGCCCGCGACATCGCGGGGCGCAGTCCGGACGCGATCCGTGCCGCGAAGCGGCTGCTCAATCAGGCCGTCGCCTGCGACGCGCTGTCCGCGCTCACCGCTGAGACCAGTGAACAACGCGCGCTGCTCGGCAGTCCCAATCAGGTTGAGGCGGTCAGGACCAATCTGGAAAATCGCGCGCCGATGTTTGCTGACGCTTTGGTTTAAACCCGAACAGTCATTTCTTAGCAAACTTTTGAACCTCGAATTCTGCTGTTGGCCCGTTGCTGACCTTCGCCCGCGGAGCCGCGATGTCTGCTTCCCGGAGATGAGCCGACCAAGGTGAAGCAGCCTGCCAAGGGCAGCCTGTGACCCTCAATTTCGTTCGGGCGATGTTCTGCGTTCACCGATCGTTCCTTTTCGCTAACGGGGTATTGTCCGCATTTAACCCTCAGCGTCCTAAGGTGATTTTGGCAGTGTCCTAATTCAGGTCCCGGGTGACCCTTAAGATAGCTCAAGGAATTTGGTCCGCTAGAACACGTCGCGACCGAGGTATTTCGCTGCGCGAACATGAGGTGTAGAGTTCCGTAGAACTACGGTGCCGCTTGAGAGTTTAAAGCAGGACGAACTTTGTGACAGGAGGAAGTCATGAAGCGCTTCAGATTCAAACCGGATAAAGCGCTTGGAGAGCGGCTCATCAAGGAAGCCAGGTTAGCGAGAGAAAAGGCAGAACAACTGCCGCCGAGCCCAGAGCAAGAGGCCCTTTTGAAGAAGGCCAACGAATCCGATGTCGCCGGCCGCATTGCTGAATGGCTGAACTCGTCCGATCTAAAGCCACCAACCTAAAAGTAAGGCCGCCTCAGTTGGCGGCCTCTTTCATTTTCGAATGTCACCCGTGGCGCACGGCTGATCGTGTTCCGTTCAACGGGGCATAGCGGACTGGATTTGGTCACGTCGAACTCTTCGCTTTTTGACCCGTAGCCTCCTGCGTCACTGTCGCGCTTAATGGCCTGCCAGCGGATGGGACGACCATCGCGACGATGTGAGGTCGGCCTTCGATGGCGGGACCTCCGTTCGCCTTAGCAGCCTTCCTCGGACCCGCCCGGCTTCTTACCAGAGGGCGCGGGCTGGGCCGCACCAGCAGTCATCTTCTCTGACTGTTCATTTGGCGCCGGCTTGGTCTGCTCGGGCGTGCCAGCCGTCATTTTCTGTGGCTGCCCAGAGGGTGCGGCCTTGGTCTGCTGCGATTGCTCGGCAACGGTAGGCTGAGCCTGCATCTGACGCTTCGCATCTTCTGACGACGTGGCCGTGTTCTCCGCCGCTTTGTTCATGGCGGATGTAGGTGGATGCTGCTGGTCCGTCGCCGTGGAACCGACTGTTTGTCCTGTGTAGCCCGGCACGTTCCCAGAGCCCGCATCGCGGCTCCCGGTGTTACATGGACCGGCGTTAGCGGTGCTTGCGCCGAAGGCGAGCAGTGCACCCCAGATCAATAGCCTATTGGCAACAGTCATAGCGTTCTCCTTTGCGAACTCCCTAAACCATTGAACAAAAGTAGGAATGCTCTGTTCCTCAGAGCGGCACGTATTTCGGGTGCGCACTCGTTGAGGTCCGCTCAGTGAGGCATGGCGGACTCGATTTGCGCAGGTTGAGTCTTTCGCATTTTGACCCAAAAGAGACATGCGGGGCTGCTACCCTCGTCAGCACGCCCGATGCGGAGAGCAAGGGAGGCTCATGCGTCTTGAAGCCAGGTGTTCAGCTCGAAGTTCGCGAGGCTGTTCGGGATCAAATCCGCTATTTATGGAATCTCGTAAACGATGATCTCGTCAGCGATGTCGCGCAGCGCCACCCCCTTCGCCACCGGTTTAAGGTTATTGGTCTTTAGCACCCCCGGCTCTTTTGACCCCAACGGCATCCATCACGGCTCGCGCATCATCCATTCGCTGATCGAGATTGGGCAGTTGCCCGAGGCGATCGGAAAGACCGGTGCCGCGTTTGTCGAACAAGATAACTCAAGCCCGGCTTGCCAAATGATTCAGCCAGCGAGCTGCTTCTGGCCAGTCCCAATAGTGCTCGATGTTCGAAATAAATCCGGGAATAATGATAAGATCGACCGGGCTATTTCCAAAGACTTGATAGGCGATATGGACATCGCCGCTCTTTGCATAATGAATCTCAGGTACCACGGAACGGCCTCGTCAACGGGTCCGAGCTCTATGAGGTTGGTTTCTGATTGTACGATAGCCGATCCGGCGCGCGCGCGCGATCTCAAACTGCTGAAAGCGGGTCGGACGTCAAAAGGCCCCATGTCTGAGAAGGGTCAAAGTGCGAAGAACTCAACGTGAGCAAATCTGGTCCGCCATGCCTTGGTGAGCGGACCGCGTGAAGAGCTGCCGCCGTGGAATGGTGAGGCCAAGGGCCTTGGCCGTTTTCAAGTTGACGCCGAGTTCGAACTTAATAGGCTGCTGCACCGGAAGCTCTGCCGGTTTCGCACCCCTAATGATCCGATCGACGTATCGGGCGGAGCGCCTGAGCATGTCAGGAGTGTTCGCGCCGTAGCTCAACAAGGCGCCCGCCTCGGCAAGTCCGAACGGCGGCGCAGCGAAGACAGCCGGCATACGATGTTTTGCAGCGGCCTCGATAATGCGGGCTCGGTTGACGAAGAAAAGTCCCTCTACCGTCGATACCAGCAGGCCATCACAATTTTGATCGCTTGCCTGCCTGACCGCGCTATCAAAGTCCTCAGGCTGGCGAGCTTCCACCGGATGGAGAGAAAAGCCCAAGACCCGTGCCGAAGCCCGCGCCTCCCTCAACACGAGCGTGGCATCCGGCGCCGCCGGATCCACCAGCACCGCAAGCCGGGACAGGTCCGGGAGTGCCTCTCTGAACAATTCGATGTTCTTGCCCACCTGCTCGACCATCAAATTTGAAAAGCCGGTGATGTTTGCACCGGGATGTTGCAGGCTCTCGACGAAGCCGAACCCGACCGGATCGGCAACATTTGCCATCACGATGGGGATCGCCGTCGTTACCTGCTTCAGGGATTGAACAATAGCAGTGGCTGGCGCAACGAGGACATCGACCTTGGCTCGTACCAGCTCTTCGGCGATTCCTGGGAGAAGCTCGAGTTTTCCCTGTGCAAAGCGCGCTTCGATGAAGATGGTCTGGCCCTCAACATAGCCCAGTTCGCGTAGTCCTTCGCGGAATGCGTCGTGGAATGGCCCTACCACCGTTTGGGAAGCGATCCAGACAATGCCAACACGCGGGATATGCCTAGGCTGAGCGCGTACGGGAAGCTCACCTGAGACCGCCACACCGCCCAGGAGGGTGATGAACTCTCGTCGTCTCATTTCCATCCTCCCATCAGGAAATGAGACGGTAACGGCGAATGGAGCAATTCGGAAGGTTTAAGCTGCCTCCGACCAAGTCGCCGGACAACCGTCTGGGTCAAAGGCAGATGGTACTGCGAATCAGCCTAAAGGAGCCCGGTCTTCTTTTGCCAAAAACTCATTTAGCAGGTGTCGCTTGATCCTGATCGGTTCACGCTCGCCTTGGGAAGCGAGCAAGAGAACGCGCTCGGCAACTTCCAGAGCAGATCGCTGCTGCTGACGAGTGAATGACGGACTGGAAAGAACGTCGTCTAGAACGTCGCGGAGCAAATGTACTGTTGCCGTGTCGTATGCCATGCGCCAATACCCCCTCTGTCGAAACAAGATGCGTCGTAGCGGTGGCGCAAGGGAAAGGAAGTGAAGCGTCGCCGGGACTCGAAATAAGCGTCCCGGCAGCGCTTATTCTCTAACCGAGCGCTAAAATCCCAGTTATCCTGAATTGTGCAATGGTCATGCCACAAGCTTGTGACGCCGGTTCGCGCGGGGGCTCCCATGCTGCAGGCCAACGGTCGACCGGAAGCCCTGCTCGCGATTTAATGCACGTTGGCAGGCATTTGGTTCCCTGCAAGTCCTTAATATAAATAAAGAATTCCCGCCAAACATCTGAGCCGAGTGTTGCGGCTTGGCTACATCAACCTGCGGACGAACGGGATAGCATCGACTCCTTAGGTGGGCGTCGTGCCTTTTGAACTTCTTTCTGGGGAGATTGCTCGTAATGAAAAAGCTTCTGATTGTCGCGGCCGGGATGATGGCCGTGGCTCTATCCGCCCCTGCGTCGGCGGCCGATTTGGCGGCTCGCCCCTACACCAAGGCGCCGCCGCCGGTGGTCGCTCCGATCTATGACTGGACCGGTTTCTACATCGGCGCCAACGGCGGCTGGGGCCAAACCCACAGCTGTGTGGATTTCGTCACGCTCGCAGGGACAGTCGCAGGCGGTTGCGCTGATCGTTCCGGAGGCCTTGTTGGCGGACAGATCGGGTATCGCTGGCAAACCAATCAGTTTGTGTTCGGACTGGAAGCACAGGGCGATTGGGCTGACATCAAGAATACGCGCGTCAGCCTGATCGATCCGCTGATTTCAACCACAGGGAAAACCGATGGCATTGGCCTCTTCACGGCCCAACTCGGTTGGGCATGGAACGCATCGCTGCTCTACGTGAAGGGCGGCGCGGCCGTCACTCACAATCGCTTTGACGTGTTCAACAACATCACCGGGGTCGGCCTCGCCTCGGCAGGTCACACGCGCTGGGGCGGCGCCCTTGGTGTGGGCTGGGAATATGGTTTCGCACCGAACTGGTCGGTCGGTGTTGAATATGACCATCTCTGGATGGGGCGTGACAACTCCTCCTTCGCAGGCGTGGTCACGCCCGGTGGGGTCACCCTCTTAGGCGACGGGGTCAAGCAGGACGTGGACATGGTCACCGTGCGCTTTAACTATCGCTTCGGCGGATTGGGAACACCTCCTGTCGCCGCGAGATACTGACTTCATCTTAGACGCTGTTGTCAGCACAATGGGCCGGGCATTTTGCCCGGCTTTTTGTTTGACGCCCATTTCTGAAAAAGTTTCTAGGCGCTGCATCTGATCCAAAAGGCTGGTGCGCGATGTAGACCGGCTGTGGGCGCTCAAGCAGCAGAGCAAGTAAGCCCGACAGGACCATAAACCTTTGTATCGTTCCATCGCCCCTTACGTTCAATTGAGCCGCTGATCGCGATCGTCTTAGCTAAGGGTATGCGATAGCTCCCTGCTATCGTTGCCCTCCTTGGGCGTTTCCTCCCTAGACTTGGGCCGCTTGTGGCAACGCAGGCGGCCTTTCTTTTTGTGTGCCCCCATCATTTTCCGGGTCCTTTGGGGCACATGACTAACCGGGGGGACCGCGCGACCGCGCCTATTGAGAATATTTCGTTTTTTTGTTTTCGTGCTTTCGTTTGCTGATTTGAGCGAAGGTTCTCGCGAGATGCGGCAGCGCATTGATCTGGTTGAGGCCGGGATGCAGGGTCGGGCAAGGCTCGATGATCGCCAGCGCCAGCGGTTTGCGGAGGCGTTCCTGCGGGCAGCACTGCGGCTTAACCGGCGTGACTTCCGCGCTTGGCTCCTCCGGCGCGTCAGGACCGCGCCGCTCGCCGTGCCGATCGACCCGGCCCGCTTCGCAATTTCGAAGACCGACATCGAGCTTCTCATGCGATCGGCGTGCGAAGCACCGCTCAAATAAGCGTCCGAAGTTTCCCGGCGCGCTAGAGGCGTCTCTGGAGCAGCACGGGCACCGGGTCGATATCCAGGTTCCGCTATTCTGACGCGCTAGGAACATCGCGCTCGTGACGTCGCATAGGCCATGCCAAAATCAGCCCAAGTGTTGATCTAACGCAAGCACCTCCAAACTGGGTTCCGATACGCATAGACGCTATCTGCTCGCCTACATCGAGAGGAGGGCGCAGATGAAGTGGATCATCCTGTTGTGGACGTCCTTTCTATCTGTCTTGATCGCGTTTTATGCCTATGCGTGGCGCGACATGCTCAAGACCAAGCGGGTTGTGCGACCGTACATCGACGACATTCCGTTTCGGCCTAATCGCTATCGTCAGCGCGACTGACTTAAAGCGCGCCAACCCGGGTGCGGACTGGCAAACCGATGGCGGACGACACCACGTCATCGCTTCATCAGCACGCCGAGCGCGCCAGCGTCACAACGGGAGCGACACATCGGCACACACCCTCCGTTGATCTAGGTCAACGTCAGCGATCCTTTGGCGCTCACGCTATGATCAGCCGCACCTGAGGCGGCTCCCGTCATTTTTCAGTGACGCAAGCGCGAAGAGGGAGGTCCACCATGCATCCGAGGAAGCGTCTTTCGATCAAGTCAGCGACTGTTGCCGGGATTGCTGCTAGCGCCCTGTTGGGGCTTGCAGGTCTCACTCTCAACCCAGCCCCAGCCAAGGCGGTCGTGTACTGCCAGTACACTGAATATCCGGCCGGCTGCGTTGCCCGCGCAGGCGTCGTGCTTAGGCCTCGTCCGGTGGCGCGCGCTGCGGTCCGTCATAACGCCGGTGGCAATGCAAATGGTGGCGTCAATCGCGTTGGGGCGGGGCGGTAAGGGCTCGTCTCGCGAGCGAGAAAGAAGCCGTCTCCGCTTGGTTCCGGTGGCGGCTTTTTTATCGTCCCGGCGCGGACAGGTGACCGATAGCGGGCGTCATCGCGTCATCACCACGCCACGATACTGACCCGCAGAACAGCGCGCACGGCGGAGGAGCGGCAACGCCGCCATCCAGCGACGTCGCCCGGGCCGCCCGGAATTACTTAGCTGAGCCGGTAGTTGTACCCGCTGGAGCCGCGCCAGCAGCTGTGCTTGTCCGCCGATCTTCACGTCGTTCGGTGCGCCCCATACGACGGTCGTCACGCCGCTGATGCCGCCCTTCGCGCCGGTCCTGACGCCGTTCCATGCCAATGGTCTGGGTCTCAGCATCGGAGACCGTCAGTACCGAAGGCGCCGCCGAGAGGCCGAACGCAGCCGCCAAACCCGCCAGAGAAAGGGCCTTCCGACGTGAGATCGCTTCCGACTTGATATTTGCGCTCATCAAAATTGGAGCCTGTCGGCTTCGCTTAGTTGGAAGTAGGGGGCTCTTGTAGTATTCTGCGGTTGTGCGCGCTGCAGGCATGCAGCGATCTCTATCGACGGACGCGTCTGGAGGGACGGGCATGTCGGCAAAATTGCCGTTCTGGCTTCGCACCGTTCTGCTCCTAGGTGTCGTCATTCTCGCAGCAGGCGCCAGCCTCTTCGCTTATCGGTACTTTACTCGTCCGGCCACGCTAACGATAGCGGTTGGTTCGATCGATGGTGAGGCTGCCAAGGCAATGTCAGAAATGGCAGGCGAGTTCGTGTCAACAAACGCTCCAGTGCGGCTCAAGGTCATCGACAGCGGAACTACGCTCGAAGCTGCCAACGCCTTTTCATCAGGTAAAGTCGATCTCGCGGTGGTTCGCGGCGACGTCGGTGACTTGTCGCAGGCGCAAGCCGTCGTCGTCGTCAGCCACATGGTCGTGCTGATCATCGCGCCGCCGGGATCATCCCTCGATAGCATGGACAACCTGAAGGGACGTACGGTTGGCGTGGTCGGCGGAGCAGCGAATAAAAAAATTGTCGATGTTGACCAAGGAATATGATCTGGTCCGCGCAAAAGTCGTGTTCAAGGACATCGCTTTGACGGATGTCCGGCAAGCCATTCAGTCAAAACAGATCAGTGCGCTGCTTGTCGTGACCCCGCTGGCCGAAAGATACCTCTCGCTCGTTCGCGGATTTTTTCAGCTCGACCACAAGAAGGTCCCGGTGCTGATCCCGATCGAGTCCGCGGAAGCAATTGCACAGGCCGACCGTGCCTTTGAAAGTTTCGACGTCCCGAAAGGCACGTTACGGGGGTCGCCACCGGTTCCGGAAGATGACCTGACGACCCTGAGGACCTCGCTGTACCTGGTGGCGCAGAAGAAGCTCGGCGCCGATCTGGTAACCCGCCTCACGCAGGCGATCATGAGCGCGCGCCGGAATCTTATGCGCGAGCAACCACTTTTCGCGCAGATCACCGCACCCAGCACCGACCAGGACGCCTACCTTCCGCTACACCCTGGAGCGGCAGCCGTTTACAACTCCACGACGCAGAGCTTCATGGATGAATACGGCAACTGGATCTATTTGACGCCGATGGTGCTCGGTGGCGCTGCCACCATACTTGCCGCAGCCTGGAAATTCTTGGGGCTCGGCAATCGCGCAACAGAAGGCCCGCTGGATTCTCTCTATGCTCTGTCGCGCCGGATCCGGAAGGTCGATTCAGAGGCTGAGCTGTCGGATATCGAAGAGGAGATCGACAACATTCTCAAAGCGGAACGCGCCAAATCGGCTGCCGGCGACGAGAGCGCGGTCGATGACGCCACATTGAATGTGGCAGCGCACCGACTGGAGAGCTTGATTCATGATCGGCGGACAATGCTCGCGAAAAGACCCGCAATTGCCTCCGCCGCCTAAGCGAAACAGCATCAAAGTCGCCCAAGCGATGCCGAGCCGCATTGACTGACGACCAAGGCCTAATCGGGTGAATGCATGCAAGGATTTGGGCGGCCTGCCAAGGGGCTAGTTATTGGGTTGGTCGACTAGAGAGCTGGAACCTGCAGCGGCTGTTGCCTTGCGGCAAGGGGGTGTTTGATGAACGCGATCGCGTTGTCGTGCATCACATTTGTATGCGTCTCAGGCGGCGCTTTGCTGGCCATGTTCCTCCCAGGGCACCAACTGAGCACGGAAGACAAGGATGTGGTCAGGCTGGGCACCGGCCTGATCGGGACGATAGCCGCACTTGTCCTCGGTCTGCTGATCGCCTCGGCGAAGAGTTCTTACGACACGCAAAGCGCTCAAATCAGGCAATTGACCGCCAATATCATCGTGCTCGACAATCTGCTGGCGCAATACGGGCCAGAGGCGAGCGCCAACCGCAATCTGCTGCGGCGCGGCGTCGTTCTCCTGGTCGATCGGATGTGGCGCGAGAACAGTTCGGATTCTGCCAAGGGGGCGCCTTTCACGGCGACCGATGCAAGCGAAGCGTTCTATGCGAAACTCCAGCAACTTTCGCCGCAGAATGATGCTCAACGCTCCCTGCAAGCGCGGGCGATACAGATCAGCACCGACATCGCGCAAACGCGCTTGCTCTTGTTCGCGCAAGCCAGCAATTCAATCCCCATGCCCTTCCTGGTGGTGCTGATCTTCTGGCTCACCATGATCTTTGCAAGCTTCGGTTTGTTCGCTCGGCCCAACGCGATCGTCATCAGCTCCCTGTTGATATTCGCCCTCTCGGCTGCCGGAGCGATTTACCTGATCCTGGAGCTGGGCCAGCCATTTGCCGGATTGATGGAAATCTCCAGCGCGCCGCTCCGCAACGCCCTACCGCCGCTGGGTTCGTGAGCACCGCAGGATCGCGGTCAAGTATTGCCCCGACGGTCCTCGCGTGTAGCGACCTATTCGCCCCCGTCGTCGCATTCAACAGTCGCTGTTCGCGCCCGGCGGGCACTCGGGACAGGTATCGCCGATCGAATTCAGGACCTCGCAGACGTCCGCCACGGCGTCCGCCGCCGAAACGCCAATCGGCGGGTCCTGACGTGCGAGATCGAAGGCGAGCTCGCGCGAATGCGGATCGGCGCGGTCCTTCGCCCAGCCGTGCTCCTCGCATTCGTGGATGGCCCCGGCCTCCTGCAGAACGCTCATGGCCCAGCCGCGCAGCGTCCGGGTCGCCGGCCGTCTTTCCTTCGTCATCAGCATCGAGATCGCTCCTGCCGGGACGAATTCTTCCGCCCGCCTGCTCGTTCCTGGCGGTTAGCACCTAGCAGGGATTCGCAATCGGCAGAGCTGGAGCTTGTCCACGTGTTCCGCTTGCCTGCGCGGAGCGCTAGGTCGTCGGGGCAGGATCCTCCTTCACGCCGCGGGCGACGAGGTCAAGGGCGCCCGCTTCGAGAACGGCCTGCTCGTCATCGACCTGCAGCGAGAGATTCCCGAAGCGATGAAGCCGCGCCGGATCGCCATCAATGGCGCCGGCCCGAGCAACGTCACCCAGATCGAAGCCAAGGCCGCTTGAAAACGACGCCACGTGTTCGCCGGCCGCGCGGGAGATCCCCGCGCGGCTCTCTTCATCTCGTCTTCGAACGGAGCAATCCATGCGGCCGACGACCGCCCACGACAACAATGTAGTCGATCTCAACGCCATCCTTCATCCGGGGACCGTGTTCGACCATCCTCGCGACGTGGTCTCCGACCCGGATCTCAGCCTCGCGGAGAAGCGTGCCATCCTGGCTTCATGGGCTTCCGACGCTTCCGCGATAGCTTCCTGTCCGTCGCTGCGGGCGCCCGATGGACTGAAAGCGCCGGTCACCATCGACGAAATTCTGAAGGCGCTTTGCGCGCTGGACCAGGGGCCGTCTAATCCTCCCGGCGGAAAACCGATGCGGCTGCGGCCCGTGGACCGTGCTGCAGCCTAGGAGACCGACATGATGAACACCGGAGTTTCGACCGCCAGCCATCCGGAGACGACCGTGCAGGATCTTGCCCGCAAGCTCTTGCCAGCAGGTCGCCGAGTGGAAGACGTCACGGACGCCTGCTCGGACGCGGACGGCCGCTGGCGTGCAGGTCGAGCGGCGCTTCAGACGGCATATGAATGAGTGGCAGTCCGTCTGAAAGGCGTCTGAGAGCGCTCGGCCTCAGGGCGACCGCTATCGGCAAAGCGTTGGACATCGCGATGGAGCCCTAATTGTCCGGGTGCAGCGCCTTCTTCTGCCTTTCGTACTCCTCGATGAGAGCGGCGAAGCGGCTCAACGTGAGTTCGTCCAATCCGGCTTTCGCGAGCCTTCTTACGTGAGCGATCTTTTGATCGAGCTCCTCGCACTTCTCGCACATGGTGGCGCTCCGCATTCGCGCGGTGGGAACGGCATGGTCCTCGTTGGAAGACTCCTGCTCTGCCGATTCGTTCAAAAGATTGGCGCCGAGCGTTCACGCGCTTGCTCGAACGGCAGGCGCTCGACCTTCCATGGGCCGCCCAGATATTCCGAGACGAACAATCCCGTGACCGCGCCGGCCGCACGACTCCCGGTGCAATTGACGAGCGGCGTCCGCCGACACCGAATGGTGACGTGGGGCCTCCACGCCTGGCTGTCTTGCCGCGAGAACTCTCCGCCAAGGCTGCGCGTGCCGCGGCCCGCACTTGCTCGAGTTCGGGCGAGCGGATCCAGACGGCGACGCAGAAGCCAAGCAGGACAGGCGATTCGAACAGGAGCGGCACAAGGCCGGTCGGGCCCTCAAAAGCGGCCAGGCGGACCGTCTGCACCGACGCCAGACAGTGGACAGGGTCAGGTGCGCCGGCAGCAGGATACGATCCGGCGGGAAATGCTACTGGCGCGAAAATCGGTGTATTTCAGACGCGCGCCATTTAATCCTCACCTGACAAGGCAAGGCGTACGAAGCTAAGACGTTCCTCGAGGTAGTCCTGCTCTGGTGCGCCTACCGACGCGAGGCAAGGGTTGGACCCGGAGATTTTGCTTGATCGGCGGAGTCGCTCTGCAGCGTCGCGCGTCGTTCGGCGACGGCATGATCGAACAGTTCAAGGACCAGCCCGAATGCGGCCAGGTCATCTTGTTCGATCGCTCCATCATCAAAGCACTTCAGGATTTCGCCGATGATCGCGTCGACTTCCTGTTGCGAGGTCAGAAGGTCCTGTTCGGACCCGGCATCGCGAACCTCCCGGACTACGGCCAGAATACGGTTGCGATGGCTGGTGGTGTCGTCCCGGTCGTCCCGGTTCAGATAGCGACGCAGCCAGGCGGCGGCCGAACCGATGCCGGAGAGAAGAAGCAAGGCGAACCAGAAGTAGTCGCTGTACTTGTCCAGAAAGGTTCGCTCGGTACCGTTGATGACCGCAGCGGCGCCCCGATGCACGGAGGGCTCCGCCTCCTTCTCCGTCTCGGGCTTCGTGATGTGCGCGGCGCCGGCAACGCGTTGCGTGATCGTGTCGCGAACAGCGAAAAGCTGCCGGTAGAACGCCGCCGCCTTGGCTTCGGACAGTTCTTTCCTAGCCAGGATGAGATGGTTTACGCTGATGGTGTCGACCTTGTCCTCGGGCCAGGCCGGTTTCGCGTTGAAGACACTGCCCGGAATTTCCTCGGCTTCGTAGCGGGCGTTCTTCAGCACGATCGCCTCGGATGCTTCGACCGGAAGGAACTTTGGAGCTCCGCGCGATCGCGAAGTCGCCGCAATCGCGGCGGCAGTGATCTTGCTGTCGAGCGGACCGACGGCGAGATAGGCATCGAGGGTGGCGTCTTGCGCAAGTTTTTCGATATCTTCGGTCCCGAATTGGACCGTCGCTACCTTGTCCGGCTCGACTCCGGAGCCCACCAAAATCGTCCGCAGGAGTGCAAGGTTGGCGCCGGTCCGTCCTATAATGCCGACTTTGCGACCCGCCAGATCGGCTATCTCTCCGATCCTGCCGGTGGCCTTCTTCTTGGAGTCTTTGCCCGGTCGCCCGGAGGGCGACCAAAGGACGACGTAGTTCTTTCGCAGGACGGCCAGTGTCTGCGCGTCGCCAGGCATGCCAAGGTCGCCGCGACCGATTGCCAGGTCGGCTTTGCCGGCGCCCAGCAGGGCCAGGGATTCGGTTGCTCCTTGCGTCGTGATCGGGGAGAGCTTGACCATCCTGCTTTCCTCTTCGAAAGCCTCGGCCATCGCTTGGACCACCTGATGATCGTCGCTGCCTGCGGGTCCGACGGCGATCCGGAGGGTCTCGGGCTGCAACACGTAGAAGAGGGCGGCCGCAGCGGCGCCGAAAAAAACAAATCCCAGAGCCAGCACGATCAATAGCCTTCGTTGGCGTCGATCGTGAGCATTCCTGACTGAGTAATCGGACGGTGACATCAGCAGAACCTAGGTGAACAAACGCCTGATTGGAGCTACAAGTTCGCCGCCGGGAACTGAGCGAACCTGTGTGCGACCGGAATGTTCCGTCACGCGAGAACGAGTGCACAAAGGACCCGGAATACCTCTTCGCGGACCGATGCCGAGCCGGCCTTCAGCGATGAGCAACGTCGAGGGCCGCCAGATTGTCGGCGGCCCGAGAACAGGCTGCCCGGTAGGGATTCCCTTGCCTTCAGAACCCCTGAGCAATCTTGCCTAGCCGCGTTGACGTGAGCCGCGGCCGTATGCGTCGCCACGCAGAGATACCGCCGCTCCGACTAGTCGAACTGTGTCGCTGCGACGGGTCGGAAGACCCATTCACGCCACACCGTCAACAGGGCCGCCATGACGACCGGCCCGAGGAATAGGCCGATGAGTCCGAAGGCTGCCAGGCCGCCGAAGATGCCGACGAAAGCGAACAGAAAGGGCAAGCGAGCTGAACCACCTACCAGCACCGGCCACACGAAATGATCACCGGCGAGCATGATCACCGCTCCCCAGCAGAAGACGCCCGCCGCCGCGGCTTCGTTTCCGTTCGATATCAAGGTGAGCGCCGCCGCGGAAAAGGCCGCCCAGGCACCGAAAGGAAGCATCGCAAAAGCGGTGGTGAATATGGTGAACATGACGGCGTTTGGTACGCCCGCAACGAGATAACCGACGCCAATCAAAAGTCCCTCGCCGACCGCGACGACGACGGTACCGTTCACTGTGCCGCGGATGGAATCGACGATCTTCTCGACCACGCCTTCGCCGGGATGGCCAAGGATTCTTTCGCTTGTTTCCAGGAAACGGCTGGCGACCGAGCGGCCGTTGCTGAGCAGGACAAAAAGGGCGACCAGCGAAAAGAACAGCATGAACATGCGATGCAGCAATTGGCCGCCCAAGGTGTTGAAGAGATCCGACGCGCTGTCGGCGCTGATCGCTTTCAACCAGCCGTTTGCCGCCTGCGGATCCGAAAGATTGGCTCGCCACCACTGCTGCGCGATCTCCGCCGCAATCGGGAAGCGGGCGATCCAATCGGGCACTTCGATGCCGCTCTCGCGGGCCTTCTTCAGCCAATCCGCGATGTCCCCGCTTTGCTGCGCTACCTGATAGATCGCGAGGGACATGGGTGTGAACAGGATGATGGCAACGAAGCAAGTGAAGGCGAACGCGGCCCAGCCGGATGGGCCCGAGGTCAGGCGTGTCGCGAATGCTGTGTAGAGGGGCCACAGAGCAATGGCCAATATGGTGGCCCATATCAACGCGGAGAGAAAGCCTGCGGCGGTCCAGAGGGAGAGCGCAACGATCGCGAGAGCGAACACGACGCGCGCATTCTTGCGTGCGTCCGATCCAAGTGGCAACGGCTTATGCCCCGGTTTCGCCGGGGCCTTCTCCTTGGAATCGACCGACTTTAACCCGCTTGGTTTCTTTCGGCTCACGCTTGGATTTGCCCGTCCCACGTTTTCCTACTTCCTTGGTTGCGCCGAGAAGCGGAGCACGACTCGCCGGCATCGGATTACCCGGGGTCGGTAGTTGCGTGGAAGCGGAGGGCTGCAAGCGCGCCAACGAACGGAGCACCTCCTCCTAGACCGGAGAGCGAGCGTCAAAATCCTGCTCGCTCTCCCGACGACCTGGCTACTTCTTTTCCGGCACCCAGATGGTGCTGGCTCGATCGTATTTGAATCCCGGCGCGCCCTTCAGCTCGTCCTTGGTTTCGTCGAGGGTCAGCCACCACTTATCGTTCTTCTTGGCTGTCTTGACCGCGGTGAACGGCACAATGACATCCTTCTCGCCGGCACCCAGAAATCCGCCGACGCCGATCACCAGTCCCGTGATCTTGCCCGATTTGTCGACGAGGACGTCGTCAATCTCCCCGATCTTGCTTTCCTTCGGGTCGTACACGGCCTGTTTGTAGTAGTTCGTCACCGTCCAACTTTCCGTCGACGCCCCCGTCAGCACGGTGGTCGCCGCGAATGCGCCGGTGGCCATCGTCGCCACCAGCAGACATCCGATTGCGAAATCGTTCTTCATATCCGAACTCCTCGAACTGTAATGGGTCCCATCCAACGGGATAAAGTGGCAGATGTTCCAGCGATGGAACGCCGCCATTCGCTACGACGTTGAGGCAGGCGGGAGTTGCTCATGGGCCTTAAACGACGGATTGAAGACCTTGGCGCCTATCAGTCCTTGTTTCTGTTGGCAGTACCGACGGCGACGGTAGAGCCGTTGAAATTGGTTGCGGTCGCCGTTGCCGGGGAAGGTCACTGGATCGCCGGGACGGCCATGATCGTGACGTGCTATCTGCTCAGTCTTGTCCTGGTTGAACGGCTCTTCGTCATCGTCAAACCGAAATTGCTCACCATCCCTTGGTTCGCAAAGCTTTGGACGACAGTCCTCGCCGTGCGCACATGGATCGCCGCGTCGTTCCGAAGGCTGCGTGTAGGGACGAATTGAATGGCCGCTTCGTCAGTGCAGGTCGATCTCGACGGCGATCCGAACGAGGTCCGAGTGGTTTTTGGCGCCGAGCTTGGTCTTGAGCGCCGAGGTCGTGTTGGCGACGGTCTTGTAGGAGATGCCGAGTTCGGATGCCACTTCCGAGATCCGGTCGCCCCGACCCAACAGCCGTAGTATCTCGAGCTCGCGTGCGCTCATATGCGTCAAGGGGCTGGCCTTGATCGCCGCGCCGGCGAAGGTCGTCGCTTCGGCCAATCGAGGCGAGACGAAGCGTTCGCCCGCGGCGACTTTCCGGATTGCCTTGGCCAGGATGCGCGGATCGTCGCTCTTGGAGACGTATCCCTGGATTCCCATTTCCACGGCGCGCGCCACGAACGCCGGATCGTCGCTCACGCTGAGGATGACGATCCTGGCGGCCGGATCATCCTTGCGGATACGCCGCGTCAACTCGAATCCGGTGAGGTCGGGAAGCCTTATGTCCACGACCGTGACGTCGGGATGCTTCTGCAGGTACGCCCGGTGGCCCGCCTTCGCGTCGGAAGCCTCCAGGATCTCGACGGAAGGGTCCGACGTGAACAAGGCCCGGCAGCCGATCACGACAACCGGATGGTCGTCGACGATCAATACCCGCATGAGAATCTGGTCCTTATTCGCACGTCGTTGCCTCCTCCGGTTGTGGAGAACGTCGCGAGCGCAGTATTGGTTTCGAAATAACCGAGCGGGACGTCGATCGGACCGGCTGAGGAGGACGAAGTGCACAAGATATGGACAAGTCTTTCCCTCCGGCGGAGGTTGTTGCTGCCGATCGCTCTGATGATCCTGAGCGCGCTGGTGTCCGGAGCGGTTGCTTCTCGTCTTCTCTCCCGATCAATTCGAGTACGAAAATGAACAGGAGTCCAGGGCTGCGCTCGCCGTAGCGAGAGCCCTCAATGGAGCTCTGGAGGCCTCGCGCAATCCGGAACAGACGCTGGCCGCCTTTGTCAACGGGCTCGGGAATGTCGAGGCGATCCGATACCTTCCCGCGGGGACATGCGAACCGATGCCGCCGTTGCGCGGGAAGGGAAGCAGCGTGTCCGCCTGGTTCGTTTCCAACCTCACGATTCCCGACCTGACGAAGAGCTATCCGGTCAACGTCGGCCCTACGCACGCCGGCGACATCGCCATTGTTCCGGACCTTTTTGCCAACATCTGGGAAAAGTGGGTAGGCTTCGTCGCGATCCTGTCGACGGGCTCGCTGCCGATGCTCCTGGCCGCCTTCGGCGCACATCTGATCGCCGGCAGGGCCATCGTTCCGATGGAGCGACTGGGTGCCGGCCTGGTCCAGATGCGCGAGGGAGACTACGACACGGTCATCCAGCTGGTCGACCCCCCGAAATCCGAAAATTCTGCCAGGAGGCGAATCGGCTTGCCGAGACTTTGAAAGATCTCAGTCGGGACAGCCGTGACCTGCTGCGGCAGCTGGTCTCGCTGCAGGACGACGAGCGCGGTCGCATGGCGCGCGAACTTCACGACGAGTTGGGACCGCTCCTGTTCGCCATCCGCGCCAACGCTGCTGCGATCGCGGACGAGGCGGGAGGCCTCGGCAGGCCCGTACAGGACATCGTCGACGCAGCAGAAGCCCTGCAGCGGGCCAACAAGCGGATCCTGCAGGGATTGAGCCCGCTCTATCTCGCAGAACTCGGGCTCCGCGGAAGTCTAGAGGCACTGTTGCGTGACGTGGGACAGCAGGCCGCCGGCCTCCGCATCCGCTCACAGATCGAAGATCATCTGGGCGCTCTCGACGAACTCCTGTCGCAGACGGTGTACCGCGTCGTTCAGGAAGGCGTCGCAAACGTGCTCCGTCATGCCAACGCGTCGACGATGGATGTCGCGGCGAGAATCGAGGGCAATAACGTGCTGATCGAAATCTCGGATGATGGTCGCAGAACGCCAGATATCAAATTGGGCCGCGGACTGACCGGCATGTCGGAACGCGTGCGCGCGCTCGACGGCAAGCTCCAGTTGCGCGCGAAGACGAGCGCACCGTCGTGCGCTGCAGCCTCCCAATCCCTCACGACGCAGACGTTCGAGAGACCTAAACGGGAGCAGAACCGGCGGTTCATCGACCATTCAAGTCGCGCGGCCTAACGAGACCCTGCCACCGGGGACAACTGAAAGGTGGACCATGTCGGGTTCTGGAACTGACTTCGATCCCATCGCAATCGTGATCGATTGGTTGGACGCATGCCGCGAGCGCCGTCTAGAGGACTTGCTGGCGCTCTATGCAGATCAGGCGACGCTTGATTGTTGCAGCGGAGAACGATTCGTCGGGCGGCCCGGCTTGCTCCGCTATTGGCCGGCCAAGCTTCGCGGCGCAACGGCGGCCGCATTCGTCCTCGACGAAGTCCGTCAGGAGCAGGACTGCATTCGGCTCGACTACCGCGATTACGACGGCAGCGCCGTGAGTACGAAATTCTGGTTCGACGCCGATGGCAAATTCACCAGAACGCTCTGCGCACCGATGGAGCGCAACGGCCCAAGATCACGGGCGGCTTAGCCTTACGACGCCGAAACGCTCCAGGCTAGGCGGCGCGCGGTTCCTTGAGTATCGGGAACGTCCTTTCACATAAGGCGAAAAAATCGATCGGGATAAAGCGGCAAAATTCTTTCCTCTCTCAGGAACTTCAGCGACGTGTTGAGGTTTTCGCTGCGTCGCATCAAGCGGCAAGGAGAACATGATGAAAAAATTGCTGCTGATTTCCGCCGCTGCTGCGCTGATCTCGACCGGCGCGATGGCGCAATCCACAGTCGTCACCACCACGGGCACCGGACATACCGCCGCGGTGCAGATCGAGCCCGAATATCGTACGAAGATCCGCTCCTACGTGACGGAGCACAAAATCAGGCCGATCGAGAGCCGCGAGAAGATCGTCGTCGGCTCGCCGGTGCCACGCGAGGTCGAGCTCGAGGCAGTTCCCGCCGAATGGGGTCCCTCGCTGACCAAGTACCGTTACGTCTACTCCGGCGAGCGCGTGATGCTCGTCGATCCGTCGACCCGGACAGTGGTCCAAGAGGTCGAATAAAGTCCATAGCGGCGGGCCCTGAAAGGGGCCCGTCATTCCGCCGACAAACCGAGCTGCGAGCGGCGGTCCCATGCCGATCATCAGATATTTCGTTTTCGTAGGCAGTGTCCTCGTCGCCCTGCTGTTTGCGATTGACCGGTATTTGCCGACGCCGCCCGAGACCGGGCAGGCTTCCGATCCGGACAAGACCATCCTCCGGATCCGCTCGGCGCGCAGCTTTCCGGAGAAGATCGTGTTCGACACGCGGCCGCAAACTGCTGCGCCTGCGTTGCCGAACGTCGATCCCGTTCCCGATGCTGTAGAACGTCCCTCCAGCGATGTCCTAGCCGCGATGGCCTCAGCACCGGCGCCTGCCGCCACAAAGAAGGAGGCGCCCGTTCACAAGCGTGTGGAAGGCCGTCTTCGCAAAAGGCCTGCAAACAAACCGCCGACGATCACGGCAGACCGACGGGTGGCGTCGGAGCGGCACGACTTCTTTGCAGGTAGCTGGTAGTGAGCGACAGCGCCTGCAAACGGACGGGCTGCGTCCGTCCGGAGCGCGGCCCGTCCGTCGTTGTACTTCACCAATGATCATGCCAGCGGTGTCGCACAACCGGATATCCGCCGCCGTAATATGCGTATGCCGGCCTCACGACCCGACGATACCGGTAGCCGTAGGACACCGGCGCCGAATAGTAGGTCCTGGTGGCATAGCCTCCCCAGCGATAGGGCGCATCGTATCCGTCGTCGTAAGCGTATGGCCCGCCGTAATACCCGGCGCCGTAGTAGCCTGGGCCGCCGTAGTAGCCCGGGCCCCAGCCGTACGCCGAAGAGGCCACGCCGCCGATCACCGCACCCGCGATAAGTCCGCCTGCGATGCCCGGACCCCACCCACCTCGCCAATGGGCTTCGGCCGGCGAGGTCGTTGCGACCGAGCCGACGCCAAGAGCGCCGACCATGGCCGCCACCATTGCAATCTTCTTCATCGAGATTCTCCTTTCCTATCCTACCTGCCCGACGAACAACGGGAAAAAGCGGCAATGGTTGCCCAATCGTCTTGAAAGGAAGAGCCATAAGGAGGAGCATCCGATGCGTGGGCCTGACCCCGCGGTGCCGTCACCGCGGAGAGGTGAACAGGAATTAGACTTTGACGCATGGACGGTGCCGTCTACTCGACGTGGCGCTTGGCGGGGAGCCGGAACGTGAACTTCCAGGTGACCGTGCTGAAGATCCTGGTGAGCTATCCCGATGGCTTCGCGCTCATGGCCGACCTCAAGCGCGATATGGTGATCCTTGCCACCAGCGGCCGGGACTGGGCCGACCGCACCAAGCGCTTGGCGGCGCGCATGCCCAATCTGGACATCTTCTCGCAAGGGCTGGTCGAGCGATCGAACGGCGGGTGGCGCATCACCGAAAAGGGACGCTCGATCCTCGCCACCATGGAAGCCCGGCCTTCCGGGGAGGCGACCCGCGGCGATTCTGGCGGAGTCGAAGTGCCACCTGCGGGCTCCGGGCCCCGGCTTCCGGCCTCCGTACGCCTTGGCCGAACCAATCGTCGCCAACGTCGCCGAGCCGCCCGAGAGCGAGCCCGCGCCAAAGCTTCCTAATCCTTTCCAGTCGTCGGCAGTAGTCGCGTCCCAAACGCAGACAGAAAAACGGCCCGTCCGATGTGGGGCGGGCCGTTCGATCGAGAAGCTCACTCGCTCAATGCATGTGAACTAACCAATAGCCTGCGCCGCCGACGACGATGACGGCGGGCACGGCCCACAACAGCAATACTGGCATATTATCCTTCTCCAGATATTGAATCACAGTCCGTTGGACTATCCGGCTCCGGCATTACTGCTCGGTGCAGACCTTGGTGGTCTTAACGGCGGACTCGGCCTCGGTCTTGGTCTTGTAGACGCCGTCGCCTACTACGGTCGTGGTGGTCGTGGTCGGCTTGGTGTCCACGACGGTGCACTTCTTGGTCGTGGCATCCCGCACGACGTAGAATTCGGCGGCGCTGGCGACCTGTGTGCCGAGAGCGAAGGCGGCAAGAGCGCCGCAGACGATAAGCTTCCTCATGTCCATTTCCTCCAGTGACTTTGAAGTAGTCATCGCCAACCAAAAATACTTGCAAAAGTTCCTGTTTTTCCCGGTTCGATCTCCCCAGATTGGGCTTCGCGGGCGACGTCGCCATTCTGCCGGCCGGCACGGGGCATCAGTGTCTGTCGGCGGAGGAGGACTTCCTCGTCGTCGGCGCCTACCCGCCCGTCGGCATATACGACGAGTGTACGGAGGTCGAAGATCGCCCAAAAGCTTTAAGGACAATTCCGAAGGTGCCGGTGCCGCGGCCTTCGCGATGCTTGGCGACATGCTGAGGCCCAAGAGCTTCGCCGGCCTGTTCGGGGCCGCGCCCTCGGTCGCGCTGGCCACTCTCGGCATGGCGATCTACCAGCACGGCCAATCTTATGCGGCCGCCCAGACCCTCTCGATGATGGCCGGTGCGATAGCGCTCGGGATCTACAGCGCCGTCGTCTGCCAGCTCTTGATTCGAGCGCGCATGCGTGCGCTTCCCGCCACGCTGCTGTCGCTCGTCGTGTGGCTCGCCGCGGCCTTCTGCCTGTGGGCGGGCGCGGGAGGTCAGGCATGAGTACGCCGATCGAACTCTCGCCGTCGTCACTCCGGGAGGGGCGATGGTACGAGTATGTGGTGCGCTTCGTGCTGGGCGGCGCGGCGACGGTCTTCACCGGCCTGGTCAGCGGTTGGTACGGGGCTTCGATCGGCGGGCTTTTCCTGGCCTTGCCAGCGATCTTCTGCGCCAGCGCCACGCTCATCGAAAAACATGAGATCCGCCGCAAGCGGGAGGCCGGTCTCGATGGCAAGCGGCGAGGACAACAGGCCGCAGCACTGGACGCCGCCGGCGCCGCGCTCGGAGCGCTGGGTATGCTGGCGTTCGCCGGAGTCTTCTCGCTGCTGGTCCAACAAAGCGTCGCCGGCGCATTTGCGGGCGCCTCGCTGGCGTGGCTGGCGGTATCGGTCGCGGCCTGGTTCGCGCGACGCAAGGCGAGGTTTTCCCGGAGCTTGCCCGTACAAGAGAAGGGCCGGCCCGCCATACGGCGCAACCGGCCCTTCTGAGGTTGGTCAGCCGTCAGGCTGCGTCGGAGGCCTTGGCGTTGACGCCCTTGCGCAGCGCCACCGTGTTGAGCTTGGTGTTGGCCGCCTTTTCTTCGTTCAGATTGGTCGTCAGGAAGCGCACGATCTCGTCGTGGCCGAGCTCTTCGGCCCAGGCGATCAGCGTCCCGTAGCGGCACATCTCATAGTGCTCGACCGCCTGCGCGTTTGCGACGATGGCAGCGTCCAGGACCGCTTTGTCTTCGATCTCGCCGGCGGTCTCGTCGGCTTCCTTGATGATGCCGTCGATGGCCGGGCACTTCGTGCCGCTCGGCTCCTTGCCGAGCTTGGCGAACGCCTTCTCGCGCCGCTCGACCTGCTTGTTGGTCTCTTCCAGATGGTTCTTGAGGCCCGTGACCAGATCGCGGTTCGTGGCCTTGTCGATCATCTTCGGCAGCGCTTTCAGTATCTGCTGCTCAGCGTAGTAGATGTCCTGCAGACCGTGGATCAGAAGGTCGTCCATGGTTTTGATGTCTTTTGTGAAGAAGCCCATAATAATCGATTTCTCCTCTCGCAAATGATGGCAAGGGAACGCCGGACGGTCTTCGGCGGTTCCGCCTTCGCGCCAAGAACGAAGACATCAGCGAGCCGCCGTCACCTTGTTCACCGCCTCAACGATCTGCTCGGGATGGTAGGGCTTCTGCAGTTCACCGCATCGACCGGCTCTACGCCCGCGAGAATCTGGCCCGTCGTCATCCCTGGCAAGGAACGAGGCCGATCATGGTATTCATGATCGGCATGAAGCCGCTTCTCAAATGCGTCCCGAATGCGGGGCGCCCATGCAGCCGGTTACGCAATACACAAAAAGCGCGGCCCGGCCATTTGATCAGTAAATTGCTACACGATCAAATCGTGAGTCGCATGGAGATTGGCGTGCCATGAGTGATCGTGGTGCGCATCCGAAAAATCAATCCCGTCAGCATCCTGGATCGGCTCTGACCCCTCGCGTGTAACAGCATGCTGACCACCTCCATGGGCTTTTCCATTTCCGTGGCTCAGTTGCTGAAGGTCATACATGTCTGAAAACGTATTGTCGGCGCCGCTCTTAAAATGAAAGGAATCGCCAACTTCGGTGCCAACCGCTGATTTGGCCTGATCTGCGTTGTCGGAAGAAGGGCCGCCCTTTCCTGCAGTTTTTATCTTCAATGCCGAATGCGCGTCGTTGGCAGAATTTATGGACGCCGTTGGTATATCCTGCTGCGGCTTGCCAGTATCTAAATCACCTGCCCGTGCGTGTTGCTTGCCGGTCGCGGAGCCATCTTCAGAAGTCTGCAAATTGCCGTGCGCCTGTTCGCGATTCGAATCTTCTCCCGGGGCCTCATGCTTGGCATGTCCCTTGGCGGCCACGGAGCCGTTGTCGGACTCATGCAGGGCTTTCTGCGATTGACCGTGATTTAAATCGTCTCCCGCGGCCTCATGCTTGGTGTGCCCTTTGGCGGCTCCAGAGCTGTGGTCGGACTCATGTAGGGTCTTCTGCGATTGACCGTGATTTAAATCGTCTCCCGCGGCCTCATGCTTGGCGTGCCCCTTGGCGGCTCCG
The DNA here is from genome assembly GCF_008123425.1 of Bradyrhizobium rifense. Classification (GTDB taxonomy): domain Bacteria; phylum Pseudomonadota; class Alphaproteobacteria; order Rhizobiales; family Xanthobacteraceae; genus Bradyrhizobium; species Bradyrhizobium rifense. Next base: position 65,354 of record NZ_VSSS01000021.1, read on the forward strand.
TTGTCAGACTCATGTAGCGCCTTCTGCGATTGACCGCGATTAGAATCGTCTCCCGGGGCCTCGCGCTTAGCGGCTTCGGAGCTGTTGTCGGAACGGCGCAAATCCGATTGCGATCGACCTCGATCGGAACCTTCATCCGAACCTGTCTGCGTTGGGTCACTGTGCGAGGCTTCATTCGCGGCCGCCGCAACAACGTCAACGGTCGCGGAGCCCCGAGAAATAGTAATTTCTCGGTCGCTGCCGCCATGCTCCGCAAGGGCATTGACGAGATAAAGCTCGCGCCCTTCTGTGGCGATTGTATCGCCTTGGGCGAACTCGAATGCGAACGCCCCATCAGTGGCCGTGCCGCCAAAATTTGCGGAGCCGGGAAGTGCGGATGTCAGTCCCCTGGCGTCGCTTGCCGTAGATGAAGTGACGATTTCACCGCCGAAATCGAACGCCTGCGCGGCGTGGTTTGCACCATCGAGCTCGTAGATCAAGGCGGCGAAAGCTGCAACCATGAAGATGCTGTAGCTGCTCGAACCTGGCCTCAGCGCGTCGAGTGTTGCCGGCGCAAATAAGCTAGCGGCAATCTCGGCTAGGGGATCAACGAGTTTGCCGGTCGGCGATGACGTCCCAGTTGCGGCGCCGGCGCGGTCCTTGCTCGCGCCTTTGGCCGGAGTGCCAGATACTGCTTCCTTGCGGTTGATTTTGATGGTGACGACCTCCGCGCAACCGTTTGCGGCCATCACTGTAAAACTTTCGGTTGCGGCGTGACCGGGCGAATCGTCCAACGCTGCCAGTATCGCAGCTGCGAGGATACTCATCGCGCCATAACGGCGCGACGCTGCTAGCGCGGCGAGCTCCGTCCGGCTATTGATTCCGAGCTTCTGTCGCGCGTGGTCGATGTGAATCTTGACGATCTCCAGAGCGACACCGAGCACCCGAGCAATTTCACTGTCCGACAAACCTTCGGCGATGAGATCCATGATCGTCCGCTCGTTGACGGTCAGAACCGCCAGAACGTTATTGCCGAATGAGGCCATTCCATTAGCCTCGTTACCGACCCTCGCCAGGTCGCACCCAGGTTTTTCCAGCCTCAGGGACTGCACCAGCGCTTCCGGTTTGGCGTTCATCGAAATCACGCCGCAAGCACCGGTCGCCAGTGCTCGGGCAAGATCGCCGCAGGCGACGGTAGCAGTGAAGAATATGAGCCGGGATGAACGACCTTCGCGGTCCACGACGGCGAGGATCTCGGAGGCAGTTACATCGGTGAACCCGTCCTCCAGCAACACCACATCGGGTGTCAAGCGGAGAATGGCCGCAAGGCAACTCGCTCCATCAAGACAGCACGCAACCACGTCGAAGTCGGGTTGCGCTTCGAGAAGCGATGCAAAACCCTGCAGAACAATGGGACGTCGATCTGCTATCACAAGTCGAACGCGACGCATGGGCTTCCTTCGCTCGGCCTCGCAACACAACATGGAGAAGCGGCGATAAAACTCCGCTCGGCCGGTTGGGTTCCTAATAAGCGGGACTCTCTGCGATTTTGCTATAGTCCAAAAACAGGATCCCAGTTGACGACTCCTCATTGGTGCAAATCGATCTCGACCGCAATCCGGACGAGGTCAGAGTGATTTTTAGCGCCGAGCTTGGACTTCAGCATGGAGGTCGTGTTGGCAACGGTTTTATATGAGAGGCCGAGTTCGGACGCGACTTCTGAGATGCGGTCGCCACGACCCAAAAGCCTCAGGATCTCGAGTAGCCACGAGGCATCAAAGTTTCAGAGCGAACGATGGTTGCTATGCATAACGCAAAATCTTCGTTCCTGAATCTCTTCAAGGGCTCGCGAGTCCTGCGGTCGGCCTGATCGCGGCCGACGCGAGGTTGCACACCGTGTTTCTCACCAGTGCAGGTACGGTGCTCTGCACCGCTCTTGTAGCTTTTTGGCTATTGTCGCATCCGACAGCTCCGGAAGAAGCCGAATGGGGATGCCCGCGGACATCTCGGACGACGAAGTTCCAGGCATGAGAGCGGCTAATCGTTCATCAACCCCGCATTCGAACCCCCGAGCGACATAGGAATTAACCTCGGAACATGCCCCAGTCGGCGGAAAATCCAGGAGACGACATGCCAAAACCGGTGAAACTGGAAGTATCGAGGCGGCGCCTCCTCGCTGCTGGAACTGCGACGGCGATGGCCGGCGTCGTCCCCGGCGCACAAGCGCAACCGCATCCCTCGCGTCAAAAGCCCTCGCAGCGTCCGACCGGCGTATCGTTCGAAGTGAACGGAAAGCCGCGCAGCCTTCAAGTCGACAACCGCACGACGCTTCTCGATGCCCTGCGTGAGAATCTCAGCCTGACCGGCACCAAGAAGGGATGCGACCACGGTCAATGCGGGGCCTGCACGGTGATCGTGAACGGAGTGCGCATCAATTCGTGTCTGACGCTCGCCGTCATGCACGAAGGAGACAGGATCACCACGATCGAGGGATTGGGCCAGCCCGAGCAGCTTCATCCAATGCAGGCGGCCTTCGTCAAACATGACGGCTATCAGTGCGGTTATTGCACGCCTGGCCAGATCTGCTCGGCGGTAGCGGTGCTCGACGAGATCAAGGCGGGAATCCCGAGCCATGTCAGCCCTGACCTGACCGCTCCTCCTGAACTGACGAACGCCGAACTGCGCGAACGCATGAGCGGCAACATCTGCCGCTGCGGCGCCTACTCCAACATCGCCGAGGCCATCGCCGAGGTTGCGGGGAGCAGCACATGAAGGAATTCACTTACGAACGGGCCGCATCGACCCAAGAAGCCGCGGCCAAGGCGAAGGAAACACCAGGCGCGAAATTCATCGCCGGGGGCACCAACCTCCTCGACCTGATGAAACTCGAGATCGAGACGCCGCGACATCTCATCGACGTCAACGGTCTCGGCCTCGACAAGATCGAGAATACCCAGGACGGCGGACTCCGCATCGGCGCGTTGGTCAGAAACACCGCGCTTGCCGCCGACATGCGCGTCCGGAAGGATTACGGCGTGCTCAGCCGGGCGCTCCTCGCCGGTGCCTCCGGCCAGCTGCGCAACAAGGCGACGACGGCCGGAAATCTGCTGCAACGCACGCGCTGTCCCTACTTCTACGACATCAATCAGCCCTGCAACAAACGAAGCCCCGGCTCGGGCTGCGCAGCGATCGAGGGCTTCAGCCGACAATTGGGCGTGATCGGAACCAGCGAATCGTGCATCGCGACCAACCCCTCGGATATGGCCGTCGCCATGCGCGCGCTTGACGCTGAGGTGGAGACCGTCGACGACAGGGGTCGAACGCGCAAAATCCCGATCGCCGAATTCCATCGCCTGCCGGGAGATACCCCGCACATCGAAACGACGTTGGCCTCAGGCGAACTGATCACCGCGGTGACGCTGCCGCGCCCGATCGGCGGAACGCACGTCTACAGAAAGGTCCGTGATCGGGCGTCCTACGCGTTCGCGCTGGTCTCCGTCGCGGCAGTCCTGCAGCGCGACGGGACCGGACGCGTGGCCGTTGGCGGCGTGGCCCACAGGCCGTGGCGGGTCGAAGACGCCGAAGCCGATCTGCCCAAAGGTGCCAAGGCCTTCTCCGCACGGTTGCTCGCCGATGCGAAACCGACCAACGACAACGCGTTCAAAATACCCCTGGTCGAGCGGACGGTTGCCGCCGCTCTGAACGATGCGAGGCAGCAATGAAATTCGACAAACCCGCCGAAGCCAACCCCATCGACCGCATGCAGGTGGTGGGACGAGCACATCCCCGCATCGAGGGCCCCTTGAAGACGACGGGAACGGCGCCGTACGCCTATGAGCACCACGACGTTGTGACGAATCCGGCCTATGGGGCCATCGTCGGGTCTGCGATCGGCAAGGGGCGCATCGCCAGCATGACTCTCGCGGAGGCGGAGCGCGCGCCTGGGGTTCTGGCGGTCGTGACCGCCGAGAACGCCGGCAAGCTCGGCAAGGGCAAATTCAACACGGCCAAACTGCTCGGCGGCCCTGACATCGATCACTACCACCAGGCAATCGCGGTGGTCGTAGCGGAGACCTTCGAGCAGGCGACGGCCGCGGCCGCGCTGATACGCGTCGAATACGCGCCCGCCGATGGCAGGTTTGATCTCGAAGAAGCGCTGAAAACTGCTCCTCTTGCAAAGGACCCCAACAGTCCCGAAAAGGATGCGCCTCCCGAAAGTCGTACCGGGGACTTCGAACAGGCCTTCGCTCAGGCACCGGTGAAGCTCGACGAGCTCTACACGACCCCGGACCAGAGCCACTCGATGATGGAGCCTCATGCTTCGATCGCAGCCTGGAATGGCGACAAGCTGACGGTGTGGACGTCCAACCAGATGATAGACTGGGGAAGGACGGATCTCGCAACCACGCTCGGTGTTCCGAAGGAGAACGTCCGCTTCGTATCGCCCTACATCGGGGGCGGCTTTGGCTGCAAGCTGTTCCTGCGCTCCGACGCGGTGATGGCCGCGCTGGGGGCGAAGGCGGCGGGCCGGCCGGTTAGAGTCGCGCTACCCCGGCCGTTCATTCCGAACAATACGACCCACCGCCCCGCCACGCGGCAGCGCATCCGAATCGGGGCGGGCGCGGATGGGCGCATCATTGCCATCGCGCACGAAAGCGGCTCCGGCGATCTCCCCGATGGCCAGCCGGAGACGGCGACCAATCAAACGAGACTGCTGTATGCCGGCCCTAATCGTCTCACTTCGATGCGGCTCGCCGTCATGGACCTGCCGGAAGGGAACGCAATGCGCGCCCCCGGTGAGGCCCCTGGCATGATGGCGCTCGAGATCGCGATGGACGAACTGGCCGAGAGGCTGAGCCTGGATCCGGTCGAGCTGCGCGTGCGCAACGACACCCAGGTCGACCCCGAGAAGCCGGACCGTCCTTTCTCCCGGCGCAACCTAGTGCGTTGCTTGCGCGAGGGTGCCGAACGTTTCGGTTGGACGCGTCGGAGCGCGACTCCGGGCGCCGTGCGGGACGGGCACTGGCTCGTTGGCATGGGCACTGCGGCCGCCTTTCGAAACAATCTGCTGGTTCCTTCGGGCGCGCGCGTCAAGTTGGGTAGGGATGGGCTCGTCATCGTCGAAACCGATATGACCGACATCGGCACCGGCAGCTATACGATCATCGCACAGACCGCCGCCGAGATGATGGGCGTCGACATCGGAAGGGTCGTGGTTCGCCTGGGCGATTCCGCCTTCCCCGTCTCGTCTGGATCCGGAGGGCAGTTCGGAGCGAACTGTTCGACGTCGGGCGTCTACGCGGCCTGCGTAAAGCTTCGGGAAGCCGTTGCGCTGCGGCTCGGCATCAACTCTGCGGAGGCGACGTTCTCGGACGGCCAGGTGATGAGTGGAAACCGTTCCGCGAAGCTTGCCGACGCCGTCGGCGAAGGCGAACTCGTCGCTGAGGACAAGATGGAATGGGGAGGGCTCGACAAGAGCTACCAACAATCCACGTTCGGAGCTCACTTCGTGGAAGCCGCCGTTGACAGCTTCACCGGTGAGGTCCGGATCCGCCGCATGCTGGCCGTGTGCGCGGCCGGCCGCATCCTCAATCCCACGACCGCGCGGAGCCAGGTAATCGGAGCCATGACGATGGGCGCGGGAGCCGCGTTGATGGAGGAACTCGCGGTCGACAAGCGACGCGGTTTCTTCGTCAATCACGACCTTGCCGGCTATGAGGTGCCCGTCCATGCCGACATTCCACATCAGGAAGTGATTTTCCTCGAAGAGGCCGACGACAAGGTCTCGCCGATGAAGGCGAAGGGCGTGGCGGAGCTCGGCATATGCGGGGTCGCGGCGGCCGTCGCCAATGCCGTCTACAATGCGACGGGCGTGCGCGTGCGGAATTATCCGATCACTTTGGACAAACACCTCAATAGGTTGCCGGGGGTGTCGTGATCGGACGCTCCAAGACGCTTCGGCCGCTGCGTGACGGTCAAACCAATCATGGACGATATTCGATCAGGAAAGCTGCCGCCATAAGACCGAGCGCCGTGGCGATGCTCCAGCCGTCGATTCGGGTTCGCTGGCGTCGCCCGGTCTTTCTGTCGTCCATCTCCCCTCCGACCACGATGGTCGCGGTTCACCTCTCCGGCTGTGAGATGCTCACGCGGCCTTTTGGTTGACGCTGCGCAGTGCCATCGTATTGAGCTTCTCGTCGGTCGCTTTTTCCTCGTCGAGGTTCTGCTGCAGGACCGAGGCGCAGTCTTCACGGCCGAGCATCTTCGAGTTCGCGTGAGCTCATCTGCGTCAACGGATTGGCCTTAATGACCGCGCCACCGAAGGTTGCTTCCGCCAGATGCGGTGAGACGAAGCGCTCCCCGGCTGCAACCTTACGCATCGCCTTGGCCCGGAGCCGGGGATCATCGCTCTTTGAGACATATCCCTGAATGCCCATCTCCACAGCGCGGACCACGAACGCCGGATCCTCACTCACGCTGAGCATGACTATTTTGGCAGCGGGATCCTCTTTGCGAATTCGCCGGCTCAACTCGAAGCCGGTAAGGTCGGGAAGCCCCACGTCCACTACGGTGACGTCGGGATGCTTCTGCAAGTAAGCACGGTGGCCGTCCTTTGCAGTGGAAGCCTCCAGTATCTCGACGGAAGGGTCCGAAGTGAACAAGGCCCGACAGCCCGTTACGACAATGGGATGGTCATCAACAATCAGTGTCCGCATGTCGTTCTGGCCCTATTGGTTTCGAAATAAGCGAGCAGGATGTATCGGACTGCTGAGGACTTGCTGGCGCTCTATGCAGATCAGGCGACAGCTCGATTGCTGTAGCCCCTGATTGGCCGGCTAAGGCATTTCTCTGCGATTGAAGGGCCGCTCGGGCACGCTCGGGTCTGGCAATACTGCCCAGCCGGGGCGAGCCTAAGCAGTCGGCCCGATCAAGTTAAACAGCGGAAGGCCGCAGCAGTATCTCCTACTGCGGCCCGCGCTATGTCAAAAATGCCGGGCGAAAAAGATCTAAGTGAAATATGCAGCCAGCCCCGGTGAGGGGTAGTTCTCCACACCCACGACAGGCTGTAGCTCGAAGGCCGTTCCGCGACGCCAGGAATCGATAATTTGAGCAGGTTCGCCGAGTGGCTTCGAAACGTTCGGTTGCTGCCGTCATTTGGAGAGCAATGACGAGCACACCCGTAGTTCTCATTCCCGGCATGCTGAAAGCGCTTCGTCTGGTGCGCGTCTACGGGTTTATGGTCGAACGCAGAGACGGCCTGTATTACCCCGGCAGCAACCAGCCGGCATGCTCCAAGGCCTTGGCAGAGAAGATGGTTGAAGGCGGCTGGCTCGTGAAACATGGCGAGCGTTATCAGCCTACAGAGAAGGGTTCGCGCGCAGGAGAGGCGTGACTTCTCGAAAGCAGCGACCGCCCCAGCCTTGGGGAAAGGTGGAGCCGCGCGCTAAGGTACTTCGCGCCTCAGGCCCGGGAAGGGATCGGGCCGGAAGCAGCGGAAAAATGCTCCACGCCGAAAAGGTTCCTATTCTGGCGAAAGGTCCGGCCAGCGTGAACTGACGGGCCGCTATGGACGATCGCGATGGGGATGAGGGCTTGCACAGATCCACAACGCGGGCTCGCTGGAGCTTAGGCCGGCAACGAGGATCCAGATGCCGAAGCCCAGCATAGGCAGCAACTTTGTCCATTGGTCGATCCAGAAGCTACGCAGGATCGATAATGCCTTTAGGACTCGCCACGGGCCGAAACGTTCCTACGCGCGCCGAGGCGCCCTGAAAGGCCGCGGGACAACCGTGACTTGCGGCGCCCGCGGCCTACGCTCCACCGTTCCGCGCGATCGGCGCAGCGATCCCCGCTACGTCGACCTGCTCAAAAGTCCCGGCGCCTAGGCCGGCGGCGCCGAGGCGCCCCGAAAGGGGATGGAGTTTTAGCCCAAATCCTCAGCGCCCGGGGACGCCGATCTATCGGCCCTTTCAGATCTCCATGAACTTAGGTCCCCCGGAAGCATAAGGGGGTCGCTCTCAGCTCGTTTGTTTCGGGTAAGCCCTAGGCCTAAGAGTCCAACCATTACCAGCGCGCTGCCAGCAACAATCAACCAGTGCGGCAATTCTAACGCGAGCATCGCAGCCTCCACCAAAGTGAGATGCCGGAAGCGAGAGCTAATTACCTTTCACAGTATCGATTATCTTCCTCAGAGCAGACTATGGCAAGTTCGCCCAGTCAGCGCGGAGGCGACGGAAACGGAAACTGCTATTGTTTAGCGGGCGCTTCGGGCGGTTCTGCTGGCGCCGTCGGTTCGGCGGCGGGTGCGCTGCCCCTGAGATCTGCGGCGGCTGCGCAATCGCCGGCCCAAATCTTGGTTCCCTTCACCATGCCGACTAGCTTGCATCCCATTAGCGCCTGCGGCTTGATCTGAACAGGCGGCTTTTTGGCCGCCTTCGGTGGAGCGGTTTGAGCAAACGCGCCAGTTGTAATCAGCAGCGCGATAAGTCCGACTAGTCGCTTCATGGTCCATCCCCTCGAACGCGTTTATTTTCCCTTCGCCTTCAGCCCGATCTCGACCAGCCGGCGGATGGCTTCGGAACGCGTCGGAGTGTCCGCCTGGCTGCCGGCCCATTTGTCGACTGCAGCGCCCACCTCGGGCGACAGGCGGACAGCTGATACCGGATAGACGCCGCCAGCCTTCTTCGGTCGACCGCGCGATTTTTTGTTTACGGAAATTGCTTTCCTCATATTTTCAGTTTACAGTAAATCGAGCCAAAACGGAAGTTGCAATTCCGCCTCGGACGATCGAGGCCCTGATCGATTCGGTTCTGGCAGTGCGGCAACTATGAAGCGTCGGCGCAGACTGCACAGGAAGCGCGACCGGCAGCGGCTGATGACGCACCGACGGCGGCTAAAGCGATGAGATGGAGGCCAGCCGGCTCACGCTGGCGGGCTACTCATTCGTCGAATGGGAATAGACGATCGTCGTCAGGCAAAACGGTGAGAGCCAAATAGGCCAACGCCAGCGTGCCTAGAACAAGCAGAAGCATTATCGCAGCGAGCCAGTACTACAAGGTGGTCAAACGCCGTCTTTCGACGCCATTCTCCGTGATTCATTTTTCTGCGCCAGCTCTTCGACGAGGATGAGGACTGCGTGGCGCTTGCCTCGGCTCTTTATTTCTTTGAAGGCACTTATCAACCGAAGTAATTCGTGATCGGTATTAGGAACAACCATAGTGGCCCCGCAAACAACGGCCGCAGCGCCCCGGCGCAAAAAATATTGCCCCAACTTTGACTTAATTTCAATTGAAACCGAATTAGTCCTATCCGACATAGAGTTCCATGAGGGAAGGCCCGCTCCGGGGCTGGCTGGGTGGTGGGCCCTCCCCCAAGCACAAGCCGCCATATCCTGACGGCCCGTCCCAACGAAACCCTGGGCTTAATTCCTCATTTAGTCCATGAGCTTGCTGGATCTTGCGGGTTGCCTCCGACGGGGTAGGATACAACCTATTTTAGAATTTTGATTTGGAGCTACCCATTGACCGCGAGTCTGAAATCGCGCGTTTCCGCTTACGTTCGCGCGAAGAATCGGCAGGCTCTCGAGAATATGCGAGAGCTTCGGCGCCAGTTGCTCGAACGACTCCAGTCCACATCAAGCATCAACGCGGCTCAGTCTCGAGCTTCTATACAGGAGGACCTTCGAGTAATTGAGGAGGGGCTAGAGCAACTCCAGCCGAGAGGGCGCGGCTGACGCAGCGAGCACAGGCCGCCGGTTCACGCTGGCGGGCCTCGTCCTCTCGGGAAATCTAGCCTCCTCGAACGTAGGAACGCCGGCCGGCCCCGCGTCGAATCCGAAACTCGGGCCATGGCACCCCAAAGCCCCAAGTTGTTTGGCGGCATATGAATAGGAACAGTGGCTCGCATTGTTGGTTTTCGATGCAAACGGCCATTTTGTCTATCGGCACCGGACGTCAGAAGCACCCTCGGCCCCGGCTCATCCCTGGGGCCAATTTTTTGTGGGCATCCTCATGCAGTAGGGCTGCCTTAGGCTGGCATTCAGGCATCTGCCGCTGCATATTTCCACCTATGGAGACGCGCGAGGACTACCTGCTCCGGCAAGCGACAGTATTGGATGAAATCGCGGCGGACGAGAAACTGACAATTCGAGACCGATACATTGAGCGCGCGTTCGGCGAGACGCGTGCCCTCGCGATCGCAGAGGCGGAAGTCTTCGCCCGCGCGCATGGCTGCACCTTTCGTTACGACCGCGTCAAGAACCTGGGGGAGTTCACCCGTTCGTATCCGGCAGGCGGCAGGGCGTGAGGTAGCTCGTCGAGAGCGCGCGCCACTGCCGCTCGTGGTTGTGGGGAAAGCCGCCAGCTAGCCCACAGGCGCGCCGGCTGGCGGCTGAAGCGGTGGACACGAGGCCCGCCGGTTCACGCTGACGAGCCTGACTCATTGCCAAGTGACCGGCTCCAGGTCCAAGCACAGGCCGATTTTCTGGTTCGACCACCGGATGCGACGGCAGGAACGTCGTTCGATTATCGGCGTTCACCTAGCCTTCCGCGAGTCACGACGCGCGAAGCAGACTGACTTAGGGCCTGGTGTTCCAAGCACCAATTTTGACGGTAGGCTCATAAATCCTCCCGCAAAACCTCTGAAGAAGGGGTGCCGCACCTTCCCCTCGGCGGATTTGGCGCGATATTCGATCTCGGCAAGCAACTTCGGTTCGACCCAGATGCCTTTGTGTGCGATCCGCTTGGCGTAGGGCTGCGTCTTTCGCGCCTCCTCAGTTCGGCGGCGGACGTTTTGCCGAAGCCGTGGTCGACCTTACCCGCATAGATCAGGTCAGAGCCTTTGCGCCTGGCAAGGTACATGCCATCCCACTTGCCTTCGTCGAGCGCGAAACCCGAGATAGTGAGCGTCTCCCGCTGGGCGCAGGTCTTCTTGACCCGGTTGTTGCCGCGGCCGGTCGGGCAAACGCTGTCACGCACCTTGGAGACGACGCCCTCGAGGCCGATCTTGCAGGCATGGACAAACATCTCTTGCCCGTCGATTTCGAAGCTCTCGCTGAATTGCACGTCCGTGCCGGCAATGATCTTCTTTAATTCCGCCTTGCGCTGGATCAGAGGGAGTTTTCGTAGGTCTCGGCATTGAGGTACAGCAGGTCGAAGGTGACCAGGACAATCTTCGTCGAGGTGCCCCTCAGCTCATTCTGCAAGACGGAGAAATCGGTGGTGCCATCGGCGGCCGGCACCACGATCTCGCCGTCGATGACGGCCGAGCTCGCCTTGATCTGCCAGGCGTCGGCAGCGACCTTCTTGAAGCGGCGGGTCCAGTCGTGACCACGTCGCGTGTAGATCTTGACGGTTTCGTTGGCGAGATGAACCTGGACGCGGTAGCCGTCGAACTTGATTTCGTGGATCCAGTCGGGGCCGGTTGGCACCAGCTTGGCAGGCGTCGGCAGGCAGAATTGGAACGCGGTACGCATGGTGCGGATAGGGACCCTCGGCCCCATAAGAAAGGGCCGCCCTGCGGCTGCCCTGTTCGAAGTCTGCATGCTTCGGTCAATAACTCGGTGAACAAAAGACCAGCCTGGAATGAAAATAGCTAGGGATCTAAAAACTCCCGCCGGGACCGATCGGCATTAAACCATCGCTTTGTTTCAGGAGTATTTCGTGGCTGACGTTCCGCCGCAAAAACTATCCTAAGCTGCACCGCGCAACGGTAGCGACAGTTGAATCTCAATCGCAAAGTGAATTAAGCGCAGCGTTCAGTGTGTTGTGGCGTCTTTGATGATCTGCACGTTTGCACGAATACCCGCCCGATGGAGCTTCAGCAAACCCTGGGCGAGTTGCCGAAGGTCATTTCGAGCCGGTCCGGGGGGGAGCTTGCGCGCCCGGCAAAGTATGTCCGCAACCTGCACCATGATCGGCATTTTAGGAGTTCGAACTTTCATTGCTCGCTCTTGGGCGTAAAGGTCGCCACCTGACGCGTCTCTTGCCATAGCTCTATCGCGTGCCCGTCGACCAATCGCTTAGCGCATCGAATGGCCTCGTCGTCGTCGCCGCAATTAATCTCGATACGATTGGCAACGTGGCCATTATCGTCAATGACGTAGGCGTAATACCCCCAAGGCATCGTGGACCTATTTCGGGCTCTGCGCGCCGGACGACTTTAGCCAATCGTTCACGTGAGAGGCGGTTTCTGCCTGTCGTGCACGGCGCAAAAGCAGTTCCCGCGCCATACTGCCGAGCGGCTGCTCTTCGGCCGCGTACCTATATCGTGCAGCCTCTTGCGCCAATCGCTCTTCAAATGTCTCTTTGTGTTTGATCCGGCGGCGTACCTGGCCCATAGCGAACCCCTCTCATAAGCTGCCCACGGACCGTTTTTATCCTTCCAGAATTGATCGTGTCTGTACGCCGGATGACTCAAAAATCGTGATTCCAGGCGGGTTTGATGGTGCGCCACAGCATGGGAAGTGCTGGCTTGGACGAGACAAAGGAAGACACAAAAACAGACCGCGAAGTGTCAGCCACCGTACGTACTCTCGGCGTTTAACCTGTTAGGGTCCGTTCATTGCTGACCACTATATTGGGCTTGCACTCCCGCCTGCGAACGGGAGCGCAAAACATGCTGCAATTAAACGCGATTCTTGCGTCGTTGCCAGAGGGCGACAAAGCAGCCCTGAAACCTCATCTCAAAGCCACTCACCTTCAGCAAAAGACAGTGCTGTTTGAGACCGGCGACATGATCACCGCAGTCTACTTCCCAACAAGCGCCGTGGTCTCACTGGTTTCGACGTTAACGACCGGCGAAATGACTGAGGCTGCGATGGTCGGTAGGGATGGCGCTGTCGGCATCGCGTCGGCACTAGATGGAAAAGTCGCAATGTGTCGTGCCATTGTTCAATTGGGCGGCGATGCGATGGTTTGCGATCCGAGCGCATTCAGAAGCGCTGCAATGCAGTCAGAGAAATTAATTTCCAAGATTATGAGACATGAACAGACCTTGTTCGCCCAAGCGCAGCAATCAACAGCTTGCATGGCCAATCACGAAGTCGATGCCCGGCTTTGTCGCTGGTTGTTGCGGGCCCGCGATTTAGCCGGAGCCGACCAACTTCCTTTCACGCAGGAATTTCTGTCTCTTATACACATCT
>NZ_VSSS01000022.1 GCF_008123425.1 Bradyrhizobium rifense
AAGACTAACCCACCCTACGAGCTACGAGACCTACACGTCCCCGTAGGCCGTCTCGACCGAGCGCGTGGCGCGGCCATAGCCCATGATCATGAAAAGCGCACCAATGATCGAGAGATTCTTCAGCGCGTCGACCAGCATCTTGGCGTTGTCAGGCGCCGGCTGATTCCAGAAATCGTAGAACAGGACGGTCGACACCACCATGTAGATGATCATCAGCATCGCAAAGAAGCGCGCACCGAAATTCAGCGCAATCATCAGCCCCGCAATAATCTCGAGCCCACCGAGCCCGATCGCCAGAAGCTGCGGTGTGGTCATCGCGGTCGCCGTCTCGACCTGCTTGGCGTAGGGCGCGATCACGTCAGGCACCACGACCTTGGTGGCGATGAAGTCAGCGGTCGCCTGGATGGCAAAGAACTTGGTCGCGCCCGTGTAGATGAACAGCACGGCGAACAGGATTCGCCCGAAAGTCACGAACGCTGGCATGGTCGGCCTCTTGGCTCAGGCTTTTTGAAATCGGCGTCTTGACGGGAACACCGAGCGATTATGAAGAGTCGTGCGGCGGTTTACAAACGGGGAAATGGCGAACTGTTTTGAAAAGATCGAGGTGCGGATGCGCCGGAGGTGCGCTCCCTCGCCCGCTTGCGGGGAGAGGGTTGGGGTGAGGGGGAGCCTCCGCGNNCGCGGAGGCTCCCCCTCACCCGGATCGCATCTTACGATGCGATCCGACCTCTCCCCGCAAGCGGGGCGAGGTGAAGAACCGCCGCCCTTACGTGAACAACGTCGGCTGCTGCCGGGCCGCGCGCTCCTGCGCTTCGACCACGGCGACCGCTGTCATGTTGAGGATGCCGCGCGCGGTGACCGAGGGGGTGAGGATGTGGGCGGGCCGCGCCGGGCCGATCAGGATCGGGCCGACGGGCAGCGCGTCCGCCAGCGACTTGATCATCTGATAGGCGACGTTGGCGGTGTCCAGCGTCGGCATGATCATGATGTTGGCCTCGCCCTCGAGCTTGGAGTGCGGCAGCACCATCTTTCGCGCCGCAGCCGAAAGCGCGGTGTCGCCCTGCATCTCGCCGTCGGCCTCGATCTCCGGATGCTTTTCCTTCAGCAACTGGGTCGCGCGGCGCATCTTGCGCGAGGAATCGGTGTCGTAGCTGCCGAAATCGGAGTGCGAGACGAAGGCGATCTTCGGCTTGATGTTGAAGCGCTGGACGTGGACCGCGGCGAGCGAGGCGATCTCGGCGAGCTCTTCGGCGCTCGGATTGGGCCGCACTTGCGTGTCGGCGATGAAGAACGCGCCCTTGCTGGTGATCAGCAGCGCCAGCGCGGCATAATCGCTAACGCCGGCCTGGAAGCCCACGATCTCGCGGACATGACGCAGATGATGCATGTAGCGGCCTTCGACGCCGCAGAGCATGGCGTCCGCCTCCCCGCGCATCACCGCCAGCGCCGCGATCACTGTGTTGTTGGTGCGCACCACCGTGCGTGCCGCATCCGGCGTCACGCCGCGACGGCCGGCGACCTCGACATAGGACTGCACGTAGGAACGGTAGCGCGGATCGTCTTCGGGATTGACGAGATCGAAATCCTTGCCGGCGCGGATCTGGAGGCCGAAGCGCTTGATGCGGGCTTCCACCACCGAGGGACGGCCGACCAGGATCGGCCGCGCCAGCTTCTCTTCCAGCACCACCTGCGTGGCACGCAGCACGCGCTCGTCCTCACCTTCGGCGTAGATCACACGCACCGGCTGGGTCTTGGCCTTGGCGAACATCGGCTTCATGACGAGGCCGGAGCGGAAGGCGAAGCGCTCGAGCAGCGCGGTGTATTCGTCGAAATTGGTGATCTGCCGCGTCGCGACGCCGGACTCCATCGCAGCCTTGGCCACAGCGGGCGCGATGCGCAGGATCAGCCGCGGGTCGAACGGGCTTGGGATCAGCGAGCCGGGGCCGAAGCCCTGCGTCTCGCCGGTGTCAAAGCCTTGCGCGACCGCATCCGACGGCGCCTCGCGCGCAAGCTGCGCGATGGCCTCGACGGCGGCGTGCTTCATCTCCTCGTTGATGGCGCTGGCACCGACATCGAGCGCGCCGCGGAAGATGAAGGGAAAGCACAGGACGTTGTTGACCTGGTTCGGGTAGTCGGAGCGGCCGGTGCAGATCATCGCGTCGGGACGCACCTTGCGCGCCTCTTCCGGCATGATCTCCGGGGTCGGATTGGCGAGCGCCATGATCAGCGGCTTGTCGCCCATCGCCTTGGCCATCTCGGGCTTGAGCACGCCCGGGGCCGACAGGCCGATGAAGATGTCGGCGCCGCCGATGACGTCGCCGAGCGTGCGCTTGTCGGTCTTCTGCGCATAGACCGCCTTCCAGCGGTCCATCGTGGTGTTGCGGCCCTCATGCACCAGGCCGTCGATGTCGCAGACCCAGATGTTCTTGCGCTGCGCGCCCATCGAGACCAGCAGATTGAGTGTCGCGATGGCGGCAGCCCCTGCCCCCGACGCCACGATCTTGACGTCCGAGAGCTTCTTGCCGTTCAAGCGCAGGCCATTGGTGATGGCGGCGGCGACGATGATCGCGGTGCCGTGCTGATCGTCATGAAAGACCGGGATCTTCATGCGCTCCTTCAGCTGCGCCTCGATCTCGAAACATTCCGGCCCGCGGATGTCTTCCAGATTGATGCCGCCGAAGGTCGGCTCGAGCGCCGCCACGGTCTCGACCACACGCTCGATGGTGTCGGCGGCGATCTCGATATCGAACACGTCGATGCCGGCGAATTTCTTGAACAGGACCGCCTTGCCTTCCATCACCGGCTTGGACGCCAGCGGGCCGATATTGCCGAGGCCCAGCACCGCGGTGCCGTTGGAGACCACGGCGACCAGATTGGCGCGGGCCGTCAGCGTGGCGGCCTCAGACGGGTTCTTGGCGATCTCGGTGCAGGCAGCGGCTACGCCCGGAGAATAGGCCAGCGCCAGGTCGCGCTGGTTGGCGAGCGGCTTGGTCGCCTGGATCTCGAGCTTTCCGGGGCGCGGCAGACGGTGATAGGCCAGTGCCGCTTGGTGGAGATCATCAGAATAGGACGACATGCGGTCTCTGCCTCGCGTTACCGGCCTCAAAATGCATCATCCGGAGCAGCCTTCCAAGCGGAGGGTATTTCCGGCTCATGGAAACGGGATGAAGCACGGCCGGCGCCCCGGTGGCAACATCCGATTGCGGCCCCATCAACAGGGCGCATGGTCAAATGTTTGACAGCGCTAGCTTTCCCTAGACCTCGCGACGTTTCCCGAATATGGCAGGTTGCGCAGTGCACAACGAGCAACTGGAGCTGGGAATGAAGCGGATTCTGATCGGCCTGATCGCAGTCGCCGTGCTTGCCGCGGGCGGATGGTTCGGCTTCAACCTCTACGCAAAGCATCGCGTCACCGCCGAGATCGAGACGGCCTTCGAGCAGATCCGCAAGCAAGGCGGCAAGGCCAGCCACGGCAAGATCGGGTTCGATCTGCCGAGCCGCACCCTCACGATCGAGGACATCGCCGTCGATCCCGGCCAGCAGTCGCAGATGCATATCAAGATTGGCAACGTCAGGGCGACCGGCGTGCGCCAAGGCGACGAGGGCCAGTTTTCTGCCGATACCATCGAGGTCTCGGGCATCGAGTGCGCGATCGACAGTACCGTCGGCCCGTCGCAGATGAAGGCCGGCTATAGAGTCGCGCAGGCCACGATACGGGATTACAGCGGGACGATCAGGGCCCGGGCCTTGCCGCCATCAAACGCCATCACCGATCTCTATCGCTTCGGTCTCGAACAGTTCAGCAGCGTCTCGGCGTCTTCAATTGAGGTGCCGACCGTTGCCGTCACCGTCGTCAGCAAGCCCGATACCGCCAAGCCGGAAGATGGGGATCTCACCTATTCGGGCCTGGTGATGAAAAATCTCAGGCACGGCAAGGTCGAGGCGACCAAGGCGGACCGGCTCACCTTCGCGTTCAAGAAGGTGCAGCCGGGCAAGCCCGGCCAGCTGACGGGAGAACTGTCGAACCTGACGATGAGCGATTTCGATGCCGCCGGCATGCTCGCTGCGTTCGATCCGCAAAAAGCGAATGACGACACCACCCATCAGCTCTACAGGCAGGTTTCGGCGGGACCTTATACGGTGACGTCCGGCGACGTTCGCCTCCAGGTCGACGGCTTCTCTATCGACGATATCGCGGTGCAGCCGTCGAAATTCCGGATGGCCGAGATGCTTGCCATGCTGCCCCAGGACCCGTCGGCGCCGCCAACGCCGGCTCAGGCGCGTGAGATGATGGAGAAACTCGCCGACTTCTATGAGGGCCTCCACATCGGCAAGATCGAGATCGGCAAGACCTCGATCACGACGCCGCAAGGAACAGGCAGCATCAATGTGGTCCGGTACAAGGACGGCGAATTCGCAGTCCAAGGCGTCGACACGCCGTCCCCGCAAGGGCAGTTCAAGATGGAGCGCTTCGCGCTGAAGTCATTCAGCACGACGAACCTGGTACGCTGGGCAGCAAGCCTCACCATGCCCGGGCGGACGCCCTCGCCGGATCAGATGTTTGGGCTTTTCGGCGTGCTCTCAGGTGCAGAGATCAAGGGCGTGACTGCGCCCTTCAAGACCACGAAGAAGCTCGTCACGGTCGACACGCTGAGCCTGGACTGGGGGCAGCTGGTCGGCTCGATCCCGAGCAAGGCGCATCTGGTGGCCAAACTTGTCACGCCCACCGATCCGTCCGATCCGAAGCAGCTTCCATTGATTGCCGCCGGCATCGACAAGCTCGCGATCGACCTCGATCTCGGGGCAGCCTGGACCGAGTCCTCCAACAGTTTCGCTCTGACGCTGGCAACCCTCGACATCGGAGGCATCGCAAAAGCGCAATTGCGTATCGCGCTCGACAATGTGCCACGCGAGCTGTTTTCGACCGACCCCGCTCAGCTTATGGGCCAGGCGGCCCGGATCGAGGCTGACACGCTCGAGTTCTCACTGCGCGACAATGGCGGCGTCGATCTCGTCGTGACGCAGTTCGCGCGCACGCAGAACGTCAGCCGCGACGCCGCACGCGGAGCCATCGTGGAGATGATCCGGGCGCAGGGCGAGAAGGTCGCGGCTTCCAATCTCGATGCGAAGGTAGTGGTCGATGCGATCGCAAGCTTCGTCGCGACCTCGGACCAGACGCTCACCATCAAGCTGACGCCGCTCGGCAAGATGCCGGTGCTTCAGCTCATGGATGCGCTGAACAGCGACCCGATCGTCGCGCTGGCGCAGTTCAGGATCGAGGCATCGACGGGGCTGTAGGGCGCAACTGCCGGTGATCCTCGTAGCCCGGATGGAGCGAAGCGCAATCCGGGACAATTCCGTCCGCGCGCGAGACCCCGGATTACGCTTCGCTCCATCCGGGCTACGTGACTAGCGAAAATCCCTCCTCGTCATTGCGAGCGCAGCGAAGCAATCCAGAGTCTTTCCGCGGAGGGATTCTGGATTGCTTCGCTGCGCTCGCAATGACGACGTTGAAAAACCTAACGTGATATCGGCCTGGCCGACTCGCGGAGAGTCCCCCTCACCCGGATCGCATCTTCGATGCGATCCGGCCTCTCTCCGCACGCGGGGAGAGGCGAAGCAAGATCACTTCTGCGGCAGGTTCACCCGCACATGCAGCTCGCGGAGCTGCTTGGGGGTGGCGTCCGACGGCGCGCCCATCAGCAGGTCCATGGCCTGCTGGTTCATCGGGAACAGCGAGATCTCGCGCAGATTGTTGGTGCCGCACAAGAGCATCACGATGCGGTCGACACCGGCGGCCATGCCGCCATGCGGCGGGGCGCCGTACTGGAAGGCGCGGTACATGCCGCCGAAGCGCTCGACCACTTCCTGCTCGCCATAGCCGGCGATCTCGAACGCCTTCACCATCGCTTCCGGCACGTGGTTGCGGATGCCGCCCGAGGCGATCTCATAGCCGTTGCAGGTGATGTCGTACTGAAACGCCTTGATGGTCAGCGGATCCTGGCCCTTCAATGCGTCGAGGCCGCCTTGCGGCATCGAGAACGGGTTGTGCGAGAAGTCGACCTTCTTGTCGTCCTCGTTGTACTCGTACATCGGGAAGTCGACGATCCAGGCGAGCTCGAACCGCTCCTTGTCGGTGAGGTTCAATTCCTCGCCGACCTTGTTGCGGGCCAGACCTGAAAACTTCCAGAACTTGTCGGGATCGCCGGCGACGAAGAAGGCGGCATCGCCCTCCTTGGTACCGATCTGCGCGCGGATTGCAGCGGTGCGCTCCGACCCGATGTTGTTCGCAAGCGGGCCGGCGCCCTCGCCGCCTTCGCGCCACATGATGTAGCCGAGGCCGGGCTGGCCCTCGCCCTGCGCCCACGAGTTCATGCGGTCGCAGAAGGCGCGGCTGCCGCCGCCCGCCGCCGGGATCGCCCAGACCTGGTTCTTGGGGTCTTCGAGCATGCGCGCGAACACCTTGAAGCCGGAGCCGCGGAAGTGCTCGGAGACGTCCTGCATCTCGATGGGGTTGCGCAGGTCCGGCTTGTCGCTGCCGTATTTGCGCAGCGCTTCGGCGAACGGAATCCGCCGCCAGTTCTTGCTCACCGGCTTGCCCTTGGCGAACTCCTCGAACACGCCGGTGATGACGGGCTCCATCGCCGCGAAGACGTCTTCCTGCGTCACAAAGCTCATCTCGACGTCGAGCTGGTAGAACTCGCCGGGCAGACGGTCGGCACGCGGGTCCTCGTCGCGGAAGCACGGCGCGATCTGGAAGTAGCGGTCGAAGCCCGACATCATCAAGAGCTGCTTGTACTGCTGCGGCGCCTGCGGCAGCGCGTAGAACTTGCCGGGATGGATGCGCGACGGCACCAGGAAGTCACGCGCGCCTTCCGGCGAGGACGCGGTCAGGATCGGCGTGTTGAACTCGAAGAAGCCCTGCCCCTCCATGCGCCGGCGCATCGACTTGATGATCTCGACGCGCGTCATGATGTTCTGATGCAGCTTTTCGCGGCGCAAATCGAGGAAGCGATACTTCAGGCGGATGTCCTCGGGATATTCCTGGTCGCCGAACACCGGCAGCGGCAGGTCGCCGGCCGGACCCAGCACCTCGATCTCGCTGACATAGATCTCGATCTTTCCGGTCGGCAGATCGTCATTGTCGGTGCCTTCGGGGCGGCGGCGGACCTTGCCGTCCATCTTGACCACGAATTCCGAGCGCAGCTTTTCGGCCTGCGAAAACGCCGGCGAGTCCGGGTCGACCACGCACTGGGTCAGGCCGTAATGGTCGCGCAAATCGATGAACAGCACGCCGCCATGGTCGCGCACGCGATGGACCCAGCCCGAGAGGCGGATGGTCTCGCCGATGTTGCTCTCGCGGAGCGCGCCGCATGTATGTGACCGGTAGCGATGCATGGTCGTCCCAAAATGATGTCGGAGGATCGAATCGGACGACTGAGCCAGCCGGTCCGACGTTGCGGCAGGGTTTACCCGACGAGACCGGGGGCGGCAACCGAGGGAACGGCCTGTTTTGGGGTCGGAAGCGCCCATTTTTGGCCAATCCAGGCCCGAGCCTTTGCCGATCAGCGTTCCAGCCCTATCTTGAGGCCATGACAGTCCATTTCCCGTTCCAGAACTCGTATTCGGCGCTGCCGGACAGCTTCTTTGCCCGCGTCGCGCCGACCCCCGTATCCGCACCCCGGCTGATCAAGCTCAACCGGCCGCTGGCGGTCCAGCTCGGGCTCGATCCGGACCTGCTGGAGACCCCGGAGGGCGCCGAGATCCTGGCCGGAAAGACGGTTCCCGCGGGAGCCGACCCCATCGCCATGGCCTATGCCGGCCACCAGTTCGGAAATTTCGTGCCCCAGCTCGGCGACGGAAGGGCGATCCTGCTCGGCGAGGTCATCGACAAGAGCGGCCTCCGCCGCGACATCCAGCTCAAGGGCTCGGGCCCCACCCCGTTCTCCCGCCGCGGCGACGGCCGCGCGGCGCTCGGGCCCGTGCTGCGTGAATACATCGTCAGCGAGGCGATGTTTGCGCTGGGCATCCCGACCACGCGCTCGCTCGCAGCCGTCATCACTGGAGAGCCCGTGATCCGCGAGACCGTGCTGCCCGGCGCGGTGCTGACGCGCGTCGCCTCGAGCCATATCCGGGTCGGCACCTTCCAGTTCTTCGCGGTCCGTCGCGACACCGACGCGATCCGCCGGCTCGCCGATCACGTCATCGCCCGCCACTATCCGGACCTGCTTCACGCCGAGCGGCCCTATCACGCCCTGCTCGCCGGTGTCGTGGCACGCCAGGCCGAGCTGGTCGCGCGCTGGCTGCTGGTCGGCTTCATCCACGGCGTGATGAACACCGACAATTCATCGATCTCGGGCGAGACCATTGATTACGGCCCCTGCGCCTTCATGGACGCCTACAATCCTGCGCAGGTGTTCTCGTCGATCGACGAGATGGGCCGCTACGCCTATGCCAACCAGCCGCGCATCGCGCTGTGGAATCTGACGCGGCTCGCCGAATGCCTGCTGCCGCTGTTCGGAGACGAGCAGGAGAAGGCGGTCGCGGAAGCGCAGGACATTCTCGGCGCCTTCTCTGAGACATTCAGCGCGGCCTATCAGGCGGGCCTGCGCAAGAAGGTCGGCCTGTTCACCGAGCGCGACGGCGATGAGGCCCTGATCCAGGATTTGCTCGACGCCATGGCCAAGAACCAGGCCGACTTCACCCTCACCTTCCGCAAGCTCGGCGATGCCGCAGGCGATCCGGCCGCCGACGATGCTCGCGCACAATTCATGGACCCCGCAGCCTTCGACGACTGGGCCAAGCGCTGGCACGAACGCACGGCTCTGGAGCCGCAGAGCGCCGCCGTGCGGCAAAGCGCGATGCACGCCGTCAATCCCGTCTTCATCCCGCGCAACCACCGCGTCGAGGCCGTGATCCAGGCTGCCGTGAATGACGACAATTACGCGCCGTTCGAGGAATTGGTGAAGGTGCTGGCGACGCCGTATCAGGACCAGCCGGAGTACGCCGCCTACGCCGATCCGCCGCTGCCGGATCAGCGGGTGTTGCAGACGTTTTGCGGGACGTGAGGCGGGCGCAGGCTCGCCGCTACCTATAATTGGTTCAACGGTGGATTTCGCTTTCGGCTAATCCACCATGCATATGCTCGCGCTGTGGACACGTCCGGTCCCCGGGAACCGCTGTCATCAAACTGAAACACACGCGCTCTAACGGCCTGTCAGGGCCGTCTTGCCGGAGGCGCCCATCCTCCAAAACCCTGACAAGCGCGCCATGCCTTTCAAATTCATCCACATCACCGACACGCATCTCGCGAACCCCGGGCTGAAGCTCTACGGCCTCGACCCGCGCGCGCGGCTGGATGCGGCGATTGCCGACATCAACAAGCACCAGTCGGACGCCGCCTTCGCGGTCGTGACCGGCGACCTCACCCATTGGGGCGAAGCGGAGTCCTACGCGAACTTCGCAGACGCGATGGCGGCGCTGAAAATGCCGTACATCGCCATGGTCGGCAATCACGACAAGCGCGTGGCCTGTCTCGACGGTCTGAAGGCCGCGCCGCGCGATCCCAACGGCTTTGTGCAGGGCACCCGCACCACCGAGCACGGCCTGTTCGTGTTCCTCGACACGCTGGACGAGACCAGTCACGCCGGCGAGATGTGCGCAAAACGCTTCGACTGGCTTTCGAAGACGCTCGCCGCGGCGCCCGCTGACACGCCGTTCGTCGTGTTCATGCACCATCCGCCGTTCCCGGTCGGCGTGCACGCGATGGACGAGATTGCACTGGCGCAGAGCGCGGAGTTCGCCGAGGTGATCGCGCCGTATCGTTCGCGCATCCGCCATCTCTTCTTCGGCCATGTGCACCGTCCGATCTTCGGCAGCTACGGCAAGATCCCGTTCTCGACGCTGCGCGGCACCAACCACCAGGTCTGGTTCGAGCTCGATGCCACCGCCACCGACCATCTGGCGAGCCACGAGCCGCCGGCTTACGGCGTCGTGCTGATCGACGATCAAAACCTCGTCGTGCACAGCCACGACTTCCTCGACACCAGTCTGCGCTTTCCCTTCGAGCCCCCCGCGGGCGTGGACGGCCGCGACTATGCGCTCAACTTCCCGGCGCGGTGACATGAGCCTCGCTGAACCCGCGGCTCTCCCGGTCGCGGCTGCGGTGCCGCCGCGCCTGCATATCGTGACGCGGTTCACCACCCGTTTCAAAGCTTCGCTGCCGGCCTATCTGCTGCTGCTGCCCTCGCTGGTCTTCCTCGCGCTGTTCACCTATGGCGCGATGGGGCGCGTGCTGATCGACGCGCTCTACCAGCGCGCCACGCCGAAGGCACCGCTGCGCTTCGTCGGCCTCGACAATATCACCGCGGTGCTGGCGGACCCCGCCTTCACCGGCGCTGTCATCAACAACCTCATCTACGCCATCGGTACCGCCGTCCCGAGCATCGGCCTCGCGCTGCTGTTTGCGCTGGCGTTGGCGCGCACCAACGTCGTGACCAGCGCGCTGCGCGCCGCGCTGTTCCTGCCGGTGCTGATCCCGATGGTCGCGGCCTCGGCGCTGTTTCTCTTCATCTTCCTGCCCAATGTCGGCCTGCTCGACTATTACATCGGCCGGCTGCTGCCGGTGGTGCCGAACTGGCTCGGCGATCCCGACATCGCGCTTTATGCGATCATGATCATCACGATCTGGAAGAACGCCGGCTACTACATGCTGTTCTTCCTCGCCGGCCTCCAGTCCGTGCCCGAGGACGTGATGGAAGCAGCCCACCTCGACGGCGCCGGGCCATTCACGCGCTTTCGCCACATCATCCTGCCGGAGCTCAAGCCCACCTTCCTGTTCGTCACCGTGATCGCCATCCTCAATGCCGTGACGCAGGTCGACCATGTCTTCGTCATGACCAAGGGCGGCCCGTCGAACGCCACCAATCTCGTGCTGTTCTACATCTACCAGCAGGCGGTCGAGCATTACGACATCGGCAAGGCCTCGGCGGCGACGCTGCTGACGCTTGCGGCCTTGATGGCCCTCACCGCGCTCTCGTTCCGCACCATGGCCAACCGCGAGGGCGGCGCATGAAGCTGATCGACCAGCTCTACAAGGATGCCCCGCTCGCCACCCGCAACGAGATCACGCCAAAGCTCGGCTTCGCGCTGACCCTGCTGCTCGCGCTCGCCTGGCTGATCCCGTTCCTGTGGATGGGCGTGGCAACGCTGCGCCCGGCCTCCGACGGCATCAATTTGATGGCCGAGCTGATGCCGAGCCTCAAACCCACGCTCGACAATATCAGGGATGCCTGGGAGATCGGCGATTTCCCGCGATACTTCCTCAACACCACGATCATCTGCACCGGCATTTTGCTCGTGCAGTTCGTCACGATCACGCTCGCAGGCTTCGCCTTTGCGCGGCTCGACTTCGCCGGCAAATCGCTGATCTTCTATCTCTTCCTCATGCAGCTCATGCTGGTGCCGGTGCTGCTGATCGTGCCGAATTTGCGGATCATCGCGCAGTTCGGCCTCTATGACACGCTTGCCGGCGTCATGATGCCGTTCTTCGCCTCGGCCTTCGGCACCTTCCTGATGCGCCAGGCGTTCGAGGCCATTCCGACCGAGCTGGAAGACGCCGCGCTGATCGATGGTGCCAGCCTGATCCAGCGCATACGCCACATCTACGTGCCGCTGTCGATCCCGAGCTTCTCGGCCTTCGCCATCATCTCCGTCACCAGCCACTGGAACGACTTCCTGTGGCCGCTGATGGTGATCAATTCGCCGGACAAGCGGCCGCTCACGGTTGGCCTCTCCGTCTTCACCGCGACCGCGGAAGGCACGCAGGCCTGGGGCACCATCGCCGCCGGCACGCTGATGGTGATCGCGCCGCTGCTCATCACCTTCCTCGTTTTCCAGAAGCGCTTCATCAGCTCTTTTGTCACCTCAGGCATCAAATAGGAGATTTCTCGATGCTGTTCTCCCGCAGGCTCATGCTCGGCCTCGCCATCGCAGGCACTTTCGCCAGTGCCATCGCCGTCCCGGCGATGGCCGAAGGTCCGACCGAGATCGACCTGTTCTTCCCCGTTCCCGTCGACGGCAAGCTCGCCCGCGACATGGGCACCTTGATCAAGGAGTTCAACGACGGTCATCCCGATATCAAGGCGACCGCCGTCTACACCGGCTCCTACGACGACACGCTGATCAAGACGCGCGCCTCGATCAAGGCCGGCAAGCCGCCGTCCGCCGTGATCATGTCGGCGAACTTCCTGCTCGACATGCAGATCGAGAACGAGCTCACCAATCTCGACAGCCTGATCGCCGCCGACGGCAGCACCAAGGACAAGTTCCTCGGCCAGTTCTTCCCGGCGCTGCAGGGCAACGCGGTGATCGACCGCTCGGTCTATGGCGTGCCCTTCCACAATTCGACGCCGTTGCTCTACATCAACGCCGACCAGGCCAAGGAAGCCGGCCTCGATCCGAACAAGCCGCCGCAGACCTGGGCCGAACTCACCGACTGGGCCAAGAAGCTGACCAAGCGCGAGGGCGACAAGGTCACGCGCTGGGGCATCGCGATCCCCTGCGCCTACGACTATTGCGGCTGGATGATGGAAACGCTCACCATGACCAATGGCGGGCGCTACTACAACGAGGAGTTCGGCGGCGAGGTCTATTACGACACGCCCTCGATGCTCGGCGCGCTGACCTGGTGGAGCGACCTCGTCAACAAGCACAAGGTCCACGCCCCCGGCGCCACGCCTGGACCTGCCGTCAGCACCTCCTTCATCTCCGGCAACGCCGCGATGATGATGCTGTCGACGGGCTCGCTGACCTATGTGCGCGAGAACGCCAAGTTCAACTACAAGGTCGCCTTCATCCCGCGCAACGTCCGCAACGCCGTGCCGATCGGCGGCGCATCGCTGATCATTCCGGCCGGCGTCGAAGCCGACAAGCAGAAGGCCGCCTGGACGCTGATCAAGTGGATGACCTCGCCCGAGAAGAGCGCCTGGTGGAGCCGCGCCACCGGCTACTTCGCGCCCAACATGGCCGCCTACAAGACGCCTGACATGGTCGACTTCCTCAACAAGAACCCGGACGCCAAGACCGCCGTCGAGCAGCTCGACGTCGCAAAACCCTGGTTTGCGACCTACAAGACCGTGCCGGTGCGCAAGACGCTGGAGGACGAGGTGATGCTGGTCCTCAACGGCAAGAAGCAGCCGAAGGAAGCCCTCGTCGCCGCCCAGAAGGCCGCCGACGAGACGCTCAAGCCGTACAATGCGGAGACGTCGCTGAAGCTGCCCTGAGCGCTGGCGAACTAGATCAGAAAGCTTCGGCGTCCCGTCATGCGGGGCGCCGAAGTCGTTTCGGTGGCCGCCGCGCCGGGTCAGTAGAGTTTTGTGCCGTTGCTCTTCACAACCGTCACATCATGGCCCTTGGCGGTCATGCACTGCTTGTAGACTGCCCCCTGCGCGTACGTTGCCTTGCGCGCCGAGAAGATTGCCTCTGTAGTGCCCGCTTCAGCAAGGCAGGCAGCCCGAGCGCTCGCGTAACCTTTGCCCGCAGCAAGTGCCGACGAACCAGTGCAGCCGATTGCAGCCAGGATCAACACGATCGAAATCAACTTCTTCTTCATTTCCATCCCCTGAATCAAAACGCGCGCAAAGCTATTCGTTCAATCAACGCGTGTAAAGACGACGCGGGCGATAAGGTCGTGGTCAATCAATCCCCGTCGGGACTGCCCGAAGGCCTCGTCTAGCTGCGCTTCCCGTCGAGCCTGAAGACCATCTGGGCTCAGATCGTCACGACGATCTTGCCGAACTGCTCGCTCGACTCCAGGAAGCGATGTGCTTCGACAATGTCCTCGAACCGAAACGTTCGGGCGATGATCGGCTGCAACGCGCCGTCCGCCAACCCGTCGAGGATGAAAGCCTTGGCCCGCGCGAGCCGTTCGGAATCGCGGGTGATCTCGTGCACGAGGTAGCCGCGCAAGATCAGGCTCTTGGTCAGCACGCTTAAGAGCGGAAACGGCGTCGGCTCGGGGCTCAACCCGCCATATTCGATCAAAATGCCGCCCGGCGACATCGACGCCGTCAGCGGCTCGAACGCGGGTCCACCGACCGCGTCGAAGACCACATGGACACCGTTTGGTCCGGCGATCTCTTCCAGTCGCGCGAGGATGTCCTCTTCATCCGAGACAACGACGTGAGCCGCGCCGGCATCGAGCAGCGCGCGCCGCTTGGCCGAGTTCCGTGTCAGCGCAATTGGGATAGCGCCGATCCGGTTGGCGATCTGAATGGCCGCGAGCCCAACGCTGCTCGATGCCGCCGTGATGATGACGACGTCACCTCGTCCAAGGCCAGCGATGTCGATCAGCGCGCCGTAGGCCGTGAGATATTGCATCCACACCGCAGCCGCCGTCTCGAAGCCAAGCTCTGGCGGATTCTTCACGACGAGCTCGGCGGGAAACGTCGCGAGCTCGGCATAGGCCGGCCATCGCACCATCGACAGCGGCGGCACGATGGTGACGGCATCGCCCGGCACGAAGCCGGCGACATCCTCTCCGACAGCCTCGACGATGCCCGACGCCTCCAGCCCAAGGCCGGACGGAAACGTCGCGGTCTCGATATAGGTCCCCCTCCGCAACAGGGCCTCCGCACGGTTGAGGCCGAGCGCCTTGACCCGGATCTGCACCTCTCCGCGTCCCGGCGGCGCGACGTCGACAGTCTCGATATGCAGCACTTCGGGGCCGCCATGCCGGTGAAAGCGAACGATTCGCGCCATGGGATCCACTCCAAAACAATTGAACTGAATGGAGCTATGCCGCGCGTTGGGAAGCGGATAAATCGCAGAACGAAGCGAACAGTCGAAACCAGGAGTTTTCAATCATGGACCGCCTGACCAGCATGGCCGTGTTCGTCAAGGCGGTCGATCTTGGCTCGTTCGCGGCCGCGGCCGACGCCTTCGAGATGTCCGGGCCGATGGTCGGCAAGCATGTGCGCTTCCTCGAAGAGCGCCTTGGTGTCCGCCTCCTCAACCGCACCACACGCCGCCAGAGCCTGACTGACGCAGGGCAAGCCTATTACGAACGCTGCCGCGCCGTGCTCAGCGAAGCCGAGGCCGCCGACGCCGTCGTCGCCGACGAACTCTCCGAGCCGCGCGGCCGGCTGCGCGTGACCATGCCCGCCCTGCTCGGACGGCACTGCATCGCTCCCTTGCTGATGAAGCTCGCGCGCAAATATCCGCATCTCGAGCTCGATCTTTCATTCGGCGACCCGATCGCCGACATCATCGAGGCCGGCTACGATCTTGCGATCCGGACCGGCGATCTCGACGACCAGTCCGGCCTGATCACGCGGCGCATCGCGAGCCAGCGCATGGTGGTGTGCGGCGCGCGCTCGTATCTGCGCGCCAGCGGCAAGCCGAAAACGCTCGACGATCTCGCCGCGCATCAGGCGATCATCTATCGCCGCTCCGGGCGCGTCCGACCTTGGCTATTCCCGCAAGCGGGCCAGCCTCCGCGAGAGATCATGCCTTCAGGCAGGCTGAGGCTCGATGATCTGGAGGCGATCGCCGATGCCGCCGCGCAGGGCATGGGTCTGGCCTGGCTGCCCTACTGGCTGGCCCGCGACCGACTCGACGCCGGCGCGCTGGTCGGCCTCTTCCGCGGACAACCAGAATTCCTGTACGACTGCCACGCGCTGTGGCCACGCTCGCCCCGCTTGCCACCAAAGGTTCGCGCCGCTGTGGATACCTTGGCCGCGGCCCTGCCGAAGCTCATGACGTGACGGTGGGCCCCTGCACCGTTAACCCCCCGTCCACCATCCGGGTCGACCCGCCGGCGGTAACCATTTGAATTAACAGACCCTCAACGCGCAGCCGACAAATCTAACGGTGTTTCTGGAGATTTCCGCCGTGGATTTGCTGGTTTTCGAGTTCCTGGGGCTGGCGCTGGTTGGCATGTGCCTGATCGTCGTGGCGGTGCCCCGCGCCCGCAAATCCTCGCACCGGATCCGCTACGAATAGGAATTTCGGCGGAAAAGAGCGATTCCAGTCCGAATGCAAGGCTCGAATTCGCTTAGAGCCCCTTGACATCACAGCGCTTTCGGCAGAACGGCTGATACCAAGTGTCATGGGCCGTTCATGGATTTGATTACCACCACCGCTGACCTCGCGGCTGCCTGCAGCCGGCTGGCCAAGCACCCCGTCATTACCGTCGATACCGAGTTCCTGCGCGAGACCACCTATTACCCGCTGTTGTGCGTGGTGCAGATGGCCAGCCCCGAGGAAGCGATCGTCATCGACACCCTGGCCGAGGGCATCGACCTCAAGCCGTTCTTCGAGCTGATGGCCAATGAGAGCGTGCTGAAGGTGTTTCACGCCGCGCGCCAGGACATCGAGATCATCTGGCACCAGGCCAACATCATCCCGCATCCGGTGTTCGACACCCAGGTCGCGGCGATGGTGCTCGGCTATGGCGACAGCATCGCCTATGATGCCCTGGTCGAGAAGGTCACCGGCCACCGCCCGGACAAGACCCAT
Organism: Bradyrhizobium rifense; assembly: GCF_008123425.1. Classification (GTDB taxonomy): domain Bacteria; phylum Pseudomonadota; class Alphaproteobacteria; order Rhizobiales; family Xanthobacteraceae; genus Bradyrhizobium; species Bradyrhizobium rifense. The sequence goes on from NZ_VSSS01000022.1 coordinate 16,519, forward strand.
CGCTTCACCGACTGGTCGCGCCGGCCGCTGACCAAGGAGCAGATGCATTACGCGGTCTCCGACGTCACGCACTTACGCGACGTCTTCGCCGCGCTCGACGCCGATTTGAAGAAGCGCCGCCGGAGCGAATGGGTCTCCATCGAGATGGAGGTCCTGACCTCGCCCAAGACTTACGACTTCCATCCCGAGCGTGCCTGGGAACGGCTGAAGACGCGGGTGCGCAAGCCGAAGGACCTTGCCGTACTGATGGAGGTCGCCGCCTGGCGCGAGCAGGAGGCCCAGAGCCGCGACGTGCCGCGCGGCCGCGTGCTGCGCGACGAAGCCATCAGCGACATCGCCACCCACGCGCCGAACACGCTGGAGAAGCTTGCCCATCTGCGCTCGGTGCCGAAGGGTTTTGAGAAGTCCAAATGGGGCGCGGACATCGTCGCCGCGGTCGAGCGCGGGCTGGCGCGGGACCATTCCACGCTGCCGAAGCTGGAGAAGCCGCGCAACAACAACAATGGTGCTGCGACCGTCGAGCTGTTGAAGGTGCTGCTGCGCATGACCGCCGAGCGCCATGCCGTGGCAAGCAAGGTGATCGCGACCGTCGATGATCTCGAGGAGATCGCAGCCGATGACGAGGCCGACGTGCCGGCGCTCCGCGGCTGGCGCCGCGAGCTGTTCGGCGACAACGCGCTGAAGCTGAAGCGCGGCGAGCTGGCGCTGGCGATCGAGAAGGGTCGCGTGATCGGGGTTCAGCGGGTCGAGGCGGTTAGCTCCCGAACCGCCGACGCGAAATAGCCGTTAGCCCGTCAGGTGCGAGGCGTGCGGTGCAAAGCACCGCGCGGGGAGCCTCGAAGGATGAACGCCCCCGTTCCTGCCATCTGGGCCGTCGCCCTTCGAGGCTCGCCGAAGAGGCGAGCACCTCCAGCGACAACGGCTTCGCCGTTGCGCGGGGGTGACGGTGATAGACTGAACGCTCGGGCTAGGCGCTCCCTTACGCCGGCGTCAGCTTCGCCACTTCCGGCTTCATGTCGTTCAACACCCCAGTGATCGCAGCGATCAGCTCGTCGATCTGGGTCTTGGTGACGATCAGTGGCGGGCAGATGGCGATGGCGTCCAGCATGTTGCGCGAGATCACTCCGCGCTCCTGCAGCATGCGGCTCGCCATGCCGCCGACGGCGCCAGGCGTCGCGGCTGCGGTCTTGCGGCCCTTGTCGAGCACGAGCTCGAGCGCTGCGATCATGCCGACGCCGCGGACCTCGCCGACCAGCGGATGGCTGGTGAGCTCGCGCAGCTTGCCCTGCATGTAGCCGCCGAGCTCGGCGGCATGCGCGACCAGGCCGCGCTCCTCGATGATCTTGAGGTTTTCCAGCGCAATCGCCGAGCCGACCGGATGGCCGCCCGCGGTGAAGCCGTGGCCGAGCACGCCGATCTTGTTGCTCTCGTCTGCGATCGGCTCGAACATGCGGTCGTTCATGATGATCGCCGAAAGCGGGAAGTAGCTCGAGGTGATCTGCTTGGAAACCACGATCGCATCCGGCTTGATGCCGTAGGTTTCGCAGCCGAACATCTTGCCGGTGCGGCCGAAGCCGCAGATCACCTCGTCGGCAATCAGCAGGATGTCGTACTTCGTCAAAACCTTCTGGATCTTGTCCCAATAGGTTGCCGGCGGCACGATCACGCCGCCCGCCCCCATCACCGGCTCGCCGAAGAAGGCCGCGATCGTATCAGGCCCTTCCTTCTGGATCAGCGCATCGAGCTCCTCGGCCCGGCGCGTGGCGAAGGCTTCCTCGCTCTCGCCGGGCGCGCCGTCCTTGTAGAAATGCGGCGAGCCCGTGTGCAGGATGTTCGGCAGCGGCAGATCGAACGAACGGTGGTTGTTGGGCAGGCCCGTGAGGCTCGCCGAGGCAATGGTGACGCCGTGATAGGCGCGCATGCGGCTGATGATCTTCTTGCGCTGGGGCTGACCGAGCGAATTCGAACGATAGGCGATCAGCTTCAGGACGGTGTCGTTCGCCTCCGAGCCGGAATTGGTGAAGAACACCTTGCTCATCGGCACCGGCGCGAGCGCGACCAGCTTCTCGGCGAGGTCGATCGAGGGCCCGTGCGATTTGGCCGAGAAGGTGTGATAGAACGGCAGCGCCAGCATCTGCTTGTGCGCGGCCTCGACCAGCCGCTTCTCGTTGAAGCCGAGCCCGACGCTCCACAAGCCCGCCATCGCCTCGAAATAGCGCTTGCCCGACGCATCGAACACGTAGGGCCCCTCGCCGCGCTCGATTACCAGGGGACCTGCCTGCTGATGTGCGCGCGCATTGGTGTAGGCGTGGAGCTGGTAGGCCACATCCCGGGCTTCTTGCGAATTGGGCAGCATGGACATTTGCGGGATTCCTTACGTCATCACTTGGCCGGCGCGGCCAGCATCATCACTTGATTGTCAGGTTACTTGGCTATTGCGACGGGTCGAAACTTGCAACGTCAATTCGTCGGCAGCAAGCGCTCAGCAGCGATGCACAAAGCCGCACACAAGACAGCGCTCAGGCCGCGCCGTCGTCATTTCCCGCGTTGTCGGCCGCGGCTTCCCGCACCTCGACCAGCGCCATCGACAGCAGATAGACGGTCGTGGACAATCCTACCCGGCGCGCCGTCTCGACGGCACGCGACAGGTCGCTGGCCAGCTCCTTGAGCTCGTCCTCCCGAGACAATGTCCCACCCATCCATCCGCCGATCGCGTCTTTCTCAGACTGCGACGGCGCCGCTGGTTCTGATCAGTTCGGCGCTGGACTGGAGTGTAGCAAAGTTGGCGATGACATTCACCACCGACTGCCTGTAGGCGGCCGCCTCGCTTGTTCCCGGCTGCCGGCAGGCCACGGCATCGACGACCACCTGATAGCGGTGGCTGCGGTGGAATCCTTCGACCACGGTGGCCAGGATGGTCTCGTCGAGGGAAAAGCCTGTGACCACGCAGCGCACATTGCGGATGCTGGACATGTAATCCACGAAACGCGACGAGCTGTAGGCCGACGGCAATGGGTGCTCGAACGTCATCTCGCCCGGACGCGGCCTCGTCTCCGCGATCCAATCGGTCAGCCTGGATGACGGATTGAACCACGTCGCCTGCGCGATGCGCTTCAAATGCATCACCGGCCAGAGGTTGTGGCGCCACAGCGTCAACAATTCAAGGCAGTGCAAAGTGGCGGCGTCGCCATCGAGAATAACGTGGCGACGCCTGGGGGTCAGATATTCAACCTGGAGATCCGCGCAGACCAGGACCAGCGGATCGTCGGGGATGGAGGCCGGCATCGTTTTGCGTAGAGCTGCACCAGTTTCAGCGGTCGGCGAGTGCGAGGTCCCGCAGCGGCGACGTCACCGCCCGCCCCGCCGAGGCATCGAGCACGCCCGGACGGTCCCAGTCGCCCTCGGGGCGGATGATCACGTAGGGATCGCTGTCCAGCGTGATGGCGTCCGGTCCTGGCTCGATCTCCAGCAGCATTTCCGTGTAGGAGAAATCCGAGAAGGTGATCTTGCGATTGTGGCCGAGCGGCTTGGCGCCGAAATGAGCCCAGAAATCGACCAGCCGGTCCTGCGCCTGACCATAGATCTTGCGGAACCCCTTGCGCTTCACATAATCGACGCTGGCCTGCACCAGCTTGAACGCGATGCGCGAGCGCCGATATTGGTGACGCACCGCAAGCCGCTCGACCTTGGCGAAGTCGCCGAAGAAGCGCACCCGCAAACAGCCGGCCGGCTCATTGCCGATGTAGCCGATGAAATGTGCGGCGACCATGTCGTTGCCGTCGAACTCCTCATCGAACGGACAATCCTGCTCGGCGAGATAGACCGCGGAGCGAATGGCCGTGACCAGCATGAGGTCGTTCGGATCGCGCGCAAGGCGAATGGTGATGGCGCGGGAGTCAGGCTTGGCGAGAGGAATCCTAGTGCCGTGCATCTGAAAAACTCCTTGCTTGGATGATCGCGCCCGGCATGAGCATCGGCTGCCGGTGCCAGGGGCGCTCGTAACACCAGAGGTCGGGCTGGAAGCTCGAAATAGGCGCGAAGCCCGTCGCCTTCATGATTTCACGTCCGGCCACGGTTGACGGCTGCGCATAGCAATCCGCGCCGCGAAACCTTATCTGCCGGAGATGAGCCGCGGCCTTGCCGAGACCGGCGATGCCGCGGCCGGTCGTCGCAATCGCCCAGATGTAGATCGCCGAAACACCCTCATTCGGGGAAGCGAGGTATTGCGTCTCGGGCGCCGTCAGACCGATATCGTCGAGCAGCAATGCATCATGCCCGCGGTCGTTGAGAAACAGGAAGGCCATGCCGCCGAGCAGATGGCCGTTCCGACTGAACGTCAGGATGCTCTCGGGATCGAAGGCGAAATACTTCGCAAGCTCCATCGCCCCGATCTGCACGCCCGGCACCAGGCGGTGCGCCATTTCCGAGAGCGCGGCGATTTCCCCGAATTGCGCGCAACGGACCTCCACCTCGTCGCTCAGCGGCAAGGCGTCGAAATCATGCCTTGCGGCAAACGAGCCCCTTTCCATACTCATGTCGTCCCTCTATCGTTCGGGGGTTTTGTACGCCGCTATGAGGAGAAGCTTAGCGGGTGGAGATCAGGAGTATGCAGCAACTATTGCACCGGGGTGCTGCATTGATGCAGCACCATGAAGAAGCGCTAAATGCGTCTTGGGACGATTTGAAGCTATTTTTAGCCTGCGCGAAATTTAAAAGTTTCCGTAATGCGGCCGAAGAGCTCGGGCTCACCTCCACCACATTGATGCGCCGGATCGACCGGCTCGAAGAGAGCATCGGCTGCAAGCTATTCCTGCGCGACCAGAGCGGGCTCACGCTCAGCGACGAAGGCACCGCGATGATCGCCGACGTCGCGCATATGGAGCGTCACGCCTTCAACGTCTTCCGCCGCGCCTCGCGATCCCACAACGACACGTCGGGCACGGTGCGCGTCGCGGTGACGGAGGGCCCCGGCAATTTCTGGATCCTGCCGCGGCTGATCGATTTCCAGAAGACCTACCGCAAGATCACCGTCGACCTGCGTTGTGCGATGGAGCAGGCCGACGTCGCGCGGCTGGAGTCGGACATTGCGATCCAGCTCGAGCCGCCGACCAATCCCGATCTCATCGTCGCCAAGCTCGGCCGGCTGCACATCTATCCCTTCGTCTCCAGGGACTATGCGGACCTCTACGGCGTGCCGGCGACGCTCGCCGACTTGCCGAGCCACCGCATCATCAAGCAGAGCGCGCCGCAGGTCGACGACGGCGCCTATGCCCGCGTGCTCGGGTTAAAATCGCTGGAAGGCATCGTCGGGATCAAGACCAATTCGTCCGTCGGCGTGCTCTACGCAGTCGAACGCGGCGCCGGCATCGGCTTCCTGCCGACGGTGTCGATCGCGCTCGGTGCACCGCTCGTCGCCGTCGACCTCGGCGTCAGCCACCACGCCGATCTCTGGCTGACCTATCACAAGGAGTTCCGCGGCTCCGAGCGGCACAAGATCGTGGTCGACTGGCTGAAGCGGATCTTCGACCCCAAGACCCATCCCTGCTTCCGCGACGAGTTCATCCATCCGAACGCGCTGGTGCCGATGATGACGGCCGCGCGCGAAGGCTTTGGATTGTCCGGATACGTTGCAGCGACGCCGAAATAAGCGAAGCAATTATTTGAGCATGATCTCCGCGCAAACGCGTTCCGCATTTGTCGCGAGGGAAAACCGCTGCACACTTTTCCGGATCATGCTTGTCACCACCGATATTCGAAGCCGATCGTGCCCTGGTGCGACGTCAGCTCGTTGCGGAACTTGCCGTCGTAGTTGACGTAGAGCCGCGCGGTGTTGGTCAGGCTGAGTGATGCCGAGGCGCCGGCGTCCATGCCGTATCGGCTCTCGCCGATGCCGGGGACGATGATGTTCTGGGTGCCGAGGCTGACCTGGACCGCGCCCAGATCCTGATAGAAATTGTCGACGAACTTGCCGTAGGCCGAGAGGTCCAGGATCTTCTGGTCGAAGATGAAGTAGCGCCCGATCTCGGCGCCGATCATGACGCGCGCGCGCGCGATCGCGCTCGAGCCGACGTTGAGCGGATCGAGTCCGCCCGCCTCCTGGAACGCCGCGCCGGTGGCCCGCACATATTCGAGCGCGCCCTTGGGCACGACGCGCATCTGGTCCTTGGTCCAGTAATAGCTGATCTCGGTCAGCGCGCCGTCGACCGCGGCGCGATAGCCCGCCGTCGCCAGGCCAAAGCCGGTGTCGCGGCTGGAATGGACCTTGCCGAAACCGTGCACCACCGCAAAGGCCCAGGTCCACGGTCCCTTGTCGACGGAGCCGTTGAAGCCGATCTGGGTCAGGTCGAGCGTCGCCGACTGCAGCGCGAGCGGCACATCGATGTCGGTATGGCTCTGGTCGACGGAGAAGCCGAGATTGACGCCCGGCGCCACCCGCGCACCGAACCCGGCGACGCCGCCGAACGTCTTGCGCTTGTCGCCGACGAAATCGCCCTGCGGATCGGTCCGGACCGAAACGCCGTAGCCCTCATACCAGGTGCGGTAACGCGGATCCTCCGTGCTCAGCGAGGCTCCGCCACCGCCAGAATTGGTGCGTGACGTCCGGTTGAAACCGTTCGACGCCTGGTTGCCGAGCCGCTCCAGAAATCCCGAACCAAGATTGAGCGTGGCATTGCCGGCGGACTGGTCGTAATTGATCGACGTCGGGACCGGGATCGGGGTCGGAGACGGCGTGGGCGTTGGCGTTGGTGTTGGCGTCGGAGTAGGCGTCGGGCTCTGCGCAAAAGCCGGCGTCGCCGCCGACATCATCACGACGAATGCCAAGGCCATCGCAATCGCGGCCGCGACCCGGCGGACGCGGTCCAGCCCGATCGTCTGCCGTGTTCCGGAGGGCTGCGAGGGGCAGCTCATGATGACAAATCCTGAAGCGAATGACGGCGCGCAAAAATGCAACACGAGCTGAAGCGCATGCGGCGATTTGTGCTGAAGTGCCACGGAGGGTCAACCGGTTGCTACGCCTTGGCCGGGGCGATTGCCCCTGATTGTGCTTCCGCGGCCACAGGTCGAAATTAGCGCGTGGGACATCCGCGGTGCGGTCTTGAAATTCGCGCGCGGCTTGCTAGCGCGCGGTTTTCGTGTTGGAATACCGCACACAATCGGAATTGGCCGCTCGGCTGTGCGTTTCGCGACAGACTCAAGACTCGAACAGACTTCCGGAAGCCCGTTTGTGACGTGGCACGCGAAAAGCGGCCGCGTCCTTTTTGTATCTAGCGGAGGAGACTAACGATGCCACAAAAGGGCACCGTCAAATGGTTCAACCCGACCAAGGGCTATGGGTTCATCAAGCCGAACGGCAGCGATAAGGACGTGTTCGTCCACATCTCCGCCGTCGAGCGCGCCGGACTCTCCACCCTCAATGAAAACCAGGTGGTTGAATACGACCTCGTGGAGAACCGCGGCAAAGCATCTGCGGAGAACCTCAAGGTCTCCTGATTTCTCTCAAAGCCAAAGCGCGAGAGATCATGACGTTGCCCCCGGCTCTGCCGGGGGATTTTGTTTGAGGGCCACCGAAACGCGGCCGCGCTTCAGCTCGCCACCGGCGCGACGAGAAAATTTTCCGACGCCGAACTGCCCGCCGTCCTGCAGACATCGCCCTCGATCTTGACCTTGCCGGTCGCAAGCAGGCTCAGCGCTGCGGGATAGATGCGATGCTCGACTTCGAGGATGCGCTCCGACAGCGTCTGCGCCGTGTCGTGATCGCTGACGGGAACCGCGCCCTGCATCACGATCGGACCGGCGTCGGTCTCGGGGATCACGAAGTGCACCGTCGCGCCAGACAGTTTGACGCCGGCGCGCAAGGCCTGGCCATGCGGGTCGAGGCCGGGGAAGGACGGCAGCAGGGAGGGATGGATGTTGAGCATCCGTCCGTACCAGGCCCTGGCGAATTCGGCGGTGAACAGGCGCATGAAGCCGCCGAGGCAAATCAGCTCGATGCCGTGCTGGTCGAGCGCGGCCTGCAGCACCGCCTCGAAACCGGCGCGGTCCTTGCCGAACGGCTTGCTCTCGATCACCTGCGTTTTCACGCCGGCCGCCTTGGCCCGTTCGAGGCCGAGCGCATCGGCCTTGTTGGAGATGACGAGCGAAATCTCCGCCGGGAAATCCGCAGCAGCCGCTGCCTTGATCAGCGCGGACATGTTGGAGCCGCGGCCGGAGATCAGGATGGCGACGCGGCGCTTCATCACAGCGCCAGTCATCACAATGCCATGTCGAGATGGCCGTTATAGACGACGCGGTGCTCGCCCTCGGCCGGGATCACGCTGCCGAGCTGCGCCACGGTCTCGCCGGCATCGGTGAAGACCCGCACGACCTCGTCGACCTTCTCAGGCTCGACGATCGCGATCATGCCGATGCCGCAGTTGAAGGTCCTGAGCATTTCGAGCTCGGCGATGCCGGCTTGCGCCGCCAGCCATTTGAACACCGGCAGCACCGGCAGGCGCGCCAGATCGATGCCGACGCCGAGATGGTTCGGCAGCACGCGCGGGATGTTGTCGGTGAAGCCGCCACCGGTGATGTGGGCGAGGCCCTTCACCGCGGCCGTTTCGCGGATCGCGCGCAGGCAGGATTTGACGTAGAGCCGCGTCGGCGTCAGCAGCGCGCCGCCGAGCGTCATCACGGGCGCGAACGGCGCCTGCGCCTCGAAGCCGAGGCCGGACTGTTCCACGATCTTGCGCACCAGCGAGAAGCCGTTGGAGTGCACGCCCGATGAGGCGAGGCCAATCACGGCATCACCTACGGCGATATCCTTGCGCGGCAACAGCGTGCCCCGCTCGGCGGCGCCGACGGCAAAACCGCCGAGATCATAGTCGCCGTCCTTGTAGAGGCCGGGCATCTCAGCGGTCTCGCCCCCGATCAGGGCGCAGCCGGACTCGCGGCAGCCTTCGGCGACGCCGGCGACGATCGAGGCCGTGGCCTCCGGGTCGAGCTTGCCGCAGGCGAAATAGTCGAGGAAGAACAGCGGTTCGGCGCCCTGCACCACGAGGTCGTTGACGCTCATGGCGACGAGGTCGATGCCGATCCCGCCATGCAGGCCGGTCTCGATCGCGATCTTGACCTTGGTGCCGACGCCGTCGGTGGCCGCGACCAGGATGGGGTCCTTGAAGCCGGCCGCCTTGAGGTCGAACAGGCCACCGAATCCGCCGATCTCGGCGTCAGCGCCCGGCCGTGCGGTGGCGCGCACCAATGGCTTGATCAGGTCGACCAGGCGGTTGCCCGCGTCGATATCGACGCCTGAATCGGCGTAAGTGAGGCCGTTTTTGCGGTCGGTCATGCCCGATTTCCAGTGGGTTTGCGGCTGGTTACGTCGAATTCCGGGGACGCGCAATGGCAAGCGTGGCGCCCCGCCCTATACTATGTAGATATCAACCGGTTCAGCCCCCAAGGGGCCGGAATTCGAGGTCAGGCCGGGTGCCGGGAAGCGCCGCGTGAGTATTCCGAACATCATTACCCTGGGCCGCATCATGCTGGTCCCGATCATCGTCTGGGCCATCGTGTCGAGCCAAATGGAGGTGGCGTTTGCCGTCTTCCTGGTCGCCGGCATCAGCGACGCCGTCGACGGCTTCCTGGCCAAGCGCTTCAACATGACCAGCGAGCTCGGCGCGCTGCTCGACCCCCTGGCCGACAAGGCGCTACTGGTGTCGATCTACCTCGCGCTCGGCATCTGGGGCGACATTCCGCGCTGGATCGTGATCCTCGTGGTGTCACGCGACATCATGATCGTCACGGCGGTGATCGTGTCCTGGCTGTTCGACAAGCCGGTCGAGATGAAGCCGTCGATGGTCTCCAAGCTCAACACGACGGCCCAGGTGGCCTATGCAGCGCTGGTGCTGGCCTCGCTCGCCTTCGGCTTCAAGCCGGGACCGTATGATATAATCCTGATGGGCTTCGTTACGGTGTTCACGCTGTCCTCGGTGTCGCTCTATCTCGTCGAGTGGCTGCGGCACATGAGTACGATCGACGCCAAATGAGTTCGGGTGCGGCCCTGCAAAAGGCCAACTCCCGATCGAATAGGTCTATCCTCTTCAAACACAGCCGGCGCGCCGGCACGGAGCAAAGCAAGCGTGGCAGGCCGCGTTCATCCCCGACAATTGGCATTTTCGCTTCCGCACGCGGAGAGCCTCAGCCGGGACAATTTCCTCGAGGGCCCTGCCAATGCCGCCGGTCTCGCTCTGATCGACGGCTGGCCGGAATGGCCGAACCGGGCCATGTGGCTCGCCGGCCCCGAAGGCTCAGGCAAGAGCCACCTCGCCGCGATCTGGGCCGAGGAGGCCGGCGCACGCTCGACCACGGCCAATGCGCTGACCGCAGCCAGCGTCCCCGGCGCGCTCGCGACCGGCGCGCTGGTGGTCGAGGACATTAAGGCCGGGGATTTTGACGAGCGTGCCCTCTTCCATCTGATGAACCTCGCCCGCGAGGATGGCGCCTATGTGCTGTTCACCGGGCGCGAGGCACCGGCGGCGATCGAGGCCGAGCTCCGCGACCTCCGCTCCCGGCTGCGGACGATTCCCGTGATTTCGCTGGCGCCGCCGGACGACCAGCTGTTCCGCGGCCTGATCGTCAAGTTCTGCGCCGACCGCCAGCTTTCCGTGGACGAAAGCGTGGTGAGCTACCTCGCGACCCGGCTGGAGCGGTCGTCGGCCGCCGCCCGGCGCGCCGTCGAACTGCTCGACGGCGAGGCGCTGCGGCTCGGTCGCCCCGTCACCCGGGCGCTCGCTGCCGAGCTGCTCCGGGATGCCTGACCGCCAAGGTCCCTTCGCGCCCGCTTGACGCGGCGGGCGCGCGGAACATCAATGTCATCGAAACGTCATCGCACTAACACATGCTCCGGGCGGTTTTGCGCATAAGTCGCAAATTGGGGCGAACTGGATGGACCGACTTCTCATGGATTCCGTGCAAGCTATTGAAACGAAAGAGAAAGCCACGGAAGCCGAGGGCCTGCCGGCGATCGCCTCGAGCCCCGAGCGATTCATCAATCGCGAGCTCTCCTGGCTGCATTTCAACCGCCGTGTCCTGGAGGAATCGGTCAACGCCAACCACCCCGTGCTGGAGCGGGTGCGATTCCTGTCGATTTCCGCAAATAACCTCGACGAGTTCTTCATGGTCCGCGTCGCCGGCATCAAGGCGCAGGTCCGCGAGGGCATCGCCGAGCGTGCCCCCGATGGCCTGACGCCGTCCGAGCAACTCGTGCTGATCAACCGCACCGTCTCGCAGCTCGCCTCCGACCAGCAGGCGATCTGGGCCGCTTTGCGTGGCACGCTCGCCGAGGTCGGCATCGTGCTGGTCGACGGCAAGGAGGTCACCAAGGCGGAGCGTACCTGGCTGGAGGATTATTTCCTCAACAACGTATTCCCGCTGCTGACGCCGCTGGCGATCGATCCGGCCCACCCCTTCCCGTTCATCCCGAGCCTCGGCTTCACCATCGCGCTCCAGCTCACGCGCGAGGCCGACGGCAAGCCGATGAACGCGCTGATCCGCATGCCCGGCAAGATCGACCGGTTCATCCGTCTGCCGACCGAGGGCAAAGCCGTGCGCCTGATCTCGCTGGAGCAGGTGACCGGTCTTTTCATCAACCGCCTGTTCCCCGGCTACAGCCTCCACGGCCAGGGCGCCTTCCGCATCATCCGCGACTCCGAGCTCGAAATCGAGGAAGAGGCCGAAGACCTCGTCCGCCTGTTCGAGACTGCGCTGAAACGCCGCCGCCGCGGATCGGTGATCCGGCTCGAGATCGACGCCAAGATGCCGGAGCAGCTGCGCAGCTTCGTGCAGCACGCACTGTCGGCCGCCGACGACGAAGTGTTCCTGGTCAACGGCGTGCTCGCCATGAACGAGCTTTCGCAGCTGACCCGGCTCGACCGGCCCGACCTCGAATTCACCCCTTACGTGCCGCGCCATCCCGAGCGCGTGCGCGAGCATGGCGGCGACATCTTTGCCGCGATCCGGCAGAAGGACCTCGTCGTCCATCACCCCTACGAATCCTTCGACGTGGTGGTGCAGTTCCTGCAGCAGGCGACGCGCGACCCCGACGTCGTTGCCATCAAGCAGACACTCTACCGCACCTCCAGCAACTCGCCGATCGTGCGCGCGTTGGTGGAAGCCGCCGAAGCCGGCAAATCCGTCACCGCGCTGATCGAATTGAAGGCGCGCTTCGACGAAGAGGCCAACATCCGCTGGGCGCGCGACCTCGAACGCGCCGGCGTGCAGGTGGTCTACGGCTTCCTCGAGCTGAAGACCCACGCAAAACTCTCGATGGTGGTGCGCCGCGAAGGCGGCAGCCTCACCACTTACGTCCATACCGGCACCGGCAATTATCACCCGGTCACCGCGCGTATTTATACGGACCTCTCCTACTTCACCTCGGAACCGACCATCGGCCGCGACGCCGCGCGCGTGTTCAACTTCATCACCGGCTACGCGGCGCCGAGCGATCTGGAAAAGATGGCGGTGTCGCCGCTGACCCTGCGCAAGCGCATCATCGAGCACATCCAGGGCGAGACCGAGCACGCGCGTCACGGCAAGCCCGGCGCGGTCTGGATGAAGATGAATGCGCTGGTCGACCCCGATATCATCGACGCGCTCTATGAGGCGTCGCAGGCGGGCGTGCAGGTCGAGCTCGTGGTCCGCGGTATCTGCTGCCTACGCCCCGGCATTCCCGGCCTGTCGGAGAACATCCGCGTCAAATCGATCATCGGACGCTTCCTGGAACATGGCCGAATCTACTGCTTCGGCATGGGCCAGGGCCTGCCGAGCGCGAAAGCGGCTGTGTATATCTCGTCGGCCGATATGATGCCGCGCAACCTCGACCGCCGTGTCGAGGTGCTGTGCCCGCTGCAAAATCCCACGGTGCATCAGCAGGTTCTCGAACAGATCATGGTCGCGAATTTGAAGGACAATGAGCAGAGCTGGCAATTGTTGCCGGACGGGTCCTCAACGCGTATGAAGACCGCGAAAGGCGAGGAGCCTTTCAACGTGCACAACTACTTCATGACAAATCCGAGTCTGTCTGGCCGTGGAAAGTCGCTCAAGGAATCCTCGCCGCGCCGTCTCACGCGCCGAAACGAACGCCATCAGTCCTGACCGGAGATCCTTGCCGTGAAACGGCCGCGCAAGCGTGGCGCTAGCGTCGCGGTCATCGACATCGGCTCCAATTCGGTTCGTCTCGTCGTCTACGAGGGGCTGACACGGAGCCTGATTCCGATCTTCAACGAGAAGACGCTGTGCGGCCTCGGGCGCGAGGTGCAGAGCACGGGTCTGCTCGCCCCCGACGCCGTCGACAAGGCGCTGACCTCGCTGAAGCGTTTTCGCGCGCTGTGCCGCGTGATGCAGGTCGGCCGCGTGTTTGCGATTGCGACGGCTGCGTGCCGCGACGCGTCCAACGGTCCCGACTTCATCACGAAAGCCGAGCGCATCTGCGCCGTGAAGATCGAAATCCTGTCAGGACCGCGCGAAGCAAAACTGTCGGCGCTCGGCGTGATCTCGGGCATTCACCATCCCGACGGCATCGTCGGCGATCTCGGCGGCGGCTCGCTCGAGCTGATCGACGTGCGCAGGAACACCGTGCGCAGCGGCGTGACGCTGCCGCTCGGCGGCCTCGCGCTACAGGACCTCGCGCACAAATCGCTGAAGCGCGCCGACCGCATCGTGCGTGAGGCAATCGACGAGGTGCCGCTGCTCAAGGCAGGCAGCGGCCGCAGCTTCTACGCCGTCGGCGGCACCTGGCGCGCGCTTGCGCGCATCCACATCATCCAGAGCGGCTACCCGCTCCAGGTGATGCACGGCTATTCGATTTCGGCCGCCGAAGCGCTCGACTTTTCGCGTCGTCTGCGTCGCCTTGCAGCCGCCAACATGCTCGCCGACATCGAGATCGTCGCGGATGCGCGGCGCCCTCTCCTCACCTATGCCGCGCTGGTGCTCGAGCACATCATCCGGGTGGCGAAGCCGAAGACCATCGTGTTTTCGACCTTCGGGGTGCGCGAAGGCCTGCTGCACGAGAAGCTGTCGGAGAGCGAGCGCAACAAGGACGGGCTGATCTGCGCGGCAGAAGAGCTGAACCAACTGCTGTCCCGCTCGGCCAAACATGCCCGCGAGCTGATCGCCTGGACCGACCGCCTCGCGCGCGTGGTCAAGCTGCGCGAGACCGAGGAGGACCGCCGGCTTCGCCACGCCGCCTGCCTGCTCTCCGACATCGGCTGGCGCGTGCATCCCGACCATCGCGGCGAGCAAACGCTGAGTCTTGTTGTCAACGGCAATTTCGGTGCAATCACGCACACCGAGCGCGCCTTTGTCGGCCTGTCGGTATTCTACCGCTACGCGGGTCTCAGCGAGGAAAACCAGCCGCCGCTGACCATGCAGGAACTGCTGACACCGGCGCAGCTCGAACGCGCCCGTCTCCTCGGCGCAGCGTTCCGTGTCGCACATCTGATCTCGGCGGCGCGCCCGGGCGTGCTCCCCGCCACACATTTCCGTAGCCAGGGCCGCAATCTGATGCTGGTGTTTGAGCACAGGCTCGGCGACATCGTCGCCGACCGCGTCGGCAGCCGCTTCAAGCAGCTCGCCCGCCTGATCGGACGCAGCGGATCGATCGTGCGACGCTAGAGCTTATTCAGCGGCTTTTGCGTGCTCGATCGCGGCGTGGCTAAGCCTGCGCCGGCGCCAGATCGAGCCGACCAGCAGCACGACGACGACGCCGAGCGCCGCGCAGAGATATTCGGCGCCACCGCCGCCATGGGCGAATTGCGGCGGGATGTGCAGATTGGCGAGCATCTTGTCCAGCGAGGCGCCGAACGGACCTTCGGATAGCGTGTGCAGCTTCGGCGCGATGCCGGGATCGGTCGCGATCACCTCGCCCGCGATCCAGCCGAGCAGCGCCGCACCGGCCCAGACCAGGATCGGCAGTTTCGACAGCAGTGCCATGATCAGCGCCGCGCCGGCGACGATCAGGGGCACGCTTATGGCAAGGCCGAGCACCAGGAGCGGCACGCTGCCATTGGCCGCAGCGGCGACCGCAATGACGTTGTCCAGACTCATGACGATGTCGGCGACGACGACGATCTGAACCGCCTGCCACAGATGCGAGGCCGACTCGACGCCGTCCTCGTCCTCGCTTTCCGGCACCAGCAGTTTTGCCGCGATCACAATCAGCGCGAGACCGCCGACCAGCTTGAGGTACGGCAGCTCCATCAGGCTTACGACAATGCCGGTGAAGATGATCCGCAGCAGTACCGCGGCGCCCGCGCCGAGCACCATGCCCCACAGCCGATGCCGCGGCTTCAGGCCGCGGCAGGCAAGCGCGATCACCAGCGCGTTGTCGCCGGACAAAAGGATGTTGATCCAGATGATTTTGCCGACCGCAACCCAGAAGGTCGGCTCGGCCATCTCATTGCGGAACTGGGTGAAGAATGCCCCGATCGTGGCGGGATCGAAGATCTGCCAGAGCCAGTTCACAATCAGTCCTTTCGCCCCATCGCCTTAACTTGTCGGCTTTTAGCCGACGATCTCGTTGCCCGAGAAGAACTGCGCGATCTCGATCGCGGCGGTCTCCGTGGCGTCCGAGCCGTGAGCCGAGTTCTCGCCGATCGACTTTGCGTAGAGCTTGCGGATGGTGCCGTCGGCCGCCTTCGACGGATCGGTCGCGCCCATCGCGTCGCGGTACTTGGCAACGGCACCCTCGCCTTCCAGCACCTGGACCACGACCGGGCCCGAGGTCATGAACTCGACGAGCTCGCCGAAGAACGGGCGGGCCTTGTGGACGGCATAGAACGTCTCGGCCTGTTCCTTGGTCATGCGGATGCGCTTCTGCGCGACGATGCGCAGGCCCGCCTTCTCGATCACGGCGTTCACGGCGCCGGTCAGGTTACGCGCGGTCGCGTCGGGCTTGATGATCGAGAAAGTGCGTTCGATGGCCATGATCTTGTCCTTGAAGAGAAAAGGGTGGTTCGGAGTTGCGGGGCTTATATCGGCGCCGTTGCGATACGGCAAGCGACCGCCGGAACAGCCCACGGGCGCTTCGCCGCAGGTGCCAGGGGAAGAGGCCACGCCGATTCCAGCATGGATTACAACGATTTCACGCAGATGAACCCAATCTGAAGGCCGCATGAGGGGTTGGTTCAGCCTCGCTGGCGTAACGTCAGGTCCATCGAAACCAAAGCCTCCTCCCGAGGCGGACCGTTTCGGCGGCCTTTCCATCGACGCGATAGCCCCGCGCCGGCAGTTTTGAGGAGATCATCATGTTGAGGAAACTTTCGCTCGCTGCAGTCGCCGCGGTCGCGCTGGGTGCCGCGCTGGCCCCCACCTCCGCCTCCGCCCACTGGCATGGTGGCGGCTGGGGCTGGCACGGCGGTGGCGGCTGGCATCACGGCGGTTGGGGCTGGGGCGGACCGCGCTTCTACGCCGCCCCCGTCTCCTACGGTTATGGCGGCTGCTATGTGCGCCGGCTGGTCCCGACCCCCTGGGGACCCCGCTGGCGGCTGGTCAACCGCTGCTACTGAGCCCGCAAGCACGTTCCTGAAGTGCGTTCCTAAAATACCTTCCTGAGGTGCCGTTCCCCCCCTGCGGTACCTTCCAAGAGAGGCCCCGGCGTTCCCCCCGCCGGGGCCTTGTATTTGGGCAGATACGTCGAATTCATACAATTTTTACTAGAATGCCAGGCATTCCCAACGCTTCGCGAAACCATTTCGGGGGGCAATGACTTGGTACCGTGTCGTTACCCTGCACACACGGAACCCTGAGATGGCTGGCCTTTTTGCCAATGAGAGCGAACAGATCGACCGGCGCACCAGCCGCTCGATTTGCGATGCCGTGGGCGAGCGGCTTCAGCAAAGCCTTCGTCCCGAACCCGAGCTGCCGACACATCTCGAGCAGCTGATGGACGAGCTGAAGAGGCGCGAGCGCGACTCGCACTGACGCAAAATCGGCTTGCGAAAAATCGGGTTGCGTTTGATCCCGGCTGCGGTGACAAGGCCGCATGCTCTCCATCACCGACCTCTCCATCCGCCTCGCCGGACGCCTTCTGATCGATAATAGCTCCGTGCAGATCACGCCCGGCTCGCGCGTCGGCATGGTCGGACGCAACGGCACCGGCAAATCGACGCTGTTCAAGGTGATCCGCGGCGAGCTTGCCGCCGAGCACGGCTCGGTGACGCTGCCGCCGCGCTGGCGGGTGGGCAGCCTGGCCCAGGAAGCGCCGAACGGCCCCGAAAGCCTGATTTCGGTCGTGCTCAAGGCCGACCTCGAGCGCGACGCGCTGCTTCACGAAGCCGAGAGCGCCACCGATCCGCACCGGATCGCCGAGATCCAGACCCGGCTTGTCGACATCGACGCGCATTCGGCCCCGAGCCGTGCCGCGGCGATCCTGTCCGGCCTCGGCTTTTCCGCCACCGACCAGCTGCGTCCCTGTGCCGAATTCTCCGGCGGCTGGCGCATGCGCGTCGCGCTGGCCGCGACGCTGTTTGCGACCCCTGACTTGCTGCTGCTCGACGAGCCCACCAACTATCTCGACCTCGAAGGCACGCTGTGGCTCGAGGATCATCTCGCGCATTATCCGCGCACGGTGATCGTGATCAGCCATGACCGCGACCTCCTGGAGAGCTCGGTCGACCAGATCCTGCATCTGGAGCGCGGCAAGCTCACGCTCTACAAAGGTACCTACTCATCCTTCGAGGAGCAGCGCGCCGCGCGCGAGCTGCTCGATGCCAAGGCGGTCAAGCGCCAGGAGGCCGAGCGCGCCCGCCTGCAGGCCTTCGTCGACCGCTTCAAGGCCAAGGCCTCGAAGGCCCGGCAGGCGCAGTCGCGCGTGAAAATGCTGGAGCGGCTGAAGCCGATCACGGCGCTGGTGACGGAGGACGTGCGCGAGATCACCTTCCCGGCACCGGAGAAGCTGCTGTCGCCGCCGATCATCGCCGTCGACAACGCGTCCGTCGGCTACGATCCGGCCACGCCGGTGCTGAGCCGCGTGACGCTACGCATCGATAACGACGACCGCATTGCGCTGCTGGGTGCCAACGGCAACGGCAAGTCGACACTCGTCAAACTGCTCGCCGCGCGTCTCGCCCCCTTCTCCGGCAAGGTGACGCGCGCCGACAAGCTGTCCATCGCCTATTTCGCGCAGCATCAGCTCGACGAGCTGAACGAGGACGCCTCCGCCTACGACCACGTCCGCAAGCTGATGGGCGATGCGCCCGAAGCCAAAGTGCGGGGACGCGCCGGCGCGATCGGCTTTTCCGGCAAGGCGGCCGATACCAAAGTTGGAAAACTGTCTGGCGGCGAGAAGGCGCGGCTGCTGTTGGGGCTGGCAACGTTCTACGGCCCCAACATGATCATCCTGGACGAGCCGACCAACCATCTCGACATCGACAGCCGCGCGGCGCTGGCCGAAGCCATCAACGAGTTTCCCGGCGCGATCATCATGGTCTCGCATGACCGCTATCTGATCGAGGCCTGCGCCGACCAGCTCTGGATCGTCGCCGACCGCACCGTGACCAATTACGACGGCGACCTCGACGAGTACCGCCGCCTGGTGCTGTCCTCGCGCAACGGCGAGCCCGCCCCGCGCGAGCGCAGTGCGCCAAGCGAGAAGCCGCAGCGCCCGAAATCGGACAATCGCGGCTCGCTGAAGAAACGCATCGCGGAGGCCGAGAGCGAGATCGCGCGTGTCAGCGACATCATCGCCAAGATCGACACCGCGCTCGCGCTGCCCGACATTTTTACGCGCGATCCCAAGCAGGCCGCGCAACTGTCGAAGGCGCGTGCCAATGCGGCCGACGCGCTGGCGCGCGCGGAAGAGCAATGGCTCGAGGCGAGCGCGCAGTTCGATGAGGCGGCGGGCTAGCTTCAAAAGCCGAAAACAACCCCATGCACAGTAGCGAAGTTATTGAAAGAGATGAGCTAATCGGAACGCCCTAACGCTCCCGCATGATGTCGTGCCGGTAGCGCTGCAGCGGCGACAGCAGATAGCTCAGAATGGTGCGCGAGCCGGTCCTGATCTCCACGGTCACCGCCATTCCCGGCGACAGGCTGACGAGGCGGTCGTCCACCTGCATTTGCGTGCGATCGAGCGCGATGCGGGCGCTGTAGCTGAGCTCCTGTCCGCTGGGCTCGCTGCTGTCGTGTTGCGCGCCCGGCGCGCGGTCGCCGCCGCGCTCCGGCGGACGGTCGCGAATGATGGCGTCCTGCGAGACGCTCACGACCCGGCCTTCCAAGAGGCCGTAGCGGGTGAAGTTGAAGGTGTCGATCTTGATCGCGGCGCCCTGCCCGGCCTCGACGAAGCCGATGTCGCGGTTGGAGATCATCGCCTCGATCTCGAGCCGGGTGTCTGACGGCACGATCACGAGCAGCGACTGCGCCGGCGTGACCACGCCGCCGACGGTGTGGACCGCAAGCTGCTGCACGACGCCGTCGACCGGCGACGTCAGCTGCTGAAGCTGTGTCCGCTGCTGCGCCTTGATCAGATCGCGCGCGAGACCATTGGCCTTCTGCTCGCTCTTGGCGAGATCGTCGGACAGGCTTTTGCGATACTCGGCCACCGCCTGGATGCGGGTCTCCCGGATTGCGGCGACGGCTGCCTCGGCTTCCTTCAGATGGCTGCGTTGGACACCGAGCTCCTCCTGCTGCTCGATCTGGAGCTGAAGCGTCTCGTAATAGGTCAGCTTCGAGCCGATCTCCTTTTCCATCAGCGTCCTGCGGATATCGACGCGCTGCTCGGTCACGGGCAGCAATGCACCGAGCTTGTGGATCGTCGCCGCGATGGTCTGATGCTCGGCGTCCTTCTGCGCCTCCTGGCGTTCAAGAGCCGCGAGCTTGGCGCGGTGCTCGCCGACCTGGCTGGCGAGAAGCTGCTGCTGCGTCGCGACCAGCGATGGATCGGCATCCGCGGGCGGAACGAAATCGGCGGAGCCGTCTTCGCCGGCGGCCCGCGCCGCGCGGAGGCGCGCGCTGTTGAGCCGTTCGGCCATGAGATCGTCATGCAGGTGATCGCGCTCCGCCGCATTCACGGTCGGATCGAGCTCGATCAGCACGTCGCCTGATTTGACCGCCTGCCCGTCCTGCACATGAATGGCGCGGACGACACCGGTCTCGAACGGCTGCACCACTTTGCTGCGCCCGCTCGACACGACCTTGCCGGTCGCGGACGCCACGATGTCGATCGTGCCCCATGCAGACCATGCGAGCGCCGCGCAGACGAGGGCCATCAGCGCAAATGCGATGGCGCGGCCGATCGGCGACGGCGGGGTTTCCGTGATCTCCAGCGCCGCGGGCAGGAAGGCGGTTTCCTCGGCGCGCCGGCTGTTCGCGTTCCGGAAGGGAACAACGGTCTGATCCGGCTTTCGGGCCGCCGCGGTGCTAGCCGACCTCATAGATCCCTCCCTGGAGCCGGTGCAGAGTTGCATAGCGGCCGCCGTTCCTGATCAAGGCGTCATGCGTGCCGTCCTCGACCAGACGGCCGCGCTCGAGCGTGAAGATGCGGTCGGCGCCGCGCACGGTGGAGAGCCGATGCGCGATGATCAGGACGGTGCGGCCCTTCGCGATGTCCTTCATGTTGTCATGGATGATCCGCTCGCTCTCGTAATCGAGCGCGCTGGTGGCTTCGTCGAAGATCAGGATGCGCGGATTGGTCACGAGCGCACGGGCGATCGCGATGCGCTGGCGCTGCCCGCCCGAGAGCGTCGAGCCGCGCTCGCCGACCACGGTGTCGTAGCCCTCGGGCAGCTCCAGAATGAACTCATGCGCGCCGGCGAGCTTCGCCGCCTCCATGATCCGGTCCATCGGCAGGGTCGGATCGGCGAGCGCGATGTTGTCGCGCACCGAACGGTTGAACAGCATGTTCTCCTGGAGCACGACACCGATCTGCCGCCGCAGCCAGGCCGGATCGGTCATCACCAGATCCATGCCGTCGATCAGCACGCGGCCGCCTTGCGGCACATAGAGCCGCTGCACCAGTTTGGCGAAGGTGCTCTTGCCCGAGCCCGAGGAGCCGACGATGCCGACGGTTTGGCCCGCCGGAATATCGAACGAGACGTCGTGCAGGATCTCCGGCCCGTCGAGCCGGTAGCGGAACGCGACGTGCTCGAAGCGGATGTTGCCCCGCAGTGACGGCAGCCCGGCGCGGCCGGCGGAGTAAGCCGGCTCCGCGGCGCTGTTGAGGATGTCGCCGAGCCGCGCGATCGAGAGCCGCGCCTGGTGGAAATCCTGCCAGACCTGCGCCAACCGCAGCACCGGGGCCGAGACGCGGCCGGCAAAGATGTTGAACGCCACGAGCTCGCCGACGGTCAAGCCGTCCCCGATCACGAGCCGCGCGCCGACATAAAGGATCGCGGCGGTCACGACCTTGCTGACGAACTGCACGAGTTGGCTCGCGGTGTTGCCGAGGCTGGTGACGCCAAAACTCGCCGAGACATAGCCCGCGAGCTGCTCTTCCCAGCGGCGCTGCATCTGCGGCTCGACCGCCATCGCCTTCAGCGTCTCGATGCCGCTGACGCTCTCGACCAGAAAAGCCTGGTTCTCGGCGCCGCGGCGGAATTTCTCCTCCAGCCTGCGGCGGAACAGCGGCGTCGCCACCGCCGAGATCGCGATGTAGAACGGGAACGATCCGAGCACGATACAGGTCATCATCGGCGAATAGGCGAACATCACCGCCAGAAACACCGAGGTGAAGACCAGGTCGATCAGAAGCGTCAGCGACGATGAGGTGATGAAATTGCGGATGTTCTCGAGCTCCCGGACCCGGGCCACGGAATCGCCGACGCGCCTGGCCTGAAACCAGGCCATCGGCAGCGCCAGCAGATGATGAAACAGCCGCGCGCCCAGCTCGACGTCGATGCGGTTGGTGGTGTGCGAGAACAAATAGTTGCGCAAAATTCCGAGCACGGTGTCGAACAGCGACACGACGACGAGGCCGATCACGAGCACGTCGAGCGTCGACAGCGAGCGGTGCACCAGCACCTTGTCGATCACGACCTGGAAGAACAGCGGCGAGACCAGCGCAAACAGCTGGAGGAAGAACGAGGCCGTCAGCACCTCGCCGAACAGGCGCCGGTATTTGCCGATCGCGCCGATGAACCAGGTGATATCGAACTGGCGTCCGAGGTCGGATAGACCGGCGCGCCGGGTCATCAGGATCAATCCGCCGTCCCAGATCGCGCACAACTCGTCGCGCTCCATGAACACCGGCCGCAGCGCCACCGGCGACTGCACCAGCACCTTGTCGGCGGAGGCTTTTGCGATGACCATGAAGCTGCCGTCACGCAGCATCGCGATCGCCGGCAATGGGCTATCCGACAGACGGCCCCACTGCGTTCGATAGGTTCGTGCTTTCAAACCAAGGGATTTGGCGCAGCGGATGATGTCCGTTGCGCCAAAATTTGCAGTGCCTTGCCGGTGCCTGAGCTGATCGCGGTCGGCCGCCACGCCTTGCAGGTGAAGCAAGGTCTGGAGCGCGTCGAGCCCCGTATCGGTCGCGACCGCGTGCGTCGTCATGAGCGTTCTCCAGGCCGGAGCGTCAGGCGTGCTGCGGCGGAGCGAGCGTCTGGGTCTGCGCCGTGTGCGGATCGGCCAGCGGCATCGCGCCATGGCCGTCGCCTGTGGGAACGAAGCTCGCCGCCATGGCCTGGTTGAGCAGCATCGTGGCCGCCATTGCCGCCCCGTCCTGGATGAGGACGTTGTTGCCAGTACCGCCATCGAGGATGTCCTGGCCGGGGCCGCCGATGAGCACATCGTCACCCGCGCCGCCCGTCAACGTATCGTTGCCGGAGCCGCCGATCAGCACGTCATCGCCATTGCCGCCATTGGCAACGAGCTGGATGCCGCCATGCAGGCCGGAGGCCGTGATGACATCGTCGCCGTCGAGGCCGTTGATGACGAGCCTGTCGCCCGCACCGGCGTCGGCGATGTTGATGTCCTGGCCAAGGCCCGACACCGTGATGATGCCGTCGTGCTCGGTCACCGTGATGACGTCGCTGCCGGCGGTTCCGTTGATGGTCACGGTATCAGCGGCGCCGTCATTGGCGCCGAGGTCGAGATTGACCTGGTTCACCCCGGTGCCGGAGAGATCATTGACGGTGATGTTGTCAGCACCGCCGAGGGCGTTGAAGTCGATATGCTCGACCCCGTTCACATCCATCGCGATGGCGGCGACGTCGCGGGTGAACAGCACCCTTCCGCCATTGGCCGAGATGTTGATGTTCTCGTTGACGTTGGCGCCGTTGAACAGCAGCGTATCGGTGCCCTTACCGCCTTCGACGGTGTCGCTGCCGTCGCCGGGGTTCCAGACAAAGGTGTCATCGCCAGCGCCGAGATTGGCGATGTCGTTGCCGCGGCCGCCATTCACGATGTCATTGCCGGCGCTGCCGGTGATGGTGTCGTTGCCGTCGCCGCCGTTGATGTTCAGGCTGACGAGCTGCCCGGCCTTGATCGCGGAGGCATCGATGACATCGTTGCCGGCGCCGCCATTGACGGCGAGCACGTCGCCCGCATCGGCGTGCGCGATCGTGACCTGCGCCGCCAGGCCGTTGACATCGATCGATCCACCAGAGGTGACGACCTTGATGTTGTCGTCGCCGGCGCTGCCATTCACCGTCACGCGGTCCGCCGCGCCGTCACCGCTCTGGCTGCCGGGGCCGGCGCTGAGGTCGATCGCGACCTGTGTCACGCCGGTGCCGGTGAGGTCGTTGACGGTGATATTGTCGGCGCCGCCGGCGGCAGCGATCTGCACATGTTCGATGCCATTGAGATCCATGGTGATGGCGCCGACGTCGCGGGTCAGAAGCGCACGGCTTCCATTCGCCGAGATCGACATGTTCTCGGCCGCATTGGAGCCGTTGAACACCAGCGTATCGGTTCCCGTGCCGCCTTCGACGGTGTCGCTGCCGTCACCGGGATTCCACGTGAAGAGGTCGTCACCCGCGCCGAGAAGAGCGACGTCGTTGCCGCGGCCGCCGGTGACCTTGTCGTTGCCGTCGCCGCCGATCAGGGTGTCGTTGCCCTGGCTGCCGGTGATGGTGTCGTTGCCCGCGCCACCATCGATCGTCAGCCCGATCACCGCAGCGAGCGTGGATGCATCGATGACGTCATTGCCGCCGAGCGCCTGGATCACCAGCCGGTCGTTGGCAGCCTCTGCATTGGCGATCGTCACGACTTCCGGCAGGCCGGTCACCGTGACCGTGGTGCCGACTGCTGTGACCTGGATGTGCTGATTGCCGTTGGTCCCATTGACGGTGACCGTATCGGCTGCGCCGTCGCCTTGTGTGCCGCCGGGAACGGCTCCGAGATCGACGAGGATCTGCTTGACGCCGGTGCCGGTGAGGTCGCCGACGGTGATGTTGTCGGCCCCGCCCCGCGCATCGAACTCGATCTGCTCGATGCTGTTGAGGTCCATCGTGATGTTGGCGACATCGCGGGTGAAGCGCACCCGGCCGCCGTTGGCCGAGATGTTGATGTTCTCGTTGATGTTGGCGCCGTTGAACAAGAGCTTGTCGTTGCCC
Source organism: Bradyrhizobium rifense (assembly GCF_008123425.1). GTDB lineage: Bacteria > Pseudomonadota > Alphaproteobacteria > Rhizobiales > Xanthobacteraceae > Bradyrhizobium > Bradyrhizobium rifense. The sequence goes on from NZ_VSSS01000022.1 coordinate 41,043, forward strand.
GATCCGCCTTCCACGGTGTCGCTGCCATCGCCGGGATTCCAGATGAAGGTGTCGTCGCCGCTCCCGAGCTGGGCGACGTCGTTGCCGCGGCCGCCGTTGACGATGTCGTTGCCGGAACCGCCGATCAGGAGATCGTTGCCGTCACCACCGGTGATCGTGTCGTTTCCTGCGCCGCCGTCGAGCGTCAGCGAGATCAGGCTGCCGAGCCCGTTACCCGCAGTGATGACATCGTCGCCACCACCGGCATGCAGTACGAGATTCTCCGTGGTGCCGATGTCGAGCGAAAATGGCGCCGGGCCCGTTTCGTCGAACCGCACGCGGGTGCCGTTCGCGGTGATGGTGAAGGTCTCGGAGGCATTGCTTCCGTTGATCTGCACGGTGTCATTGCCGTCGCCGCCTTCGACAACGTTGCTGCCGCCGCCAGGATTCCAGATCATGAGATCGTTGCCGGCTTCGCCAAACAATTGGTTGTCGCCGCTGCCACCGTCCAGGATATCGTTGCCCGCGCCGCCGAACAGCAGATCATTGCCGCCGCCGCCCTTGATCACATCGTCGCCGGCCTGACCGAACAGCAAATCGGCGCCCGAGCCGCCGGTGATTTTGTCATTGCCGTCGCCACCAAAGATATGCACCGCGGGCATCGGACCGTGGGCTTCGTTGACGGTGATCGTGTCGTCACCGCTCTGACCGAAGACATCGATCTCGTTGGTGTTGGCGACGGTGGGATCGCCGCCGAGCGTCTTCACGTGCCCGTTATTGATCAGAATGCGGCCGGACTTGTCGCGGCCGATCACGAGGCCGTTATTGGCGCTGTCGCCGAAAATCGTCAGCTGCCCCGTAACCGGGGAAAAAACAGAGGTAATAGACATCCAAATAATCCTTCGATCGATCTAGCCCCTCCTCTCGAGGCGTAGCAGCCGCCAACATGACAATCTTGAAGCGTTGCTTGAGACGCGCGTGATTATTCTGGAGATTTCCTCCAGATTTCCTGCGGGCGGGTCTTGGACAGCAACTGATGTGGCGCGCACATTGCATTGCGGAATTATGACGGCACGCTCCGCACGGATGCCTTGGCGGAATTCGATTGGGCGACTTTCCGGCTGCATTCGATAAAGCGCTCCGCGAGCGGCGTCAGCGTGCGATCCCTGAGCCGGATAAAGCCGATGGGCGACGGAGGCGACGTGACCTCGATCGGCAGGGCTTTGATATGAAGCCGCATCCGCTTGCCGCCGAACCGCACGACGGATGCGGGAACGAGACCCAGCCAGCGACCGCTCTCGATCAGGCGCAGGTGAAGATGCAGCGACACCGTCAGGACTCTTGCCGACGGCACCGCGAGGCCGTTGCTGCGGAAGACCTCTTCGTGCAGCGTCCGGGCCAAACTGCCGGGCTGCGCCAGGATCCACGGTTCTTCGATCAAATCGGCCAGCTTCAGCTTGCGCCGCTTGGCCCAACGGCTCTCCGTCCCGGCGACGATGATATTGGGCTCGTCGAGCAACGACTCCGCCACCAGGTCGGGTTCGTTCATGACGGCAGGAAGCCGCCCGAACACCAGCTCCGCCTCCCGGTTGCGCAGATTGTGATACTGCTGCACGGCGATGTTTTCGTGCAGCACGTGAAGTACGGCGCGCGGAAAATCCTGCGTGAACTGCTCGATGATCGCGGGCAGCAGCCCGGCGTCCGTCACGATCGACGAACCGATCCGCAGCTCGCCGGCATCCGGCTGCTTGATGAACTCGATCTGCTGCAATCCCTTGCGGATCTCGTCGAACACGGCGACGCCGGACTTGAGCAGTGCGCGGCCGTAATGCGTCGGCTCGACCCCGGCCGCACTGCGGTCGAACAGTTTGACGCCCAGCGTTTGCTCCAGCTCCGAGATGGTCTTGGACACGACGGGATAGGACACGGCGAGGTCTTCCGCCGCGCGCGTCATGCTGCCGGCCTCTGCGACGGCGAGCACGATGTGATAGTCGCGCAGCTTGACGCGACGACCGATCCGATCCGTCCATTTCATCGGGCACCTAGCTGATTGGTTAGGGGTATCCGCTCAAAATGGAACTAATCAGCTATGGCGAAATCGGGCAAGAAGAACCCGCGAAATTCAAGCGCTGATCGCGCAGCAACCCGAAGGGAGACCTACCATGGCTGAGACTTCAAAACCCACGATCGTCCTCGTGCACGGCGGCTTCGTCGACGGTGCCGGCTGGGAAGGCGTCTACAACCTCCTCAAGAAGGACGGCTTCAACGTCGGCATCGTGCAGAATCCGACGACATCGCTCGCCGACGACGTCGCCGCGACCCGGCAGATCATCGCACAGGCCGAGGGACCGGTCGTGCTGGTCGGACACTCCTATGGCGGCGTGGTGATCACGGAAGCCGGCAACGACCCGAAAGTGTCGAAGCTCGTCTACATCGCCGCCTTCGCGGCGGACAAAGGCGAGTCCGTCGCCTCCCTGATCAAGGACCCGCCCCCCGGCGCCGCCGTGCCGCCGATCCTGCCGCCGCAGGACGGCTACCTGTTCCTCGACAAGGCGAAGTTCGCGGCTTCTTTCGCGGCCGACGTCGAGCCGGCGAAGGCGGAGTTCATGGCGAACTCGCAGGTGCCGTGGGGCCTCAAGGCGCTCGAAGGCGCGGTCAGCGAACCGTCATGGCGGACAAAGCCGAGCTGGTATCTTGTGGCAACCGATGACCGCATGATCCCTCCCCCGGCCCAGCAGTTCATGGCCAAGCGTGCCGGCGCGACAGTGGTCGAGAGCAAGGGCAGCCACGCCGTCTACGTGTCGCGGCCGGAGGCCGTCGCCTCGGTCATCAAGAGCGCTGCGCTCGCCTGATGCGTGCGGACATCTGCCGCCGGCAGCGCCCGGCGGCAGATGAGGTCCGGCTATTCCACTCCCGACCACTGAAATGCCCGTGTCGCTTCTGCGCATTTGGTATTAAGCTCAGCGAGGTTTGCGTCAGCGCTTGACGGACGATCCGGCTTCATCATTGAGAGTGACCGACATTTTCGACCGCACGATTTCCAACCCGCGCGATCCCAAACAAGAAATTTTCGAGGGAGGTCTCAGATGTCGTCACCCGAACCGATCAAATTCACCGACGGCGCGGCTTATGAACGCTTCATGGCGCCCTGGAGTCGGTCGGCCGGGACGCTGTTCCTCGACTGGCTGGCGCCACGACCCGGACTGGCCTGGGCGGATGTCGGTGCGGGCAATGGCGCGTTCACCGAACTCCTGCTTGCGAAGTCCGCCCCCTCATCAGTTTGCGCGATCGATCCCTCCGACGCGCAGATCGCGACTGCGCGCGAGAAAATATCGGCCAAGCAGGTCGAGTTTTCGATTGGCGATGCGATGGCCCTTCCCTACGACGCCAACCGCTTCGACGTCGCGGTGATGGCGCTGGTGCTGTTCTTCGTTCCCGACTCTCGCAAAGGCGCCTCGGAAATGGTCCGCGTCACCAAGCGCGGCGGCATGGTCGCGTCCTATACTTGGGACATTTTGCGCGGCGGCACGCCGACGCAGCCGCTGTGGGAAGAGATGGACGCCATGGGCAAACCGGCGGCGCGCCCACCGAGTGCGGACATCTCGCGCTTCGAAGCGCTGAAGGCGCTTTGGACGGAGCTTGGTCTGCGCGATATCGAAACCCGCGAGCTGGTCGTCGAGCGAACGTTTGCGAATTTCGATGACTACTGGCTGTCGATGGTCGTCAGCAGCCCGGCCGGCGTATTGGGAAGGCTGTCGGAGACAGAGAGCGCGGAGCTCAAACGCCGGCTGCAGGCGAGACTGCCGGCGAGCGCGAGCGGAGAGATCACGGTTCATGCCTCGGCCACCGCAATCAAGGGACGCAAGGCCGCTTGATGGTCGGGGCGCGCATCCGCGGCTGATCGCGTTGAGAGAGGCAACCGGCTTCAGGGCGGAAGGCCGACGACGTGTTACGTCGCCGCCTTCTTTTTCGCCTTCGGCTTCACCGGCTTCGGAGCGACCTGCGGCTCGGGCGAGCCCTCGATCGCGGACAGGCGTCCGGACGTAAACGTGTAGATGCCCGCGCGCGGACCCGTGGTCCAGGTGACCACCGCGACGCGACGGCCGGCGGCATCGCTGGAAAGATTGACGTTGGAGGGCGCGCCGATGCCGCGCACCACGTCACATTCGGTGTGGCCGAGTGCGACCGTGCCGCCCATCGGCGCAGGCGCCGTGCTCGAGGCATTGGCGTCGGCAGGTCCAGGCGGCGGCGCCATGCCGGGGCAACCGCCATCGGCGCTGACGAGATCCTCAGCGCCCACCGGCTTGTCGGGGGTCAGCGGCGGCGATTCGATCGAGATGTTCTTGATGAACAGTCGGCTCGGCTTGTTGAACCATTCGGCGTCTTTGGCGGACGCCAGCATATCGGTTGCGCCCGAGCAGCCCGCAAGCAGCGGCGCGACGGCGGCAAACGCAACTATGAGCGACTTTGGAAGCTTTTGATGTCGCACGATAAACTAAGTTCCCCACGTCAAGGAGTAGCCCTAAGCGCTTGTCCCAACATCACTTTGCGGCACGAAGGTGGCCGAAAACAGTTTGCCCGAGAAAGTCCAAATTATCATTAATTGCAAGCGACCGCTAATTCCGCCGCTGCCACCGGCCCCGTTCGTCCGCCTGCCAATAGGTGACCTCAAATCCGCGCGTCTTGCAATCCGTCCATGTGCTGCGGGCCGCCGCAAGCGCGTCCGGATCGTCGCCGTTGAACAGCAGCACCATGCGCTCATAGGCCTCCGTGTCCTGCGGCAACGCGGCGTTGTCGACCAGGAAGCGGACATTGGCGCCGTTCGGATTGTCCGCCTCGATCACCAGCACGATCGGCTGCTCGGCCACATCGTTCACGCGCCATGTCGCGTGCGGCAGGAAGGAATCGTCGCGATAGGTCCATAGATGCGCGTCGAGTGCATCGGCGCGCTCCGGCGAGGTCGACTGCACCACGACGCGCCAGCCGCGCTCGAGCGATTTCTCGAGAAGCGGCGGCAAGACGTTCTCAACCGTCATGTTTTGCAGATGGTAGAAGAGTACTTCAGTCATCTTGCGTCATTTGCGCTCGTAATGATCTGCCACCAGGCGATCGAGCAGCCGGACCCCGTAGCCCGAAGCCCAGCTCTGGTTGATGTCGGTCTTGGGTGCGCCCATCGCGGTGCCGGCGATGTCGAGATGCGCCCAGGGCGTGCCGTCGACGAAGCGCTGCAGGAACTGGGCAGCCGTGATCGAGCCGCCGTGCCGGCCGCCGGTGTTCTTCATGTCGGCAAACTGGGAATCGATCAGCTTGTCGTATTCGGGACCGAGCGGCAGGCGCCAGACCTTCTCGCCGCTCTCGATGCCGGCCGCGTGCAGGCGCTCGGCAAGCTCGTCATTGTTGGAGAACATGCCGGCATGATCGGTCCCAAGCGCGACCACGATCGCACCGGTCAGCGTCGCCAGATCCACCATGAATTTCGGCTTGGTCTTCTTGGCGACATACCAGAGCACGTCGGCCAGCACGAGACGGCCTTCCGCATCGGTGTTGATGATCTCGATGGTCTGGCCCGACATCGAGGTGACGATGTCGCCCGGCCGTTGCGCGTTGCCGTCGGGCATGTTCTCGACGAGGCCGATGGCGCCGACCGCATTGACCTTGGCTTTGCGCGCCGCGAGCGCGTGCATCAGGCCGACGACGCAGGCCGCACCGCCCATGTCGCCCTTCATGTCCTCCATGCTGCCGGCCGGCTTGATCGAAATGCCGCCGGTGTCAAAGCAGACGCCCTTGCCGACGAAGGCGACCGGCGCCTCGCCTTTTTTGCCGCCGTCCCAGCGCATGATCACGGTGCGGCTCGGCCGCGCCGAGCCCTGGCCGACGCCGAGCAGCGCACCCATGCCGAGCTTCTGCATCGCCTTGACGTCGAGCACCTCGATCTTGACGCCGAGCTTGCGCAGCTGGCTCGCGCGGCGCGCAAACTCCTCGGGAAACAGCACGTTGGGCGGCTCGTTGACGAGATCGCGCGCGATGATGACGCCGTCGACGACCGCACCCGCCGAGGCAAAGGCCTTCTTCGCCGCGGCGGCATCGCCGACCGCCAGCGAGACGTCGGCGCGCAGGGCGCCCTCCTCGCCGTCCTTCTTTTTGGTCTTGTAGCGGTCGAACTTGTAGGCGCGCAGCCGCAGGCCGGAGGCGATCAGAACCGCCTGCTCGCTGGTCATGGCGCCGGTCGTCAGTTCCGCCACGATGGTCATGGCAGCGGATCCCGCCTTGAGCTTGCTGGCGGCGATACCGCCGAATTTCAGGAAGTCGTTGCCCTTCAGGCTTGATTCCTTGCCGGTCCCGATCACGATCAGGCGCTCGGCCTTCAGACCCTCGGGTGCCAGGATATCCAGGGCGGCGCCGGTTTTGCCCTTGAATGAGCCGGCCGCCGCCGCCCGCTTCACGAGCTCGGCTGCCCCGCCGAGCGCCTTGGCCGTCGCCGGGCCGACCTTCAGAGCGTCGTCGCAGAACACGATCAGGATGCCACGGGCGGCACTGGCCAACGGGACGAAGCCGACCTTGATGGCATCGGACATGGGTAACTCCTCGAAAAAATGGGACTTTTTGCCGATCCGCTGGCCTGGCCGAAGGCCGGACCTGAACGGCGATTCACTCGTCTCTGCCCACTATGGGCGAGAAGCGCGGTCGATGCCAAGCACCGCCCGTGGCAGCGAGGCCACAACGAGGGAAATATTAACCATATGTTGAGGGTGCCATGGGTCGGCCATTTTGTTGACGGATCAAGGGGATGGTAGTGAGAATGTAAGCCTCCGGAAGAGGTGGTTGGCCGGACCTTGGGGATCCCTGTCACGGGATTGGTCGGACAGCCGGAATTCCGGTGCGCACGTTGGGGCTTTGGTGGGATTCGTGCGGTAGCGCATGGGGTCAATCGACAGGTATATTTTCCGCACGACGCTGGCGTCGTTTGCGCTCGTCCTGGTCAGCCTCACCGGCGTGATCTGGATTACGCAGGCGTTGCGCGGCATCGACCTGATGACGAGCCAGGGTCAGACCATCCTGACCTTCCTCGGCATCACCAGCCTCGTGATCCCGGCGCTGATCCTGATCATCTCGCCGATCGCGCTGATGATCGCGATCTCGCACACGCTGAACAAGCTCGCGACCGATTCCGAAATCATCGTGATGAATGCCGCCGGCTTCTCGCCGTTCCGGCTGTTCTATCCGTTCTTCTACGCCACCTGCGTGGTGGCGCTGCTGGTCGCCTTCATCTCGGCCTATCTCGCCCCCGACGGCATGCGGCGGATCAAGCAATGGGACGCCGAGATCACCGCCGACGTGCTCACCAACGTCCTGCAACCGGGCCGCTTCGCCCAGCTCGACAAGAATCTCACGATCCGGATTCGCGAGCGGCTGCCCGGCGGCATCCTCGCCGGCATCTTCATCGACGACCGCCGCGATCCGAACGAGCGTGTCTCGATCGTCGCCGAGCACGGCGATGTCGTGAAGAACGAGAACGGAACGTTCCTGGTGCTGAGAGATGGCAATCTGCAGCGTTTCGAGTTGGGCAAGCGCGACCCCGCGCTGGTGACATTCGTCAGCAACGCCTTCGACATGTCGAAGTTCGGCAACCAGGGCCACGACGTCACCCTCGGCATTCGCGAACGCTATCTCTGGGAGCTGTTCTCGCCGTCCGAGGACGATCCCGTCTACAAGGCGGTACCCGGCCAGTTCTGGTCCGAGCTGCATGACCGCCTGATGGCGCCGCTCTATCCGTTCGCGTTTGCAGCACTGACCTTCGCGTTCCTCGGCGCGCCGCGCACCACGCGCCAGAGCCGCAACTTCTCGATCGGCGGCTCGGTGGTCGCGGTGTTCGGGCTGCGCATGGCCGGATTTGCCTGCTCGGTGATGGCGGTGAAGTCGCCGGCCGCCGCCGCCGTGCAATACGCGATGCTAGTGGCCGCGATCGGCGCCGGCATGTGGCTGATCGTCGGCGGTATCGTGGTCGAGCCGCCTGCCGGCCTGATGGAGGCCATCAACAGATCGAATGCGCGGATCGCGCGGCTGTTCGGACGGCCGGCCGCCGCATGAGCATGCTCACCAACACGCTCGGGCGCTATTTCGCCGGCCGCTTCGTGGTCGCCGCACTCGGCGTGTTCGCGAGCATTTTCCTGCTGCTGGTGCTGGTCGACTACATCGAGATGGTGCGCAAGACCTCAGGGCTGGCGTCGGCGTCCGCGATCATGGTGGCCGAGACCTCGCTGTTCCGGGTGCCGCAACTGCTGGAGAAGCTGACGCCGTTCTGCATGCTGATCGGCGCCATGACCTGCTATCTCGCCCTCTCCCGCCGGCTCGAGCTCGTGGTGGCGCGCGCCGCCGGCATCTCGGCCTGGCAGTTCATCTCGCCCGCGCTTGGCAGCGCGCTCCTGATCGGCGTGATCGCCACCGTCGCTTACAATCCGATGTCGGCTAACCTGCGCGAGCTCTCCAAGCGCATGGAAGCCGAGCTGTTCGGCTCGGCGCCCGGCGGCGGCATCCAGGACGCCTCGGGCTTCTGGCTCAACCAGGTGACCAGCGACGGCCAGACCATCATCAACGCTGCGCGCAGCGAGCAGCAGGGCGTTCGGCTGACGGGGCTCACGCTGTTCCGGTTTGACACAGGGCAGCATTTCAAGGAGCGGGTCGAGGCGCGCGAGGCGACGCTCGAGTCTGGCCATTGGCTGTTCAAGGGCGTGCGCCGCTTCTCGCTCGATGCTCCGCCGATCGACCAGGCCAGCCTCGAGATTCCGACGACGTTGACCGAAGCGCAGGTCCGCAACAGCTTTTCCACACCCGAGACTGTGTCCTTTTGGCAACTACCGACCTACATCCGCTCATCGGAGAGCTCGGGGTTCGCGACAGCCGGATATCGACTCCAGTATCACAAGCTGCTGGCACAGCCGTTTTTGCTCGCCGCCATGGTGATGCTCGCGGCTTCCGTGTCGCTGCGCTTCTTCCGGATGGGCGGCGTACAGAAGATGGTTTTGAGTGGCGTGGGCGCAGGCTTTCTGCTCTACGTTTTGTCGAAAGTGACTGAAGACTTGAGCAAGGCTGAGTTGATGCATCCGATCGCTGCGGCGTGGTTGCCCGTGGTGGTGGGCGGCCTCACCGGCTTTTTGGCCTTGTTGTATCAGGAGGACGGATAGTGACGGCCGTCCGCCGAGGACACGTATCTGGTTTGGCGTTGCGCACCCTCGTGCGCGCGAACGGATATGGCTTGTCTGCCCGCAGGCTCCTGCTCGCCCTGATCGCGACCGTATCGCTCGCCGGCATGATTGATCTTGCCGCGGTGACGCCGGCTGGCGCCCAGAGCTACACCTACAATCCGCGGCCGCCGCGTCCGACGCCGCCGAAGGCCGCCAATGACGGGCAGATGCTCGTGCAGGCGACCGAGGTCGATTACGACTACAACAATTCGCGCGTCTCCGCGGTCGGCAACGTCCAGCTGTTCTACAACGGCACCAGCGTCGAGGCCGACCGGGTCATCTACGATCAGAAGACCAAGCGGCTCCATGCCGAAGGCAACATCCGCATGACGGATGCCGACGGCAAGATCACCTATGCCGAGATCCTGGATCTCTCCGACGATTACCGCGATGGCTTCGTCGATTCGCTGCGCGTGGACACCGCCGACCAGACCCGCATGGCCGCGACCCGCGCCGACCGCTCAAGCGGCAACTACACGGTGTTCGAGAACGGCGTCTACACGGCCTGCGCGCCGTGTAAGGACGATCCGAAGAAGCCCCCGCTCTGGCAGGTCAAGGGTGCCCGCATCATCCACGACCAGCAGGAGAAGATGCTGTATTTCGAGACGGCGCAGCTCGAATTCTTCGGCGTGCCGCTCGCCTACATGCCCTATTTCTCGACGCCCGATCCCACCGTGAAGCGCAAGACCGGCTTCCTGATGCCGGGCTTCACCTCCTACACGGCGTTCGGCTACGGCGTCGAAGTCCCGTTCTACTGGGCGATCGCGCCCGACATGGACGCGACCTTCAGTCCGCGCATCACCTCCAAGCAGGGCGTGCTGTTCCAGGCCGAGTTCCGCCAGCGCCTGATGGACGGCGCCTACCAGGTTCGCGTCTACGGCATCGATCAGCTCAACCCCGGCAATTTCGCTGGCCAGCCGGGCGACCGCCAGTTCCGCGGCGGTGTCGAGACCAAGGGCCAGTTCGCGCTGAACGACAAATGGGTCTGGGGCTGGGACGGGGTCATCCTCTCCGACTATTATTTCATGTCGGATTACCGCCTGTCGGCATACCGCGATCCGCTCGGATCGTTCCTGAACCTGCCGACGGATGCGCTGTCGCAGCTCTATCTGACCGGCGTCGGCAATCGCAGCTTCTTCGACGCGCGCACGATGTACTGGCTGAGCTTCTCGGGCAACCAGCAGCAGGTCCCGGTCGTCTATCCCGTGATCGACTACTCGAACGTGCTCAACTATCCGATCTTCGGCGGCGAGGTCTCCTACAAGACGAACTTCGTCAATCTGACGCGCAACGACGCGGTGTTCGATCCGATCACGACGGCTGCCAACACCAACAGCCTGTGCACGACGACCTCCGCCGATCCGCTCGCGCGCACGCCGTCGCAGTGCCTGCTGCGCGGCTTCCCCGGCACCTACACCCGCCTGACGGCGGAGGCGCAGTGGCGCAAGTCCTTTACCGATCCGTTCGGCGAGATCTGGACGCCATTCGCGATCCTGCGGGCCGATGCGATCAATTCGGACGTCTCCAACCAGCCGGGCGTGTCGAACTACCTGCCCGTCGGCGACACCCAGGCGTTCCGCCTGATGCCGACCGTCGGCCTCGAATATCGCTATCCCTTCATCAACATTCAGCCCTGGGGCTCGACCACCATCGAGCCGATCGCGCAGATCATCATCCGCCCGAACGAGACCTATGCCGGCAAGCTTCCGAACGAGGATGCGCAGAGCATGGTGTTCGACGCCTCCAACCTGTTCAGCGTCGACAAGTTCTCCGGCTATGACCGCGTCGAAGGCGGCGGACGCGCCAATGTCGGCGTGCAGGCGACCACGCAATTCGACAAGGGCGGCGCCGTCAAGGTGGTGTTCGGCCAGTCCTACCAGCTGTTCGGCATGAACTCCTACGCGGTGCAGGACTCCATCAATACCGGCATCAATTCCGGCCTCGACAAGCCGCGTTCGGACTACGTGGCGAGCGCCAGCTACTCTCCGAACAGCACCTATACGTTCAGCGTCCGCTCCCGCATGGACGAGCAGACCTGGAACATCCAGCGCTTCGAAGCGGAAGGCCGCGCCAACTTCAATCGCTGGTCCGTCAGCATGTTGTACGGCAATTACGCGCCGCAGCCGGAACTCGGCTATTTGACCCGCCGCGAGGGCATCCTGACATCAGGCTCGATCAAGGTCGCGACCAATTGGGTGGTGACGGGCTCGGCGCGCTGGGACCTCGAGGCCAACAAGATCAACCAATATGTGCTCGGCGCCGGCTACGTCGACGATTGCTTCGTGCTGGCGGCGAACTATGTAACTTCGTATAGCTATTCCGCGGGCACCACGCCGCCCGTGCTGAGCCACGCGTTCATGTTCCAGATCGGCCTGCGCACGCTGGCGACCTCGACCGGGTCCAGCAATTCCGCCGGCTACCAGTGAACGATTTGAAGTGCCGGCCGCCTCCTGTTCCCGATCACAGGACCATCTCGGCTGACATGCGAGCGACAACCATGACGACCCGATTGCCTGTCTTCCGCCTCCCCCTTCTCGTGCTGGCCTCCGTACTGGTTCTCGCGGGCGCCCCCGCGCGCGCGCAGAACATCGTCGTCATGGTCAATGGCGATCCCATCACCGATTTCGACATCGAGCAGCGCTCCAAGCTCGAGCAGCTGACGACGCAGAAGATCCCGGGCCGGCAGGACGTCATCAACGTGCTGATCGACGACAAGATCAAGCTGAAGGAAGGCAAGAAATACGGTGTCGATCCCGGCGCTTCCGACATCGGCCAGTCCTACGATGGCATGGCGCAGCGCATGCGCATCTCGCCCGATCAGCTCACCAAATCGCTCGAGAGCAAGGGCGTGCGCCCCGATACACTCAAGAACCGCATGAGGTCCGAGATGGTCTGGACCAGCCTCGTGCGCGGCCGCTTCAAGGAGAAGCTGCTGATCAGCGAGAAGGACGTCGCCGACAAGGTGCGCGAAGGCGGCGACGAGAAGCTGCAGATCGAGGGCACCGAATACAAGATGCAGCCGATCGTGCTGATCGTGCCGCGCGGCTCGTCCGCGGCTTTCCAGGAGACGCGCATGAAGGAAGCCGAGCAATATCGCTCGCGTGTCGGAAGCTGCGAGGAAGCCAATTCGCTGTTCCGTTCGACGCCGAACGCCACCATCCGCGATAGCGTCACCAAGACCACCGCCGACCTGCCGGAGGGGCTGCGCAAGGTTCTCGATGACACCGCGATCGGCCACCTCACGGCACCCGAAGTGACCAAGTCCGGCATCGAGATGGTCGTGCTTTGCTCGCGCAAGCCGACCACGATCGATACGCCGAAGAAGCGCGAGATCCGCGAGAAGATGTATACGGAGAAATACGAGAAGACCCAGAGGGCCTATCTCGACGAGCTCCGCAAAGCGGCGATGATCGAATATCGCAACCACTGATGGCCGCTCCCGCAAAGCCCCTTGCACTGACGCTCGGAGAGCCCGCCGGCATCGGCCCCGACATCACCATTGCGGCCTGGCTCAGGCGGCGCGAGCTCGGCCTTCCCGCCTTCTATTTGCTCGGTGACGAGGCGCTGATCGCGCAGCGCGCCAAGGAACTGGCCAAGACGCTGGGCGCCGAGATCAGGATCGCCACGGTGAGCCCGGGCGATGCCGAGACCGCCTTTGCCGACGCCCTGCCCGTGGTTGCGACCGGCGAGCGTGCAACCGCTGCGCCCGGTAAGCCCGACGCCTCGAGCGCACCGGCAGCCCTCGCCTCGATCCGCCAGGCGGTCAGCGACGTCCGCGCCGGCCGCGCCAGTGCCGTCGTCACCAATCCGATCGCCAAGAGCGTGCTTTACCGCGCGGGCTTCCGTCATCCCGGCCACACCGAATTCCTCGCCGAGCTCGCGAGCCTCGATGGCCACCTGCCGCAGCCGGTGATGATGCTGTGGTCGCCGCGGCTCGCCGTGGTGCCGGTGACGATCCACGTTTCCTTGCGGGAAGCCCTCACCCAGCTCACCAGCGAGCTCATCGTCTCGACCGTGCGCATCGTCGCGACCGAACTCACATCCCGCTTCGGCATTGCGCGGCCGCGGATCGCGATCTCCGGCCTCAATCCGCACGCCGGCGAGGACGGCTCGCTCGGCCATGAGGAGCAGACCGTGATCGCCCCGGCGCTCAAAGTCCTGCGCAATGACGGCATCGACGCCAGGGGACCGCTGCCCGCCGACACCATGTTCCATGAAGCCGCGCGAAACACCTATGACTGCGCGGTCTGCATGTATCACGACCAGGCGCTGATCCCGATCAAGACGGTGGCGTTCGACGACGCCGTCAATGTCACGCTCGGCCTGCCCTTCATCCGCACCTCGCCCGATCACGGCACCGCCTTCGACATCGCCGGCACCGGCAAAGCCAATCCGGCGAGCCTGATCGCGGCGCTCAAGCTTGCCAGCCGCATGGCGGCTGCAAACAGCTGATGAGTGCGATCGACGACCTCCCGCCGCTCCGCGAGGTCATTCGCCAGCACGCGCTGTCGGCGCGCAAATCGCTGGGCCAGAACTTTCTGCTCGATCTCAATCTCACCGCGCGCATCGCGCGCGCGGCAGCGCCGCTCGAAGACAGCACCATCGTCGAGATCGGCCCGGGCCCGGGTGGGCTGACACGGGCGCTGCTCGCGATCGGCGCCAAACGCGTCATCGCGATCGAGCATGACGAGCGCGCGATCCCGGCGCTGAATGATATCTCCGCGCGCTATCCCGGCCGGCTCGAGATCGTGCATGGCGATGCCATGACCTTCGATCCGCGTCCGCTGCTTGGCGGCGAGCGCGCGAAGATCGTCGCCAACCTGCCCTATAACATCGGAACGCAGCTCCTGATCGGCTGGCTCACCACCGAGCCCTGGCCGCCCTGGTACGACATGATGGTGCTGATGTTTCAGCGCGAGGTCGGCGAGCGCATCGTCGCGCGCGAGGACGAGGAGGCCTATGGTCGGCTCGGCCTGCTCGCCAACTGGCGCTGCGAGACGAAGATCCTGTTCGATATCTCACCATCCGCCTTCGTGCCGCCGCCGAAGGTCACCTCCTCCGTCGTGCGCCTGGTGCCGCGCGCAGCGCCGCTACCCTGCGATCGCAAGATGCTCGAACAGGTCGCGGCCGCGGCCTTCGGCCAGCGCCGGAAAATGCTGCGCCAAAGCCTGAAATCACTCGGTGTCGATCCCGCGCGGCTTGCGGCAGCCGCCGGCGTCGATGCGACGCGGCGTGCCGAGACCATCCCCATCTCCGGCTTTGTTGCCATGGCGCGTGAATTGGCGGATATACGCAGCGAGGCTCAATAATCGGAATTTCGGAGGAAGGAATATGGCGTTGATGCGTCGGCAGTCGCTGGTCAAGTTCGATGCGCCCTTGTGCGAGACCATCGTCGATACGCCCAAGCCGCAAGAACGCGAGGTGCTGGTGCGCATCGAGCGCTGCGGCCTCTGCCATTCCGACCTGCACATCCAGGACGGCTATGCCGATCTCGGCGGCGGCAAGAAGCTCGACACCACGCGCGGCATGATGCTGCCTTTCACGCTCGGCCACGAGATCGCCGGCGTCGTCGACGAAGTCGGCCCCGACGTGCCGGCGGGTCTCGTCGGTTCGAAGAAGGCGGTGTTTCCCTGGATCGGCTGCGGCCAGTGCCGCGACTGCAAGAACGGCGACGAGAACCTCTGCGCCAGGCAGCGCTTCCTCGGCGTCTCCATCGACGGCGGCTTCGCCACCCACGTGCTGGTGCCCGACGCAAAATATCTGCTCGACTACGATCCGCTGCCCGTCAACCAAGCCGCGACCTTGATGTGTTCCGGCGTCACCGCTTACGGCGCGCTCAAGCGCCTGGTCGATCGTCCGCGTCAGCGCAATCTGCTGCTGATCGGTCTCGGCGGCGTCGGCATGATGGGCCTGTCGTTCGCGCAAGCCATGTTCAAGCAGCCGATCACGGTCGCCGATCTCTCGCCGGCCGCGCGCGAGACTGCGCTGAAGAACGGCGCGGCCAACGCCTACGATCCGTCCGAGCCCGACGTGATCAAGCGCATCCTGAAGGAGACCGACGGCGGGTTTGACGAGGTCGTCGATTTCGCCGGCAACGAAAAGTCGATGGCGTTCGCGGTCGCGGTTGCCGCGCGCGGCGGCAAGGTCGTGGTCTCCGGCCTGATGGGTGGCCAGTTCACGCTGCCGATGGTGCAATGGGTCTACAAGCGCCTCACGGTCGAAGGCTTTATGGTCGGCACGCTTGCCGAGGCGCATGAGCTGATGGCGCTCGCCCGCGCCGGCAAGATCAAGCCGACGCCGATGCGCGAAGAGCCGATGGGCGATGTCCAGAAATGGATCGACGAGCTGCGCGCA
Source organism: Bradyrhizobium rifense (assembly GCF_008123425.1). Taxonomy (GTDB): domain Bacteria; phylum Pseudomonadota; class Alphaproteobacteria; order Rhizobiales; family Xanthobacteraceae; genus Bradyrhizobium; species Bradyrhizobium rifense. The sequence continues at coordinate 56,618 of NZ_VSSS01000022.1, forward strand.
GGCCACGTGGTCGGCCGCATCGTGCTGAAGAACTGAGTTTCGATCGGCGGCGGGATACGCGTCCCGCCGCCGCTTTCGTTTACGCAATTTAACCCGGAATTCACGCAAGGCCCGGTTCCAAATAGAGGAACCCTGACCTTGCGGACTATCGTCCTCACCATCCTCCTTCGGAATTTTGGTGTGACCATGCAGACCATTCGCCGCTTCCTGGCCGACGAATCCGGCGCGACTGCGATCGAGTACGGTCTGATCGCTGCCGGCATCGCGCTGGCCATCATCGCTGTGGTCAACAATCTCGGTTCGGCGCTGAAGCTGAAGTTCGGTTCGATCAGCTCGTCGCTGAAGTAGAGCACGCCGTCGCACGAAGCCCGGCGCGGAACGGCTGCGGCTGCACCGCGTTGGCAGCCCATGTCCATTCGCTGCACCGTCGAAAGCGCATTCTTCATCGCCTGGAGCTTCCTCGAGAAGAGCGGCGAGCTTGGCCCGCCTGACAATTCCGCCAACATCCTTCTCGATGCGATCGAAGCGCAGCTCAAAACCGGCGAGCGCCGGCCGTTGATGCTCGGCAACCGGGCGATCGACACCTACCGCGACCAGATGGCCTACAACCGCCTGTCGGCTGCACGCACCGCCCGCCTCCGCTAGCGGCGTCAGGCGACGCCCTTGGACCCGCCGGCCTGGCGGCAGCGAGAGGGTGAAAGCCGGCGGTCCGTCGGGCAGAGCGCACGGGGCGCGCACTCGGCAGCGGTGACGCTGGTCCAATCCGCCCCCGCCCTATGTTCACTCCTGAACAGAGCGCGCTCTGTTTCGAAATTCCGTAGTTCTCCGGCCAAGAACAAAGTTCGAGGCGTGGCTTGCGTGCAACGCGGGAGGCTCTTCCGCGTTCGGCGTCAATTTTTCGATTTCCCGTAACCCCTTGTGTGCACTTTGGAACCGTCGGTTCTTGCGCGGAAACGTAGGGTTCGCTCCGGTGCCGATTCCCGGCAGGTAAGAGAACGAGTGTGACCGGCCGGCCCAGGAACGAGCTCCTTCAGAAGCTCAGCACCCACGATTTCGAGCTGCTTGCCCCTCATTTGCAATCGGTCGAGCTCGCTGCGAACCACATCCTGCATCATGCCGGCGACAGCATCGCTGTCGTCCACTTCCCCTGTGGCCCCGCCTTCGTGTCGTTCGCCGTGCCGGTCGAGGACGATCGCGAGGTCGAAAGCCTGCTGGTCGGCCGCGAGGGTGCGGTCGGCCTTCCCTTGGGCCGCGGCCCCTCGCTGGCCTATGCCCGCATCATCGTGAAGGTCGGCGGCACCGTGCTGCGGCTGCCGCTGCGCGCGCTCGAACAGGCGCAACAGAGATCGGCGAGCCTGCAGGATCTGTTCGCCCGCTACGCCGCCTGCCAGCTCGCGCAGCTGCTGCAGACCGCGGCATGCAATGCCGCGCATTCGATCGAGCAGCGCGCGGCGAAATGGATCATCGCGGCGCAGGAGCACATCGGCGGCGACGAGATTCCCCTCACCCACGAGCAGCTCGCCGGCATGCTTGGCGTCTCCCGCAGCTATGCCAGCCGCGTCATCCAGATGCTGAAGGCAAGGCGCATCCTCGCAACGCGCCGCGGCGCCATCCTGATTCTCGACGGGCCGGCGCTTCAGGCCAGTGCCTGCGCCTGCAACGGCACAGTGAAGAAGCATTTCCGCGAAGTGCTGGGTGGCCCCTGACGGAGCGGCCGATCCGTGCGGTCCGGAACATATCCGCCTGGCCCGTATTGCCGGACATGCCGCGGTACTTTTTCATTTCGAAGGCCAGCAGCCTCACACCGACACGACCGGCGAAGCCCTTCACGACGACGAGGCCGCCTGGCGCGAGGCGATCCGCCTCTCCCGCGACGTCGAACACGCGCTGCGCCCCAGCGACAGCTGGACGCTCAGCGTCTTCGACGGTACCGAGCCGGGGTTCGTACTGGCGATGGTGACCCGGCGGTTTCGTTAACGCGCCGGCTGCAGAGCACGCAAACGCTTGCGCCGCCCGCGTTCCGCGGATGGATCCGGGCGCCGCCACCCGAATTGCCGAATTTCGATAGCCGGCCACCTCGGAAATTTGCATAAAACCAAAGCACAACTTGCATTCGAATGCGAACGGCCGTTCAATACCTGCATAAGCCGACAGCACATTGCATCACCTACGGTATTGAGTGGAATGCGGACCCTTCTTGTCATTCTGGCCATCTGGCTCCTGATCAACGTCCTCTTCGTCGTGATCATGATCCCGCCGCGCAAGCCGCGGAAATCTGGCCAGCCGCGCTCGTCGAGCGGGCTCGCGCCTGTCCCGATCGGGCAAAATGCCTATGCCTACGATGAGGACGAAAAGGTCTCGCTGCGCCATACGATCATCGCCATTGCGATGGGTGCGCTGTTCTCGCTGACGCCGCCTCTGCTGGAAGCCGTCGACGACATCAAGCGGATGATCGGGAAGTATCGCAAGTCGCGGCAACAGGCCGAGGCGGAAGGTGACGGACAATCCCTCGAAACCCTCTTGAAAGATCCGCGCGCGAATCAGACGTCAGCCGACGGATCGTCCGGCGAACAGGACGCTTCGAAGCACTAGAGCTGCGCGTCCCCCCATCACTTCGCCCTGAAAGTTGGAACACCGCGAACCACCCGCGCGTTGGCCTCTCGTCAAGGCAACGACGGAGTCCGAATCGCATGACGAAGCCGCTGACAAAAACAGTGCAGCCAGTTCCCGACGAGAACCGGAGCCACAAGGGCGCCGGCAGCGCGCCGACCGTTCCCGTCGCCCATCGTGACGACGAGAAGCAGAACATCCGTGAGCAGGCAGCCCACGGCAATCTCACCCAGAACACCAGCAACCGCCGTATGGGATAGCGCAGAACCAGGGGGATCACACAGGAGAGACGAACTTGGTCAGTCTAGGCAAATGGTACGATCCGATAACCGAGCGCTGGATCGCGCCGCGCGAATTCCGCTCCGCAGCCCCATCCCCCCGCGCCAGCGAGAACCACGTGCTCGAGATGCAGAGATCAGTCGAGATCCAGCGCATCTGGCGCTTACTGGTCGATTGCTGCGCAAGCAAGTAATGCTCTTGCGTGTCCGTGACGGCGGCGGAACACACCGTCAGCCGCGCCGTTATCATCCAGCATGACCGATTCCACATCCCCCGCCAGGCCCGTCGCAACCGCGATACGTTATCTCTCGATCATCGTCTGCTGCGCCTGCCTGCTGCTCACCGCCCTCTGCGTCGCCATCGCGTGCCAGGTCTTCATCCAGACCGGCGTCTTCGCGCAATCCTACGCGATGGTGGGATTGATCAGCGGCGTGCTCGGGCTTCTGGCGCTGAAGCTGGGGAGTGTGTGGAAGTAGGCGCCTCCACGCCGTCATTGCGAGCGCAGCGAAGCAATCCAGAATCTTTCCGCGGAGGCAGCCTGGATTGCTTCGCTGCGCTCGCAATGACGGTGCAGGTAAAGGCCTGCCCCAAGCTCCGCATGCGCTGGCTGCCAATACTCTGCGACCCGACCAGGCTGAGCAAGAA
>NZ_VSSS01000023.1 GCF_008123425.1 Bradyrhizobium rifense
AGATGTGTATAAGAGACAGATCTGCCAAAGTAGTGCTAGTTCCGGCCGCGCCAATCCCGGGGCGATCGTTGCAATCAGACTCCGCCAACTTTCGAGCCGCGCGAGCTACCACCCAACCCCGGCCCAGCGCCGTCCGAACACCGGCGGCTTGGTCTTCACGGCCGACCAGCTGAAGAAGTGATGCTTCCCCGACCAGGAGTGCACCACGCCGCTGCAGATGCTGCATTTGAACTGGCCTGAATGCGGCTCGGCGTGCTCTTCCCTTGTCGCGGTGTAGTTCATGCTGCAACCGGGGCAGGTGAATTCTTCGATCGTCCAGAGACTGTTGGCCATTGCACCGCAATTCTGTTTGGGACCTCGAGGCAAAGCGTAAGGGCGGGCCTTTGCATCGGCGTAAATCGGCCGGCTGAAATCCGGTTAATCGTCGTTAGCCAAACCGGGCTCCGGCCGCGATATTGGGGGATTTTCCCGATCTTCTGAGGGCGCGTCCGGGCGCCTTCGTCACAGCGGTTTCATCTTGAAGCACGACGCGGCCGGTCCCCGAGGGGCCGTGCGCGCGCCCGGTCGTCTTGACGCCCGGCTCCTGGCTGGCAATAACCCTAGCCCGCGCAAGTGCCGGAACTCGCGTTGATGCCGCAAGGAAAGCCGTGCCTGTGAAAAGTCTGCGTCAGCTCCTGACGGGCGAGGACGTCATCCAGCTCGTAATCCGCCTCGGTTTGCTGGCGCTGCTGATCCTGTGGACGCTCTACATCATCCGGCCGTTCATCCCGATCCTGGCCTGGAGCGGCGTGCTCGCGGTCGCGTTCTATCCGGCCTTCAGCTGGGTCTCCAAGGTCCTCGGCGGCCGGCCCAAGACCGCGGCTGCGATCCTTACCCTGATCACGCTCGGCATCGTCCTCGGCCCGGCCACATGGCTCGGCGTGAGCGCCGTGGACGGGGGCAGGGAGCTGGCGCACCAGCTCGGCACCGGCGACCTCGCGCTCCAGACGGCGCCGGAGTCGATCAAGTCATGGCCGGTGATCGGCCCGACGCTCTACGAGCTCTGGGACCAGGCCTATAACAACATCCGCGCCGTGCTGCGCGAGGTCGCGCCCTATCTGCAGCCGTTGGCGGGACCGCTGTTGTCGCTCGCAGGCGATGCCAGCCTCGGCACGCTCCAGTTCCTGGTCTCGGTGTTCGTGGCCGGCTTCCTGTTTCCGCACGGGCCGCGATTGGTCGCGGCCGGGCGCGGTTTCCTCTCGCGCATCGTGCCGGAGCAGGGCGAGCATTTTCTCGAACTGGGCGGCGCCACCATCCGCGCGGTGGCGCAAGGCGTGATCGGCGTCGCCATCGTGCAGGCGCTGCTTGCCGGCATCGGCTTCAAGCTCGCGGCCGTGCCGAGCGCCGGCCTGCTCGCCTTCATCGTGCTGTTGCTGTCGATCGTGCAGATCGGCGCTTTCCTCGTGCTGCTGCCGGTGATCATCTGGATCTGGACCGCCAAGGACGTCACCACGGCGCTGGTGTTCACCGTGTTCTTCGTCCTGGTCGGCTTCCTCGACACCATGCTGAAGCCGCTCGTGATGGGACGCGGTCTCAACACGCCGACCATCGTGATCTTCGTCGGCGTGATCGGCGGCACACTCGCCCACGGCATCGTCGGCCTGTTCATCGGGCCGATCATCCTGTCGGTGGCGTGGGAAATGGCGGCGGCGTGGATCCGGACCGAGGACCGAACCGCGGCGGCGAAGCCGAATGCGATGCCGCCAGCCGACGAGGTTCGCTAGCCGGGTAGCCCCGAAGGGCTGCCTCAGGGCAATCGCATTTGGGAGCGCTTCCCCTGTGGCAATCCTTCGAGACGCCCGCCGTTGGCGGGCCCTCAGGATGAGGACCGAGTGTGCGGCCGTAGTTTGACGAGCGCCGATGCCGCTTAGCCTCATCCTGAGGAGACCGCGAAGCGGTCGTCTCGAAGGACGAGGCGCGCACTCAGGTCGTGCAAATGCCATATGCGATCGCCCGGCTGGGCCGCCTGGACGTTTGCCGCACCTCGCATGCGTGTGGATAACGATGGGTACCGACGGTATCCGGGGCGGTCGACAAACTTGTCTAATGAAATAGACAAGTTACGATGGCGCGATTCTGTTTTCAGTTTGCGACAGTTGTAATGGCGAAGTCTTCCAAGCTGGTGGCCGCCAAGCGCGGCAAGGTTCTGTTGGTCAGGCGACGGTCGGACGGCCTCTGGATGTTCCCGGGCGGCCGAAAGCGTGCGCGCGAGTCCGACAAGGACTGCCTGCGCCGCGAGATCAAGGAGGAATTGCCCAAACTGAAGCTCGGCCGGATCAGCCTCTGGAAGGAAGTCACGGCCAAGAACAAGCGTTCCGGGCGCAAGATGAGCGATGCGATCTTCATCGCCAAGAACGCCAAAGGACGCCTGGCGATCGGCGACAAGAAGGAGCTCGACCGCGCCGCCTGGCAGAAGCCGCGCGGGATCCGTCTGACCGCCACCTCGCGCTACATCCGCGATCGCCTGTTTCCGCGGAAGCCGCGGCGGAGCTAGTCGCGCAGGGTGTGACAAATCGTCCGATTATTCCCCGCGAATGTGTGAACCAGTTCACAAGCTGCCACGGCGAGGGCTGCTATAGACACGTCATTGCCTTACCAATCCATTTTCCTTGAAACGCCCCCAGTGCTTCCGCGCACTGGGGTTTTTCGCGTTTGGAGGTAACCCAGTTGCAGCCGCCGTATCTGCTCCTTTTTGCGGAACAGCCAAATGCATCGGCTACGGGCCCATGACTGTCTTCTGCCGCAAGCAACGGAATGTCAGCCTTCGGGCTGGAAGCGGACCACGGACGGACCGCGCAGGGAAGCCCGGTTGTGACCCGAAGCCGACCTTGCGCCGATGCTGCCGGAGGCGGGTGCGGGCTCGAAGATAAATTCGTAGAGCATGTCGTTTTGGCGGTCCGCCGTTCGACTGGGTGTCGGCGGAGCCCCTTCGGTTGTGGCTGGAGCTCACAATGTGACTGATTAGCTATCAGATCAATGATCTTGCGGAGGTTGGCAATGACGATCTCACTTCGATTTATAGAGACAAATGGCATTCGAATGCACCTGGCCGAAGCAGGGAGCGGCCCCACCGTGCTTCTCTGCCATGGCTTTCCGGAGTGCTGGTATTCGTGGCGGCACCAATTGGAAGCGCTCGCTGCCGCCGGATATCGCGCCATCGCGCCCGACATGCGCGGTTATGGGCAGACGGACAAACCGGATGCGATCGATCAATACACTCTATTGCATTTGACCGGAGACATGGTCGGATTGCTCGACGCGATCGGCACGGATCAAGCAGTCGTTGTCGGACATGATTGGGGAGCGCCGGTCGCTTGGCGCTGCGCTCTGTTTAGACCGGATCGATTTAGGGCTGTCGTTGGCTTGAGCGTGCCGTTTCCGGTACGTGGTCCCGACCGACCAAGCACTGTCATGCCGAGGGCCGAAAAGCAGCGCTTCTATCAACTGTATTTCCAGACGCCGGGCGTTGCCGAGGCAGAACTCGAAAAAGACGTCCACAACGCAATCAAGACGACATTGTTCGCCCTATCTGGCGATGCGCCGGTTGAGGATCCTGCGTCGCTCACGATGCTTCCTAGTGAGGGGGGGTGGCTTGATGGGAAGCCTACAACCCAATCATTGCCGACGTGGCTCACGGACAGTGACATCGAATTTTACGTTGAGGAGTTCAAGCGCACCGGCTTTGGAGGAGGTTTGAATTGGTATCGCAACATTGATCGCAATTGGGAGTTGCTCGCACCATGGTCCGGCGCAAAGGTTAAGGTCCCGGCACTCTATGTCGTTGGCGATCGAGACGGGGTTTACAGATCGCCGAGTTGGAGCCATCTCGTCCCTAGCCTGAAACAGTTCGTGCCCTTGCTTCGCGAGACAATAGTCTTGAAAGGTTGCGGTCATTGGACTCAGCAAGAGCGCGCCAAAGACGTAAGCAATGCGCTCCTGGAATTCCTGAAACAGTTATAGATCGCGAACGGGCACTTGCGTAGACGCGGCAAGCAACGGAATGTCGCGTTTTGGCCCGAATGCGAAGTAGCGGCGCACCTCGTTGAGGTCCGCTGAGTGAGGCATAGCGGACTACATTTGCGCAGGTTGAGTATTTCGCATTTTGACCCGTTGCTGACGTCGGTGAGACCTTCGTTTGCCCCCTCAGCGATCGCAGTTGTTAAGATCATCCGATATGTTTGGGCGATCTAACCACCTTGTCTCACACCATCGAGAAATTGCTCCTTTTCGCCAGGCGCATATCCCTGACAAGCGCCGAAATACGGTTCAGGTTTGTCGCAGTCCGGGGTGCCGGACCGGTCTTGGAGCGGCAGGCGAGGTGGCGCGTAGGCAAAGCTCGAAGCGGAGCCCGGTGCGAACGTGCCCTGATTGGAGCGAACCTCAGCGTGCCGGTGGGTGTGGTGCGCCGGCGCCGCGTTCGCAACGCCGCACAGGGCGATCAAAAGGCCCAAGGCCAAAATGGAACGCATTGCATTTTCTCCAATCGAGAACCACGCCTGCTTAGCTAGGGATTGGGTCACGCCGTTCCAACGAGTCCTGCTTCACGATTAGTCAAATCGGTGGCACCACTCGCGCGGGGCGTCTACTTCATCCTGGTTAGGCAAATCCTATGACCGGTCCGGCACCCGCGAGAACGCGATGGTCTCAAACGATTTGAGAACGGCCTGCGGCGGGCTGGTTTCCGCAATGAGACGATCTGAGGTTGGCGGAATTTCCGCTGTTGGCCCATCTGCGACCTCAGGAAATGTCCGCATTTCGGCCGCTGTTGGTGGATGACCGGACATCAGTTGGCCGGCCATCCAACAAGTGCACACCGAAGAACGCGGCGCTGCTCAGCCTTGCCGCCGCAGGAAGCCGGTGATCGTGACCTTCTCCCAGATGCCGGCCGCTGCGAACGGATCGGCGTGATTGAAGGCCTCGACCTCGGCGCGGCCGGGCGCCTCGATCAGGAACAGGCTGCCGATCATGGTGGTGCCGTCGTCGGCGACCAGCGGTCCCGACATCACGATCTTGACGCCGAAGCGCGAGGTGTCGCCGAGGAAGGCCTTGTGGGCATCGTAATTGGCAAGCCGCGTCGGCAGCGCGCCGGTGCGGTCGATGGCGTGGATGGCAAACAGCATGATGTCTCCGGGATTTTCGGGGACGGCTGTCATCTCAGCCGTCCCGGCGTTTGATCAGAACAGGCTGCGACTACTTCGCGCTGAGCTTGCTGGCCTCTTCGAAGGTCGGGCAGACGCGCTGCTCGAGCGGCTGGTCGAAGGGCTGGTAATTGTCCTTGGTGATGACGGTCGGCTTCAGAACGATCTCATTGACGATCGGCTGGTTGCGCAAGCTGCGGACCGCCATCATGGTGCCGAGGCATCCTTGGGCAAATCCGTTGTAGTCGCCGCTTGCGAGCAGCTTGCCGGACTTGATGGCGTCGATCGCCTCCTTGGTGCCGTTGATGCCGATCACCTGCGCCTTGCGGTTGGCGCCGTCGAGCGCCTCGATCGCGCCGACCGCCATGGCGTCGTTGGCAGCGAGCACGCCGTCGATCTGCGCATTCGACTGCATCAGGTTTTCCATGACCTGGAGCGCCTGAAGCCGCTGATAATTGCCGGGCTGCGAGGCCAGGAGCTTGGCGCCCGGATTTTCCTTCAGCGCGTCGTTGAAGCCGCGAACGCGATCGACATTGGTCAGCGAGCCCTTGACGCCCTCGATGATGACGATGTTGCCCTTGCCGCCGAGCGTCTTGAGCAGGAAGCGCGCGGTCTCGAGCCCAAGGCTGTAATCGTCGGCGCCGACGAAAGAGAGGAATTTTCCGCCGGCGGAGCGGTCGGTGATGTTGACGACGGGAATCTTGGCATCGTTGATCTTCTCGACGCCCGGAACCATCGCCTTGTAGTCGACCGGCGTGAACACGATCGCACTCGGCTTCTTCACCACGACGTCCTCGATCTGGCTGAGCTGCTCGGGGATCGAGTCCGGCTTGGTCGGAATGTACTGCAGGGTCTTGGCGTTCAGCGTCTTCGCCATGTTGTCGGCGCCGACCCGCACCGTCTGGAAGAACGGGTTGGTCTGGTTCTTGGTGAACACGGCAATGGTCTCGCCGTCGGCGCGCGCCTGCGTCGTGAAGGCGGCCGCCATCACGAGCGGCAGTGCGAGATAGCCCAGTCTCTGTTTCATGTTCGTCTCCATCCCCATCTTGCTTTGTTGGATTGCTTGAAAACTCGTTACGTCCGGCGGCGGGTCTTCATGTCGAGCCAGACCGCGAGAATGACGATGATGCCGGTGACCAGCGGCTGCCAATTGGCGCTGACTGACAACAGGTTCATGCCGTTCAGCACCAAGGTCAGGATCAGCGCGCCGATGAAGGTGCCGAACACGGTGCCCACGCCGCCAAACAGCGAGGTGCCGCCGATCAGCACGGCCGCGATCGCGGGCAAGGTCAGGCTTTCGCCGATGTCGGCCTCCGCGGAGTTGAGCCGGGACAGGAAGATGATCGAGGCGAGCCCCGCCATGGTGCCGGAGACGGCGTAGACGAGCAGAAGGCGCCGTGTGACCGGAATGCCGGAGAGGCGGGCGGCAACGGGATTGGCGCCGATCGCATAGATCTCCTGGCCCCAGATCGTGCGCTGGGCAAACAGCGTTCCGATCCCGAGGAACACCAGCAGCAGATAGACCGGGATCGGCAGGCCGAACAGATAGCCGCTGCCGATCTGGCGGAAGCCGGCGGGGAAGCCGTGCAGCGTCTCGCCCGCCATGTACCAGTAGGTCAGTCCGTTCAGCACCCAGAGCATGCCGTAGGTGGCGATGAACGAGGGGATGCGCAGCGCCGTCACCATGATGCCGTTGAGGAGGCCGACGATGCCGCCGCAGGCAAGCCCGGTCAGGATGCCGAGCGTGGGTGAGCCGGTGGTGTGGATCACGGTCCCGGCGACGCACGCGGACAGCGCGACATTGGCGCCGACCGAGAGATCGAGACCGGCGGTGAGCACCACCAGCGTCAGGCCCGAGGCGATGAAGAAGGTGAGGCTCGCCTGGCGCAGGACGTTGAGGATGTTGCCGAGGCTGAGGAAGGAGTCGTTCAACACCGCCAGCACGGCGCAGATCAGGAACACGGCGAGCAGCCGATAGAACAGCTGGATCGCGTCCTGGGACAGGAACGAACGTGGCGGCGACAGAGCCTCCTTGGTGATGTCGGTCATGTGCGGCTCCGCAGGCCGTCGAGGAACAGCGCGACAATGACGAGGACGCCGACGCTTGCGACCTGCACCGAGGAGGGCAGCGAGATCAAATTCAGCCCGTTGCGCAGCACGCCGACGGCGATGACGCCAAGGAGGGTGCCGAGCAGCCAGCCATTGCCGCGCTCGAACGAGGTGCCGCCGACCGCAACCGCCGCGATCGCATCGAACTCAAGCCCCAGCCCCGCGGTCGGATGCCCCGAATTCATGCGGGCGGTCATCAAGAGGCCGGCGATGCCGGCCATGGTGCCGCCGATTGCGTAGACCGCGATCAGGAGCTTGTTGGGCGACAGACCGGCATAGCGCAGCGCCTCGCGATTGCCGCCGAGCGCGAACACATAGCTGCCGAAGCGGGTGTGATAGAGCAGGCCGTGGAAGGCCACGTAAGTCACGAGCGCGATCACGACAGGCACGGGAATGCCGAGCAAGGTCGCCGAATAGATGTCGCGGACGCTGTGGGGAATGCCGACCACGCTCTGGCCGTCGGAGACGATCAGAGACAGGCCCTGCGCCATGCCGAGAGTGCCGAGGGTGGCGACGAAGGGCGGAATGCCGAGGATCGCGACCAGCCAGCCATTGACGATGCCGAAGGCCGCGCCGACCAGCACGCCTGCGCCCAGCCCAAGCAGCATCGATTGGGTCGCGAGCGAGACGATGGCGACGCAGAGCGAGGTCAGCGTCAGCACCGCGCCCATCGAGAGGTCGAGCCCCTCGGTCATGATGATCAGCGTCATCGGCAGCGCCAGCATGGTCAGGATGGTCGACTGCACCAGCACGTTGGAGAGATTGGCCGGCGTGAGGAAGCCGGGTGCGATCGCCCCGAACAGCACGATCAGGGTGCCGAGCACGATGGCGACGCCGGGAATGCGCTGCAGCGGATTGGGTTGTGAAACGACTGCGGCCTCACGCATGATGCATCCCCAATCGCACGATGTTCTCCTCGGTCAGCTCGTTGCGCGCCAAATGTCCGGCGACGCGGCCCTCGCGCATCACATAGGCGCGGTCGCAGACGTGGCAGATCTCGACCTGCTCGGACGAGATCATCAGGGCGGCTGCGCCTTCGGCGACCAGCCGGTCGATCAGTGCAAAGATCTCGGACTTGGCGCCGACATCGATGCCGCGCGTCGGCTCGTCGAAAATGAAGAGTTTTGCGCCGGCCGCCAGCCATTTGCCGATCACGACCTTCTGCTGGTTGCCGCCGGACAACAGGCCGACTGTCTGTCGCGCACTTGGCGTTGCTATGCGGAGTTGCCGGATCAGGCCGTCGGCGGTGCGCTGGCCGCTGCGCGGATCGAACAGCCCGCTCGGGAACAGCTTTCGCAGCGCCGAGACCACGAGATTGTCGCCGACCGAACGCAGCAGCGCGAGCCCCTCGCTCTTGCGGCTCTCCGGGATCAGCGCAATGCCGCGGCGGGCGGCGATATCCGGCTCGCCGGAGATCGGCTTGCCGTCGAACACGATCTCGCCCGATGTGGTGGGGTCGGCGCCGAAGATCGCGCGCGCGACCTCGCTGCGGCCGGATCCGACCAGGCCGCAGAGGCCGACGATCTCGCCGCGGCGCACCTCGATGTTGATGTCCGAGATGCCGCTGGATGACGTCAGGCCCTTGACCTGGAGCAGCAGCTCGCCGGGCTTGTCGGCAAAATTGCGCGGATAGGTCATGTCGACGGTGCGGCCGACCATCATGCGGACCAGCTGGTCGGGCGTGACGTCGGCCGGGCGCACACCGTCGATGCGGCGGCCGTCGCGCAGCACCGTGATGCGGTCGCCGAGCGAAAACACCTCGGCCATGCGGTGCGAGATGTAGACGATGGAGACGCCGTCGACCTTCAGCCGCGCGATCAGCGCGAACAGGAGCTCGGTCTCGCGGTCGGACAGCGCGGCGGTCGGCTCGTCCATGACCAGGATGCGCGCGTTCTGGCTGATGGCCTTTGCGATCTCGACCATCTGCTGCTGGGCGACGCCGAGCGTGTTGACCACGACGGACGGGTCGATGTCGAAGCCGATCGTGTCGAGCAGGCGCTTGGCATCGGCCAGGATCTTGCGGCGGTCGATGGTGCCGGGAATGCGGCCCTTCGGCTCACGGCCGAGGAAGATGTTCTGGGCGATGTCGAGATAGGGGACGAGCGAGAATTCCTGGAAGATCACGGCAATGCCGAGTTTTTGCGCGTCCGCGGTGGACGCAATCGTGACCTTCTCGCCTTTGTAGAAGAATTCCCCGGCATCGGCCTGGTAAGCGCCGCACAGCACCTTCATCAGGCTCGACTTGCCGGCGCCGTTCTCGCCGAGCAGCATGTGGACTTCGCCGGCGTAGAGCGCAAAGGACACATCGTCCAGCGCCTTGACGCCGGGAAACGTCTTGCTGATGCCGCGCAGCTCGAGCAGCGGCGTTGCTGAGGTCTCGCTGGGAGGGGTCATGGCTTTGCTCCCGCAAAGATCTTGCCGGGGTTCATCAAGCCTTCCGGATCGAGCGCGGTTTTGATCGACCGCATCACGTCGACGGCTTCGCCGAGCTCGTCGGTGAGATAATCGATCTTGCCAAGCCCGATGCCGTGCTCGCCGGTGCAGGTGCCGTCCATGGCGATGGCGCGGTCCACCATGCGGGCCTGCAGCGCCTTGGCGCCGTCGATCTCATCAGGCTTTGCGGGATCGACCAGGATCAGCATGTGGAAATTGCCGTCGCCGACATGGCCGACGATGGGGGCGGTGAAGCCGTGCTCATCGGCATCGCGGCGCGTCTCGGTCAGGCATTCGGCGAGCCGCGAGATGGGCACGCAGACATCGGTGATGACGGCGCGCGCGCCGGGCCGCAGGCCCAGACCGGCATACAGCGTGTTGTCGCGGGCATGCCAGAGCCGGCTGCGATCCTCCGGCGCCCTGGCCCATTCAAAACCGCGGCCGCCGTGCTCGGCGGCGATCGCCTGCGCCAGCTCGGCCTGTTCGGCAACGGCGCTCTCCGAGCCGTGGAATTCGAAGAACAGCGTCGGCGCCTCGCGATAGCCGAGTTTTGCGTAGGCATTGATGCCGCGCATCATGACGTCGTCGAGCAGCTCGACGCGGGCGACCGGAATGGCGGCCTGGATGATGCCGATCGCGGTATCGACCGCGTTGTGCAGGGTGTCGAAGCTGCACACGGCCGCCGAGATCGCCTGGGGCAGCGGATGCAGTTTCAGCGTGACCTCGGTGATGACGCCAAGCGTGCCTTCGGCGCCGACGAACAGCCGCGTTAGATCATAGCCCGCCGCCGATTTGCGGGCGCGCCTGGCGGTGCGGATCACCCGTCCGTCGGCCAGCACCACTTCCAGCGCCATGACGTTGTCTTTCATAGTGCCGTAGCGCACGGCCATGGTCCCCGATGCGCGCGTCGACGTCATGCCGCCGATCGAGGCATCGGCGCCGGGATCGATCGGAAAGAAAAGCCCGGTGCCGCGCAGTTCCGCATTGAGCTGCTTGCGGGTGATGCCGGGCTGGACCACGACATTCATGTCGCTGTCGTGGACCGTCAGCACCTTGTTCATGCGCGCGAAGTCGATGCAGACGCCGCCTTCGACCGAGGACGCGTTGCCCTCGAGCGAGGTGCCGGCGCCGAACGGCACGATCGGCATGTTCACGCCGGCGCAGAGCTTGACGATCTCAACGACTTCCGCGGTCGTCTCGGGATAGACGACGATGTCTGGGGGCAGGGCGCGATAATAGGATTCGCTCTGGCCATGCTGGTCGAGCACGCCGCGCGCGATGGTCGCACGCGGACCGATCACGCCCGTGAGGCGTTCAGCCAAAGCGGCACTGTTGACCCGCGGTCCCATCGTCTCTCCCTGTTATCCGTCCTTGTCGCGGACTGTTGTCAGTCCGTCGATTCGACGTTCGGCTTATGCCGCCTGCGCGTTGCTTGCGGCCTGCTTCAGGCCGAAATCATAGTTGAGGTGATAGTAGGCGGCATCCACCATGCGACCATCCGGCGCACGGCCGGCCGGGCAGCGGACGAAGTCGTGGATCAGGCTGTCCTTGACGCCGAACACCACGTCAGAGTCGAGATATTTGTCGCCGGCGACGAACACATGCGTCACGAGCTGCTCGAAGCCCGGTGCCGAAATCATGAAGTGGACATGCGCCGGGCGCCAGGGGTGACGACCCTGCGCCTCCAGCATCTCGCCAACCGGGCCGTCATGCGGGATCGGATAGGCCGCCGGCTTGATCGACCAGAAATGGAAGCGGCCGTTGGCGTCGGTGTGGAAGCGGGCGCGCATCGCGAGATCGCCGATCTCGTCGAGCTGCTGCACGTCGTAATAGCCGTCATTGTCGGAATGCCAGACGTCGACCACGGCGCCCGCGAGCGGGCGGCCGTCGACGGTCGAGACCGAGCCGGTGACGATCATGGGATCGCCTTCCATGGCGCCGGAGATATCGTCGCCATTTTGCTTCTCCGGCGCGGCCTGGACGAAGAACGGACCCAACACGGTGGTCTCGGTCGCGCCTTCGGGCACCGGATGGTTGATCGCGTCGACCAGCATGGAGACGCCGAGCGTATCCGACAGCAGGATGAACTCCTGGCGCTTGTCGTCGCACATGTGGCCGGTGCGGGTCAGGAAGTCGATGCCGTACTCCCATTCCTTCTGGGTCGGCCTGATTTCGCGCACGAAGGCGTGGAGGTGACGCACCAGCGCTTCGCTGACCTGCTTGATCCGGGGATCGGTGGCGCCTGCGATGCGCTCGAGCACGGCGTCGGTGATGTTGGTCTCGCTGAAATTACGCACATTCGCCTCCGCCGATCAGAGTTTGGGTTCGTCCAGGCCGGACAGCCGCTCGAGATGCTTCACGGTCGCGATGAAGTCGGTCTCGCCATCGCCTTGCGCGACCAGCGCGCCGTAGGTCTCGCGCACCTGCGCTGCGAGCTGCAGCGGCACGCCGACGACATGGCCGGCGCTGAGGATGAGGTCGAGATCCTTGGCCATCTGCTTGCAGGAGAAGCTCGACACGAAGTCACGGCTGCGCAGCGGCGCGGTCTTGTATTTCACCATGGGGGAGGCGACCGCACTCTCATCCAGCACCTTCAGAATGTCCTGCCAGCCGATGCCGCCCTTGCGCGCCAGCGCCAGGCTCTCGGCCATCATCGCCGCCGAGACCGCGATCATGAGATTGACCGCGAGCTTTGCGTAGCGGGCTTCTTCGCTTGGGCCGAGATAGGTCTGGGCGTGGGTAAAGCTCGCAAACAGCGGTTTTGCGTTTTCGAAGGCGTCCTTGGGCCCGGAGACGAAGCAGCTCAGCGCGCCGGTGTGGACGATGCTGGCGTTCCCCGAGACCGGCGCGCGCAGATAGGCGACGCCACGCGCCTGTGCGGCGGCATCGACCTCGGCGGAGGCTTCGGCGCTGACCGTGCTGGTCTCGATCAGCACGGCCTTCGGCGCCATCGCGCCGATCAGTCCGGTCGGGCCGAGCATCACCGCGCGCAAGGCGGCGTCGTCGGGGAGCGATGTGATGACCGTAGGCCGGCCGTTGACGGCTTCAGTGGGCGAGCCCGCGGCAGCAATGCCGTGCTCGCGCGCCTCGCTGAGCCGCGCGGCGCTCTGATCGAAGGCGGTGACGGCATAGCCGGCCTTGGCGACGAGTAGCGACATCGGCAGGCCCATCTTGCCGATGCCGATGAAGGCGATCTGTTTGCTTGTGTCAGTCATTGTTGTTGTCCGTTGGCCGCGTCACGCGGCGTGCCCTTGTCGTTCGATGTTCTGCACCAGCCGCTGGCCGGAGCGTTCGAGCAGTTCTTTCTTCTGCGCGAGACCGTCGACCAGCAGTTTTCCGTTCCGTTTCTTCCAGCGGCCTCCGATCATCACCGCCTCGATATTGGCAAGGCTCGTCTGCATCACCACGGTGGCGACGGGATCGTGGACCGGAAACAGATTGAGATCGTCCGCATTGATGACCACGAGATCGGCGAGTTTCCCCGGCGTCAGCGAGCCGATCTGGCTCTCGCGGCCGAGCATGCGGGCGCCTTCGGTGGTGATCCAGCGCAGCGCCTCCCGGGCCGGGATCGTGGTCGTCGCCGGGATGGTGCCCTGGCTCTTGCGTGACTCCGCATTGTCGAGGGCGCGCTGCATCGACAGCGCGACGCGGGCGGCTGAGAACAGATCGCCGGCCAGCACGGATTCCAGGTCGATGCCGATGGTGGGACGGACGCCGCGCTTGAGCAGCCGTCCGGTGATCGGGAAGCCATGGCCCTGGATCATCTCGTTCTCCGGCGTTACCGAGAAGGTGACGCCGAGATCGATCAGCCTTTGCAGGAGATCATCGGGCAGGTCGTTGCCATGGACGATGTTGACGTGAGGGCCGACGAGGCCGGCCTCGATCAGCTTCTCCCAGCCGCCTTGTGTCTTTGCGGGACCACCGCCCTGGTGCATCGAGGCGATCAGGCCGAGCTCCCGCGCCAGACGAAAGTCATGCACGGACACGTCGAGCGTCGAATAATGCGGGCCGAGAATGGCAAGCCCGAGCGTGACGAGGCCGTCGCGGTCGGCGAGGGGGCCTGCCAGCAGCCGTTCGACCTCGCGACGCGGATGCGGCACCTCCGAGAAATGCGGCTCGCCCGGCTTCGGCTCAGGCTTCGGCGAGCCGTGGAAGAAGGCGGCGCGGATGCCGCTCTCGATCAGGCCGCGCACGGCGGCGTCGGTATGATGAGGCGTCGGGTTGTTGTGGCACCAGTCGACCAGCGTGGTGGCGCCGCAATTGATCTGGTTCAGCGCACCGACGAGGGTGGCTATGTAGATGTCGTCGGGAGCGAACAAGGTCGCGAGCCCGGCATGCATGCGGCGGAAATATTCGAGCAGCGTCCAGTTCGCAGCATATCCGCGCAGCGCCGTCTGCCAGGTGTGCATATGCGCGTTGATGAGCCCGGGGATGACGATACGGCCGCGGCCGTCGACGATCTCGGCGTCGGCGGCGTCGATGCCGGGACGCACCTCGGCGATCCGCCCGTTCTCCACCAGCACATCGCCGACACGGAGATCGCCGATCGACGCGTCCATGCTGATGATTGTTGCTGACTGGATGAGGGTGCGTCGCATGTCGTCAGGCTGCCGCTTTGGTTGCGACCGGCGGCTCGCCGGCCCAGGCCCGCGCAATGAGGTCGCGGATGGCGCCCCGTTCGAGCGGACGCGGATTCCAGTAGGCGTTGGTGACGGCGAGGTCAGCCGCCTTGTCGATGCCGCTCTCGGGCATGCCGATGTCGCGTAGCGCGACCTTGGCACCCAATTTCTTGGCAAGGTCGAACAGCCCCTGAGATGCGTCCGAAGCGCCGATGGCACGCGCAATGCGCGTCATCGCCTCGGGCACCGCGGGTGCGTTATAGGCAAGCGCATGCGGCAGCACGATGGTGTGCGTCTCGGCATGCGGGAGATCAAACGTGCCGCCGAGCGTGTGGCAGAGCTTGTGATGCAGCGCCATGCCGACGGTGCCCAGGCACACGCCGCATAGCCAGGCGCCATAGAGCGCATCGCTGCGGGCGGCGCGATCGTCGGGCTTGGCAGCAATTGCGGGCAGGGCACGTGCGAGCGCGCGGATGCCTTCTTCCGCCATCAGCGAGGTCACGGGATTGGTGTCGCGGGCGTAGAGCGCCTCCACCGCATGCGCGATGGCATTGATGCCGGAGGTCACGGTGAGCCCGACCGGCAGCGTCAGCGTCAGGTCGACGTCGTAGATCACGGTCTCCGGCAGCACGGCCACGTCGCGCACCGTCGTTTTCAGCCCGTTTTCGGTCTGACCCAGGATCGGGGTCATTTCCGAGCCGGCATAGGTGGTGGGAATGCAGAGCTGGTTGACGCCGGTGCGCAGGGCGAGCGCCTTGCCGAGGCCAGTCGTGGAGCCGCCGCCGAGCGCGACCACGCAGTCGGCGTCGCACGCCTTCATCGCCGCAATCGCGCGCTCGGTCACCTCAATGGGCGTGTGCATGGTGGCGCCCGCGAAGATGCCCGCATAGAGCGGGCCTAAGGCCGCGCCGAGCTTGGCGCCCTGCGCCTCCTGCTGCGGCGTGGTCAGCACCAGCGCGCGCTTGCCGCCGAGACGCTCGATCTCGGCCTTGGCCGAGGCAAGCGTTCCGCTGCCGAACACGACGCGGCAGGGCAGATTTTCAAAGGTGAACGAACCGATCATGCGCCGGTCTCTTTGATGGGATAATCGACCTGGAAGCGCCCGATCCGCAAGTCGCCGAGCTCCTCGCGCACCCGCAGATGTTCTGGATGGGTGGCGTAGGCCTTCAGGGCCGCGCTGTTGGTAAACTCGGAGACGAGGACAACGTCGCAGGCGTAATCGACATCGCTGATGTCAGCGCCGACCTCGATATGGGTGAGGCCCTCGATCCGGCCCTTGAGGCCCTCGAACAGGGTTTTGACCTTGGATCTGGCCGCCGACCGCTCCGCAGGGGTCTCCCCGCGCAGCCGCCACATCACGATGTGCTTGATCGGGCCCGACATTTTCCAGATTTCCTCGCCTGTATCTTACTTGTTGGGCCTATCTTGCCTTGCAGAAATCGGAAATAAAGGCCAAAAACCGTAAGTCTCTTTTCCATTTTGAGGAAGAATGGACCGCCTTCTCCAACTCGAGGTGTTTTCAAAGACGGCCGAGCTCGGCAGCCTCTCCAAGGCCGCCGACACCTTGCGGATGTCGAACGCAGCGGCGAGCAGGCACCTGAGCGCGCTGGAGGAGCGGCTCGCGGTCCGGCTGATCGAGCGCAACACCCGCCGGCAGTGGCTGACCGAAGCCGGGCAGGAGCTGCTGCAGCGTTGCAGCACGTTGCTCAACGAGCTTGCTGAGGCCGAGGACGCCGTCAGCGATCGCGCGCTGTCGCCCAAGGGCATGCTGCGCGTCACGAGCTCGCTGTCCTTTGCGATGATCTACATGGCGCCGATGCTACCGGCGTTTCGAAAACTCTATCCGAAGCTCGATGTGCAGATCATCGCCGCCAATCGCTATCCTGACTTCATCGAAGCCGGCATCGACGTCGCGATCCGCACGCGGGAGCAGGAGCCGGATTCCAACATCATCATCCGCCGGATCGGACAGATGCGCCGCGTGCTGGCGGCGGCACCATCCTATCTCGCGACGCACGGTATCCCCGAGCATCCCGCCGATCTCGCGCGCCATGACATGCTGGTCTACAACCTCGCCAACGATCCCTATTCGCTGCGACTGAGCCAGGGCAGCGCGACGCAGACCATTCGCATCGCGCCGACGCTCGACAGCAATGACGGCCAGATCATCTGCGGCGCCGCGCGCGCAGGACTCGGCATCCTGATCCAGCCGCTTTACATCGTGCAGAGCGACATCGCGGCCGGCAAGCTGGTGCCGGTCCTGACCGACTGGGAGTTACCGCTGCTGACGATGAACGTGGCCTACCAGAACCGTGTCCGGCTGCCGGCGAAGATCAGGGTGTTTTCGGACTTTCTGGTCGATCACATCCGCGCGCATTCCGATGCCGGGATCTGGATCGAGGCGACGTAAACGGCCGCCCGCGCGTTACTCGGATCGTTCCTGCGCCCGCGTCCGTCCGATGGACGATCGCGACCGGGGAGCCGCACGCGGTTCCGGCGGAGCAGCACGCCTGATGGCCGCGGCCTCGTGCTGTTCCTTGCGGGCCTTCCGCGCATTTCGCATCGCACGCTTGATGAAGGGATGCTGCGAGTCCTCGGCGAAGAACAACACGACTTCGCAACCGGGACATTGCCTGGAATAGCCGTCCTGCAACCGTCCCGCGCGATCGCGAAACATCGTCTTGCAGCGCGTGCACTGGACCTGGACGAAACTCATGCGCCGACAATCAATGATGATTGGAAATCGGCGCCCACGGTGAGCCGAACATCTGAAGAAAGCCTGAAGGCCGGTTGCGACTTTCAAGTACGTCTTGCACGCAGGTCTTGCACGTACGTCTTGCAGCGCAACCGGCCGCAACCCGCTATTGCTTCGCGGCCATCGTGTCGAGGCAGTGATTGAGATAGTCGGTCCGGTCTCGCGGCAGCACCTTCGCCAGATCCGCCTTCAGGGCGCATTCGCGCTGACGGATCTGCTCGGCGCGGCGCTTTTCGGCCGCTTCGCGGTATTCGGGAGCAACCTTGCTGGGATCGACCAGGCCCTGGGATCGGGCAGGCGCCGTGGCAAGCAGCGCGATGGCTGCGACAATAATGAACTGTTTCAAATGAGCCTCCGTAAAAAGGCTCATCCTAGCGGCGCGTTTCGGAAGGCTCAAACGGCAAATGCGGTGGGGCAAGTGCGGTGGGGCCGATCAATAGCCCAGCCCGACCGCCCCAGGTCGCTGCCGACCGGCTGTCAGGTTTGACGACATCAATTTGGCCGAGCGAAGTCCGTCACTTCGGGGCGTGGTCGATCTTATGCCCCAGATGCCCTGTTTCGTGATCGCGACGCAGTTGGCTCAGCGACGTCTCGTTCAACTGATGCAAGACCTCACTGAGTGTTGTCGCATCCGGATAGCCGGCCGCAAAACCCCTGCCGTAGATCTTGCGCAACGTGCCAACCAGCGTGTTGCCGTGCTTCTTGCCGATCGCGCCATCCTTGTCCCGATGGCGACCGTCCAGGCCCGGTTCCTTCATGTGTCTCTCCCGTGCGGCGTCTGCGCGCCTCGCCGAAGGGTGCGCTCAAATGAGTTGGTTGGCAACGACGTGGCCCGCGCGAGCCAAGGGGGGCACGCGGCAAGGCAATGGCGTTGCTTTCGCGCGCGCAGCAACGATCGAGGCGGCGGAGGGGCGAAACGGGTCAGAGGAAGTTGCTGAGGCTGACCGCGGGAAAGCCTGTCGCGTTACCAATTGATATGTCGAAAGGGCCCCGCGCTCCCAGGCGTCAGGGTCTCATTAGCAATTGCGACGCCGAAGGCGCGCGGGGCGGCTAGGCTGCCTGCTCCTCAAACGAGGTGTAGACCCGGCCTTGGGGATCGACGATCTGGACGTCGCGGCATCCGTCCGCGATCAGCTCCCTGGCCTTCTTGAGGGCGGCGGCGAGCGACTCCCGCTTCAAATTGACGACGCCTGCCGTGTCGAAACCGGTGATTTCAAACATGCCGCACCTCCCGTTTGGTCGAATCCTACACCTTTCCAGCCGGTTGTCCTCTGGCTTTTTCGGCAAAGCGGGTGGAACAGGACTAACGTTTCCACCGCAATTCCATCGCATGGCCCCGTAATCGGCCGGGGTGTCCGGACATGCCTGGGGGCGACGTCGCTAACGTGGAATTAATCCAAAAAGCCCACAATTTTAGGCAGTTGTAAGTGAGTGCTGCGTAAGGGAGGCGTCGCGATGACGTTCCGGCGACGGCCTCCTTTTGCTTGCTCATGAGGTCAATGCGCATGACCACGACATCGGAAACGCCGGGCTTTGTCGAACACCTCGACGCCGCAGCCCTTGCAGCCGCAGCATTCGAGCCGGACGCCGAACACGAAGCCTTGGAGGCGCCGGCACCGGGCAAACGGTCCAGCCGGAAATCCGTCCTGGCACTGGCGGTGTGTGCCCTGGCGATCAATGGCGCGGCGGCGATCTATACATTGCCGTTTGATCTTCCGTCGTTTGAGCTTCCGTCGCCGAACATCAGCAGCCTGGCTGCGCTGCTTCCGCGCCAGGAAGAGCCCGCCGCAAAACCGGATCCGATTGTCGCCGCCCTGAAGGACATCCAGTCGGCCCAGCAGCAACAGGCCGCCTCGCTGCAGGAGATCAATTCCTCATTGCAGCAAAGTGCGGCTCTGCGGCAGCAGGATTCAACGACCCTCCTGTCTCTCCGACAGAGCATCACGGACGAACGGGGCGATGTGAGGAAGATATCGCCGCAGCTTTCGACGCTGATCGCGAAGATCGACGCGCTGCAAAATACAATGACGTCGGACGTCACTTCCTCCATTAGAAGAGCGCATGCGCGTTATGGACTGTCCCCAGCGATGCGCAAACGGATGGATCGGCAGTCGAAAACCATCGGGCCCGTTTCGGTTGGAGGCGCTCCGCTGACTGCGCCGGCGACAGTTGCAGCGCCGGAAAGCTGAAGGCGCGTCAAGGCGGAGGGCCGACACCGTCTCGCGGCTGACAAGCTCGTGCGCTGGCTCGCCGGCGTTCTTGCCGAAGATGAGATAGAGCCGCAGCTTCTCGAGCTCGGCCAGATCGGCCTTGACGGCTTCCGCCCGCTCGGCGGCTTGGCGCTTCTAAGCCTGTTCCCGGTGATAGGCCTTCGCGGCTGCTCGGTTCTCTGCCTTGGTCATGCCGCCATCGAAACGCGGCGCCGGCCGGTGTCAAATTATCGATTGCTAGGAGGTCGGGACGGCGCCGAGCATCGCCGCCAGCTGAGGCGGCCTTTATTTTGAGGTCTGATCAAAATTGAACTTGCAGGATTGCCGAAGCGGTCCATCCTCAGGTCATGGCCTCAGAGACAGAAATACTAACCGATGAAGAGTGCGCATCGCTGCTTTTGGTTGGCAACGTGCCTGTAAATGGCCGGGCGCCCCTAATTCCAGCCGCACACAGGGACCGGTTAATCGCACTGGGCTACGTGGTCCACTTGACGGGAAGACTGCGAATGACCACGCAGGGTCGCGTTCGGATATATGCGAAGCAGCTCGCTCGTAGCTAGGCAGCTCCGTCGCTCACAACGCCCCCAAGCCGAATAATGCTTGGTGGCGTTGCGCTGGCGCCGGACGCTGCAATCCCCGGCGATGGCATGGAAATCATGTCCTCTTCGGCGCTGCCGCGCCAGGTGCCTTCAATCAAAACCGCAGCCGTCCCCGGCGCCGAATAGAGATAGATCGCGTTCGTCGGCATGGGGCCGATCCCCTTGGGATAGATCAAGGCATTTGTTTCCATAGAACACGTCGCGAACGACGGCGAGTGAGCAATTTTGACCAGACTCGACAGCGGGCATGTGCACTTTGTGCCACTCTTGGCGGATTGCGCTGTCCAGGTCTAATCCAACGCCACCGAGCAATATTCAGCTTGGTGGCGTTGTGCTGTCGAGAGGCCACCTCAGGTGTCGGCCTCTTTGCTCAAGCCGTGTTCTGAAAGCTCATCGACGGAACAGAGCTTCGCCCCACTCGGGAAATTTATGGAGCCCCACATGATGACGGCCGCCAGATGCAAGGAACTTGCAAATCATTACAAGGCCCTCTCTTCAAGTCCCGACATTTCCGAAAGCCGCGCCTTTGTACTCGGGAACATCGCCAAGAGCTTTGCGGGTTTAGCCGGTCAATTGGATAGACTTGACGCGATGGCAAGAGACGAAGAGACCGTAAAGTAGAATACGGTGACAGTGCTGGACTGCACTGGACTGCAATTCCATCTCGCCGAAGGTGATCTTGGTCGGACGGTCAGGCATCGCAGCGATCCCGCTGAATTGAGCGATCGTGAAGCCACCGGCACTTGGGGATGATTGACGGCCGAACCACATGTCTGGCCGGCAACGCTCGATTGGAAACAGCGATGATGCGGTCCGTTTTGGCCCTGGGCCTATTGCTTGCTCTGAGTGCTACGGGGAATGCCGCCACGGTGCATCGCTCAACACCACCATTGCGCACGCGCCAGCATGTATTCGTTCCCCCCACTCAACTCGTTGCTCCCGGTCAAGGCGTGGCGACCCCCGGCTTCGCCGTCCCGGGTTGGAGCGACGAGGCCACCCGGCGATGGATGGACAACAATAACGCCTGCTCAAGCTGTGGCGGATAGCCCGCCACGTTGCAGCCTCTTGACGGCGGGGTGGGTGCCGGAGTGTGATCCCGCCACATGGGGCGACATCCGGACGACACCGACGAGCTCGCGCGCATGGAGCGTGTCGGAATACGGTGACAGTCCAGCACTGTCACCGCAATTGTCACCGCAATTCCCGCACGCACAAGAAGCGCCGTCGTCGAGTACACAAAAGGCGCGACCGGCACCGGCTGACGACGCACCGTCGGCGGCTGAGGCGGCGACAGCAAAAGGCCCGCCGGTCACACTGGCGGGCCTAGCACTCCTGGCACTCTGGTCCGCAATTGGATCGGCCGCCGGGAGCATTGGGGGGCTGGAAAGCGAGCCGTGCCATGTTCGGCTGTTAATGACAATGGGTGGAACAGTGGTCTCCGGTAGTTATACGGATTCCTTATTCGGAACGGGGTGTTCTACTGTGAGAACACCGGCAAGATTTGAGTACTAATAAATTTCTAGTTGCCCGGGATGGCCGCAGTGGGGGCTGGAACCACCCTGCGGCCTTTCCCCGTTTGAAGACGGTCATTGATCCCTCTTGAGCTTGCGCCGGCCCCAATGCGGCTCTTTGCCCTTGGGGTTGAGCTCCGGGACGTAGTGCCGATTCAGCGCCCGCATTATGCCGATCCGGGCGAACAGCGTGGGGCCGCCACGCTCGATCACCAGGCGCTAGGCTTCCATGGCCGCACGCCACTCCGGCGCATCATGCTCCTTCTTCGGCATCGCGCCGCGTCGCCAGCGTGCGACCTTCAGGCAGCAATATCGGCTCGTCAAACTCGCGCGACCAACTCATCCGATGCTCGAGGACTTCGCGTGCAGCTTCGTCCGGTGCGCTTTGCGAATCTGTCGCTCAGTGCTTCACCGCTCTCTCAAGGAATTCCAGCATGGAGGGCGCCACGTCCTCGAATTCGACGAAGCGACGGCGCAGCTCATCCGCGATATCCGCGGTCACATCGCGCGACCATCCCTCGGTCGTGTTGAAGGCGACGATGCGAGCTGGACGAATGTAATGGCCTTCGATCAGGTGCCGCAGCAGAGTCGCACGATTGCTGTCCTCTTCTGCCGTTTCGGACCAGGCCCGCCCCAAACGGCCGCCGAAGTCCTCAAGCACAATGTAGACATCGCGGTTGGCCGCACTCTGCGGCACGATGGATGGTGAGTTAGCCATGAGAACGCACTTGATTAGAGTTCTCTTCAGGACCGAAGCTGATCTCAAACGGTCGAAAAGGCCACGGCTAAAAAGGGGTAGGCAGTAACGGGCTTGATCGGGCCGTACCCCCAACGTGGGGCGCTTTCGCGCTGCTCCGCCCGCCGCTTTTCGTCAGCCTCGCCATATTCGGGAGAACTTGTCGGATCGACCGGCGCTTCGTCGCTGTGGAGTGGAAGAAGAAGCAGGTCATCCACGTGGCTCGGTGCCCGGGCCGCCAGCGGCAGCACAGAGGTGGTGAGCGCGCTGGGGCTCGAACCCAGGACCCCGTGATTAAAAGTCACGTGCTCTACCGGCTGAGCTACGCGCTCCCATGGCCGCCGATGGCTTCAGAAATCGATCGCCATCGTCTTCGGTCATTTGGAGAAGCATGTCTTGCCGCCGCGTTTGACTGAAGCGCTGCGGGGAAAACCGGCTGTTTCCGGATCATGCTTTCGGCCCGCGCTGTGTAGGGGGATGAGGCGCTGAGGTCAATAGCGCGCGCGGCGGCCGAAGATCGCGCCAGAGGCGGGGATTCGTCCTACGTTTCCGCCGCTTAGCCCGGGATTTTCAACCTGATTGGCGGCCGTCATCCACGTCGAGATCAGTTCGCCTCCTGCCGCACCTCGCTCGGCACCGGCTGCGCGTTGCCGGGTGCCGGCAGGGCAACGGGGCGCAGGCCGATCAGCTCGGCGGTGCGGATCGCGCTGTCGTGCCAGAACTGGAACGAGTTGATGCGGCTGAGCTCGAGGATCGCAATCGCGACCGCGGCCAGGAACGGCAGGCTCTGCAGCACCAGGACGCCGGCGAAGATGTAGATCTCGGTGATCTGCCTAAAGCTGTTGGAGGCGATCAGCACGCCGGAGCCGATCAGGAGCAGGGCGCCGATCACGGCCTCCCAGAACGCCTGGAACTCGATCGACATCCTGGACAGGCCGCCTTTGGAGGTGCGCGCGAAGGCGATGTGCTCGGTGATCAGTCCTTGCGCGACCGCGCGCGACACCGTCCATTGCACGCTCATCGCGGCGATCATGGCGCCCAGCATCTGGCCGGGTTTGATTGCGACGCGCGCGCGGTACATCGACAGGAAGTGTGCGAGCGAGACGATGAAGGCGCCGATGATCGGCAGTGTCAAAATCTTGTCGGGGATGGCGATGTCGGCGAAGGCGACGATCGGGACCCAGACGAGGTTCAGCAGCGCCACGACCACGCCGAGGCTTTCGGCCCCTAACCAGTTCAGCCAGCCGAGACCGTATTCGCGCTTCTGGTCCGGCGTCAGCCGGCTCCGGCCCGGCAGGAAGCGGCGCCAGTGCTTCTTGACGATCTGGAGGCCGCCATAGGCCCAGCGGTGACGCTGCTTCTTGAAGGCCTCGTAGGTGTCGGGCAGCAGGCCCTGGCCGTAGCGATGGCGGGTGTAGTGGGTGGTCCAGCCGAGCTCCTGGATCGCAAGCCCGAGATCCGAATCTTCGCAGATCGTGTCGGATGACCAGCCGCCGGCCATGTCCATCGCGGCGCGGCGGATCAGGCACATCGTGCCGTGCACGATGACGGCGTTGAGCTCGTTGCGCTGGACCATGCCGATGTCGAAGAAGCCGGCATATTCGCCGTTCATGATGTAGTGCATGATCGACAGATCGCCGTCGCGATGCTCCTGCGGCGCCTGCACCAGGCCGACGCGCGGGTCGGCGAATGCCGGCACGAGGTCCTTCAGCCAGTCGGGCTCGACGACATAGTCTGCATCGAGGATGCCGATGATCTCGGCGTCGACGGCGGTGCGGTCCATGGCGATGCGGAGCGCGCCGGCCTTGAAGCCCTGCACCTTCTCGGCGTTGATGAACTTGAAGCGTTCACCGAGCGCGCGGCAGTGATCCTGGATCGGCTGCCAGAAGGCGGGATCGGGCGTGTTGTTGATGATGACCACGCATTCGTAGTTCGGATAGTCGAGCCGCGACAGCGCATCGAGCGTCTGCTTCAGCATCTCGACCGGCTCGAAATATGCGGGGATGTGGATCGAGACCTTCGGGTAGTAATTCTCCGGCACGTTCTCGATCGGCTTGCCCTTGGCGAGCAGCCGTTGCGGCGGCCGGCCGAACGCGACGGCCGCGATTTCGTCGACGCGGGCCATCGCGATCAGCACCAGCGGCACAAGCAGGATCATGCCGAGCGTCAGCGCGAAGGCCGAGCCGAAGAGGAAATAGTGCCCGTTCCAGAACGCGAACACGGTCGCGGCCCAGGCACCGACGCCGTTGGCGGTGGCCGACAGCAGGAACGCCTGCCTGGCGGTCGGCTGCTCCAGCCGCAGGATCGGCAGCGACAAGAGGATGCCGACCAGCAGCGCGATCGTCATCAGCTTCCAATAATCGGGGTTCTGGACCGGGCCGGTCCAGGCGAATTTCGGCTCGCGGCTGGCGTTGAGGATGCCCCAGTACGGACCGACGCCGCCTTCAAAGTATTTCCAAGGCTGATCGATCGCCTCGACGATGTTGTAGTCCATGCCAAGCGCTTCGGCGCGGCCGACGAAATTGCGCAGCGTCAGGGCTTGCTGGAACGGACCGGGGTCTGCGTTGCGCAAATTGTAGCCCGCACTCGGCCAGCCGAACTCGGCGATGACGATGCGCTTGCCCGGGAACTGGTTGCGCAGAAGATTGTAGCGGTCAACAGCTTGGTCGACCGCCTGGTCCGAGCGGAAATTTTCCCAATAGGGCAGCACGTGGGCGGCGATGAAATCGACGTTAGAGCCGAGCTCGGGGTTGTCGCGCCAGATGTTCCAGATCTCGCCGGTGGTGACGGGCACGCGGACCGCGCCCTTCACCTGCTTGATCATCTCGATAAGGTCTTCGACCTTCTGCTCGCCGCGATAGATCACCTCGTTACCGACGACGACGCCATTCACGTTGCTGTTCTTGCGCGCGAGCGCGATCGCAGCCTTGATCTCCCGCTCGTTGCGCTCCGGATCCTTGCCGATCCAGGCTCCGACCGTGACCTTGAGCCCGAACTCGGCGGCGATCGGCGGCACCAATTCGTTGCCTTCCGTTGCCGAGTAAGATCGAATGGCGCGCGTGAGGGTCGAGAGCTTTTTCAGATCGGCACGTATCTTGTCAGGGTCGACGTTGCTATCGACAATATGTCCCGGTTCGAACGGCGTATAAGACAGGCTGGGCAGCAGGCCCTTGAAGTCCGGCGCGGGTTCCTTGTCGCGCAGGACTCCCCAGAGGCCGGCATGGAGCACGGACACGAGCAACAGAACGGCGGCGACAACGCGCATCGCGGCTAAACCAAAAGGGGCTGAGGGGGCAGGGAAGCGGATCCGACCCCGAGATCCGACCAAGTCCGCGGCAAAGGGAGCATACCTCTGCCGCGCGGTTTCTCAACTGTCATGGCCTCATGTCCTTATCAGGGCATGGCCTTGTCCGGTCCGATCAACGCGCGGCAGTGCCGTCAGTTGCTATCGCCGATCGTTCATGAACGGAGGCTGAAACGATCGCGGCTATTTCTGGGGCGCGGGCGGCGAAGGGCTAGCCGCAGGCGCGGGGCTCGCGGCCGGCTGGGGGGGCTGCGAATTGCCGGTGGTCGGCGCCGGAGGCTGCGAGGCGGCCGCGGCTGTCTGCTGCGGCTGCGCAGCCGGGTTGATCCAGCAGGCCTGGGTTAGATTATTCAGGCTGTTCGGGACCTTGTCGTCGATCTGGGTGAGGAAGCGGGTCAGGCAGCGGAACGCGGCCTGGATGTGACCACCGGGGCAGCCGAAGCGGTCGTAAAGATCGATGTGGCGGAAGGCGGTATCGAGGTCGTCCCTGTACATCAACTGAACCGCGCGACGGCCGAGCCAGACGCATTCGGGATTGCCGGCCGGGCCATTAATGGCGCGGGCAGCTTCGGCGAACTCGTCAGTCCGCTTCTGGTTGGCATCCTTGGCGGCGTCGGTGGCCTGCGCCGCCGGCTGCTTGCCTTGATCCGGGGTCGGCGTCCCGCTCTGGGCGGAGGCGGCATGGAGGCCCGCCAGGAGGACAAGGGAGGTCACGGCCAAGGTGGCGGCGAACTGCCGCAGGACCGCATTTCGTAACTCGAACACCCGTCGCCGCATGAATTCCCCAATATCTCAGCCGTCCGCCCGCGCGGGAGAACCTCGCGGACGCCGACGTGATGGCGTCCAAATGGGTCTCCAATGCGGCGGAAAAGTCCCGCAAAATCCAATGACCTGTAATTGGATTTTTGTCCAGCAAAGTCACGATCCTAAGGCCCGGTCGAACGGCCGCAGCCCAATTCGCCGGGGAGAGCGAGCGCCTCGCCGGCGTCACCCCCTTGGCAGACGGCGTGCGAGCAGGTAATCGACTGACCCTCGCGGAGGACGGAACCGATTTCACTTCGTACGCCACTGGCGCTCCTGCTCGTCTCCCTGGGTGCGATTGCTGCCGTGTGGTGGTGGCTTGCCACGCCGATCACGCTCACGCGCGCCCCCATCGATCCCAATGACAAGGTCCAGTGCGTGTCCTACGCGCCGTTCCGCGGCGACCAGACGCCGCTGAACGAATGGACCCATATCGAGGCCGACCAGCTCGAGCAGGATTTGCGCCAGCTCAAAGAGATCACCGACTGCGTCCGCACCTATTCGATCGAGAACGGGCTCGACCAGGTGCCCGCGGTCGCGACCAAGGTCGGCGGGCTGAAGGTGATCCAGGGCATCTGGCTCGGCAGCAACCGCGCCAAGAATTTTGCGCAAGTCGCGACCGCGGTCCGTCTCACCAAGGAATTCCCCGACACCATCTCCGCGCTCGTCGTCGGCAACGAGGTGTTGCTGCGCGGAGAGATGACGACGTCGGACCTCACCGCGATCATCCGCTCGGTGAAGGCGCAGGTCACCGTGCCCGTGACCTATGCCGACGTCTGGGAATACTGGCTGAAGAACCGCGAGGTCTATGACGCCGTCGACTTCGTCACGATTCACATCCTGCCTTATTGGGAGGATATGCCGGTGAAGGCGAAGTTCGCGGCGAGCCATGTCGAGGCGATCCGCGAGCGCATGGCGGTGGCGTTTCCGGAGAAGGAGATCCTGATCGGCGAGACCGGCTGGCCGAGCGAAGGCCGCATGCGCGAGGGCGCGCTGCCGTCACGCACCAACCAGGCGCGTGTCGTCTCGGAAATCCTGGGGCTCGCGAAGGCCCTGAAGTTTCGCGTCAACCTGATCGAGGCCTATGACCAGCCGTGGAAGCGGCGGCTCGAAGGCACCGTCGGCGGCTATTGGGGCCTGATCGATTCGGTACGGCGGCAGCTGAAATATCCGCCGGGCGAGCCGATCAGCAATTTCCCGTTCTGGAAATGGTACATGGGCGCCGGCATGGTCCTCAGCGTGCTGGTGTTCGCGGTGGCCGGTATCACGCTGCGCCGCCGGCCCTGGACACCGCGCTTCTCGGCCTGGCTCGGCGTCGGCATCTCCGCGACATCGGCGGGCATCCTGCTTGGGATCGCGGCCGACAAGATGTTTTACGAGAGCTACGGCTGGGGCGGCTGGCTGCAATGGGGTATGCTGCTGCTCGCCGGCATCCTCTCCCCGATCTTCTGCGCGCAGGCGCTCGTGATCGGCCGCAATTTGCCGAGCTTCCTCGACCTGCTCGGTCCGCTCGAGGGACGGAAATGGTCAAAGCTCTCGGCCGTGCTGGGCCTGACCCTGGCGGTGACGGCGGTGATCGCGGCCGAGACCGCGCTCGGCTTCGTGTTCGACCCGCGCTACCGCGACTTCCCCTACGCCTCGCTGACGATGGCGGTGGTGCCGTTTGCGCTGTTGATGCTGAACCGCCCGCAGATCGGCGCGCGCCCGATCGCGGAAGCCGTGTTCGCAGGGTTGCTGGCGCTGTCGGCCGTCTACGTGATCCTGAACGAAGGCCGCGACAACTGGCAGGCGATGTGGACCTGCGCGATCTATCTCTTGTTCGCGCTCACGCTGTGGCGGGCGCGGGCCGAGCAAAGCCAAGGATGAGCAGGCCGATCGCCAGGCCCGACAGCACGATGTTGTAGAGCACGATGCCGAGGCCGGCTGCGACCACGCCGAGCGTGAGCAGCACGATCGACGGCCGCATCAGGTTCAGCGTCGCGATCACCAGCGCGACGATGCCGAACACCGAATTCTTGAACAGCGACGTCGATACCGCGCGCGCCTTGCAGATCATGGTCTGCAAGCCGGCATCGCACGCGAGCGCCACCTGCGAGAACTCGACGGCGAGATAGCGCACATAGAGCGCCCAGCCGACGGTGACGAAACCGACGACGATGAGAAACTGCACCTGATAGGGCGTGAGGCGAAACGGCTTTTTTGTCATGCGGGCAATATGGTCGGGATGGCGGGAGGGAGCAACAGGGGCGAGGCATTTTTACACCGGGGGGCATCGCGCGGACCGTTGCACTCATTTGCGGCAACGCGAACGTCTCAGAACCGTAGCCCTACGGATTTGCGAGGGTTCCAACCTCGCCTAACATCGGACTTGAAGCGTGGGCGTGATCGCAGATCCAGTCAGGAGCAGATCACGCCGTTCAAGAACGCGACTGCGAGGATGCGAGTGAGGTTGGCAATGGTTGAAGCGTTGCAGGTCAATTTTGCGCTTTGGGGCATGATCATTTGCGCGGTCATCAAGATCAGCCAGCTGGCGGCTGTTCTTTGAACGGCGCAGTCTCAGGGAGACGCTTCGCCGATTCAACCGGAATCCCTGACAGTCCTACCGTCTGAAGAACGACGATATCGTCGAACTCGCCGACGCCGTCTCCGGCTTGGCAGCGGCCGCTGCTGGCTGTGGCGCTGGCGTAGGTGCGGGCTCCTCACGCTTTGACGAGCGCTTGGATGAGTAGCTGCGGCGGTGCCTGTCAGGCTTGGCGGCGGGCGCGGGCGCCGGTGGGGCGGTCTCGGCTTGCGGCACCGAGTCCGGACTCTTCTCTTGGCTCTTCTCCGAGCTCTTGTCCTGGTTCTTGTCTGAACCCTTGTCCTGGTTCTTATCCTGGCCCTTCTCCGAGCCGCCGCGCATCGACAGGCGCTGGCCGTCGAACACGGTCGTCTCGCAGTGGCGGCCGTTCTCGGCGAGGCCTGCGCAGAGCTTTGCGGCGGCGGCGGCGTTGATCAGGGGGCCGGCACCGAGACGGAGCTGCATCCCGAGGCCGTTATTGCCTTCCTTGATCATGATGATCGGCCGAAGTGCTGCGACCTCCGGATTGGACTTGCTCAGGCCGCGCCAGAGCGCGCGCAGGCCGTCGACCGAATTCGCACCGCCGAGATCGATGGCAAAGCGCGTCTGCTGGACTGCGATTGCGGGCGACTCGGCTTCGGTTGCCTCGGGCGGCTTGGCTGGGGCCGCGGCGATTTCGGTGGGAGCGGGCGCCGCCTCGGGTTTCTTCTCTGAGGTGTCCGGCTGAATCAGTTTCGAGGCTGCCGGATCAGGCGGCGCCATGATCGACTTCGACGGCACCAGCGGAAGGATCGGAAGTGCCGACGTCGTCAGCGGCGACTGCGGAACGAGCGAAGCGGCGGCCGCAGTCTGCGGCGGCGGGCCCGGCTGATCCTTCGCAGCCTCTTTCGAACTGTCCTTTGAAATTTCCTTGGACGTTTCCTTCGACGCTTCCTTCGAGGTTTCCTTGGGCTCCTTGCCTGCGCCTGCGCGCGGCTTGTCGACCAGCGAGGCCGCGGTCGAGGCGACCGGTGCGACATCCGGGGCCGGGGGCTGCGCGGCGGCGACGGGCGTGTCCTGCGGCTTCGACCCAGGGGCCTGCGGCGATGGCGCGCTCTGCTTGGCGATGGCGCCGGTGACGGAATCAAGACCCTGCTCGAGCACCGTGACGCGCGAATAGAGCCGGTCGCGATCGGTGTTCAGCGTGTCGATGGCGGAGGCGAGGCGACGGGCCTCGATCTGGCTTTCCTTGGTCAGCACCTGGAGACGGTCGGACTGGCGGGCGATATCGGCGGAGGCGACCTGGTCGCGCCGCCAGCCGAGCTGGGCCTGGTTGGCCAACACGGCGATCACGACGGCGCCGACGGCGGTCGCGCCCCACGAGCCCAGCCGCCACATCATACGGCGATCGAACGTGCTTTCCTCGGCCAAAAGTCCGGAGAACAGCCCGCCGGTCTCCTTATCGCCGAAGGCGTCCGCCAGTGGGTCGGAATCCTTTGCCATGAACGTATAGTGCCCAGCCCTGTCTGGCTTCCCCGAATCAATCAGGGAACATTAACAGGAAAACCCACTCGCACTTGAATTCCGGGCGTTTGCGGGGGTAGCAAGGCGACAAGCTCAGGCGACACCGTCTTGTCGCCCGTGGATGTGATGATTGATTCGACCGTACTGGACAGGATTGCGATGACCGCCCGCTCAAGCCTCACGATCGTGCTCGCCGCCGGCGAAGGCACGCGTATGCGATCCAGCCTGCCAAAGGTGCTGCATCCGGTCGCACATCAGACCTTGCTCGCCCATGTGCTCGGTGCCGCACCGCGCGGAACCGGCACTGCGCTTGCGGTCGTGATCGGCCCCGATCACCAGGCGGTCGCGGACGAGGCGAAGCGGATCCGCTCCGACGCGCTCATCTTCGTGCAGGCCGAGCGGCTCGGCACCGCGCACGCGGTGCTGGCGGCGCGGGAGGCGATCGCGCGCGGCGTGGACGACGTCCTGATCGCCTTCGGCGATACGCCGCTGATCTCGGCCGAGACGTTTGCGCGGCTCCGTGCGCCGCTCGCCAAGGGTGCTGCAATCGCCGCGCTCGGTTTTCGCGCGGCGGATCCGACCGGCTATGGCCGCTTCATCGTCGAGGGCGACCGCCTGGTCGCGATCCGCGAGCATGCCGACGCCAGCGCGGACGAGCGCAAGATCGATCTGTGCAATGCCGGCGTGATGGCGATCGACGGTCGCCGCGCGCTCGCGATCCTGGACAAAATAGGCAATGCGAATTCCAAGGGCGAGTATTACCTGACCGATGCGGTCGGCGTCGCCCGCGACAAGGGATGGGAGTCCGTGGTGATCGAAACCAGCGAGGACGAAGTGCGCGGCATCAACACCAAGGCCCAGCTTGCGGAAGCGGAGGGCGTGATGCAAACGCGGCTGCGCAAGGCTGCGATGGAGGCCGGCGTCACGCTGATCGCCCCCGAGACCGTTTTTCTCGCCGCCGACACATTGTTCGGCAAGGACGTCACCATCGAGCCGTTCGTGGTGATCGGTCCGGGCGTATCGATCGCCGACGGCAGCGTGATCCATTCCTTCTCGCATATCGTGCAGACCACGCTCGGCAAGAACGTCTCGATCGGTCCCTATGCGCGGCTGCGTCCCGGCACCTCGCTCGGCGACGGCGCGCGGATCGGCAATTTCGTGGAGACCAAGGCCGCGACGCTGGAGGCCGGCGTCAAGGTCAACCATCTCTCCTACATTGGCGACGCCACCATCGGCGCCAATTCCAACATCGGCGCCGGCACCATCACCTGCAACTACGACGGCTTCAAGAAGCACAAGACAGTCATCGGGCAGGGCGCCTTCGTCGGCACCAACTCCTCGCTGGTGGCACCCGTGAAGATCGGCAACGGCGCCTATATCGGCTCGGGCTCGGTGATCACGCGCGACGTGCCTGATGATGCGATGGCGCTGGAGCGCAGCCCGCAGACCATTCGCGAGGGTGGTGCTGCGCGTTACCGCGAGATGAAGACCGGTAGCAAGAAAACAGAGCAGAAGACCGAGAAGTAAACGCTGCTAGTCGTCGTCGGCGACTTCCGAGAACAACGCTCGCTTCAAGCGCCAGCCGCGCGGCCTGGCGCGCTTTGCCGGTTCGCCGGCAGCCTGCGTGACGAGGACAGGCTTGCTTTCCTTGCCTCGCTCCATGGCGCGGTGGGGCGGCGGCCAATGCGCGAGGTGGGTGCCGGTGCTCTCGCTGGCGAGCAGATACGTGGGTGGCAGACCTTTGCGGTCGGACGTGGCTTTCATGGCCTTGATCTCCGTGCGAGAATCGTTGGCCAAACATGTTGACAACGAGTTAATTCGCGCGGTTAAAGCCGACGACATCGACGCAGGCAAAGGCATGCCGCCATGCGACGCTGTCGCAATCCGTCATAATTATTGAGTAACTGGTTCCTTAGGAACTTCGCTAAAAACCGAGCGCGCCGTTTAGGCGATTTTTCGACGATTTGGGGGATATTGATCCGCATGTGCGGGATTGTCGGCATTCTCGGGCGCGAGCCGGTTGCAGAGCAATTGGTGGATTCGCTCAAACGTCTTGAATATCGCGGCTACGATTCCGCGGGTGTCGCCACGCTTGAAGGCAAGCATCTCGAGCGTCGCCGCGCCGAGGGCAAGCTGAAGAATCTGGAGAGGCGGCTGGAAGCCGAGCCCTTGAAGGGCACGACCGGCATCGGGCACACCCGCTGGGCCACCCACGGCAAGCCGACCGTCAACAATGCCCATCCGCATGCGACCGAGCGCGTCGCTGTCGTTCACAACGGCATCATCGAGAATTTCCGCGAGCTGCGCGAGGAACTCGAAAAGAAGGGCACGGTATTTCACACCCAGACCGACACCGAGATCGTGCTGCACCTCGTCGACGATCTCTTGACGCGCGGCAACAAGCCGGTGGAGGCAGTGAAGCTGACGCTGGCGCGCTTGCGCGGTGCCTTCGCGCTCGGCTTCATCTTCGCCGGCGACGATGATCTGATGATCGGCGCCCGCAACGGCCCGCCGCTTGCGATCGGCTATGGCGACGGCGAGATGTATCTCGGCTCGGACGCGATTGCGCTCGGCCCGTTCACCGACACGATCAGCTATCTCGAAGACGGCGACTGGGTGGTCCTGACCCACAAGAGCGCGACGATCTTCGACAAGGACGGCCAGGCCGTCCAGCGCGACAAGATCAAGCACGCTGCCTCGACCTCGCTGGTCGACAAGGCCAACTACCGCCACTTCATGGCGAAGGAGATCCACGAGCAGCCGGAAGTGGTCGGCCACACGCTGGCGCGCTATGTCGACATGGCGACCGAGCGCGTCTCGCTGCCGGTCACGCTGCCGTTCGACTTCAAGGACATCCAGCGCATCAACATCACGGCCTGCGGCACCGCGAGCTACGCCGGCATCGTTGCAAAATACTGGTTCGAGCGTTTTGCGCGCGTGCCGGTCGAGGTCGATGTCGCCTCCGAATTCCGCTACCGCGAAGCGCCGCTGCGCAAGGGCGATCTCGCCATCTTCATCTCGCAATCCGGCGAAACCGCCGACACCCTGGCTGCGCTGCGCTACGCCAAGGCCGAGGGCGCCCACACCATTGCCGTCGTCAACGTCCCGACCTCGACCATCGCGCGCGAAAGCGAGACCGTGCTGCAGACGCTGGCCGGCCCCGAAATCGGCGTTGCCTCGACCAAGGCCTTCACCTGCCAGCTCATGGTGCTCGCGAACCTCGCGATTGCGGCCGGCAAGGCTCGCGGCGAATTGTCCGACGAGGACGAGACCAAGCTTGTGCACGGCCTGGTCGAAATTCCGCGCCTGATGTCGGATGCGCTTACGACCGAGCTCCAGATCGAGAAGCTCGCGCACAGGATCGCAAAATCCCGCGACGTGCTCTATCTCGGCCGCGGCACCAGCTACCCGCTGGCGCTGGAAGGCGCGCTGAAGCTGAAGGAAATCTCCTACATCCACGCCGAGGGCTATGCCGCCGGCGAGCTCAAGCACGGCCCGATCGCGCTGATCGACGAGACCATGCCGGTCGTCGTGATCGCGCCCTATGACCGCGTGTTCGAGAAGACCGTCTCCAACATGCAGGAGGTCGCCGCCCGCGGCGGCAACATCATCCTGATGACCGACGCCAAGGGTGCGGCGGAGGCGACGGTGGAGTCGCTCGTCACCATCGTCATGCCCGACATGGCCGCGGCCTTCACGCCGATGGTCTATGCCGTCCCTGTGCAGCTGCTCGCCTACCACACGGCGGTGGTGATGGGCACCGACGTCGACCAGCCGCGAAATCTCGCGAAATCCGTGACGGTGGAATAGGCAGAAGGGACCAGGCCGCGCTCTTCCAAAACCTGCTAGAAGCCCCTAGCTTGGACGAAGCGACCGACCTGGAACCAGAATGACCCCCCGCGACGACGCGCCTGCGCCTCTCGATCCCACCCCGGAGCCGCACACCGGCCTGATGGGCCGTTTTCGTAATTATTTCCTGACCGGCCTCATTGTCACGGGGCCGATCGCGATCACCTTCTATCTGGTTTGGTGGTTCGTCACCTGGGTCGATGGCGTGGTGCGGCCGTTCATCCCGCTGGCCTATCGGCCCGAAACCTACATGCCGTACGTCATTCCCGGCTGGGGACTGATCGTCGCATTCTTCACGCTGACGCTGGTCGGCTTCCTTGCGGCGAACCTGATCGGCCGGACGCTGGTCGATGTCGGCGAGACCTTCCTCGGCCGAATCCCGGCCGTGCGTGCGATCTATCGCGGCCTCAAGCAGGTGTTCGAGACGCTGTTCTCGGGCAAGGGCTCGAGCTTCCGCAAAGTCGGCCTCGTGGAGTTTCCATCGCCCGGCATGTGGTCGATCGTGCTGATCTCGCAATCGCCGAACGAGGACGTTGCGCGCAGCCTGCCGGGGCAGGAAGAACATGTCTCGGTGTTTCTGCCGTGCTCGCCGAACCCGACCACCGGATTCTTCTTTTACGTTCCCAAGAGCAAGATCATCGAAGTCGACATGAGCACCGAGGACGCGGCGACGGTGATTATGTCGGCCGGTGTGGTGCAGCCGGGTTCGGCGCCGGATCCAAAAAAGGCAGCCGCGCTCGCCGGCATGGCGAACGCCGCGCGCATTGCCAACGCTTCGACGCTCCGGCCCGAGCCTGCGAAGGCGGAGTAGGGCTATTCCGCGGCGGGATGGCCGCGGATCACGCGGGCGTTCGCATCCTCTGCTAATGTTCCGGTCGAACTGAGCGCCAACACTCGGAATTCGAACTGGAGTGCCCCGATGTCCAAGTCGACGTCCAAGACCATTGCGATCCTTGCGCCCGGTGCCATGGGCAGCGCGGTGGCCCGCCGCCTGAGCGAAAACGGCGCACGCGTGCTGACGTCCTTGAAGGGGCGCAGCGAGGCGACGCTGAAAAGGGCCGCGGATGCCGGCATGGTCGGCGCCGAGGACGAGGCGATTGCGGACGCCGACATCATCCTCTCGATCGTGCCGCCCGGCGAGGCGGTGGCGCTGGCCGAGCGGCTCGCCGCATTGATCGTGAAGCGTAACAAGAAGCCGGTCGTGGTCGACTGCAACGCCGTCAATGTCGACACGGTGAAGCGGATCGAGGAGATCATCGGCTCGGCGCAGGCGCCGTTCGTCGACGGCGGCATCATCGGCTTCCCGCCGCAGCCGGGCGGCAAGAGCCCGGCGTTCTACATGTCGGGCGAACATGCCAGGGATGTCGCGGTGCTGAAGGAATTCGGGCTCGACATGCGCATCGTCGAAGGCCCGGTGGGGGCGGCCTCTGCGCTCAAGATGTCCTACGCCGGCATCGTCAAAGGTCTCGCCGGGATTAGCTCGGCCATGGTGGTCGCTGCGACCAAAGCAGGGGCCGCGGATGCGCTGCGCGACGAGCTCGCGCTCAGCCAGCCCGCGATCCTGGCGCGGCTCGAGGTCGCGCTGCCCGACATGATCCCGAAGGCCTATCGCTGGGTCGCGGAGATGCAGGAGATTTCCGGCTTCCTCGGGCCGGATCATCCGGCAAGCCAGATCTACCAGGGTTTTGCCAGATGGTTCGAGCATCTGGCCGGGGACGCCAAGGGCGAGGCGGTCGATGCGTCGCTATTGAAGGCGTTTGCCGCCAATATCGGGACGAAAAAGGCCTGATTGGCAGGCATTTCACGGTCGGAACGTCAGTTCGGCTGACCCGTAGCGTGGGCTTTGGGATCGCGAACGCGTGAGCTGACTTCGCGGCGTCCCGCGTGACGAAACATGGCCGGCGCTCATGAAGCCGTTTGCGCGACCGGCGAAGCCCATTTGCGCCGGTCTCGAAGATGCCGGGAAATCCGCCACGGCTAATGTTGGCCCCATCGACAATGGGGTTGATCATGTCTCATTCATTTCGCCAGATCAGTTTTGCCATCGCCTTTGCCGCGTCCGCTTTGACCTTGCCCAATGCTGCACACGCCTACAGTGCGGAAGCACAACAGATGTGCACCAGCGACGCCCTCCGTCTTTGCAGCTCTGAGATCCCGAACATCCCGCGCATCACCGCGTGCATGATGCAGCATAAATCCGAGCTCAGCCCGGAATGCCGCGCAGTCATGGACCGTGACGCTGCGCCGCAGCCGACAAAGACGGGTCCGGATCTGGAGTGAGCGCGCTCTGCGTTGTAGCGCCACACCTCCCGCATCAAACTCCCATCGAATTGCCCCCGCGCCAGGCTAGAAGCTGAATCCGCTTGCCGTTGCAATGCGGTGATGGCTGAATATCGCCAACGTGACACGGGAGTTGCAATGAGAGTGCTGGTGATCGGCGCGGGAGCGCTCGGAGGCTATTACGGAGCTTGCCTGGTCCGAGCGGGCGCCGACGTGACGTTTTTGGTGCGGTCCGCGCGGGCGGAGCAATTGCGGCGGGATGGGTTGAGGGTCACGAGCCCGCACGGCGACTTCGCCGTGCAGCCGAAGATCGTCCTGGCGAACGAGCTCAAGGAGCCGTTCGACGTCGTGCTTGTTGGCGTGAAGGCCTATTCGCTCGACGACGCGATGAGCCAGTTTGCCCCGGCCGTCGGCGCGAGCACGATGATCTTGCCGATCCTGAACGGGTTGAAACATATCGACGCGCTGACTGCGCGGTTCGGCGCCGGGCACGTCCTCGGTGGGCTGGCGAATGTCAGCGCCGGGCTCGACGCGGACGGTCGCGTCGTTCAATTCATGGCCAACCAGACCATCGTCTTCGGCGAGACCAAGGGGGCGTTGAGCGAGCGTGTGCTGGCTCTGGAGAAGCTGCTCCGGGTCCCCGGTATCGACGTGCGCGCCAGCGACACGATCATGCAGGACATGTGGGAAAAGTTCGTCCAGCTCAGCACGCTCGCCGGCATCACCTGCTTGATGCGCGCGAGCGTTGGCGACATCCTGATTGTGCCAAAGGGCGAGGAACTGATCTTCCGCCTGTTCGCCGAGCACTGCGCCGTCGCAACAGCGTCCGGTTTCGAGCCGCGGGCGCCGTTCATCGAGTTCGACCGAAAACTATTCACGACCCAGAACTCGCCGTTGAAGGCGTCGATGCTGCGGGACATCGAACGTGGTTCGGTGACCGAGGCGGAACACATCCTTGGCGACATGGCCAATCGGGGCCGTGCGCTCGGCATCGAAACCCCTATGCTGGATATCGCCCGGGCGCATGTGGCCGCCTATGAGGTTGGGCGGCAAAGGGCCGCGAGCTAACCCGCCCCGATCAGCGGGATCGCCTCGTCCCGCTCGTAGAGATACAGCAGGCAGCGCAGCGCTTCGCCGCGCTCACCCTTCAGCTTCGGATCGTCCTTCATGATGCGCAGCGCCTCGTCGCGGGCCTGCGTGATGAGCTGGCCGTGGACCTCCGAGCGCGCGATGCGGTAGCCGGGCAGGCCGCTCTGGCGAACGCCGAGCACATCGCCTTCGCCGCGCAGCTTCAGATCCTCCTCGGCGATGCGAAACCCGTCGGTGGTCTCGCGGATCACTTTCAGCCGCGCCTTCGACATTTCGCCGAGCGGTTCGCTGTAGAGCAGAATGCAGGTCGAAGCCTCCGAGCCGCGCCCGATGCGGCCGCGAAGCTGGTGCAGCTGGGCGAGGCCGAAGCGTTCCGCATTCTCGATCACCATGATCGTGGCGGCCGGCACGTCGACGCCGACCTCGACCACGGTGGTCGCGACCAGAAGCCCGATCTCGTGGGCCGCGAACTGGCCCATCACGCGATCCTTCTCGGTGCCCTTCATTTGGCCGTGGACAAGGCCGACGCGGTCGCCAAAACGCTGCTGGAGGCTCTCGAAGCGCTTGGTCGCGTTGGTGAGATGCTCGGTGCCTTCAGCCTCGGATTCCTCGACCAGCGGGCAGATCCAGTACACCAGCTTGCCGGATTCGATCGCGCGGCCGACGCCGTCCATGACTTCACCGAGC
Source organism: Bradyrhizobium rifense (assembly GCF_008123425.1). Taxonomy (GTDB): domain Bacteria; phylum Pseudomonadota; class Alphaproteobacteria; order Rhizobiales; family Xanthobacteraceae; genus Bradyrhizobium; species Bradyrhizobium rifense. The sequence goes on from NZ_VSSS01000023.1 coordinate 38,223, forward strand.
CGGCTCATGGCGACGGCACGGGTGTCGATCGGCTGGCGGCCGGCGGGCTTTTCGCGCAACTCGCTGATGTCCATATCGCCAAAATAGGTCAGCACCAGCGTGCGCGGGATCGGCGTGGCGCTCAGCACGAGAACATCGACCGCTTCGCCCTTCGAGGTCAGCGCCAGCCGCTCGCGCACGCCAAAGCGGTGCTGCTCGTCGACGATGGCCAGCGCCAGATCGTGGAAGATCACGTCGTCCTGGATCAGCGCATGGGTGCCGACGAGGAGATCGATCTCGCCCTCTGCGAGCTCTGTGATGATCTCGCGCCGCTCCTTGCCCTTTTCGCGGCCGGTGAGGATCGCGACCCGCAAGCCCGCGCGCTCGGCGAGGGGGGCAATGGTCTTGATGTGCTGGCGTGCCAGAATTTCGGTCGGGGCCATCAGAGCGGCCTGCTTGCCGACCTCGGCGACCGCAGCGGCCGCCAGCAGCGCGACCACGGTCTTGCCGGAGCCGACATCACCCTGGAGCAGGCGCAGCATGCGCACGGGTTGTTGCAGATCGTTGGCGATCGCCGCGGCTGCGTCGCGTTGGGAGGACGTCAGCGCGTAGGGCAGGGCGTCGATGATCTTGTGGCGCAGGTGACCGTCGCCGGCATTGCGTACGCCAGCGGGGCGGCGCAGCTGCGCGCGGATCAGAGCGAGCGCGAGCTGGCCGGCAAGCAGTTCGTCAAAGGCGAGACGGGACCAGTAGCGCTGGTCCGGCAGAATGTCCGTCAGCTCGACCGGCTGGTGCACCCGATTGAGCGCTTCGGCGATCGGCGGGAAATTGCAGCGGCGCAGCACGTCCGGACTGATCCATTCCGGCAGGGCCGGCAGCTTCTGCAGCGCTTGCGCGACCGCGCGGCGGAGCGAGCCGAGCGCGAGGCCCTCGGTGAGGGGATAGACGGGGTCGATGCCCGAGAGCTTCGAGATCGCCTCCTCGTCGAGCACGCGGTCGGGATGCACGATCTGCGGGATGCCGTCATACATCTGCAGCGTGCCGGAGACGTAGCGCTTCTCGCCCATCGGCAGCAGCTTTTCGACATAGCCGGGCTTGGCGCGGAAGAAGGTCAGCACGACGTCGCCGGTGTCGTCGCTGGCATAGACCAGATACGGCGCGCGTGCGTTGCGCGGCGGGGGCGGGCGGTGGCGGTCGACGGTGATCTCCAGCGTCACCATGGTTCCCTGGACCGCGTCGCGGATTTTCGGCCGCGCCCGGCGGTCGATGACCTGGCTCGGCAGATGCAGCAGCAGATCGACCAGCCGCGGCGTTTCGTTGCGGCTGAGCAGATATTGCAGCAGCTTGTCCTGCTTAGGACCGACGCCGGACAGGCTGGTCACGGGAGCAAACAGCGGATTGAGCAGGCTGGGACGCATGGATGCGAATCTAGGATCGTTTCGGCTTGTCATGCCCGGCTTTATGCCGGGCATCCACGGCTTTTTTCGTAGTCCTTCGCGGGCACCGGGCCATGCCAAATCGAGGGCTGACACAGGCGGTCCCAATGGCTATATCACCCCGGCCCGGCACGTCCGGGCTTTCTGCGTTTGACTGGATTTGAGACATGACGGGAACGACACGATCGAGCAACGGGCTGGACGACCGCCGCAAGCGGTTGCTGTTCCGCTGCTGGCACCGCGGCACGCGCGAGATGGACCTGATTCTCGGCCGCTTCGCGGATGCCGAGATCGCCAACCTCTCCGACGCCGAGCTGACCGAGCTGGAGACCCTTCTCGAAGAGTCCGATCCCGATCTCTATGCCGCCATCACCGGTGACAAGGTGCTGCCACCTGATGTCACCGGTGCGCTGTTTGCCCGCATCAAGGCCTATCCGATCGCGGACCGCGAGGTATGAAACCGGGAATGAAATCTCCGGCCGAGCTGCTGACGCCCGGCCGCGCGCTGACGCTTGCCAATGTCGCCGAGGGCGCTGAGGGCCTCGTCATCTCCGATCTGGCGCGGGCCATCGCGGCACGGCCGAAAAAGCCGGCCGTCAGCCTTGCTGTGGTCTGCCGCGACGGTGCCCGGATGCAGCAGCTCGAACGCGCGCTGCAATTTTTCGCGCCGGATCTGCCGGTGCTGACCTTCCCGGCCTGGGATTGCCAGCCCTATGACCGTGTCTCGCCGCATGGCGGCGTTCTGGCGCAACGCCTGACCACGCTGGCGCGGCTGGCCCCGCTGACCGGCAGCGACAAGCCGCTGATCGTGCTGACCACGGTGAACGCAATCGTGCAGCGTGTGCCCGCGCGCGAGCTGGTCGCGGCGCAGGCGCTGTCGGTTGCGCCGGGCAATGTCGTGCCGATGGACACCATCATCGCCTGGCTCGAGCACAACGGCTACAACCGCTCCTCGACCGTCCGCGAGCCCGGCGAATATGCCGTGCGCGGCGGCATTCTGGACCTGTTTCCGGCCGGCCTCGAACAGCCGGTCCGGTTCGACTTCTTCGGCGACAGCCTGGAATCGATCCGCACCTTCGACGCCGAGACCCAGCGCACGCTGCTCGACATGCGCGCGCTCGACCTCGTCCCGATCTCGGAATTCCAGCTCGTCACCGACACCATCCGCCGCTTCCGCATGGGCTACGTCGCCGAGTTCGGCGCCCCCGAGCGCGATGACGCGCTGTACGAGGCCGTCAGCGAAGGCCGCCGTCATCCCGGCATGGAGCACTGGCTGCCGCTCTTCCAGGACCGGATGGACACGCTGTTCGACTATCTGCAAGGGGCCGCCGTCGCGATCGAGCCGCAGGCCGAGGACGCCGTCCGTGAGCGCTTCAAGCAGATCCAGGACTATTACGAGGCCCGCCGCGATGCGATGGAGCATCCCGCCGGCGGCGCCATCTACAAGCCGCTGCCGCCTGACAGGCTCTATCTGACCGAGAGCGAGTGGGGCAAACGCCTCGGCGACATCCCGTTGGCGCGGCTGACGCAGTTCTCCGTACCGGCCGACGGCGTGAGCGTCGTCGATGCCGGCGCGCGAAAAGGCCGCGACTTCGCGCCGGAACGTAACGACGGCACGGTCAACGTGTTCGAGTCCGTCGTCGCGCATGTCATGGGCCTGCAGGCGAACCGCAAGAAAGTCGTGATCGCACTCTGGAGCGAAGGCTCGCGCGACCGCATGACCTCGATGCTGCGCGACCACAAGCTGACCCACACCACCAGCGTCAACGCCTGGCGGACGGTGCAGGCGACCCCGCGCAACGAGACCATGCTCGCTGTGCTCGGCTTGGAGGCCGGTTTCGAGACCGACGAGATCGCGCTGATCAGCGAGCAGGACATTCTGGGCGACCGCCTGGTGCGGACGCGCAAGGCCAGCCGCAAGCTCGACAATTTCATCTCGGAGATCACGAGCCTCACCGCGGGTGACATCGTCGTCCACGCCGATCATGGCATCGGCCGCTTTGTCGGCCTGCAAACGCTCGACGTCGCCGGCGCGCCGCATGACTGCCTCGAGCTGCATTATGCCGCCGACGCAAAACTGTTCCTGCCGGTCGAGAACATCGAGCTGCTGTCGCGCTACGGCTCCGACCAGACCACGGTCGAGCTCGATCGTCTCGGCGGCTCCGGCTGGCAGACCCGAAAAGCAAAGCTCAAGAACCGCATCCGCGAGATCGCGGGCGAGCTGATCAAGATTGCTGCCGCGCGTCATTTGCACGAGGCACCCAAGCTGCCGGTGCAGCAAGGCATCTATGACGAGTTCTGCGCACGCTTTCCCTATGACGAGACCGAGGACCAGCTAGGGGCCATCGAATCCACCCTGAAAGACCTCGAGCTCGGCCGTCCGATGGACCGGCTGATCTGCGGCGACGTCGGCTTCGGCAAGACCGAGGTCGCGCTCCGTGCGGCCTTTGCCGTGGCGCTCGAAGGCAAGCAGGTTGCGGTCGTGGTGCCGACCACGCTGCTGGCGCGCCAGCATCACAGGACCTTCACCGAGCGCTTCAAGGGCTTTCCCGTGAACGTGGCGCAGGCCTCGCGCCTGGTCCCGACCAAGGAGCTCAATTTGGTCAAGAAGGGCATCGCCGACGGCTCGGTCGACATCGTCGTCGGCACCCACGCGCTGCTCGGCAAGGCGATCAAGTTCCGCGACCTCGGCCTCGTCATCGTCGACGAGGAACAGCACTTTGGCGTCACCCACAAGGAGCGGCTGAAGGCGCTTCGTTCCGAGGTGCACGTGCTGACGCTGTCGGCCACGCCGATCCCGCGCACGCTGCAACTGGCGCTGACCGGCGTCCGCGAGCTCTCGATCATCGCCTCGCCTCCAGTTGACCGTCTCGCGGTGCGCACCTTCGTCGCCCCGCACGATCCGCTGATGATCCGCGAGGCGCTGCTGCGCGAGCGTTATCGCGGCGGGCAGGCGTTCTACGTGGTGCCGCGCATCGACGACCTCGCCGAGGTCAAGGATTTCCTCGACAAGAACGTGCCGGAGATGAAGGTCGCGGTCGCGCACGGCCAGATGCCGCCCGCCGTGATCGAGGACATCATGACCGCGTTCTATGACGGCAAGTTCGACATCCTGCTGTCGACCACCATCGTCGAATCCGGCCTCGACATTCCCAACGCCAACACGCTCATCGTGCACCGCGCCGACATGTTCGGCCTTGCCCAGCTCTACCAGCTCCGCGGCCGCGTCGGCCGTTCCAAGCTGCGGGCCTATGCGCTGTTCACGCTGCCGGCGCAGCAGAAGATCACGGTGCAGGCCGAGCGCCGGCTCACCGTGCTGCAATCGCTGGAGACGCTGGGCGCGGGCTTCCAGCTCGCCTCGCACGACCTCGACATTCGCGGCGCCGGCAATCTGTTGGGCGAGGAGCAATCCGGCCACATCAAGGAGGTCGGCTTCGAGCTCTACCAGTCGATGCTGGAGGAGGCGATCGTCAACCTCAAGGCCGGCGTGTCCGAGCCCGCCGCCGATCGCTGGTCGCCGACCATCACCATCGGTATGCCCGTGCTGATCCCTGAGGATTACGTCGGCGACCTCTCGGTGCGACTTTCGCTGTACCGGCGCCTCGCCGATCTCGACAGCGAGGAGGAGATCGAGAATTTTGGCGCCGAGATGCGCGACCGCTTCGGCGTGCTGCCGGACGAGGTGCGCTATCTCTTCAAGGTGGCTGCGATCAAGGCGTTCTGCCGCCAGGCCAATGTCGGGAAGATCGATGCCGGTCCGAAGGGCGCCGTCATCACCTTCCGCGACAATTCCTTCGCCCATCCCGACCGCCTGGTGTCGTTCATCCGCAGCTACGGCCAGGCGGCGAAGGTGCGGCCCGACATGAAGGTCGTGTTCCTGCAGGACTGGGAGACCCCGGAAGAGCGCCTCGCCGGCACGACGGAGATCATGCGGCAATTGGCTCAGCTCGCGCAGAAAAAGAAGGCGGCTTAATTTCGATTGCGGTGCATAGTCATGTTGCCGCGCGGTCAAAACCCGCGCGGCGATAGGTAGCATTGCGTTTTTGGCCGCAAAGGCACGTCCTTTAGAGACTGGATTTGATCGATCGCGGGCGGGCTCGCGATAGAGGCCAGCGCATGCTTGAGCTTTGGAACAAATGGTACGAGACCCTGGTCACGGTCGAGACGCTTGCCACCGTCGTCGTGATTGCCGTGGTGGCTGCTGGCGTTATGTCTCTGGTGGAACGTCGGCGTCCGACCAAACATTGATCGAGGGCGGTGTCGGCAAGCCGGCCATTCGGACCAGAAATGGCTCGGTCAATGAGTGGCGCCGGCTCGGTTAGGACGCCCTCTCTGCAAGAGGACAAAATGATTGCTCCTCATGCAAGCTGGACAAGCACGAATGCTCCCCGGCGGGATTCCTTCAGCATGCTCGCGCTATTGAGCATGCTGATCGCGGCTCCCGCAATGTTGATGATCCATTTGCTGGAGTCCGAACTCGTCCTGCCTGCGCTCAGCATTCTGTTTTTCTCAGGCGCAATGATCGCGGCCCTTTTAGCCCGAACAGATTCGAAAAATGTGACGCTGGAAGATGTAACGCTATGGGATATTGCCGGTGCATTCACGATGATGGGTTGCGCCGCGGCGATTTTCAGCGAACCGGATCAAGTGGCACTTTTTTTCGAGCCGCTGACCCGTGATTGAATTTCTCATCACAGATGTCCTGAACGTGCTTTTGCAGGTCGTTCTGATCGACCTCGTGCTCGCTGGCGATAACGCCATCGTCATCGGTCTTGCCGCCGCCGGACTTCCTCAGACGCAACGGGCCAAGGCGATTTTGATTGGCATCGTCGTCGCGACGATGCTGCGCATGCTGTTCGCCGGGTTAGCCACGCAAATCCTCCAGATCGCCGGCCTCCTGCTCGCTGGCGGAATCCTGTTGTTGTGGGTCTGTTGGAAAATGTGGCGGGAGTTGCGCGCCTCCTCCACAGGGCCCGCAGGTGCGAAAGAGGCCGGAGCAAGCGCAGGAAGCAAGCCCCGCAAGACACTCGTCCAAGCGAGTTGGCAGATTATCGTGGCCGACGTTTCCATGTCGCTCGATAATGTCCTGGCTGTCGCAGGGGCGGCACGCGAGCATCCAGTGATCATGATTTTCGGCTTGGGGCTTTCCATTGCGATGATGGGCGTGGCCGCTTCTTTCATCGCGCGCCTGCTGCAAAATCATCGATGGATTGCTTACGTCGGCCTGGCCGTGATTCTGTACGTGGCAGTCGACATGATCTTTCGCGGAACGCTGGATATCATGAGGGTTGCGTCGACATGACATGCGGCCGCGTCGCTTCTTGCGTCTGCGCTGGCCTACCTACGACGCCGCACGCGACGCGTCGGCGGACAGCCGCCCGAGCAGCGACCTTGCCGTATCCGACGGCGACAGCGAGTCCACACTGACGATCAGGCGGGCAACGTGACCTTAGAAGGAGCCGTCTGTCGACTTGGACAGCTCGAAATACGCTCGTAGTTCTTCAAGGCGCGCGTCCAGGGCGGGCTGGACCACCGCAAGCGCGTCGCTGCCGGCCGCGAACTGCTTGGGTGGATTGTCCATCCCGGCGATGCTGACCAGGAAGTCGCCGAGTTTGGCCGGATCACCCTGCTGGGCACCGTGATAGCCTGACCAGATATTTTCCGCGGGACCTTCTGCGGCGTAGTCCTCGATCGTGCTGCCGGCATATTTGGCGTTGCGAGCTTCGAGAAGGTCCGTCCGGAAGAAGCCGGGTTCGATCGCCGTGATCCTGATCCCGAACGGCTCGACCTCGTGGGCCACCGATGCCGACAGGCCTTCGACCGCGAATTTCGCGGCGCTGTAGGCTCCGCAATGCTTGAAGCCGACGACACCCGCGAGCGAGCTGATATTGATGATCCGGCCGGACCTCTGCTTCCGCATCACGGGAAGCACCGCGCGCATCACGTACATCACGCCGTAGAAGTTGGTCGCCATCAATTGCTCGATTTCGGCCGTGCGCAGCTCCTCGAAATTGCCGAGCAGGCTGTAGCCGGCATTGTTGACGAGAACGTCGATGCGCCCGAACGCGCTGATCGCCAAGTCGACCGCAGGCTTTGCCTGTGCCTCGTTGGCGACGTCCAACGGGACGAATGCGAGATTGTCGCCCGTGACGTCGTTCAGGGCCGTGCGGACCTTGTCAAGGTTGCGGCCGGTCGCGACCACACGGTCGCCTGCCTTCAATGCCGCCCGGACAGTTGCCGCGCCGATGCCGCTGCCGGCACCCGTGATGAACCAGACCTTGCTCATGTTCAGCTCTTGCTTTCGATCTTGAAGGGCAGTTGACGCAGTGGCTTGTCCGTCAGCCGCGCGATGGCATTGGCGAACGCGGGTGCCAGCGGTGGCAGGCCGGGCTCGCCCATGCCGGTGGGCGGTTCGGCGCTGGGCACGATGTGGACATCGAACTCGGGTATGTCGGTGATGCGCGCGACTGTGTAGCCGTCAAAGTTGCTCTGTTCGACCACGCCGTCCCTCAGCGTGATCGCAGAACCCGGCAGGCACATCGACAGGCCGGTAACCGCAGCACCCTGCACCTGGGCTTCCACGGTGCGCGGGTTCACTGCGAGATTGCAATGCACGCCGGCGGTCACGCGATGCAGCACCGGCCGGCCATCCTTCACCGAGGCTTCGACCACGTAGGCAACCACGGAATCGAAGGACTCGTGCACGGCCACGCCCCAGGCTCGGCCCTCGGCCAGGCGCGTCTTGCCGTAGCCGCTCTCGTCGACCGCCAGTTGCAACGCATCCCTGTGGCGCGCGTGCTTGTCGCCGAACATCCGCATGCGATAGGCGACCGGATCCTGCTCTGTCGCGCGGGCGATCTCGTCGAGCAGGGTCTCCATCACGAAGGCGGTGTGGGTCGAGCCTACGCTGCGCCACCACAGCACCGGCACGTTGAGCTTGGGATGATGCACGGTCAGCCGCATCGGCAGCGGGTAGGGATCGCGCATGCCTTCGGTGGCCGTGCCGTCGATGCCGTTCTTCACCTGGAACTGTTCGAACACGGAGCCCGTGGTGATGGATTGGCCGACAATGACGTGGTCCCAGGCCAGCACGTTGCCGCGTTCGTCGAAGCCGATGCGGGCGCGGTGCAGGTGCATGGGACGGTAGAAGCCGCCCCGCATGTCATCCTCCCGGCTCCACAGCGTGCGCACCGGCGCGTTCAGCCCGGCGGCGTGCGCAGCCTTGGCGATCTCGCAGGCCTCGACCACCGTGTCGCTCGTACTCGAGAAGCGCCGGCCGAAGCCACCGCCTGCCATCTGCACGTTCACCGTTACCTGCTCGGGCTTGAGGTTCAGCACGCGTGCCGCCGCGCCGGCGTCCAATCCGGCACACTGGCTGCCGACCCACAATTCGGCGCCGCCCTCCGTGAGCGCGACGGTGCAGTTCAAGGGCTCCATCGCCGCGTGGGCGAGATAGGGGAAGACGAACTCGGCATCCAGTTGCAGGGGCGCTGTGGCGAGCGGCGCCATGTCGGCGTCGAACTTGTGCGGGCCGGGGCGGCCAGCCAGCTCGCGATACTGAGCGAGCTGCCGTTCGCTGTCGACTTTCTCCACCTTCGCGGTGTCCCAATTCAGCTTCAGGGCGTCACGGCCCTGCGTGGCCTGCCAGTATCCGTCGGCCACCACCGCGATGCCTTCGGCGCCGCCATCCAGCGGCACGCGCAGCACGGCCTTGACGCCTTTGACGGCGCGTGCGGCGCTGTCGTCCACCGAAGCAAGGCGCGCCCCGAACACCGGCGGACGCGCCACGACCGCGGTCAACTGACCTGGCAGGCGCATGTCGATGCCAAAGTCCTGTAGTCCGCTGCTCTTGGCCCGCGCATCGAGGCGCGGCGTCGGGCGGCCGATGATGCGAAAATCCTTTGGATCCTTCAGCGTAATCTTCTCAGGCACCGGCTGCGCCATCGCGGCCGCGGCCAGTTCGCCATAACCGAGCTTGCGGCCGTCGGGACCAAGCACTGTACCGGCCTGGGTGCGCAGCGTAGCCACGTTGACTTTCCAGCGTGCCGCGGCGGCGCCGATCAGCATGGCCCGTGCACGCGCGCCGAGTTCGCGATACTGCGCAAAACTGTTCTTGATCGAGTGGGAGCCGCCGGTGAGGTGGATGCCGAACAGCGGGTCGACATAGGCGGCATCATTGGTGCCGTGCCGGCTGCGCACCAGGCTCCAATCGGCGTCGAGTTCTTCCGCCAGGATCATCGGCAGGGCGGTGTGCACGCCCTGGCCGAATTCCAGCCGGTTGATCGTCACCATGACCTCGCCATTGCCGGCGATTTGAACGAAGGCTGATGGCTGCTGCGTTGGCTTGAGGGCGCCGGCGGCTTTGCCGCTACCGGCGGCCTCCGCCATCGCGATGTGAGGAAAGGCGCCAAGCGCCAGCCCGGTGGCGCCAGCCAGTTTCAGGAAGCTGCGGCGCGGCAGCGGCTTGGTCGCGGTCTGATCCCGCTCCATCATGTGCTGAAGCGCGCGTGGCAGCTCGCTGTAGTCGATATTGGACAACATGGCGGCTCCTTCAGGCGAGCGTGCGTGCGGCGTCGGCCACGGCGGTGCGGATGCGAGCGTAGGTGCCGCAGCGGCAGATGTTGCCCGCCATCGCCTCGTCGATTTTGTCCGCGGTCGGTTGCTGGCCAGCGGGCAGCGACTTGAGCAGGGCGATAGCGCTCATGATCTGGCCGCTCTGGCAGTAGCCGCACTGCGCGACGTCGTGCTTGACCCAGGCTGCATGCACGGCGGCACCGATGCGATCAGTGCCGTCGGTCGCGGCATCGATGGTGGTGAGTTTCTTGCCTTCGGCGTCTGAGATCGGCGTGATGCAGGAACGAATGGCCTCGCCATCCATATGCACCGTGCAAGCACCGCACTGTGCCGCGCCGCAGCCGAACTTGGTGCCCGTCAGCCCGATGACGTCGCGTAGCGCCCAGAGCAGGGGCATCGCGGGATCGGCGTCGATCGTGACCTCCCGATCGTTCACCACAAGCTTCATGGATTCGCTCCTTATCGACCATCGAGCAGACCGACGCCCGCCGCCAACCAGATAACCCTGGCTGGCGATTCCGATTAGGCGCTATAATCCGCATGAGCTTATGTATGTGGTGCATGAATGAAGCGGGACGATCTGTACGACCTAGCGGCCTTCGCCGTCGTCGCGGAGCACGGCAGCTTCACTCGCGCGGCGGCCGAGCTCAGCATGTCGCAGTCGGCGTTGAGCCATGCCATGAAGGCCCTGGAGGAACGGCTCGGGGTGCGGCTGCTGTCGCGGACCACGCGCTCGGTGTCGACGACGGAAGCTGGCGAGACGCTGCTGCGTTCGCTGGGTCCCGCGCTGGACGAGATATCCTCAGGCGTGAATGCTGTCGGCGCGCTGCGCGGCAAGCTGTCCGGCACCGTTCGCGTCACGGCTACCAAGCATGCGGTCTCGTCCGTCGTGATGCCGGTCTTGCCACGCTTCCTTGCATCGCATCCCGATATCCGGCTGGATATCATCGTCGACGACAATCTGACCGACATCGTTGCGGATCGTATCGACGCTGGCATCCGTTTCGGCGACATCGTCGAAAAGGACATGATCGCGGTCCGCATCGGGCCGGATATCCGGATGGCCGTAGTCGGCGCGCCCTCGTATTTCGCCGATCATCCGGTGCCGAAGACGCCCCGCGATCTCGCCGGCCATCGCTGCATCAACTACCGGCACGTCAGGACGGGTGGGCTTTACGCCTGGGACTTCGAGGAGAAGGGGCGGCCGTTCGAGGTTCGCGTCGAGGGGCCGCTCGTGTTCAACAACGCCGATCTGACTCGAGAGGCCGCCCTGGCGGGGCAAGGCATTGCGTATGTCTACGCGGATGAGGTGGCGTCGGATATCAGGGCCGGACGGCTGAAGCGAATTCTGGAGAGATGGTGCCCGATCTTCCCGGGCTACTATCTCTATCATCCCAGCCGGCGGCAGACGCCGCCCGCATTGGCTGCGCTCATTGCTGCGCTTCGCTACAAGCCGTAGTCGCGGGCGTCTACGACGCCGCGCGCGAGGCGTCTGCCGACAGCCGCCCGAGCAGCGACCTTGCCGTGTCCGACGGCGACAACGAATCCACGCTCACCACGGGATCGCTGCGCATCTCGTGCTTGCCATTGGACGTGTGCTTCATCACCGCCGATAGGCGGCGGGCGATCATATGCGCCGTGCGAAAATCGGTCTCGGCGAACACCACGATCACCGAGCCGTCCTTTTGCGCGGCGCCAAAATCCATCTGCCGCATCAGGCGGCTCAGAATGCGCGCGGCATCGAGCTGCGCGCGGGGATTGCCGGGATCGAACGCGAAGCGCGCCACCGACAGGCCGCCGCCGCGGGCGAGCGTCTGCTCGACCGCCTTGGCAAAATCGCGGGCGAAGGCTTCGACCGTCAACAGGCCGCTGCGCGGATCGAGCAAGCCGCCGGCATCGATCGAGCGCAGCGTGCGGCTCAGTTGCGCTTCCATCGCGTGCTGGCGGATCAGTGGCAGCGCATTGGCGGCGACCTTCGTGGGCTCGCCCACGATCAGCTCGAGATTGGGCAGGTCGTAGCTCTGGGTGAGCTGGTGCGCGGTCACGACCACGGGCAGGTTGCGGAAGCGCGTATCTTCCGCAAGCACCGTGAGGAAAGCATCAGTGACGCGCGGGGTGAAACCGTCCGAGAGCACCACGCCGTCGATGTCCCGCGTGTTGAGATGTTTTGCCGCGGCCTCGATCGAGAGCGCGCCGACCACGCCCGTGCGCTCGCCGAGCGCGACGGAGAGGGCAGGATAAGCCGCACCGCGGCCGATCAGCAGCACGATGGCATCGCGCACCGGATCGGCCTCCGGCAGCGTCACCTTCGACTCCGGCAGCCGGCGCAGCACGGTGGCGTGCAGCGTGCGGATGCGGATCGCGGCGCGCAAACGCGCGATCAGGCGTTCGGCAGCGTTGCCGCGGGTGGCGAAGGGCAGGGCGTTGTGGGGCAGCGAAGCTTGCGCATCCAGCGCGACCAGCGGGAGATAAAGCGGCTGATCGGCGATCTTCCTGGCGAGCAAAGCCATATACGGCTCGTGCCCGAGGGACATCGCGGCGAGGACCGCGGCCGGTTGAACCTCGCCGACGGCGCGCGCCGCGTTCGCCCAGTCGGTGTCGACGACGGGAAAGAGACGGGCCTCGTCGAGCGCCGCAATGAAGGCGGGGCGCCCGGCATTGGACACAAACAGGATCGGGCCCGCCTGGGACATAGGATACTCTGATCACGCAATCGATGCTGCGCAATCTAGTCCGGCTGCCTTAATGCAGCGTCAATGTTTCGGGCGAAACTGCGCTCAAACCGGCCCGGAGCGGTCGCGAAAAGCCTCGACCATCAGGGGGTTAAGGCCAAGCTCGCTGAGTGCCTCGCGGGCGCGGGTATTGTCCTGGGCCCGGCCGGCCAGCCGATGGCCCGAGAGGCGGTCGGGCAGGGCCGTCAGCAGCGCGCCCTGGCCGAGCCGGCGCGCCCATTCCTGGAGGTCGTTGGAGAGGAAGCGATAGCCGCCGACCGCCATGATGCCGGAGGGCGGCGCGGTGATGCAGATCGCGCCATTGGCACGGTCGATCCGTGCGGCATAGCCGGTGTCGACATAGTCGCGCGGCGGCTGTGCGGTCAGCGTCTCGCCGACCGGCTGGGGCGGCGCGTAGGCCGCGATCGGCACCATCGGGCCGCGCAGGCCGAGCGTGCCCTTCGGGGTCAGCAGAATTTCGCCTGCGATCGAGGAGCCGGATTGCTCGCGCGGGGCGCCATGCGGTCCCGGCATCACCGCTACCGGCATGCCGTTCTCGCCGCGTCGTGCGCCGAACAGCCCGGCCTCGCCGAACAGATAGACGTCCGTGAGCGGCGCATGCGGCGCGATCCAGGCTTCGCTTGCGGCCACCTGCTCCGGCGCGCGCCAGAGCCCGATGACGTTGCGCAAGGTCGGCATCCGCGCTGCGAGACCGGAATCGCCGAGGCGCAAAGCGAGCTGGGCCGGCGCGATCAGCACGTCGCATGCGTGCTCGTTGATTTGCTGCTCCAGCACCTCGCTCTCGAAGGGATGATGCAGCGCCAGCGTGCCGCCGCAGAGCAGCCACACCGCGAGCGAGGAGGCGAGGCCCGCGAACGACATCGGCGTGAACGCCGCCATCACGGTCGCGCCTTGCTGGATGTCGGCTTCCAGCGACATCGCAAGCCCGCCGGCGATCAGGCTGAAATGCGGCCGCGGCACCGGGCGGAAGCCCTCGGCTGTGACGTCGAAGGAGATCATCGCCGCCTTGCGGCCGTCCTGGATCACCGCGCGCGTGGTGCCGGGCGGGCGCGTGAGCACATCGTCGAGCGAGGCCATGCCCTCGGGCAGATCGCCACCGAAGCCGAAGACGTGGCGGATCGAAAAGGCCTCGGCGGCTGCATGCATCGCGAGGTCGGCATAGCTGACGCCGTCGACCTTGCTCATGGTGACGATGGCGCGCGCCGCGGTGCGGTTGAGCGCGGCCGCGAGCTCTGCCTGCCGCCACAGCAGCGGCAGCACGGCGACCACGAGGCCGGCGCGATGGGCGGCGAGCACCGTCAGCACGAATTCGACCGTGGAAGGCAACTGGATCGCGATCACCGAATTGGCCGGCAGGCCCGATTCGACGAAATGCGCTGACAGCGCCTCGATGGCGGTGTCGGCCTCGGCGTAAGTCAGCCGCCGCGGCTGGTGTCCGGTGATGCGGGATTTGTTGAGGGGATCGAGCAAAGCGGGCGCGTGCGGCTGCCGCATCAGCGTCCGCTGGAACAGCGTGTCGAGCGTCGGCGATACGGCTGGCTGGTTCACGACGTCACTTCGCTGGACTGGCTTGAGGCTCACCCTTCGACCACCAGGTCTCCGGCAGATAGCCGGACAACGCAGTGGTCGATGGTCGTTCTATCCGATTCCAGCGCGCGATCCATTGCTCGGATACGTTAAACAGGGGGATTGTGTAGAAGCCCGCGATCAAAGCACGGTCGAGCGCCCGTACCGCCGGGACAAAATCCGTATGATCACGGGCCTCCAAAAGCGCTTTGATCATCGCGTCGACGGCGGGATCCCTGGCGCCCATGTAGTTGCGGGTGCCCGGATTGTCGGCGGCAGCACTTCCCCAATAGAAATACTGCTCGTTGCCGGGCGACAGCGACTGGTCCCAGCGGTTCTGGATCATGTCGAACTCGTAAGATAGCCGGCGCTGGTCGAACTGCACGGGATCGACGGAACGCACGCTCGGCGAGATGCCGGCACGCTTGAGGTCGCGCTGGAAGGCGAGCGCGATGCGCTCCTGGTCGCGGGTCGTCACCAGCATCTCGAAGGTGAAGGGGGCCTTGGTCGCGCGGTTGCGTAGCACGGTGCCGTCGAGATCGTAACCAGCGTCGGACAGCAGCCTGAGCGCTGCGCGCAGCGTCGTGCGGTCGCGCCCCGAGCCGTCGGTGACGGGAAGGCGGTAGCTGCCATCCATGATGTCCGACGGGATCTGTGCGGCGAAAGGCTTTAGGAGCTCGCGCTCGCGCGCATCCGCGGGCCGGGCATAGGCCGACAGGTCGGAGCCTGCAAAATAGCCGGCGACGCGCGAATAGAGCGAGAAGAAATAGTTGCGATTGACCAGTTCGAAATCGAACAGCAGCGTCAGCGCCTGGCGCACGCGGATGTCGGCGAAGATCGGACGGCGGGTGTTGAACACCAGGAATTCCGACGGCTGCGGCACGCCGGGCTTGATGGTGTCGCGGATCACGTCGCCGCTTCTGGCGGCCGGAAAATCGTAGCCGTCGTGCCAGCGCAACGGCTCGTTCTCGACGCGGAAATCATAGAGGCCGCGCTTGAAGGCTTCGAACTGGCCGTTGGCCTCGCGAAAATAGTCGAGCCGGATCTCGTCGAAATTGAAGAGCCCACGATTGATCGGGAGATCGCGGCCCCAATAATCGGGATTGCGCGAGAGCGTCACGCTGGCGCCGGGCTTGACCGCCGTGACGCGATACGGGCCCGAGGCAATGGGCCCGGTCAGCGTCGTCTCCTCGAAGGTCGCAACGTCGATGGCGTGCTTCGGCAGGATCGGCATCAGGCCGAGGATCAGCGGCAGCTCGCGGTCGTTGGCGCCGGTGAGGTCGAAGCGGACTGTGAGGGGATCGGGCGCATCGGCCTTGGCGACCTTGGCGTAATATTGCCGGAGGTTGGGACGGCCGTGGTCGCGCAGGAGCTGCCAGGAGAACAGCACGTCTTCTGCAAGCACCGGCTTGCCGTCGGAGAAGCGCGCGCGGGGATCGAGACGGAACGTGACATGGCTTCGCTCGTCGTCGGTTTCGACGGATCTGGCGAGCAGGCCATAGAGCGTGAACGGCTCGTCCTGGCCGCGCGCCAGCAGGCTTTCGACGACGTAGTTCCGGATCGGCTGCACGGCCAGTCCCTTGACGATGAAGGGGTTGAGGCTGTCGAAGGTGCCGAGGAGGCCCCAGGTCAGCCGGCCGCCCTTGGGGGCATCAGGGTTGGCATAGGGCATGTGGGTGAAATCGGCCGGCAACGCCGGCTTGCCGTGCATGGCGATCGCATGGGCCTCCTCGGCCCGCGCGTCGCCGAACGCCGACAGCCCGATCGTGAGGACCAGAGCGAAGCTACAGAGTCGGACACTTGGGCCCTCGAGCAGGCGCTGGAACATGAACATTCGGACACGTTGATTCGAGGGCCGGCGGGCTTGAATCCTATCACAGGGATTTCACTGAGCGCCTGCCCGGAAGTGGGCAAAAACGCTTGTCGGCATTGATCTTTCCGTCGACCGCGTTAAGAAGGCACGCAATCGCGCACGAGCGCCGAGCCCGTCACTTATCTGCCTCAATTGACGGGGAGAGAGCCGCGCCCAAGGCGGCTTGGTTCGGTGCTTCGGAGCGGTTCGGGCACTTCCCGTTCAGAAAGGGTTTTCTGCAATGAATTTCCGTTATTTGGCCGCGTCCGTGCGGCCGCGCGGGCGAGTTCTCGCCCTGTTGACGGCGACGGCATTGGTCGTCCCGTTTGCCGCCGAGGCTCAGAATCCCGCGCCGGCCCCGGGCGCGCCCGCGCCGAAGGCAGCCCCGAAAGCCGCTCCCAAGGCGGCCCCCAAGGCGCCGGCACCGGCCGCCCAGGCACCCGCCCAGCCGGCTCCCGCCCAGGGCGCTCCGGCGCAGCAGGGTGCTCCGGCGGCGCAGGGCGCGGCTCAGCCCGCCGATCAGCAGATCCAGCTGATCTACGCCCCCTGGACCAAGTTCTGCCTCAAGGGCCAGGACGCCAACGCCAAGCAGGTCTGCTTCACCGGCAAGGATGGCCGCATCGAATCGGGCCAGCCTGTCATCGCGGCCGTGATCATCGAGCCGGAAGGCGAGCCCAAGAAGATTCTGCGCGTGACGCTGCCGCTCGGCATGCAGCTCGTGCACGGCACCCGCGTCATCGTCGACAACAACCCGCCGCTGCAGAGCCCGTATGTGATCTGCTTCCAGAACGGCTGTATGTCGGACTACGAGGCGACGCCCGAGCTCCTCGCCAATATGAAGAAGGGCCAGAATCTCGTGGTGCAGGCGATCAACGCCAACGGCGCGCCGCTGACCCTGCCGCTGCCGCTCGCCGGCGAATTCCAGAAGGCCTATGACGGTCCGCCGACCGATCCGAAGGTGTTCGAGGAAACCCAGAAGAAGCTCCAGGAAGAGCTTCAGAAGAAGGCTGACGAGCAGCGCAAGAAGCTCGAGCAGCAGGGTGGCGCGCCCGGCGCACCTCCGACTGCCCAGAAGTAATCGGGCTCAGATCCCGGACATGAAAAAGGCGCTCGGTTCGAGCGCCTTTTTTGCTGGCCGCTTGATGGTGGCGACATTTCGAGCAGAGCCAGACGGCTTAGTTCAGCGACGGATTACGCGGGCGGTAGCCGCCATCCTTGTTCTTGATGAAGATCTCGGCGACCTGGGAATGCCGGATCGGCTCGCCGGACTCGTCGGGCAGCAGGTTCTGCTCGGACACGTAGGCGACGTACTCGGACTCCGCGTTCTCCGCGAGCAGATGGTAGAACGGCTGATCCTTGTGAGGCCGCACCTCCTCGGGGATCGACAGCCACCACTCCTCGGTGTTGTTGAACTCCGGATCGATGTCGAAAATCACCCCCCGGAACGAGAAGATCCGGTGGCGAACGACCTGACCGATCTGAAATTTGGCGGTCCGCGCTTTAATCATTCCCCGTCGATAGACCAGGATTGTGGCCGATGCTAGTGCCCTCAGTTGCAATTAACGTCTGCTTGGGGGGCAGATAGCCCCCAGGTCTTCAGAAAACACTTCATCAATGGTCGATATCCTCAATCTGGCACTACCTTATTTCGGCTTGATCTTCGTCGGATTCGCGTGTGGCAAGGCCAAGTCGCTACCGGAATCGGGCCTCGCCTGGATGAATTTCTTCCTGCTCTACGTGTCGCTGCCGGCTTTGCTGTTTGCGATCATGTCGAAGACGCCGTTCTCGGAATTGAACAACCCGCCGTTCCTGGTCGCGACCACGCTGTCGACGATTGCCGCGTTCACGCTGGCGCTGGTTGTCGGCAAGGTGCTCGGCGGCCTGACACTGCGGGAGGCGACACTCGCGGGCCTCTCCGGCGGCTACGGCAATATCGGCTACATGGGGCCGGGGCTGGCGTTGGCCGTGCTCGGACCGAAAGCATCGGCGCCGACCGCGTTGATCTTCTGCTGCGACAGCATCTTCCTGTTCACGATCGTGCCGCTGCTGATCGAACTATCCGACCGCGACCATCCCTCGATCGTGCATGCCTTCGGCGTCGTGCTGAAGCAGATCGTGCTCAACCCGCTGATCATGTCGGCCTGCTTTGGTGCGGCGGTCGCCGCGCTCCATATCGAGCTGCCGGTGGCGCTCGACCGCACCATCACCTTCCTCCAGAACGCAGCCGCTCCGACTGCGTTGTTCGTGCTCGGCGTGACCGTGGCGCTGCGGCCGTTCGACCGTGTGCCCTGGGAAGTGCCGGGCGTGATCGCAGTCAAACTCCTGGTCCATCCGCTCGCAGCGTTCGGCCTGATGCTGGCGTTCGGTCCGTTCGCACCGCCCTGGGCCGCGACCGCGATCCTGATGGCCTCGCTGCCGCCGGCGCTGAATGTGTTCGTGATCGCCCGTCAGAACGATGCCTGGATCGAATCCGCTTCCGTCGCCGTGCTGCTCGGAACGTTTGCATCCGTGGTCACGCTGACCAGCGTGATGTGGTTGCTCCAGACCGGCCGGCTGGCGTTTCCGTGAGGGAGGCGGCCAGGCAGTTCAGTGAAAGCTGACGGGCGCCGGATTCAGGAGTTCTCTTTTTTCGTCATGGTGCCGCTGTCCGTGCGGCGAGAAACGCCTGTTCCAGGTGTGCACGCATACGGGTCGAGGCCAGCGGAGCGTCGCCCTCGGCAATGGCTTCGATGATCGCAAGGTGCTCGCGGCACCATTCGCGGACGCGCCGGCGGTCGAAATAGCTGCCGAACTCGAGCAGGCGCCGCAGCCGGTTCTGGTACTGGATGGCCTGGGCAAAAAAGGCGTTGCCGCAGAACTCGGCGCACATCTCATGGAAGGCGGCATCGGTCTCGAACAACTGCGTACTGGAGATCGACGCGATGTCGGGATGTGATGCGAGATACAAATGTTGCAGCCGCATCCGCTCGATCGCGGCGAGCTCCGGTTTGAACGTCGGCAGCAGAAAGCCTGAGGGCTCGAGCGTCAGTCGAAATTCGTAGCTGGCGCGAAGCGAGACGAGGGAATCTAGCGTCGGCAGGAAGGTCCAGCCATGCCCCTGCTTGCGCGCGATCAGGCCGTCCTCTGCGAGCCGCGAAAGGGTGCGCGCCAGCGCCGCGCGGTCGACATTGTAGCGCCGCGCGATCTCGCTCTGTGTAATGGAGTTCGGAATGTGATGTTCGAGGCGATCGCGAACGAGCCTTGTGTAAAGCTCCTCGTCGATCGTCGAGGGGACTTCGATCTCGATCCGATGCAGGGATTCGAACGGCTTGCGCAGGAAGAACCCGTGGTTCTTCCGCGTCTCCACGATGCCGCGTTCGGCCAGAAGGTCGAGCGCGGACCTGATCGGCGTTCGCGAGACACCGATCAGGTCTGCAAGCTGCTGCTCGCGCAGATGATGGCCGGGCTCCAGCCTGGCTTCCCGGATGACATCGAGAATCTGGTTGGCGAGGCGATAGCGACTTTGTTGCGTTGACCGCGCCATGAAAGAGCTCTCGGATCCATCCCAAAGTACGAGTTGAGGCTATTGATACAATAACCACAGGCTGCGATTCGCGCCGGAAACTCCACTGATCATGCCTTGATCAGTAAATGCCCGCTGAACAGGCTTGACGTAGAAGGCGGCAAGGATTGTATAATAATCAACAATAGAACAATCAAGTCAGGAGCTGCCGATGTCTCGTTTGCGCCTTGCCTGCGGAGTCCTGTCCCTTGTTCTGTCCGGGCCGTTGATGGCCGCGGATCTGTCTTCGGTCTCGCTGATCGAGAAAGGCGCGCTGACTTACGGCGTCGCCGGCACCTTCGCGCCCTTCGAGTTTCAGAAGGACGGCAAGCTCTCCGGCTTCGACATCGACATGATCGGGCTCCTTGGCAAGAAGCTCGGGGCCGAGGCCAAGCCGATGAACATGGAGTTCAAGGGACTGATCGTCGCGCTGCAAGGCGGCCGCGTCGATCTCATCAACTCGGCCATGTACATCAACGAGCAGCGTGCCGGCCAGGTCGACTTCGTTCCCTATCTCAAGATCGGGACGCTTGTGGTGGTGCAGGCGGACAATCCCACCAAGATCACCGGTCGCGACGATTCCCTCTGCGGCAGGACCATAGCTGTTACGCTCGGCGGCATTCAGGAGAGCTACGCGCGCCAGGACGACAAGCGCTGCCGCGATAAGGGGCTTGCCACCATTAACGTAATGACGCTCCCCACGGCGCAGGATTCGGCGCTGACGCTGCGGCAGGGACGTGCCGACGCCCTGTTCAATTCCACTCCGGGCGTGGTCGAGCTGATGGAGAAAGTGCCGGGCGTCTACGCCGTGGCCGGCTCGGAGTTCGAGGCCAACACACAGATCGGCATGGCGGTGCGCAAGGGCGATGGCGCCATGAAATCGGCGATCGAAGCCGCGCTCAAGGAGATCGTTGCCGACGGCACCTACAAGAAGCTGATCCAAACCTGGAAGTTTCCCGCCTCGGTGTCACTGTTCGACTAAAGGAACCGGCCGATGTCTATCGAGCTTGTCCTGAAATATCTGACGTCGCCCAACTTCCTGCGCGGCGCGGAGATGACGCTGCTGCTCACGCTCGCGGCACTCGTCTTCGGCATCCTGATCGGTCTCGTGCTCGCGCTGATCCAGGAGAGCCAGACGCGGATCGGTACGGTCGTGACGGTCGCCTATCTCTGGCTCTTCCGCGGTACGCCCGTGCTGTTCCAGATCATCTTCATCTACAACGTGCTGCCGTCGTTCGGCATCAGGCTGTCGGCATTCGTATGCGCGGTGCTGGCGCTGTCGCTGAACGAGGGCGCCTACATGGCGGAAATCCTACGCTCCGGCCTTCAGGCCGTGAAAAAAGGGCAGCGCACAGCCGGTCTCGCGCTCGGCATGACCGGAACCCAGATGCTGCGCTACGTCGTGATTCCGCAGGCCGCGCGGATCGTTCTTCCGCCGATCGGCAATCAGATGATCGGCATGCTGAAGCTCAGCGCGCTCGTCTCCGTGATCGCCGTGGAGGAGTTGCTGCTGGTCGCGAACCAGGCGGCGAGTGCCGACTTCCGCTACTTCGAGGCGCTGACCGCGGCCGGCATCTACTATCTCGCGATGACCACGGTCTTCATGGGTCTGCAGATCGTCATGGAAATCGTCCTCGACCCCAAGAAACGGCGGGGCATGCGACGGCTTTCGCTGACCGACCGGATGCTTCGCACATCGAAGATTCTGGCGGTGCGGTAGCGACATGCCACACCTTCTCGAAATCGTTGGCATCAACAAGAGTTTTGGTGCGACACAGGTCCTGAAGACCTGCACGCTGGCGGTCGATCCGTCGGAGACGGTCGTCCTGATCGGGCCATCAGGGTCCGGCAAGTCCACGCTCCTGCGCTGCGTTAACCTGCTGGAGACGGTCGACAGCGGCGACATTTTCTTCGAGGGCGAGAACATCACGCGCGCCCGGCGTACGGCTCATCTGTTGCGCCGGCAGATCGGTATGGTGTTCCAGAACTTCGAATTGTTTGCCCATCTCTCGGCAGCCGAGAACGTCATGCTGGCGCCAGTGAAGATTCTCGGAGTGAGCCGCGCCGATGCCCATGACATCGCGATCGACCTTCTGCGCAAGGTCCAGATCCCCGAGAAGGCGGACGCCTTCCCGGACGAGCTGTCCGGCGGCCAGCAGCAGCGCGTCGCCATCGCGCGTGCGCTCGCGATGCGGCCCAAGCTGATGCTGTACGACGAACCGACCTCCGCGCTCGATCCGGAAATGATCCGCGAGGTGCTCGATGTCATGGCGACCCTTAGCGCCGAGGGCATGACGAGTATCGTCGTCACCCATGAGATGGGCTTCGCCCGGCGTGCCGCCGATCGGATCGTGTTCATGGAGCACGGCGAGATCATCGAGAGCGCGCCGAGCGACCAGTTCTTTGGCGGTACGGTCAACGACCGGACGCGCCGCTTTCTTGATCAGATCCTCCACTAAGTCCCGTTATCCGGAACCTCTCGATGTTCAGCTCTCCCGACGTTGCACGCATGAAGCAAGAACTCGCAAGGCTCATTGCGATCGACACGCAGAATCCGCCCGGTCGCGAAGCTCCGGCTGCGCAGTATTTGCATGAGTTGCTCGCGTCCGAAGGCTTCGACGTATTGGAGCAGGAGTACAAGCCGGGACGCGTCAACGTCGTCGCTCGGCTCGAGAACGGCCCCGGACCGGTTTTCGCCTTCAACACTCATATGGATGTGGTACCGGCCGGCGATGGCTGGTCCTCGGATCCCTTTGCCCTGGCCGAAAGGGACGGACGGCTCTATGGCCGCGGCGCCTGCGACTGCAAGGGACCTTTGGCCGCCATGCTGGAGGCCATGCGCATGCTGGCCGGCGATCGCACGGCATGGTCTGGCACGCTGCTCGGTGTCTTCGCGGCCGACGAAGAGATTGCCAGCGAGGGCGCCAGGTTCTACGCCGCGGGTCATCCCAGGATCGACGCTGCGGTGATCGGCGAGCCGACATCGAATGCCGTTTTCTCGGCACACAAGGGCAGCCTCCGGCCGATCGTGCGGGTGTCCGGCGTGTCGGCGCATTCCGGCACACCGCACCTTGGCGAGAACGCGATCTACCGTGCCGGCGAATTGCTCGGGCTTGTCGCCGAGCATCACGACAAGGTGGTCCGTCATCGTAGCCATCCCCTGGTCGGAGCAGCCAGCCTCACGGTCACCAGGATCAATGGTGGCCATGCCGATAACGTGCTGCCCGGCGCCTGTGACCTTCTGTTCGATCGCCGGATGGTGCCCGGGGAGGATGAGGAGGCTGTCAAGCGCGGGATCGAGGAGCTCCTCGTGGCCGCGCGCGAGCGCTTCGGCCTGCGTGCCGAAGTCGTTGATTACAAGGCGACAACCGGCGGTGCGACGGAAACGGCGTCGGACAGTTCGATCGTGCAGGCGAGCCTTGCTGCCAGCCGCGCCAACGGTGTGACAAAGCCCGGTCCGTTCGGCTTCCAGGGCGCTTGCGACCTCGTGCATTTCACCGGCGTCGGCGCGCAGGGGACCGTGATCGGACCGGGTGATCTCGCCGTCGCCCACAAGCCCGACGAGTTCGTGCCGGTCGACGAGTTCGTCACTGCCAGCCTGATCTATCGCGACGTGGCGAGAGCCATGCTGCGCAACTAGGACCTGAACGTTTGCGCGTTTCACTGCACTTGGCTGATTTGCACTACGGCGGCGGGCTCGTCCTGCACACCGCGTCGTCGGGCAGCATTCCGTCCTTGACGGAAGTCTACCTGCGGCTCGATGACGGAGCGACGGTCGGCCTCGGCGAGGTGAGGGCCAACATCGCCTATCTCAACGGCTATGACGAAAGGACCGTGGTGGAGGCCGTCATCTCCGCCGTTCGTGACGTCGACTGGCGGCGCGATCCGCTCGACCTGATCGCGATGATGACGCTCTGGGAGGCGCCCTATATCGCGCCGGTCCGCACGCTGATCGATTGCGCGTTGCATGATCTCGTCGCGCGCCGGGAGCGCAAGAGCGTGGCCGCCTGGCTTGGCGCGCCACGCGGGGATGTGACCTGCAAGACGAACCAGACCCTGTTCTGGTCGTCGCACGAAGACTTCCTTGCCCAGGCGCAGGCTTACGTCGATCGCGGCTACAGGGATCTCAAGGTGCGCATCGCCGTCGACGACTTCGCCGAGGATCTGCGCCGTATCACGGCCTTGCGGGAGCGCTTCGGCGAGCGGGTTAAGATTGCGGCGGATGCAAACGGACGCTGGACGGCCGATGAGGCGCTCGCCAAGCTTGACGCGCTCGCCGCGTACGACCTCGCCTATGTCGAGCAGCCGGTGCCGGCCGACGATTGGGCGAGCATCGATGAACTCGCACAGCGAAGCCCGATTCCCGTGATGCTTGACGAAAGTATCGCGACGACCAATGACGTCACGCGGATATGCGCATATGAAGGGCGGGTGTTTGCGCACCTCAAGCTCGTCAAGCTCGGCGGCATTGCACCGACCGTCGCGGCAGCGCGGAAGCTGTCGGAGGCCGGTGTGCTCTTCATGATCGGCCAGATGAACGAGGGAGCCGCTGCCACCGCGGCGGCGCTGCACGTCGCCTGCGCAACCATGCCTGAATTCGCCGAGCTCTATGGAGCTGACGGGCTGGTCGATGATCCGGTTTCAGGCATTTCCTACACCGACGGGGCGGTCCATGCAGAGCGCGCTCCTGGGCTCGGCGTCGTCTTCGACGCCGCCACCACCAAGCTTATCGGAGACTACAGATATGACTAGCGATAGCGTGCAGCAGGGCTCTGAATCAGCGTTCCCGAAACAGGAGTATGATGGACGGGTCGCACGCGCGCGCGCGCTGCTCGCCAAGGCCGGCATCGACGTTATGGTCGTCACCGGGCCCGAAAACATCTTCTACCTCACGGGTCAGCAGACGCCGGGCTACTACACGTTTCAGGCGCTGCTCCTGCCGCTCGAGGGCGAACCCGCCTTCGTCGTCCGTCAGCTCGAATATTTCAACTTCATCGCAAACACCTTTATTGCCAATGCGCAAGTCTACCAGGACGGCGATCAGCCGGTGAATTTCCTGGTGAACGTCATCAAGGACCGCAGCTGGGCGTCGAAGCGGATCGCGATCGACAAGCGCGGCTGGTTTCTCCCGGTCGCAACCTATGAAGCGCTCCAGGATAAGCTCGGGACGGTCCACGACGGGGCAGGGATCATCGAGCAGCTCCGTATCGTGAAGTCGGCGGCCGAGCTGGAAAAAATCATAACTGCGGCGTCCTATGTCGAAGCCGGCATGCGCGCAGGCCTTACCGCGGTGAAGCGCGGCGCGAGCGAAAACGACCTCGTCTCCGCCATGGTGGGAACGTCGATCGC
Organism: Bradyrhizobium rifense; assembly: GCF_008123425.1. Lineage (GTDB taxonomy): Bacteria > Pseudomonadota > Alphaproteobacteria > Rhizobiales > Xanthobacteraceae > Bradyrhizobium > Bradyrhizobium rifense. The sequence continues at coordinate 63,252 of NZ_VSSS01000023.1, forward strand.
TGCGGGCTCCGAATACGTCGGCATGGAGCCGCTGGTCTCCGTCGGCCGCCGCAGCGGCGTGCCGCACGGCACCTGGCGGCGCAGACGGATCGGGGCCGACGACCCCGCATTTCTGGAAATGGCCGGCAGCCATGATCGCTACCACGCGGCGCTGATGCGCAGCGCCTGGATTGGCGCCATGCCGCAGCGCGCGATCGACATGGAGATGACTTGTCAGGACGGGCTTTCCGCAGCGCTCGAGGCAATCAAGCCGGGCGCACTTTGCGAGGCGCCGCATCTGGCCTGTCAACGGATCATCGATCGCGCGGGTTATACCGAGAACTTCAAGAAGCGAGTCGGCTACAGCATCGGGATCGCCTTTGCGCCGGATTGGGGCGAGGGCGGCGTGCTCAGCCTGTACACGGGCGTGACCACTGAATTACGCCCGGGCATGACGTTCCACCTTCCGGTCGCAATGCGAGATTTCGGCCAATTCACCGTCGGCGTCAGCGAGACCGTCATCGTCACCGAAACCGGCTGCCGGCCGCTCAGCACCATCAATCGCTCCATCCTGCGTATCGCTGGTTGATGGACGAAAAAGTTAGTGTAGTCAGCAGTTTAGAGTGAAATGGTCCGATTCCGGTTCGGTCTCAAGCTATCGTCGCCAGGTCGGCGTCAGCCCCTCGCGCATGGCAAAACGCCGGAGCGGGCCGATGGCGCCGAGCAGGTGCATGCCGACGGCGCGGACCGGCTGCAGCGGCAGGAAATCGTTGAGCAGCGAGCGATTGGCGATGTCGATCGCAAAGGTCCGGCTCAAAATGTCCGGGCGCCGCGCCCGGTCGTAGCGCTTGAGCACCTCGTCGGCGCCGGGATCCTGGCCAGATGCGATGGCCTCGCCAGCCAGCTGGGCAATATCGGCAGCGTCCCGCAGACCGAGATTGAGGCCCTGGGCACCGATCGGGGGAACCACATGGGCGGCTTCGCCGACCAGCGCGATGCGGTCGCGCGCAAAGGACTTTGGCCGTTCGATCGCCAGCGGAAACAGGCTGCGGCCGGGCTCGACCGTCATGCGGCCGAGGATGGAATGCGATTGCTTCTCGATCGCGATGGAGAGCTCTTCGTCGCTCAAGCCGCGAAGTCGCTCGGCCTCCGCGGGCGCCGAGACCCAGACGATGCTGGAGCGGTTGCCGGGCAGGGGCACGAACACGCACGGGCCGTACGGCGTGTGGAACTCGGTCGAAACGTTGCGATGCGGGCGGGCATGGCCGACGTTGAAGGTCAGCGCGGTCTGCGTCAGGTCGCGCCGCGTCACCGCAATGCCGGCGGCCTCCCGGCACAGCGAGTGCCGGCCATCGGCGCCGACCACGAGCCGCGCGGTCAGGAATTGTCCGGACGCCGTGCGGATTGCGACGTCATCAGCTTCGATGACGACGTTCTCGGCCTCGTCGTCGAAACGGACGAGGTTCGGAAACTCGGCCGCGCGCGCCTCGAGCGCCAGCATCAGCGAGCGGTTGTCGATGTTGTAACCGAACGCGTCGAGCGCGATCTCATGACAGGAGAACCGGACCTCGGGGCTGCGGAACAGCCGCCCGGTGTCGTCGACGAGGCGCATGATTTCGAGCGCCGCCGCCTTGTCCTTGCAGCGCGGCCAGACGTCGAGGCTTTCCAGGAGCTCGACGGAGGCACCCAACAGCGCGGTGGTGCGGTTGTCGGCGTAGGGCAGGCGCCGCGCCACCAGCGCGGTCCGCGCGTCGGCCTGCGCCAGTGCAATTGCCGCCGCAAGGCCTGCCGGTCCGCCGCCGATAACGCTGACGTCAAAGGGTGTGGATGCGTCTGTCATGGAACGACATTTGACACGGCCTGCGGCAAATACAAGCCCACCAATTTTGCCTGATTTTATGACGAATTGCGCGGCGCAATGCCGCGACGGCGGATGTGCAAACCGGCCCCGTTCTGGTAGCAGAGGCCATGGATAGCCAAGAGGATTCCCTCAAGCCGACGCCCGCGATCCGGGCCGCGGCGTTTTCGGTGCACATCTTCACCGCCTTCGGCGCGGCGATCGCGCTATTGGCGATGCTGGAGGCGGTGCGCGAGCACTGGGCGGCGATGTTCGGCTGGCTGGGCGTCGCCCTGATCATCGACGCGGTCGACGGGCCGATCGCGCGCCGGCTCAAGGTCAAGGATGTGCAACCGAACTGGTCGGGCGACGTGCTCGACCTCGTCGTCGACTTCGTCACCTATGTCTTCGTGCCGGCCTATGCGATCGTGGCGAGCGGCCTGTTGCTGCCGGTGGCGGCGCCCTTGCTCGGCATCGCCATCATTGTCACCAGCGCATTATATTTCGCCGATCTGCGCATGAAGGCGGATGACAATCATTTCCGCGGCTTTCCGGCGCTGTGGAACGCGGCGGCATTCTATCTGTTCCTGCTGCACTGGCCTCCGCTGTCGTCGACGCTGCTGGTCGGGGCGCTGGTGGTGCTGACCTTCGTGCCGTTCCACGTCCTGCATCCGGTTCGCGTCGTGCGGCTGCGCTGGCTGACGATGTCGCTGATCGCCATCGGGGCGGTGCTCGCGCTCTACGCGCTCGAAATGGATTTTCGGGTCGGTACCGGCGTGACGATTGCGCTCTGCGCGATCGCGCTCTGGATCGCCTTCAGCGACGCGTTGATCCGCCTCGCCAGGTCCTTCGCATGATGCATTTGTTGACCAGCCCCGAGGCCTGGGCCGCGCTGCTGACTTTGACCTCGCTCGAGATCGTGCTCGGCATCGACAACGTCATCTTCCTGTCGGTGATCGTTTCGCGCATCCCCGAGCCGCAGGCCCATCGCGCCCGCCAGATCGGGCTGGCGCTGGCGCTGGTCTTCCGGATCATCCTGCTCAGCGTGCTGGTCTGGCTGATCGGCCTGACCGCGCCGGTGTTCTCGTTCAGGGGATACGATTTCTCGTGGCGCGACCTGATCCTGATCGGCGGCGGCCTGTTCCTGATCGCGAAGGCGACGCACGAGATCCATGCCGAGGTCGAGGCCGATGACGGCGAGGGGAAGAAGGAGTCCGGCGGCAACGCCTTCTTCTGGGTGATCGTCCAGATCATCGTCATCGACATCGTGTTCTCGCTGGACTCGATCATCACCGCGATCGGCATGGCGCAGGACCTCGAGATCATGATCGCGGCCGTCGTGATCGCCTGCCTGATCATGTACATTTCGTCGGGACCGGTGGCGCGATTCGTCGCCGAGCATCCGACCACAAAAATGCTGGCGCTGGCGTTCCTGGTGCTGATCGGCGTCGCCCTGGTCGCGGACGGATTCCAATTCCACATCCCGCGCGGCTACATCTACTTCGCGATTGTGTTCTCGGCGGCGGTGGAGTTCTTCAACGTGCTGGCGAAGAGCAACCGCAAGAAGGCCAGCAAGCCGTCCGTCTAGCCGCTCCAATTTGGGTCGAGTTGACAAGGCGGGCGCTATGTCTTTCGCTGGGTCTGGAGAATGAGGAGGTCATGTGATGACCAAAGCCGTCCGTGTGCACAAGGTCGGAGGCCCCGAGGCGCTGGTCTATGAGAGCGTCGACGTCCCGGCGCCGGGACCTGGCGAAGTGCGCATCCGTCAGCATGCGGTCGGCCTGAACTTCATCGACGTCTATTACCGCACCGGCCTCTACAAGGCGCCGAGCCTGCCCTTCATTGCCGGCAACGAGGCCTCGGGCGAGGTCCTGGCCGTCGGGCCGGGCGTGACGAATTTCCATCCCGGCGATCGCGTCGCCTACTACCACAATCTCGGCGCGTATACGAGCGAGCGCAACATCCCCTGGGAGAAGCTGGTCAAGCTGCCCGACCACATCACCCACGAGCAGGGTGCCGTGCTGATGCTCAAGGGCCTGACGGTCTGGTACCTCCTGCACAAGACCTTCAAGGTCGAGCCGCATCATCGCGTGCTGATTCATGCCGCTGCCGGCGGGATCGGTCTCTTGGCCTGCCAATGGGCGAGGGCGCTGGGGGCCCACGTCATCGGCACGGTCGGCTCGCGCGAGAAGGCCGAACTTGCCGAGGCCAATGGCTGCGATCACGTCATCCTCTACAACGAGGAGGACTTCGTCGCGCGCGTCAAACAAATCAGCCGCAACGAGGGCTGCGACGTCGTCTATGACGGCGTCGGCAAAGCGACCTTCCCGGGCTCGCTGTCGTGCCTGAAGCCGCGCGGCATGTTCGTTTCGTTCGGCAACGCCTCGGGTCCCGTGCCGCCGTTCTCGATCGCCGAGCTGAACAATCATGGCTCGCTGTTTGCGACCCGGCCGAAGCTCAACGACTACGTCGGCACGCGCAAGGAACTGCTCGAAGGCGCCGACACGCTGTTTTCCGCCGTCATCAACGGCAAGCTGCACGTGCCGATCAACCACGCCTACGCGCTGAAGGACGCCGCCAAGGCCCATATCGACCTCGAAAGCCGCAACACCACCGGCGCGTCGATTTTGAAGCCGTAACTCCCTAATTGCGAGCGAAGCGAAGCAATCCAGAACTACCTCCGCGGAAGCAGTCTGGATTGCTTCGTCGCCAGCGCAAAATTGCTTCGCAATTTTGTCGCGGGCTCGTCGCAATGACGAGTCCTACGCGACCCGTCTCGCCGCGCCGGCCTTGGTCAAGATCCCGTCGAGACAATCGATCATCTCGGAGATCTCCGCCTTCGTGACGTTCAGCGCCGGCATGAAGCGCAGCGCGTCGAGCTGCGGCGCGTTGAGGAGCACGCCGGCCGTGAACGCCTGCGCGACGATGCCGGGTGCGATCGGCAGCTTGAGGTCGAGCGCGAGCAAGAGGCCGCGGCCCCGCACGCCGCCAAGGCCGTGTCGCGCCGAGACTTTTTGCAGCTCGCTCTCGAGCAGCAGCCCGGTCTCGGTGACCGACTTCAGGAACGCCGGCTTGCCGACCTCGTCGAGTACCGCAAGGCCGGCGGCACACATGACCGGATTGCCGTTGAACGTGCCGCCCTGGTCGCCGTGCTCGAAGCAGGAGGCGCGTTCGGTTGCGAGCAGAGCCGCGAGCGGTACGCCGCCGCCGATGCCCTTGCCGAGCGTCATGATGTCGGGCGCGATGCCTGTGTGCTCATAGTGGAAGAGCTTTCCGGTCCGGCCCATGCCGGTCTGGATCTCGTCAAAAATGAGCAGCAGGCCATGAGCCTCGGTCAGCGCGCGCAGCTCCCGCAAGAACTGGTCGGTTGCCGGCCACACGCCGGACTCGCCCTGGATCGGCTCGAGCATCACCGCAACGGTGTTGCTGCTGATCAGTTTCTCGACCGAGGCAATGTCGTTGAGTTTTGCCTTCTTGAAGCCGGCAACCTTCGGCTCGAACAGCGGCTCGAACGCCTTCTTGCCCGAGGCCGACATCGTCGCGAGCGTCCTCCCGTGGAAGCCGCCTTCGAACGTGATGATCTCGAACGCGCCGCTCTTGCGCAGGCTGCCATATTTGCGCGCGAGCTTGATCGCGCCCTCATTGGCCTCTGCGCCCGAATTGGCGAAGAACACCTGGTCGAACGCGCTGTTCTCGACCAGCGCCTGCGCGAGCTTGAGGCTCGGCTCGTTGTAGAAGGCCGGGCTCGGCGTCAGCAACCGCCTGGCCTGCGCAGCCAACGCATCCGCAACCGCCGGCGGGGAGTGGCCGAGGCAGTTCACGGCCCAGCCCTGCACGAAATCAAGATAGCGCTTGCGGCTGTCGTCCCAGAGGTATGAGCCGGCGCCACGGACGAACACGGCCTTGGGCCGTGCGGTGATGTCCATCAGCGCATCATACGGATGGGTGGCGGTGGTCATGTCGAACTCCTCTTGAGGCAGCGAAGACTTTGGGTAGGGAAGATTTGGGGCCGGGTAAAAGGGACGCAAAAAGCAAGAAGGCCGCACTTTGCGGGTGCGGCCTTCTCGAAAACTGTGCTGAATTTACTGGTTCAGCGGCGTCGTCGGACATGGCGCAACCCATCATCGTCGCGGGAGCGACGACGCATGGCCTGGCGCAGATGGGTCCGGGAATTGATCATGGGGCGGGTCCGTACAGCCGAATGGCAGGGCTTGTCAAGCGGGAGCTACTGAACACCGTAAGGCGCGAACATATCGGCGATACCGGCATTGATCGCCTTCGCCGCCGCGATGTCGCGTTCCGCGCCGTCGGTATCCCCCTTTTTGCGCTTCGCAAGCCCGCGGCCATAGAGCGAGCTGTCGAGCCCCGGCTTTGCGCTCAGCACCGCGTCGTAATCGGCGATCGCGGCGTCGAGATTGCCGAGCTTGAGGTAGGTGAGGGCGCGGCTGTCGAGCGTATAGGGATCGTTCGGGCGCATCCGGAGCGCCTGTTCGCAATCGCCGAGCGCCTCCTGCAATTGGCCGAGGATCGCGTGCGTCATGCAGCGCGCGTTGAACACGCCGGAATAGCTCGCATTGGCCTTGATCGAACGATCGTAATCCTCCAGCGCCCGGGCATAGTCGTGCGCGTCGAAATACATGTTCGCGCGCGCATAGGCATCGCGGTCGTTGTTCGGATTGAGCTGGAGCGACTTCCCGAAATCGGCCAGCGCACGCGGCCGGTCGCCCTTGTCGCGGAAGATGCGCGCGCGATTGCCATAGGCCGGGCCATAATTGGGATCGAGCTTGATCGACATGTCGAGATCGGCAAGCGCGCGGTCGGCCTCGTGGTGTTCGCGATAGGCTGTGCCGCGATTGAAATAGGCCAGCGCAAATTTCGGGTTGAGCTTGATGGCCCGATCGTAATCCGCCATCGCGCGCTCGTAGTCGTTCCTGGCGATGCGGGAGTTTCCGCGGTTGTTGTAGTAGCGCGCATCGTCGGGCTCGAGCTGGATCGCGCGCGTGTAGTCGGCGATGGCGTGATCGCGGTCACCGAGATCGTCATAGGCGATGCCGCGATTGTACCAGGCGATAACGTCGTTCGGATCGAGATCGAGGGCGCGGTTGAGATCGGCGACAGCCAGCTCGGAATCGCCCTTGCGCCGATAGACTTCGCCGCGATTGGCAAGCGCGGCCGCATTCGACGGGTTGGCCTTCAGCACGAGTGTGCATCCATCCATGCGCTGATCGTCGCTGACCTTGTCGTCTCTGGCGAAGCACCATTGGCGCGCCTGGGCAGGCGACAGGGATTGCGCCGCGGCCGGGAACGTGAGCAAAGTCAATGCTGCGGCGATCGCGCACAGGCAGGTCCGGATATCGATCTTGTGATTGCATGTCATTTGATTGCTGCGCAGAAACCATCAAGCCTCTAGCGCGTTTGTGATCTCGGAACGCGAATTGGTTCGAACCGGATGCAAGCCGGGACAGACCAACAGGCACGGGACCAACCAGACAGTTTTCAGCCTTGTCCGAAACCCCTTATCCGATCGACCTCGACAGCATTCGCGGCGCGTTTCCGCCGGGCATCGAGGCGCCGCCTTTGCTGCTGGATTTTGCCGGCTGGCTGAACGGGCGCGCCTGGGGCAGCGTCGGCTGTTTCTCGCTGCAAGGCCAGTTCTCCGACCAGGCCCCGATCTTCGACGGTAGTCCGCTCCGCGACCGCTTCGCGCTGTTCATGCGCCTGCCGGACGGCTCGGCCGTCGGCGGCTGGTACGGTGCCGGCCTCGACCGCGACGATCCCCCGATCGTGGGATTGGGCTCGGAGGGTGATTACGAACTGCTCGCGCCGTCCCTCGACGCGCTGCTTGCAAAACTGACGGCGCAGCAATTCGACAAGGCCTGGCACGATCTGCGGCCGCACGACGAGGTCGAGCCTCAGACCGTCGAGCTTGCGCAATGGCTCGCCCGACGGCCGACCGGCGAGCCGGTGCCGTCCGAGGATGGCGTGTTCGAGCTGCCCGACTTCCGTGGCTTCGTCGAGAAGTGGAGCCGGGACCGCGAGGAATACTGGGCCAATCACCGCCTGATGGCCGAGCTCGGCTGGCGGCTCGCCGCGCATCTGCCCAAGGGCAAGAACGCCTGGGACAAGACGCATTTCGAGGTCGCGATCGTCGGCAAGCAATACGAGGCGCGCGTCCTGTCGCGCGGGCCGCAGCCGTTCGAGGAGGCCGCCTCGATCGAATCCCTGCTGCGCGATCTGCGTGACGAGATGCGCCGCGCGCAGCCCGAGCTCGGGCTGTGGTACGCGATGAAATTCGGCCTCTATGCCGACGGCCGCGTCATGCCGAACTTCGAATACGATGTGCGCCCGGCCATCGGTGGCGAGCCTGCGAAGCTGGCCGAGGCCCAGGCCGATCTCGCCCGCGCCCCGCGCCCGGAGCGCTGGGTGCCGAAATGGCTGGCGTGATCGCCTCCGCATCGTCATTCCGAGCGCGGCAAAGGTGATAACGGACCCGTCATCCTGAGGTGCGAGGCTTGCGATGCGAACGCATCGCGAGCGGAGCCTCGAAGGATGAATGGCCCGGATGCAGCGGGGCCGTCGTCCTTCGAGGCTCGCTCTACGGCGCGATAGCGCCGCAGAGCAAGCAAGCACCTCCAGCGACGAGCACTATGCGCTCGCGCGGGGATGACGGTGATGAAGCGGAAATCGCTGTCGTCACAGCAAACAGTTAGCGCTCTCAAAACCCCGCGACGCTGCCGTGCAGATCATACTGATCCGCGCGCTCGATCTTTGCGGTGACGATCTCGCCGACGCGCAACGGGCGGCGGCTCGTCAGATACACCGCGCCGTCGATCTCCGGCGCATCGGCCTTGGAGCGGCCCTTGGCGACCGTCGGACCGACCTCGTCGATGATGATCTGCTGACGCGTGCCGACCTTGCGCTTCAGCCTGCGCGCCGAGATCTTCTGCTGGCGCGCCATCAGTGCGTTGTAGCGCTCCTGCTTGATCTCAGCGGGCACGGCACCTTCGAGCGCGTTCGACGTCGCACCGGCGACCGGCTCGTATTTGAAGCAGCCGAGGCGATCGATCTCGGCTTCATCGAGCCAGTCGAGCAGATAGGCGAAGTCGGCATCGGTCTCGCCGGGGAAGCCGACGATGAAGGTCGAACGCAGCGCAAGATCGGGACATTCCTCGCGCCAGCGCTTGATGCGCGCCAGCGTCTTGTCCTGTGCGGCCGGGCGCTTCATTGCCTTCAGCACGTCGGGGCTCGCATGCTGGAACGGGATGTCGAGATAGGGCAGCACCTTGCCCGCGTTCATCAGCGCGATGACCTCGTCGACATGCGGGTAGGGGTAGACATATTGCAGCCGGACCCAGGCGCCGAGTTCGCCGAGCTCGCGGGCGAGGTCGAGGAATTTGGCGCGGACCTGGCGATCCTTCCACGGGCTCTCGGCGTATTTGAGGTCGACGCCGTAGGCCGACGTGTCCTGCGAGATGACCAGCAGCTCCTTGACGCCGGCGCTGACGAGGCGCTCGGCCTCGCGCAGCACGTCATTGGCCGGGCGCGAGACGAGATCGCCGCGCAGCTTCGGGATGATGCAGAAGGTGCAGCGGTTGTTGCAGCCCTCGGAGATCTTCAGATAGGCGTAGTGGCGCGGCGTTAGCTTGATGCCCTGCGGCGGTACCAGGTCGAGATGCGGATTGTGGGCCGGCGGCAGCGCGCGGTGCACGGCATCCAGCACGCTCTCATATTGCTGCGGGCCGGTGATCGAGAGCACGCCAGGATAGGCCTCCTCGATCTGCTCGGGCTCGGCGCCCATGCAGCCGGTCACGATCACCTTGCCGTTCTCGGCCATGGCCTCGCCGATCGCCGAGAGCGATTCCTGCTTGGCGCTGTCGAGGAAGCCACAGGTGTTAACGATGACGATGTCGGCCCCGTCATGCTTGCGCGCGAGCTCATAGCCCTCGGCGCGCAGGCGCGTGATGATGCGCTCGGAATCCACCAATGCCTTGGGACACCCGAGTGACACGAAGCTGACCTTGGGCGCAGCCGTCTGATCCATATCCAAATCTGCCTGATTGACGGGCTTGAGCTAGTCCCAATTGCCCATAATTACAACCCTTTGCATGGCCGTCCGGCATGCTATGGATGAATCGCCGGGTTGCGGGTGAGCTATGAGCGCCGAACAGTCGCCTAAAATCGTGATTGTCGACGAGAGCCCGATCCGGGCCGCGATCCTCGAGGAGGGGTTGCGCGAGGCCGGTTTCACGCAGATCGTCCATATCCGCGAGATGCAGAGCCTGCTCGCCCGTATTTATGCGGTGGACCCCGACATCATCCTGATCGATCTCGAAAACCCCAGCCGCGACGTGCTGGAGGCGATGTTCCAGGTCAGCCGCGCCGTGCGGCGGCCGATTGCGATGTTCGTCGACCAGAGCGATTCATCCTCGATCCAGGCCTCCGTGGAGGCAGGGGTGTCCGCCTATATCGTCGACGGGTTGAAGAAGGAGCGCATCAAGCCGATCCTCGATCTCTGCGTGTCGCGCTTCAACGCCTTCGCAAAACTCCAGGAGGAGCTGGAGCGGACCAAGTCGCAGCTTGAGGACCGCAAGATCATCGAGAAGGCCAAGGGCATCCTGATGAAGGTCAAGGGCCTCACCGAGGACGAGGCCTATGTGCTGCTGCGCTCCACCGCCATGCGCGAGAAAAAGAAAATCGGCGAGATCGCGCAATCGATCATCACCGCGTCGGAGATGCTGAAATGACCGCGCCCCTCCGCATCGGATTCATCCCGCTGGTCGATGCCGCCGCCCTGATCGTCGCCGTCGACAAGGGCTTTGCCGCGGCCGAAGGGCTCGAGGTCGAGCTGGTGCGTGAGGTGTCCTGGTCCAACGTGCGCGACAAGCTGAACATCGGCCTGTTCGATGCCGCGCATCTGCTCGCGCCTGTGGCGATCGCGTCGTCGCTCGGGCTCGGTCACGTCAAGGTGCCGATCGCAGCACCCTTCAATCTCGGCATCAACGGCAATGCGATCACGGTGTCGCCCGCGCTCCACGCCGCGCTGATGGAGGAGATCGACGGCGACCGCTTCGATCCGCTTGCGACCGCAAAGGCGTTGGCGAAGGTGGTGGCCAAGCGGCGCAAGGCCGGCGCCGATCCGCTGACCTTCGGCATGACCTTTCCGTTCTCGACCCACAATTACCAATTGCGGTTCTGGATGGCGGCGGCCGGCGTCGATCCCGACGAGGACGTGCGTCTCGTCGTGCTGCCGCCGCCCTATATGGTCGACAGCCTCGCCAACGGCCATGTCGATGCGTTCTGTGTCGGCGCGCCCTGGAATTCGGTCGCGGTCGATCTCGGCATCGGCCACATCCTGCATTTCGTCTCCGACATTCTGGAGCGCGTGGCAGAGAAGGTGCTGGCGGTGCGCCAGGTCTGGGCTGACAAGAATCCGGATGTCGTCGCGTCGCTGGTGCGTGCGGCGGTGAAGGCGGCCGAGTTCATCGAGCAGCCGGAAAATCTGGCTGAAGCGACGCAGCTCCTCGCGCGGCCCGAGCGGATCGGTGTGGATGCCGAGGTGATTCAGCGAACCCTGACGGGACGCCTCAAGATATCGCCAGACGGCACGTTCCGCGAAAGCGGTCGCTACCTCCTGGTCGGGCGCGAAGGAGCAGGGCGCCCGGATCCGGTCCAGGCCGCCTGGCTCTACGCGCAGATGGTGCGCTGGGGACAGACGGCGCTCAGCGGTGAGGCGCTCAAGACCGCCATGGCCGTATTCCGGCCGGACCTCTACGACGCCGCGCTGGAGCGGGTCGGCGACGGCCACGCCAGCCCCCCGTTCAGCGCCTTCGCTGGCCCCACATTCGACCCCCGGGATGTCGCCGGTTATCTCGCGTCATTCGCGGTCGGGCGGCGAGTTCCATAGGCCTGCTCAAAGCTTAGTCACATTGATTCGAAGCTTATTCTTTGGGCCATTGCTGCCCGAAGTAGCATGAACCATGATCCATTTCATGCACCGCACACAAATCTAACTCACTGATTCTACGTGAGTTTGTAGTTCATGCTGCGTTGGCACACTCCTTGAATAGGGAGGACCAGCCGCCCAGCGTGGACGCTGGCGGCTCCAAGTCCATGGTGGATTTCCGCAGCAACGAAGCTGATCGGATCGTTCCGGGTTCCGGCTGGGCGCTTATGCGCCTCCAACCGGCTCCCAGCGATCAACGTCCGTTCAACCCGTTGACGCCGCCTTTCGCGCGGCAAGCTGGAGCTTCGATATGGATTACGCGAAACCCTCCGACGTTGTGGCCTCGATGGTCGATGCCAGCCTGAAGAAGCTGGCGCTCGCCCCACGCGACATCATGATCCGCGGCGCGATTTCCGGCGCGCTGCTCGGCGCCGCCACCACACTCGCTTTCACCGGCGCTCTCACCACCGGCCAGCCGCTCGTCGGCGCGCTGATCTTCCCCGTCAGCCTCGTGATGATCGTTCTGCTCGGCCTCGAGCTCGTCACCGGCAGCTTCGCCATCGTTCCGCTGGCGCGCCTCGAAGGCAAGGCGAGCTGGAATGCGGTGATCGCCAACTGGTCCTGGGTCTTCGTCGCCAATCTGCTCGGCAGTCTTGCGTTCGGCGCGCTGATCGCGATCTCGCTCACCAACATGGGCAAGGTCGAAGTCGCCGGCGTCGCCGCCCGCATCGTTGCGGTGGCCGAAGCCAAGACAATCGGGAACGCCGCGATCGGTACAGCGGGCATGGTCTCGGTGTTCGTCAAGGCGGTGCTTTGCAATTGGCTGGTCTGCCTCGGCGTCGTCATGGCGATGACCTCGACCTCCACGATCGGCAAGATCGCGGCGACCTGGTTGCCGATCTTCCTGTTCTTCGCGCTCGGCTTCGAGCACGCCGTCGTCAACATGTTCGTCATCCCGACCGGCATGCTGCTCGGCGCCAAGGTCTCACTCACCGACTGGTGGATCTGGAATCAGATTCCCGTGACGCTCGGCAATCTCGTCGGCGGATTCGTCTTCACCGGCCTCGCGCTCTACGCAACCTACAAACCGCAGGCTAGCGCTGCGAGCCAGGTCGCGATGCCGGCAACCGCTGAGCAGGTGCGCTGATCATGAAAATGGACTCCACTCCCGCCGCCGATTTCTCCGACGAGCAGAAGCGTTACCTCGAAGGTTTCATGTCCGGCATGCAGGTCGGACGTGTCGGGCGCGCTTTCGCAGCCGGCGGCGCACCTGCTGGCAATGCCGAGCCGATCGGGCCTGACGCCGCGCATATCAAGGCACAGGACAAGCTCACGGCCGCGGGCAAGAAGCTCGCCGACCAGGAGAAGTTCAAGCGCGAGCTGCACCCGTTCGATGCCTATGACCGCTTGAAGGACCAGGCGCGCAACAACGCCAATCCGACGCCGGCGGACAATTTCCGCTGGCGCTACTACGGCATATTCTGGGTCGCGCCGGCGCAGACCTCCTACATGGCGCGCCTGCGTATTCCCAACGGCATTTTGAAGCACTGGCAGATATCGGGCCTCGCCGACATCGCCGAAAGCTGCGGCGGCGGCTACACCCACGTCACCACCCGTGCCAACTTCCAGATCCGCGAGATCGAACCGAAAAACGCAGTGGCGCTGATCGAGGGCGTCCAGGACATCGGCCTGTGCTCGCGCGGCGCCGGCGCGGACAACATCCGCAACGTCACGGGCACGCCGACCGCCGGCATCGATCCGCAGGAACTGCTGGACACGCGCCCCTATGCGCGCGAATGGCACTACCACATCCTCAACGACCGCTCGCTGTTTGGCCTTCCGCGCAAGTTCAATGTCGCCTTCGACGGCGCCGGCAAGATCGCCGCGCTGGAGGAGACCAATGATATCGCCTTCACTGCGGTCGAGGTGAAGGACGGCTTTGGCGTCGAGCCCGGTGTCTGGTTCAAGCTCGGCCTTGGCGGCATCACCGGTCACAAGGACTTTGCGAAGTATTCCGGCATCGTCGTTCGTCCTGAAGACGCGACCGCTGTTGCCGATGCCATCGTGCGCGTCTTCATCGAGCACGGCGACCGCACCAACCGCAACAAGGCGCGGCTGAAATACGTGCTGGACAATATGGGGCACGACGGCTTCCTCAAGCTGGTCGAGGAGCGGCTCAAGAAGCCGTTCACGCGTGTGCCGGCCGAGGCGCTGCTGCCGCGCCCCTTGTCCGACCGTATGGCCCATATCGGCGTGCACAAGCAGAAGCAGGACGGGCTCAACTGGGTCGGTGTGGCGCTGCCGGTCGGTAAGCTCACTTGCGAGCAGATGCGAGGGCTCGCCAAGATCGCGCAGGATCTCGGCGACGGCGATATCCGCCTGACGGTCTGGCAGAACCTGCTGATCTCGGGCGTGCGCGACGAGAACGTTGCGCTCGTCACCGCCACGGTCGAGCAGCTTGGCCTCGCCACTGAAGTCTCGAACGTCCGCGCCGGCCTGATCGCCTGCACCGGCAATGCCGGCTGCAAGTTCGCGGCCTCCGATACCAAGCGTCATGCTGCCGCGATCGGCGACTGGTGCGACGAGCGCGTCAATCTCGACACGCCGCTCAACATCCACCTGACCGGCTGCCATCACTCCTGCGCGCAGCACTACATCTCCGACATCGGCCTGATCGCGGCCAAGGTGCCGGGTGCGACGGAGGATGACCAGGTCGAGGGCTATCACCTCTTCACCGGCGGCGGCTTCGGTCCCGATGCCGATATCGGGCAGGAGGTGTTCCACGATGTGAAGGCCGAGGACGTGCCGAAGACCGTCGAGGGGCTTTTGAAGGCCTATCTCGCCAACCGCGCCTCGCCTGAAGAGACGTTCCTGACCTTCTCCCGTCGCCATGACGGGGGCGCCTTGCGCAAACTCGCCGAAGCGGAAGTAGCAGCATGACCCAGATGTCCATGCCTCCCAAGATCGAAATCATTCCGGCCAATGCCCCGTTCAGCGAAAGCCAGCGCCTGTGGCTGAACGGGTTTCTCGTCGGCATGCTCGGCCTCGACGGCTCGACGGCGCTGTCGCCGATCGAGAACGGCGCCATACTGGCGCCGCAGGGCGACGGCGATGACGGAGAGGCACCCTGGCACGATCCGGCGATGGCGATTGCCGACCGCATGAAGCTCGCGGAGGGGCGTCCACTCCGCCGCCGCATGATGGCGGCAATGGCGCAGCAGGATTGCGGCCAGTGCGGCTACAATTGCGCAGACTATTCGGACTCGATCGCCAACAAGAGCGAAGCGCGCCTTAACCTCTGCGCCCCCGGCGGCAAGGAGACGGCGCGGATGCTCAAGCAGCTGTTCGAGGAGGTCGACAAGGCGCCGGCCGCGAAGCCTGCGGCAGGAGCGGCTGCGGCGACGAGTGCGCCGGCTGCGCCGGAGGTGAAGGCCGAGCTCGGCCGTGCCCGCGAAAATCCGGCCGACGCCACCTTCCTGTCGCGGCGCCTGCTCAACAAGGGCGGTTCGGAGAAGGAGACCTATCATGTCGAGTTCGATCTCTCCGACAGCAAGCTCGATTACGTCGTGGGCGACAGCTTTGGCGTGTTCGCGCGCAACGAACTTGGCCTCGTCGACCAGATCATCGCGCTGCTCGGGGCGTCCCACACCACCAAGGTCAACAACAAGACGCTGCGCGAGGCGCTGGTCGAGGACGTTTCTCTCTCGCCTGCGCCCGACAAGCTGTTCGAACTGCTCTCCTTCATCACCGGCGGCGCGCAGCGCGAGAAGGCCAGGGCGCTGGCGCAGGGCGAGGATCCTGATGGCGATGCCGCGACCCTCGACGTGATGGCCGCGCTGCAGAAGTTTTCGGGCACGCGGCCGCATCCGGAAGCCTTCGTCGAGGCGCTGGAGCCGCTGCAGCCGCGGCTCTACTCGATCTCCTCGTCGCACAATGCGACGCCCGGAAAGCTGTCGCTGACGGTCGATTCCGTGCGTTACGTGATCGGCAAGCGCAAGCGCCTCGGCGTCGCCTCGACCTTCCTCGGCGAGCGCATCAACGAGGGCGACAAGCTCAAGGTCTATGTGCAGAAGGCGCATGGTTTCGGTCTGCCGGAGGATCCGAAGATTCCGGTCATCATGATCGGCCCCGGCACCGGCATTGCGCCGTTCCGCGCCTTCCTGCTCGACCGCAAGGCGACCGGCGCCCCCGGCAAGAACTGGCTGTTCTTCGGCCACCAGCGCAGCGATTGCGACTTCTTCTATCGGGACGAGCTCAACGCGATGAAGACCTCAGGGCTTCTGACGCGCCTGTCGCTCGCCTGGTCGCGCGACGGCGAGAAGAAGTTCTACGTGCAGGACCGCATGCGCGAGCTCGGCCGCGAGGTCTGGACGTGGCTCGCCGAGGGCGCCCATCTCTACATCTGCGGCGATGCCAAGCGCATGGCCAAGGACGTCGAGCGTGCGCTGGTCGACATCGTCGCCCAGTTCGGTGCCCGCTCGACCGACGAGGCCGTCAGTTTCGTCGCCGACCTCAAGAAGAAGGGCCGCTTCCAGGCTGACGTCTACTAAGCCGCGGCGGAATCTCCGAAAATCGCCGGCGCCGCGCAGGGGGCCGGCGGTCGCGTTCTATTGTGCATGGGGTTGTTTTCGTGATTTGAGCTGGGTGGGCGCTGACTCGCTGTCATCCCAGCGTCATCCGGCCGGTTCCATCTGGCGTGAATCTTAACGAATAAGATTCTCGGAACCCGGGTGTGAAAAGAATTTGCGCCTGCGATGGGCGGTTTCCAGAGAAGGCTCATCGCTATTTCCGTGGCCGTCTTGCCCGCCACCCCGGTCGATCCCTCATAATCCCGCAAATGGGGCGTTGGAGATCGACCATGCGCGAACTATCGGCGGAAGCCAGACTGCACTTCTACGCGCGCTCGCTCTCGCGTCGGACCGCGGCGAACGCCCATCATATCGGTCTCTACAGCGCCTTCGCCGTCATCGCCGCGATCTTGTTCGGCACGCTCTCGGTGCACCCGTTCTGATCACGCCCCGCGCTTGAACGGCGCGACCTCGATGCCGGCATCCTTCAGGGACTGACGCAAGGTGCGCGCGATCTCGACGGCGCCGTGGGTATCGCCATGGATGCAGACCGTATCCGTGCGCATCTTGATGACCTTGCCTGTCACCGACACCACCGCGCCGTCCTGCACCATGCGCACCACGCGTTCAGCGATCGCCTTGGCGTCGTGCAGCACCGCGCCGGGCTTCTTGCGCGAGACGAGATTGCCATCGTCCTCATAGGCGCGGTCGGCAAACACCTCGTGCACCATCGGCAGGTTGGCCTCTTCGCCGGCCTTCACCAGCTTCGAGTTGGCGAGCACGACGAAGATCAGGCTGGGGTCGACCGCCCTAATGCCGGCGGCGATGGCCTTTGCTGTCATGTCGTCCTCGCAGGCGACGTTGGAAAGCGCGCCATGCGCCTTCACATGCGTCACCTTGTGGCCGGCCGCGGTCGCGATCGCCTGCAGCGCGCCGATCTGGTAGGCGACGAGGTTCTCGATCTCGGATGACTTCAGCCCCGCGATCGGGTGCCGGCCAAAACCGTGCAGGTCGCGATAGCCGGGATGCGCGCCGACCGAGACGCCGCGCGCCTTTGCCAGCTCCACCGTCCGCCGCATGATGTTGGGGTCGCCGGCATGGAAGCCGCAGGCCACGTTGACCGAGCTCGCGAGCTCAATCATGGCGGCGTCGTTGCCCATCTCCCACGCGCCAAAACCTTCGCCGAGGTCGCAATTGAGATCGATCGTCTTCATGGTTGCACTCCGCCTTTGATCTTGTTGTTTACGGCTCGGCCGTCACCTGCCAGGTCCCGGCATCCATCGCGCTCACTGCATAGCCCGCGACGTTGGCATCGCTGAGCGCCTCGATGTTGAGCTCGACCGTATCGGAGGACCGCAGGCGATCGGGCAGGGTGCGGATCAGCTGTTGAAATTTGCGCGCCTCGTCCTGCGCCTCGGCCATGGTGACGGCCTTGAAGCGGAAAGCCATGCCCGCCGAGGTCTGGGCGAGGCGGCCGACATCGGCCGTGATCACGGTTGCGATCTTGGGATAGCCGCCGGAGGTGCCGCGATCCATCATCAGCGCGATCGGCGCGCCGTTGCCGGGTACCTGGATGCTGCCGTTGACCGTGCCATCGGAGACGATGTTGTGGCCGTGCAGATGCTTGATCGCGGGGCCCTCGAGCCGGTAGCCCATGCGGTCGGAGGTTGCCGAGATCTTCCACTCGCTGTCGAGGAACAGCGCCTTGTTGGCGTCGTCGAACTCGTCGTCCTGAGGCCCCAGCACGACGCGGATCGGGCCGGCCAAAGGCTTCGGCAGCTCGATGCGCAGCTCGGGTGCGCCGCTTGCGGCGTTGACCGTGAACTCGTCGCCGGCCTGAAGCGGGCGCGGGTAGGGGCTGCCGAGACCGGCGCGGGCATTGACCGCCAGGCTGCCGAACACCAGCTCGCCTTTGATGGCCCCTTCGATCGCCAGATAGGTGAACGCACCGCCGCGGGCAAAGCCCAGCGTCAGCGTCTCGCCGTCCTTGAGCGTGACGGATGTGTCCATCGCCACCGGCCGCCCGGCGATGTCTGCATTGCGCGGCGCGCCGGCAATGGCGACGCGCACGGCACCGTCCTTGGCGGTGAACGTGGCACCGAACGGGCCGATCTCGACCACGGCTGCGAACGGCTGATTGCCGACCAGCGTGTTCGCCGCCGACAGCGCCAGCCGGTCCATCGCGCCGCTGACCGTCAGGCCATAGCGCTGCGCGCCGTAGCGTCCGCCATCCTGGACGGAGCTTGCAGGCCCGATGCTGGCGACGACGAGCCGGCTCATGCGTCTACCCGCTCCGCAATGATCTCGCCGGCTTCCGCGGCGCGATCCTGCTCCTCGAACGTCTTGTGGTCGATGGCAAAAAACGTCACGCGATCACCGGGTTCGGTGAGGAAGGTCGGATTCCGGTGGAGCTGATAGGTCCGCACCGGGGTGCGGCCAAGCAGGTGCCAGCCGCTGGGCGCGGCCAGGCACTGGATCCCGGCCTGGATACCGCCGATCGAGATCGTACCTGCCGGCGTGAACAGTCTCGGCGACTGCCGTCGCGACATGTGCAGCGATTTGTCGAGGCCGCTCAGATAGGACCAGCCCGGCGTGAAGCCGATCATGGCGACGCGGTAGTCACCCCCGGCGTGACGGGCGACGATATCGTCGGGCGTGGTGTTCAGGGCTTTGGCGACATCCTCGAGGTCGATGCCGTGCTCGCCGCCATAGGCGACAGGGATGCGCCAGCGCCGCGCCTTCGTCGCGGGCGGCAGCGGTTGGCTCGCGATCGCGAGCAGCTTTTCGCCCAGCGCGTCAAAGCCGATCGTGCCGGGATCGTAATGCACCAGCAGCGATCGGTAGGTTGGGATGGTCTCGGAGATGCCCTCGATCGGCGCGGCTGCAAGTGCCTTGTCGAGCGCGAGCACGCGCTCGTTGGCGGCGTCGTCGATGGTGCGGCTGAACTCGACCGTGACGGCGCTGTCGCCACTGGGCAGAAGGCGGGGCGGGGGAAGCGTCGCGGCCATTGAGCTGTCAAAGGGCTGTCGAAATCGGGCTTCTGGTGAAAACGCGGGCTCGTCCTTGAGTTCCGCGTTGACCTGCTTCGCGTAAATGCACCCGCAAGTCCAATAAATTAATGCAGGGGGTGCCGATAAAGCCTTGTTATCGCGTCGCATAACAGCCCGGCAGGGCCGCGTTCTTGGCCCTTGACGGCAAGCGCCCGGCTCGCAAGATGCGCGCGTTCTTTCCCGCCCATCCGGAGCTCGTCTGTTTCCATGTCGCTGTCCCCCGAAGCCCGCAAGACCCTCGCCGGCATCACCACTGCCACCATCACCACGGTCCTGCTGAAGAAGGGCCTGCGCAATGTGTGGATGCGCGGCGCGCGTCCGCTGCGCCCGGGCTTGCCGCGCCTGGTGGGCCCCGCCTTCACGCTGCGCTTCGTGCCGGCGCGCGAGGATCTGGCGACGCCGGAATCCTGGTCGTCGCCGATCTCGACCCGCACCGCGATCGAGGCGATGCCGGAAGGCTGCATCGCCGTGGTCGATGCCATGGGCATTACCGACGCCGGCATTTTCGGCGACATTCTCTGCGCCCGCATGATGAAGCGTGGCGTCACGGCGCTCGTCACCGACGGCGTGGTGCGTGACGTCGAGGGCGTGCTCGGCACCAATCTTCCGGTGTGGTGCGACGGCTATGCCGCGCCGCCGTCGGTCGCGGGCCTGACCTTCGTCGGCTGGGGCGAGCCGATCGGCTGCGGCGGCGTCGCCGTGTTCCCGAACGACATCGTGGTCGCCGACCAGGACGGCTGCGTGCTGATCCCGCAGGCGATGCTCGAGCACGTGCTCAATGAAGGCGTCGAGCAGGAGCGGATGGAAGCCTGGATCGTCAACGAGGTGAACAACGGCGCGGCGTTGCCGGGCCTCTATCCCATGAACGCCGAGACCAAGGCGCGCTACGCCGCCAGCAAGAAGTAACAGGAAACGAGGACCCCCATGGACATCACGCTCGCAGGCACGCGGCCGACCCGCCGCGCGCCCAAGGAAAACTTTACCGGCACCGTGCTGCAGGATCCCATCAACATGGCGCCTGCGCCGGCGCGGCTAAACGTCTCGCGCGTCTCGTTCGAGCCGGGTGCCCGCACCAACTGGCACCATCATCCGCTCGGGCAGACGCTCTACGTGATTTCGGGCGTCGGCCGCGTCCAGACCAAGGGCGGCGCGGTCAAGGAAATCCGTCCCGGCGACACTGTCTGGATCCCGCCGGGTGAAGTGCACTGGCACGGCGCCTCGCCGGGTAACAGCATGTGCCACATCGCCATGCAGGAAGCCCTCGACGGCGTGTTCTCGACCTGGCTCGAGCCGGTGACGGACGCGGAATACGGCGCGCCGCTCGGCTAGCTCCGTTCTCTGACAAGACGCATCGCCACCAAGGCGATGCGTCGCCAGCTCCGGCTTGGGACTACATCCGCTCGGCCGTCCACGTGCCCGAGCACAGGGCGCCGCGCCAGGTGCCGGAGCCTGAGGTGCCGCTGAGCCGGCCGTAGCCGACGGCGTGCTTAATGCCCGTGCTCAGGCTGACGTTGATGGCGCCGGCATCGGCGACGCGGCCCGACGCCGTCACCGCAGCGCTGCTCGAAGCGATCTGACCGTTGCTGATGCCGATCGCGACGGTCGCGCCGTTGCCGCAGGTGTCGCTCGATGACGAGATGCGGACATTCCATGCACCGTCGAAAGTCGAGCCCGCGGCATTCGCCTGCGTGAGCGGGACGACGATGGCGATGATGGTGGCGAAGAGTGCTTTGCGAAATCCGTTCATGACACGCCCCTTGGGGTTGACCATGCGGGGATCGTGTCACGGGCGCGGAACCGGCGATGTGAGGGCTGTCACGCGCGCCGGGCTCTCTGTGAGGTGACGCACATCGCAGCGACACTGCAGGCAAAAGCGAAGGGGCCCGGATCACGGGCCCCCTGTCTCTCCAAAAAATAGCGGGTGCGAACCTAGTTCACGCGTGTCCAGGTCTGGCCGCCGCAGAACATGCCGCCGAAGGCGCATCCCTGCACGCGCAGGCGGTCGCCGCCCTTCAGCGAGATCGTCGAATCGTAGGTCGAGCCGGTGTTGGGATCGAGGATGCGGCCGGACCATTTCTGCTCCTTGCCGGGCTTCATGTTGATCAAAACCTGCTCGCCGTTCTGGTTCGATTTGCTGTCGACCGAATAGCCGCAGAGGTTATTGCCGCACTGCTCGATGCGGACCTTGCCTTCCTTCTCCTCGGTGAGCCAGACGCCGAGCGGTGAATTGAGATCGCGCGCGGGCGCTGCCGCCGGAACCGGAGGCGCGACGGCGGCGGACTGAACGGGGGCGGGAGCGGACGCCGGAGCAGCCGGCTGAGGCGGCGCCGGAGGCGCAGCTGCGACGGTCGGAGCGGGCGGCGGAGGCGGTGCGGGCGGTGCTGCGGCCACGGTCGGGGCAGCGCTCGGCGCCGGCTGAGGCGGCGGCACCATCGCGTCGTCGGTCGGCGCGTTGTTTGCGCTGGCAGCCGGAGGTGGCGGCGCGGCGGGAGGCGGCGCGGCGGCTGCGGGGGCAGGTGCCGCAGGAGCTTGTTCCACTGCGGGCGGCGCTGCGATTGGAGCAGGTGCCGGAGCCGGGGCGCCCGGTGTTTGCGGATCGACCTTGGCCTGCTGCGGCGCCTGCTGGTCCGGCTTCGTGTCGTTCTTCTTGGCCTTCTTGGCCTTGCCCTGACCGGTGTTGTCGTAGACGCCGGGAATCTGCACCGTGCCGCGATCCGGATCGATGCGGATGGTGCGCCCGCCATATTCGAAGGTGTACTGCGCCTGCGCAGCGGTGCTCGCCAAAAGGAATGCGGCCGTAGCCAACAGCTTCCTCATTTCCATCTCCCGAACAGGTGGTCCCCGCACCGATGCATACGCCCCGGTTCGATCGCGAAAAGTGATCTAGATCACTGTTTCTCGGTATGAGTCGCCTTTTGGCGGTTCCGGGTTCAATAGACCCGGAGCCAGCCCAAAGTTTGACCGGGGCAAGCGACAGGAGGACGCGGGACTCTCGTTTTGACGCGTTTTCTTACGCGAACCGGTACCCGCTTCGCTGGAAAACGCTCTAATCGAACCACGCGGCGTAGATCTTCTTGTAGCTGCCGTCCTCCATGGAGATGTGCAGCCACTGGTCTACGAATGCCTTCAGCGCCATGTCGCGCTGGAGCCAGTAAGCCTTCTCCGAGAAGTCGAATGGTTCTTCGGGATGCACCGCGCAGAGCACGCCGGAGTGCTGCTTCTGCTGATAGCGGGTTTCGGAGGCGTCCGTCATCATCAGGTCGGCGTTGCCCTTGGCGATCTCGTCGAAGATCGCGGTATTGTCGGGGAAGACGGTGATGTCGGCGTCCTTGACGTTGGCGCGCGCGAAACGCTCATTGGTCCCGCCGGGATTGACGATGACGCGGGTGCCCTTCTTGTCGATGTCGGAAATGCTCTGATACTTGCCGACATCGGCGCAGCGCGCGATCGGCGTCTTGCCCTCGCGCATGATCGGCATCGTGAAATAGCCCTTCTTCTGGCGGTCGAGCGTGACCGAGACACCGCCCATGGCGATGTCGAACTGGTCCGCCTCGAAATCCTTCATCAGCTTCGGCCAGGCCGTGGCTACGTATTCGACCTTGACGCCGAGCGCCTTGCCCAGCGCCTCCGCCATGTCGACGTCAAAACCAGAGAACTGCTGCGTGGTCTTGTCCAGATAGGTGAAGGGCTTGTAGTCGCCGGTCATGCCGACGCGCAGAGTGCCGCGCTTGATGATCTCGTCGAGACGCGAGGGCGCTGGCTGCTGCGCGTGCGCCGAAAGGTTTGCCAGCAACATCACGGCCAAAGCCGCCAGAATACGAACGATCATCTCTTTTCCACCCATGCCCAAGCTGTCATTGTGCAGTTCTTGAACGTGGATTTAGACCAGATGCCAGTTTCTGGCGAGACGCAATTGAAGGGAATCTTGAAGTGACGATCTCGATGTACGAGGCCTCGGTCGGCCTGTTCGTGCCTTATTTGCGCAATCTGTCCGTGCTGCTCGACAAGGGCGTTGCCTATGCCGAGACCCGCAAGTTCAATCCGGCGGTCCTGCTCGGCATGCGCATGGCGCCGAACATGTACGATCTGGCACAGCAGATCGGCGAGGCCTGCCGCCACGCCACCGTCGCTCCGGCCTTGCTGGCGCAATGCGAGCCGGTCGCGCTGCCGCCGCTGGAGCACGAGATGGCCGGGCTTCAGGCGCGGATCGCCACCTCAATCGAATTTATTGAAAGCCTGCCGCGCGCCGAGATCGATGCGGCCGCGGAGCTGAAGGTCTTCTTCAGGCTGAAGAACGGGACCGAGCTGCCCTTTACCGGGCGGACGTTGCTGCTCACCAACAGCGTCCCGCAATTCTTCTTCCACGTCACGACCGCGTACGACCTGTTGCGGCACGCGGGCGTCGAGCTCGTGAAGAAGGACTTCCTCGGGAGGAAGTAGAGCATGATCCGGAAAAGTGTGAAGCGGTTTTCCGAAAAGATCATGCTCAAAAAATAAGGCTTACGCTTCGCCCTTGCGCTCGTAGTCGGCGAGCGAACTGCGGCCCGCGATCTCGCTGCGCAGCAGCTCGAAGCGCCGATGCGCCTCGTTCTCGTGTTCGTCGACGAAATGCACGGCGGCCTCGCTGGTCATCGGGCCGCTGATCACCGGGGCGGACTGCTCGCCGATGGTCTCGTGCACATAGTACTGGCCGTCGTCGCCGCGATGGACCGTCCATTTCAGGCGGATCGCGACCATCGGCCCGGGACCGACCTTGCTGTAGCCGTCGGCGTCGGTGTGGTCCGGCACCAGCGGCTGCTCCTCGACCACCGGATGCTCGTCGGAGGCTTGATGCTCGCCAGAGGCATGATCCTCGTCGGAGGCATGATGCTCGTCTGCGACCGCATAGTCATCGGCAGCCGCCGCTTCCGTCTCGGTGTCGCGGACGACGAGAACGGGCTCGGGGTGCTCGAAAATGCTGGCGATGGTCGCCAGCGCTTGGTCGGTCGGGTCGATCTCTGACAAGGGTGCATCCTCCAGCTCGACGCGGCCGGCAAAGTCTGTCCCACTGCCGCCGCGGCCGGATACATTACGCGGGTTTGATTAAGGCTGAGTTGGGGCCCGATCTGCACCAAAATGGGACGCATTCTGGCCTTCCGAAGGCGGCCCGATTGGCCGCCTTCGGATTGTCCTCAGCCCAGAACGTCCTGATTGATGATGTTCTGCCGGATCGGATCGCCGTCCAGCACACTCAGGATGTTGCGCGCGGTCTGCTCGCTCATGCGGCTCACCGCCTCCACGGTCACGCCGGCCACGTGCGGGGCCATGATGACGTTGGGCAGCGCGAACAGCGCATTGCTGACCGGCGGCGGTTCGACTTCGAACACGTCGATACCGGCACCGGCGAGCTTGCCGGAGACCAGCGCGTCGTACAGCGCGGCCTCCTTCACGATGCCGCCGCGCGCGGTGTTGATGAGATAGGACTTCGGCTTCATCCGGGCGATCCGCGCTGCATCGAACAGGCCGACCGTTTCCGGCGTCTTCGGGCAGTGGATGGTGACGAAGTCGGCGCTGGGCAGCGCCGCGTCGAGATCCGCGACCGGCTCGCAGCCGGCGGCCTTGATGTCGGCGGCGGGCTTGTAGGGATCGTAGACATGCACCTTCATTTCCATCGCCTGGCAGCGCTTGGCGGTGCGGGTGCCGATGCGGCCGAAGCCGATGATCAGCACGGTCTTGCCGTAGAGATCGAACGGCAGCATGCCGAGCCGGTTGGCCCATTGGCCATCCCTGACGCAGGCGTGCATTTCATTCGCGCGTTTTGCCAGGGTCAGCATCATGAAAAGGGCCTGCTCGGCGACGGACGGTGAGTTCGCGCTGCCCGCAACCATCAGCGGCACCTTGCGGCGGGAGAGGGCGGGCACGTCGACGGCGTCGTAGCCGACGCCGATGCGGGTCACCACCTTCATGTCCTTGGAGGCCTCGAGCTCGGTCTCGCCGAAAGCGGTGGCACCGAGTGCCACACCGTGAACCGGCGCATGGCTCTTCAGCAGGGCCTCAAAGTCCTTGGCGGAGATCAGGTTCGGAAACTCGATGAGCTCGATATCGTCCCGCTGGGTGAGGAGGGCGCGTGCCCCTTGCGACAAAGTTTGTGTAATGAAAATCTTCTTCTTGTTGGTCGTCATCGCTCCCCGCCTGCTAGCCTTTCTTGAGCCCGCGTCACAGCACGACGCCGGTCTCCTCGTTTAGCAGGTGCATGTTGTTGAGGTCCATCGCCAAACGCATGGGAGCTCCGTCCTTGGCGCCGGCATTGGGATTGACGCGGCCGCAGACCGGCGTGCCGTCGAGCCCGAAATAGACCAGAGTCTCCATCCCCATCGGCTCGGTGACGTCGAGCACGGTGTCGAAGGTTTCGACGCCGGGCTCCAGATGCGCATTCGATTCCGTGAGGTGTTCAGGACGGACGCCGAGCAGCAGCTTGTCGGTGCGCGGCAACGCGTTGTAGCGGCCGGCCCTGGCGGGTGGCAGCGGGAACGAGATGCGGTCGGTCAAGCGGATGTTGAGCTTGCCGCCTGAATCCTCCAGCCGGCACGGGATAAAATTCATTGCGGGCGAGCCGATAAAGCCTGCAACAAAGCGTGTCGCTGGCTTGTGGTAGAGCTCGTTCGGCGTACCGATCTGCTCGATCCGTCCCTTGTTCATGACCACCACGCGGTCGGCCAGCGTCATCGCCTCGACCTGGTCGTGGGTGACGTAGACGGTCGTGGTGCGCACCTTCTGGTGCACCTTCTTGATCTCGATCCGCATCTGCACCCGCAGCTTGGCGTCGAGATTGGACAGCGGTTCGTCGAACAGGAAGACCTTTGGATTGCGCACGATGGCGCGCCCCATGGCGACGCGCTGGCGTTGGCCGCCGGAGAGCTGTTTTGGCTTGCGGTCGATCAGATCGGTGATGTCGAGCAGGCGTGCGGCTTCCGTCACCCGCGCCTTGATCTCGGCCTTCGGGTAGTGCTTCAGGCGCAGCCCGAACGACATGTTCTCGGCGACCGTCATGTGCGGGTAGAGCGCGTAGTTCTGGAACACCATGGCGATGTCGCGGTCCTTCGGCGGCACGTCGTTGACGACGTCGCCCCCGATCATAATGTCGCCGTCGCTGATGTCCTCGAGGCCTGCGATCATGCGCAGCGTGGTCGACTTGCCGCAGCCGGAGGGTCCGACCAGCACGATGAACTCGTGGTCGGCGATATCCAGGTCGATGCCGCGCACGGCTTCGACATCATCGTACCGCTTGACGACCTTCCGCAATGCAACGTCAGCCATGAGACATCAACCCTTTGTCGCGCCGGCGGTCAGGCCGGCAATGTAGTAGTCCATCAGGAAGGCGTAGATGATCAGCGGCGGTGCTGCGCCGAGCAGTGCGCCGGTCATGATCTGCCCCCAGTTGAAGACGTCGCCCTTGATCAGCGTGGTGGTGATGCCGACCGGCAGCACCAGCTGGTCGATCGACGTCGTGAACACCAGGGGATAGAGGAACTGGGCCCAGGACACCGTGAAGGCAAAGATGGTCGCCGCGATCAGGCCGGGAAGCGCCACCGGAATGAAGATCCGCAGCAGGGTCTGGAGCCAGGAGGCGCCGTCGATGATCGCGGCCTCGTCGAGCTCCTTCGGGATCGAGGCGAAATAGCCGATCATGATCCAGGTACAGAACGGCACCGTCAGCGTCGGATAGACGAATAGCAGCACGTACCATCGGTTCAGGAGTGTGATGCCGGTGATGTCCTGAACCAGCGCCAGCATCTTGAACAGCGGGATGAAGAGGAGGCTGTCCGGGACCAGGTAGGTCAGGAACACGCCGGTCGCGAGCGTCGTCGAGCCCCAGAACTTCATCCGCGCGAGCGCGAAGGCGGCAGGGATGCTGATCAGCATCGTGACGAGCACAACCACCAGCGACACGATGGTCGAATTCCAGAAGAACCGGAGGAATTGGCTCGACGTCAGCAGTTCGACATAGTTCGCCAGCGTCGGGTGGAACACCCACCACGGATTGGTCGCAGCCGAGATCTCCGCGCTGCTCTTGAGCGAGGTGATCACCATGTACAGCGGCGGCGTCAGAAAGAAGATCGCAAACAGCACCAGGAAGAAATAGGACCAGCGCAGCGCCCAAGTACGGTCCCGGCTCATGCTGCCGAGTTTGCGGGTTGGTCCGGCCTTGTCGATCGCGATTGTGCTCATCAGGATTCGTTCCCGCGTTTGTTGACGTCGCGCAGGATGAAGATCGCTGCGACGGCGAGGATCGGGACCATAAATAACGAGACGCTGGCACCGAGCGGAATGTCGTTGCTCTCGATGCCGACCCGGAACGCATAGGTGGCAAAGATCTGGGTCTGGTCGAGAGGCCCGCCTGAGGTCAGGATGCGGACGATGTCGAAATTGGCGAAGGTGACGATCAGCGAGAACAGCGTCGTGATCGCGATGATGTTGCGCATCATCGGCAGCGTTATGAACCAGATCTTCTGCCACCAATTGGCGCCGTCGATTGCGGCGGCCTCGTAGAGCTGGTCCGGCACCGATTTCAGCGCCGCCAGATACATGATCAGGAAGAACGGCGCGCCGTACCAGACGTTGACGAGGATGACGGAAAAGCGCGCCCAGGCGGCATCGCCGAGCCAGTTGATGGGACCGATGCCGAAAAATGAGAGCGTGTAGTTGAACGCGCTGTAGGATGGGTCGAACAGCCACAGCCAGGCGAGCGTGCTCATCGCCGGCGGGATCACCCAGGGCACCAGCAGCATGCCGCGCCATTTGCGCTGGCCCTTGGCCGGTATGTTGTGCACGAAATGCGCGACGATGAAGCCGATCAGCGCCTTGAAGAACACGGCGGTAACCGCAAAGATGCAGGACTGCTTCACCACCATCCAGAACGTCTCGCGCTTGAACAGGAAGGTGAAGTTGCCGAAGCCGACGAATTTCTGCATCGACTTGTTCAGCGTCGCGAGGTGGATCGAGAACAAGGCAGGGTAAAGCACGAACAGTGCGATCAGCAGGATCAGCGGCAGCGTCAGGAAGAACGCCACAGTCGATTTCCGCTTCAACGCATTGTGCAGGCCCGTCCGTTTGCGCGCGCTCGCCGTGCGGGCGACGCGACCGTGCTCAACGACGACATCGGCCATGTCAGTTTCCTTGGGTCAAGCTTCCTTGCGGAATGTCCAACGGCGAAGCCGGCACCTGCGTGTCGGCCCAATCTGGTCAAGTCCACCGAACGGCGGGGTGCCCTGGCGGCTCACGCTGGGATGCGTGAACCGCCGTGGCACACCCCGGCTTAGGTTCGCATGAAGCCTTCACACTCGCCTTCGCCCCAGGCGAGCGCGGTCTCCAACTTTTCCCCCTGCGCAAAGCGCAGCGCCATCTTGGTCAGCGTGGCCTGCGCGTAGATCTGCTGGGCGATCTTCGGCGGCGCCGGAGAGGCCGCAATCGACAGCGTCTGATGATTGTAGGGATTTGGATAGTGATAGAGCGTGCCCTTCGGCGGGCCTACCTCGGCCCAGGTCTTCAGCGTCGTCATCTTTGCATAAGCCGGCAAATCGTAGCCGCCGCTCGCCGCGACGAACTTTTCGATCGATGACGGCTGTGACAGAAAAGCGAGAAGGCTCTTGGCCGATGCCTTGTTCTTGGAGAAATTCCAGAGACCCCAGAAATAGGGCAGGAACGGCGCGTACCGGCCCTTAGGACCGGAGGGGAAGCCGTGCGTCCAGCATTGCTCGGCGACCTGCGGCGCGTCGCGCTTGGCCACCGCCCAGGCGCTCGGCGGATTCATGATGAGGGCGCCGCGGCCGGAGATCAGCCATTTGTTGTTCGAGGCATCGTCCCAGGACGGTGCGTCCGGCGGCAGGAAGGCGATCAGCTTCTTGTAATATTCGAGCGCCTGGCGAACCTCATCGGTCTTCACCGTGACATCGCCCTTGGCGTTGACGAGTTCGGCGCCGAACGATTGGAAGATGGCGCCCGCGGTATCGACGCTGTCAGTGGTCTCGCCGAGACCGATTCCGAATGGGAAACCTGCCTTCTGGCAGGCTTCCGCCGCCTTCAGGAATGTGTCCATATTCCAGCTATCGGCCTTGGGCGGCGCGCCGACGGGGTACAGTTCCTGGACGTCGATCCCCGCATGCTTCTTCATCAGGTCGATGCGCGAGCAGGGCCCCTTGATCTGGCTCCCCGGGGTTGCGGGGACAGCAAGCCATTTGCCGTCGGCCTTGCCGAGATATTTGACCGTATCGTTGACCTCACCGTTCTGCTTGATCGCCTCCTCGACCACGTCGTTCACCGGTTCAAACTGCTCGGCGTAAGCATGCGGCCACCAGGTGTACATCTGAAGAATGTCGTGACCGGATTTGGCCTGCGCTTCGGCCGCGACCGTCAGCTCGATCTTCTTGTTGTTGCTGGTGATGTAATCGATGGAGACTTCGACCTTCTCCTTTTCAGCCCATTCCTTGACCATGGCGGTGGAGGCGTCGTTGGCGCCGGGCACCCAATGGTCCCAGAAGCCGATCGAGAGTTTGCCGGCGGCGTAAGCGCCTCGGACATAGGGCGCCGCGATCAGCGCCGTGGAGGACATTGCAGTGGCAGCTACAAATTGACGTCGCGTCAGTGTCTTGCGTGACATCTCGTTTCCTCGCCTTGGTGTGTTTTATTGTTCTGTCGTTTCCTCTGACTTTCCTGAGTTTGTTTTTGATTTTGTTGTTGGACGTTTCTTATTAGCGTCGTCATCCCTGCGGCAAATCGCGCGGGGACGCGGCAAATTGGTAGCGCGATCAGACCACGATTGATTGCGTCTGTCGAGAAAGCCGAATGCCTCGCGCTCTAGAACTAACGTTGTGTACGAAATGATCGCGGCCTGCGTCGGTGGTGGGCTGTGGCTGCTCTTATTGCGACGCACACTTCGGCGTGCGACGGCTGGAGACGATCCGTGCGCAATTACGCCGCAGTTCCGAATAAGCCTGCATAACCGCTTCGCGCCACAGGCCTTTCAAAGGGGGACAGCGATGGTCCGCGCCTAGACCTCGGTGTCGCGAAAACGGTAGAGTTGCAACCGGCAGGAGGCCTGCCGTTTCCCAGAAGGCAAGCAGATCGACATGAAGACCCAAATGATCCCCCCGACGCCGCCTGCGCGGCTTGGCCTGCGACGTTGGCTCGCGCTCGGCTCCGTGCTGACAGTGCTGATTGGCGCGGCCGCGGTTGCGAATGCACAAGGTTTGGTCAAGGGCGTTCAGGATGGGGCCGCGGCCGGTAACAAAGCGGCGGGTCCCGTTGGTGGCGTCCTTGGCGGTGCCATCGGCGGCGTAGTCGGCGTCTTCACCGGCGTGCTGGGCGTCAACAACAATAATGGCCAGGCGCCGGCTGCCAAGGATGCGAACAAGGATGCCAGCAAGGACGCATCCAAGGATGCGAAGGACTCCAAGCAGCCGGGCGGCGCCAAGGATGCCAAGGGCGCCAAGGACAATGCCAAGGGCGGCAAGGGTGCCAAGGCGACCAAGGAAGCCAAGAACACGCCCCAGGACAACGAGGACGTCACCGTCCTGACCCAGCCCGGCGCGCCGCAGCTGACCGCGGACCAGATCGTCTCCAACAGCGATTCCTATATCGAGCGCATCAAGAAGGAGCTGAACCTGACCCCCGATCAGGAAAAGCACTGGTTCGGCTTCTCCAGCGCCATGCACTATCTCGGGCATAATGGCGCCGAGCGGCTCAACCTGCGGATGGAGCGCGCCAAGCGCGATCCGCCCGACGACATCATCGAGCAGATGCGCAACGAGTCGCAATTCCTGATCGACCGCGCCGCCGATCAGCGCAATGTCGCCGATGCTGCCGAACCGTTGTTCTCGAGCCTCGATGACAAGCAGAAGCAGGTGTTCATCGAGGAGATGGTTCGGCTCAGCCATGAGCGCGGCCTGGATTGATCAAGCTTGAGTTGGATTGCATGCATTCGTGGAATTTGAAGCCCACGAATTCGTGAATCCTTCTCGCAAATCGGGTATGCTTATCTCCGCAAGATGGCTGCGGGGTTGATATGGCGGACGGACTCTCCGTTTTCCTGGTCGAAGACGAGGCGTTGATCCGGATGATGATGGCTGACATGGTGGAGGAACTTGGCCACCATGTCGTCGCAGAAGCGGACAATGTGCGCGATGCGAGCGCTTTTGCGATGACCGCGCAGTACGATTTCGCGATCCTCGACATCAATCTGATGGGCGTTTACGTCGATCCGGTCGCCGATTTGATCGAGCGCCGCGGCAAGCCGTTTTTGTTCGCGACGGGCTATGGGCCGGAATTGTTGCCGTCGTTGCTCCGGCGCCGGCCGATTTTGCGCAAGCCGATTGCGCTCGACCAGCTCAAGATCATGATCGACTCGCTGTTTCCGGATGCGCCGGCCAAGGCATCGTACTGATCCAGGGCGCCACACTGACATTGTCAACGATCGAGAGGCGATCAACGAAGACTTGGTCAACGAAGACTTGGTCAACGAAAATGGCCGCCCGACAGGGGCGGCCATTTGGGACGGAAGGTCCGTCAGTGTCTCACATCAGGCCGGCGCTGAGGTCAACGCCGTGTGCCATCAGGCTGAACGAGGCGATGAGCCCCAGGCCGCAGAAGATGATAATGGCTTTAAAAGAATAATCGGTCGACCGGGTCTGGATGGCAGCCGGCATTTCGGCGAGCGAAATCATGCTCATGTTCATTCCCCCCTTGTTGATCCTGAATTGCATCAGGTGAGGGAACTCTTAGAGCAAAAAGTTTGACATAGGCTTGCGAGAGATCCTTAACGGAATCGCAATCGATCGCGGACTCGCAACCGGCCGACAGGAGGTCCTGCAAGCCTTAGTTGCGGCCGGCCTTCAGCACCTTGGCGATGGTATGGGCCGTCATGGCGGCGCGATCCGAGGCACGCTGGGCCGCCAACCGGTCCCGGGCCTTCTCCTCGATCAGCAGCTCGATCAGCGCCATGCGCTTGTCGTCATCGTCTGCCTCGGTCAGCAGCCGGTGATAGCGGTGATAGTCGAAGCCCACATCCTGCTTACGCATGTCACGCCCCCGTGCCTACGCCACACACAGGCGCGAATTGTTTCCCATCGGAAACAACGGGGCAAGCACGATCCTACGTGGAACCGCGTGTACGCTGCAATCAGCTGTGAATTGCTTAACGGAAGGTGCGAGGGCGGGCGCGCTTCAGTCCAGATTGTGGTCGGCGAACATCTTCAGGCCGACGAAGCTCGCGTCGGGCTTCACGACGAGACGGGTCGGGATGTTGCGCAAATAGTCCTGGAAGCGCCCTTTGGCTTCGAAACGCGCGCGGAACGCTGAAGCCGAAAGGAACTCCGGAAAGCGCGGCACGATTCCGCCGGCAATGTAGACGCCGCCTCTGGAGCCGAAGGTCACCGCAAGATTGCCGGCGACCGAGCCGAGGATCTCGCAAAACATCTCCAGCGTCGCGCGGCTGAGCTCGCAAGTCCCGTCCAGCGCCGCCCTGGTGATCGCTGCCGCATCGCGTTGCGGCACCTGGGCTTGGTCGACCTCGGCCATCGCTTCATAGAGGGATTGCAGCCCGGAGCCGGACAGGGCGCCGCGCTCGATGGAGACATGGCCAAAGCGCCGGCGCATGGCGGCGATCACACGCTCCTCGCGCTCGTTCTCCGCCGGGAGCGTAGCGTGACCGGCCTCCGTGACGACGGCCAGCCGGGAGCCGTGACGCTCGACCAGGCAGGAGACGCCGAAACCCGTCCCGGGCCCGACCACCAGCAGCGGCTCCCCGGACATGCCGTCCTGGCCGCCGAGCGGAATCAGGTCCGCCGGCTGCAAGGCCGGCAGGGACCAGGCCACCACCTCGAAATCGTTGAGCACGTGGACACTGTCGAAGCCAAGCGCCGGCTGGAGCTCGTTGCCGTCGATCACCCAGGGGCTGTTGGTCATGACGCAGCGATTGTTGGTGACGGGACCGGCGACGGCGAGGACGGCCCTGGCCGGCTTCTCGCTGTCGGCCCGCCGCAGCACGTCGACGATGGCTTCGCGGACCGTCGGATGGTCAGCGACTTTCACATAGTCGATCGCGCCGATCTGCTCGCCATTGCTCAGCGCGAAGCGCGCATTGGTGCCGCCGATATCGGCGAGAAGAATGTTGCCTGTCTTGCCGATACTCATGACCATTTGGCTGCCGTAGCCTTGCAGGCTTTGGGAACCCTTTCCTCCACACCTTCGCCGCGATCCGCATGGCGCGGATATCAGAGATTCCGCCCTCAGGTACAGCTAGTCAACACGGACGAGGCCAAAGCGTTGCATCCAGGTGGGGATCAGCGCGGGGATCAGCCGGCCGTTTGCGCGACATCGTTGCAGGGTGTCGGAGGTTGCGAAGCCGCGCGGGAAGATCGACATTGCAGGCAGCGATTGGCGCCGATTGCGCCGGACGGACGAGATGGGGTCTGCGATGAAGATATCCGACCGCGACGTGCTGCTGGTGATCGACGTGCAGAACGACTTCTGCACGGGCGGGGCGCTCGCCGTTCCCGGCGGAGAGAAGGTCGTCCCCGACATCAACCGGATCGCCCAAAAATTCGCCAATGTGGTGCTGACGCAGGACTGGCATCCGGCCGACCACGTCTCCTTCGCGCCGAACCATGCGGGCAAGCAGCCGTTCCAGACCGTCGAGCTCGACTACGGCACCCAGGTGCTCTGGCCGACGCATTGCGTGCAGGGCACGGCCGGTGCCGAATTCCACCGCGAGCTCGAGGTCACCCGCGCGAACCTTGTGGTGCGCAAGGGTTTCCGCCGCGGGATCGATTCCTATTCGGCGCTGTTCGAGAATGACCACAAGACGCCGACCGGTATGCTTGGCTATCTGCGCGAGCGCGAGCTGAAGACGGTTTTCGTCGCCGGCCTGGCGCTCGATTTCTGCGTCCGCTTTTCCGCGGAGGATGCGCGCAAGGCCGGGTTCGAAATTGCCGTGATCGAGGATGCCTCTCGCGGCATCGACCTCGACGGCTCGGTCGCAGCGACCCATCAAAGTTTTAAGGAGCTCGGCATTTCCGTCGTCAGCCTGGAGGCGTTTTTGTGAGGATCATGCAGTAATGGTGGCGGAGAAGAGCGGTCAGCAGCCCGGCGAAGCGGGGCGCGGTCCCGACGACCCCATGCTATGGCCGTTTGCGGCGGCACGGCTTGCCACGGATGCCTGCTTCTGGTGGCTTGAGCGCGTCCCGGCGGGGCAGGGCGAGGGCGACCTCGCCTGGACCACGTCTGGCACCGTGGCCCTGGAGTTGGCCACCATGCGGCTGCGCGATTGTTCGCGGTCGCGATCAGGTCAGCCGGCCTTGGTTTGCGCGCCCTATGCGCTACATCGGGCCCTGATCGCCGATTTTGCACCCGGCCACAGCGTGGTGCAGTCGCTGCAACAGAGCGGCATCGATCGGATCTATCTCACCGACTGGCGCTCGGCCACGCCTAGCATGCGCTATCTCTCGATCGACAGCTATCTCGGCGATCTCAACGTTGCCGTCGACGAGATCGGCGCACCGGTCGATCTGGTCGGGCTGTGCCAGGGCGGCTGGCTCTCGCTGCTCTATGCGGCGCGGTTTCCGGCCAAGGTGCGGCGGCTGGTGCTAGCGGGTGCGCCGGTCGACCTCTCGGTCGAGTCCAGGCTGTCGCAGCTCGCCCGCAACGCGCCCGAGATCGTCTACGATCAGCTCGTCGCGCGCGGCGGCGGCAATGTCAGCGGCGAGGAGATGCTGCGTGTCTGGTCGAAGGCGCCTGGCCCCGACGACATCGCGGCGGCATTGCAGAGAGATATCTCGGACGAGGAGGGTGCGGCCCTGCTCGCCCGCTTCGAGCGCTGGAATAGCGAGCCGCTGAACCTGCCGGGCACCTACTATCTCCAGATCGTCAACTGGATCTTTCGCGAGAACCGGATCGCGTCAGGCCATTTCACGGCCCTCGGCCGCGCGATCAAGCTGAAGGACGTCAAGTCGCCCATCTTCCTGCTGGCCGGACTCGACGACGATGTCGTGCCGGCCACACAGGCGCTCGCCACCGCCGGGCTTGTCGGCACGCCGCCGGCTTTCGTTGCAGCAAGCTCCGAGCCCAGCAATCATCTCGGCCTGTTCATGGGCGCGCGGACACACGCCCATGCCTGGCCCCGGATCGCGGAATGGCTGCGCAGCGACCTCTCCAGCGTGTTGGCACGTAGCGCCTGACGGCCTCCGAAGCTGCAAATCCGTTATGCATGATGCCGGATGGCCTGCACGGGGGCCTATCGATGGGTTAAATAGAGACGAGAGCTGGCTGCGGCCGGTCCGACAAGATTTAAGGGTTCTTTGCTCGATGAGCTTCCACTCGATCTACGCCCACGGGTTTGCGCGCGTCGCGGCCTGCGTCACCACCTCCCATGTGGCCGATCCCGCGGCCAATGCGAAGGCGGTCATGGCGGCGGCGAAAAATTGTGACGCGCAATCGGTCGCGGTGGCCGTGTTTCCCGAGCTGTGCCTGTCCGGCTATGCGATCGAGGACCTCGTCAAGCAGGATCCGCTGCTCGACGCAGTCGAGCGTGGACTTGCGTCGATCGTCGAGGCCTCCGCGGCGCTGATGACTGTGCTGATCGTCGGGGCGCCGTTACGGTTCGGCAATCGCATCTACAATTGCGCCGTCGTCATTCACCGCGGGAATGTTCTGGGCGTCGTGCCCAAGAGCTATCTGCCGACCTATCGCGAATTCTACGAGGGCCGTCATTTCGCCTCCGGCGCCGGCATCGCGGGGGAGGCGATCGCGTTCGGCGGGCTGCACGCGCCGTTTGGCGCCGATCTGCTGTTTGCGGCCGAGGACGTCCCCGGCCTCACCATCGGCGTCGAGATCTGCGAGGACATGTGGATCCCGGTGACGCCGGCGTCCGAACTCGCATTGGCCGGCGCGAGTGTGCTGATCAATCTGTCGGGCAGCCCGATCACGATCGGCCGGGCGCGCTCGCGCGCGCTGTTGTGCCAGTCGACCTCGGCACGCTGCCTGGCGGCCTATGTCTATTCCGCCGCCGGGGCAGGGGAATCCACCACAGATCTGGCCTGGGACGGCCAGACCTCGATCTACGAGAACGGCGTGCTGCTGGCCGAGGGCGAGCGGTTCCGGCAGGACGGCCAGATCACGCTGGCCGACGTCGACCTCGACCTGCTCAGGCAGGAGCGCGCCCTGATGGGCACGTTCGACGACAACCGCCGGCAGCGCGGGGGCAGCTTCCGCAAGGTGACATTCGCCGTGACCCCGCCGGCCACCGACATCGGCTTCCTGCGCAAGATCGAGCGCTTTCCGTTCGTGCCGAGCGATGAAAGCCTGCTCGAGCAGGATTGCTACGAGGCCTATAACATCCAGGTCGCAGGCCTGGTGCAGCGCATGCGCGCCACCGGCACCAAGCGCGTCGTGATCGGTGTATCAGGCGGTCTCGATTCCACCCATGCGCTGATCGTTGCCGCCAAGGCCGTCGATCTCTTGGGCCTGCCGCGCGAAAACATCCTCGCCTACACCATGCCGGGCTTTGCCACCGGCAGCGAGAGCAAGACCAATGCGCTGGCACTGATGAAGGCGTTGCAGACCAATTGGCAGGAACTCGACATCCGCACCACGGCCACGCAGATGCTGAAAGACATCGGCCATCCCTTCGGCAAGGGCGAGAAGGTCTACGATGTCACCTTCGAGAACGTGCAGGCGGGCCTGCGCACCGACTATCTGTTCCGGCTCGCCAACCACCACGGCGGCATCGTCATCGGCACCGGCGATCTCTCGGAACTTGCGCTCGGCTGGTGCACCTACGGCGTCGGCGACCAGATGGCGCATTATAATGTCAACGCCGGCGTGCCGAAGACGCTGATCCAGCACCTGATCCGCTGGGTGATCGCCTCGAAGCAGTTCAGCGGCGATGTGAACGGGACTCTCACCTCGATCCTGTCGGCCGAAATCTCGCCGGAGCTGGTTCCGGTCAAGCCGGGCGAGAAGCCGCAGAGCACGGAGGCCTCCGTCGGGCCCTACGAGCTGCAGGATTTCAACCTGTTCTACACGCTGCGCTTCGGCCTGCGGCCGTCCAAGATCGCCTTCATGGCGTTCCAGGCCTGGAAGGACGTCGCCGAGGGCGAATGGCCGCCGGCATTCCCGGCCGACCAGCGCCGTGCCTACGATCTTCCGGAAATTCGGCGGTGGCTTGAGGTGTTCCTGCGCCGTTTCTTCGCGTTCAGCCAGTTCAAGCGCTCGGCGATGCCGAACGGACCGAAGGTCTCGGCCGGCGGCTCGCTGTCGCCGCGCGGCGATTGGCGAGCGCCGTCGGATTCGAGTGCTGCGGCCTGGCTCGAGGATCTCGAGCGGAACGTGCCGAAATAAGCGAAGAGGGCAGTCCAAAACGACTTCGCGCCGCGCGGCTCATACAGCCGGCGGCGCGAAGAAATTGCGTTCAATCTAGAAAGCACGAGGTCCGGAGTGCCTAGGAGTCCGGACCTCGTAACCTTGCCCCAGCCTTTGATCCCCCCGCCCCAAGTGGTCCCCCAACCCCGTGGTGCGCGATCAGAGGGTGATGCCCTTGGAAGGCCGCCGATCGATGTCCCGCGATGTACGCGAGATCGGATTAGGACTCCATTCCGGATCACTACGGATTTAATCGTGCTTGATTTCGCGCGCGGATGCATGCGTCTGCGCGCGGTGCGCTCGCCGCTGCCCGAATTCGATGCAAGCGAGCGGCAGGATGTCCACATCTGCCGAATCCGCATTTCACCGGCGTGTCATTGAACTGGTCTAGCGCTGCTCCCCGTCATCGCTGACGGCCAAGGGAGAAAGCCATGTCGAAGCCGGTGTTGGGCGCCGCACTTTCCATCAAATCGATCCCCGCTCACCGTGACTGGCTTCTGGAACGACAACGCGATCTCGAAGTCCAGGACTTCTTCCGCGCCGATCTGCTCGACGGCGACTGGCGCAGCGCTGCCACCGACATCAAGCAGATGCTCTCAGGCCATACCGGTCGCCTCGGCATCCACGGCCCGTTCTGGGGCTTCAAGATCGACAGCCATGATCCGATGATCCGCCAGGCCGTGACCAAGCGCCTGCTGCAGGGCCTTGATGCCGCTGAATTCCTCGGCGCGACCCAGATGGTGATGCATTCGCCGTTCACGACCTGGGACCACAACAATCTCGATCTCTATCCGGACAGTCGCGCCAACATCGTCGAGCGTGTCAAGGCGACGCTGGCCGAGGTGATCGCGCGCGCCGAGACCATCGGCTGCGAGATCGTCATCGAGAACATCGAGGACAAGGACCCGCGCGACCGCGTGCGCCTCGCCAAGGCGCTCGAGAGCAGCAAGGTCCGAGTCTCCCTCGACACCGGCCACGCCAACTACGCCCACGTCTCCACCGGCGCGCCGCCGGTCGACTATTACGTCGAAATCGCCGGTGACATGTTGACGCATGTGCACCTCCAGGACACCGACGGCTTTGCTGATCGCCATTGGGCGCCGGGCGAAGGCAACATTCCCTGGGTCGCCGTGTTCCGCGCGTTGGGCCGGCTGACCTCGAACCCGCGGCTGATCCTCGAGCTCCGCAACCACGACGACGTCCGCAAGGGCGCCGCGCATCTCGCCGCGCTCGGTCTCGCCGAATAACCAGATCACAGAGGGCAGGGGTCACCGTCATGAGCAACTTCACCCGTCGCACCATCCTGAAATCCGGCAGCGCTGCCGCCGGCACGCTGCTGCTACCGCGCTTTGCGATCGGGCAGGCCGACAATCGTCCGTCGGTGACGATCGCCGTGCAGAAGGTGACGAACGCCAACGTGCTCGACGTGCTGCGCGAGCAGTCCAATGTCGGCGAGCGCGTGTTCTTCTCCTCGATCTGGGAAGGCCTGATCTCGAAGAATTTCCGCGGCAATCTCGAGGCCGTGCCGGGCCTCGCCACCGAATGGCGACGCATCGACGATCAGACCGTGGAAGTGAAGCTGCGGCAGGGCGTGAAATTCCACAATGGCGACGAGCTGACCGCCGAAGATGTCGTCTTCACCTTCAGCCGTGAGCGCATGTTCGGCGAGACCGAAGCCAAGAGCCGCTCCACCATCCAGGCTTTCGAAAAGATCCCGATGCCGAAGCCCGGCAAGGAATTGCCGCCTGACGTGCCCGCCGTCGCGCGCCGTATCTGGCCCGACCTCGTCCGCGTCGACGCCGTCGACAAGTACACGGTGCGCTTCTACAACGCGACGCCCGACGTCACTATCGAGGGCCGGCTGTCGCGGTATGGCTCGGATATCGCCAACCGCCGCGCCTGGGATGAAGCCGCGAGCTATCTCGACTGGGCGCGCAAGCCGGTCACCACCGGTCCCTACAAAGTCGTCGAGCTCAAGCCCGACGTGTCGCTGACGCTGGAAGCGCACGACGAATATTGGGGCGGCCGGCCGCCGCTCAAGCGCATCCGCTTCCTGGAAGTGCCCGAGGTCGCGAGCCGCATCAACGGGCTTTTGTCCGGCGAATACCAGTTTGCCTGCGACATCCCGCCGGACCAGATCGCCGGCATCGAGAAGAATTCCGCGTTCGAAGTGCAGGGCGGCACCATTCTCAATCACCGCCTGACCGTGTTTGACAAGAACCACGCCCAGCTCGCCAATCCGCTGGTGCGGCGTGCCTTCACCCACGCGATCGATCGCCAGGCCATCGTCGACAGCCTGTGGGCCGGCCGCACCCGCGTGCCGAAGGGCCTGCAGTGGGAATTTTACGGCGACATGTTCAACGCCGATTGGAGCGTGCCGGCTTACGATCCCAAGCTCGCGCAGGATCTTTTGAAGCAGGCCAACTACAAGGGCGATCCGATCCCGTATCGCCTGCTCAACAACTACTACACCAACCAGGTCGCGACCGGGCAGGTGCTGGTCGAGATGTGGAAATCGGTCGGCCTCAACGTAGAGATCGAGACCAAGGAAAACTGGTCTCAGATCATGGAGCGCGCGCCGACCCGCGCCGTGCGCGACTGGTCGAACTCCGCCGCCTTCAACGATCCGGTGTCGTCGATCGTTGCCCAGCACGGTCCGAACGGCCAGCAGCAGCAGATCGGCGAGTGGACCAACGCAGAGCTGAACAAGCTCTCGGAGTTCCTGGAGACCTCGACCGACCGCGCCGCGCGCAAGAAGGCGTTCCACCGCATGCTGGAGATCGCCGAGCGCGAGGACCCCGCTTATACGGTGCTGCACCAGAACGCGACCTTCACGGCCAAGCCGAAGTCGATCAAATGGAAGGCGTCGCCCGCTTTCGCGATGGATTTCCGCGCCGGCAATTTCGAGGCTTAATCCATGGCGCCGCTGGTCAGCATTGAAGGCCTCAGCGTCGCCTTCAACGGCGTGCCGGTGCTGCGCGGCGTCGATCTCGCTCTCGGCAAGGGCGAGGCCCTTGGCCTCGTCGGCGAGTCCGGCTCCGGCAAGTCCGTGACCTGGCTCGCCGCTCTTGGATTGCTGCCGCGGCATGCGAAGATCTCGGGCTCTGTCCGTCTCGACGGACGCGAGATTCTCGGGGCGCCGGCGTCCGAGCTCGACCAGGTGCGGGGCGGGCGGGTCGCCATGATCTTCCAGGACCCGGCGAGCGCGCTCAATCCGGTGCTGACTATCCGCAAGCAGCTCTGCGAGGCGCTGGTGCTGCATCGCGATCTCTCCGGTGAGGCCGTGAAGGCAGAAGCGCTGCGGCTGCTCAATCTTGTCGGCATTCCCGACGCGACGAGGCGCCTGTCCGCTTATCCGCATGAATTCTCCGGCGGCCAGGTCCAGCGCATCATGATCGCGATGGCGCTCGCCGGAAATCCCGATCTGCTGATCGCGGACGAGCCGACCACCGCGCTCGATGCCACCATCCAGGCGCAGATTCTGGAGCTGCTCTCCACCATCCGCCGCGAGATGAGCATGGCGATGGTCCTGATCAGCCACGATCTCGGCGTCGTTGCTGAAAACTGCGACCGCGTCGCGGTGATGTATGCCGGCCGCATCGTCGAGCAGGCGCCCGCCAATCAGCTCTTCGCCGATCCCGTGCACCCCTATGCGCAAGGCCTGATCGGCGCGCTGCCGCCGCTTGATGGGCCGCGCCGCCGTCTCACCGCCATTCCCGGCACCGTGCCCGATCCCGCGCACATGCCTGATGGATGCGCGTTCGCGCCACGCTGTGCGCTCGCGGCCGAGCCCTGCCGCCTCGCCGTGCCGACCCTCGCGCCGATCGCAGACGACCGCACTGTGGCCTGCATCCGCGCCGAGGCCTCGCGCCGCGCGCTGCTCGGGATCGCGGCCGAATGAGCGCGCCGCTCGTCGAGGTGTCCTCGATCTCGCGCAGTTACTCGATGCGCTCCGGGATGTTCGGCCGCAGCACGGCCGTGCACGCCGTCGACGCCGTGTCGCTGAGCATTCCCAAGGGCGAAACGCTCGGCCTTGTCGGCGAGTCCGGCTCGGGCAAGTCTACGACGGGGCGCGTCGTGCTCGGCCTCGAGCCGCCGGATCGTGGCGAGGTCTGCTT
This sequence comes from Bradyrhizobium rifense, assembly GCF_008123425.1. Taxonomy (GTDB): domain Bacteria; phylum Pseudomonadota; class Alphaproteobacteria; order Rhizobiales; family Xanthobacteraceae; genus Bradyrhizobium; species Bradyrhizobium rifense. Next base: position 105,137 of record NZ_VSSS01000023.1, read on the forward strand.
CGGCGGCAAGCCGATGGCCGCGCCCGGGACACAGGCGTGGCGTGCACAGCGCGCCCGCATGCAGATGATCTTTCAGGACCCGCTGGGCGCGCTGGACCGGCGTTTGCCGGTGGCGACCCAGATCCGCGAGCCCCTCGATATTCATGGCCTCGGCACACCGGCCGAGCGCGAGGATCGCGCCCGCGAGTTGCTGCGCGCCGTCGAGCTCACGCCCGCGCATGGCGCGCGCTATCCGGGCGCGCTGTCCGGCGGTCAGCGCCAGCGCATCGTGCTGGCACGGGCGCTGGCGACAAAGCCCGATTTCCTCGTCTGCGACGAGCCTGTCAGCGCGCTCGACGTCTCGATCCAGGCCCAGGTGGTGAATCTGCTCGCCGATCTCCAGGCGCAGCTTGGGCTCACGCTGGTGTTCATCAGCCACGATCTGCGTGTCGTTCGCCAGATCAGCAATATCGTCGCTGTGATGTATCTCGGTCGCATCGTCGAGATCGGCAGCGCCGATGATCTCTTTGCACGCCCTGAGCATCCGTACACGCAGGCGCTGGTGTCGGCTTCACCCGCTCCCGGCCGCCGCAGCGCAAGCCGCATCGTGCTGGCGGGCGATCCGCCGAACCCAGCCGCTCGTCCGAGCGGCTGCGCGTTCCATCCGCGCTGCCCGCGCGCGATCGCACGCTGCGCAAGCGAGGTGCCGACGCTCTCGCTGGTCGGCGGCGACCGCCAAGTCGCCTGCCATCTCGTGACGGGGCCGCAGGCCGAGACCCGGGACGCGGCGTGATGGGACGCTATTTCGCCATTCGGATTGGGCGCGCGGCGCTCACGATCGTGCTCGTCCTCACCTTCGCCTTCGTGGTGCTGCGGCTATCAGGCGATCCCGCGCTGATGATTTTGGGACCGGAAGCACCTCCTGAAGTCCTTGCCGCCTTCCGCAAGGCGTGGGGCCTCGATGACCCCATCTGGTTTCAGTATCTCGATTATTTCGGCGCCATCGCCAAGGGCGAGCTCGGCCGTTCCATGCGTGATGGACGACCGGCGATCCAGCTCGTGCTGGAGCGGATCCCGGCAACGCTGGCGCTGACCTTGCCGGCCTTCGTCTTCAAGGTCGCGCTCGGCATTCCCGCCGGAATCTACGCCGCGCTGCATCGCGGTTCGGGAATCGACCGCGCCGTGATGATGACGGCGGTCGCCGGCTTCACCGTGCCGAGTTTTGTGCTCGCGCTGCTGCTCGTGCTGGTCTTTGCCGTGCAGCTCGGCTGGTTGCCGTCGGGCGGGCAGGACAGCTGGCGTCACGCCATTCTGCCGATCGTGACACTCAGCCTTGGCGGCGCCGCCGTGCTGGCGCGTTTCACCCGCAGCGCCATGCTGGAGGTGCTGGGCCAGCCCTATATCCGCACGGCGTCGGCGAAAGGGGTGCCCTGGCATCGTGTTGTGATCTCGCACGCGCTGCCGAACGCGGCGATCCCGACCGTGACGATCCTGGGCTTCATGGTGGGCTCATTGATTGCGGGCGCGGTCGTGGTCGAAAGCGTGTTCTCGTGGCCGGGGGTAGGGCGCCTCCTCGTCGTTGCGGTCGCCAACCGCGATCTCGCCGTCGTGCAGTGCATCCTGCTGCTGGTGGCGCTGACCATGGTCACGTCAAACCTGATCGTCGATTTCCTCTATGGCTTCCTCGATCCGCGGCTGCGCGCGAAAGGGGCTCACGCATGACCGATGCGACGCTGAAGGATACGGCCGTCCGCCGCCGCATCAGCCTGCCGACGATCCCCGTCTCCGTCGCACTTGCGGTCAGCTGGATCATCGCCATGCTGGTGATCGCTGCGCTCGCCGAGAAGATCGCGCCCTATGGCTACACCCAATTCGATCTGCGCAATCGCCTGGCTGCGCCCGGCAATGTCGCGCACTGGCTCGGCACCGACGAGCTCGGCCGCGACGTGCTGTCGCGGCTGCTAGTCTCCATCCGCATCTCGCTGCTGATCGCGTTCGGCGCGACCGCGATCTCGGCCGTCGTCGGCACCGCGCTCGGCTTCCTCGCCGCGCATTTTCGTGGGGCCGTCGAACAGTTCGTGCTGATGCTGACCGATTTCCAGGCCAGCATGCCGTTCCTGATCATGGCGCTCGCGGTGCTCGCCTTCTTCGGCAATTCGCTGCCGCTGCTGATCGGCCTGATGGGCCTGTTCGGCTGGGAGCGTTACGCCCGCATCGCCCGCGGCCTCGCCATCTCAGCCAATGCGCAGGGCTACGCCGCCGCCGTCCGCCAACTCGGCGCCACGCCGGCGCGGATCTACCTGCGCCACATCCTGCCCAACATCGCCTCGACCCTGATCGTCTCGACCACGCTGGTGTTTCCCGAGGTGATCCTGATGGAGTCAGGCCTGTCCTTCCTCGGCCTCGGCGTGCAGCCGCCGATGACCAGCCTCGGCAACATGGTCGGCTATGGCCGCGAGTACCTGACGCGGGCGCCCTGGATCATGCTGGCGCCGGCGACCACAATCGTGGTGACCACGCTGGCCGTCTCCGTGATCGGCGACTGGCTGCGCGACCGGCTGGATCCGACCCTGCAGTAGGGGCAAGTTGGGCCCCTGTAGCCCGGATGGCGCGCAGCGAAATCCGGGGCGGGTGCATCGGGGCGAGACCGGTCCCGGATTACGCTCCGCTCCATCCGGGCTACGAAGAGCCCGCGCAGGGAGCAGGGGAGGCCTGCGATAGGCCGATCCGGCTCCGTTCGGCCCAAGTTCCCGTTGCGCCAGCCCACCCCGTGCGCTATCCGGCCGGAAAGGCCTGAGGCGGCTCCATATTTTCCCGCCCGGCCGGTCAAACCCGAGGACGGAAACCGCCATGCCAGCCTATCGCTCCCGCACCACCACCCACGGCCGCAACATGGCGGGCGCCCGCGGCCTCTGGCGCGCGACGGGCATGAAGGATGCGGATTTCGGCAAGCCGATCATCGCGGTCGTCAACTCCTTCACCCAGTTCGTGCCCGGCCACGTCCACCTCAAGGATCTCGGCCAGCTCGTCGCCCGCGAGATCGAGCAGGCCGGCGGCGTCGCCAAGGAATTCAACACCATCGCGGTCGACGACGGCATCGCCATGGGCCATGACGGCATGCTCTACAGCCTGCCGTCGCGCGAGCTGATCGCCGACAGCGTCGAATACATGGTCAACGCGCATTGCGCCGATGGCATGGTCTGCATCTCCAACTGCGACAAGATCACGCCCGGCATGCTGATGGCGGCGCTGCGGCTCAACATCCCCGCCGTGTTCGTCTCGGGCGGCCCGATGGAGGCCGGCAAGGTCACGCTCCAGGGCAAGACCAAGGCGGTCGACCTGATCGATGCCATGGTCGCAGCCGCCGATTCCAAAGTCAGCGACGAGGACGTCAAGGTGATCGAGCGCTCGGCGTGCCCGACCTGCGGCTCCTGCTCGGGCATGTTCACGGCGAATTCGATGAACTGCCTCACCGAGGCCCTTGGCCTCGCGCTGCCCGGCAACGGCACGGTGGTCGCAACGCACGCCGACCGCAAGCGGCTATTCGTCGAGGCCGGCCACACCATCGTCGATATCGTGCGCCGCCACTACGAGCAGGACGACGCCAGCGTGCTTCCGCGCAACGTCGCGAACTTCAAGGCGTTCGAGAACGCGATGACGCTCGACATCGCGATGGGCGGTTCGACCAACACGGTGCTGCATCTGTTGGCCGCGGCCCATGAAGGGCAAGTCGAATTCACCATGCAGGACATCGACCGGCTGTCGCGCCGCGTGCCCGTGCTCTGCAAGGTCGCGCCGTCGGTCGCCGACGTGCATGTCGAGGACGTGCATCGTGCCGGCGGCATCATGGGCATTCTGGGCGAGCTCGACCGCGCCGGCCTGATCGACACGTCGGTCTCGACCGTGCACGCGCCGACCATGAACGATGCGCTGGAGCGCTGGGACGTCAAGCGCTCCAAGAGCGAAACGGTCCGCACCTTTTTCCGTGCCTCGCCCGGCGGCATTCCGACCCAGGTCGCCTTCAGCCAGGAGCGCCGCTACGACGAGCTCGATACCGATCGCGAGAAGGGTGTGGTCCGCAATCTCGCGCACGCCTTCAGCAAGGACGGCGGGCTTGCCGTGCTCTACGGCAACCTCGCGCAGGACGGCTGCATCGTGAAGACCGCCGGCGTTGACGCCTCGATCCTGAAATTCGAAGGCCCCGCGCGCGTGTTCGAGAGCCAGGATGCCGCCGTCGAAGGCATTCTGGGCGGCAAGGTCACGGCCGGCGAGATCGTCGTCATCATCTACGAAGGTCCGCGTGGCGGTCCCGGCATGCAGGAAATGCTGTATCCGACGAGCTATCTGAAATCGATGGGTCTTGGAAAGGCCTGCGCGCTCGTCACCGATGGCCGCTTCTCCGGCGGCTCGTCGGGCCTGTCGATCGGCCATCTCTCGCCGGAAGCCGCCGAGGGCGGCAACATCGGTCTGGTGCGCACCGGTGACCGCATCGCGATCGACATCCCGAACCGTAGCATCAGCCTCGAAATCTCCGACGAGGAACTCGCCAGCCGCCGTGCCGCGGAAGAGGCGAAGGGCGATGCCGCCTGGCAGCCCGCCGCACGCAAGCGCAACGTCTCGACCGCGCTGCAGGCCTATGCCGCACTCACTACCAGTGCCGCACGCGGCGCTGTGCGTGAAGTGAAGCGGCGCACGAAGTAGACGCGACTCGCGTGGACGCGATCGCAAACATCGCGGTCGCGCAACGCGCATGGTCAACAAGTTCTGAACGGCCGGTGAAAACCGGCCGTTCGCATTAAGGATGCCCCAACGAACTTCGGCAGCTCAGGATTTTGCGGCGTATACTGCCAGCGACCTTCGCAAATCCATTTTGGGCAACTGGGGCACCACCATAATGTCTCGTACTCTTGCTGTCGTTTTCTCCACGGCCGTCGCTGCTCTTGCCATGACGACCGCGGCCTCCGCCGGCTGCTACAATTGCTACACGCCGCCGCCGTGCACGACCTGCTATCAGCAGCAATATGTGCAGCCGCAATACCGCACCGTCGACGAGACCGTGATGGTTTCGCCCGGCGCCACGGTCGCGCATCGCTCGCCCGCGCAGTATCGCACCGTGATGGTGCCGCAGACCGTAATGGTTGCGCCGCCGAGCGTCCAATACGAGCGCATCCCGCCGCAATACGCCACGCGCCAGCGCGTCGAGATGGTTTCGCCGGGCTATTCCTATTACGCGCCGGTGGCGCCGAGCTGCGGAAACTGCGGCTACTGAGCCAACGCAACAACAACCATCGCAACAAACAGACTTCGCGCGGTGCCCAAAAGGGCGCCGCGTTTTCTTTTGCGGGCGAAGCCAAGCGAGGCCCGGAAATGGAGGCTACTCCAACCGGGCCTCGCGACCGCCGACGCCCTGGGCGGCATCGTCAGTCCCGACCGAGGCTAGAGGACCAAACTGACGCGCGCCTGACAGATCCCCGTTCCCGCAAAAAGGCAGGGCGGGCGGTGCGAGCGGCCCAACTTCGCGTTGCCTTGCGCGGCCGACTGCGTTAAGCGACAGCCATTCCGGACTTGCATTCCGAGCTTGGAAGGGTGGCCGAGTGGTTTAAGGCACCGGTCTTGAAAACCGGCGTGCCCGCAAGGGTACCGTGGGTTCGAATCCCACCCCTTCCGCCAGTATATTGTTCACCACTGTTCTCAGTCGTTCGAACTCCACAGCAAAATCAGTGACTTGCGCCGAAAGACTGTACTTCGCAGTTCGCCGGTGTTCTCCTTAATCGGGACGCTGACCGTAGCTTTAGACCGTGGGTTCGGAGGACGGTTTCCCGGAGGAACAATGGCTGGAAGGCTGAAACCTATAGACGTAGAGCGCCAAAACGAGGCCGGCAAATACGCCGACGGCGAAGGTCTCTACTTGATCGTCAACGGACCGACATCGAAGAGTTGGTCCTACCGATATTGGAAAGACGGCAAGGAGCGCTGGCACGGCCTCGGCTCCTTTAAGGATGTGTCGCTAAAGGATGCGCGACTCGCCCGTGATGCAGCCCGGCTGCGGGTGAAAGGCGATCGTAGCACCGCTGGCGTGGACATCGTCCAGGAGAGGCGAAAGGGGCGCGAAGAGGCGAAAGCCGTCGAGGCCAAGGTGATGTTGTCGACGTTCGAGGAATGCGCGGAAGCCTACATCCGGGCGAACTGGTCGACCTGGAGCGAAAAGCATCGCGATCAGTGGCCATCCTCCCTGAAGCGCTACGCTTATCCCACCATCGGCAAACTGACGATCTCCGAGATCAAGCCGAGCCACATCCACGATCTGCTGAAGCCGATTTGGGTAGAAAAGCGGGAGACCGCGAACCGGGTCCGCGGCCGGATCGAAACGATCATCGCGAAGAACGTCGATATCGACGATCCAGACTTTCGCAACCCGGCTGAATTGACGAGGCAATTGCGCGAGAAGCTGCCAAAGCGCCCCAAGCGGGTGGTTCGCCATCATCCAGCCTTGCCATACAGCGAGGCGCCGGAGTTCATGAGGGTACTCGCCGGCGCGTCTGGAACCGCCGCCGCCATGTTGCGCTTCCTAATCTTCACGGCTTGCCGCACGAACGAGGCCGTCGAAGCGCATTGGTGTGAAATCGATAGTCCGGCCGCCACTTGGAAAATCCCTGGCGAGCGGATGAAGATGGACCTAGACCATCACGTTCCCTTGACAGATCCTGCGCTAGCTGTGCTCGACGAGATGCGGAATGGCAGCCAAGGTGAGCTGATCTTTACTAATCCCGATGGCGGAGCATTCTCCGAAAATGCGATGCTGGCGGTACTCGATCGTCTCGGCTACGGACATGTTACTGTGCATGGCTTCCGGTCTACCTTTGCCACCTGGGCCGAGGAATGCACCGACTATCCTGATGGAGTCCGAGAAGCTGCGCTCGCCCATAAGTACAAGAGCGAGACGACTGCGGCTTATCAACGTGGTCAGAAGCTCGAAAAGCGTCGAGCTCTGATGAAAGATTGGGCCGCATTCCTGACTAGCACCAAGGTGGTCGCATTGGACGATCGGAGGGCAGGGTAGAGCTTTCGAGCTGAGCCAGCCATAGGCGTGGGGAACTACAAGGTGACTCGATGAGACGATCCAATGTCCGCTAGTCCTCACTCAGCTACGGATTAGTGGACCTTGGCTAAGGGCCGCTGGAGGCCATCAGCCGACGTGAATGCCTGTGAATAATCCAGGAGTCCGGGCCGCGGAGCGGCACTGGTCTAGGTGTTGGGTCAATCCGGCCGGGACGCTTTCTTTGTCAGCGTGAGGCCAAACTCGGCCCTCGTGACAAAACCTTTTCAGCCTCTGCGGTTAATTGCCGTATGATCTCGGCTACTGACAGGATTTCCGTAATACCGCCGGAGGTCTGCCCCGCTGTGAGCAGCGTCTCGTGGCGCCGTCCGACCCGGGCTCTTGCCTGGATCTCTGTCCAAAGGCGCTCGCCATCCCGGCGCGCCTCCTCACGCTTTGTACCCCACTCGTCCATGAACGGCGTGCGCAAAGAGCGCAAGACCGTGCCGTACCCCGCTGTGCCCGGAAGGGGTTGAATATCGTTTAGAACTTCTACCTTCACCGCATCCTCGGATTGGGCCGAAGCGATTGCCGCCTTCCATGCGTCCTCGATAGGAGCCTCTTTGGACGCGAGGAAGCGGGTCCCCATGTTGACGCCGACCGCCCCTAGCATGAACGCCGCGGCGATGCCGCGTCCGTCAAAGATGCCACCGGCTGCGACCACTGGGATGGGTGAAACGACATCGACGACCTGCGGAACAAGAGCCATCGTACTTACGATGCCGCCGTAGCCGCCCGCCTCACCGCCCTGCGCGATAATTACATCGGCACCACGTTCAGCCGCTTCGATCGCTTGCGCAACCGTCGTAATCTGAATCATCACTTTTGAACCGACGTCGTGAGCCTGCCGTACAAGATCCCCGGGATCCCCAAGAGCGAACGATATGACTGCTGGCCGCGCAGCTAGTGTGTGGCGAAATGCTTCCGCGTCCAAGGTTGGCGGGATGTGGTTCACAGCGAAATTCCGGTTTGTTAGTTCTTTCACCATGTCGACGTCGCGCTTGATGGCAGCGCTGGTTCGAAACAGCGATCCAATACTGCCCAGCGCTCCCTCGTTCGAAGCAGCGGCAGCAAATTCCGCGGATGAGGCGGTGCCGCCCATGGCCGCCAAGATGATTGGCACGTCGATACCAAGAACGTCACACAGTGGAGTCCTCAGCATTACGTCTTCTCCCGAGGTCTGGGTCACCTGTTATCCCCACTGATGCCTCCATCATAGGCTCCGGCTCTATTCAGCACCTCGGCCTAGTATCGGTTACGCTCAGATGGGCGGACGTCGACTGATCTACAGGCAATGATCTACGCTAGTGAAGCTTCGGCGCCCATGAACCATGTTACGGCATCACCCCAAGTTGTTGGAGTGCTGCGAGGGGATCTATAATTCCGTATCCATAGTCATGGTTATAGACGCCGCCTGGGTCACCGCCGTTCCCCTGCCGGCCAGTCGATCTGAGTGAATCAAACAGTTGTGCAGGTGGCACCATTACGGGCGTAACTTTGGTACGTATCGCCGCGATGCATCCTGCCGCTATCGGGCAGGCGGTAGAGGTGCCGCCATCTGCCGATCTCTCACCAAAGACCTGCGATCCCAAGTAATGTGTGTAGGCTGTAACGTCCGGCTTGTCCGGTGTCGGTCCCGGCGCCATAAACACCGCAGGCCCTTGTGATGAATAGCCAACGCGAAAATCGTGCACGTCGCATCCCGCAACAGTAAGCGTTTCAGCGTACGCGGCAGCACCCCTGATAGATCCGGCGGAGAGATGGAGAAAGGGCGGCGAAGGACATGGCAGGCCGCCGTTGCCGGCTGCGAATACAATATCGGCACCGAGTTGGGATAGAATCCACACCAATACGTGAAATGGATGATTCAGATTATCGATGTATCGGCGCGGATCGGGCGGTGGAAAGTCCTCTTCACACGGATGGAAGATGGTCCAGCTGTTGTTAACGACGAGCGCCCGGTACTTCGCCGCTGATCCGGCCAAAATGTTGTGAATCCAGAAGTGGATAAGTTTGCTATAGGCGTCCGCTGCGGCGCCGACCGTGCCCCCGACGGTGTGGTCGCCTGGCGCGCGCGCGCTCAAATGCGGATAATCGAGCAGCGTTGCCTTCGGCGCGACGGCTAAGACATTGTACGCGCACATGGTGCCGTGATCGATCCTGTGGCCGCCGGGCGGCGTCGCCATCCTGTCGGGTGTCCAGGAGTTCGCCACATCAAGCATTGGCGGATCGGCCGGCAGCCTCTGCGGAAGCGGGAATCTCGGCTGAGGTCGCGTGAGCTCGGACGCTCCCGTGAGAAGATTTATTCTGCTGAGGTGCGGGAGAAAAATGCCGCTGTCGAGCATCGCGACTGCGACTTTGGAACCGTCGAGCCCGTAGGCGCCCAGGCGGTCAACCCTGAGCTTAGCTCGCGCATCGTCGATTGTACCTAATGGATCATCATTGGGACACAGCAGCGACGCTGCTGTCCGAGGATCGGAATACAATTTCAGGTCAGATTTGCCATCCTTGCCTCTTATAGTCAGCGGGATCGAAGCTGGACCGCTTGCCAGTACAAATCCGCGAATGGTGAAATATTCGGAATTTTCGGGCAGGAAAATACTCAAGCCGGCATGATCGAGGCTGATCCTTTCGTTCTCGAAATCCAGTGTGTCCGGTTGAAAAGGGCCTAACGGAACCGCATAGAACGACGTGTCCAGAACAAACTCTGACGGGAGTAAGGATTCTTCACTCTCCACGACACGAGGCGGCTCGTTGTTCACCAGATTTGTTGCGAGATCGACCAGCCACTGCTGCTTTTTCCCTTGTCTTCTTAGCACTGCAAGAACGCGAACGTAGTCCGGACCAGGTTTATCCATGAGAATCCCCTGCAATCACTGGTTCGTTCCTGGTGGTGGGAGTGGATCCACCACCCATTCGCTTCTTAGAACGAGTTCGTTCTTCACCTTCGTGTAGGTCGGACACAGATTGAGGAGGGGAAGAATCCTGTCGGCCACCTTGTAGCCTTCAATGACATCACTTTCATAGTGCAGACCGGCGATGACGCGATTGAACCCGGCACGTCGGGCAAGCTCCATAAGTGCAGCAGTTCGGTTTGGCACCACCTCATCGAGGCAAATCGAGGTCAGACGGCCGATCAAAGCGTGACCCGCCGGATAGGACCCATGGCCGGGGACTGCGACCGGCGGAAACAAGTTGGGAGAGACTTGTGATGGACGCGGGCGATCAAACTGGCGCTTGAGGACCATCATCATGGTCTCGCCCACTCTTGCGGCAAGCTTCATGAGCAGGAATGTGCACGGATGCGTGCTCGCATCCATCATCAGAAGTTGCAGCCAGGATAGCTGAAGATTCTGATCCTGCTGAATGATCTCACCGAGCGCCTCCGGTCGCTCGGTGACCGCCAATATCAGCATGCGGCCGATGTCAATTGCAGTGATGGGAGCGGGTGCCGGCAGGGTGATATTTTGCCAGGCAAAGGGGTGAGGATCCGCCGCGTTGATCTTTGGAAGTGTAAAAAATTCGGGCAGGATTGTTAGCGCCCACAGATCTGGATCCCAATATCGCTTAGGGAAATCGGGGTATCTCGCGGTGTCGTTCAACGGTACGGCGAAATCCGCAAACGGTTTATCCGCCCGCATGGCAAAAGTTGGGACGCCACCGCCACCACCTTGCCAACCACCCCCTTGCCAACCACCACCTTGCCAACCACCCCCTAGCCAACCACCACCTTGCCAACCGCCACCCATGTTGCAATCCTCCCTTGCGCAAAATCTGCATTCAGGCTTTGAAGAATCTAACGGTCGTCAGTAAACTCTCGTATCCCGTCGATGCTACTCCCTCTTGAGGCACATCGGCTTGTGAAATAGATCACAGGTCTATTGGTATATTCCTCTACGTACGACAGGCAGATGAGCAAGCAGGTAGAACAGGAAACTACTGAGGAAGTCCTGCGGATTGCAGTCTGCCGAGCAGCTCGTTTCGCAAATCAGTCTGAAGCGGACACCACTTTTCATAATTCGACAAACGAAAGCCGGGATTGACCTCAAGCAGGGTCCGAGCGAAATGCCGAGCCTCATCGGTTTTGCCAACGGCGACCAAACTAGCGATAAGCCAGCGCAGATTTGAGCACAGCCGAGGGTTAAGAGCGGCGCTCTTTTGTCCCCAGACAATCGCTTCGTCGTGGGTGCCATCAACGTAATGAGCTAGGGCCAGGAACAGCAGGTAAAAAAACGATTGCTTATCGACCGGCGACAATCGCATCCCTTTTTCCGCACGTTTTATTGCTGACTTCGTTTGCCCGGTATACGAATAGACGCCGCTGCTGAGCGTCCAGGCCATAGCATTGCCAGGAGCGACCTCGAGCGCGCGATCGAAAAGCCGGACGGAGTTGTCGTAATCTCGAAACAGTACAGCTTTGGTATGAGCTAAAATAGCGAGGGCAAAGCCATCACCGGGGTCACGATCAACCGCGGCCGCGGCGAGCTTAGCCGCTGCGATCGAATCCGCTTCCTGATTGGTGGTCCAACCCTGGTTGATATTGTGGACCTGCCACAGCGCTGCGTAAGCGTAGGCAGTTGCGTAAGTATCGTCAGCGGCAATGGCCTCCCGCAATACTTTTCCCGCTAGCGCAAAATCGGAAGGGATCATTCTATACAGCAAGTCGATCGCGCGCATCAGGAGGTCGTAGGCGTTCATGTTCTCGGGACGTTTTCGCATCACTAACTTCAGCTCGGCCTCGCGCACGTGCGGCGCGATGCTCCACACGATACGTGTTGCGATGCGCTCTTGTAGATCAAACAAATCCGATAGATCACCGTCGTATCGGTCTGTCCATATTACGGAGCCCGTTTCGACATGCGAGAGTTCTGCGCTGATCCGCAACTTGCTGCCGGCGCGGCGCACGCTCCCACCTAACACATAACTGACCCCCAGCTCCTGACCAATTTTCTGTAAATCGGTCGGTTCGTGGCGATAAAGTAGCGCAGAGGTGCGCGAGATAACGAGCAATCCTCGAACGCTCGCGAGGGTGAATATGATGTCGTCGACCATCCCTTCACTGAAATAAGATTCTTCCGGATTTTCACTGGGCGACCGAAATGGGAGAACTGCGATTGACGGCAACTTGGCACGCCGAGGCAATCGCGACGCATGATCTATTCCAGGAATGCAAATTGAATAGGCATGAACTGGTTGCGATATGTTCTTTAGTTCGAGTTCTCCAATATCCTCAACCAAAACGTCCATGGTTGACTTTACAGAGGCGAGGACGGCGGCCGAAATCACGATGCCACCAGGCGGTGAAAATTGTTCGAGCCGGGCCGCCACGTTGACGCTGTTCCCGTAAATGTCTTCGGATTCGGTGATAACCTCTCCGACGTTCAGACCAATGCGCACTCGTATCTTGCGATCAATGGGTAGAGAAGACTCACTTGCGACCAGCTCGCGCTGAAGTTCTACTGCACACCGAACAGCATCCACGGCGCTATCGAATGATGCCAAAAATCCATCACCCGTGTTTTTTATGATAGCGCCTCGATAGGAAACCACACAGGGATCGATCGTTTGGACGCGCAAAGCGCGAAGGCGGACATGCGTATCCACCTCACCAGCCTCCGTCAGCCGGGAGTAATCGACAACGTCGGCGGCCAAAATGGCCATCATCCGCCTGACCACTTGGGCGGACGTTGTTAACGTGGCGACTGCACTGGCCATCCGGGTGCTCCGCGGTGCCCATCTGTAATACTATAGCGTGTTTCCCGTGGCCATGCGAGTAATACACCAGCCAGTTATGCAACCTGCGCGCCTTAATTAGGGATGTCCGGCTTGGATCAAAAGGATGTCAGTCCCAATAGCGGAAGTGTGGCTCGCGAGTGTCTCAGGTTCTCCAAAAGATTTCCCTGCGTATTACGGCGTCTTGTAGGGCGATAATCGACCGTTCAAAGTCCGGAACTAACCGTGTTTGTACACATAGACTGTTGGTAAATGTCCCACCCAAGGAGCCGACAACGCATCACGCTTTCCACCGAGAACCCAGAAGCTTCAACATCATCGAGTTAGGGCGAAAGCAGTCCTCACATCACGAATGTCTCTGGACGCCTGCAACATCTCCGCCGCCAGCGCCAGCGGACAACTATTTCGTCGGGGCTTGTCCCTCGGCGACTTGCCGGTCGGAGACAGTCTCCCTACTGGCGTCGGGGCAAAATCTTCCCAGCAGGTATACTGTTGATTTGCTGAAGGCATTTGCCGAGGAAGATCGACCCCAACCCGGTTCGACGCATTGCTGAAAGTATTTTCGAATGCTTCCTCTGGACCAGTCTTACTGGCTTATCCCGGCTCAGGTCCGCAGGGCGGTTCCGGACATCCTGATGGTCGCCGTTTTCGTTATCGATTAGGCCCCGGCCGCTTCGCCTTGCCCCAAGGCGCGGCGTTATCGTATTGGCGGTACTGACTTCCGAACAGGACCGGCGCCATAGCGCGCAACTATCGCTAACCACGGCATCTTCGTGCGTTAGCGCATCGAGACCGGCGCCCGCGCGCGCGTGCTCCCAAGCATCTCGAGGTCTCGACGTCGCAAGACCCGAGGACGGTTGCGGGGATGGACAATCGCAATCAGCTTTATGACCGCTAGCGTCGGTTTCAGCGGACCGGTCTTCCCAAGCTCTGGTCCTGCCGTGACCGTTGTCTCCGCTCGGGCCGGAGCGTTGCAGCTGACCACAGCGCCTGCCGCATTCTTGCCCAACAGCAAACTGGTGCGCCATCTCAGTTGGGTCACAAGCAGACCAAAACGCTCAAGCCCAGCGACTTCGGGTTTCACTCTTGAGGCAGAAATTTATCGAGGTTCGCTTGGAAAAAGGTAGCAGCGCAGTATTTCCAGTCCAATTCGTAGATTGTGACCGTAGCTATCGCCCCGCGCGCCGAAAAACGCCAAACATTCAAGACAATGTGGAGGATGGAGTATCCGTCAAAAGAGCTCGCGTAGCTCATTGAAGGTGGGGCTTTTACTTGCCCGGCTTCTTTATCAACCGCTTTGGGCGACTTCTCGGCTTGTCCAAAAGTCCAGCGTAGTCTTTCACGAGATCTTGGAATTGTTTACTTTTCCGCCAGCGGCTGACGTTCGATGGATCTACTTTGACTTGAGCTGCGACTGTTGCTGAACGAATATGTTTGTTCTCTGCTATGAGGTGGGCCGCCTGCTCGCGTGCAACATACCGCGCAATGTCCTTTGGTGACGGCGGAGTCAGACCTAACTGTAAGAAGATGAGCTTTCTCAGCCACGGACCGGGCGGAGTCTTCTTATGAGCTTGCAACAGGTCAAATGCGACCCATGAGAGTAGTGCCTTGGAGACTGCTTTCCCGTGCCTTACAGCCGCGCCCTTTGCGCTCTTAGTGCGCTGAGCCTCTCTAACCAGCCAAGCCGACACAGCCTCAGCGACTGTTAAGGGCAGAATGTCCGTTGTGTCGTGCGGAATCTGTTCTTCTTTTCCCGAACCTATGGAAAATTTGTAGTCGCTTAGATCGACGCCCTCAAATTCTGGATCCCAGTGAACCGGCGCATGGGGAGTCGTTTGAGCCGCGTGCAGCAGCGCTGGAGGAACGCGCCCCCTCCGCGCCAACGCAGAGTACATTGAGGCTCGCTCATCCCAATAGAAGAAGCCGACTAGCTGCTCCGGGGTGGTAAGGGCGGGGCGGTTCTGTGTCATCGCTTTGCGCTGCCGTGCGCAGAAAAAATTGGATGCACGGCGGCAGCAATCATTCGTGCAGCCGTTTTAGTTCGCGCATGAGAGGCATTTGAAGCAATTCTCGTTAACGCCGAGTTTCTGAACAAGCAGAGTTCCCGAAGATGCTGGACTGACATCACCTCAGCAGCGCTGAAGCGGCACTTAAAGGCTCGGTGTGGGGGCGCAGCAAGCAACGAGGTGACACGTGGAGAACAGTTGCTCGGTTTCGGTCTCCAAACTGATCAAACAGCAGGCGATAATGAAAAACTGTGCAGGCTTTGAGAAAATTAGCGGCGTTGGCAGTTCCGACGGGCAGGGGCTCGTGGTGAGCGTCAATGAGTGCATGAAAGCTTTGAAGATCGGCCGAGCGACGTTGTATGAGCTGATTAATCGAGGCGAGCTCGACAGCTACCGCCAGGGCCGCTCGCGCAAGATTCTGTGGCGCAGCGTCGAGACCTACATCCAGCGCCGTTTGCAAGAGGAAGCCCGGCGTCGCGACTGCGGTGGCTAGAAGAACTGAGAGGCTCCGGAGAGATCCTCGTGGAGCTACGTCCGTTTGGGTGAGAGCGGACTCAGAGCATTTGCCATCAAGAACTCCATGCTGCTGCGCTAGCAAGCCGATCTAATGGTCGCGCTCGCACGTGGGTGGCTCCTGGGGCCCACACGGTAAACCGCGAAGCCCACGCAGGCCGTGGAGATGAGGCGGCGGCGCGGCATCAGCGAAGAAGTCGGCGCAGACGGTGCGAGGCTGCGTGAGATCGTAGAGAATGGAAGGAAAGCAACTTGATGATTAGCCGGGTGGCGCTCCCTAGCGAAGGGACCGAATTCAGAAAAATCAAGCTCTTAGGAATAGGTTTGGGGAAATTGCTTTGCATTGGATTGCATGGCCCTTTTTCGCCGTACCCCAAACTCCAGATCATTTCCTGGGAGGGGCCCGATGCGCGGATTTTGTGAAAAGCGCCGGTCCGTGGCCGAGGTGGTGCCGTTTCCCTACCGTCACCGGCGCGCCTTCATCGAGCGCCAGGCGACGCGCGCCGCCGAACTGAATCCCGACGCGGGCCAACGCCACGTCCGCACTCAGATTCAGATCCAGATCGATGCAATGCGTCGCCGCGGTATCAGTGAGGAGCTGATCCTGCGCGAGGCCCGGTGCATGGAAAGCGCGATTCGAACCGCCCTATGGCGCGCGGTGATGCAGCCTCCGGGGCACGCGCAATGAGTCGCCGATCATCATCGTTCAGCGGCCAATTTGCGGGGCGCCTTGTTGAAATGCTGGAATCATATGCCTATCGGACCCTGAGCCTCTCCGCCTTGCGCTTGATCAACCGAATCGAGATTGAACTTGCACACCACGGTGGACACGACAACGGACGCCTGCCTGTTACATTCGATGATTTCGAGCACTACGGCATTCACAGACATGCGATCGCGCCAGCCATGAGGGAAGCGGAGGCGCTCGGGTTTATCGAGGTCACTGTGAGGGGCCGAGCTGGCAGCGCGAACCGTCGATCTCCGAACCTCTTTCGGCTGACTTTTCGACCGGTCAAGGGCGCCAGGAACGATGGCACGCACGAATGGCGACAAATCAAAAGCGCCGAGGAGGCGGAAGCACTTGCCCGCGCCGCTCGTCTGGCCAAAGCAGAATCTCTGAGGGCGGAAAACGCCAAGAGCGACCCCCGCAAACCGCACCACAACTCGATAGCCTATAGTGCGGAAATCGTCACTACGGGGGTCAGTACGGAAACCACCACTACTAACTATATCTCGGGGAGGGGACGCAGTGTTGCTTGATCGATCAACTGCGGTCGCCTCGCTCAACAAGACGAGTGTGGCGCGCCAATTCGGCGTGGCGCCGGAGGGCGGGCCGCGTTCGAGGCCAAGCTCAAGCGGCCCGCGCCACTGGCAGAGGCGGCTGCGTCGTGAAGCGGGATGCAGCCGTGATCCCGTGCGTCGCATTCATCATCACGGCGGCGCTCGCGGTAGCCATTCATTTCGCCATCGAGACGACCGCCAGCGCTGTGCCACCATCGGCGCCGAGTGCGAAAGACGGACTTCGGCGTCAAGCCGGACGGACCCATGTGAGGCTGCCGTGAGGTCCTGCGCGTCCTGGGCGCGATCTGGACGTTGTGCGGCTATGGCCTACTTCGATCGGCTCCGGCCGCCGCGCTCAGGGCGGTCGCCGACCTCATGATCCAGATGAGACAGGTTGACCTTGAGACACCCAACCCACGTGACACGGGCGTGATCTAGCCCGCAAGGATGCCCGAGCAATGCTCGGAGCATGCTGGGAGCATTGCATGAGCATAGGACGACATGGACCGCTTTTCTCGCCCCCGTCAGACGCCGGAATGGCTGCATCAGGGGGATAGAAGCTGGGCGCTCAGTATCCGACGTTGTGTGCAGCAATCGGCCATCGCCGGAGCTGCTGACGTGGCACCCGATCGTCGAGGCACCGATCCCGCCGGCCGCGAGCATCCTGACCGGCTGGCGCTAACCTGCCTGATCTCAGCGCGGGCTTCGCGCGCTATGTCGAGCAGACCGGCTACGGCCGCGGCGCCCGAGACATCGCCCGACTCATGATCGAGATGAGACAGGGCAGCTATGAGACACCCGAGCCCTGGGATCGTGGCGACATCTGACCGGCGGTAGTACCGCCGGTATAACCGCAAGTAGCACCGCCGGTTGAACTGGCGGTTATAGGAGACGACAATGGGTCATACGCTAGGCGGCGGCATCGGCAACATGGTCGGCAGTGACGACCACATGAAGAAGAGCTGATCTCCGATTTTCGCGATCTCTGGCCCAGCGGGCGGGCAGCCATGGCGGCAGCACCGGGAACGACCTCAACCGCTTCTTTATGGCTTGTGCCAGCTCCTTATCGCAGGGGTGAGACAGTGAGTCAGCGCGCTGACACAGGTGTCTCATGGGACAGTCGCCGCAATGTCGATGCGCGATTCGGTATTGATTTTCGTTACTTACTGGCACATCGGGCCTGTGAGACAGGAGATGAGACATCGGCCTCAATCGAGGCCAGGCTTAACCCGCCCGCGCCGCCGGCAGTGGTGGCAGCATCGTGAGCCGGCTCTGGCGCGTTCTTGACCGGATCTGGAGCGCGTTCGGCCTCGTGCTCGTGTTCTGCGCCGGCATGTCGGCGGGGCAATGGATCGGCTTCGGCAAGGGCGTCCGCGCCATCGCCGACCTCGTCATCGAGATGAGACACACGAGCGTTGAGACACCTGACCCGTGGGATAGGGGCGAGATTTAAGCCAACAGGAAGCCAGTGGCTTACCCATTGGCATAGCCAATCGCACAGGAGACGAACGTGGACGAGATCGACCGCAAGCGGCCGGAGTGGGTAGCGCAGCCCCGGCCCGGTCAGGACTGGCCTGACGACCTGTTCGGCGAGCTGGACGGCACGAAGTGCGGCTGGGGACCGGCCATGTCAGCCGCGATCTATCGATTACCGCCGCAATAACATCGCGAGGGACGTCGGTGTCACTCCGGACAAAGTGCGCATAGACATTGACTTCATCGATAGGCTGGCAATGCGGGCTACGTGCAACGAGACGCCCCACTGGCTGGCCCCGAATGTGTGGCCAAGAGCCTGCCGACCTGGCCTATGCCGTGCTCGATGGATCCCGCAATGGCGCCCGATCGCCAAGGCGCCGATCCGCCACTGGACGGCCTGCCGAGCTACTGGACACGGCCCTGTCTTATCCAGACAGACACCCGTAGGCGGACACCGGCAGCTTTATGGCAGGCTTAGCGCGGTACGTGACCAGACCAGCCGCGGGCGCTCGTGGCAAAAAACAACAGCCGGTGGGTCCGAACGGACAACCGCCCGGTATACCGGACGGTCAACCGACCGATCCGCGCGTCGTTAAGGAGCGCATCACTATCCTCGACCGGCAGCCGCAACTAACCGACGGTGACCGTTTCGCCAGCGACCTTCAGCTAACCGTGCGCGAGACGGTGAGTCGCCGCGGTGACTCACCCTTGTCTCATGAGACAGTTGCCGCAATGCCGATGAGCGATCCCGCTCTGACCTTCCGTAACTTACTGCACTTCGAAGCTGTGAGACAGGAGATGCGACATGCGAGCCATGAGCGGATCGGTAAGACGGCGAACCTGATCAGGTGCAGGGCGGGCGTTCGGACCGACTGGGTGCTGGAGCCGATGGGGGCCTGGACGCGGCAAGCCCGTCCCGGAGCAAATTCATAGCCTCAGCAGCTCTCAGAGCGACTGCCAGAATTATGGCTACTCGTCAGGCTTTCCTGCCAAAAGCCCATGAAGTGACTCAGGGGGGTCATGAGGTTGGTGAAAAGGTCCGAGGTATTCTGCCAGCCGGCGCAATCCTATCGCCATTCCGATCAGGCGGGCCGCTTCAAGATCGTGCAAATTCGGTGTACACGCCCATCCATCGCATTGGTCGGCAAGATGTTGCATCTGCGAGCTTGATAACAAGCCTAGTGTGCCTGCTGGAGGTACTGCGAAGAAATCGATGAGGCCAAGTACGTCCGCCCTCGGGATTGGCTTCTCCGGTGCGCCCCCTCGATGGATGATGACCTTCAAGAAGTCTGGGAGTTTCCACATTCTGCATCGCCGCTCAGCTTTGGCTTCTTCGAGAGCGCCTTCTCTGATAAGCGTGAGCTTACTTTTCAACCGGGGGATCTCGTCGGCTGACGAGCAAGCCGCGATGTTCTCCGTGATCTGAGCGTACCTATGCGCGCAGAGTTGAATGTAATATTCGGGCTCGAATTTTCTGACCACAAAAAAATCCCGCCAGCACAATGGGTGATGCCGATCGGGGCGGATCAGATCGGTGCTTCTCGTTAGCTCAGGTTCACGCCCATCTCGCAGGTAGTCAGCTTCCCTTCGATCTTCGAGTCCTCCTCGTCCCTTCAGCGAAAATTTCCTGAAAACTCACGCCTAGCGCTTGCGAGACATGCCAGAGCGTTACGATGGTGGCGTTGCGGGTCCCAAGCTCAAGACCGCTTACGTAGGACCGATCGACGCCCAAGCGATTGGCCAATTCTGCTTGTGACAGCCCAGCGGCAATGCGAAGCCGCCTAACGTTGCCTCCAACCAGATGTCGCACGTCCTCAGCCATGGACACAATGCGGCAGACCGTGCAATAGATTGCGACGCATTATAGTGCACATACAAAGGCATTCAGCGTGCAAAACAGCTCTTGCGAGCCTAGTTCTCTATTGCTTGCTTTCTTCGGTTATACATCCCGCGCAGGCGGGGATTGGCAAACCGGTTTGTCCGAAGAGCGGGCTTGCATAAGAGCACAAGCCGTGGTGGCTTCTCTTCGTACTCTGGGCCGGGGGGCCTTTTTTGAATTATTCCATTGCTGGCGCTCAGCCTGTTATTCGGGCTGACGCACGATCGCTTACATATATTCTCGCGCTGTCGCTTGCGGCCGCGTACTTCCTTGCGTGGCCGCTCTGGCGCGCCCAATTTTTCATTGAGATCTGGTTTACCGAGTCCTGGAATGCTTATTGGCAGGACGCGGCTGCGACATGGCTACCCATTTACCCGCCGCCCGACAAATTAGCAGGAAACAACTATCCGCCGCTGTCCTTTTATGCCGTCGGCTTTATCGGGAAACTCCTCCACGTCGATAACCTTTTTGTAGGACGCTGGTTATCCCTGGTCGGTTTGAGCGCCCTCGCAGTAGAAGTGTTCTTGGTCGTCAGGACCCTGACCGGGGAAAAGCTCGGGGCCGCCGTGGCGGCGCTTTGGTACCTCGCCATCATGGCCCGCAATTCGACGATCTATGTTGGCGCGAACGATCCGCAGATAGCTGGCCTCGCGATCATGGGCGCTGGCTTGCTTTGGTTCCTTCGACGAACCGAATTTGGCGGCTCGCCAACGCCTGCACTGATGTTGATGGTGGTCTCCGGATTCTGGAAGCATAACAACGTCGCTATTCCGCTGGCAGCGTTGGCTTGGCTGTGGTTGAGCCGGAGCAAGTATGCATATCGATCCACGGCCGCGAGCGCGGAGGCAGTGCTTGTCGGGCTCGCTGCGTGTGTTGTGGTCTTCGGACCGAACTTTATTCCTAGCCTTTTAGCACCCCGGCAATACGCATGGTCGAACTTGCTGGGCAACATCGGCCACCTGCAATGGTATGCGGTTGCTCTGCTGATCTGGGGCGCTTGGGCGGTACGCGATCGCAGTTCGCAACCGGCGAAGTTTACCGCGGTGCATATCGGCTTGGCTCTGTCCACGTGCATCCTACAGTGGCTTGGCCACGGCATATTCGGGAATGCCGAGTTCGATTCTATCTTTGCGCTCGCTATTGGATTGGGTGTTGCTTTCAATCGCGTGGAAACGAGCAGGTTAGCGCGGCGGATTGGAACAAACAGATGCAGAGACGCAATGATTGTGGTTCTGCTGCTGCGCCTTTTCCTCACTGATCGGCAGGAGACCGCGTTGCTCGTGCTTAGCTCCAAATTTCGCCAATCAATCTATATCAGTGAACGGAATGTATTGAGCGAAGCCGGCACCGTAGCGGTTACTCAAGGCGACGTGGCCTGCTTCGTGAAATTGGTCTGCCGGCAGGCTGGGAAGCCGTTTGTCGTGGACGAATTCAAGACGGACGAGCTCGTTGCAACCGGCCGCGCGACGCCGGCTGATATCGCGGCTCTGTTTAGGGCAAGCGGCATCACTTATCACCCTAAGACGCAAGCAACAGGTGCAGAAGTCGATACTTCTCTGTCGCATTGGTGGCGTTCCTAGGCATGCCCCAAGGTGCACCCCGAACGGAGTGTTTGCGCGGCGGCCGAATGATTTGACGCGAGTGGCGGCGCGGCCCCGAACCCGATCTCGTCCAGCGAAGGCTGTGCGGCTTGTGCGGGGGAGTTCCCGCATGTCCGGCATCCTGCCGCGGCTGTTCGAACTTCGCGCCGACTCACACCGGCGTCGGCAATCTTCGTATTGGTGAGACCTTGGTCGGCAACTTTGTTGGTGGTGAAGGCGCCGGTCGGTTGCGCCGACAGGAGGCCCCAAATCCAATCCAGAAGCCGAAAATTCGGTCAAGAGTGGATTGACACCGCCTATCTTCGAGGTTGCAATAGCTCCCTCTCGACCGCTCAGGAGGAGGCGCACGTGGATTTTCAATCACTTGCGGCAGACTACGAGCAAAACTGGGCTACCCTCGAAGTCCGTCCGATGCGGATCAACGAAGTCATGACGATCGCCGCCAAGGCAATCAAAAATAAGAGCGTATATCAGAAGATTGAGGCTCGCACCGATGTGCCTTGGTGGTTTGTAGCACTTGTTCATCATCGCGAGGCCAATTTCAATTTCGATGTTTACCTTGGCAACGGGCAACCACTGCACCAAGTAACTACGCTCGTACCCAAAGGACGAGGGCCATTTCCCTCATTTGTCGACGGCGCGGTGGACGCTTTGAGACTTCAGCAGCTAGGAGGCAAGACCGACTGGGGCGTCGCGAGGGCACTTTTTCGTTTGGAAGCCCTAAACGGCTTCGGTTACCACCGTCGCGGCATCAGGTCTCCATATCTCTACGGAGGGTCTCATCTCTATGGTCCACCCGAAGCGAAAGCCGGCAAAATTTTGGCAGACGGCACGTTCGATCCAAACGCAATCGATCCTCAGATTGGTGCGGCTGTGGTGCTCCGAGCGCTCATGGAGCTTGACAGCTCGATTAATCTCGATCCATCCACGGCGGATACCAAGCTGCACGAAGAAGGTGCAGCTTCACATCAAGCGCAGTCGCCTTCGGCCTCGAACAACGCAGATTCAACAGAACAGCTGATCGACAACCTCGTCTCGCTCATCGAATCCGATCCTGACGACGCTAGCGGAGCGCTCAATTCGGTCAGAGCAAAATTTCGGTCGGATGGTGTAAAGGAAGTACAAGAAGTCTTCTTTGCGACGAATCGAAAAGTAAATCCGAGCGTACCTTTTGGTCTCGCTGCAATCACAGCCGATCGGGATACTCAGCTCAAGTACGGCTATGCCTTGGTTGGCATTCCCATGTTGCATCTGATCGGCGCGATCGAGCGTCCTCAAGCACGCTTATTCGGGATGGATGAAGAGCGTCCCGATAGGCATTTTTCGATTTTGAGGCTCGCGGATCTAGCTGAAAATCGGTTCTTCAGAGCGCTCTCCTCCGATCAAGCAGCCGCCCTGGTGTTTGTGCATGGCTACAACACTTCCTTCGCGAACGCGATCTTTAGGGCGTCGCAAATCGCTTATGATGCCAACTTCTCTGGGAAAGTCGTGGTGTTCTCATGGCCCTCACGAGCCGCAATTGTAGACTACGATTACGATCGTGATAGCGCCGCAGGGTCTGCTGTGGGTCTTCTGCTCTCACTACTTAAAGACCTAAAGACGAAAGCTAAGGTTCAAAACGTATTTTTGGTGGCCCACAGCATGGGGAGCCAAATTGCCGTTGAGGCCCTCCGGAGAGCCGCCTTATCGCATGAGCACTTAAATGTCCGAGAGCTCATCTTAGCCGCTCCAGATATCGACCGAGACGTTTTCGCTTCAAGCGCCGAGTCGATCAAGCAAGCTGCGGAAGGTATAACGATTTACGCTTCGTCTGCGGATAAAGCGCTACAGGTATCCAAGTTCAAGGCGGGAGGTATAGCAAGGCTAGGAGATGTTCCTGAAGCCGGACCGCTCGTAATCAAAGGTATTGATCTGATTGACGTGACCGCCATTGGCGACGACATGCTAGCTTTGACGTTGGAACGCGGCGTCTTCCGAAAGTTAGCTGTTAAGCTGAAAGCGAACTTGTTGAACCACAGTATCTTCTCAGACAAACGCTCTGCTCTAGACGATTTGGGCCGCATCATCACGAGTCGACAGCGTCCCCCGCATGAACGAACCCCGACTCTAGAGCGGATGCCAGATAGAAGTTCACCGCCGGAGTACTGGAGATACCCGTACTAGAAGTCTTCCGTAGGCGCGTCAGATCACGCCAGCATCGATCGCACCGAGGACGGCGAGAACGTTGCGCCACGCTCGTTGCGATGGCCGAGCTTGTCCAGTTCTGCCGCGATATCGCGAAGCGATAAGCCTTCGTTGTCCAGCCGCTTCGCTGCGGCGATCATTGCTGCGATCTTCCTGCCCTGGTCCGAGTCCTCACCGCTTCTCTCGACCCAGCTCTTGCGACCCTCGACCTTGCCACCTGTCTTACGTCGCTTGCGCTCGCGAGCGCCTCGCAGTTAGGCAACCGTCATGGCCTTGTCGAACTGGGCAACCGCGCCGAGGATTTGCCGGATCAGCACAGCGGTTGGCGTGTCATCAACAAATGATCAGGCGAGTCGGCGGCGATCAAGGTGATGCCATCTGCCTGTAGACGCTTCCATCCCGTCTCTTGCACGATCAGATCGCGGGCAAAGCCGTTGGCAGTCTCCACGATGATCGTGCGGACGCCGTTGCTTGCGATCTTTTCGAGGACGGCCATGAAGCCCGGCCGCACGTCGATCATGTCGCTTCCAGCCACAGCGGGATCGTCAAATCAGGCAGCGATCTTGTACCCGGCCCGGTTGGCGTGCGCTTGGATCGCCTTGCGCTGGCGCACCATGCTGTCCTTGTCCTCGCCGACGTTCGAAGCCGAACTGGTTCTCGTGTAACCGATTGCGGGCTTCCGTTGGCGTTTCTCCCGATCCGACATATAAATACCCCCGTTCTGTACAAATATTTTGAGAAATCCTGCGCGTCCGCCGCGGCTCAAGGAGAAGCGTTTTCTCCAGGGTGAAGGCGAGGGGGCTGTGCAGCGGACTCGGCGGAACGGGGCTCATCCAAACTCGATCTATCAGCGGATTGAATTCTTGATCAAATCTCGGCCAGCGGCAAGGTTCGTTACGACCTACTACGGTGCGAACCTACGTATCGCGCCTCGCACTAAATCAAACGCGCAGCATGGTGTGGAGATAACGCATGTTTCTTATCTTCCTGAGAACGTTTGCGGATTTTTATCCGGGGCGGGCAGGTCGGGGCACTAAATAGCAGCAAATTCCAGGAGAGTGCAGACCTTTGCGTGACAATTGCGTGCCACATCAGCCCCCTTTGTGCTCGTTGCGTTCTGAGCCTTTCCAACGCTTCTTAAGCGGAGAGGTGCCACACGCAAATCGAAACGCTTTCAATCGAAGAACTCGCTTCACTCCGAGACAAGGTTATTCAAACCCTCGCTGACAAGGTTGCCGCGCGCCAGAAAGAGCTCTAGGCGGAGTCGGAACGGGTAGGGGCGCTCGTCACCTCAAAACCATCCACAGCGCGTCCTAAGCGGCCGGTGAAGTACCGTGACGGTGAGAACACCTGGACTGGAGTTGGGACGATGCCGGCGTGGGCGAAGCTCAAGGGCGATAGTCTCGAACAGTATCGAGTATAGAAAGGAAAGCTGCCCCTTGTGGGACAGCTTCGAAGCAGCTCACATCAAATGACTGCAAGCGAAGCGTGCGCCGCCCGTGGCATCCCGTCAACGTTTCACGTACAAATTGTGAAACGATGGAGGACGATATGGGGCACGACCCGGAGAAGCTCAAGGCGTTCTGGGAATATTGCGAGTCTTGGAAAAGTTTGGCCACGATGCAAATGGTTGGCCACGCGGCAGGATTAGCCTATTGCATCAAGGTCCTCGACAGCGCGTCCCCTCGATATAACACGGGAGCATTCATAGTCCTGTTCGGGATTGGCCTTCTGCTGGGCGCCCTGTTTTTTCTCATAGTCTCGATGTTGAAGGCGGGGATGACAACAGCAATCGTAGCGCAAGAGCCGCCAACGAATGACTTGGGCGACAAGGCAACGTATTACTTTGGTCTTCTCAGCTTATGGGGATCGAGCGCGTGCTTCGCCGCAGCGATTCTGCTGTTCATTTATCGTTTTTCGGTAATGTAATGGGCCGCTGGGTCACGGTCCCAAGAATAGTGCGTGTTTGAACCCGTGTCTTGTCGGACAGTCAGCTATCGAGGCCCAGCCATCGGGTGGGCGGGGCTGTCTGATAAGCGCCTCGGCGGGGTGACGATGAACGAAGATACGTTTCTTCAGAAGAACTACGAGTACTACCAAGCTTGGCATCATTGGCTAGGGAAAGCCAACAAGCTGAAGCGCGCCGCGCTGATCCTGTATCGGGCGGACCTCCCTGACCTGAAGCTTTACGATGAGGCTTATCATCGGGCCTTGGAGGAATTGAAGGGCAGAGAAGGGACGGCGGCGGTTCGTCACCCGCATCCCGATATGCTGCCGGCCTTCAGTCTGTTCGGCTCTGCGCTCGAAAGCATTTTCAAGGGCGTGATGGTCAACAATGACCCGAACTTGATCGGCGAACACAAGCTGTCCCAAAGCCTAAAAAGCCATGACCTCGTCCAACTGGCCGCGGACGCAGAGATAGCCCTGGACGACCGGGAAACCCGGCTTCTGGTTTGGGTGTCTGAGGTTGTGATCTGGAAGGCCCGGTACTCGGTGCCAACGAACACCAAATTCGGGGATGCCTTTTTTCACCAGCTCGACAACATCTCCCTGGCCAATGCTGAGACCTGTATCTCGCTGCTGGAGGGGATATTCGAGCGGGCGCGATCGACGCTCCCGCCACCGCTTGAAAGGGCCACCGAAGGGTTCGATGTTCTGGTCTCGTTGAAGGAATAGCGTTGTTCCACGTGGACCGTCCTAGCCCTAGCGGCTGGACTCTTTGCCCTAATTTGTTCACGGTATGCCCCATCCAAATCACGGGGCGGGATATGCCGGACATCGACTTCATCCGGGGCGAAATCGAGCGCATGCGCGTCCAGGTGGGGCGCCAGCGGAAGGAGATCCTCCAGCTTCAGCGGGCAGGGATAGGGACGGCGTCGGCGGAAGCCCTCCTGTCGCGGATGCAGGCCAAGATCGACGACCTGTGTGCCCAGCGGGACGCCCTGAAGGCGGGTCAGCCGGGGCCCTGTCAAAGGCAAGGTGCTCGGCCGGAGGAAGTGGTGAGCAAGACATCACGTCCGAAGGTCTGTTGAGGGCGAGTTCGTTCAAGGGGCTCACCAGGGGAAAATCATGAAAAAGCCGAAGAAGCTGACGGCAAAGCAGATGAAAAAAAACTGGGATAAGGGCGCCAAGAAGCGGGCGATGAAAAAGGCTGCTGACCAGCGAGCGTTCGCCAAGAAACTGGGTGTAGGGAAACCCAAAAAGTAACTGGTTGCGGGGAGGGGTTTAGTACGCCGGGACGCGATGCGTCCGGCAATCGTAGGGCCCGTCTTTGCCGGTGCCCTTGATCTTGGCGTTGTAGTAGCGCCCCATCGAATCTGCGGCCAGCCACTCATCAACAACTGACTTCGGCATTTCGCAGTAGTGGTAGTAGGTCGTTTTGAGTTGGACGATGACGTACTGATTTGATGCGTCGTAGCAGAGCCGGTTGACTACACTGCTTCGGGTGATGTCCTGGCAGGTGAAAGGTTTGAGATCCACCGAGCCGCGATATTTGACATCGACGGTTTCGGCGTCAGCCCAGGTGACGCTTAACAGGACGAACATGATGGGCAGGTAGCGCATCTACTTTTCCTTTCCGTGCGAGCCAGCGAGCGGCGTGACGATGGACGCCATTGTAACGATAAACGCGGTCAAGCACAGAAAAGAAGAGTAGTTGCGAGACGATACGCACTTCCTGAAATCTTCAAGCGCTTTGAAGGCTGGTGATGCAAATTCAGGGGTCTTCTCGACCTTCTCGACGACAGATACTACAAACGCGTCCTGAACTGGCCGTTCATGCGGCTCCATCAGAGCTTGCACTTATTCGTCGGCTTCTTCGGCCTCCCGAAAGGCGTCCATCATTTTCTGAAATTCGTCGTCGCCACTGCGACGCCCATCAATCCAACTGCCGCTCCGTCTATCGTCACTAAATCCACGTCTGACGGTCAAAGGATGCGGCTCGACACGTATCGATTCGAGATATGACCGGTTGGCTTCTTCGCTCAAATAATCGGATAAAGTCAAAATGGCCCGGCACAACTCGTCGCCACGGGCCTTATCCGTGTAGGTTATTACGCGCATCGCAACCTCACTAAAAAGCCCCGACTGCTTACGGGGCTGCTCTGGCGCCGAGGGGTAGGGGACGAAGCGCCAAACCTCTACAGCTTAGCGTTGCGTGGTGGGTCTGCCAACTCGCTCTTTCGCTTAAAGAGGATCAGTGGGCACGTAGGCTCAAGCTTGCCGGTCTTCAGGTATCGCCGGATATCCGGCACTCGGCTGGCTGGTACTTTGATTACGACCGTTGGCTCACGGTTGGCCAGTCCCTGCGGGGCGGCCGGCACCGATACGTTTACCGCCTCGGCCCATTCTTCGCCTCCAACAGCGTCATCCGGATAAAGTCGGACACTGAGACTGTGAGCTCGGCCGCTCGTTGCTCCAGCCCCTCGACCATTTCGGCCGGCGCGCGAACCTACGCTTTCAAGCATTAGGGCATCGAGAGCAGTTGATAGCTACCAGTCCTTCTTCTGGTTAGCTGCGGTGAGCATCGACTTAGCGCCGATATCGAAAGCCTTCACGATATGGCCATAGGGAAGCTTTACGGTCTCGGGGACCGTATCGTCTAAGGACAGCAGGTGGATGTTGTGCGGGTTGCGATTGACGATAATCGTTGGAATCTCTAGCCAGCCCTCAACTTGAAGATTGCCCCTCAAGGCTCTGCGCGTTGCGTTGGTTAGGATATCGACCAGCTCCAGACCTGGCTCCGGGTCCTTCGAGAACCTGAGGCTTTCCGACAAAACGAGACCGAGGTTCATCGGTCTCGGCCCACCGGGCTTAGGCTTCAACACCTTCTGATGAAACTCTGACACGGTATCGAACACAAACCGTTTCATGTGCGAGTAATCGCCGATCTTTAAGGATGCGATCGGGTCACGAGCGAACTTTGTTTGGAGGGCGGGTTTGATGAACATCGTCCACCATTTTTCCCACGGGGTAGGGATCGAATTATCGCCCTTGGCGTCTATGATCCAGTGGAAGTTCGTCAATTCCTCGGGCCGGCGTTGGGAATAATACATGGTGCCGTGCTCGATCACGGTCCTGACCAACTCAAAGATGATCGCGCTCTGGATATTGAGCTGAAGGCTGTAGGACTCCAGCTCGCGTCGAGCCTTCCAAATTGCATCGACTAGGGTCTGGTGGTGTTCCTCAGTCAGGTTTGCGGTCATGCCCTCCGCTCGGCCTGCCTGATTTTTGCGGATACCTTCTTCTGTATGTAGCCCAAGGTCGATAGCCGCTACCTCGAAGATCACGTCGTGATGCCGCAGGATCGGCAAAAGCTTGGCGATGTCCTTTTCAAGGAGCTTCTTACCCTTCACCTCGCCATTTTGGGTCGGAAGGGACTTCCTGACCTTCGCATACTCCTTCTCAAGGCTGCGCAGGCGCTTATCGGGGACGATGAGCGCGCCGATCATCGATATGCTGAGTGGCTGACCTATTCCGGTGAATGTCCCGGTTTCGTCGATGAAAATATGCATTAGGTCTCGCGTGAGACCTGACGGGACACCATGCGGACCCGTGATAAGCGCGCAGCTCGGTCAGCCTTGAAGGCTGCGTCTGAGACCAAGACCGATAGCAGGGCTTCCTCAACATCCCCTTGGTTCGAGTGAAAATCGAAGCGTGCTCTAGACCATTCGATGGAGTTGGTGATCGGCGGCTTTATGTCGAGAAAGCCGCTCAGCGCCATCCGATACAATATGGGGGCATAGGAGAAGAGGTTTCGACCTGAACGCTTTACTGTCAAGCTCTTCCCATCGACCGGGTTGCCGTGCAAAAAGTCATTGCGGACCCGATAGATTTCTCCGTAGATCCAGCATGCCAGATTGTGCTTGGTCTTCGAGCTGGTTGGTTTATATCGTCTGGCTTTTAGCTTCTTATGCCGCCATGCAATCGTGCCTAAGCGGTCATACACATCCCAAAGCCTCACCTTGTCTTGGCCGGTGTGTGTAAGGATTTCGAAGGCGCTTACCCAGAGTCCTATGTTTCGGCCAAGCGAGAAGGTGGTGAGGTCAACACCGGCTGGAATTCTCGATGCCGCAGCTGCCATGTTGAGCGATCGGAATAAGGCTCGGTCGGACCACTCGGGCCGTCTGGTGCCGTAGCGAACCCTCCACCGCTCTAAGAGGACGTTCAACAGAGGCGAGTCCAGGTCTCGTTGTTCAAAATCGAGAGCGGACAAAATTGGCGAGGTCTGGCCACGGAAGACCCGGACCTCGTGTAAGGCTACGTGAGCTGGGGTGTTGCACACCAAGTGCTGGTGTCCCTCGTGGTAAACCCAAGGGTAAAAGTCGAAGTAGTCCGAATATTGGACGTAATGCGAGCCGTCGTGAACAATCCCTCTGGCGCGTTGGATCGGAATGACCGAAAGGGCGATAAGGTCCCTAAAACTGGAGACAGCCTCGACCGACTTAAAAGTCTCGGGCGCGTCGGAGCTGAGTAAAAGAACTCCAGGCGAAACCTTTGCACCGAACGGGTCGGTGAATTTACCCAAGAACCGGCGAAACTGCGGATGGGCCGTTTCGTAAGGTTTCAAGAGATCGTCGGTGCAGGGGACAATCGCCATTTCGTCCGTGGTGACCGCGTGAGCCACCCGGAGATTGGGCATGAGGAATATCGGAGTCCAACCAGGCATCCGCTATTCCTCGATGATCGAAACGAAGCGATTGTAGGTAGTCCCATCGGGGGCGCTGTCGAGGTAGACCCGCATTTCCTCAGCGCTTTGCGCGCGCCGGGACATCAACACATGCTCTTCGGCTTTGTGGCGAACAATCATTCCTCCGCGGGGATCTTTCAGCAGCTCGGTCTCAAGATCGATAGCCGCCTGAGATTTCCTGAGGTGGTAGGAATATTTGTGAGCGCGCCGAAAGGGGAAATCCAAGATGAGTAGGTCACCGGCCGGATTGAGGTGAGGGCGCTCTGGCCGGTGTAAAGTTACGTCGGTCTTCTTGCCCTCGTGCGCTACCCACGCATGGGACATGAAAATGTCGTCGGTGCCATCGTTCACATAGCCAACAACAGGCGCTGTCCGAACGCCTTTGCTCAACAAATAGAGGTGCAGAAAGAAGGAGAGCCGATAGCACATACCTGTGGCTTCGGCGGGGTCAACATACCGCGTTACCACGCGTTGCGCGGCGTCCGCCACGACCTTCTCCTCAGGGGACAGGCTGGCGAGCCACGTTTTGAGTTCGGCGCCACGTCGTTTGGCTTGGCCCATGTGAGTCTCAATCGGAAGGCTGAGTTATACTCCAGGTTGTTATGGGAAAGAACAGCGGCAGAGCAGCGGAGCGAAGAGCGGACGGGATGCCGGTTGGTACTCCGTTTGAGCCTGGCAAGTCTGGCAATATGAGAAGGACGTCCTCAATTGGCAGGCTCCCAAATTCTGCCCATCAAGTTCGATGAGCTAACGCATTTCACCAAGAAGCAATTCTTGTACATGCTGAGCAGTCGGCGCGGCGCGAGGATCACCGCTCCTCCAAACTACTACAACCAAGCCGTTGGATTTTCGCCATACTTCCGTCGGCGAGCTTGGAGCTTTGTGGGGAGCTACGGTGAGGAGCTACGAGTCAGCGCAATTCGGCCGGCGTGAAGTCTTGAATCTCGGAAAACAACATAAACGCCCATCAAAGCAGATGTGCGGGTGGGCGGCTCGACAGGGTCATTTGTCAAGCTCATAAATCACGAGAAGCTCTTGGGAGTTCGCCGTGTTGCGGGCCGGGACTTCAGTTCAAACTTCAATCCGTCGCTATTGAGAAAGAACAGAGGCGCTGACTGCATCGGGCCAAACGCAGCTGCTGTGAGAGGTCCCCCGAAGCAGGCTCCCGTATCGAGGTTGACGTGATTGGCTTGAACTTCGGGAGAGCGCGTTGCCGTTGGCGTATGGCCGTGCACCACGAGAGCACCGTGCCACAGCCTTGAGGACAGGAACGGCTCACGGATCCACAACATGTCGTCTTGGGACTGGTCCTCCAAGGGAAGGCCGGGTCTTACCCCGGCATGAACGAACAACCTGTGCTTGTCGCGAACTTGAAGAGGCAGGGCTCTCATCCACGTGAGGTGCTCCGCCGGGAGATCGGAGGGGTCATCTACGCCGTAAGCATCCAATGTCTCTTCGCCGCCGTTCGCCCACCACTGAATGAGCTCGGCATCGGTGCGGCTCGGATCCGCGGCGCGGCAAAGCATATGGTCGTGATTCCCCATGAGGCAGCGGAATCGCGATGGGGCGCTGGCCTGCTCTCGCATCAGATAGCAAATCACCTGGTCAGAGGCGGGTCCCCTGTCAACATAGTCGCCTAGGAACAGAAAATCGTGCGCGATGTCGCGTGCGCTGCTTCGGCAGACGTCAAGTAGAGACCTGAGTTTTTCGAAACATCCGTGGATGTCCCCAATCGCGAAGGTCATACGTTCGTTCATATTGACCGCCCATTGCAAATCAATCTAGGTGACATCACCAGCGAGGCTTCGCCACGTAAATATTTTTTGTAAATGTTCCATAATGCGTAAATTTCTCGCGGCCTCTATTGAATATAGGAAGATTGGAATGAGCGGGGGCGAGGTCGCGTAGTGAGATTGCGAATCCATCGGGGTACGCGGGAGATTGGCGGCACCTGTATCGAGTTGGAGACTATGGGGGCCCGAATCCTGCTCGATCTCGGTCTTCCGCTGAACGCCAAGGACCTTGCTTCCACACCGCTGCCCGACGTCGAAGGGCTTTCCGCCCCCAGCGCCAGCCTTCTCGGTATCGTCCTGTCTCATGGTCACCGCGACCATTGGGGTCTGGTGCCAAAGGTCAATCCCGCGATTCCGCTCGTCATGGGGGAGGCGACCGAGAGAATCATCCGGGCGGCTGCCGATTTCGTTCCCGATGCCGTCGCCTTGAAGGCAAGTCACCAGCTTGAGCATCGCAAGCCGATCCAGCTTGGCCCCTTCACCATTACACCCCGCCTCGTCGATCATTCCGGTTTCGATGCCTACGCCATGGAAATTTCGTCCGGCAGTAAGCGCGTGTTCTATTCGGGTGATCTGCGCGCTCACGGCCGCAAGCGCAAGCTGTTCGACGCGCTGATCAGCGATCCACCCCGCGACATCGACCTCATGTTGATGGAAGGATCCAGCCTCGGCCGCTTGGCTGATGACGCGACGTTTCCGTCCGAGGAGAACTTGGAGGAGGCGTTCGTCACGCGGTTCGAGCAGACCGAAGGCTTCGCCCTGGTCGCCTGCTCGGCCCAGAACATCGACCGGGTGGTCACCATCTATCGCGCGGCGAAGCGAACGGGCCGCGGCCTCATCATTGATGCCTACGCCGCCGAGGTGCTGAAGGCCACGGGGCACGAGAGCATTCCTCAACCTGCGCCTGGTTGGCCGAATCTCGCAGTCTACATCCCGCAAAGACAGCGCGTTCAATTGAAGACTAAGGGGATCTCGGCTCTGGTCGATGGTTATCGCGGCTTTCGGATCTGGCCCGGGCAACTCGCCGGGAGCGCGCCGCGCTCGGTCATGCTTTTTCGGGGCTGGATGATGTCAGATCTCGCGCAGGCCAACGCGCTCACGGGCGCGCGGGTGTTTTGGTCGCAATGGGATGGCTATCTGGCCGACGGCCAGACTGGGGCAGCCTTGAAGGCCGATTGCGAGCGCCGCGGCATCGCGTTCGAGACGATTCATACCTCGGGACATGCCGGTCCGTCCGACCTGAAGCGCCTTGCCGCCGCCGTGGCGGCGAAGCGCCTGATCCCCATCCATACATTTGAACGGCTTCGGTTTCCGGATCTCTTTAGCAACGTGGAATTGGCAAACGATGGCGAATGGATCGACGTCTGAACTGAACTTCCTCAAGCGCGGTCTCTCAAGTCCGCAAATCGCGGGATTGCAGGGGCTCGCGGCGAGCCCGGCCGACAATTGGTGGAAGGAGGTTCTGGAGAGCAAGGATCTGTTGCTTGCAGTCCGGAACGGATACCTGAACGCCTACGTCAAGGGTCAGAGCGTCTTCAAGATTGCCTTCGACCGAGGCGGGAGCGCTGTCAGCCAGCCCCGCCTTGCGATCCACTACAAGTACCTGGTGAAGCCGGACCTTGAGAAAAAGGATCCGTATGTGTCGTTCGATGGGAAGACCTTCGATCTCAAGCCCGCCGACATCGTGAACACCGAGTACGAGTCCAAGCTCACCTTGCCGCAACTCATCAGAACGGCGGCGCGATTTGCCGGGCCCGAGAAAAGCGGCGTGCACAAGATCGCTAGAAAAGAGCCGAAGGTCGTTGATCTCGAAATTGCGTTCACGAAGGCTGGAGAAAACGGTGATCTTTCTGCGCCGCGCATGGACATCGCCGTATTGGTCCAGGTGGAGGCGGGCAAAGCCGAGCTGGTCTTCTGCGAAGCGAAGTGCGCGGACAACCCCGAATTGTGGGGCCTAGAGAAGCTTTCCAAGGGAGCAAAACGCCTTACTTCTCCAGAGCGTTTGACTGCCGTGATCGCTCAAGTCAGGAAGTATGAGCAGTTCATTCAGGCCAAGGAAATCCAGGAAAGCCTGGTGGAAGGCTACGTCAAGGTCTGTAAAAATCTGGTGGAGATCAGCGGACAAAGCCGAGGCAGGCGAGTCGATGATGTCGTCAGACAGGTCGCCGAAGGCAAGCTCGAACTTTCGATTCATCCGCACGTTTATCTCCTGATTTACGATTTCGGCGAGGATGAGAAAAAAGGTCGGATCAAGAACAAGCGGACAGAGCTGAAAAAGGCGGGCGTAAGGACGATCGCCAAGGGCGATCCCGGCGCCTTTGAGCTGGCGAATGACATCGTGCGGGCGAGAGCGGAATGGAGTGACTCGAGCGACTAGCAGGCTTGCGCGAGAGTAATTACGCCATCCACCACTTCCCTAGTCGAAACGGCTAAATTCTACGAGGATAATGAGACATTCTCTGGTGCTGAGGATGTTTCGGCCACCGTGGTGATAACCAGGAGTGGGTTGCGGCACGAAAGATGAGAAGTTTCGCGGTTTCACTCGGCACAGAAGATTTTCAAACCTACCCCGACTGACTGGCAGGCAGAATAAGCCGAGACCACGAGATGATAGAATTGCAGCACGTTCGCTCTCGGCTTCGGCCGACGAAATTCGCGTTCAAGCGCTGCCTTTGACAGCATGCCACCGGCGCACACAAGCCACAGCGTGCGCTCTGTGCCAGGCGTGCGAGTAGTTCGGGCTAGCAGCCTACGAAACGCAATTGAGCCAGGCCCGGCTCGCTTTCGCGGAACATAATCCGTCTTTCCTTCTTCAGTCATCTTCCAGTTTTGATCAAACTTGGTTGGTGATCCAGGCAGTTCCTGGCCATCGCTTTTGAGATACGCGAGGTTCTTCAGTGCTTGGCCAGAAACGTCGTAGAATGCAGAGGTCGATACGCCAGGATTGCCAGACTTATGTTTTGCCACCACAAAGACAACGCGCGGGTGAGATGGATCCTCATCTACACCGATGAAGTCCCCAGCCTCAGTAGCGAGGTCATCGCAAACCAAAGCCGGAAAGGGCAGACCAAATGCGGGGCTACCGGTTCCCTTTGCCAATGCGTCATCAATGTAGCGGAACAGTGATCCAGTGCGCCAAGTCTTCAGAGAATCGCCTTTAGGCGTGCCCTTTTCCGATGTTATGCCAGCAAGCCCATCTATTGGCGTGATCAAATCGAGAACCATTCTGCCTGGACCCTGCGGGTCGGCTAGACGGAGGTCGAGGGTGTAGAAAGCGCCATCGACGTAAGCATGTCTGCAGTCGCTGGTAATAACTCGAAATGCTTGCAATTGATTCAGGCGTTTCGTTAGCGAGATTCGGTCATCTGTCTTCGTTTTAATCTTGCTTATGGTCGATGACGTTAGCCAATACTTCTTCTTTCTGCGGTCCCACCTGATCCAAATGGTGTGAGGCGCGCCGTTCAGCATCAGCTCAAACCGGAACGGCGCTGGAGGTTTTGGTCCGGTATCGGGTGTTACGTCAACGCAGAGTCCTTCCGTATCAAATTTGACCTCGCCTTCAGCGCTTGTGAATTGTTCTTGAATCTCGTTTAGATCAATCAGAATATTGATCGGGGTTGTGTCGGCTGGGACAGAACCAGGAAGCGCGAATCTGCTGAGCATGGGGGCGGCAGCCCGCTTCGACGCGAGGTGCTGGTCGACTTCCTCACACCAGTCGGAAAATCCTTTAGCCGTCACCCCGTATCCTTCCCCATCGCGAACGCGGCTTCGCGAAAACCCAACCGTACGACGAGTTTTATCAGCCCAACCAGTCGCGCGAGTGATGACATTCATGTGCTCGCCCATAAATACCCCCGAACGCGCTAAGGAACGTGCGGACAGGGTGCGCGACCTAAGTGCTGTGGGTCCAATATCTGTATTTTTGACCGCCATGAAGGTGATCAAGTCAGCTGAGTTCTCGGGCAACAAGGAATGCAATACTTTGGGGCCGACCCTAGCGCCAATGTGCTCCAACTCGTCGATCCACAGACCGGCGCTATCATAAAAATAGAGGCGCCGTCCGACGGCCGCATAAATCGTGATTTCAAGTGACGCCACCTGGAACAGCGAGTCGGCCAGAAAGGGGGTCTGCGTTAACCCAAGGGAAAGGTGATAGCGACCTCTGTCGCCGGCTTCGCCAGCCCGATGCTCCAGCCGATCATCTTCCTCCAGAAGTGCCGACACGTCCCCTCTGAATTCATCAAGATTAAAGCCGGGCTCAGTTTCATAGATCACGGCCGCCTTGGGGAAACGAAGGTCACCAGACAAGTCCTCTTCGTCAAGATTGATGCGTTTCCGGAACTTTCCTTCCACGTAGTCCATCTCGGGCAAGGCTGCGACGAGCTTCTGTAAGACTTCCTCTCCTTTGCGCAACGGGGGCTTGCCGCCGTTATCGATGCAAGCTCTGTCGTATTGGAGGAAGCTCTTCCACTGCTCCGAAACCCCATCATCCTTGCGGGCCAGCACTACAGCGGGCGGCGCCTTGTCGCCGATCTTCCCCAACGGTTGCCGGGTCAGCCGCCCGACCTGCTGCACCAGCATTCTCGTGCTGGTAAAGGGCTCGTACACTGCCAGAATTGTGCATGCTGGATCGTCGATCCCTTCCACCAACATAAACTGATGGATTAGAAACTTCTCGGTTCGCTGCTTTAGGTTAGGCACGTCACGTCGTCGCTGGGCGCCCACGGGGCCACTATCAGCAAAATTGATGTGCATCGCAAGCACCCCGTCGTCACGGCTGCCGAGAGCTGCTACGAACGCGCCAAACAGGTCGCTGACGGTGTCCTCGCTCGCTGCTCGTACAATGACCTTGCAGTCCTTGTCGAAGGTCCCCGCGGCGATTAACTTATCGCGCGCCTCAATTATCTGCTTAGCGAACACTCCCGGATCTTCGCTAAGCACACGCTCCTCGACGATCACGCCACGTATCAGTGCTTGGTTCACGGCGTCTGTGAACGAGAGGAAGTCGATGTAGTTTTCGTCGATATCAAACACCTTTAGGTCGCCGCGGAAGGGCGTGGCGCTGAACAGCACAGTTGGAACGGCGAAACTTCTGATAACCTTTGCCCATGATGGGGCGGGCTCTCGATGCCCTTCGTCGAAGAGGACTGTACCTATGAATTTGTGCAGCTTATCCACCTCGCCGGCGGCGTAGATCTGCTGCACGGCCTGAATGGTCGCAACGACGACAATGCGTTCCCCCAATGCGTTTTTCAGCTGCTCGGATAAGGCGTCAATGGAGCCGGGCAACGCCTGAACGACTTTGTCCGGATGCCAAAAGGCCGGTGCACCGAGTTTCTTCCAGAACTCTGACCGAAACTCCTGGCGGAGCTGCGCCACTAGAGCCGCTGATGGGCACACCACAAGCACCGGGTTTCTATCCGCGCGTCGACTTGCGAGCACTGCCATGACGCCCGTCTTCCCGGTGCCGGTTGGCATATGCACCAGGCAGCCCTTTGTACTCCCGGATGCAAAATAAGCTTCGCAGCGGTTCACAGCTTTCAGCTGATGTGGCCACAAGCCAAGTTCGGACGGATTTCTCTTGTCAACTGCCAACCGCACCCCCGGAAAGCGCTCACGGAAGCCGGAACCTACACCCTGCAGTTGAACGTTTGGTTTACGCTTGCGCGCGCGTTCGAAAGCAAAAGCACCTAGCTCAAACATACTATGAGGCCCTCTTTGGGGCCCGGCCACAGCCAAGCGTCTCGCCTAGCCGTCCCGCCTCCAAGGGCTACCGCTCATCCCAGAGCACGATTTGCTCTTCGTCGCGGACCTCTCGTCTGACTTGGCGTTTTTAGCTCTGTCGAGCTGAATTGGATGTCTCCACGACATCACGTTTTTGTAAGGAATAGTATCGATTGTCTACTGCCACCACCACGTCCAAAAAGAGCGGCGTAGTCCGTGAGGCGCAAAAGCGTCATGGCATCAAGGTCGATCTTCTCAGTTCGGCGTCGCTGATGCGTTGCAAACACCCCTAACTATTGCTGCGAGGCGTAACAAAAAAACGACGCAGATCGACGAGGTTGACAGGACACACCTCTGAAGCACGGGTGGCGCGCTCGAAAGTTTCAAACCGGTTAATGCCAGAGGATATCCACTCCTCCTCACCATCGGTCGCAAGATACTGTGAAGGCACATTTCTCAGCAGTTCAACGAAACAGCGGGCAAATAGCTACGGTGATTAGCTACGAAATTGGGGCCTTGACTAAGGGGGTGTACTGATACTTCAGATTGCCAGCGTGAAGGCGGCTCGTGATTTTCCGCTTCTGCGCCTTTAGCCGACTTCAGGGACGACCCGGCCATTGTTGAAGACTGAACGGACTAACTTCCACCTCCACAAGGTCTGATCGGGTTTACGAGTACATGCCCTAGTTTTGTCGTTGCGCGTGTCGACTCGACGTCACTCGCTCTGGCGGGCCAGGCTTTCAATGATTTTTGAGCCCAAAGTCAGGGAAGGCTACCTGTCGACTAAGACGCTTTTCAGTTTGGCTAATCGCATGTTTCTCTGTTGGGAGCCGTTGCGTGAAGCCTTGCCGCGAACAGTCGTGCACTGTACGTACTCCCGAAGAGGCTCCCTGTCGCGCGGGTACTTGGGGCCACTGCGCGGTGCCTCTATTTTGCCAACCGACGGATTACTTGCCGGCATGCCTCGGCCCGCGCCAGCCAAGAAATTTCAGCGCCTTACTCTCCTCCACGTTGGTGGCGCGCAAAAACTCTTCCAATTCCTCGCGCGCACGTTCCGGTAGTTCGCGAATGTCCTCCAAGTCCGTCTCTAGTGGGGGAACGGTCGGGTAGCCTGCTGATTTGAGAACAGGCGGGGTAGTCTTTGCCGCCTTTGAGTGATCGGGTCTGACGGACGTCTCATCTCTGTCCAGACCTTCACGGCTCATACCTTGGAAGACCGTTCGGCAGCTTGCGTCGTTGAAGTGTTGGAAGAGGGCGCGCAGATGAGCGCGACCGGAGGTGGGTAAGGCTCCCTGCCAACGTGCTAGCGGCGATTTGTGCCAAGCAACGAAACCATTTTCGTCGCCTCACAAAGTATGCGGAAGCATCCAGGGCGGATCTTGCCGGGCAGTTTCCACCAGGACGCTGGTCCCATGGATGACTTCCAGCAGGATTGCGCACACGTCACTAACCAGTTCTTAGCAGAGCCTGCGAACAGTACGTCTGAAGACAGGGGCACTCGAAAGCGTTGGGCGCGCGGGGTCATCGCATTTTACGCCTGCGTTATGCTGGCCGGTGCGACAGCGATTGCGGTGACGCAGCACGTAACTTCGCCAGAGCAGCATGCATCGCTTCAAGCTAGCACTACTTTGGCAGAAT